>CAVWME010000001.1:0-68234 GCA_963755935.1 uncultured Gammaproteobacteria bacterium
GGCTCAAGGAGCGGCTGACGCGCTCAAGCTCGAGTCCGTCGACGTGCAGACGCTGTCCAGCAATCAGGTACAGCTGAAGCTGCATCTGAACGGACCGGCTCCGGAGCCGCTGCCGTTTACCATCGACAAGCCGGCGCGCATCGCGTTCGACTTGCCGAACACCCTGCTCGCACTGCCCTCACGCCGCATCGATGTGCGTTCGGGCGGCGTCGATTCGGTGGTCGCCGCCGAAGCGAACGGCCGTTCGCGCCTCGTGATCAACGTCGACCAACTGCTGCCCTACACGACCAAGGTCGATGGCAACACCATTGTGGTCACGCTGGGCCGCCAGCCGGGCGACGCCCTGGCGAACGCATTGACGCGCAGCAACAGCACGTCCGCCGGTCCGGTCGAGCGCTCGATCAAGACCATCGATTTCCGCCGCGGCGCCGATGGCACCGGCCGCGTCATCGTGCAGCTCTCGGATCCGCGCACTCCCGTCAACGTGCGCCAGGAAGGTAACCAGGTCGTCGTCGACTTCGCGGGCACGTTGATGCCCAAGAACCTCATGCGCCGCTACGACGTGATGGATTTCGCTACGCCGGTGCAGACCGTCGATGCGATCCGCGTCGAGGGCAGCTCACGTCTCGTGATCAGCGCCCAAGGCGACTTCGAGCAGTTGGCCTACCAGTCGGACAACCAGTACACCGTCGAGATCAAGCCCTCCTTGAAGCACAACGCCGCCGAGGAGAAGAAGGAATACACCGGCGAGCGGCTGACGCTCAACTTCCAGGACATCGACGTGCGCTCGGTGCTGCAGCTCCTTGCGGACACCAGCGGCCAGAACATCGTGGTCAGCGACTCGGTGACCGGAAACCTGACATTGCGTCTGCAGAACGTGCCCTGGGATCAGGCCCTCGACATCGTGTTGCGCACCAAGGGCCTCGACAAGCGCCGTCAGGACAACGTCATCATCATCGGACCGACCGAGGAGCTTGCGACACGCGAAAAAGCGGAGCTGGAGGCCCATAAGGAAGTCCAGGAGCTCTCGCCCATCCGCTCCGAGTTCATGCAGGCCAACTACGCCAAGGTGGCTGACCTCGCGAAAATGATCCGTCCCACGGCGGGCGGCGCGGCAGGTGGCGGGCGCAACTCCATGCTGTCCAACCGCGGCAGTCTCTCGATCGACGAGCGCACCAACACCCTGATGGTGCAAGACACGGCCGAGAATCTCGCCGAGATCCGCCGGCTGGTGCAGGCGCTCGACGTGCCGGTCCGCCAAGTGCTCATCGAGGCGCGCATCGTCGTCGTCAGCGATACCTTCGAGCGCGACCTGGGCGCCCAGTTCGGTGTGACGTCGGCGCAGCAGAACGGCAACAATGGGCTGCTCGCGGTCACGGGCACCGGCACCGGTGCGGACACCATGATCCAGTCCGCCCTGACCAACTTGAGCGCCGGTCTGCCGGTCTCGCCGGTGGCGACCCCCGCCCTCGCCAATCGCTACATGGTGAACACGCCGGCGGCGAACACCAATGGCAGCATCGGCGTCTCCTTGCTCGGCGGCAGCTACTTAGTCGATCTCGCGCTGTCGGCGGCCGAGAACGAGGGCAAGAGCGAGACCATCTCCTCGCCCCGCGTGATCACGGCGAACCAGAAACAGGCGACCATCATGCAGGGTGTCGAGATCCCCTATCAGGAATCGGCCTCGAGCGGCGCGACCACGACGCAGTTCAAGAACGCCGTGCTCTCGCTCAAAGTGACGCCGCTGATCACGCCTGACAACCGGGTGATCCTGGATCTCGACGTGAGCGACGACACCGTCGGTCAGCAGGTCACCAGCGCCACCGGCGGCAGCGTGCCCTCGATCGACACGCGCCAGATTCAAACCCAGGTTCTGGTGGGCGACGGCCAGACCGTGGTGCTCGGCGGCATTCTAGAGACGACCAAGTCCTATTCCGCTCAGAAGGTGCCATGGCTCGGCGACATCCCGATCCTCGGGAATCTCTTCAAGAGCACCACCAATATCAATGACAAGACTGAACTCTTGATCTTCATCACGCCGAAGATCCTGCGCGAAGGGTCAAATCTCTACTAACGCGCATGGATCGAGCAAGGAACTAAAGACATGCGTAGATTACTGATGACGGCAGCCGCGGCGCTGACGTTGCTCGCCGGTTGCGGCGGCGCCGACCTGGGCACGGAAAGCGGCGGCAGCAGCAGCGGCACGGGTACCGGCACGGGCACTGGCACCGGAACAGGCACAGGTACCGGCACGGGCACCACAGACCTATTCGATGGGCAACGGCAGCGGCTCGAGCTTCCAGTCGGGCATGATCGGCCTGTCGAGCGCCAATGTCTCCGCCGGCGGCACGACCAGCCTCACGATCACGGTCGTCGACCAGAACGGTGTCCTTTACACCGCGGCCCCGGTCATTGTCTCCTACAGCTCCACGTGCATCAGCAACGGCGTAGCCGCGATCGCACCCTCGGGTACCAGCACGGCCGGCACCACCGCGGATACGGTCACAAGCTCCACCGGCACTATCGACGCCACTTACACGGCGAAGGGCTGCAGCGGCGCGGACGTGATCACCGCAACCGCCGCGGTCGGTAGCGCGAACCTGACGGCGACGGGCACGGTCACCGTGGCGGCTGCGGCCATCGGCTCGATCCAGTTCGAAACGGCCACACCGCCCTCGATCGGCCTCAAGGGCACGGGGTTGCACGAGACCTCCACGGTCATTTTCAAAGTCGTTGATGCGACCGGCGGCACCGCGGCCCGGTGCCACCGTGAATTTCACTCTGAACACCAACGCGGGCGGAATCAGTTTATCGCCCACATCGGCGGTATCGGCCGCCGACGGCACGGTGCAGACCGTCGTGAGCTCGGGCACTGAGCATACGGCGGTTCGCGTGACCGCCACGATCGCATCCCCGGCGCTCAGCACGCAGTCGAGCGCGCTCACCGTCACGACCGGCATACCGACATCCGGCGCCTTCTCGATTGCGGTCGGCGCACCCAGCTACGCGGTCGCTCGCCTGCCCGAACGTCGAGTCCTACGGCATCGACCTCGTGACGGTTCCCGTCACCGTGCAGCTGGCCGACCGGTACAACAACCCGGCTCCTGACGGCACCTCGGTCGCATTCACGACGAATGGCGGACATGTCGCAGGGAAGCTGCACGACGCCGCTGGCGACTTCCGGCGACGGTGAATGCAAGGTCCTATGGACGAGCGCGAATCCCCGGCCCACGACCAGCAGCACGCCCAAAGTCTACCGGAACGGGCGCGCCGCAGATTTTGGCCACGGCCATCGGCGAGGAGTCCTTCGACGACGTGGCCAGCAGCGGCTACTACCAGGCCGGTGACCCGTTCTCGGATCTGGGCGAGCCCTACCTCGACGCCAACGAGAGCGGCGCCTATGTGTTGGGCGACTACTTCCTCAATTACTACAATACTGAGCACTTATCAAGGGCCGAGCGGAAAGTTCGTCGGCATCACGTGCACGGCCTCCTCCTGCAGCACGAGCCACGCTTGCGATCGGGGTCGAGCATCTGCTCGTCATGTCGACCTCCAACGCCAACGCCTATCTGTCGGTCTCTATCGCCGACAACATTCACGAGCCTTAGCGCGGCGTGAGCCTCGCGGCCAGCGCCCGCCGCTCCCGCAGCGCCCACTACAGGGTCGTTTGGAGTTCTGATCACAGACCAGAACGGCAACGCCATGCCGGCCGGCACCACCGTTGCCGTGACGTTCGGGTCATTACCGTGACCATCAATGGTTCGGGAGCCACTGTTACGATCGGCTGCAACGGGAGCGGCGGCCCGACGAGCAGCTACTACACGATTCCGGGAGGCGCCACGGTCGGGGGCGACGTTGTGGTCATAGGCCTCACCGCGCCAACGAGTACACGGCACCGGCTCAATCACCGTCACGGTGACCGCGCCTGAATCGAAGTCGACCACGACGTTCGGCGATTCCGGTCACCATTGGCTGATTCCGTGCTCAGACCTCGAACCTCACGGCCGCCCTCGGGCGGCCGTGTTCTTTCCGGGGTCCTGGTTTCTGTATCCTTCCCTCCATGCTCTCCCAGTCCAACGTCTTCCTCATCGGCCCCATGGGGTCGGGCAAATCCGCCGTAGGGCGTCATCTGGCCCGTCTCCTGCGATTCTTCTTCCACGACAGCGACGCCGACATCGAGGCCCGCACCGGGGTCGACATCGCCTTCATATTCGAGAAAGAGGGCGAGGCGGGCTTCCGGCTGCGCGAACGGGAGTCCATCGAGCGGCTCACGGGCCTTACGGGCGTGGTGATCGCCACCGGCGGCGGTGCGGTGATCGACGCGGACAATCGACGCATGCTGGCCGAGCGGGGTGCGGTGGTCTATCTCGAGACTTCGATCGGCCAACAGATCGAGCGCACCCGCCACGGGCGCCACCGCCCCCTCCTCAACGACACCGATCCGGAGGAGAAGCTGGCCGAGCTGATGCGTCACCGTGCGCAACTGTATGCGGAAATCGCCGATATCACGGTGGCGACGGATGGGCGACGCGTCCAAGCGGTGGCCGAGGAGATTCATCGGCAGCTTCAGCGCGCGCGGGGCGCGTAAGCTTCGTATAATCCTTGAAGTGCAAACCCTCAAGGTAGACGTCGGCCACTCCCCCTATCTCATCACGATCGGCGCTGGATTGCTCAGCAACGCCGCGCTCATCGAATCGCAGATCCCGGGCAAGGATCTCATGGTCGTGACCGACACTACCGTGGCGCGCCTGTACCTGCCGACGCTGCGTACCGCCCTGGGCGAGCGCCGCAGCATTCAGGAGTGCATCCTGGCGGAGGGGGAGCAGCAAAAGACCCTGCAGACGGTGAGCTGGATTTTCGACGCCCTGGTCGGGCAGCGGTTCAACCGCGATGCCGTGGTGCTGGCGTTCGGCGGTGGCGTCGTCGGGGATATCGCGGGCTTCGCCGCGGCCTGCTATCAGCGCGGCGTGCGCTGCGTGCAGATCCCAACCACGTTGCTCGCGCAAGTGGACTCCTCGGTCGGCGGCAAGACCGGGGTAAACCACAGCGGCGGCAAGAACCTCATCGGCGCATTCCACCAGCCCATTGCCGTCATCGCCGACACCGCCGCCCTCGACAGCCTGCCTGAGCGCGAGGTTTCGGCCGGGATCGCCGAGGTGATCAAGTACGGTTGCATCTGGGACCTCGAATTGCTCGGTTGGCTCGACAACAACATGTCGCAGCTTCGCGCGCGCGAGCCCGACGCGCTCACCCATGCGATCTACCGCTCTTGCTTCATCAAGGCCGCGGTGGTCGCTCAGGACGAGCGCGAGGAGGGGCTGCGGGCGATCCTGAATTTCGGCCACACCTTCGGGCACGCCATCGAGGCGGCAACGGGATACGAGGTGTACTTGCACGGCGAGGCGGTCGGGCTCGGCATGCTGATGGCGGCGGATCTGTCGCGCCGGTTGGGGCTGATCGACACGCCCGCCCGCAATCTGATCCACGCGCTGGTGCGCCGTGCCGGTCTGCCCGTCGAGGCGCCGCGGATCGGCGTCGCGCGCGCGCTCGAGCTCATGAAAATGGACAAGAAAGTGCTCGCCGGGGCCGTGCGCTTGGTGCTGCTTGAGCGGCTGGGCAACGCGACCGTGCTCGCGAAGTACGACAAGAGTGCGCTCGACGCGACGTTGCAGGAGCATTTTGCATGAGCGACCTGGCCGCGTATGCGGCGCAGGAGAGCGAGTCGCGCGGCCGCCGTTACCCCGAGACGGCTCCCGCCTATCGCTCGGAGTACCAGCGCGACCGCGACCGGATCGTCCATTCGACCGCCTTCCGCAGGCTGGTCTACAAGACCCAGGTGTTCGTCAATCACGAGGGCGACCTGTATCGCACGCGCCTCACCCATTCTCTGGAAGTCGCGCAAATCGCGCGCGCCATCGCGCGCGCGCTTGCCTTGAACGAGGTGCTGTCGGAGGCGATTTGTCTGGCGCACGATCTCGGCCACACGCCCTTCGGGCATGCGGGGCAGGATGCGCTCAACGAGTGCATGCGTGATTTCGGCGGCTTCGAGCACAACCTGCAATCGTTACGGGTCGTCGATGAGCTGGAGGAGCAATACGCCGAATTCGACGGCCTCAACCTCACGTTCGAGTGCCGCGAGGGAATCTTGAAGCACTGCTCGGCCACGAACGCGAGGCAGCTCGGCGACTTGGGCGAGCGGTTTTTGCTGCGTACACAACCGGGACTCGAGGCGCAGCTCGCTAATTTCGCGGACGAGATCGCCTACAACAACCACGACGTCGACGACGGCATTCGCGCCGGCCTCGTCACGGTGGAAGAGCTCGCCCAAATTCCCTTATTCGCCCGCTACCACGAGCTGGTGCGCCGCCAGTACACCGCTCTCGCCGGGCGAAGGCTGGTCAACGAGATCCTGCGGCGCATGATCAATCACCTGGTCAGCGATCTGATCGACACATCCGCGGCGCGGTTGCGTGCCGCGGGCGTATCCTCGGCCGCGGACGTGCGCTCGCTGGCGGCGCCGCTCATAGGCTTCAGCGAGGAAACGCAGGAGCTCAATCAGTCGCTCAAGAGTTTTCTGCGCGACCGCGTCTACAAGCACTACAAGGTGCGGCGCATGACCTCCAAGGCCCGCCGAGTGATGACCGCGCTGTTCGAGGCGTTTCTGGACGACCCGGGGCTCATGCCCGAGGAGCATGCCGCGAATGCCGCGCGCCTCGGCGCCGCGCAGGGCGCGTCCGGGCGCGCACGTGCGGTGGCCGATTACATCGCGGGCATGACGGATCGTTACGCGATCCTCGAGCACCGGCGGCTTTTCGATGCGAGCGAGAGAACCTGAAGCGGAGCTCCGCGGAACAAGGCGCATATGACCGAAGCACTCAAAAACGATCTCCTGCTGCGCGCCTTGCTGCGCCAACCGACGCCGCGCCGGCCGATCTGGCTCATGCGCCAGGCGGGCCGCTACTTGCCCGAATACCGCGCGACGCGTGCGCGCGCCGGCAGCTTTCTGGCGCTGTGCACGAACCCACAGCTCGCGTGCGAGGTAACGCTGCAACCCGTGGATCGGTATCCGCTCGACGGCGCCATTCTGTTCTCCGACATTCTCACCATTCCGCATGCGATGAACCTCGGGTTGAGCTTCGAGACCGGGGCGGGAGGGCCTCAGTTCGAGCGGCCGGTGCGCTCGGCTGCTGACGTGGCCAAGCTCGGTGCGCCCGACCCGAATGTCGAGCTCAAGTACGTGATCGACGCGGTGGCGCTCGTTCGCCGCGAGCTCAAAGGGCGCATTCCCCTGATCGGCTTCGGGGGGAGTCCCTGGACGGTCGCGACGTACATGGTGGAGGGTGGCGGCAGCAAGGATTTTCAGCACATCAAGCGCATGATGTACGAAAGTCCCGCGACCCTGCACCGGCTGCTCGAGGTGCTCGCGCGCGCCACGACTTTGTATTTGAACGCACAGATCGCGGCGGGCGCGCAGGCGGTGATGATTTTCGACACCTGGGGCGGCGTGCTCACGCCCGCGCAATATCAGGAGTTCTCCCTCGCCTATATGGCGCAGATCGTCGGCTCGCTCACGCGCGAAGCCGAGGGCCGGCGCGTGCCCAGCATCGTGTTCACCAAGGGCGGCGGTGCATGGCTTGCGGCCATCGCGGCGATCGGCTGCGACGCGGTGGGCGTCGACTGGACCACCGACTTGAGCGTTGCCCGGGCCGCCGTGCAAGACCGCGTCGCTCTGCAGGGCAACCTCGATCCATCCGCGCTGTTCGCGCCCGCCGACACGCTGCGCGCGGCGGCGCGCGGCGTTCTGGCGAGCTTCGGCAAGGGACCGGGACACGTGTTCAATCTGGGGCACGGGATCACGCCGGGCGTCGACCCTGAGCGCGTGGCAACTCTCGTCGAGACGGTGCGCGGTTATCCGGTCTGAGCGCCCGGGCTCGGAGCAGCGCCCGGGGTCGCAGTGCCCGCGGTTGGAGACCCGCGCAGCTCATCGCGCAGCGCGCGCCGCAGGATCTTGCCGACATTGGTCTTCGGCAGCTCGCTGCGGAAATACACGTGCTTCGGCACTTTGTATCCGGTGAGATTGGCGCGGCAGTATTCGATCAAGGCCTCGGCGGTGAGATTCGGATCCTTCTTGACGACGAACAGGGCCACCGACTCGCCGGAGTTCTCGTCGAGCTGCGCGACCGCCGCGACCTCGAGCACGCCGGGATGCTCGGCCACGACGGCCTCGATCTCGTTGGGATAGACGTTGAATCCGGAGACGAGGATCATGTCCTTCTTGCGGTCCTCGATGAAGACGAAGCCCTTGTCATCCATGCGCCCGATGTCGCCGGTGCGCAGCCAGTCGCCGAACATGACCTTCTCCGTCTCGTCGGGACGGTTCCAGTAGCCGCGCATGAGCTGCGGTCCGAACACGCAGATCTCGCCCACCTCGTTGGTGCCCATCTCCACGCCGGCGTCGTCGCGGATCGAGATGTCCGTGGAGGGGATCGGCAGCCCGATCGATCCGTTGAAGTCGACGCCCATCGGGTTGATGCACGCGGCGGGCGAGGTCTCGGTCAATCCCCAGGCTTGCGTCAGCACGTTGCCCGTGACCTTCTTCCAGCGCGCGGCGACCACCGCCTGCACCGCCATGCCGCCGCCGAGCGTGATCTTGAGCGACGAGAAGTCGAGGGAGTCGAAGCCGGGCGTGTGCAGCAGCGCGTTGAACAGCGTGTTGACGCCGCTGATGAAGAAGAACTTGTGCTTGCTTGCAGCTCGGCGACGAAGCGCGGAAAATCGCGCGGATTGGTGATGAGCACGTTCTTTGCGCCGAGCCGCGCGAACAAGAGGCAGTTCGCCGTGAGCGAGAAGATGTGATAGAGCGGCAGCGCCGTGATGACGATTCTTTGCGGCCCGGGCTGCGAGCGCGGGCCGGATCCAGGCGCTCGCCTGCAGCACGTTGGCCACCATGTTGCGATGCGTGAGCACCGCCGCCTTGGCGACGCCGGTGGTGCCGCCCGTGTATTGCAGGAAGGCGATGTCCTGCGGGCCGACCGCGGTACGGCGCGAGCTTAAGGCCGAGCCCCGCCGCCGAGCGCGCTCTTGAGCGTGATCGCGCCCGGCATGCTCCAGGCGGGCACCTGCTTGCGCAGTGGCGCAGGACGAGATTCACGAGCATGCCGCGCGAACAGTCCGAGTAGATCGCCGATGCGCGTCACCAGGACCTGCTTGAGCTCGGTATGCGGCAGCACCTGCTGCAGCACGTGCGCGAAATTCTCGACGATGACGATGGCCTTCGCGCCCGAGTCCTTGAGCTGATGCTCGAGTTCGCGGGCGGTGTACAGCGGATTGACGTTCACCACCACCATGCCCGCGCGCAGAGTGCCGAACAGCGCGACCGGATACTGCATTAGGTTCGGCATCATCAGAGCGACGCGGTCGCCAGGCACGAGGCCCGATTTCTTCTGCAGCCATGCGGCGAATGCGCGACTCAGGTCATCGAGCTGCGCGTAAGCTGAGAACCGTGCCGAAATTCTGATAGGCGGGCAGGTTGCCGTACGCCGCGCAGGCCTCCTCGAACATCGCGTTCAGCGAGGCATACAGGTCCGGGTCGATGTCGGTCGGCACACCGGGCGGGTACTGGTTCAGCCAAACGCGTTGCACTGGGTTCCGGCTCCTGATTTTTTGTCTCGCGTGTATAGCACCGGATGAAGACGCGCAGCAACGTCGCGGCCTGTCGGAGTATGCTTGCGGGGTTGCCGCATTTGCGCTTTCGGGCGCCTCGGGATGGGAGATGAAATGACAGGGTGGCGTTCGCTGGTAATCGGAATTTCCTTCGCGGCCGCGGGCTGCGTGCACGGCTACGGCGGGTGCCTGTTGACCCAGCCGGTCAAGCACACACTGACGGGACGGGTGCATTTTCGCTCCTATCCGACCTCTGACGGCATGGACAACGTGCCGGTGCTCACGCTCGATCGTGAGATCTACATCTATTCCCCGGCGCAGAGCTTCATGTGCCAATCTGCCGATCAATTGCAGCTCGTCGGCATCTCCGAGTTTCCGGAAAACGTGGTGGAGGATTCCCACGTATCGTGCAGGGACGGCTCTTTGCCGGCACATCCTCGCACGACCACACCAACTTTCTCATGAACGTGATCACATTGCTGCCGGACAGCCTCGGTCCGCGCGCCGCCCGGGAGTAAATCGGCTTCCGAGCTCCCCGCGCCGCCAAGGCTGCGGCAATGCCGCGCCCGGCCACCGGCCCGCTAGTGGCCCCCTGGCGCCGCTCTCTGTCGTTTGAGCAAGGGCTCGAGCGTCGGCCAAACAGTCGCGAGCAGCAGCGGCTGCGCCGCCTCCACGGGATGCACGCCGTCGGCCTGCATGAGGTCCGGGTGCAAGGCGACGTCGCTCAACAGAAACGGTACCAGCGGAACGTGCTTATCGCGGGCGAGGTCGGCATAGACCGCGCTGAACTGTGCCGTGTACTCTGGACCGTAGTTGGGCGGTATGCGCATGCCGAGCAGCAGCACCTTCGCGCCTGCGCCTTTTGCCAGATCGATCATGCTGCGCCAGGTTCGCGCGCATCTGCTCGATCGGCAGCGCCCGCAGGCCGTCGTTGCCGCCGAGCTCGAGAATCACGACCGCGGGATGGTGCAGGCTGAGCGCGCGCGGCAAGCGCGCGAGGCCGCCCGCCGTGGTCTCGCCGCTGACGCTGGCGTTGACGACCTCATAGCCGTAACCTTCGGTCTTCAGCTTCGCCTGCAGCAACGCAACCCAGCCCCGATCGACGCGCGGTAGGCCGTAGCCGGCGCTGATGCTGTCGCCGAATACGAGGATCCCCGGCGTTTCTGCGTACGCCGGGACCGCCGCCACCCACAGGATCAAAAGGACGAATATCCGGTTCACGGACTCTCCATGATGCAAAATCAAACCGCACTCGAGGCCAGACATCTGACCAAGACCGTTCCGAGCCCCGAGGGCCCGCTCACCATTCTCTCCGATGTGAGCCTCACTGTGCGATCGGGCGAGACCCTCGCCGTGGTGGGCGCGTCCGGCGCCGGCAAATCGACGCTGCTCGCGTTGCTGGCGGGACTCGATTCGCCCACCTCGGGCGATGTGCTGATCGCGGGCGTGGAAGTGACGCGGCTCGATGAGGACGGCCGCGCGCGCTTGCGCGGGCAGCACGTCGGCTTCGTGTTTCAGTCCTTTCATCTGATTCCGGCCCTGACGGCGCTGGAGAACGTCATGTTGCCGCTGGAGCTGCGCGCGCGCCGCGACGCGCGCGCCGCGGCGGCGGCGGCGCTCGAGCAGGTGGGACTCGCCGCGCGTGCCGCGCATTATCCCAAGCAGCTGTCGGGCGGTGAGCAGCAACGGGTCGCGATTGCCCGCGCTTTCGTCACCCAGCCCGCCGTGCTGTTCGCGGACGAGCCAACCGGCAATCTCGATACGCACACCGGCCTCAAGGTCACGGACCTGTTGTTCGAGCTCAATCGCAGCGTCGGCAGCACCCTGGTGCTCGTGACGCACGATCGCAGCCTCGCGCAACGCTGCGCGCGCGTGTTCGAGCTCGATGCCGGACGGGCGGTGGGCCTCCCGGGAGCCGGCTGATGCAAGTGCTGCGCTTCGCGCTGCGCAACCTCTGGCGGGACCTCAAATCCGGCGAGCTCTCGGTGCTGCTGCTTGCCCTGTGCGTGGCCGTGCTGTCGCTCACGGCGGTGGGATTCTTTACCAACCGCATCTCGCAAGGCGTCAGGGCGCAGGCTGCGGAAGTGCTGGCGGCCGATCTGCGGCTCGAGTCACCCACGCCCTTCCCCGAGAGCTATTTCGCGAAGGCGCGCGCTCTGGGCCTTGCCGTCGCGCAGATCCTGACGTTCCCCACGGCGATCTTCAAAGGCGAGGTGAGCCAGCTCGCGGCGCTCAATGCGGTGACGGCCCGCTATCCGCTGCGCGGGCACGTGCGCATCGCCGACACACCGTTCGGCGCCGCGCGCGCCACCGAGTCGATTCCCGCGAGCGGTGAGGCCTGGGTCGATGCGCGCATCATGGCGCAGCTCGACATCCACAGCGGCGGGTCGATCCGCATCGGGGCAGCAACGTTCAAGGTGACGCGGGTGCTCGATTATCGGCCCGACCAGGGCACGGGCTTCGTAAATCTCGCGCCCGCGGTGCTCTTGAACTACGACGACGTCGCGGCGACCCAGCTGATTCAACCGGGAAGCCGGGTGACCTACGCGGCGCTGTTCGCAGGCGCCCCTGCCCAAGTCGCCGAGTTTCACGACTATTTGCTGGCGAACAAGGGCGCCGGCGAACGGCTGCGCGAGGTGGACGAATCCAGCCGGCAGCTGAATTCGGCGATCGATCGAGCGAGCCGCTTCCTCAATCTCGCGAGCCTCGCCTCCGTGTTGCTCGCCGCAGTGGCGGTGGCGATGGGTGCGCGCCGCTACGCGTCACGGCACATCGATGCGGTCGCGCTTATGAAATGCATGGGCGCCTCGCAGCGCTTCGTGCTCGCAATCTCCATCATCGAGCTCACGATTCTCGCGCTGCTCGCCGTGGCCGCCGGAGCGCTCTTGGGCTACGGCGCGCAATGGGGTCTCGCGTGGCTGCTGCGCGATCTGATCCGCATCGCGCTGCCGCCGGCATCGCTCGCGCCGATCGCGGTCGCGCTGGTCACGGTGAACGCTATGCTGGTCGGATTCGCCTTGCCGGCGCTGCTGCACTTGAAGAACACGCCGCCCGCTCGCGTGCTGCGGCGGACCATGACCGCGCCCCCGTTGCGCTTCGGTCTGGTGTACGCGCTCGCCGTCGGCGCGCTGTTCGCCATACTGTGGAGTCTGGTGCGTGACACGGAGCTCGTGGTGGGCGTGCTCTTGGGCGTGCTCGGCGTGGGCGTGGTGCTGGCGGCCGCCGGCTACGGGCTCGTGCGACTCACGGGGCGATTGCGCGGCGGCGTCGGTGTCGCGTGGCGCTACGGACTCGCGAACGTATCGAGGCGCGGCACCGGCAGCGTGCTGCAAATCGTCGCCTTCGGCTTAGGCCTGATGATGCTGCTGCTGCTCGCGGTGGTGCGCGGCGATCTGCTCACCGACTGGCGGCGGAGCCTCCCGAGTGATGTGCCCAATAATTTCATCGTCAACATCCGCCCGGAGGAGCGCGCGCCGCTGGAGGAATTCTTGGGCGCGCACGGCTTCGGCAAACCGCAGCTGTATCCGATGGTGCGTGCGCGCATGACCGCCATCGATGGCGTGCCCGCCGCGGCGCGCAAGCTCGCAGGCGACCGCGCGCGCGGCTTCGTCGAGCGCGAGCAGAATCTCACCTGGTCCGCCGCGCTTCCCGAGGACAATCAGCTGGTCGCCGGTCGCTGGTGGACCGCTGCCGAGTTCAGCGAGCCGCTGGTGTCGATCTCCTCGGAGTACCAGGAGGCGCTTGGCCTGAAGCTCGGCGATAGCTTGAGCTTCGACGTGGCCGGCGAGAGCCTCACGGCGCGCGTCGTGAGCATTCGCAAAGTGCGCTGGGACAGCTTCCGGCCGAATTTCTTTCTGGTGTTTCCGCCCAAGCTCCTGGATGGCGCGGCCGGGACCTACATGACCAGCATTTACCTGACGGCGCAACAGCGCCCCGCGCTCGTCGATCTGGTGCGCCGGTTCCCCACGATCTCCGTGTTCGATGTGGATGCCATCCTCAAGCAGATCCGCGACATCATGGACCGCGCATCGCTGGCCGTGCAGTACGTTTTCCTGTTCACACTGGCGGCGGGCGTCGTGGTGCTGCTCGCCGCGGTGCAAGCGACCCGCGATGAGCGCCGCTACGAGAGCGCGATGCTGCGAACGCTGGGCGCGAGCCGCAGCACGGTGCTGCGCGGCGTCGCCGCGGAATTCTCGGCGCTCGGCTTCTTATCGGGAACGCTCGCGGCGTGCGGCGCGAGCGCCGTGGGATGGATACTGGCGCGACGTCTGTTCTCGCTCGAGCTGGGCTTCGACCCGTGGGTGTGGGTGTTCGGGCTGGTCTGCGGCACGGTGCTCGTGGGCGTGAGCGGCACACTCGCGACGCGGCGTGTGGTCAATACGCCGCCCATCGTCACGCTGCGCGATCAAGCTCAAGCGTAGCGCCGCGCGTCGCGCGGCCGGGGCGCTCAGCGTACCTCGAGAGTCAGCCAGCCGTCGGGGATGGGATCGCCGCGCGGCGGCAGCGCCTCGATGCGCACCGTGTAAATGCCCGCCGAAAGTCCGGTGGTGTTGAACGTCATGCGCAAGTCGTTGTTCGAGTCCTTGAGCACGTTGTTCAAGATCAGAGCTCGGCCCTGGTCCTGCTTGTCGACGATGATGCGAAACAAATTGAGCTTCTGCGTATAGGTCATGTCGAGATGCAGGTCGATGAGCTGCGGTGCGACGGTGCTCACCAGGATGCGCGAACCGCCGAGGCCGGGCGCATGGTCCGGCGAGATGTGCTGCACGGTCTGCACCGCCGGCTGCACCAGCGTGCCTTGCTTCGCGCGCAGCTTCGCGTCCTCGAGCTCGCTGCGCAACAAACTGAGCTTTCCTACTAACGTCCAGGCGGTCACGAGGCATAAAAAACTGACGACCGCCAATCCGATCAGCACGTACGGCGATTTCCACCAGGGCTGCTGCGGTTCCCCGAGGTCGACCCCGTGGCCGCTCGCATCGAGGAGCTTGAGACTCGCCTGCGCCCGCTCCGAGAGCTTGAGTTTGTCGAGATATTCGGGGTGTGCGCGGCACCAGTTCTCGAGATCCACGGCGCCTCTGAGCGGCAGCTTATTCTCGAGATAGCGCTCGATGAGCTTGTGCTCTTCGATAAATTTAGCATCGAAGCGCGGCGGGGCGGCCACGGCTTTCGCTTGACCTGCGGGAACAGTTCGGGCGTTCATGGGCCGGCAATCCTATGGAATGTGATATTGCCGCGGGACGGGGCGGCGATATGTGAAATATTCGGCAAAAAGGCGGCCGCACCCGGGAAGTACATCGCATTTGGGCAAAACCCCTGCATTTGCCGCACGCTCGGGCCCGGCTGGCGCCGCGTCGGGACGGGGTTTAAGCGAGCGAAGCGGCCGAGCCGGGTGTGGGCTCGTCCGGGCCGTCGAGATCGGCCATTACCGCCTCGCGCTCGGCCGAGTCGAGGCAGCGCCAGTCGATTTTCTCAGCGTCGATGGCGCGCAGCTCGCCATCGTCGATGCGCTGTTCCGCCACCGGTTTCAGCGCACACCGCGCGGCCAGCCCGCGGGTGGTGCCCGAGCGGATCAAGTCCACGATTGCGTCGATAATGCGCGGGCTGCTCGCGAGATTGCCGTGCGATTCCTCGGCGTAGAAAGTCTCGAGCCCCGGTACCTGCGCGAGCGCGAGTGGCACCGTGCCATCGCCGTGCGGCGTCGAGCCATACTCGAAACCTGCCGGCGTGCGACGCACGCTCACCACTGTCTGGCGGTTGACGCCCACGATCTGCACCATGCGTGCGTCGGGCTCGGCCATGCCGGCGCGCGCTTGCGCGACGCGCGCGAGCAGCTCCGGTCTCGGCCTCACTCCATCGCTCGGCCATGACGAGGGATCCAACAGATCCACGGTCGAGCTCGAATCCCGCCGCGGCGGCAGCATGTGATAGAGCCCGGGAAAGCCTGAGAACACCTCGGTGGCGAGATAGTCCGGCGAATGTTTGAGGTCGAGCCTCGACAGCTTCTGCACGAATGGGTACGTGCCGCGCAGCGCGAGCACGGGTGCCAGAGAGCCGCCGTTAGGCGCTCCCAGCATGATGAGCCGGCGTACCGAGCGTTTCGGCAAGCGCTTGATCGCGATGCGCGCGGCCAGTGCGCCCATGCTGTGGGCAATGAGCACGGCGGGCTTGCCGGCTGCGGCGATGGCGGCCGCCAGCGCGGCGCCGATCTCATCGATCCCCAGCCGCCAATCGTAGGCAAAGAAGCGCGCATCGAAGCCCTCGATGGCGAGCCGTAGTTTCAGGCGCGCATAGGAGGAGAGGAGCACACCGCGGGGGCGAATCGTGCGTCGCGACGGCAGAGCCAAGTCGGTAAGTCGTCCACCGGCGATCGACGCAGGATCGATCCACAGCATGCGACCGCCGCGGCTCTTCCCGGCGGACATATCGCACAGGCGCGATCCCATCATGCCGGGAATCACGAGCACGCGCGGTCCGCCGGCGGTCTTGACCCGGCGGGCGGCGCGGGCGAGAACCGAGAGTTCCTCGCAGGCTGCCGTGCCGAAAAATTCGCGCAGACTGTCGCCGTGGCTCTGTCGCGCCAGCGCCTCGAACACGGCGGAGTTCGCGGCATGAAAAGCCCAGTCCGCTGCATCGGCGGACGATGCGCGGCGGCGGCCGGCGGGCTTGCGCTGCGTGGATCGCGTCATGAAAAAGCCGTTCAGCTCTTCGCGGCCATCACGGCGCCGATGGTGTCGCACACAGCCTCGATGGCGGCGCCGCGCGTGGTCGACTTGCGCCATACCGCACCGACAGTACGGGCCGGTGCCGGCTTGCTGAACTGACGGATGACGAGCCCGCGCTGCGACCCGAAGGGCGATTCCACGGCGAGCTCGGGCATCAGCGTCACGCCGAGACCCGCGACCACCATGTGCCGCAGCGTCTCGAGGCTGGTGGCCCGAAAGTCCTCGGCTTCGCGCACGTCGACCCGGCTGCACACCTCGAGCGCCTGATCGCGCAGGCAGTGCCCGTCTTCCAAGCAGGAGCAGCGTCTGACCCTTGAGGTCGGCCGCCTTGATGGAGGGCTTCTGCGCGAGCGGATTATCGCTGGGCAGTGCGACTGTGAACTCCTCGCGATACAGGCGCCGCGATTCCAGCCCATCTTGATCCACCGGCAGGGCGAGGATCCCCAGATCGATCTCACCCTCGCGCAGCCGCTTCAACAACTCCTCGGTCTGATGCTCGTACAGCATCAATCCGAGTTGCGGCAGAGCCTTGCGCAGCTTCTGCATGATGCGAGGCAGCAAATACGGCCCTATGGTGGGAATGAGTGCGACCTTCAGCTTGCCAGATAAAGGGTCGGTGTTGTTGCGCGCGAGGGCGACGATCTCATCGCCCTCGCTCAGCATGCGTCGCGCGCGTGCCACGATTTGCTTGCCTACATCGGTCAACTGGACGTTCTTCGGATGTCGCTCGACCAGCTTCACGCCCAGATACTCCTCGAGCTTCTTCAACTGCGCGGACAGCGTCGGCTGACTGACGAACGTGCGCTCGGCCGCGCGGCCGAAATGACCGGTATCGGCGAGCGCCACGAGATACTTGAGATCCTTGAGATTCATTCGCTTGCACCCATACTGATCAATAGACGCAGTCTATCAAACTTATGAATTTAATCAATTTCACTAATCGACTCGTGGAAGGCATCCTGTCTCGCATCGACGCTCAATCCAAGGAAAATTCTCATGTCGCTGATCAATACCGAAATCAAGCCGTTCAAGGCCACCGCCTACCACCAGGGCGAGTTCGTGCAGCTGACGGACGAGGACCTCAAGGGCAAATGGTCCGTGTTCGTGTTCTACCCCGCCGACTTCACGTTCGTATGTCCGACCGAGCTCGGCGACCTCGCGGAGCATTACGCCGCATTCAAGAAGCTCGGTGTGGAGATTTACGGCATCTCGACCGATACGCATTTTACCCACAAGGCGTGGCACGACACCTCGGACACCATCGGCACCGTGCAGTATCCGCTGATCGGCGATCCGACCCAGACGCTCGCGCGCAACTTCGGCGTGCTTATCGAGGAAGAGGGGCTGGCGTACCGCGGCACTTTCGTCATCGATCCGTCCGGCAAGATCAAAGTCATCGAGATCAATGACAACGGCATAGGCCGCGACGCCAAGGAGCTGCTGCGCAAGGTCCAGGCGGCCCAGTACGTCGCCTCTCACCCGGGTGAGGTGTGTCCGGCGAAGTGGACTCCGGGCGCCAAGACGCTGTCGCCCTCCCTCGACCTCGTCGGCAAGATCTGACGGAGGTAATCATGCTCGACGACGGCCTCAAGGCGCAGTTGCAAAGCTACTTGGAGCGGCTGCAGCAGCCGATAGAGATCCTCGCCTCGCTCGATGCGAGCGAGGCGTCGCAGGACATGCTCCTGCTGCTCGATGACATCGCAGCACTTTCACCGTGGGTGACCCTCGAGGCCCGCCGCGACGATGCGGAGATCAAGCCCTCGTTCGCGCTGCGCCGACTGGGTGAGGAGGCTCGCGTGCGATTCGCGGGCGTGCCCATGGGTCACGAGTTCACCTCGCTGGTGCTCGCGCTATTGCAGGTGGGCGGGCATCCGCCGAAGGTGGATGCGAAGACGCTCGAGCAGGTGCGCTCGCTCGACCGGGAACTGCGCTTCGAAACGTTCGTCTCGCTGAGCTGCCAGAGCTGTCCGGACGTGGTGCAGGCGCTCAATCTCATGGCGGTGGTGAATCCGCGGGTGAGCCACACCATGATCGACGGCGCGCTGTTTCAGGCCGAGGTCGAGCGCCGCGGCGTGATGGCCGTTCCCTGCGTGTTTTTGAACGGCGAGCCGTTCGCCCAGGGCCGGATGCTGCTCGCGGAGATCATCGCGAAGCTCGACGCCGATGCGCCGCGTCGCGAGGCCGAGAGCCTCGATGGCCGCGCACCCTACGATGTGCTGGTGGTGGGCGGAGGTCCGGCCGGCGCTGCCGCCGCCGTCTACGCGGCGCGCAAAGGCATCCGCACAGGGCATCGCGGCCGAGCGTCATGGGCGGACAGCTCCTCGACACCGTCGGCATCGAGAACTTCATCTCGGTGAGGGAGACCGAAGGCCACAAGCTCGCCGCCGGTCTCGATGGGCACGTCGGCGCGTACGAGGTCGACGTGATGAACTTGCAGCGCGCGGCGGCGCTCATTCCGGGCGAGCTGATCGGCGTCAGGCTCACGAGCGGCGCCGTGCTCAAGGCGCGAGCGGTGGTGATCGCGACCGGCGCGCGCTGGCGCGAGGTCAATGTTCCCGGCGAGCGCGAATATCGCAATCGCGGTGTGGCCTATTGTCCGCATTGCGACGGACCGCTGTACAAGGGCAAGCGCGTCGCGGTCATCGGCGGCGGCAATTCGGGCGTCGAGGCGGCGATCGATCTGGCGGGCCTCACGAGCCACGTGACATTGATCGAGTACGAGCATGAGCTGCGCGCGGATGCCGTGCTCAAGCGCAAGCTCGCGAGCCTGTCGAACGTCGCGGTGATCACGGCCGCGCAGACCGCCGAGATCACGGGCGACGGCGAGCGCGTCAGCGGCTTGTCCTACAAGGACCGTCATGCCGGGACGATGCATTCGCTCGAGCTCGCCGGCGTGTTCGTGCAGATCGGTCTCGTGCCGAACACGGATTGGCTGAAGGGCGTGGTCAAGCTCTCGCCCCGCGGCGAGATCGAGGTCAATGCGCGCGGCGAGACTTCGGTGGCCGGCGTGTTTGCGGCCGGCGATTGCACGGTCGTGCCTTACAAGCAGATCGTGATTGCCATGGGCGAGGGCGCGAAAGCTTGCCTGAGCGCGTTCGACTACTTGATCCGCGCGCCCTTATCGGCCGCAGCCTGAGGAGTACAATACCCGTGTCGGATTTCCGAGCGCACGGGAAATGCAGCCAGTCGTTTCGAACAAGAGACTTTCCGCCGGAGTGGTGATCGTGAGCACGGTCCAGCGCAAGCTGAAATTCTTGCTGCTGCGCGCCTATCGGAACTGGGATTTCCCGAAGGGATTGGTCGAGCCGGGCGAGGAGCCGATCGATGCGGCGATACGCGAGGTGCGCGAGGAGACGAACCTCGACGACATCTCCTTCGATTGGGGCTTGGTGTTCATGGAGACGGGCCCCTACAACAAGGGCAAGATTTCCCGGTACTACATCGCCCGCAGCAAGGAAACGCACATCATCCTGCCGGTGAGTCCGGAGCTCGGAGTTCCCGAGCACCACGAGGCGCGCTGGGCCGACTACCAACGCGCGCTCGCCATGGTATCGCCGCGCCTGACGCCGGTGGTGCATTGGGCCTATCGCATCATCAACCACGGCCTCGTGCCGGCGGCGGACGCTCCCGCCGCAAATCCGCCCGGCTGATCTAAGGTTCGCCGCAGGTGGCCGCTAGAGCGACACCGTGCCGCGGCCGATCTCGATCACATCGCCGCCGACGCGGATGCGCGCTCCTCCGTCACCTCGAGATAAAGCGACGAAGGGCGGCCCACGAATTCGCCCTGCGCGATCTCGATCCGAGCGGGCAGCGGCTCGCTCCATGGCGAGCCACCAGCCGCCGAAATTGGCGGTTGCGGAACCGGTCGCGGGGTCCTCGAGCATCGGCCGTGCCGCTCGGAAAGAAGAAACGCGCGAGCGTCGCGCCGGGTCCGCGCTCGGCAAAAACATAGGCCATGCCGATGCCATCCTCGCTGCGGATGGCGCCGAAGGCATCGGGCTGCGGCGCGGCGCGGCGCACGGCGTCGAGCGAGCACAAGGGCACGATGAGTTGCTCCTTGCCGGCCTTGACCCACAGCGGACGCTCGCCGATGTCCGTTTCTGCGAGCCCGAGCGCCGCGGCGAGCACCGCGCGCGGCACGTCCACTTCGCGGAACGTCGAGGCGCGGCGCGGTGAGGGTCCAGCGATCGTTCTGGGCGGTGACCTCGATCAGCCCCGCTTGCATGTCCAAACGCAACGCGTCGCCGCCGAGTCCGAGCGACCGGCAAACGTGAGCGGTCCCGAGCGTCGGATGGCCGGCGAACGGCATCTCATAGCTCGGCGTGAATATCCGCACGGCCGCATCGCCGCGCGATGAGGGCAGGATGAAAGTCGTCTCGGACAAGTTGAACTGCCGCGCCAGCGCTTGCAGGGTCGCAGAGTCGATGCCGGTGCCGTCCTCGAATACGCACAGCGGATTGCCCGACAGAGCCCGCCCGTCGTGCGTGAAGACGTTGACCAAACGGAACGCGCGGTTGAGCAGCCATACCGTGGAAGTATAGTGCGGCCGGCTGCGCCGGCCGCACCCACTCCGCTCATCGAAGCCTCAAGGCCGGACGACGACCACGGGCGCCGGCGCAACGACCGCGACGCGCGGGCCGTACCAGTAGGGGCGCGGCGGGCCATAAGGCGCGACCACACATCCTGCCATTCCTAAAAAACTCAACGGAATCAATAACATAAATAACCGTTTCATGGGACTCTCCTAAAAATTTTGCTCTCTAGGAGTGAAACGGCGCAGGCGTCCCGGGGATGACAGCATGAACGCGCCTTAAGGTGGCGCGGGCGTCGGCGATGCCTACGCCGCCGCCCCCTCAGGCGAGGGTGTGGAACACCTTCTGCACGTCATCGTCCTGCTCGAGCTTGTCGATGAGCGCAAGCACCTCGGCGGCCTGATCTTCGGGGAGTTCCGTCGGCATGGAGCAAATGTACTCGTGCTCCGCGGAGAGCGGCGTGATGCGCCGCGCCTCGAGCGCCTCCTGCAATTTGCCGAAATCGCCGAACGCGCAGCGGATCACGAGCTGCGGCTCGCCCTTCTCGCCCGTGCTCTCGCCCATCTCCTCGAGCCCGTAGTCGATGAGATCGAGCTCGAGCTCGTCCTGGTCCTTCACGGTCGACGGATCGAGCCGGAAAACGCCCATTTTCTTGAACAGGAAGCTGACGCTGCCGGTGGTAGCGAGATTGCCCGCGTTGCGCGTGAACACATTGCGCACGTTGCCGACGGTGCGCGTGGGGTTGTCGGTGGCGCATTCGACCAACAGCGCGACGCCGTGCGGTGCGTAACCTTCGTAGAGGATTTCCTGATAGTTGGCCGCGTCCTTGCCCATGGCGCGGCGGATCGCCGCATCCGTCTTGTCTTTGGGCATGTTGACCGCGCGCGCGTTCTGCAGCACCCGCCGCAAGGTCGGGTTCGAGGCAGGATCCGGACCGCCGGCGTGCACGGCGATGGCGATGTCCTTGGCCACTCGCGTGAATTGCTTGGCCATGCGGTTCCAGCGCGCGAACATCGCGTGCTTTCTGACTTCGAAAATGCGTCCCATGGTGAGCGTCCTAGGCGGCCGGCCTCGTTGTCCGGACGCGAATGGTAGCAATACCCGGCCAAACCGCTAGACTTGCGCGTGGCCGACAGGCGCGGCGGTCCGCCGACGGCGCGCCACTCGGAGGTATCTCATGACAGCAGTGCACGCGGACGACGCCGCCGGCTTCCCCACCTTTCGCGATCTGGGGCTCTCCGAGGGCGTGCTGCGCGGCCTCGAGGCGGTCGGCTACGAGTCGCCCTCGCCCATACAGGCCGCGACCATCCCGGTGCTGCTCTCGGGTGCCGACATGCTCGGCCAGGCCCAGACCGGCACGGGCAAGACGGCCGCGTTCGCCTTGCCGGCGCTGTCGCGCCTGGATCCCAATGGGCGCGATCCCCAGGTGCTGGTGCTGGTGCCGACCCGCGAGCTGGCACTGCAGGTGGCGGAGGCGTTTCAGCGCTACGCCGCGCACCTTCCCGGTTTTCACGTCTTGCCCATTTACGGCGGCCAGAGCTATCAGCCTCAGCTCAATGCCCTGCGGCGGGGCGTGCATGTCGTGGTGGGAACGCCCGGGCGGGTGATCGACCACATGAATCGCGGCACGTTGAACCTCGCCAAGCTGACGATGCTGGTGCTCGACGAGGCGGACGAGATGCTGCAAATGGGCTTCATCGATGCGGTGGAGTCGATTCTCGAGCAGACGCCGAAGGGCAGGCAGGTCGCGCTGTTCTCCGCGACGCTGGCGCCGGCCATCCGCCGCATCGCGCAGCGGCACCTGCGCGCCCCCGTCGAAGTGACCATCAAAGCGAAGACCGGCACCTCGTCACGCATCCGGCAACGCTGCTGGATGGTGAGCGGACTGCACAAGCTCGACGCGCTCACGCGGATTCTCGAGACCGAGACTTTCGACGGGATGCTCATTTTCACCCGCACCAAACAATCCACCGTGGAGCTCGCGGAGAAGCTGGAGGCGCGCGGTTTCTCGGCGGCCGCGCTCAACGGCGACATTCCGCAGGCGCAGCGCGAGCGCACCGTCGCACGCCTGCGCGCCGGCGACATCGACATCGTGGTCGCCACCGACGTGGCGGCGCGCGGTCTCGACGTCGAGCGCATCAGCCACGTGGTGAACTACGACGCGCCGTACGATGGCGAATCGTATGTACATCGCATCGGCCGCACGGGACGCGCCGGCCGTAGCGGCGAGGCGATTCTGTTCATCGCGCCGCGCGAGAGCTCGCTGTTGCGGGCGATCGAGCGGGCGACGCGCCAGAAAATCGAGCCCATGGATCTTCCCAGCGTCGATGCGGTGAATGCCTCGCGCGTCGCGAAGTTCAAGGTGCGCATCTCCGAGACCGTCGCCAAGGGGAGGGCCGCGGAATTTCGCCCCATTCTGCGCGAGCTCGAAACGGAGACGGGAATGCCCCTCATCGATATCGCCGCCGCTCTCGCAAGCCTCGGGCAGGGCGAATCACCCCTCCTGCTCAAAAGAGCGGAAACTTTCCGCTCGGATGAACGGTCGTCAGGGAGGCGAAGCCGGTGCAGGAACGAAACCGGTCCGAGGAATCAAGCCCGCACGGGGAATGAATCCGGTCCGCGACGCCGCCCACGGTGGTGGCGGAAATCGTAAGTTCCGGAGACGTGCGCGGCCGTGAAGTCTGCGGAGAGGTCGACTAAACCAGAGGAGCATGCGATGAGCAAGGGCATGGAACGAAAGAAAGAGGGCAAGAAGAAACCCACCAAGACGCTGGAAGAGAAGCGCGCCGCGAAGAAGGCCAAGCGCGAATCGCGCGGCTGATCGGCGCGCGGCGGACCGCGCAAGGCGAGGTGAATGGCGCGCGCGTGGGCGGGCGGTCAGACCACCCGCCCCCGCCGGCCGCCGCGCCGAAAATCCACGATGTTCGCGGCCATCTCGTCGATGCAGCGCTGCCGCGCCTCGCGCGCGGCCCAGGCGATGTGCGGCGTGACGATCAGATTGGGGATATCGGGCTCGAGCAGGGGATCGCCGTCCACGGGCGGCTCCTGAGGCAACACGTCGATTCCGGCGCCGCCCAGCCGTCGGGCCCGGAGCGCCGCCGCCAGCGCCGCGCCGTCCACCAGCGCGCCCCGCGCGGTGTTGATGAGCAATGCATCCGGCTTCATGAGCGCGAGCTCGCGCGCGCCGATGAGGCCGCGGGTCGCCGGCGTCGACGGACAGTGCAAGGACACGATGTCGGCGGTCGCCAGCAGCTCATCGAGGCTGACCCGTCCGTGCTCGGGCGCTGCGCCGGGCCGGTTGCAGATGATCGAGCGCATGCCGAATGCTTCGCCCACCGCCGCCACGCCGCGGCCGAGCGTGCCCCATCCCACAATGCCGAGCACGCGGCCCGACAGCTCGCGGAAAGGATTCGCGAGCACGGCGTACTTCTCGGTCTCGACCCAGGAGCCGTCGGTCGCGAGCCGCGCGTACTGCCTCAGGTGCTGGGTGAGACTCAAGATCAGCGCCCAGGCATGCTGCACCACCGACGCCGTGCAATAGCCGCGCACGTTGCACACGGCGATGCCGCGCTCCTGTGCGGCGCCGAGGTCGATGCCGTCCGTGCCGGTGCCGGCGACCGCGATCAGCTCGAGCGCCGCGCGCGGCCTCGAGATGCTCACGCGTGAGCTTCACCTTGTTGACGAGCGCGATCTGCGTATCCGCGATGCGCTCGGCGAGTTGCGATTCGGTCGTCAAGGGATAGAAGCGGATCCCCGGCGCCGCCTGCTCGAGGCTCGCGGTGTCGAGGTCGCCGTTGGAAACCGTCTCGTAATCGAGGAATGCGGTACGCATGGCGTTAGAATGGATCTCCCGTCATGAAAATCTCCGCCGTCATCGTTCTCATCGCCGCGAACGTCGCGGCGTATCTCGTCGAGGGGCGGCCCGACGGACCCGTCATGACGCTTTTCGCGCTGTGGCCGTTGCAGCCCGATGCCGACGGCCAATCTTACTTTCATTTCTGGCAGATCGTTACCTACGCTTTTCTCCACGATCCCCATAACGTCGCGCACATCGGCTTCAACATGCTCGGCGTGTACATGTTCGGCACGGAGATCGAGCGCTACGCGGGTCCCTGGCGGCTGCTTGCGTGCTATTTCGCGTCGGTGATCACCGCCGGCGCTCGCGCAGCTCATCGTGCCGCCGCTGCTCGGGGCGCCACTCGGCCCCGCGCTCGGCGCATCGGGCGGCGTGTTCGGCCTGCTGCTGGCTTTCGCCATGATGTTCCCGCATCGCAAAGTGGTTCCGCTGATCCCGCCGATCCCCATGCCCGCGTGGCTGTTCGCCACGCTGTACGCGGGCGCCGAGCTCCTGTTCGGCGTCACCGGCACGCTTTCGGGCATCGCGCACTTCGCGCATCTCGGCGGCATGGTCGGCAGCGCCCTGGTGGTGCTGCAGTGGCGCCGGCGCGCGCGCGTGGCGCGCTGAGCGCCGTACCCATCGGCGCGCGAAACCGCTAGGCTACGCGCCATGAAAACCATCCTGAAAATCACCGCTTGCGCCGCGGCGCTGTGGTGTGCCGCGTCGCCCGCGCACGCCGAGTGGGTTCGCCGCATCACCGACGGCATCATGGGCACGCGCATCACGGTGGAGCTGTGGGCCGACGATCGCGCCAAGGGGGAGCAGGCCATCGACGCGGTGCTCGATGAGATGCGCCATATCGACGAGACGATGAGCACCTACAAGCCGACCAGCGAGGTCTCCCAGGTCAACGACAAAGCGGCCGACGGCCCCATGCATATCAGCAAGGAGCTGTTCGATCTCTTGGTCACAGCGCGCCAATACTCGGAGATCACCGAAGGCGCGTTCGACATCACCTATGCGAGCGTCGGCTACATGTACGACTTCCGCAAGCACGTGCGGCCGGATGACACGCAGATCGCCAAGGCATTGCCCGCCGTCAATTACCGCCATGTGATCTTGGATCCTGCGAACCAGACGGTGCAGTTCACGCAGAAAGGCGTGCGCATCGACCTCGGGGGCATCGCCAAGGGGTACTCGGTGGACCGCGGCATCGACGTGTTGAAGGGGCTCGGCTTCACGCGCGCCTTCATCGGCGCGGGCGGCGACAGTCGCATCATCGGCGACCGGTTCGGCAAGCCTTGGATCGTGGGCGTACGCGACCCCACGAAGGGCGAGGGCAACGTGATTGCGCGCATTCCTCTGGAAAATGCGGCGATCTCGACGTCGGGCGACTACGAGCGATTTTTCGACGAGGGCGGTGTGCGGTACCACCACATCATCGATCCGAAGACCGGTCACTCGGCGAGCAAGGTGCGCAGCGCGACGGTCATCGGTCCCTACGCGACCCGCACCGATGGTCTCTCCAAGACCGCCTTCGTGCTCGGTCCCGACAAGGCGCTCGAGATCTACAACAAGTTGGCCGACATCGACGCCATCATCGTGAAGCTCGACGGCACCGTGGTGTATTCCAAGGGCATGAGCCGCGCGCCGCCGCATCCCGACGCGCCGCGCGCCGCTGCGCCGGCGGGCGCGCCGCCTACTCCCTGAAGTTATTGAACTGCAGCGGGACCTCGAAGGAGCCCTTGCGCAACAGCGCGATCGCCTCCTGCAGATCGTCGCGCTTCTTGCCGGTGACGCGCACCTTCTCGCCTTGAATCTGCGCTTGCACCTTGAGCTTCGCGTCCTTCAGCAATCGCGTGACTTTCTTGCCGGTTTCCTGATCGATGCCGTGCCTGAGGATCACCTGTTGCTTGGCGGTCGCGAGATTCACGACGGGGTCCTTCACCTCGAGGCACGCGACGTCGATGCCGCGCTTGGCGACCTTGAGCTTCAGGATCTCGAGCATCTGCTTCAGCTGGAATTCCACCGGGGCGCTCATGGTGACGGTGAGCTCATCGAGCTCGAACTGCGCGCCGGTCTCCTTGAAGTCGAAACGCTGGGCGAGCTCGCGGCTCGCCTGGTCGACGGCATTGGTCAACTCGTGGCTGTCGATTTCCGAGACTACGTCGAACGATGGCATGGCTCAACGATACCCGCGCGCTTGCAGCGTGAAAAGCTTTGCATAGCGACCGTCCTCGGCGAGCAGCGACTCATGGCTGCCGCGCTCGACAATGCGTCCCTCGTCGAGCACGAGGATCTGATCGGCCATGCGCACCGTCGAGAAGCGATGCGAGATGACGATGGCGATGCGGTGGCGGGTGAGTTCGCGGAAGTGCTCGAACACCTCGGCCTCCGCCGCCGCATCGATTGCCGCCGTGGGCTCGTCGAGCACCAGGATATCCGCCTCGTTGCGCATGAAGGCGCGCGCCAACGCGATTTTTTGCCACTGCCCCCCGGAAAGCTCGCGGCCGTCCTTGAACCATTTGCCGAGTTGCGTGCGGTAGCCGGACGGCAGCGCCTCGACGAATTCAGCGGCGAGCCCTTGCATGGCGGCGCTGCGCCAGCGCGCCTCGTCGTCGAAAGCGCGCTCATCGCCCGCACCGATGTTCTCGCCCACCAGCATCTGATAGCGGGCGAAATCCTGGAAAATCACTCCGATGCGCTGGCGCAGCACGGTCTCGTCCCACTCTTGCAGATCGAGCCCGTCGAGCAGGATCCGGCCGCGGCTGGGCTTATAGAGCCGGGTCAGCAGCTTGATCAGCGTGGTCTTGCCCGAGCCGTTCTCGCCCACCAGCGCAAGGCTTTGGCCCGGCCGCACGTGCAGATCGATGTTCGCGAGCGCGGGCTGCGTCGCGCCCGGATAAACGAAGTCGACGTCCTCGAAGCGGATGCCATCGCCGGGCTGCGGCCCCGCGGTGCGCGCTCCCGTCGAGCTTCCCACGGGCTGCTCCAGATACTCGAACAAGTTCGACAGGTACAGGTTGTCTTCGTACAGCCCGCTCACGGCCGTGAGCGCTGCGCTGACCGCGGACTGTCCTTGGCGCAGCAGCATGAGGTACATGGTCATCTGCCCCACGGTCATGGCGCCGAGCACCGTTTCCGCGGCAATCCAGGCGTAACCGCCGTACAGCGCGCCCGTCCCCAAAAGGCCGAGGCCGAAGCCCCAGGAGTCGCGGCGTACGGTGAGATCGCGATCCTCCTTGTAGAGCCGGGTGAAAATCTCGCGGTAGCGGCCGAGGAACCGCGGCCCCAGCCCGAACAGCTTCACCTCCTTGGCGTTCTCATCGCGCGCGAGCACCGACTCGAGGTAAATCTGCATGCGCGACTCCGGAGCGCGCCAGCGGAACAGGCGGAACGCCTCGCCCGAGAACTTTGCCTCGGCGAGAAATGCGGGCAACCCGGCGAGTATCAGCAGCACCACGGCCCAGGGTGAGAAGCGCACCAAGAGTCCGCCGAAAGAGACGAGCGAAATCGCATTCTGCAGCAGTCCGAACGTGCGCATCACCAGGCTCAAGGGGCGGCTGGAGGCCTCCCGCCGGGCGCGCGTCAGCTTGTCGTAGAACTCGGAATCCTCGAACTGCACGATATCGAGGGTCAGCGCCTTCTCCAGGATCATGACGTTCACGCGCTGGCCGAGCTGCGCCCGCAACAGCGACTGCGCAAGCGACAGTCCGCGCTGCGCCAACGCGATGGCCGCGATCAGCACGGCCTCGCAGGCCACCCAAATCATGACAGGACGGAGCGCTATTGCGCCCGTTCGTCGGTGCAGCTCCGCTGCATGAATGACGGCGTCGACGATCTGCGCGCCGATCCAGGCGACGCCGGCCGGCAACACACCGGCGAGCAACGTGAGGAGCCCCAAGACGATGGAGAGTGTTCGGTTGGTGGTCCAGACCAGGATGAGCGCGCGGCGGCTGTATTCGAACAGCCCCGCAAGTCCGCGCCTCCAGCTCGCGCTGCTCGCGTTGCGCTCGGCATCGGTGGAGGGCAGCGGATGAGGAGCGATCACGCGCACTTTGCCGCCCCGGCGTCATCGGTCACTGGCAGATCGCGTCTCCGGCTTATAATTGTGGAGTCAGACTTTGGCACTCATGTCCCGTATGGCGGAGCAATCGTGAAATTCAAGGCTTTGCTCGATCACTGGAAGAAGGACCCGCCGCCGGTGCGCACGGCTCGAGAATACGCCAT
Source organism: uncultured Gammaproteobacteria bacterium (assembly GCA_963755935.1). GTDB lineage: Bacteria > Pseudomonadota > Gammaproteobacteria > Steroidobacterales > Steroidobacteraceae > Bog-1198. Next base: position 28,986 of record CAVWME010000001.1, read on the forward strand.
GCGCCTGCCGCTCGAGGACGCCGCGCGCCTGCACGCGCTCGCCGAGCTGTTTCCCGGACGTAGCGTGGAGACGCTGGTCACGGACCTCTTGCATGCCGCGCTCGATGAAATCGTCGCCGCCATGCCCTACGAGCCCGGCCCGCAGATCATCTCGCGGGACGACCAAGGCGACCCGGTTTACGAGGACGTCGGGCTCACGCCGCGCTTCGCCGAGCTCACCCGCAAGCTCAAGAAGACCCTGCAGGCGGGGCCCTAGCGGCGGCCGGGCCGCTTGACGCTGCCCGCTCGGCGCGGCGATACTGCCGTGGAATGCTGTACGCAAGCACTCTGCATGCCGGTTGGTGGCGCGCTTCCTCACGGGAGAGGGTGCTGGCCGCGTAAGCTTTTTTAGTCGATATACCAGAGATCCCATCCCCGCCCCCAAAGACGGTGATGGGTTTTTTTTGGCTTGAATACTGTGGGGCTCTGATGAAAGCGCCGTTCGACATTGCCGCGGATCTGGATACGCCCGTCTCGGCGTACCTGAAGCTCGCGCCGTTTCGGCCGCGTTTCTTGCTGGAGAGCGTCGAGGGCGGCGAGCGCCTGGCGCGGTATTCGTTCATCGGCTTCGGCGAGTGCCTCGAGGTGCGCCTCGACGCGCAGGGTCTCACCGTCGGCAAAGAGCACACGCCGCGTCCGCAGACGCGGCACGAGCTGCTCCGCGCCCTGCGCGCGGCGCTCGAGCAGGCGCCGCGTCCGCAGCCGGAGATTCCCGGTGTGCCCCTCTCGGGCGGTCTGGTCGGCTACACCGCCTACGACGCGGTGCGCTACTTCGAGCACTTGCCCGGCCGCAGCCTTTCTGCAACGGTCGCTCCGCATGCGCACTACGTGGCGCCGTGCTCACTGCTGGTGTTCGACCATCTCACCCGCAGCGCCGCGCTCTTGCATGCCGGCGCGGAGACCGAGCGGCAGGCGCTCCGCCGCGACATCATGCGTGCCCTGCGCGGCGCGGTCCCGACGGTGCTCGTGCCCGGGCGGTTCTCGCCCGCGACTCCGTCGCTGTCGGAAGCCGAGCACGCGGCGCTCGTGAAGCGCGCGCAAGCCTATATCGCTTCCGGCGATGTGTACCAGCTGGTACTCGCCGCACGCTTCGAGGGGCGCCACTCGCTTGCGCCCTTCGAGGTCTATCGTGCGCTGCGCCTGCTCAATCCTTCTCCTTACATGTTCTTTTGCGAACTCGGCGACATCACGGTGGTGGGCTCCTCGCCCGAAGCGCTGGTCAAGTCACACGGCGGCCACGCGCAGTTGCGCCCCATTGCAGGGTCGCGGCCGCGCAGTGACGATCGCGACCGCGATCTCGAGCTCGAACGGGATTTGCTCGCCGATCCCAAAGAGAACGCGGAGCACGTCATGCTGGTGGATCTCGCCCGCAACGATCTCGGCCGGGTGGCCAAGGCTGGCACGGTCCGCGTCGATCCCTATCGGGTGATCGAGCGTTACAGCCACATCATGCACATCGTGAGTGGGGTGCACGGCGAGGTTGCGCAGCAGCACGATGTCTTCGATTTATTCGCGGCGACATACCCTGCGGGCACGCTGGTCGGCGCGCCGAAAGTGCGCGCCATGCAGATCATCGACGAGCTCGAGCCTGTCGGGCGGCAGCTGTACGGCGGCACGGTAGGGTACTTCGGCCGGCAGGGCGATATGGATCAGGCCATCACCATCCGCACGTTGGTGTTCAGCGGCGATCAGTACAGCTACCAGGCGGGCGGGGGCATCGTCGCCGACAGCTCACCGCGCGCCGAATACGAGGAACTCATGGCGAAAAGCGCGGTGTTGCGCCGGGCGCTGGGTATCGCGGCAGAGGGCCTATGAGCGCCCGCGCCCGCATCCTGCTGATCGACAACTACGACTCCTTCACCTACAACTTGGTGCAGGCGTTTTTAATCCTCGGCGCGGAAGTCGATGTTCACCGTAACGACGCCATCACGGTCGATGCCGCGCTCGCCGGCACACATTCGCACCTCGTGATTTCGCCGGGGCCCGGGACGCCGCGCGATGCGGGTGTGTCCATGGCCATGATTCGCGCTTTTGCGGGACGCATCCCCATCTTCGGGGTGTGCCTCGGCCACCAGTCGTTGGTGGAAGTATTCGGCGGTAAAGTGGTGCGCGCCGCGCGCCTCATGCATGGCAAGGTGTCGCCCGTGAGTCACGACGGCAAGGGCCTGTTCGATGGGCTGCCCCCGCTTTTCAGCGCCGGCCGCTACCACTCGCTGATCGCCGAGCCGCAGAGCATCCCCGAGGTGCTCGAAGTGACGGCGCGCACGCCCGGAAGGCGAGATCATGGGCGTACGGCATCGTTCCTTGGCCGTCGAGGGAGTTCAGTTTCACCCCGAAAGCGTGCTCACGCCCGAGGGACCGAATCTCATGGCCAATTTCCTGAAGTTTTGAGCGCGCCTGCCATGCAGAGTCTGCAGCAAACGCTCGAGCATCTCCTGAACGGCCGGGCGCTGAGCGAGGTCGAGGCGGGCCGGTTGCTCGAGCAGCTCACCGCGGCCGATGTCACGCCGGCGCTCGCCGGCGCGCTGCTCGCGGCGGTGCGCGCCAAGGGCGTGGTTGCGGCGGAGCTGCGCGGTTTCGCGGCCGCGATGCGCGCGCTCGCGCGCAAGCCCGAGCTGCCGCCCGATCTCGACGCCATCGACATCGTCGGCACAGGCGGAGATTTTTCCGGCAGCTTGAATCTGTCCACGGGCGCTGCGCTCCTCGCCGCGTCTTGCGGCTTGCCGGTGGTCAAGCACGGCAACCGCTCGGTCACCAGCCGCAGCGGCAGCGCCGACCTCATCGAGCAACTCGGCCTCGTGCTGCCGCTCGACGAGCGGCGCTCGGCGCAGTGCTTTGCGAGCACGGGGTTCACGTTCCTGTTCGCGCCTTATTTTCATCCGGCGATGAAGGCGCTGGCGCCTGTGCGGGCGGCTCTCGGCGTGCGCACCGTGCTGAACTTGCTTGGGCCGCTGACGAATCCGGCGGCACCGCGCTACCGGTTGATCGGTGCCTACGATGAGGCCAGCGCCCGTCTGATCGCCGACGCCTTGGCGGGTATGCCGATCGCGCGGGCCTGGGTCGTGCATGGCGCGAACGGCTGGGACGAGGCAACACCGATCGGCCCGTTCGTCGCGTTCGACGTGACGCCGGGCGCCGTGCTCGCGGCAGATCCTCGACCCGGCCGAGTTCGGCTTGCAACCCTGCACGTCCGAGGATCTCAAGGGGGGCGACGCCGTCGCGAATTGTCAGGCGATACGCGCCGTGTTCGCAGGGCAGGATGCAGGACCCCACCGCAATGCTCTCGTGCTCCAGTGCGGACTTGCGCTGTATATTGCCGGCCGCAGCGCCTCGGTGGCGGCCGGCATCCGCACCGCCACCGAGGCGCTCGACAGCGGCCGGGCGCGCGCGTGGCTCGGGCGACTCGAGGAGTTCGCCACGCCGGGTGCCGCTGTCGCGCCGGCCAGTGCGCCCGCCGGGGGCACGAGATGAGCGATTTCCTCGCCGAGATGGCACGCTCGAGCGCCGCCCGCTCCGCCGAGGCGGCCCAACGTGTGCCGCTCGCCGAGCTGCGGCGCCGGGCACAGCAGGCCGCGGCCGCTCCGCCGCTGCGCTTATCGCCGCTCGGGTTCGATATCCTCGCCGAGATCAAGCTGCGCTCGCCGGCAGCGGGCGCGCTGCAGGACCCGGCACACGACCGCCTCGGCCGTATCGAGGCATACGCGCGGGGCGGCGCCGCGGCGGTGTCCGTGCTCACGGAACCCTCGCGGTTCGACGGCACCCTCGAGCATTTGCGGGAGGCCGCCACCGTGCTCGCGCCGCTGGGCGTGCCGGTCATGCGCAAGGACTTCCTCGTCGATCCTTATCAGGTGCTCGAGGCTCGCGCCGCAGGCGCAGGCGGGGTGCTCCTGATCTTGCGCATGCTGACCCGCGAACGGCTCGCCGCGATGCTCGAGACTGCGGAGGAACAGGGTCTGTTCGTGTTGCTGGAGGCTTTCGATGAGCGCGATCTCGATGTCGCCGGGGAATTGCTCGCCGCAACGCCGCGGCCCGCGGGTGTGATGGTCGGCATCAATTGCCGCGACCTCACGAGCCTCGCCGTCGTGCCGGAGCGCTTCGCCGAGCTTGCCGCGCGCTTGCCGCCGGACGTCCCCGCGGTGGCCGAGAGCGGTGTCGCGACGCCGGCCGATGCGCAGAAAGTGCGCGCGCTCGGCTATCGTCTGGCCTTGGTCGGCACGGCGCTCATGGCGCGCGGGGATGCCGGCGGCCTCGTCGCCGAAATGCTTGCCGCGGCACGGACAGTGTCACGCTAAATGGCTACACTCGCGCCCATGTTCATCAAGATCTGCGGCATCACCAGTGCCGATGCGGTGAGCGCCGCGGCGGCGGCCCAAGTGGACGCCATTGGCTTCGTGTTCGCACCGAGCCCGCGACAAGTGACCCCGGGACAGGCCGCGCAGCTCGCAGCGCTCGCACCGCCCGGAATTCTGCGCATCGCCGTCGCGCAGCACCCGCTGCAGATGAAGGTCGACGAGATCTGCCGCGTGCTGAAGCCCGATTACTTTCAAACCGATGTCGAGGACTTGCGCGAGCTGCGCATTCCGGCGCACATCAAGGTGCTGCCCGTGCTGCGCTTCGGCCGCAAGACCCCGAGTCCCTTGCCGCGGCGGGTGGTCTTCGAGGGTCCGACGAGCGGCATTGGCGAGCTGGCGGACTGGGGTCGGGCGGCGGAACTCGCCCGCCAGACCGAGCTGATCCTGGCGGGCGGACTCAATGCCCAGAACGTCACGGAGGCAGTCCAAGTCGTACGCCCTTATGGAGTCGACGTGAGCAGCGGTGTCGAGCACGATCACGGGGTCAAAGACCCGGACAAGATTTACGAGTTCGTGCGTGCCGCACGCGCGGCCGCGGCAAACCTGGAGCGCGACCCGTGAGCGCCGCGACTCGCCCGCGAGCGCGCGTCGCCGGCCCGGACAGCAAGGGCCGCTACGGCGCGTTCGGCGGCCGCTACGTACCGGAGACTTTGGTGCCGGCGCTCGACCGGTTGCAGGCCGGCATCGACGTGCATCTGCATCGCGAGGATTTTCAAGCGGAGCTGCATCGCGAGCTCGACTCCTGGGTGGGCCGTCCCACGGCGCTTACGCACGCGCCGGACCTTGAGTGAGCGCTGGGGCGCAGAGGTGTGGCTCAAGCGCGAGGACCTCGCGCACACGGGTGCGCACAAGATCAACAATGCGCTCGGACAGACCCTGCTCGCGAAGCGGCTGGGTGCGCGCCGCATCATCGCCGAGACGGGCGCGGGTCAACACGGCGTCGCGAGCGCCGCCGCGGCGGCGCGCTTGGGATTACCGTGCGTGGTCTATATGGGTGCCGTGGACGTGGAGCGGCAGGCGCCCAATGTCGGTCGCATGCAGCTGCTGGGGGCGACGGTGGTACCGGTCACGACGGGCGATCGCACGCTGCGCGCAGCCATCGACGAGGCGTTACGCGATTGGGTGTCCGATCCCGACGGCACTTTTTATTGCTTGGGTTCCGCCGTCGGCCCACATCCCTATCCGTATCTGGTGCGCGAGCTGCAAGCCGTGATCGGGCGGGAGGCGCGCGCGCAGATGCTGGCTGTCGCCGGCGGATTGCCGGATGTCGCCGTAGCTTGCGTGGGCGGCGGCTCGAATGCCATCGGCTTGTTCCATCCTTTCATAGATGATCCCGAGGTCGCGCTGTTGGGCATCGAGGCGGGAGGCCGGGGTGCGGGGCTCGGCGACAACGCGGCGTCGCTCACGTTCGGGACGCCGGGGGTACTGCAGGGCAGCTACACGCTGATCCTGCAGGATGCGTTCGGCCAGGTACGCGAGACGCATTCGGTATCCGCCGGGCTCGATTACTCGGGCGTGGGTCCGGAGCATGCCTATCTCAAGGAATGCGGCCGCGCGAGCTACGAGAGCGCGACCGACGAGGAGGCGCTCGATGCGCTTGCCGAGTGCGCGCGCTACGAGGGCATCCTGCCCGCGATCGAGACGGCACACGCAATTTTCGGCGCGCGTAAATATGCGCGTGCTCACCCGGGCTCGCGGATCTTGATCGGCTGTTCGGGCCGAGGCGACAAGGACATGAGCATCCTGGAGCGAACGCTGCTCAATCGCCCGTACCATGCCGGCACGTGACCGCATTTCCGCCGCGATCGGCGCTGCGGTGGCCGAGGGGCGGCCGGCGCTCGTCGGGTTCCTGACGGCTGGATTTCCCACGCGTGCGGACTTCAAGCGAAACCTGACCGAGGTCGCCTCCGTCTGCGACGTGGTGGAGATCGGTGTGCCGTTCTCCGACCCGATGGCCGACGGCTCGACCATTCAGCGCGCAAGTTTCGCGGCGCTCGGCAACGGCGTGACCTTGCCGTGGATCCTCGACGAGCTCAGCGCGTGCGAACGAGCGCAGGGTCCCGCTCCTGCTCATGAGCTATCTGAATCCGCTGCTTGCCTTCGGACGCGAGGAGCTGCCCGCCGCTGCCGCCGCTGCGGGCGTGTCGGGGTTCATCGTCCCCGATCTGCCGTTCGAGGAGAGCGGTGACCTCAAGTTGGCTCTCGACCGGGAAGGCCTCGCGCTGGTGCAAATGGTCACACCGGTGACGCCGCCGGCTCGGCTGGAAATGCTCTGCGCGTCGGCCCAAGGCTTCGTGTATGCCGTGACGATGACCGGCACCACCGGCAAGTCCGCGGAGGTTCCCGACTCAGTCCTCGACTACATGGATCGCGTCAAGCGCTGTTCGCCGGTGCCGGTGTGCGCGGGATTCGGCATTCGATCGCGCGCCCAGGTTGAGCGCTTCGCATCTCACGTCGACGGCGTGGTGGTCGGCTCGGCGCTGGTGGAGGCGCTCGAGCGCGGCGGCGACGTGCGCGCGTTCCTCAGGTCGCTGCGCTGACGGAGAGGCCGTGAAGCGGGTCTACCGGGCCGCATCGCTTCTGCAGGTCGCGCACGCGCGCAATATTCTCGTCACCGCCGGCATCGAATGCGAGCTGCGCAATATTCATCTGGCGGGTGCGCTGGGCGATCTACCCATGATGGAGACCTGGCCGCAGCTCTATGTGCACGACGGCGACGAGCGCTACGCGCTCGGTGTGCTGGCGCGCGCCGCTGCGGTGCAACCGGGCGCGCCTTGGATCTGCGCGGAATGCGGCGAGCAGCTCGAATCGCAGTTCACGTCTTGCTGGCGTTGCGGGCACGAACGACCTCCCTGAGCCTGCGACCTTGAGCCTGCGGGGTGTGCGCGGGGGTGCATCGCCTGTGCCATGTCGGGCTTCCGCGCCGTAGGCCGGTTGTCAGGCCCCTCTGTCGCCTGCATACGACTTTGAACCACAAAGAGTTTTCCTTTGTCTGTCAGACAAACACCTACACGAAATAGCGCGAAGTCTGAGACGAGGTTCAGCGGCGCACCATGGCGAGCACACCCTGCACAGGTTACAAATTACCCCATGCCGCATGTAACGATTACACGGTGGCGCCAGTGGAGGATTTCGCGGTCATGAATGCAGCCATCAGCAGCAGTGCTACACCCCAATTGACGCTACCGCCGGCCGCAACCGCGCTGGCCGGGTACTCACCCGCCATGCAGGAGGTCTTCCGGCTGATCGAGCGGGTGGGTCCGACCGAGGCGAGCGTGCTGCTCACAGGCGAGAGCGGCTCGGGCAAAGAGCTGGCGGCGAGATCGATCCATGACGCCAGCCCGCGGCGCAGCGGGCCCTTCATCGCCATCAATTGCGGAGCGATCCCCGCCGGGCTGATCGAGGCGGAGCTGTTCGGGTTCGAGAAGGGCAGCTTCACGGGCGCGGTGCGCGCTCATGCCGGCGTGTTCGAGCGGGCCGAAGGCGGCACGCTGCTCCTGGACGAGATCACCGAGATGCCCCTCGACATGCAGACCCGTCTGCTGCGAGTGCTCGAGACCAAGAAATTCTATCGGGTGGGCGCCAACACCGAGCTGTTGACGGATGTGCGCGTCATCGCCGCGACCAACCGCTGTCCCCTGCAGGCCGTGCAGAGCGGCCAGTTGCGCGAGGATCTGTTGTATCGGCTGGCCGTGTTCCCCGTCCATATGCCGCCGCTGCGCGAGCGCGGCAACGATGTCGATCTGCTCGCTGACCGCTTTCTTGACGAGCTCAACGCCCAGGGCGCAACACTGAAGCGCTTCACCGCACTTTCCCGGATGACACTGCGGCAGCACAGCTGGCCCGGCAACGTGCGCGAGCTCAAGAATTGCATCGAGCGCGCCTTCATCATGGGGGATCAGTGGCTCGAGCTCGCGCCCCTGATTCAGAAGGCGCCGGACGGGACAAAGGCGCGGCGGCGGATGATCGCGACCGGCTCGATATTAGAGTAGGCTCCCGCATCTACGACATGGAGCGCTCGCTGATCGAGGCCACGCTCGAGTATTTCCAGGGCAACAAGCGCCGCGCGGCCGACGCATTGGGGTGCAGTCTGAAAACTTTGTACAACAAGCTCAACGGATACGCGCAACGGCGCGCCAACGGGTTTGCGCAGAGCCGTGTCACCGGATATCCGCAAAGCCAAGAATGCGCCAGCAGTTAAAACCGGCGGAGGGAGAGGGTAGAAAAGTGTCACGAGTACTGATCGCCGACGATCATGCGGTCGTCCGCGCGGGGTTCAAGCAATTCCTGGAGGCCGATCCCACCATCAATGCGGTGGGCGAGGCCGCCAGCGGCAACGAGACGCTCGACTTGCTGAGAAAGCAGGAATGGGACCTGGTGCTGCTCGACATCCACATGCCGGACCGCAGCGGTCTCGACATATTGCGGCACATCCAGACCGGCCACCCGGGCGTGCGTGTGCTCGTCATGAGCGGCCTGCCCGAGCAACAGTATGCGGTCAACGTGCTGCGCGCCGGGGCGAGCGGCTATCTGTCGAAAGACAGCCCGCCCGAGGAGCTCATGAAGGCCGTGCGCACCGTGCTGTCCGGGCAGGCGCTACGTGAGCGCGGCGCTGGCGGAGATCCTGGTGGCGGATCTCGACGGCGATCCCGACAAGCCGCTGCACGCGCGGCTCTCCACGCGCGAATTCCAGATATTCTGCAAGCTCGCCGCCGGGGCGCGGCGTGTCCGACATCGCGAACGAGCTCAGCCTGAGCGTCAAGACCGTGAGCACTTACCGCAGCAGAATCCTGGAGAAGATGAGCTTCAACGCCAACGCGGACATCACTTCGTACGCGCTGCGAAACGGCCTCATCCAATAGGACCGCGCCGTGGGAAATAGCCTACATCACGATGGGCCGGCTGGCCTACTTTGGCGCGCTTCGCAGCGCTAGCATGCATTGAATGTCTTCGAACCCGCAAAGGACGACGAGTGCGAAAGGGCTGAGAGTCTTGCTCGTGGAGGACTCGAAAGTGCTGACGGAACGTTTGACGGAGGCCATCCGCCAGATTCCCGAAGTCGAGCTCATCGGCACTGCTGATACCGAGGCGGCCGCGCTCGCGGCCGTCAAGCGCGATCCGATCGATGTGATCATCCTCGATCTGCACTTGAAACAAGGCACGGGCTTCGGCGTGATGCGCGCGTTGGCCACCACGCAGCCTAAGCCGCGCATCATCGTGCTCACCAACTACGACCTGCCCGAGTACAAGAACGCCGCGATCGCGCTCGGCGCCACGCATTTTCTCGACAAGGCTCGAGACTACGGACGGCTGCCCGAAGTGCTGCACGAGATCTGCGAAGCGCACGGCGCGAAGCACTGACGCGCGCGCGTCAGCGCGCGCCGACATCGCGCCGAGACTCCCGCGAAGAGCCGCGTAATGTCTACCGGCGCGCCGGAAATTTCTACATGCGCGCCCGCGCTCAACTGCGCGGATTTAGGCCTTTTTCTGCGGTGAATTCGCGTTTCGCGCGTTGGCACGCGGCTTGCTCTTCTTCTGCTATCGGCCGGCTTCGTGCGGGCCGCGGTCACGAGCCGCGGGCGCCAGGGACGGCATCTTCAGGAGGATTTCACGATGACGACTCAACGAATAATTTGGGAGCAGCGCCTGCGCCGCGGTCATCGCTGCACTCGCGGCGTGCGCATCGGGCCCGGTGCCGCTCGAGCAGCTCGCAGTGGCGAAAGAATCGGTGCAGCGCGCGGAGCAGGCAGGAGCCACCGAGCTCGCGCCGGTCGAGCTGTCGACGGCGCGCGACAAGCTGCAGCGCGCCGAGCAGGCGGCTGCAAAATCATCAGGGGCAGGTCGCCACCCGGCTCGCAGACCAGGCGAACGTGGATGCCCAGCTGGCGGAAGCGACCGCTCGCGAGCACAAGTCGCATCAGGCCGATATGGAGCTCGAGGCGAGCCTGCAGGCGCTGAGGCAGGAGGCATCGCATGACCCGGGTCCGCCGCCGGCGCCACCGACGGTCGTGCCCGTGCCCGTCCCTGTGCAACCTCCGACTCAGTAATCAGGGTGACATCATGAACAAGCAATATTTGATGGTTGCCGCGGTTGCTCTCGCGCTCGGCGCGTGCGCTTCGGCGCCCCAACCTAACGCGGCGCTCGAGACGGCGCGGGCGCAGGTGTCGGCGGCCGGTGCGGACCCGAACGTCGCGCAGTACGACGCCCTCGACCTGCAATCCGCACGACAGGATCTCGCCGCCGCCGAGGCGGCCAACGCCAACCGCGACGAGGCGCAGACCGATCAGATGGCGTATATCGCGGCGCAAACCGCGCGCCTCGCCCAAGCCCGCGCGGCGGCCAAAGCGTACGATGCGCGTCTCGCGCAAGGGACGGCCGAGCGTGATCGCATCCAGGCGCAGGCGCGGTCTCGCGAGGCGAACGTGGCGGTCGCACAGCGCAATGCGGCGGTGGAGCAGGCCAATGCGGCGACGGTGCAGTCGGCGCAGCTGCAGGCCGAGGTTGACGCGCTCAAGGCCAAGCAGACCGACCGCGGACTGGTGCTGACCTTGGGCGACGTGCTCTTCGACACCGGCCGCGCGAGCTTGAATCCCGGCGCCGCGATGAAGCTGGACCGCCTTGCGGCGTTCCTGAACGAGCATCCGGATCGGCGTGTGCAGATCGAAGGCTTCACCGACAGCGTGGGCGGCGATGCTTATAATCAGGACCTCTCGGAGCGACGCGCCGAGGCCGTCAAGGCGGCTCTCACGATGCGAGGCATCGATTCTTCGCGAATCGCGACGGAGGGCTACGGCAAGGCGTACCCTGTGGCGAGTAACAGCGACTCGGGTGGCCGCCAGTTGAATCGTCGCGTCGAAGTCGTCATCGGTAATGCCAACACTCCGATCGCGCCGCGCAGCGCCGGCAGTTACTCGGGGAGCTAGCGGGACGTGCAGCCCGGGGGCGCCAGCTCGGGGCGCCGTCCGGGTCAGCCCGAAGGGCAGCCGGCCCAGCCCGGCGGGGCGATTACGAGCGTACGCGTTTTCGTGCAAGAATACCTCGGCCGGGCATCCCGGCCGAGTTTCCGATAGAAGAACTTTTGTTCCAGGAGACCGACATGGCAACGACATTCGATCCTTATGGCGGTGGCGAGGAGCTCGGCGCCGCAGGCCAGCGCCTGCGCGAGGACTCGAGCCACGCTGCGAGTCACATCACGAGCATCGCGGGTGAGGAAGTCAAAAATCTGATCGCCGATGTCGAGGACCTCGTCGCGCGACTCGCCGATCTCAACGACGCCGACATTGCGGGCTTGCGCACCAAGGTGATGTCCACCGTGGGAGCGGCGAAGGAACGGCTCGCGCAAGGGGCGGACAGCGTCAAACAGGGAGCGTCTCGCGCCTTCGACACCGCGGATGGTTACGTGCATGAGAGTCCCTGGATCGCGATCGGACTCGCGGCCGTGGTGGGTGCGGTCGCGGGTATTTTGGTCGCGCGGCGCTCCTAGGCATCACGATGCGGGTGCTGTGGTTACTGCCCAAGGCCGCACCTGCGCTGTTGCGTCATCTCGGTGCGTACGTCGAGCTCGTGGCGCTCGACCTTGAGCAAGCCAAGCGCGACTTGAGCGTCAATATCCTCGCGTCCGTGGTGGCGGGGGTGTGCGTATTTTTCGCGGTGCTCATGGGCTGCGTGGTCATCGTCGCGCTCACCTGGGATACGCCCTACCGGGTTCCCGCCGTGGCATGGACGGGCGGCGCATTCTTGGCGGTGGCCGTGCTTGCTCTGATCTACCGGTCGAAAGTCGTGAAAGGCCAGCAGCCGTTTCTCACCTCGGTGAAGCGCGAGTGGCAGGAGGACGTCGTGGTGATGGAGGGTATTCTCGCCGAGCCCGAGCAGCCACGAGCGTCATCGTGAGCGCGGCGCTATGAATCCCCGCGACGAGGCGCAGCGCACGGCCATCCTTGCGAGGCTTGCGGAATCGCGGGCGGAAATCAAGCGGCTCTTGGAGCCCCGCCCCGACGAGGCGCGTGAGGACGGTGCCGGGGATGATGCGGGGTTTCCGCGCAGCCGCACCATGCGCGCGCTGATGAGCGGCCGCGGGCTCGGCGCGGTGGGCGCCACCGCGGCGGGACTGTTCATGGCGCGGCCCGCGCTCGCCTGGCGGCTGATTCGCATGCTGCCCACGGGCCCGCTGCTGCGTATGGGACTTAGCCGTTTCCTCGGCGGATTGGGACGGCAATCCCCCAAGCCTTGAAGCCTCATTAGCCGAGCGTGATCTTCGCGTAGTGATACGAGCCGTCGTCCGCGAGCGCGATGTCGCACGGGGAGACGGGGATGTCGCGGCCGTCGAGCGATGCGCGGATGATGCCGCGGCACACCGCGTGCGGATTCTCGACGGCGATGCGATAGCGTGACGAGCCGTGCTTGTAGGTCACCTCGAAGGAGGGCCAGTTGCGGGGAATGCAGGGATTCACGCGCAGCACGGCTCCCCGCAACGTGATGCCGAGAATTCCCTCGACGGCAGTGCGGTACATCCAGCCGGCCGATCCCGTATACCAGGTCCAGCCGCCGCGTCCGATGTGCGCCGGCGCCGAATAGACGTCCGCGCACACGACGTAGGGCTCGACCTTGTAGCGGTGAATCGCCGCGCGCGTACTCGAATGATTCACCGGGTTGATCAGCGAGAACAGCTCGCCGGCCCGGTCGCCGTCGCCGAGCAGCGCGAACGCGAGCGTGCACCACATGGCCGCGTGCGTGTACTGCCCGCCGTTCTCGCGCAGCCCGGGCGGATAGGCCTTGATGTAGCCCGGATCGTGAGGACTGCGGTCGAACGGCGGCGTGAACAGCTGCACGAGTCCCTCGCTGCGGCTCACGAGCTGCGCGTTGACGGCCGACATGGCGCGGGCCGCGCGGGCGGGCGGCGCGCCGCCCGAAATCACGGCCCAGGATTGCGCCACCGAGTCGATTCGGCATTCATCGCTCGATACCGATCCGAGCGGCGTGCCGTCGTCGAAATAGCCGCGCCGATACCAGTCCCCGTCCCAGGCCTCGCGCTCGATGGCCTGCTGCAGGGCGAACGCGTGCTTGCGCCAGAGCGCCGCCTTGTCGGTATCGCCGCGCCGCTCCGCGACCGGAGCGAAGCGCAGCAGCGTCGCATGCAGAAACCACGCGAGCCAGACACTCTCGCCGCGGCCGCCTGCGCCGACCCGATTCATGCCGTCGTTCCAATCGCCGGTGCCGAACAGCGGCAGACCGTGCGAGCCGATGGCGAGGCTCGAGTCGAGCGCGAGCGCGCAGTGCGCGTAAAGCGGCTCGGAGCCCGAGGGTTTCGGCGCGCCGAACAGCTCCTGCTGGCCGGCCGCGAGCGGTCCGCCCTCGAGAAAGGCGACCTGCTCGTCGAGTACCGCGAAGTCCTCCGTCACCTCGAGGTAATGAGCGACCACATAGGGCAACCACACCCGATCGTCGGATACCCGCGTCTTGATGCCTTGGTTGGTGACCGGAAGCCACCAATGCTGCACGTCGCCTGCGCGGAACTGGCGCGCTGCGGCCCGCAGAATGTGCTCGCGCGCGACCAGCGGCCGCGCCACGCACAGGGCCATCACGTCTTGGAGTTGATCGCGATAGCCCCACGCGCCGCTCGACTGATAGAACCCCGTGCGCGCCCACACGCGGCAGCTAAGCGTTTGATAGAGCAGCCAGCCGTTCAAGAGCACGTCCATCGAGCGGTCCGGGGTCTTTACCTGGATGGCGCCGAGGGTCTGGTCCCAGAACTCCGCGACTTCCTTGTATGAGCCGTCGAGGTCCAAGTCGCGGTAGCGCGCGATCAATCGCAGGGCCTCGCTTCTCGAGGCCTCCTGGCCGAGCAGGAACACGATCTCGATCTCTTCGCCCGGCTCGAGGCGCACTTGGGTCTGCAGGGCGCCGCACGGGTCATAGCCCGCGCCCGCGCGATTCGACAGAAGATCGGGTTTGAGCAGCGCCGCCGGCTCGGCCAGCGAGCCGTGCCTGCCGAGGAATTCCGCGCGATCGCCACAGGCGCTCTGCTGCCGCCCGCCCATGTCCATGAAGGCGACACGCGCCGGAAAATCGATGCTCCAGGGATTGCGCGCGAGCAGCGCCTTGGTCTCGGGATCGATCTCGGTGATGATGAACGGCGCCGTGCGCCCACGCTGATTGCCGAGCACCCATTCGAGGTAATGGGTGATCGAGAGGTTGCGCACGGCGGGCCCGCGGTTCGCGACTTTCAAGCGCGCCACCTTGATCGGATCCGCGAGCGGCACGAACTGCATGAGCTCGAGCGCGATGCCGCGCGAGGTGTACTGGAAGCGCGTATAGCCGAAGCCATGGCTCACCACGAACGCGGATCCGGCCTCGCGGATGGGCGACGGTGTCGCGCTCCACAGATCACCGCTGTCCTGGTCGCGGACATACACGACTTCCGCGGGCGCATTGCTCACCGGATCGTTGGACCAGGGGGTGAGCTGATTCTGCTGCGCGTTGATCGAGTAGGTGCTGCCCATGCCGTCGGCGGAGACGAGAAATCCGAACTCGCGGATTCGCGATGACATTGCTCCAGGGCGCGGGCGTCCACTCGCGCTCCTTGAGCACCGTGACGTACTCGCGCCCCTCGGCCGCGAAGCCGCCGAGGCCGTTGAAGAGCTCGAGCGGCGGGACGTTGCGCATCGCGTCGAACGACGCATCGGCCTTGTTGGCGAGTCGCGGGCGCGGACGAAGGGCTCGCGGGCACGAAGACTCGTGAGCTGCGCGCCGAGCGTCCCGCCGGAGTCGCGAAACACGGCCCGCGCGGCGGTCTGCAGGAGCTCCCGCGCGCCCGCAGGCAGCGTCTCGCCGTCCAAGGAGAACACGCCGCCGCGCAGCTCGCCCGCGGCGGCCCGCACCGGGCAAGGAGTCGGGCCGACTCCTCGAGTGCGCTGCGCCAGCGCGGCGGCGGGAGCCTCCGCGAGCGCCTCGTGCAGGATCACGAGATCGACCGCAAGGCGCTTGCGCCGCCAGTAGCCGCGCGCGCGCAACAGCTGCTTGACCAGCAGCGATGCCGCCCTCGGTCTCGAGCTGCACGAGCACGATGGGCAAATCGCCCGATATGCCGCAGGCCCAGAGGAGCGTCGGCCCCGATGCGTTTGCAGCGAGAATCGATTGCGCGGCGCGCAGCGAGCGGTCGGGATAGAGCACGTGCCCGGCAATGCGCTGAAATCGGCGCGCATCGTCGGCGTCGATCCCTAGCTCCTTGAGCTCCGCGCGCGCCTGGTCCGCCGCCGCGACCGCGATACGCTCGAATGCCCCGGCGTCGCGGTATTTGGCGGCGGCGGCAAGCGCCGTGGCGCGGCTTGCCCGCGACGCCGGTCCAGAAATCGACGCGCGCCGTGCCGCCCGGCGCAATGCGAACCCGGCGCCGCAGCGCGAACACCGGATCGAGCACGGTGCCCGCGGTGTCGGACAGCGGCAATGCATCGAGGATGGAGACCGCGCTGCGCGCATCGCCGCCACGGCCGAGGAAGCGCGCGCGATCCGTCTCGAACTGCAGCGCACCGACGTCTTCGCCCTCGAGCACGGCGCTGTGGAACATCCAGAGCGGCGCTTCGCTCGGCTCACGGTGGCGCCGGGTCGCGAGCAACGTGCCGCCGCCCGTCGGCGACGAACTCGGTCTGCACGAACATCTTGGAGAACGCCGGATGCGCGAAATCACCCGCCGGATCGGCGAGCACCACCTCGGCATAGCTCGTGAGCTCGATCTCCCGGGTGCTGCGGCCGGAGTTGGTCAAGTGCACACGGCGCACCTCCGTGTCGTCCTCCGGCGAGATCAGGATCTGCGTCGTCGTGAGGATCGGGCCGTCGACGCGCTCGATCCGCGCGCTCTCCTCGGTAAAGGAGACCTCGTAACGGTCCGGCTCGCGGCCGATCGGTTGATAACCGGCGGACCACACTTGCCCGTTGGCGACATCCTTGAGGTACACGAAAAATCCCTGCGCGTCGCCGGTTGGGTCCTCCCGCCAGCGCGTCAGCGCGACGTCGCGCCAGCGGCTGTATCCCGATCCCGCCGCGGTGATCATGAGCGAATACTCGCCGCTCGCAAGTACGTGAGTGAGCGGCGAGTGCTCCTCGCAAGGCGTGTCGACGTTCATTGGTTGAGCCGCCATACGCTGAAATTCAGCGCCATTGCATAAGTGATCCAGACGAAATAGGGCACGAGCAGGAAGGCGGCGGCCGCGCGTACCGGCGCGAATGCGCGCATCGTCCACGCCACCGTGAGCCACAGCGCAACCATGATGAAGAGTCCGGCGCCGATGTTCCAGGCGCCGAAAAAGAGCGGCGCCCACGCGGCATTGAGGGCGAGCTGCAGGAAATATGCCGCGAGCGCCGCGTTGCGCTTCGCGTGATAGCGCTCGCGCGACACGAGCCACGCCGCCGTGCCCATGAGGCAATACAGCACGATCCACACCGGGCCGAACCAGCGCTGGGCGCGGTCCAGGGCGGCTTCGCGAGTCCGGCATACCAATGCGCGGTGGCGGGCGAGTGCGCCGGCGAGAACAGAAAGCCGAGTGCTCCGGCGCCGAGCGCGAGTCCGACGAACAGCAGCAGCATGACCCAGTTGGGCCGGGCATTTCGGCCGCGATACGAGGTGGGGCTCTCGATGGGGATTCTCATGGGCCGCGCCGTTCCGTCTTCGCGGCTTTGAACCACAGCAGCAATCCCGCCGCGGCGATGAGTTGCAGCCAGCCCAGCCAGCGCGCGTGCTCTGCCTCGGCAAGCCAGATGAAACCCGCGAGCCACAGCGCCGCCGCCGCGAGTCCGATGTCACGGCGCAGGGCGTTGCCGCGCAATTCGAGGCGCAGGTCCTCGAGCTGCGCGCTCTGCAGCTGCCAGCGCACGCGCCCCTCCGCCGCCTCGCGCACGGCGGTGTTGAAGAGTTGCGGGAGCTGCTTCAGCGCCTCGACGGTGTCGGGCAGCTGCGCGCGCGCTTGCTTGAGCAGCGCTCGCGGGCTCATGCGCTCGCGCATCCAGCGCTTGCAAGATCGGCTGCGCCGTCTTCCATAGATCGAGCTCGGGATAAAGCTGCCTTCCCAGGCCCTCGATATTGAGCAGCGTCTTTTGCAGCAGCACGAGTTGCGGTTGAACTTGCATGTCGAACCGCCGCGCAACCTCGAACAGGCGCAGCAGCACCTGCGCGAACGAGATCTCCGCGAGCGGCTTGTTGAAAATCGGCTCGCACACCGTGCGCACCGCGGATTCGAGCTCGTCGACCCGCGCCGAACGCGGTACCCAGCCCGATTCGATGTGCAGCGCCGCGACGCGGCCGTAGTCGCGATCGAAAAAGGCCAGGAAATTCTCCGCGAGATAATGCTGATCGCGCGGCTGCAGGGTGCCGACGATGCCGAAATCCACCGCGGCATAGCGCGGATTCTGCGGGTCGTCCGTCTGCACGAAGATGTTGCCCGGATGCATGTCGGCATGAAAGAAATTATGCCGGAACACCTGGGTGAAAAAGATCTCGACGCCGTTCTCGGCGAGCTTCGCGATGTTCGTGCCGCGCGCACGGAGCTCGTCCATGCGGCTCACGATGATGCCGTGGATGCGCTCCATGACCATCACGTTGCCGCGGCAATAGTCCCAGTACACCGCCGGAACATAGAGGAGCGTCGAGCCCGCGAAATTGCGCTTGAGCTGAGCCGCGTTGCCCGCCTCGCGCATGAGATCGAGCTCGTCGAGAATGGTCTTGCGGTACTCGCTCACGAGCTCCGTGGGCCGCAACCGCCGCGCATCCTCCCAGTACTCGTCGGCGAGCGCGGCGAGCGTGCCGAGCACTTCCAGATCGCGCTCGATCACCTCGTGCATTCCCGGCCGCAGGATCTTGACCACGACCTCCTCGCCGCTCTTCAAGGTCGCCGCATGCACCTGTGCGATCGAGGCGGCCGCGAGCGGCGCTGCCTCGAACGTGGCGAAAATATCCTTGAGCGGCCGACCGAAGGCCTGCTCGATGGTCGCCACCGCGACCGCGCTTGCGAACGGCGGCACGCGGTCCTGGAGCTTGGCAAGCTCGTCGGCGATGTCGACCGGCAGCAGATCGCGGCGCGTCGAGACCGCCTGCCCGAACTTCACGAAGATCGGTCCGAGCTCCTCGAGCGCGAGCCGCAATCTCTCGCCGCGGGTCGCGCCGGCACTGCGCTGAAACCAGGTCCACGGCGACAGATAGAACAGGAAACGAAAGGGGCGGTACAGATGAGTGGCGCGCACGAAGTCATCGAGCCCGTGACGCACCAGCGCACGGTGGATCTCGAGCAAGCGCCTGGCGACGCGCAGCCGCGTCACGCCGGACCCTCGAGCTCGCGGCGGCCGTCGAGCCGGCGCTCGAGGCGGGCGATGCGCGCCTCGACGCGGTCGGCGGTCTCGCGCAGCGCATCGACTTGGCCGAGAAACTCCAGGACCTCGGGCTTGCTCACGAGCGCGCGGCTCTCTTCCTGCAGATATTCGGCAATGTTCGCTTGGGCGCTGCGCGCGAAGCCGCGCGCCCAGGAAAGCGCCGCCCGCGCCGCAAGCGAGACACGCCGCGCCGGCAGGTCGCCGATGAGGCGGGACAGCTCCTCCTCCCAGTCGGGGCGGGCGAGCTCGAGCAGCTCGCGGTAGCGCGCGGCAATCTCCGCATCGCCGCTGATGTGCACCCGCTCAGCACCGCGCGCAGCGGAGGGGGTGTCGCGCCGCGCGAACAGGTCGAGCAGCGCGAGCGGGGTCCCGGCGATGACGGCATCGGGATCGGCCGTCGCGGTGCCGGCGCTCGCAAGTGCGAGGCGGCCCGAGAAGGCCGCGATACGGATCGGTGTGAGACCTTCGATACGCAGCTCCATGGAGGTGCCATTCAACCGGCCGGCTACCGACGCCGCCCGCAGGGACTGGTCGATGCCGCGGTTCAGCAGGGATTCGATGGCGGCCAGCCACACGGGGGTTGCTGGCATGTCAGATCTTGTACCCGCGGTGGACGGCGACGATGCCGCCCGAGAGATTGTGATACCGGGTTTGCCCGAATCCGGCTTCGTTGAGCATGGCAAGCAGCCTCTCCTGGTCCGGGTGCATGCGGATCGACTCCGCCAGGTAGCGATAGCTCGCCGCGTCCTTTGCCACCCATTCGCCGAGGCGCGGCAACACACTGAATGAGTAGGCGTCATAGATCGGCTTGAGACCCGGGGCAACCGGTGTGGAGAACTCCAGCACGAGCAGCTGCCCGCCCGGCTTCAATACGCGGTGCATGGAGGAAAGCGCGGCGGCTTTATCGGTGACGTTGCGCAATCCGAAGCCGATGGTGACGCAATCGAAGGAGTCGTCCGCGCACGGCAAGCGCTCGGCGTCCGCGAGCACGCATTCGACGTTGCCGGCAAACCCCGCGTCGATCAGCCGGTCGCGGCCGGCGGAAAGCATGTCCGGATTGATGTCCGACAGCACCACGCGCCCGGTTTTACCCACCTGGCGCGCGAGCCCCACGGCGAGATCGCCGGTGCCGCCCGCGACGTCGAGCGCGCGCTGACCGGGCCTCAAACCGGTGAGAGAGAGCGTGAAGCGCTTCCACAGCCGGTGCGCCCCGAAGGACATCAAGTCGTTCATCAGGTCGTACTTGCCGGCCACGGAGCTGAACACGGCGCGCACGCGTTCGGCCTTTTGCGCCCACGGCACTTTCTCGAATCCGAAGTCGACCGAGCGGTCGGGGGTTTTCATGGCGCTCCTTAGGCGAGCCCTGTACGGGTGTTTACAGAACCCGAGATCTTAGCGCGCGGTCATTGCCGGCGCTTGACTCCGGCCTCGGCGCAGCGCTGCAGATAGCGCGCCCACTTGACGGGCTGTTCCGCGCCGAGTTCTCTCAGCAAAGGCCACGAATACAGCCCCGTGTTGTGGCCGTCGTCGAAATGCAGCCGCAGCGCATAGTTGCCCACCGGCTCGATATGCTCGATTGCGACGGCCTCTTTCCCCGTCTGCAGTACTCCCTCGCCGCTGCCGTGTCCGGTGACCTCGGCGGACGGCGAGAACACCCGCAGGTACTCGAACGGCAACTCGAACTGCGTGCCGTCGTCGAAGGCGACCTCCAATATCCGCGAGCGCGTGCGTAGCTTGATGTGCGTCGGCTGGGACATGCGGCGCTCGGGCTTGCGCTACAGAATGTAGCGCGACAGATCCTGATCGCGCGACAGCTCGCCGAGGTTGTCCTCGACGTAGGCTCGATCGATGACGATGTGGGCACCGCTCCGGTCTGCGGCATCGAAAGACACCGCTTCGAGCAAGCGCTCCATGACGGTGTGCAGGCGGCGCGCACCGATGTTCTCGGTGGTCTCGTTCACTTCGAACGCCACTTCGGCGAGTCGCCGCACCCCTGACTCCTCGAACTTGATCTCGACACCCTCGGTCGCCAACAGCGCCGAATACTGGCGGCAGAGCGAGGCGTCGGGCTCGGTCAGAATCCGCACGAAATCCTCCACCTTGAGCGGGTCGAGCTCGACGCGTATGGGCAGGCGGCCCTGCAGCTCAGGGATCAGATCCGAGGGCTTGGACATGTGAAAAGCGCCCGATGCGATGAACAGTACGTGATCCGTCTTCACCGTGCCGTACTTGGTGTTGACGGTGCAGCCCTCGACCAACGGTAAGAGATCGCGCTGCACGCCCTCGCGCGAGACATCCGCGCCGGCGGTCTCCTGGCGGCGCGCGATCTTGTCGATCTCATCGATGAAAACGATGCCGTTCTGCTCGGCGTTGTCGACCGCGCGGAGCTTCAGCTCGTCCTCGTTGATCATCTTCGCGGCCTCCTCATCGACGAGAAGCTTCAGCGCCTCGCGCACCTTAAGCTTGCGCGAGCGGGCCTTGCCGCCGCCCAAGCTCTGAAACATGCCCTGCAGCTGCTGAGTCATCTCTTCCATGCCCGGAGGAGCCATGATCTCGACGCCGACGGGCATCGACCGGAGCTCGATCTCGATCTCCCGGTCGTCGAGCTCATGCTCGCGCAGCATCTTGCGGAAACGCTGCCGGGTCTCGGTATCGCGTGGCGTATTGTCCGAAACAAAGCCCGCCTGGGCCCGCGGCAACAGCACGTCGAGGATACGGTCCTCCGCCGCGTCGGCGGCGCGGTGGCGCACCTTGGCCATTTCCTCCTCGCGGGTCATTTTGACGGAGATCTCCACCAGATCGCGGACGATCGAATCAACTTCCCGCCCAACATAGCCTACTTCAGTGAACTTCGTGGCCTCCACCTTGATGAATGGCGCTTTGGCGAGCCGCGCGAGGCGGCGGGCGATCTCGGTCTTGCCGACGCCCGTAGGGCCGATCATCAAAATGTTCTTGGGAGTGATTTCAGCGCGCAGGCTCTCTGCCACCTGGCCGCGGCGCCAGCGGTTGCGCAAGGCGATCGCGACCGCACGCTTCGCCGCCTTCTGGCCGACGATGTGCTTATCGAGTTCCTCGACGATCTCGCGCGGGGTCATTTGCGACATCGCCTCAGAGCTCCTCAATGGTGAGATTGCGATTGGTGTAGATGCAGATGTCGGCCGCGATATTGAGCGAGCGTTCCACGATCTCCCGCGCCGGCAGCTCGGTTGCATGCATCAGCGCCTGTGCGGCGGCCTGCGCGTAGCCGCCGCCGGAGCCGATGGCGATGAGGTCGTGCTCGGGCTCGATCACATCGCCTGTGCCCGATATGACATACATACTCGTGGTATCGGCAACACACAGCAGGGCCTCGAGGCGGCGCAGGCTCCGGTCGCTCCGCCAGTCCTTGGCCAGCTCGATCGCCGCCCGGGTGAGATTGCCGAATTTCTCGAGCTTGGCTTCGAAGCGCTCGAACAGCGTAAACGCATCGGCCGTGCCGCCGGCGAACCCGGCGAGCACCTTGCCGCCGTACAGTCGGCGCACT
This sequence comes from uncultured Gammaproteobacteria bacterium, assembly GCA_963755935.1. Classification (GTDB taxonomy): domain Bacteria; phylum Pseudomonadota; class Gammaproteobacteria; order Steroidobacterales; family Steroidobacteraceae; genus Bog-1198. Next base: position 51,256 of record CAVWME010000001.1, read on the forward strand.
TTGCGCGCATTGCCCTTCATCACGCTCTGACCGAGCGTTACTTGTCCGTCCCCGCCCACCGCCACATGGCCACCCCGCCGCACCGCGAGGATGGTGGTGCCGTAGATTCGCTTCGGGTCGTGCTGCAGCATGAAGCTCCTGTCACTGGGGGCGCGCCGCCGCCCTTTCAAGCGTCGCGACGCCCGGCGCTGCCGCGCGCGGCGCCGCGGCGGCGGGCTCGCGGATGAGAGGCGTCGTAGACCTTGGCCAGATGCTGGAAGTCGAGGTGGGTGTACACCTGGGTGGTGGCGATGTCGGCGTGCCCGAGAAGCTCCTGAACGCCGCGCAGATTGCCGCTCGACTCGAGCAAATGCGTCGCGAAGGAGTGGCGGAACATGTGTGGGTGGACATGGACGCCGAGGCCCTGCCGGCGTGCCCAGAGATCGACGCGCAACTGCACCGCGCGCGCCGACAGCCGCCGGCCCGAGCGGCCGACGAAGACCGGTCCCGGGTCCGCTCCCAGAGGTGCACGCGCGAGCAGCACGGCCCGCTCCGCCAGCCAGCGCTCGAGCGCGGCAATGGCATGACGGCCGATCGGCAGGACACGCGACTTCGCGCCCTTGCCCATGACCCGCACCGTGCGGTCCTTGAGATCGAGCGACGTCACATCGAGCCCCACGAGCTCCGCCAGGCGCAATCCCGAGGAGTAGAACAGCTCCATGACCGCCTTGTCGCGCGCTGACAGGGTATCGTCGCTGCGGAAGGCGAGCAGGCGTCCCATCTGGTCCGCATCGAGTGTCGTCGGCAGGCGCTTTTTTTGCTTCGGCGCGCGCACGTCGATTGCCGGATTGCGGCTGCTCGCGCCCTCGCGCATCAGGAATTCAAAGAACGTCCGCAGTGCCGACAGCCGCCGCTGAATGCTGCGCGCGGAAAGGCCGCGCGCGTGAGTCGTGGCGGCGAAGGTCCGCACTTGCAAGGCGTCGATGCCGCTGAAGGAGGCGATCTTGCGCGCATCGCAGAATACGGCGAGCTGCGCGATGTCGGCGAGATAGGCCGAGACCGTATGAGCGCTCATGCGTCGCTCGTGCTTCAAGTGCGAGGCGAAGCGCCGGATCCACTCGCTCTCGTTCGGATGCACGGCGCGCCCGCGTCCTCAGCGCGTCAAGGCATTCGCGAGCAGCTCGCTGATGCGCGTCAGGAACTCCGTGCTCATGGCCGGGTGAAAGCGATCCGTATCGCTCGCGCCGATCGCTAAGAGGCCCAAAGCCCCCTTGGCGCCGAGCGGCGCAAGCGCGACGGAGCCGATCTCGATGGAGTCCTTGCCGAACAGATAGTCGCGCTGCGCATCGCGGATTTGTCCGCAGCGGGGCTTGCCCGACTGCAGGAGCGATTCGAACGTCTTGACCACGTCATCGCCGGGATTCGCCGTCTTGAGGAAGCGGCCGGCGGCGGCCTCGAGATCCCGCGCCTGCTCCATGAACAACAACAGCACCGAGTTGCGCGCATCGAAGTCCTCGCGCAGGCTCGTCTCGACGGCATTGATGGTCTCGAGGAGCGTGTGCGCGCGGATGAGTCTTTGCGAGAGACAATGGATGCGATTCGCCAGGGCGTCGTTCGCACGCGCGACATCGACCAGCTCGGTCAGCTTGCGCTCGAGGGCTTGATTGCGATCGCGCAGCACTTCCACTTGACGCTCGACCAAGCTCACCGTCGCACTCGACTCACGCAGATGCGGCAAGCGGAGCTTCGCGAGCAGGGCGACGTTGCGCTCGAAGAAATCCGGATAGGTTTCTAGATACTGCGTGACGCTGCCGTCGTTGATCGTGTCCGGTTTGATGCCCCGTGCCTGACTTGTCATTACTGTAAGCTCCCGATGGTGACCCGTTAGATGTCCACTATGCCACTGAAAACCGTGATCGCGGGCCCGGTGAGCCACGCGTGCTCACCGCTCCCTCCCCAAGAAACCTCCGCGGTTCCCCCCGGCAGATCGACGCGCACGTCCGGCGCGAGCAGGCCCTGACGGCGGCCCACCGCAACGGCTGCGCAAGCACCCGTGCCGCAGGCAAGAGTCTCGCCCACGCCGCGCTCGAACACGCGCAATGCAATATGTCCTGCTCCGAGGACTTGCATGAAGCCCACATTGGCCCGCCGCGGAAAGCGCGGATGGTGCTCGATGGCGTACCCCAGCTCTGCGACCGGCGCGGTCTGGACGTCGTCGACGCGCAGTACCGCGTGCGGGTTGCCGAGCGAGACCGCGCCGAACTCGAGGTTCTGCCCGCCGACCTCGAGGGAGTAACTCGGCCGTTCGGCCGGCGCATCGAGCGGGATCGACGCCGGGCTGAATGCGGGTTCCCCCATGTCCACCGAGACCGATCCGTCCGGCCGCACGCACGCATGCACAGGCCCCGCTGGGCTCTCCATCACGAGCTCGCGGCCCCGTTGCGGAGCACGCGCATACAGCAGCGCGGCGACACAGCGTGCGCCGTTACCGCATTGCTCCACCTCGGCACCGTCGGCGTTGAAGATCCGATAGAACACGCGATTGTTCGGGTCGCGCGGCGCTTCGAGCATGAGTGCCTGATCGAAGCCGACGCCGGTGTGCCGATCGGCCAGCGCACCCATCCGGCCGGGGTCGATCGGTCGACCGGCGAGTCCCGCGGGAGCGTCGAAGACGAGAAAATCGTTGGACAGGCCCTGCATCTTCACGAACTCGATGCGCATGCGGCGAGCATAGCCGATGCCATCACTCGCCGCGAGCCGCCACGCGGAGCGGCGCGCCGTGCGCGGGCATAATAGGATGGGCGCCGAGGAGCCGGCGTTGCGTGTCAAGCTGTTCAGATCTGCCCGAGCGTTCGAGACCACCGCCGACGAGACGGTGCTCGATGCGGCTCTGCGCGCGGGACTCGACGTGCCGCGCCGGTGCATGGGCGGTAACTGCGGCGTTTGTCGAGCGCGATTGCTCGAGGGCGAGGTGGCCTACCCGAACGGCCGGCCGCTCGGTCTGTCGGCTGCCGAGACCGCCGACGGACTCGTGCTGCTCTGTCGAGCGCACGCTCGCCGCGATCTTCTCCTCGAGACGTTCGAGCCGGGTGCCGCGGGCGCGCTGCGCATCAAGCGCCTGCCGTGCCGGGTCGAGCGTGTCGAGCGGCTCGCGCACGATGTGATGGGAGTTTATCTACGATTGCCGCCCGCCGAGAGATTCGATTTCAAACCGGGGCAGTATATCGATGTGCTGCTGTCCAAGGGCCGGCGGCGCAGCTTCTCCATCGCCTCGCCGCCGCATGACGCGCGCCCGCTCGAGCTGCACGTACGCCGCGCTCCCGGCGGTGAATTCTCGGAGCAGGTGTTTGCCGAAGAGATGCGCGGCGCCGTGCTGCATCTCGAAGGACCCCTGGGGAACAGCGTCTATCGGGAGATCGTCGGCCTCGAGGCGCCAGGCGCCGCTGCGCCGGGCGCCGCCGGGCCGCCCTTGCTGCTGGTCGGGGGCGGTACCGGTCTCGCGCCTCTCAAGAGCATCCTGCGCCACGTTCTCGAGACGGGTCTGCCTCGGCAGGTGTCGCTCTATTGGGGCGTGCGCGCGGAGCGCGATCTGTACGCGCACGCTTTCTTGGAAGAGGCGGCCCGGTCCTATCCTCGCTTGAGGTACGTGCCCGTACTATCTGAAGCATCGCCCGCCTGGAGAGGACGACGCGGATTCGTGCACGAGGCGGTGCTCGCCGAGGTGGGGGGACTCGAGCATCACGAGATCTACGCGAGCGGTCCGCCGCAAATGATCGAGGCCGTGCGCCGTGAGTTCATGGCGCGCGGCGTGAGTGAGTCCGCGATTTCCTTCGACTCCTTCGATTACGCGCCGGATTCGCCCGCGCGCCAGTCGATGAGGGCAGAGACCAGGTCCTGATCCTCAGCCGAGCGAGCGAGCAGCGATGCCGCGTTCACGCCGCCTTCGCGCAGGCTCTGCGCCACGCGCGCGCTCGGCACCACCCAGTGCACCGCGTCGAAAGCGCGCCGCAGCCGGGGGGTCGCAAGCGCCAGCAGATTCGCGGCAATCTCGACACTCGTCGCCGTGACGGCGTGGATTTCCCGTGCCGCGAAGCGTGCTTCGAGCGCGCTCATCTCGGCAGCGCTCGGCCGCGGACATTCGCGCCGATAGACTTCGGCCAGCGCGACCAGGGCGCCGCGGCGCGCGAGCTCTTGTTCCAAGAGCTCGCGACCCTGTATTCCCTTGACGAGCAGCACGCGCTCGCCGGCGACGGCGTTCAGCTTCGGATGGCGCAGCAGGCTCTCCGAGTCCGCTCCCTCGTGCGATTGCACGGACACGCGGTAGCCAGCCTGGTTGAGCGCACGGGCCGTGGCCGGACCGATGGCGGCCAGCGGCAGATCGCGGCGTTGCTGGAGCAGCGCCGCGCCGTATCTCACTGCATTGGCGCTCGTGAAGATGATGAGGCCGAATTGCTGGAGCTCGCCGAACCGTGCCGCCCACTCGCGGCGCTCGTCGATCGGCTCGATCTGGACGGCGGCGAACCGCTCGACGCTCGCGCCCTGCGCTTCGAGCAGGCGGCAAAGCGCAGCCGCCTGCTGTCGTGGTCTGGTGACGAGGACGCCGATGCCGTGCAGCGGGAGCATGCGATCAAGCGCTACGCAGCCGCTCCAGCAATTCGCGGGCGCCCGACTCGAGCAGGCGCCGCGCGAGCTCCGCGCCGAGTGTTTCGGCGCGAGCGCAGTCACCGGACACGCTGTCGCGCAGCAGGCGCGATCCGTCGGGCTCCGCGACCAACCCCTGAAGCGTCAGACGGTCCTCCGCGATGCGGGCGAGGGCGGCGATCGGTGATTGGCAGCTCCCGCCCAATGTGTGCGCAAACGCGCGCTCCGCCGCCAGCGCGGTGTGCGTGGCGGTATCGTCGAGTGCAGCCACGAGCGCGCGCGTGCGCGTATCCTCGCTCCGGCACTCGATGCCGATCGCTCCCTGGCCTACCGCCGGCAGCATCGCCTCGGCGGCGAGTCGGGTGGTGATGCGCGACGCGTGCCCAAGGCGGTCGAGGCCGGCACAGGCGAGAACGATGGCGTCCAGCGGGCCGCTCTCGAGGCGCGCGAGGCGCGTGTCGACATTGCCGCGCAGCGGCTCGATGCGAAGGTCGGGCCGTGCGGCCAGGATCTGCGCGCGGCGCCGCAGGCTCGAGGTGCCGAGTTGCGCGCCGGCGGGCAGGTCGGCGAGGGTGCTGCCGCGGCGGCAGAGCAGTGCGTCGCGCGGATCGGCACGCGCGAGAAACGCCGCGATCACGAAGCCCGGCGGCATCTCTGCCGGCACGTCTTTCATGGAATGGACCGCGATGTCGGCGCGTTCCTCCGTAAGCGCAACTTCGAGCTCCTTGATGAACAAGCCCTTACCGCCGATGGCCGCGAGGCTCCGGTCCTGGATTCGATCGCCCTGTGTCGACATCGGCAGAAGCTCGACATCGAGCCCGGCGTGCGCGCCGCGCAGAAGCGCCGCCACGTGCTCTGCCTGCCACAAAGCCAGCGGGCTCTTGCGCGTCGCAATCCGCAGCACGGAGCCGGCCACGGTCGCGCTCATGGCGTGGCCGGTTTCGCGTCGGGAAAGAGTTTCGATTTCAGCCGATAGATGGCGGAGATGTCCTCGTCGCCGAAGCCCTCGACCACGAGCGCCGCGTATTCTTTGAGTGTCGAGTCGACGATCGGCAGGTGCGCCCCATGCTGTGCCGCCATTTCGCGGCAGATGCGCAGATCCTTCGCGTGCAGCCGGACCTTGAAGCCCGCCGGATAGCTTTGCTTGGCCATGAACGGTGCTCGATTGACGAAGTACCAGCTCGAGCCTGCGCCCTTGCCGAGGATCTCGATGACGCGCTCGAGCGGTAGTCCCTCGGCGTGGGCGAACGCCATCGCCTCGCCCACCGCTTGAATGATCCCTGCGCACATGATCTGGTTCGTCGCCTTGGTGGCCTGGCCGGCGCCGCTCGGACCCATATAGGCGATGGTCTTGCCCATCTTCTCGAGCACAGGCACGGCACGTGTGCAGGCCTCCTCGTCGCCCCCCACCATGATCGCGAGGCTCCCGGCGCGTGCACCCTCGACCCCACCGCTCACCGGGCAATCGAGAAAACCGACGCCTAAGGGCGCGAGCCGCTCGTGCATGTCGCGCGCGGTGCCGGCGCCGACTGTCGAGCAATCCATGACGATCATGCGCGGGCTCAAGGACGGTTCGAGCCCGGCGACCACCGAGCGCACGTCCTCATCGGCCGATACGCAAATCACCACCGCCTCGCTGTTCGCAGCCAGCTCGGCGAGATCGACGAAGGCGTGACACTTGAGCTCCGCCGCGAGCGCCGCCGCCTTCTCGGTCGTTCGATTCCACACTCCCCTGAGCAGGCCCGCTTGGGCAAGATTGCGCGCCATATGGCTGCCCATCGCGCCCAATCCGACGAAGCCGATTTGCATAGCACGTGATCCTCGAAGTGAACGGCTGCGCCTAGCCTAAGGCTTTGCGCCCGGGTCGGCAAAATCGGCCGGCGCGCAGCAGCGCGGGCAGCAGCGGGCGCGCAGCAGCGGGCGGGCGCGCGGGTTCTAGTGGGGCGAGAGTCCCGGCAATCGATCGGCGATGCGGGCGATGCTAAAGGCGATCAGCTCGAACTGTTGCAGACATCGTCGATGTCTTTCTTCGCGTTGACCCGTTCTTCGTCGATTTCCTGCGAGCTCAAGTAGACGCGCTCGCCATTGTCGCCTGTCTTGTAGATATGGCGACCTTCGATCAGCTTCTTGTAGCGCTCTTGCGCGTCCGTGCATTGCTTCTCGTGGGCCGCGGAAACATCGTTCTGGACCGCTTTCTTGACGTCGGACGGCACCGCAGCGGTTGGCGCTTTGGCTGCGGGCGGCGGTGCGGCTGCGGGACGCGAGTCACGCCCCAAGCCCTCGACCACCTCGGCGTGCACGCCGTCCGGGGGACGATCGCCATACTGGGTCTTGCCTTGCGCATCGACCCACTTGTAAACCACGGCCGATGCGAGAGTCGACCATGTCAGCAATACCGCGCAGAAGATAACGCGTTTCATCGAAAGCCTTCCTCGCTTAACAGCTACAGCGCGCGCGAACCGACTTCTCCCGTGCGGATGCGCACCGCTTGACCCAGTTCCGAGACGAATATCTTACCGTCACCGATCTTCCCCGTGCGCGCTGCTTCGATGATGGCCTCTACCACCCGCTCGACTTGATCGTCATCGACGGCCAGCTCGAGCTTCACCTTGGGTAGGAAGTCCACCACATATTCAGCCCCACGATAGAGCTCAGTGTGACCTTTTTGCCGGCCAAAACCCTTGACCTCCGTCACGGTAATGCCTTGTATCCCCACTTCCGCAAGGGCGGCGCGCACGTCGTCGAGCTTGAACGGCTTGATGATGGCTACGACCATTTTCATGGCACAGAAACTCCTATGGTGGGCTCAAGCATGACGACTCCCGGCGCAGGTTGCACTTGGTTATTTTGCAGTGCAGCACGGCATCCCTGGTGTTTTTGTAATGTATAACGCGCGGCATCCGCGCGCCGACCATGTCTCAAAAAAATACGGCGCGGGCTCCTTGTGAGGAACCCGCGCCGGCGGGATATCGCACCGACGGGGGAGTTGGCTGGCTTGCCGGCGCGAGATGCTCCTAAATCGTCCGAATTCTGCTCGAGAGAAACCGTAAGTCGATGGCGGCTGTGGGAGCTTAGATGGCGTCCGGACCGGTCTCGCCCGTGCGCACGCGCAAGGCCTGCTCCAGCTCGACTATCCAAACCTTGCCGTCGCCGGCTTTGCCTGTCCTAGCCACGTTACACACTGCCTCCAGCACCTGTTCCGCAATTGAATCATCCACCGCGAGCTCCACTTTGGTCGTGGGCAGGAAATCCACCCGCCGCTCCGTTGCCCGATACAGCTCCACATGGCCCAGCTGCTGTCCGTAACCTTGCACCTCGGTGACCGTCACCCCCTGGATACCGATGTCGGCCACCGCCTGTCGCACCTCGTCCAATTTGAACGGCTTGATGACGGCAGTGATCAGCTTCATCCGTTTATCCCCGCATACGGCGGTTAATCGGGCGACCCCCAGTCGAGTTCCGCGTACTATTGCTTTCAATGAATGCAGCTTCCATGCCAGGTGCAGGAAGTCGCCACATCAAGGAGTTGCGAGCCGCGCGACTGGACCGATGCATCCCTTTGGCGCGCGTGCGCGCTGCTGGTGCGTTATCGAGGGGCGGCCACCGCTTCGGAGGTATGAAATGAGCTTCATAGGTTCCACCGGTCTTGACGATCTGGCGCGCAAGCTTGCCGAGGCCGTACCCGAATCCCTGCGCGGCATGGGCCGCGATCTCGAGGCGAACTTCAAGGCCGTCCTGCAGGCGCAGCTCGCGAAGCTCGACCTCGTGACCCGGACCGAGTTCGACGTGCAGGCGGCTCTGCTCAAGCGCACGCAGAGTGCGCTCGCTACGATGGAACAGCGGCTCAAGGACCTCGAGACCAAGATCGGCGGCCCCTGATCGCCCACGGAGCACAGGGTGACGGGCGGCATGAGTACGGTCGTAAGCCGCGCGCCCGTGGGACTTGCCGCGCCGCTGGTGCGAGTCGAGGTACACCTGGGCAGCGGACTGCCTGCGTTCGCGCTTGTGGGACTCCCCGAGGCCGTGGTGCGCGAGAGTCGCGAGCGGGTGCGCTCGGCGATCCTGACTTCGGGCTACGAATTTCCGAGCGGGCGCATCACGGTGAACCTGTCTCCCGCCGATCTGCCGAAGGCGGGCGGCCGCTTCGATCTACCCATTGCGATTGGCATCCTCGAGGCCAGCGGACAGCTTCCGCGGCGCGCGGCGTGCGGCCGCGAGCTCTACGGCGAGCTGGCACTGAGCGGGGAGCTGCGTTGCACGAATCAGCTCCTGCCGGCGCTCATCGCCGGCGCCCGCACGACGCACGAGCTCATCGTGCCCGCTGCGAACGATTGGGAGGCGAGCTGGGTCGCGGGGCCACAGGTGAAACTAGCGCGGCATCTGCGCGAGGTGTGCGAGGCGTTGCGCGGCGTCGCCCCTCTGCGCGGCGCCGGCGCGATCGCACATGCCGGAGCCGTGCCCCGACTCGACATCGCGCACGTAAGCGGCCAATTCGCAGCCAAGCGTGCGCTCGAAGTTGCGGCCGCAGGCGGCCACGCGATGCTCATGATCGGTCCCCCTGGCGCCGGCAAGACGTTGCTCGCGCAGTGTCTGCCGGGGCTGCTGCCGCCGCTCGATGAACACGATGCGCTCGAGGTCGCGAGCCTCGCCTCGGCCGCCGGTCAACGGCCGGGTCCGCGCATCGAACGGCCGTTTCGCAGTCCACAGCACACGGCCTCGATCGCTGCCTTCACCGGCGGCAGCTCCTGCCGGCCCGGCGAGCTATCGCTGGCGCATCACGGCGTGCTGTTTCTCGACGAGCTGCCGGAGTTCTCGCGCAACGTTCTCGAGGCTCTGCGCGAGCCCCTGGAGAGCGGCGTGGTCGTGGTGGGGCGAGCGCGTCGCACCTGTGAATATCCGGCCGGGTTTCAGCTGATTGCGGCGATGAATCCCTGTCCCTGCGGGTATGCGGGCGAGAGCAGCGGACGCTGTCGTTGCACACCGGGGCAACTGGCGCAGTATCGGCGGCGCATTTCGGGGCCCCTGATCGATCGCATCGACATGCACGTCGAGCTTGCGGCGGTGCCCGTCGCGCACCTGATGGCCGGGAACGATCCGGACCGTGAGCCCTCGCGCCCGAGGACCGAGAGCTCCGTCGCGATTGCCGCGCGGGTCGCCGCGGCCCGGTGCGCGCAAATGAGGCGCCAGGGCATGCTCAACGCGCGTCTTGGCGCGGCGGAAATCGGCAGTGTCTGCCGCCTCGATCGCGAATCGCGCGCGCTCGTGGCGGCCGCGATCGACCGCCTCGGCCTGTCGGCGCGTGCCTACCATCGCGTGCTCAAGCTCGCCCGCACCGCGGCGGACCTCGCGGCGGAGCCGCACATTCGACGCAGCGATGTATCCGAAGCGATTGGACTGCGAGCGCTGGATCGCGCGTCTCGGCAAGACCGCCAGGGACGAGGAAGCCTACTTGGCGAGTGAAACCATGTAGTCGACGGTCATGCGAATCGTGGCGTCCGGCCAGGTGGTGCCCCCCTTGGGTGGCATCAGGCCTTTGCCGGAAATTGCATCCTTGTACAGTGTGTCCTTGCCTTGCGCGATGCGCGGCGCCCAGGCCGCCTTGTCGCCGGCCTTGGGTGCGCCGTTGAGACCCGTGCCGTGACAGGCGGAGCACACTTGCTTGAAAGCATCTTCGCCGGTGGCGGGGATGGCCGCCGCCGAGCCCGATGCGCCGCCCGCGGCTGTCGGAGTGATGGCGAGCGCGCTGTTGTCCTGCCCGGCGATCGCCTCGCGGGCGAACGGCGCCGTGTTCTGCGCGATTTGCTGCTTCAGAAGAGGATCGTCGCGCACGTCGCGCAATTGGTAGTCGCGGCCGAGCCCGCGCGCAAAGGCGAACAGGCAGATGGTGAAGGCGATCAAGATCCCGAGGACCACACTGAAAGAATTGAAGAAATGGGTATCGGAGGATTCGGGCTGGGACACGGCGGCTGAAAACCCATTGAAAAAGAAGGCGGGAAGTATAGCTGCACCGCGGGGATCGCGGAATAGCCGCCCGGACTTCTGCTTTCGTCCGCTGTGCGAATTGGCGCATCATGGCGGGTCCTCGTCCGGGAGCTCCCAAGCGTGCAGTCCTCTACGATCGCTTTCGACGCAGCCGAGCTCGAGCGCGCCATCGCGCTGGTGCACGCCGTCGTCCCGCCGACGCCGCAGTATCCGTGGCCGAAGCTCTCGCGTCGCGCCGGGTGCACCGTCTGGGTCAAGCATGAGAATCACACGCCCACCGGCGCATTCAAGGTCCGGGGCGGCCTCGTCTATCTCGACGGGTTGCGTCGCTCCGATCTCCACGTGCGCGGAGTCGTCACGGCAACCCGCGGCAATCACGGTCAATCCATCGCCTTCGCCGCGGCGCGCGCGGGTGTGGAGGCGACCATCTACGTGCCACGCGGCAACTCACCGGATCAGAATTCCGCGATTGCATCATTCGGCGGCAAGTTGGTCGAGTTCGGCCGCGACTTCGACGAGGCGAAGCACGAGGCTCATCGCGTCGCGGAGCAGGAGGGACTGCATTTCGTTCCCTCCTTTCATCGCGATCTCGTCCTCGGCGTTGCCACCTATGCGTGGGAGTTGCTGCGCTCGGGTCCGCTCGACGCCGTGTACGTAGGCGTCGGCATGGGATCGGGTATCAGCGGGCTCATCGCGGTTCGCGATCTGCTCGGGCTGTTTACCGAAATCATCGCCGTGGGCGCCGCCCGCGCGCCGGCAACGGCTCTGTCGTTCGCCGCCGGACGCGCAATCGCTGCGCCATCCGCCAAGACCTTCGCCGACGGACTCGCCACCCGCGAGCCGCATGCCGACGCCATCGCGACCCTTTGCCGCGGGGCGGCGCGCCTGGTGGAGGTGAGCGAAGATGCGATCGCAGAGGCGATACGCATCTACTACGACGACACCCACCAGGTCGCGGAGGGCGCGGGCGCCGCGCCGCTCGCTGCACTGCTCGAGGAACGCGCGCGGATGGCGGGCAAGACAGTGGCAGTGGTGCTCAGCGGCGGAAATATCGAGCGCGCGCGATTTCACCGCATCCTCGGCGGCGAGACTCCGTCGGCGGACTAGCGCGCGTGCGGCGAGGGGGCGCAGCCGGCGGGATTGTGCACACGGTGCGTGGAGGCCGGATGGCGGGTGAGCGCCGACTCCGGACGTCGCGGCCGCACGACCAGCTCGCCATCGCAGTTCGGGCATTTGCCGCCGAGCCGTCGGTCGGCGCAGTTCGCGCAAAACGTGCATTCGAAGGAACAGATCCGGGCTTCGGTAGAAGCGGGCGGCAGTGGGACATCGCAGCACTCGCAACTCGGTCTCAGCTCGAGCAAGGGATTCTCCTCAGGCGTGAGCACGGATGCTAACGCAGGTACCGGACGCCGAGCCACCGCTACGCTGTCGGCGTCTTGCCGGGCTCCTCGCGGCGGCGATCCTCGGAATTATCGCGGCGAGATGTGTCAGCGCCCCGGCCCCGATCGCCCTCGCGTTTGCTTGCTACGGCGCGCTACACGCCGCCGCCGTGGCCATTTGTTTGCGCCCCCAGCCGGGCCGCCGGCAGGCGCTCGTGTTCGTGGCGGCCGCCTCACTCCTCAGCGGCTCGCTCGCTCGTCTGGGTTTACTGGTGGCGCCGCTCCTTGCCCGCAGCGGTATCGCGGCGGCGGCGTTGCTCGTGGTTGCGGTGAGCGCCTTCGCCGGCGCACTCGGTTACGGCGCGCTGTTGCGCTGCTTGCTGCGCTATCCTCTCGCGACGGGGCCGCTCGTCACGATTGCGTCTGCCTGCTTGTTCGCGGCGTCTGCGGCGCTCATTTTGATGCGGCAATACCCGCTGGGCGGCAGCGCCTGGGTTGCGATTCTCTGGTGGCTCGCGTTCTCGGGAGGGCTTTGTGCCGCCGCCCGGTCGAATGACGCAACCGAGCAACGAATGCATTAAAATCCCGGAAAGCGACCGTTGTTCGGGAGGAACTTGTGAGCACCGCAGAAGCCGCCGAAGGGGGATGCACCTGTCGTTTGGTACGCTACCAGATGTCCGGGCCGCCGCTGATCGTGCACTGTTGTCATTGCCGCTGGTGCCAGCGCGAGACCGGCACGGCATTCGCGTTGAATGCGATGATCGAGGCGGACCGGGTGAAGCTTCTCGCAGGCGACGTCGAGGTCGTGACGACGCCGAGCGCAAGCGGCAAGGGGCAGCGGATTTCCCGCTGTCCGCGCTGCCGTGTCGCCGTGTGGAGCAATTACGCGGGCGCGGGCGATGCCATCCACTTCGTGCGCGTCGGCACGCTGGACGAGCCCGATCGGCTGCCGCCGGACGTGCACATCTTCACCGCTTCCAAGCAGCCCTGGGTGATACTGCCGCCGCACGTTCCGGCCGTGCCCGAATACTACCAGTCAGCGCAAATCTGGTCGGCGGCGAGCCTCGAGCGCCGCGAACGGGTGCGTGCCCGACGCGAGCAAACGCAGTAACATACGGGCCGGCTCCTGCTCCTAGAGTCTTTCTTTCCGATTCGCCATGACGGAGATGCTCGCATGAAAACGCTGTTGCTGATCGTCGCATGGTGCCTCTTGTTCGTGCTGTGCTGGCCGCTCGCTCTGGCGGGGATCATTCTGTTGCCGTTTTTGTGGCTGCTGTCGCTGCCCTTTCGCATCGTGGCCGTGGTCGTCGAAGCACTCATCGCCTTCCTTAAGGCCGTGCTGCTTTTGCCGGCGCGCATTTTGCGAGGCGGCCCGACTCCCGGCCGCACGCCCTAGTCCCGCATGGTACCGGCCCGGGAGGCCCTCGCGCTGCTGCGAGAAGGAAACCGCCGCTTCGTCGCCGATCTTCGAAACCCCGAGTCGCTCCATGCACGCCGCATCGAGCTAGCCGCCGGCCAGGCTCCCTTCGCCGCCATCCTCGGCTGCTCCGACTCGAGAGTGCCGGTCGAGATTGTGTTCGATCAGGGCCTCGGCGATCTATTCGTGATTCGCGTCGCGGGCAACATCGTCGCGCCCTCGCAAATCGGCAGCATCGAGTTTGCCGCGGACAGGTTCGGCACACGCCTTGTGGTCGTGCTCGGCCATTCGAATTGCGGCGCCGTCGAGACCACGCTTCAGCAACTCAAGAGCCCCAAGGAAAATCAATCCCGCAACGTGCGCTCCATCGTCGATCTGGTTCGGCCATCGGTGGAGAGCTTGCTGACCACGCAACTCAAGGACGATCTTCCCGCGTTGATGCGTCAGGCGGTGCGCGCCAACATTCGCGCCTCGGTGAGAAACCTGCGGCACGGCTCCGACATCATTGAGCACTTGATCCAGAACGATGGCCTGTTGGTGGTCGGTGCGGAGTATTCGCTCGACACGGGCGAGGTGGAATTTTTCGATGACATCGAGGAGGGCGATCGCTCATGATGCCGAGTCTCGTCGCGTTCAACGAACGCGGCAAAGGAAAATTGCCCGCCTACTTGGGCATCGTGTTTACCGAGAGCGAGCCCCGCGCGCTGTGTGCGGAAATCGAGATCAGGGAAATTCACATGGCGCCGAACGGCTTCCTGCACGCAGGCACCGTCGTCACTCTGGCCGACACGACGTGCGGCTATGGCTGCTTCGCAAACCTTCCGGATGGCGCCACGGGCTTCACCACCATCGAGCTAAAATCCAATCACCTCGGCACGGCGCGCGACGGCACGATCATGAGCCGCGCCACGCCGGTGCATCTCGGCAAGACCACCCAGGTCTGGGACGCCGTGGTGACCCACAAGCAGACCGCCCGCAGCATCGCCCTGTTCCGCTGCACGCAGCTGGTGCTCTATCCGAAATAGCTCCCGAGTGCTGGACGCCGCGGAGCAGCGGCGGGTAGTATCGCCTCCCCCAAGCACGCGCCCGTAGCTCAGCTGGATAGAGTGTCGGCCTCCGAAGCCGAAGGTCACTGGTTCGAATCCAGTCGGGCGCGCCACTTCCAGGCCAATTTCGCACCGCAGCAAAAATCCATGTAGGCATGGTGTAGGTTCTCCGCGCCAATCGCGCGCGCCGACCTCAAAGGGATTAATTCGCCGATTTTCTGGCAATTAACCCTTTTCCTTTGACGCACCCGTTTCGCTAAAACTGTTCCCAACGGCGCGCAATTCCGCGTGCTGAAAAGGAATAGATCATGACGACTGCAACTGACGACAAAGCGAAGCGAAAGGCCGCGCGCGATGCGCTGCTCGCCCGGCATGGCATCGAGCCGGATCTGGAAACTGATGAGGCGGCCTTGATGCTCGGGCTCGCTCCTCAGGCGTTGCGCCGTTGGAGCTGCGAGGGCGGCCCCATCAAGGCGGCCCGCGTCGGCAATCGACTGCGCTGGAAGGTGGCCGATATCCGGCGCCTGCTTGCTGGCGAATCCATCGCCGCCTGAAGCAATCCCCACACGAAAACGCCGCCAGGGGAACGATACCCAAGCGGCGCTAAATTCGAGGTTTGACCGTGAATAGCCTACAGCGCACCAAGATCACACTCAAGTGGCCGAAGCCAGCGACGACCCCGCCCGCCGCGGCGCGGCCCACCATCCTTGCAGATCAAGCCGCAGCGATTGCGCGCCGTGAGGAGTCTCGCGCCGTGCCGCTCGAGGTCTTCTATCTGGTGTGGGCACCGGCGAAGACCAAGCCGCCGAGATACCGACATGCAACGCTCGAGGGCGCCCAGGCCGAAGCGGATCGCCTGCGCGGACTCAATCCCGGCATCGATTATCACGTCTATCACTGCGAGCAGGTGACGCCATGAGTAGCACCACTCCGCCGAGGCCGGATGTCCGACCGCCTCCGCCAATCATCAAATGTCGGCTAACTAAGAGCGGCACTCAGGTTTACTTTACCTGCCCATATTGCCGCTACAGAGGCAAACCGGTCGTTCATTATCACGGGTCGTGCTGCATCGGGCACCGGTGGGCGCATTGCCATGACCCGTCGTCACCATATAAAGAGCGCGGTTACGTTTTGGAGCTCGAGGTGACGCCATGAGCAAGTCATTAGCCGCAGCGTTCGGTGATCAACGCCACTTCATCGTCTACCGGAAGGCCGATAAGACGCCAGTAAACCCGCTGCACGCTGATCCCTCGGCACCTGCCGCAAACTCGAATGCGCAAGATCCGGCGACGCACCTGATATTGCCTTACGCGATGAGCTATCAAGCATCGCTCGGCGACGGGTTCGGCGTCGGCATCGTGATCACTGAAGGCTCGCAGCTGTTCGCCATCGACCTCGACGGCTGCATAACGCCGGCCGGTATCCTGACGCAGCCGGCGCACACCATCGTGCAGCAATACCGCGGGCTCGGCGCATACATCGAGCGCAGCATGTCGGGCCGTGGTGTTCACATCATAGGAAGCTACGCAGGGCCGGCACCCGAGCACGTCTGCAAAAACACGAAGTTGCATTTCGAGCTGTACTCCAAGGCCCGTTACATCGCGTTGACCGGCAACCCGCTCGAAGGCGCGGAGCTCGGCAACACGCGGGCCGACTGCTCGGCGTTGCTACCCGCGACGGTACAAGAGTATTTCGCGCCCGACGTCGCTGCAGGCCCCGCTGCAGGATGGACGACCGAATATGATCCGGCCTGCACCATCGTGGGCACCGTCGACGAACGCATCGCGCAGGCGCTCAAGATGCGCTCTATGGGCGCCAAGCTCGGCAACGGCAAAGCGACCTTCGCCGACTGCTGGAATTGCAACATGGAAGTGCTTAGCAAGACATGGCCGGGCAATGACGGTAAAGACTACGACGCCTCGAGCGCGGATCAGTCGATGTTTAACGGTCTCGCTTTTGTCCTCGGCAACAACTGCGAAGCGATGGAACGGGTCGCGCTCGAGCATCCGGATTGCAAGCTCCGCCGGGAGAAGTGGAACCGCGAAGACTACCTCCGCGCCACGATCTTGAAAGCCTGCGCGCTGCCGAAAAAGTGGAAGCCGCGCCGGGACGCACCCGCCGCTGCTCCTGGGAACGCTGCGCCTCCGCCGACCGCTGCACCGACACCGGCGCCCGATCTGGACGGGCGAATTAACATCTATCTCGAGGGCGGACAGCTCGACATTTACGCCGAGCTCTGTGAAAGAACGCTCGGGGAAGGACAGCACGTTTACTCGCGTGGTGGCGGCCTCGTGCGCCTGGGCCGTGCAGCCGAGCTCCCGAACGTCAAGACCCAAGACGGCATCACAACGGATGCTCGAGGAGTCAAGCGCGCCGCTGCGCAACTCGTATCGGTAGAGGCAACACCCGCGTGGCTAACCCGAAAGCTTATGAAGCTCGCAAGGTTCTATGTTTGGGGTGGCGATAAAAAAGGATGGCTGCCCGAGGACTGTCCCGGCAAATTGGTGCTCAACATTACGGGACAAAAACTCTGGC
>CAVWME010000002.1:0-8904 GCA_963755935.1 uncultured Gammaproteobacteria bacterium
TGGCTTTGCAGCTTTGGTGGTGAAGATGATGTCTCGAGCCATTCACTGCTGCTTCCGCGTACTACGGCTGTCGGTTAGGGCATGACTTACTTTAGCGGTGTGGGCGCCCGAGTCAACGTCCCCTCACCGGCCGGCATCCATTCAACGTGGAGGTGCGCAGGTGGCCGGGTGGAGTCCGTGGCCTTAGTGATGACGGCCACTGCGAACTATCGTTAAGGATTGTCCGACTCCTGCCCGCGTGCGCGCAACTATCCGAGCTCGTCGAGGCTGATGGGCAGGGGTTGGGCAATCCTCGAGGGAAGAAACCGCGGGGACGTGCTGATGAGGTCAGCGGTGGCGGCGCGCTATGGGGATTTGAGAGGTCGCATCGCCATATGAGACGACGGCCCGCGGCGCGAGCTCGAGCGCGACGATTCGGTGCTGGAGGAGGAGATGAGAGAACGAGCTTGTGTGGTGTCGTCGATGCGTGCCGACCTGGTAGGTTTGTCGCGGCAAGGCAATGGGCGTTCGCATCGGTACTGCGCGAGGAAGTGCCGACGATGAAGTGCGCGATGAAGGGTGGGCAGTCACGGTGAGCATGGGGGTCCGCGGATAGGCTGCGCGCGAGTAAACGTCTCGATGACGATCATCGGTGCCCCGCAATGCCGGCACACGAAGGTGGGCCGCGCGGAGCCGTGTCCGGCGTCGTGATCGGTGGGATGAGCGGGAGGCTCGGGTGGCGGTTGATGCAGTAGTTCTCGAGCGGTGGCGATGTGGTTCTTGCGATTGCCGTTGGCGAGCAGTCCATAGTGGCGGATGCGATGAAAGCCCGAGGGCAGCACGTGCAGCAGGAAGCGGCGCATGAACTCCTCGGTGGCTAAGGTCATGAATTTGTAGCGCGTGCGGCCCTGGGCGCGGTAGTCCTTCCAGCGGAAGGTA
Source organism: uncultured Gammaproteobacteria bacterium (assembly GCA_963755935.1). GTDB lineage: Bacteria > Pseudomonadota > Gammaproteobacteria > Steroidobacterales > Steroidobacteraceae > Bog-1198. The sequence continues at coordinate 919 of CAVWME010000002.1, forward strand.
ACGCCTCGGTCATCGAGTGCCACGAGTCGTGAGTTGGAGATCGCCACTCGATGGGTGTAACGCGAGAGGTAGGCGAGCACCTGCTCGGGTCCCGAGAACGGGCGTTTGGCGTAGACCACCCACTCGCACTGGCGGAGCGGTGCGAGCCAGTCGGCAAACGCATCGGCGTCGGCCAAATCGATGTGTTTGCCAAAGAACTTAAGTTGTCCGTCACGATGTAGGTTCTGCAGTTCTTCGAGGAAGCGGCGCCGAAACAGGCGCGACAGGACTCGCACCGAGAGGAAGAACCCCGGCTTGCACGGCACCCAGCGGTCGGTGTCGGGCGCGAGCCCGCCGCCCGGTACGATGCCGTGCACGTGCGGATGATGAGTCAGCGCCGAGCCCCAGGTATGCAGCACCAGAGTGGTGCCGATCCGAGCACCCAAGTGCTTCGGATCGGCGCCGATCGTGCGCAGCGTCTCGGCGGCGATATCGAATAGCAACCCCTAGATGAGCTCCTTGTTGGTGTAGGCGATGGCACTGATCGGTGCCGGCAAGGTAAAGACCACGTGGTAGTACTCCACGGGCAAGAGATCCGCCTGGCGCGCCTCGAGCCAGCGCTTGGCGGCGCTCGCTTGGCACTTCGGGCAGTGTCGGTTGCGGCAGGAGTTGTAGGCTGAGCATGGCCAACATTCTTGATGGCGAATCGGTCTGAGTCGGTCAAGTTTCGTGATGGTTTGAGTGGGATCCCCATCAGGGATCTTGATTAAAAGATCCCCTCCGGGGAGTCTCCGGTTACCAAGCCAGGAGACAATCGAAGTGTGCCACGTACTGCAAGATCCCGCCTTTTTTCATTTTCTGACCCGCATTGATGCAGAGTTTGCTGCAGCGACCCGCCTGGGGCGTTGCTCCGGCTGCGAGGGTGCGTTGCACGTGGCCGACTACCCGCGCAAGCCTCGTGGCTGTCCTGTCGCCGTGCGGGAGGGTTATTCGCGGCGCCTGAGCTTCACGTGCGGACGGTGCGATGCGCGTTCGACCTCGCCGTCGGTACGGTTTGCCGGCCGCCGCGTGTATCTGGCGGTGGTGTTGATGCTGGCTTCGCCGCCGGGCGGTGCGTCGGGCCAGGCGCTGAGCGATATGTTCGGTATCCCGACGCGCACGTTGCGGCGGTGGCGAACCTGGTGGCAAGAGGATTTTCCGCGCAGTCCATTTTGGCAATCGGTGCGTGAACGGTTCATGCCGCCGGTGACGATCACGCATCTGCCGCCAAGCCTGCTGGAACGCTTCGATGCCGGCGATATGCCGGATCGGCTGATGCAGATGCTGCGCTTCATCGCGCCGTTGAGCACGCGCACCACGACCAAGTAATCCGAAGGTCGAGCCGCACCCGCAGAGGATGCCGATAGTCGGTGTCCGAAGCGGCTGTAGCCTTCGTTCCCATCGGGGATGCCGAGGATGGCGTCAGATAAGGGAGCGAGGGTGAGCGAGGAGTACGATCTACCGCAGCGGGATCGGTGGGCGCGGCTGCGCTTCGCGATCATAGGACCGCTCTTGGCGGCACCGCCGTCGGCCGGCGAGTTGCACGAAGCGTTGACCGTATTGGCCGCCAAGGGCTGGCGCCATCCGTTCACCGGACTCGAGGTCCGCTTTGGCTGCTCGACGCTGGAGCGTTGGTATTACGCGGCCAAGAGGGCCGGCGATCCGGTGCAGGCGCTGCGCAATCAAGTGCGACACGACATCGGCCGCTTCCCGAGTCTGTCGGCGCAAGCTGTGCAGGCACTCACCGCGCAGTACCGAGAGCATCCGGGCTGGACCGCCCAGCTGCACTACGACAACCTGCGCGTGACGCTTAGCATCGCGGGCACAAGGTGCCCGTCCTATCCGAGCGTGCGTCGCTACCTCAAAGCGCAGGGGATGCTGCGCCAGCGTCCGCTGCGTCGGGCGAGCGCGGGCGCCGTGGCCGCCCGCGATCGGCTCGAGCAACGCGAGGTTCGCAGCTACGAAGTCGAGCACGTGCTGCAGCTCATGCATCTTGACTTCCATCATGGCTCACGCAAGGTCCTGACTCGGGGCGGGGAGTACGTGAAGCCGCTTCTGGTCGGCTTCATCGACGACCGGTCGCGGTTCCTGTGCCATGCCCAGTGGTACACGAGCGAGGGCACCGAGGAGCTCGTCCACGGGCTGTGCCAGGCGTTGCAGAAGGTGGGGCTTCCGCGCTCGCTCATGACCGATCGGGGCTCGGCGATGATCTCCGGGGAGTTCACCGCGGGGCTCCATCACTTGGGTATTTTGCATCTGCCCACCTTGCCGTACTCGCCGCACGTCAACGGTAAGCAGGAAAATATCTGGGGCCGCGTTGAGGGACGCCTCCTCGCCATGCTCGAAGGGGAGATCAGTCTCACCCTCGAGCAGCTGAACCTTGCCACTCAGGCCTGGGTGACCCAGGAATATCATCGCACCGAGCACAGTGAACTTAAGCAAACGCCCATGCAGCGCTACCTCGCCGGCCCCAACGTGGGGCGCGAGTGTCCCGGGAGCGACGAGTTGCGCGACGCGTTCCGCATCGAGGTCAAGCGCAAGCAACGCCGTTCCGACGGCACGGTGAGTCTCGATGGTCAGCGCTTCGAGATCCCGTCCCGCTATCGACGAGTCGATGAGATCCATCTGCGCTACGCCCGCTGGGACTTCAGCCGCGTCGATCTGATCGATGCCCGCTCGGGCCATATCTTGTGCCCGGTGCGACCACTCGATAAGGCCGCCAACGCCGATGCGCTGCGCCGGCGGGTGGATCCGACGGCGATCGACACGAGCGCGATGCCAGCCACCGGCATCGCGCCACTCCTGAAGAAGATGATCGCCGATTACGCCGCCACCGGCTTACCGCCCGCCTATTTACCCACCGAGAAGGACGACTGCGCATGAACCAGAAGCTCCTGGCCCTGTATGGCCTCAAATGGAACCCATTCACTCCCGAAGTGCCGACCGAGGCGCTGTATGTGCCGGCGAAGGTCGAGAACTTCTGTTGGCGCATCGAACAGGCGCACCTGCGCGAGGGCGGCTTCGCCTTGATCCACGGCGAACCCGGTTCCGGAAAAAGCGTCGTCATGCGCCTGCTCGCCGAACGCCTCGCGCGCCTGGCAGACCTCTCGGTCGGTGTCATCCACCATCCGCAGAGCAACTTGAGCGACTTCTATCGCGAACTCGGCGATATCTTCTCCATCTCCATCCGCGTCAGCAACCGCTGGGGCGGATTTAAGGCGCTGCGTGCGCGCTGGCTCGATCATCTCGGCTCAGCCAGCCGCCGGCCCGTCGTCCTGGTCGATGAGGCGCAGGAGATGACACCGATGGTCTTGAGCGAACTTCGCCTCCTCGCGAGCGCGCGCTTTGACTCGCAATCCCTGCTCTGCGTCGTGTTGTCGGGCGACGCGCGGCTCCTCGACAAACTGCGGCGCGAGGAGCTGATCCCCTTGGGCTCACGGATCCGAACCCGACTCGCCACCGGCGTCGCCACTCGCGAGGAACTCCTCGCCTGCCTCGAACATCTGCTCACCACCGCCGGCAATGCCAGCCTCATGACCAAGCAGCTGCGAAATACACTATGCGACCACGCCGCCGGCAACTACCGCATCTTCATCGGCATGGCTGCCGAACTTCTCATGACCGCGGCGCAGCGGGAGATCACCGAACTCGATGAAAAACTGTATCTGCAGGTCTTTGCGCCGCCGGAAACTCAAACCCCGCGTCGCGTCCGGGGTGCGCTGGCATGAGCGCGGAAACCGATCCGTTCATCTTCCCTAACATGCCTGACGAGGCGGTGGTCGCCATCGACCAGTTCCTTGAGGCGTTCTACCACCGGTTCCAAAATCATTACTTCGCTCAAATGCATCGTTGGTACCACGCACTCGATGAGCGCGAGGCCAACCACGGTCCGCCACCAGACCTACCGCTCAAGGATCCGCCGTTCTGAGGCCGGCGGCAATGACCGCGGCACCGACGCCGGGGTCACGATCGTCGATGGCCCATCACCGATCGTGAAAATCAGCCCATCAACTTAACTGACCGCTCTCAGTAGGCGATCTGCGGTTGCGCGCAAGAGCTGGCAGCGCAGCGCATGGCCGCCCAGAGCGGCGCTGCGGCACTGTTCGATGGCCGACATGACCTTCAACTGGCCGAGGCTGAAGTGCCCCCGCTCCGTGTGCCGCCACGTCGGCCCGTGGGCGCGGAAGATATCCGCGACCTCCAGGCTCGGCACCAAAGTGCCTTACGCGGGTTGGGCCGGCTCCAGAGGACTTAAGACCTTGCGCAAGGTCTCGGTGGCCACCTGGGTGTAGAGCGCGGTGGTCTCGAGCTTCTTGTGTCCAAGTAGCACCTGGATGGTGCGGATGTTCTCTCCCTGCTCGAGCAGGTGAGTTGCAAACGAATGCCTCAGCGTGTGCATCGTGACGCGTTTATCGATGTGCGCAGCTCGTGCCGCCTCGTGCACCGCGCGGTTCAGTTGCCGGGTGGAAAGCGAGTCCATCGGATCGAGGCCCGGGAAGAGATACCCGCCGGGCAGGACCTTGCCCTCGGCCCGCGCGTAGCGCCACCAGGTGCGCAGCCGCTCGAGCAGGATCGGGGGGAGCAGCGCGTAGCGGTCCTTTTGCCCCTTGCCCTTCTCGATCCGAAGGAGCATCCGCTCACTGTCGATGTCGCCGACCTTCAAAGCGCACACTTCGCTCACCCGAAGCCCGGCACCATACGCCACCGAGAGGGCGGTGCGATGCTTGAGGGTGCTCGCGCTCTCGATCAAGCGGCTCGCTTCCTCGCGGCTCAAAACCACTGGGAGCGTCCGGGCCACACGCAGGTGGCGCATCTTGCCCATCAACTCGGGACGCTTCAGCGTCACCTCGAAGAAAAACTTCAATCCTGTGATCGTCGCGTTGAGCGTGATCGGCGAGACGCCTCGATCCACGCAGTGAAGCTGGTAACGGCGCAAGTCCTCGTCCGTGGCCTTATCGGGTGAGCGGCCCAAGTATCCGGCGAAGTGCCGCACGGCACGAACGTAGGTGTCTTGAGTCTTGGTGGAGAGCTTACGCATCCGCATGTCTTCGATCATGCGACGACGCAGCGGTGAGATCTTCTCGGGTGAATCCTTCATGGCTCTGCTCCGGTTGCGAGATGAGCCGGATTGCCTCACCGTGCAACATACGAAACAGAACCTCAGACCTCAGCCGCCTTCGGCCCCTTAACGAAGCTACCCCTACCGCGCGAGCGGTTTAGTCCCACGACCCACTCCTGACGGTCGCGAACGTCCGCTGACGGGCAGGCGGTGACAAAACCCCCGACACGAGGCCGGGGATATCGTCACTCCTAGTACAGCATCCGATAGATGCCGCCCTTAGATGAACGGCAGGCACCGGATCCATGCCCCGTCATGTTTGCGTTTAGAAACTCGCATTGCATTGACGTGCCGCGATCTCCTACGAGTGACGCGGTTCCCTCGCCTCGTCCGTGAATTTTGACGCTCTCAGACACACCATTTACTGAAGCAGCACCGCCAGGTCCGTATGCTGAGCCGAGAATTGCTCCGAATCCGACAGAACCCCCAAATACGATGGAGTATTCGCCTAACAGAATCTCACCTTCCGGCGTGATTATTTTCGCCGTGCCGTGGCCTTGTCCGTGGCCAGCCCACACACCTTGAAGCACCGCCGTCTCGGCGGGAGGGGGATTGATCGGATAGAGATGGACCGTACGGGTGACGGTACATGCCGCGACCAGCGCCACCGTTGGCGCCAACAGTGCGCCTCGTAGACTTACTACTCGCATCAGCTACGCTCCCTGTGCACCAGATCATCGGTTTTTTATCATGGCAGCGCTGGGCAATTGCGGGACGCGCCACTCGGTTTTGTTGTCCTGGGCGTCCCCGCGCTAATCGCTAGTTTACTGCCGGTTACCTCTCGTCCGCTTGGGCTTTTCCGCTTTCTTCTTCGCCTTCCGTCGCAACCACACGTGCGCGTCGATTATGTCTGCTTGATTGGATACCGCGGGCGGTGACCGTCATCGACCCTGAGCGGCAACGACGGAGGTCGGCTTTAGGCACGCGGACCCTCGCCCGAAAGTGGTTATTTGTGGAACCGGAGGCGAGGAAGAGTAATTGTGGTCCATACGAGAATTGCCACGATTATTGAAACAGCAGTTCCAGTGCGACAATCCACATTGCCCAATTCGGGGTCAGAGTGCCTTGCGCGTAGTTCAAGGAAATAAAAAGCACGTCCATTGGCAAGCCAAATATCAGATTGAAGAATGCAACATGTCCGGCGGGGGAGATACTTGCCCAACCCAAGAAACGATTGCGTTTCAATTCATCCTCTCTCTTGTGCCACCAGACCCTTTCCTCACTGTGCCCGACCTATTTCCGCAATCGACCCGCAGCCGCCTGTCATCAGCGTCAGCCATGCGGAAGGCCATTCCTTGTCTGACTTGCGGCTCATCGGCAGTAGCTTAGAGTGATTCCCATAGTCCTGTTATTGATTACCGGTAACTGCGTCGACAGCAACTAAATGATGTTCATTATCAAAACTGATGTCAACTGCCAATTGCGTTTGTGAATATCCCGAAAATCAGTGATCCATGAATTGCTCATGAGTAGGCTAGCGTCCTCAACCTCGTCCGATCGAATATCGACTGGCTCGGAGCAGGCCTCGGCTCAATCCACCGGCCTCCGCCCGTCAAAAACTTACTGAACAATGAGAAAACCTCCTTTCGAGAAGAGGTTGTCGCAATTCACTACAGCTAGGCGACAGACACTCCGACGGCACCGTGACTTCCTTGACGTGGTCGCCCTCGAGGACTCCTCCCGGGCATTGATGGATGAAGCAGAAAGTCCGAATAGTCATTTGATCTTCCCCAATCGGAAGCTCGCTGTTATTGGACCGTACGTCGCGCTCTCACCAAGCACGTACTCAGCTCCCAGCGATTTGAGTTTTCCGAGGGCTTCCTCTTGTGAATCCCCAATGGTAAAGCCCAGAAAGATTCCCTTCGTCACAGTCCACGATTTAACGGACGCGGCTTGCGCCAATGTCGCATCCACTGCCGCCGCAAGGCGCGTTGCATCCATTTGTGGCCGTTCACCTTGACCTTGTTTCGGTTTCACAGTCGCACCTGAGATTGTCGTGCCTCAACGGCCAGGATTTGGAGCATCCGATAGCTGCTTTGGTGTAGTAGTCACTGTAGGGTGGCATCCGCAGTTAATCATGAGCCCGAGCCCAAAACAATTCCGAGCCAACAGATTTTGACTATTTTAAACAGTAGCGAACAAAATTACCTCGTACCAGGTCATGCTGATTGTTGCATCGGCCAGCCACGTATCGCGTCGTATGGGGCATCGGTGACACGCAGTCCTTTTGCCTGCAGGTCGCCGAGCGAGTCCACGTCAGCCTCTATCGCATCGGGAAGCATGGGGCCCTCAGTGAAGAATTAATTCGTCAACCAACGACCCGACGCGGTCCTCGACGAGCGGCAGGTATCTCGCCGGTCGCGTACCGAGAGGACATGGGGAGTGACGAGCCACACACTGAGCGCGACTTATAAATCCTTCCGCAACGAGCGATCGATTTTGCATTAGTTCTACAGAGGACACGTTTCACTTCAATGAAGGCAACGATTACGCCATTGCTCGGACTGTTAGGCTCAATGATCACTTTCTGATCGCGGATCGCTGCCACCAGGTAGTCGGGGCCTCGAAAGCAACGTGTGGAACGGTCTTCACCAAGTCAGGAACCAGTGCACCGTCCCAGTACCTTTGCCACTGGATGCCGAACGGATTGTTCTGGTGATCGCTACCGTCACCTTCAAATGCGGCAGCGGAATTTCGCCATCGAAATGGGCAGTCGTTGGTATCCCCACGTGGTTGTACTTCATTGGGAAGGTTGCTCCTGCGTCCCGCGATGCAGATAGCTTAACGCAGGCTGCGAATGACCGCTAAGCAGCGGCCAACTTCGCACGGTCACCGGCCGGAGTTGGCCG
>CAVWME010000003.1:0-199931 GCA_963755935.1 uncultured Gammaproteobacteria bacterium
GCGATCCTGGTTGAGGCGGAAAGAGAGCTGGGAGCGCGGGTCGAGAGGGCCGGCGAGATGATCGAAAAGTCGTCACGGTGTCGGGAGCCGTTTTGGCCTGAGAATTTGGTTCGAATACTTTCAATGTCTTAAGTTGGGTCGTCTTGATTGAGAATTTCCATTTGAGCTGAGAATATGGGCTGGCGAAGCCATTTGATTTGAGAATTTGGGGTCCCAACGTTTTGACCAAATCATCGGACGGCAACGACCAGCGAAGATCATACTCCTCAAGCCCGTCGCGAGCGGAGAAAGCCTGGGCGAGCAAGGCGTTCGATCGCTTTCGCGACGACCCCAAATTCGACGCTCATGCGTTCAAGAATAGCCATTTAACCCGAGAATTAGTCCCTTCGATATTCTCAAGTTTGATGGCTTTCGTAGTCAAAAACGCGAAATTCTCAGGTCAAGATGGATCCCGACACTCTCCTTCCGATCCAGTTTCCAGGGTGGCGGCGTTCGCTCCAGTACGACACCACAATGCACTTTGTCGCGCAGTTCGTTGATTTCGGGATCGTGTCCGGTCATGTCTGCTGATTCCGGAGGAAGCCGCCCCCCAATTCCGGGATGATGGCGCCCCTCGTAACGGAATGATGCCGCCCCCCAATTCCGAGATGATCGCGCCCCCCATAACGGAATGATCCCGCCCGGGGTCATTCATGGATTGGCGGGCGCTGCCGTTGGCCTGATCAGGTCGCTCCTTTGGCAACCCCAAAGGAGGATCGATGCCAGCGGAGCGGATTGGAATGCGCGATGCGCGCGAGATTATTCGGCTGAAGGTTTCCGGCGTATCGACGCACGAGATCGCGCGGCGGCTTGGCATGGCGCGCTCGACGGTGCGGGAGACGTTGAAGCGGGCTGACGGCGCGGGCCTCGCCTGGCCGTTGCCGGAGGACATGACCGACGGGGCGCTGGAGGCGGCGCTCTACGCCAGCCGGCGCAGCAAGCGCGGCCATCGGCGGATCGCCGAGCCGGACTGGGCCGGCGTGCATCGCGAACTGAAGCGCAAGCACGTCACCCTTCTGATCCTGTGGGACGAATATATCGCCACCAGCCCCGGCGGCTACAGCTACTCGCGGTTCTGCGAGCTGTACCGGTCCTTCGAGAAGACGCTGTCGGTGACGATGCGCCAGACGCATGCCGCCGGCGAGCGGCTGTTCGTCGACTACGCCGGCGACGGCGTTCCGGTCGTCATTGACCGGCTCACCGGCGAAATCCGCATGGCGCAGATCTTCGTCGCGGTGCTGGGCGCCTCGAGCTTCACCTTCGCCAAGGCGACCTGGACGCAAGCGCTGCCCGACTGGATCGACGCCCATGTGCGCGCCTTCGAGGCGATCGGCGGCGTGCCCGAACTCGTCGTGCCGGACAACGCGAAGACCGCCATCGTCAAGGCCAGCTTCTACGATCCCGAGGTCAACCGAACTTATGCCGAGATGGCGGCCCATTACCGGACCGCCATCCTGCCGGCGAGGCCGAGGAAGCCCCGCGACAAGGCGAAGGTCGAGCAGGCGGTCCTGATCGTCGAGCGATGGCTGCTCGGCCGGCTCAGGCGCCGGGTCTTCCATAGTCTGGCCGACGTCGACGCCGCGCTCGGCGAGTTCATGATCCAGCTCAACGAAAGGCAGCCCCTACGCAGGCTCGCAGTCACCCGCCGCCAGCTGCTCGAGGAGATCGATCGCCCGGCGCTCAGGGCGCTGCCGGATGAGCCTTACGAATACAGCGAGTGGCGCCTGCCCAGGGTCGGCGTCGACTATCACGTCGAGATTGACGCTCACTATTATTCTGTTCCCTACCGCTTCGCCCGCGCCGAGGTCGAGGCGCGGGTGACCGCCCGCGGCGTCGAGATTTTCCACAGGGGCGAGCGCATCGCCGTCCATATCCGGGCGAGCGGGAACCGGAAGCACACCACCGTTCCGGAACACATGCCCTCCAGCCACCGGCGCTACGCCGGCTGGACCATCGAGCGCATCCGGGAGGACGCCCGCAGGATCGGCCCGGCGACGGCGGCGCTCTGCGAGCAGATCCTCGAGAGCAGGCCCCATCCCGAGCAGGGCTACCGCGCCTGTCTCGGCATCGTCCGCCTCGCCCGCTCCTTCGGCGCCGCGCGTCTCGAAGCGGCCGCCGAGCGCGCCATCGAAATCGGCGCCAGGACCTACGGCTCCGTCAAATCCATCCTCGACAACAAGCTCGATCGGAAGCCGGCGCCCAAGGCGCCCGCGGAGACGGCCCCGATCCTCCATCCCAACATCCGCGGGCCGCGCTACTACCATTAGGAGAACAAAACTTGCTCAGGCATCCCACCCTCGATCAGCTTCACGCGCTTGGCCTCCAGGGAATGGCCAAGGCCTTCGCCGATATCGCCACCGCGGATCAGGCAAAGGACCTGCCGCATGCTGATTGGCTCGCCCTGCTTCTCGACCGGGAGACGTCATGGCGGAGAGACAAACGCCTGACCGCCCGCCTGCGCGCGGCCAAACTGCGCCAGCAGGCGAGCGTCGAGGACGTTGACTACCGTGCCGCCCGCGGGCTCGATCGCGCCCTGTTCCAGAAGCTCGCGGACGGGGAATGGATCGACGCTCACGACAATCTGGCCCTGGTCGGCCCATCCGGCGTCGGCAAGAGCTGGCTGGCCTGCGCCATCGGCCAGAAGGCCTGTCGCGACAATCGATCCGTTCTCTATCATCGCTGGCCGAAGCTCTGCGAGGACTTGGCGCTCGCCCGAGGCGATGGACGTCATCCGCGCCTCGTCAAATCCCTCGGCCGCGCCGATCTGCTCATACTCGACGACTTCGGTCTCGAACCTCTCGATGCCGGCGCGCGTCATGATCTGCTCGAAATCCTCGAGGAGCGATACGGGCGCCGATCAACAATCGTCACCTCTCAGCTTCCCCTGTCCGCCTGGCATGACGTTGTTGGGGACCCCACCTACGCGGACGCCATCCTGGACCGCCTCCTCCACAACGCTCATCGCATCGAGTTGACCGGCGAGAGCCTCCGCCGCGCTCGCGGCAAGCAGTCCAAGACGGCTTGACCGAACCCCCGTAAGGAGAAAGAACTTCCAAGGCCAACAAGCGCGGCGCCCCGGGCGGGATCATCTCGTTACAAGGGGGCGGCATCATCCAGGAATCCCTGGGCGCAATCATCCCGTTACAGACGGGCGGATTCATCGGAATCGGCAGCCATGTCCGCTCCTCGCATTCGAGCGCAGGAGCTGGGCTGGCATACCTTTGGCTTTTCTGGCCCCTCCCTTCCCGGCGACCGCGAGGCGGTCGCGCTGCAAGGGCGCGCGGTACGCGCGGGAGCCTGCGACACACCCTTGTCGGCGCGGCCGACGTTAGCGGTAACCGTCCCAGCTTCTTCGCTTCTCAAGCGAAGGCTGTGCGACATCGGCGCGAACAAGAAACTGGAGCCGCAAGGCGACAGGGTCAGGAGGTATGCTCAGTCCCGCGAGATGAAAGATGAGCCACGCCGAAAGCGCGGAGTTCACCGAGGACTGCTGAATATCTGCTCAGGCCGTTCTTCGCTCGCGCGTTCGCGCATTAATCTGGGCGATGAGAACCGGACCGAGTGAAAACTCCCCTGCTCTCGCCTTTCGTGTCAGCTCGCGCAGATAGCCGCCAGCGGATTGGATATTGGAACTTCGTTGTAGCAGGCATGCGATAACAATCGCCGCTTGCGTGTCACCCATAACCATCTGCGCCTCCTCCCAGGCGCTTGGACTGATCCCCAGCATCGGTCGCACGACCGAGGACGTTGCAAGGAAGTCGCGCCAGTTCGCGATCCCGCCCTTGGCGTAGTCGACAATGTCAGGGCAAGCGCTCAGCACCATTCCAAGCGGATATGTTTTGTCCGGCGACACGGATGGTGGAAGGTTTGGCTCTGCCGTCGTCGCCCGGCCTTCTCGAAGGCGAGGTTCAAGGTCAATTGGGGGGTTTGGATTTGAATTCTGTTTGTGGCGCTCATTTTGAAATCATTGGCGCTCATATTCGTTATTTTAACCTGAGCTTCCAACAAGTTGAGGATATCGTCCGCGAGCAATGACAAGGCATCGGCCGCGGCCTCCAGTTCTTCAGATCCCGCGGTCCGAGAAATTCCTTCAACGAGGCCGCGGAAGATTACATGGACATCTTGCCAGCTTGCCGGCCCCTGCCCTGCCCTCTCGGTTGGAACGCTCTTTTCGATCCCCGTTGCAATCATCTTCGCAATGTCTCGTCGGCAAAGAGTTATCCTCTCCTTCGCTAGCCGCACGGCTCGGACCTCGGCCTCGATCTCCTGCGCCAGGCGCTCGAATTCCTCGGCTCGCACGACGAGCGGGGCAAGATCGAAGCCGAAAGCAAGAGTGATCCCCCCTCCCCTGCCCTTCCGCGCATAGCGCTTGCCATTGGGACTATCGCGCCGAACGATAAGTCCCACCTCCACCAGCACCGCGAGCAGTCGCCTCAAGGTCGAGGCCGGCATGCCGTGCGTCCTGAGACACAGCTGCTCGTTGGAGGGGAAGACGATGAGGTGTGTAAAGTCAATGTTACGTAACGTATAGTAAACGCAATGAATTGCATAATAGTTTGTACGAACTTTTTAAAACTGTGCGCGATATCTATGGTAGATGCTTGTATTACCGGGGTATTTAAATCTCATTACGCGCAGTTTGTTAATTGTTAATGAGTTAACACGTTAATAGACATGGATTTTAATAAATTAAACTCGCGCGCACTACGTAGATGCGCTTTCGATCCGCGTGCTGCGTGATTCCGCCGCTCTTCTGGATGTAATCGTCCCGCGTGAGACCCGCCGCGAAGACATGCGAGGTGGGACTTTGCACCTCGCCCAGGACCGTGACGTCCTGCGTACGCTTCGGAACCACCAGCTTGTCGCCGTCCTTCAATAGAACGTCGTAGGGGCCACCAGTAGGTCCCTTGTAGGCACCCTCGACATTGATGACGAGCCGCCCCACGGGCTTGGTTTGGCGCAGCTGCCACAGCAGCTGTTGGCCGATCAGCAGTCCCTGGCTGGCGGAGGCTCCGCCGCCGCCGTTCGAGAGGATGGCACTGCCGGCGACAACCTGGAGCGACAGGGCCGCCAGATCGCCCTGCAATCGGTTGGAATACATGTCCAGCTGATCCTTTTCGCGCTTCCTCAACTCCTCGCGGGTAAATACCGCCCCTTCCGGAAAGGCGACGTCGTCAAAGCCGCCGGCTCGTACCAGGACCGAGTGCAAGGTCTCGCCCTGATGAATGGGATACTTGCCGGGAAACCGCACCTCTCCGAGCGACTTCGATCACGCCAGGCTCCATCCACATCGGGATCGGCTTGATCACCAAGGCATCGTAGGGCCGCAGCTCGATATTCGCCCCCGGATCTCCGCGTCTGATAGCCGCGAGATCCACGGTGATCAGTTCGGTGCGCCGCACGTTGCCGTCGACCACCGCGTAGCGCGTCAATTCTGCCTGTCCGGTGTAAGCCGCGTCCTCCAGGCTTCCACCCGCGCGAATGAGATCGCTCACATGCATCCGAGGTTCGAGCGGATACTTGCCCGGTACCTTCACTCTTCCTTCGATGTTAACCACTTGCTCCGGCTTGTCAGGCGTGGCCTGCAACTCGATATCCCGCAGGATGGGCGCGAGGATGCGAGCGCGGCTCGAAGATAGATTGAATACGGTGATCTCATCGCGGGGGCGCAACTCCGGATCGGCCGCGGAATGAGGCGCGGCCAGCGCGCGCGTCAGGTCGGCGGAAATGACTTCGGTCTTGAGCTCAGGCGGCGCTACGCGGCGAATCATGATGTAGTGCAGATCCGCCTCGGGTCTGACTTCGGCGAAACTGTGCAGCACGTCCGTCAGCCGCAGGCCCGATTGATAGGCAAACGCACCGGGCCGAAACACATAGCCCGAGAGTTTGACCGAGTTCTCGAGAGTCGGCCGGATCGAGGGGACGCGCAACTTGTCGCCGTTGCTCGAGCGCCGTCAATCGGCCGGCGGCAGCGGTGAGATCGACATTGATCATCTGACGCTGCTGCGACGGCAGAATTCTCTCGAGCTGCCCGAGGCGTTGCGTCGGCGTCCGGCAGCAGTCCCGCCCGCAAGGTCAATGGCCTGCGCAACGGTGGTTTCGGTCTTCAGCTCATATATCGCCGGCCGGCGAACCGCACCGTAGACCGCGACGGTCGGCCCGATCGGAGGGATGAAGATCACATCGCCGGGCAATAAATGACGGTCATTGCTGGTATCGCCGTGCAGCAGGAGATCGTACAGATCGAGCGTCGTAGACCAGACGCCCGTCTCGCTTGAGCTGGATATTGCGCAGTGAGCCGATCTTCTTCACACCGCCGCTGACGAAAAGCGCGTTGGTCATCGTCGATAAGCCGCTCACCGTATACGAGCCCGGCTTTTCCGCATCGCCCAGCACGAAAACGCGAATCGATCGAAGAGCACCCATGGTCACGCTGACATGGGTGCCGATGAGCTCGCTTCGCCACATGTTCCTCGATGGTCGCCCGCGCAGCATCGAACGTCATGTTGCTGACCGCGACGGGTCCGAGCTTGGGGAAATTGATCCGCCCGTCGCGCTCGACGGTGAGCTCATAGGTACGCGGCTCGTTGCCGTAGAGCTGCACGACCAAGGTATCTCCCGGACCGATGATATAGTCCGTGGGAACCTGGATATCGGACACCGGCGCAAAGGTGCTGGGGACACCCTCGAACAAATCGTAGCCGAACGGCTTGAGAGCCTCCTCATCGAACGCCGTCAAGCGCAGGAGCGACAATCTCACGAAATAGTCGCTGAGGTCCGGGTCGTGTGCCCAGTCGCTTGGTGGCTTCGGACGCCGTCATGCCGGAGAGCGGCATCGCCGGCAAGCCGGGCAGCTCGAGCACCCCGAATTTATTGAGCTTGTACGGGTTGCCGTCCAGAATCCTCTGCTCGAATTTCTGTTCCTCTGACTTTTCATCCTCCGTCTTCAGCTTGTCCGTCGACAGCGGACAGCGGGTCAGATCGAACCAATTGGCGCTGGCGGTTGTGTTGGGAATGTTTTGATTGGTGCCGGCGATCCCGCCGATGCCGTTCGTGCTACCGTGCTCAACCCGGTGAGCGGGGTTGCGCAGCCGGCGGCTCCGGCGCTCGCAGCACCTGCGGCGGCGGTGAGGGCACCCAAAGGATTGCCTGCGCTCCGCGCCTTGCGCCGCAATCGGGCCGCCGGGCGGATTGTTCTGGTTATTCGCCGCATTTTGCAGGGCTTCAGGCCCCAGGTTGTACCGCACGCATACATCGTCGACCGGTCGCAGCTCGATCGTCACCGAGTCGTCGGGACGCAGCTCCGGATCCTCGTTGAACTGACGCAAGGTGCGGCCGTCGCGCGTTTTGATGTCCTTCTCGGTGATGTCCTTTTGATTCTGTGCGGGCTGCACGCTCTGGGGCGACTCGAGCTTTTTATCGGTCTTTTTGTCGTTATTCTGGCCTTGCCCGAGAACGTCCTGCAGGACTCCGCCTTGCTGGTCGCCGCCAAGAGTGTCTTTAAGAGCCTGGAGCGGATCCGTCGTGGTCTGCGCGGAGGCCGTCAACGCGGCCGCAAACATGACGGCGAAGACGCCGAGTATCCTATTTCTCATGGACGAATGGCATTGACTACCGGACTCCAACTGCTCTTCTGGCTACAAGCCGGCTCGACCCGGCATGGCGGCGCATCATAAGCGCGTGGCGCCCACATGGCAAAACCCAGGGGCAACCTCCCATGCGCGTTCACTCTGCGGCTCAGAGTGTACGAGACTTCTGCCGTCCTTCATAGTTCAATTCGAGCCACTGCGCGTAATCGCGGCCCATCAGGGCCTCCCACCAACCGCGATTGCCCAGATACCATCGAGGGTCTCCCGCAAGCCCTGCTGGAGGTTCGCGCGAGGGCGAATAGCCCAGATCGCGGTGCGCCTTCCGGTAGTCAATCGCATAACGGCGGTCGTGGCCAAGCCGGTCGCGCACGTGGGTAATGAGATCGAGGGCACGGCCGCCCTTGGACGCCGGCGAGAGCGGGAAAGCCGCGCGCAGCGCCGGGTCTTTGCCGAGAAGGTCATCCGCAAGGCCGCACAAGGTGCGGACTACCTCGATGTTGGTGGTCTCGCTGTTGCCTCCGATGTTGTACACCTGACCCGGTCGGCCCCGCGCCAGCGCGAGCGTGATCGCCTCGCAATGATCGCCCACGTGCAGCCAATCGCGCACTTGGAGCCCGTCCCCGTAGATCGGCAGCGGCTTGCCATTGAGGATGTTGATGAGCGTGAGAGGAATCAACTTCTCGGGAAATTGATACGGTCCGTAATTGTTCGAGCAGTTGGTGACGGTGGTCTGCAGACCGAAGGTCTCGTGATAGGCGCGCACCAAGTGGTCCGAGCCGGCCTTGCTCGCGGAGTAAGGAGAATTCGGCGCGTAGGGGGACGATTCGTGGAACGGCGCATCCGCGGGCAGCAGCGAGCCGTAGACCTCGTCCGTCGACACGTGATGGAACCGATGTGCGGGCACCAGTCGCCGATCGAGCCAGAGCGTCTTGGCAGCCTTGAGCAGCGCATGCGTACCGACCACGTTCGTGCGGATGAAATCGTCCGGACCGAGGATCGAGCGATCGACGTGCGACTCGGCGGCGAAGTGCACGAGGGTGTCGATCTGGAACCGCTCCATGATCTCGCGGACCGCATCCTCGTTGCAGATATCCTCGCGCACGAACGCATAGCGCGGGATCACGCTCCAAGCCCTTGAGATTCTCGGGATTCCCGGCGTAGGTGAGCGCATCCAGCACGACGACGCGGCCCTCGCGCGCACGGCTCGAGCCAATGGCGCACGAAGTTCGCGCCGATGAATCCCGCGCCCCCGGTGATACAGAACGTTATGCGGCTCGTAGCTCATCCAGCATCATCCTAGGTTGTGGCGCCAATGCATCGCGGGCGCGGCGACAACGTCGCGTGTCGCCTTGGTGTCGAGCACGCTGAAGGCAGGTCGCGCGCGCCCGGGTCGGATACTCGCAAGTCGCAATCGGCACGATCGGAACCGCGCGCTTCAGCAGACCCCGCTCGAGCGCCTCGTCTTGAATCGCCACCGCAAAATCGTACCAGCTCGCCACGCCGAGATCGGTCCAGTGATAGACGCCCGGCGGGCGCCTCGACCTCGAGCAAGTCGCGGATGGCGCAGGCGATTCCGGTCGCCCAAGTCGGCGTGCCGATTTGATCGCTGACCACCCTCACCTGCTCCCGCTCGCGCATGAGCTTCAGCATGGTGAGCACGAAATTCTTTCCGGTGGCGGCGTACACCCAGGCGGTTCGCAGCACGATCGCCGCAGCATCCGCCGTCGAGCGCCTTCTTCTCGCCGGCCAGCTTGGTCGCGCCGTAGACGCTCAACGGGTTCGGCAGAGTCGTCCGGCAAATACGGCGCGATTCGCCGCACCGTCGAAAACGAAATCCGTCGACAAATGCAGCAGCCGGGCGCGGGCGCGGGACGCTGCGGCCGCGAGGATGCCGACGGCGGCGTCGTTGATCGCCGCCGCGCGCGCCGGCTCTTCCTCCGCGAGATCGACCGCCGTATAGGCGGCCCCGTTGACGATCCAGTCCGGCTTGGCTTGCTGCCAGGGCCCGGTCTAGGGATTCGCGCGTCGGCGATATCGACCTCCGCGTGCGTCCTGACGAATAACTCGTGCTGCCCGGACATCACCCTGAGCGACCGCGCGAGCCACCTGGCCGCCCGCGCCGAGCACCAGCACCCTCATTCGAATTTCTCGATGTCGGCGAAACTCTTGCCGCACGCGTCCTTCGGCCGACAGTTCGGGCGCAGACGCCCGCCGGCAGCGGCCACTTGATGCCGAGCGAAGACTCGTTCCACGCCAGCGTCCGCTCGTCCGCCGGACTGTAGAAGTCGGTGCACTTGTAAAGAAAGTCCGCGCTCGGCGAGGTGACGAGGATGCCGTGCGCCAGCCCGGGCGGAACCCAGAGCATGCGCTGGTTCTCGGCGGAGAGCTCGATACCCCACCAGGCGCCGAAACTCGGGCGACTGCGGCGCAAATCGACCACCACGTCGAATACGCTGCCGCTGCATACGCGCACCAGCTTGCCTTGCGGATGCGCCACCTGCAGATGCAGGCCACGCAAGCGTCCACTGCTTCGAGCGGGAATGATTGTCTTGCACGAATACCGCGTCGATGCCGGCGTCGGCGAACTTCCGGGCCTGCCAGGTCTCCATGAAAAACCCGCGCGCGTCGCCGAATACCTGCGGCTCGACGATGGTTACGCCGGTCGATCGGCGTCGCGACGAACTTCATCGCGCAGACCGCGGCGCGTCGCGGATGGCCCGTCACGGTTGTCCGCGCTCGTGCACGATCCGCATCGAGATATTCGCCGTATCCGCTCTTCGCCAGCGGCTTGGCGAGCTCGAGCAATTGTTCGGCATCGATGAAGCCGAGGCGCCAGGCGATCTCCTCCACGCAGGCCACCTTCAATCCCTGCCGCTCTTCGATAATGCGCACGAACACGCCCGCATCGAGCAACGAATTGTGGGTGCCGGTATCGAGCCACGCCGTGCCTCGTCCGAGCCTCTCGACGTGCAGAGCACCCTCTCTGAGATACACCCGATTGAGATCCGTGATTTCCAGTTCGCCGCGCGGAGACGGCTGCAAGGATTTGGCCAGGGCGCTTGCGCGAGTGTCGTAGAAGTAAATTCCGGTAACGGCGTAATTGGACGGAGGCCGGGTCGGCTTTTCGAGCAAGTCCGTGACTTTGCCGTGGGCATCGAATTCAACGACGCCGTAGCGCTCGGGATCCTGGACGTAATAGCCGAACACCGTCGCGCCTGCGGTGCGCGCGGAAGCCGATTGCAAGAGCTCGGAGAGATTCGCCCCGTAGAAGATATTGTCGCCGAGGATCAACGCCGAGGGCGCTCCGTCGAGGAACTCTTCGGCGATGATCAGCGCCTGCGCAATGCCGTTGGGCTGCGCTTGCACCGCGTACTCGAAGCTCACGCCCCACTGCTCGCCGCTGCCGAGAAGATCGCGGAACGCGGTCTGATCCCGGGGCGTGGTGATGATCAGGAATTCGCGGATCCCCGCCGACATCAAAGTGGCCAGCGGATAGTAGATCATCGGCTTGTCGTACACCGGCAAGAGCTGCTTGCTTTGCGACAAGGTAATGGGGTGAAGGCGAGTGCCTGCACCGCCGGCGAGAATGATTCCTTTGCGGAGTGATTTTGACAAAACGTGCACCCTGAGCTTGACGGCCGAATTATAGAGTATTGACGGCGCTGGGTTGGCTAAAGATCAGCGGTAGTACTCGAGATACCAGTCGACGAAACGCTTGACGCCCACCTCGAGCTCCGTGCTCGGCCGGTACCCCACATCGCGCGCCAGCGCACTCACGTCCGCCCAGGTGTCCTGCAGGTCCCCGAGCTGCATGGGAATGAGATTCTTGCGCGCCTTGCGTCCGAGACAGCGCTCGAGCACTTCGATGTAGCGCAGCAGCGTCACCGGCCGCTGATTGCCGATGTTGTAGATCTTGTAGGGAGCGTAGCTCGTGCTTGGATCGGGGACATCCGCGTTGAAGGCCGGATCGGGCGCGGCGATATGATCGACCGCGGCGACCACGCCGGCGACGATGTCGTCGATGTACGTAAAATCGCGCTGATGATGTCCCTCGTTGAACACGTCGATGGGCTCGCCCGCGAGAATGCGCTGGGTGAACAGGAACAGCGCCATGTCCGGCCGTCCCCAGGGCCCGTAAACGGTGAAAAACCTGAGTCCCGTCGTCGGCAGTCCATAGAGCGATGAATAGCTGTGCGCCATGAGCTCATTCGCCTTCTTGGTCGCGGCATACAGCGTCAACGGATGATCGACGTTTTGCCGCTCCGAGAACGGCATGCTCGTATTCGCCCCGTACACCGAGCTCGTCGATGCGTAAACGAGATGGCCGACGCGCTGCCGGCGGCAGCCCTCGAGCACGTGCAGAAATCCGGTGACGTTGCTCTGCACGTAGACGTGGGGATTGCTGATCGAATGACGCACGCCCGCCTGCGCGGCCAAATGCACCACCGCGCCGAATTGGTCGCGGTCGAAAATCTTCTGCATCGCCTCCCGATCGGCGATATCGAGCTTGTCGAATCGAAAGCCGCGCTCTCGCTCGAGAATGGCGAGCCGCGCCGATCTTGAGCTTCGGATCGTAGTAGTCGTTGAGATTGTCGACCCCGACCACCTCATCGCCGCGCGCGAGCAGCGCTTGCGCCGTGTGAAAGCCGATGAAGCCGGCGGCGCCCGTGACGAGCACTCTCACAAGCTACGCCACACCGTCTTGCCCGCGGATGCCTTGTCGAGCACGGCGAGCACGTGCTCGTGGGCACCCATCTCCTCCTCGCTCGCGCGGACGACGACGATGCGCAAGCTGTCGACCGTACGGCTCGCATCGGTCCGCGCCTTGATGCGCACGGGGTCGACGTCCGCGCCGAGCACGAACGTCGCCTGACCGCCCGTCATGGCGAGATACACCTCGGCGAGCAGACGCGCGTCGAGCAGCGCGCCGTGATAGTCGCGGTGCGAATTGTCGACCGAATAGCGCCGGCACAAGGCATCGAGACTGTTGCGCTGGCCGGGATGCATCTGGCGCGCGAGCGACAGGCTGTCGAGAATCCGGCAAATCGCGCCGATGCTCGGCGCGCCGTCGCCGGCCCGCGCGAGCTCGGCGTCGAGGAAGGCCACGTCGAAGGCGGCGTTGTGGATGATGAGCTCCGCATCGCGCACGAAATCGAGGAACTCGGCGCGGATCTCCGCGAACCGGGGCTCCTTCGCGAGCTGTTCGCGGCTGAGTCCGTGCACCTCGAGCGCGCCCTCGTCGATGTCGCGTTCCGGATTCAAGTAGCGATGGAACGAGCGGCCGGTCAGCCGGCGATTGAACAGCTCCACGCAGCCGATCTCGATGACGCGATGATCCTGCTCCACTTCGAGACCCGTGGTCTCGGTATCCAAAACGACTTGACGCATCGGCCTACATCTCACCCTTCAAGCAATCTCTCCCTGCAAAGCGATCCTTCACTCTCACGCGCGCTTCTGCGCCAGCATGAGATCGATGGCACGGTTCGCGAGCTGATCCACGTACTCGTTGCCTTCGTGACCGGAATGCCCGCGCACCCAGTGCCATTCGATATCTTGCGCCGCCGTGGCCGCGTCGAGCCTCTCCCATAAATCCTGATTCTTGACAGCTTGGCGCGAGGCGGTGCGCCAGCCGCGCGCCTTCCACTGCGGCAGCCACTCCGTCGCGCCCTGCAGCACGTACTTCGAGTCGGTGTAGAGCTGCACCGCGCAGCGGCGCTTGAGCGCCCCCAAGCCGCCGATGACGGCCATGAGCTCCATGCGGTTGTTGGTGGTCGCCGCCTCGGCGCCGGAGATCTCCTTGCGCTCGTTGCCCGCGATCAGCAGCGCGGCCCACGCGCCCGGACCGGGATTGCCGCGGCATGCCCCGTCGGTATACATCTCGACCTTCGTCATGAACCGACTTTGCTGGTCGGCTCCGACGCCGGTACGAGGACCCGTTGCCGCGCCCTGCGCCTCGGGCGCACGAGGGTGAGCGTCTGCACGCGCTTGCGCGCCTTGAGCAGGTACCCGCCGGCGGTCAGAGCGGCCCGCGGCCGGTAGGGCGGCTCGAGCGCCGGGGCGTCGCTCTTCAGGCGCAGCCGCCCGGCGATGGGGAGCGATCCGAGATAGCCGTAGACGTCCGCCACCTCGAAGTCGAGAAGCGCCATCCAGTCGCGCAACCGCCGCTCGGCCAGCAAGCGGCGTGTCTGCGGCGGGAAGCGAGGGACGCCGGAAAAAATGGCCGAACAGCCGCCGCGCACCCCAGCCGCTCCAGGGATTGAAGCCGCAGATGAGCAGACACCCCTCCGCGCACAGCACCCGTTCCGCCTCGCGCAGCACCGCGTACGGATCCGCCACGAGCTCGAGCGTATGCGGCAGCAAGATGGCATCGATCGAGTCCGAGGCGAACGGCAGGGAGGTCAGAGGCGCGCACAGCGTCACGCCCGCGCCGGGCCGGGGGGCGAGCAACGTCGTGTGTTGCGTGCGCGCAGCACTCAAGAGGTGGCTCGCCGGCCCCCAGGCACCCACTTGCAGCAGCTCGAATCCGAACACATCGTCCAGGGCGTGGCGCGCGAGCAAGCTCTCCTCGCGCAGGACGCGCCCGCCGATGGGGGTCTCGAACCAACTTGCCGGCGTGTTGTCAGACGTCGCTTTCAAAGCCCGTCCTTTGCAAAAAAACTAGCGAAGCTCATATGTTACAGGTTAAATACGCCGCAAAATGTCAACCCAAACCTCCGCGCTCGGCGTGCGCGCCGTCCGCGCATTCACCGACAACTACATCTGGCTCATCGAGGCCCCCGAGAATCGCCTGATCGCGGTCGATCCGGGCGAAGCCGCTCCGGTGAGGGCCGAGCTCGAGCGCAGCGGTGCGAGCTTAGCCGCGCATTTTACTCACCCACCATCATCCCGATCATATCGGCGGCGTCGCAGAGCTTCTGGCCGCGGGTCCGGTGCGGGTGGTCGGGCCGGCCGACCAACGGATTCCGCTGACCATCGAGACTGTCGGCGACGGCGACCGCTGCGAGTTTCCAGACTTGGGACTTGGGTTCGATATTTTGCACGTGCCCGGACATACCTTAAGCCACATAGCGTTCTTTGGACATGGCGCATTGTTTTGCGGAGACACCCTGTTCAGCGCGGGTTGCGGACGGATGTTCGAAGGCACACCGAAACAAATGTGGGCTTCCTTGAGCCGGCTGCGGGACCTGCCGCCCGAGACCTTGATGTACTGCGGACACGAATACACGGCCGCCAACTTGCGCTTCGCCCTGGCGGCCGAGCCCGCCAATAGCGCCGCGATCGAGTACCGCGAGCAGGTGGCGCGCGTGCGCGCCGCCGACCAGCCGAGCCTGCCCTCGCCGCTGTCCTTGGAGCGGCGCGTCAATCCATTTTTGCGCTGCGACGTGCCGGGGGTGCGCCTGGCCGCCGCGGCGCACGCCGGCCGAGCTCTGCAGGGGGACGACGAGGTGTTCGGGACGTTGCGCGCCTGGAAGGATCAGTTCCGCTGATGATCAGGGCAAACAAGGGAGCTCTTTGCGCCGCCGGCGTGCTGCTGCTCGGCGCGTGCGCGCACAAGGCACCGCACGAGCGCATCGTGGCCCCTGCCGTCGTGGCGCCGAGCCCGCCGCCGAATGCCAGCGCCCAGGCCGAGCCCCCGCCATCGCTCGCGCTGCCGCGTGAATGGCGGCAACAGCAAGGCGAGGACTACGACGATCTGTTCGATCGGATGCGAGCCGGCTTCGCGTTCGATGAGGTGCAGGAGCCCGCGATCGATCAGCAGCTCGCCTGGTTCGAGCACAATCCGGAATATCTCGAGCGCTGCTTTCAGCGCGGACAGCGCTATCTCTATCATGTCGTCACCGAGGTCGAGGCGCGCGGCATGCCGCTCGAGTTCGCCTTGCTGCCGGTGGTGGAAAGCGCGTATGAGCCCTTCGCCTATTCCCCGAGCCGCGCCGCGGGTCTGTGGCAGTTCATTCCCGCCACGGGCGTGCGCTTCGGCTTGAAAGAGGACTGGTGGTACGACGGCCGCCGCGACGTGATCGAATCGACGCGCGCGGCGCTCGATTACCTGCAGGCGCTGCACGATCAATTCGATGGCGACTGGCTACTCGCCATCGCCGCCTACAACGTCGGCGAGGCGTGGGTGCAGCGCTCGATCGATTACAACCGGGCACACGGCTTACCGAGCGACTTCTGGCACCTCAATCTCCCCGCCGAGACGCGGGCCTACGTGCCCAAGCTCCTGGCGCTCAAGCGCCTGATGGCCGAGCCCGAGCGCTACGGCATCGACTTCGCGGCGATACCCAACGAGCCTTACTTCGCCGTCGTGGAGACCCAGTCGCAGCTGCAGCTCACCATCGCCGCCCAGCTGGCGGGCACGAGCTACGATGAGCTGGTGGCGTTGAATCCCGGGTTCAACCGCTGGGCCACCGATCCCGAGGGGCCGCATCGCATGCTGGTGCCGATCGACAACGCCGATGCCTTCGAGGCGGCGTTCAAGACTCTGGCGCCGGACGAGCGCATGCGCTACGAGACGCATACGGTCAGCGCACACGAGACCCTCGCCGCCATCGCGAAGCAATACGACACTTCGGCCGCGGTGCTCGCGAAGATCAACGATCTGCCCGGTGGCCGCGTGACCGCGGGAGAGACCGTGAAAATTCCCGCGGTGAGCGTACAGCTCCCGGAAAAGGTGTTGCTCGCCGCGGAGCGGGTCGACCGGCCTGAAACCGACTCAGGTCACAAGCAGCGGCAGCTCGTTTACCGGGTCCGCGCCGGCGAGACCTTGAGCAGCATCGCGCGGCGCCACGGCGTGCCGGTGAGCACGCTCGCACGTCTGAACAACCTGCAGCTCGGCAATTCCCTGACCAAGGGCCAGCGGCTCATCATCAAGGCGAGCACGCGCCGCTATCGCGACGAAGGGCATCATGAGCGGCCGGCGCACGCTCTACACGGTGCGGCACGGCGATACGGTGTACAGCATCTCGCATCAATTCCAGATCTCGGTCGCACAGTTGAAGAGTTGGAACGGCATCAACAAGAATCATCAGATCAGAGCCGGACAACGGCTCGTCATGTACGTCGACGCGAGCCGGCAGCAAGGGTAGGCTCGCTTTCGTGCGGGCGCGGACGGCACGCGCCGCCCCAATCGTAATAAAGGGGACCAGTATGGGTTTTCTCAACGGCAAGCGCGCCCTGATCGTCGGGCTTGCGACAGATCGTTCCATCGCCTGGGGAATCGCCCAGGCGATGCATCGCGAGGGCGCGGAGCTCGCGTTCTCGTACATCGAGCGCATGGCCGATCGGGTCGTACCCCTCGCCCGCTCGCTCAATTCGGACATCACCTTTGCCATGGACGTCGCGAGCGATGAGGACATCGCACGCGGCTTCGCGCACTTGAAATCGCGCTGGGAAGGCTTCGACATCCTGGTGCACGCCGTGGCATTCGCGCCCCGCGAAGCGCTCACGGGCACCTTCATCGATGCGACGACGCGCGACGGGTTTCGCGTGGCGCACGATGTGTCGAGCTACAGCCTGACGGCGCTCGCTCGCGCCTCACTGCCGTTCATGCAAGGTCGCGCGGGCGCCATGGTCACGTTGAGCTACTTGGGCGCCATGCGCTCCCTGCCCGGCTATAACGTCATGGGGCTGGCGAAGGCGAGTCTCGAGGCCAACATGCGCTTCCTGGCAGCGGACTTAGGGCCCCGCGGTATCCGCGTGAATGCCATATCCGCGGGACCGATCAAGACCTTGAGCGCGGCGGGTGTTCCCGGGCTGCGCAAAATGCTGGCGCACGTCGCGGCTGTGTCGCCGATCAAGCGCAATGTCACGATCGAGGACGTCGGCAACACCGCGGCGTTCCTCTGCTCGGATCTCGCCGCGGGAATCACCGGCGAGGTAACCTACGTCGACGGAGGATTCAATTCCGTCGCGATGAACTTTCCCGAGGACCCAGGGGAATAGTCCGGGGCGCGGGAGGCGCTCGGCGGCCGTGTCAACGACTGCAGCCGCCGCGCGTTGTTGGTCCGGATGGGTCATTTGCTCAGGATGCTGCACGGGTCCGAGGGGTGAGTTATGTCAAGTTACGCTAAGTTCTGCCTGATTCTTGCAGGTCTCTCGGCCGGTCTCGCGGCCTGCACCACGCTGCGCGTCACCACCGACGTCAATCCCAGCTTCTCCGTCTCGAACTGCCATACCTACGCATTCGCCACCGAGCGAAGCGGCGGCGCCGATGCGGCATTCTCCAATCCGCTGAACGGCGACCGATTGCGCGCCGCGATCGAGTCCAACCTCGCCGCCCGAGGCGTGACCAAGGCGGCGGACAAGGCGTCTGCGGATTGCGTGATCGGCTATGCGCTCGGTACCCGCCAGGTCTTCAACGACTACTATTCGGGCTGGGGACCGGGCTGGGGCGTGGGCTACGGCTGGGGTCGGCCCGGCTATGGCTGGGGCGGCGGCTGGGGATATGACGGCCCGTGGGTCCAGAACGAGACTCGTATCGTGATCGATGTGTTCGATGCTCAGGCGCACAAGGCGATCTGGCACGGCGCGGTCAGCCAAACGATCTCGGACCTCCAGGGTCCGAATGCCGTAACCAAGATCAATGCGGCGACGGCGGCCATATTCGCGAAGCTCCCGATCGGCGCATCCCCCGCGCCGCCGGGAACGCGAGCCAGCTAGCTCCTGCGGCCCGCCGGACGCTGTACGAAGACGTAGTACAGCGCTCCGAGGATCGCAACGACAGCAAGCACCAGCAGCAAGAAGCGATGCAGCGAGCCCTTGAGGAGCTCGGGGTGGTCACCGACGGTTGCGCCGAGCCACGCCAGCACGGAACACCATAGGAGCGATCCGGCCAGGGTTGCGGCGGCATACCACCGGAAGTCCATCCGCAGGATGCCGCCGGGAATCCCGATGAGGTGCCGGATTACGGGCAGTAAGCGGGAGAAGAACACCCCCGCCCAGCCGTAATGGGCCGACCAACGCTCGGCGAACTCGATCTTCGACACGGAGAGCCCCACGTAGGGTGCCAGGCGCATGACGAGCGGTCGGCCGAGCCAGCGGGCGCCCCAATACATGACGCTCGCTCCCACCCAGGAACCGAGCGTGGCCGCCACCACCACTCCCGCGATCGACAGCCGGTCGTGGGTTCGCGCGAGGTACGCCGCCGGCGGAACGATGGTTTCGCTCGGAATCGGTACGATGGTGCTCTCCAAGGCCATGAGAGCCCCGATGAGCCAGTATCCGCCCTGATCCAAGGCCGCGAGATACCAGGCGGAGAACTGCGCCAGGAGGGCCGACAACTAGTCGAGCGCCTGTAGATTCTCGGAGACCTTCGCGTCGGCGCGAGCGGCCACGGAGTAATCTCGTGCCTCGCCGGCGGCGGCCTGCTGCATCAGCTGCCGCTTGAGCATCGCCTCCTGGATGGTCGAATCGCCGCTGGCCGGCTCCTCGCGCACCGCGCTCAAGGCGATCACGGCCGCATCGCCGTCGGGGAGCGGCGCGCTCGAGTAGACGGGCTTGCCCGCAGGCTTCGGCTCATCGAACACGCCTTGGCGGATTTCTGCAGGCACGGTCTGATCGGCGCGCGCGACGAACTTCGGCAGCTGCGCCGTCAGCCCCAACGACTTCGCGACGCTGTCCCACGATTCGCCGCCTTGCAAGCGCTTCACGGCGGCAACGGCCTGCTCTATCGCCAGCTCCGTACCGCGCTCTTTCTTCCAGGCTGCGACCACGTCGCTGCGCACGTCCTCGAGGGGCTTTTGCTTGGGCGTCTGATGATCAGTGGCGCGCAGCACGACGCCCCGCCCCTTCTCGATCTCGACCATCGGGCTTAAGTGGCCGTCCAGCACATCGGGACTGAAGGCCGCCTCCACGACGGCGGGTGACTTACCGAGATCGCCGCCGCCGGTCCGGCTGAAATTCGCGAGGTCATGCACTTCCAGGCCGGCCTTGCGCGCGACGACATCGATGTCCGCATTCTGCAAGGCGGCGTCTGCGAGGCTGTCCTGCGCGTCGTTGAAGAGTTTCTCCGCCTCGGAGCGGCGGTACTCGGCTTCCAGGTCGCTTTTGCTCTGCTCGAAGGTCTTGACCGCGACGGGCTGAATGCCGTCGAGCTTCAGGATGTGATAGCCGAATTGGGTCTTGATCGGACCCTTGATCTCGCCCTCCTTCATGCTGAAGGCGGCATCGGCAAACGGACCGACATAGCGCGAGCGCTCTGCCCAGCCGAGATCGCCGCCGTTCTTCGCAGACCCGGTGTCCTGCGAAAGCTCCTGCGCGAGCTTGCCGAAGTCCTCGCCGCTCTGTGCGCGCTTCAGCGCCGCCTCGGCCTTGGCTTTCGCGGCGGCGTCGTCCTTGGGGTCCGCAACCTGGAACAAAATGTGCCGTACGCGTCGCTGCTCGGCCTGCGTGAACCGCTCGGGCGTCTTCGCCTTCTGCTCGTCGTAGTAGGCCTTGAGCTGGGCATCGTCGACGTGCACTTTGGTGGCGAGGTTGGCGAGGCTCACCTCGACATAGCGCAGGTTCACCGTTTCCGGCGTCATGTACTCCGCTTTGTGCGCGTCGTAATACGCCTTGACCGCCGCATCGTCGGGCGTCGCCTCGGCCGCAAGCTTGGCCGCGGGAATAGTGAGCCAGGCAATCTCGCGTTGCTGGCGAGTGAGGGCACGGAGCCGCGCCAACTCGGCCGGCGTGACGAAGCTCGAGGCGCTGAATGCGCTCTCCAGCTGACGCAGCTTCGCATCGTGACGGATCATGTCCTCGATCTGCCCGATCGGCCGGCCTTGGGCCTTGAGCATCGCCAGCGCGTGGGCGAGATCCCATTTGCCGTCCACTTGCAACTGCGGGATGCGGGACATCTCCGTGAGAAGCTGTTGATCGCTCACGCGATAGCCGAGCTCGTCGGCACGGCTGACCAGGGCCTCGGAGTTCACGTACTCCTCGAGCACGCGGCGCTTGAGGTCCGTGCGCTGGGCGTCGCTCAGCTGACCATTGGCCTGACGCTCGTACTGGGCGAGCTGTTGCTGATACGCCTGGCGAACGTCGTTGCTGGAGATCTCCACGCCGTTCACTTTGGCGGCGTAGTTGGGCGCGCTCATCGTCCAGTTGATGCCCCAAAAAATGAAAACGAGGCCGATGATGCCGAGCACCACTCCGGCCAACCAACCCTTCAGCTTGTCATGAATCGTCTGCAGCATGCTCTTCTACTCATCGAGCGCGACCCCGGCGAGCGTGGCCGGCGCACGTGGCTCCCTCAAGGAAATGGCGGAGTGGACGGGACTCGAACCCGCGACCCCCGGCGTGACAGGCCGGTATTCTAACCAGCTGAACTACCACTCCGCATGCTGGTGGGTGCTGAGGGGATCGAACCCCCGACCCTCGCCGTGTAAAGGCGATGCTCTACCAGCTGAGCTAAGCACCCCCTGGAAGAGGCGCCGAAGTCTACGCGAGGCGGTGGCGATTGGCTAGTAGCGGGGCGCGATTATGATGCAGAGCATCGAGATGCAACCGGCCCAGCCACCTACGCCTGGTGAGAACCCCTCGCGCCCGTCGACGCGGGAGGCGTATCAAAACTTGAACCGTACGCCGATGGTAGGATTGATGTTGGTCGTATTCAGATAGCCGCTGGCGACGCCATCGTGGACACCGCTATACATCGCGCCCAGGTAAGCGTCGAAACGCTTGGTGAAGTGGTAGTCGGCGTCGATGGAAAAGGCATCGAGGCTGCCGCTGCACGTGCTGTGCGCGGAAGTCGTGCAGCCAGCCTGTTTGCCGGTGCCATACGCGTTCTGCTGATAGCCGTAATAAGCGGCCACCAGGTCAAGCTGGGGGATTACGGTGTAGCGGACACCGGTCCAATACAGATTCACCGTCTTCGAATTGTCATAGGCGGTGTTATTAATGAAAGCCAGAACATACCCACCTATGTCGTCGAACCCCGCGCTCAAAGGTCTCGTTGGATTGGCGTACTTGATGTGCTCGTATCCGGCAAAGAACTTGAGCGGATCCCACTTGTAAAAGGCCATCAGCGCATAGGCCGTGTTGTCCGAGATGGTCGCCGAAAGCGAATTGGAGATTGAATATCCCAATCCGGGAAGCTCCGCGACTTGTGCCGTGCTCAGATAGGTCGCCGTGATGGCGCTGTTCTCCTTCGAATAAAAGGCATCAACCGATACACCCGAGTAATTGGCGCCCAGATCCGCCTGGAAGGCCGTATTGGCCGAGCCGCTGGACCCATTGAACTTGTAGAGAGCGCCAAAGTGCACGAGATTATCAAACGCCAGGCGATACTTCACCGTCGAATCAAGCCGGTTGTATTCCTGAGCGCCGCCCCCCGAATACGTATTGGAGGCGCCAAGCAGACCGAACGCCGATGCGTTGTAGTTGGGGTCGTACTCGATGACGCCCTCCATCAGCAGCGTCACCTGACGACCGAAGGTAAGCGAGCCGAAACGCGGCGATGCGAGACCCACCCAAGCGGTCTGAAAGGCCTGTCCCGCGGAGCTGCCATCCACGTTTACGGTCTGGGCTGTCAGCGTTCGGCCGTTGTTCACGGCGAGTGACTTCAATGAGTCGGCGATCTCACCGGATTGAGGGTTGAAGAAGGTCTCGAGTTGAAATACCGCCGACCAATCGGCAACCAAGGGCTCGATGCCTTGCAGACCGACTCTGGACTGGCCCATGTTGCTGGGCGTGACACCAACCACTGACCCGCCGCTATTCTGGCGCACGATGTTTCCGCTCGCCGCCGGACGGTACGGGGTAAAGGGCGCACTGTGCGAATCGTATTGCACACCAAGGTCGATGACACCGTAAAGCGTGATGCCGTGCCAGGTCAGACTGTCATCGCCTGTGATGCCTGGTCCGGTCTTCTGCTGTGCGAAAACAGGCGACGCAACGAGGACGGTTGCCAGAGCCCATGCGCACGCATTGGCCCTCAGGACCGTGGAAGACATCCCCTTCTTGCTTTTCATTTGTTTCCCTTTACGTCCTTTGAGATTTAATTCACAGTAAACAGATATGAATATTGTGAATTTAGACGGAGCTGTCAAGGTTACAATTGACATAAGGACATAAGGATCGTTGCCATGCTTTCGCAGAAGACCCGCTACGCTTTGAAAGCGCTCCTCGAGCTCGCGGCCCAGCCCGAGGGCGTGAGCTTGTCAGCCGCCGTCATTTCGTCGCGACGATCCATTCCGGCGAAATTTCTGGAGGCCATTCTCGTAGAGCTGAGGCGACACGGCGTCGTCCGTGGGCAGCGAGGGCGCCACGGTGGATACGAGCTAGCACGGAGGGCGGCGGAAATCTCGTTCGGCGAAGTCGTACGCCTCATGCAAGGACCCTTGGGCCTGCTTCCGTGCGTCAGCGTCACGCAATATCGACGTTGCTCGGATTGCACCGACAACGAGTCGTGCGAACTCAGGAGGGTCTTTCGAGTAGTGAGGGACAATACCTCCGCGATACTCGATGGATGGACGCTCGCGCCGGGGAGGATCGAAGCCCTGGAGACTTACGCGGCGTTGTCAGCCGCAAGGAATCCAAGCCCGCGCGGCGTCAAGAAATCGCCGAAGGGCACGCGAGCCAAGAACAGCCGGCGAAAATCTTGATGTCTATCGACCCGGGAAGCCCGCCTTCCGAAGGAAACGACGGCGGTCACGACCCGTGAGCACCAATAGGCCGCCGAGCAGCAGCGTCAAGGCGCTCGCGGTGGAGGCCGGCGAGATTTCCGGCACCCTGGTGACGTCCCATGTTCCGTAGCCGGCGACATTTCCGCCCTTGGGCCCGGTGAACGTACCCGACAAACCATTCCCCGCAAGACTCGCTACGTAGTCGTCGCCGAACTGCCCCACGATCGAAAGCTGCCCGTTCGGATTGATCGTTCCAGCCCACGTGGTCGTGCACGGACCTTTAGGGCAGCCTGCCGAGTCGCCCGTCAGCCAGTCCCAATCGCCGCTGATAGTCGTGCCGACTTCGGACTGCACGACGAACAACATGGGACTCACCTCTCCGAACGCGCTGTTTGCGGGATCCGTGTTCTCGTGAACTCCCTGCCAGGTGCCGAGAATGTCCGGAGGCGTATCTGCGGTAGCGACATTTACGGTGGCGAATATTCCCGCGATGACCAAGATGCAGATTTTCATTTTCATGCGACGAAATTACCACGCCTTCGCGCGCATGCTAGATTGGTTTTGACTTAACCAAAAAAAATGCAGCTCCCGCGCATCCGCGCCCTCTTCAGCATCCCGGCATGAGACCGTCTTCGGCGGATGAACCGACGCAGGATCCGCTGGGGGCCCCCAGTTGCATGTCGATGAACCACTCGCCCTCGTTCTTGTACCGGCTCTGTCCCTGCTGAAACGGCACGATACGGTTGTAGTACAAATACGGTCCTTGCGGGGTGATGAAGTATTCCGGATCGAGCCGCTGTCTGGCGGGGAACGAAGCCGCCCGTTCCAGGATGTTGAACAGCGGAGTTGCCGGGCTGAGCGCCACCACCGCGACACCGTTGGGCTGAGTGATCCCGTTCTGCGTATTGGAGCTCGCCAGGGTGACGAAAATGTACGTGGTGCATGTCGGAGTGCAGTTTATGAATGGCTCCGGCGAGTTCAGGTAGGGCTCGGCCGGATCCGGGGAGACGATGGAATTGACCAGGGTGAAGGCCGGCGATCCGTCGGCGTTCACGCCGGATTGTTCGTATACCCGGATGCTATTGTGATTTGCCAGGGTAAAGAATATGTAGTTGTCATCGAAATCGGGCGCCTTGAACATGAAGCCCGAGTACTTGTTGACCGGATCGGTGGTCAGCTGCTCCACCGTTCCGCTGTCCCAGTCGTACCAGAAGACCTGCTGTACCGTTTGACCGCTCATGCCGTAGGGTGCACTGGCCTGGAACAGCATTTGGTGAGTACACGGGACGAACCGTTCGCCGATGCCGTTGGAGGTTACCCCGGGCGGCAACGGCAAGAGCTTCGGCGTGGTCCCAACCGCGGAAGTCACGGATTCCGTAAAAAGCTGCAGCGGTGAGGCGAAATTCTTGTAGATCACGGTCGCGAGGGAATCCGTATTGCACTGGCTCGCCTCCGGGAGATTCGAGTTGTTCGTGCCCCGCTCGCCATCGCCGCCGTTGACGGCGCCGGGGAGGTATCTCGCCGTCCAGTTGTTGCCGGACCCATTGTTATAGTCGTTGTAGCCCGTCTGCGTCGTGTACGCGGCCCCGCTATAACCGGCCCCGGGCTGCGGTTGCGCCGGTTGACCGGGCTGCCAACGCGAGTAAACGAGTTGCGAGACGACCTGGCCGTTCTGCGTGGAGAATGCCCACTCCGGGCCATTGCCCCAGGTGTTCCAGAAATAGGCCGTGGTGTCCGCGAGCTCGTCGTCGGCGCCCGGGGACGTGAATGTTCCAGTGACCGGGTCGAGATGGCCAATCCAGATGTTGCCGAGCCGGTCGGTCCAGTTGGCGCGGTCGTTGCCATCGCCAAAATTGCACGTCGGGCACGGGATACCGTCGCGGCCCCAATCAAACTCTACATCGCCGAGCGAAGTCTCGGTCGCCATCTGTTCCTGATACGGCGGCGTTACCGCCACCGTGGCGACGCTGGTGGCGCAACTTGCATTCATGTCGCACAGCACGTACGGCAAGCTGTAGGTGCCCACCGGGACGGAGCTCGATGAGGTGATGGCGCCCGTGGCGCCATTTAGAGCGAATCCATTCGGCCACGCATCGGCCTGGGTCACCGTTGCATTGGCGCCGAGCACCACGGGCGCAGTGTCAACCGTGTCCTGTACGACCACGTTGCCTATGGGAGTTCCATTGGTGCCAACGATCGCGCTGCCCGCGATCGGGAGCGCGACGATAGCCGCAGAGACGGTGACCGTCACCGCGCCCGTGCCGCACCCGGCCGGAGGGCCGTTCCTGTCGCAGAGCGAGTAGCTCAAGTTGTATGTGCCGGATGCCTGAGCAGCGGTCGTCGCCACGGCCCCCGTCGAGGGCGTCAGCACGATTCCGGAGGGCCAGCCGCTTTGCGCGACCGTGGCGTTGCCGCCTGAACCGAGCACGGCCGGCACGCCGTTGACGGTGTCGTTCGCCGCGACGTTGGCGATCACCTTCGTTGCAACTCCGACGATGGCGCTGCCGCTGTCCGGCGCCGCCACGATCGAATGCGCGACGACGATGAGCGTATCGGTCGCCTGAGCGCATTGCTGCGGCAGGTTCCTGTCACAGAGGTTATAAGTGAGGGGGTACTGCATGGCGGGCACGGCGATGGTCGTCGTCACCGCACCGGTGGCGGTGTTCAGCACGATGCCCGCCGGCCAGGAGCCGCTGGTCGAGACACTGGCGTTGCCCGAGCTGCCGAGGACGACCGCAGCGCCATCGACCGTGTCGTTCGAGGTCACGTTCGAAAAAGGCAGCGAAGCAATCCCGGCATCGACCGTCGCGCTCTCGGGCACCGGCAAGATCGATGCATTGATCACATTCACCGTATCCGTGGCAGACACGCAGTCCGGCGGCACGTTTCTGTCGCAGAGATTGTAAGTGACGCTGTAGACGCCCGCGGGTACGTTCACCGTGGTGCTGATTGCGCCCGTCGAGGGCGTCAGGGCGATTCCGGTCGGCCAGGCGCCACTCTGCGCAACCGCGGCATTTCCGGAAGGACCAAGCGTCGCGGGCCCGCCATTGATCGTGTCGTTGGCCGCGACATTGACGATCGGCCTCGACGCGATACCGGCATCCGCCGTGCCGCTCTCCGCAGCCGCCACGAGAGCAGGCGTGATGACGGTCACCGTGTCTGTGACGGTGGAACAGACGGGAGGTGTTTCGAGGTCGCACAGCTGGTAGGCGGCCGTATAGACGCCCGCCGGTGTCGACGTCGTTGTCGTGATGGCGCCGCTCGTAGTGCTCAGCACGATACCGGTCGGCCAACTGCCCGACCGCGTTACGACTGCATTGCCTCCCGAGCCGAGCGTCGCCGGCGCGCCGTTGACCATGTCGTTCGCCGCAACGTTTGGAATCGCCTTGGAGGCAATCCCAGCGTCCGCCGTGCCGCTGTCGGGGTTGGCTACGACTTGTGCATACACCGATCCACAGAACAGCGCGGCGCAAAAAAACACCGTCGTATTTCGACGCTTCATCCCCATCTTTCTGTATTCCCCATTCATTCCGCGGTTATGGATGGGCAGCCGTCGCCGGACGACACGCTCCCTGACTCGCAGACCTTCAGGCGCCTGAGCGAACTGAGAATACGGCCACCTGCCGCAGAAATCTGCCTGATTTGCCATAACGAGCTTCAATCGCACGTCCCGCAGATCCAGTTCTCCGCCTTCCTGTCAACGCGAAAGCGCACCGACCGTTCTGCGCATCAATCGCCTGGATAAAGGCTGGCGAGGTCGGAATTCGCCGACGCACGAAAGCGCCGCGGCCGCTTGGAGAGACGAGCAATCGGGCCGAAAATTATGCCGTAGAGCCACATCATGTCTGCCAGTGGCGCCTGGCCGAGTGACG
Organism: uncultured Gammaproteobacteria bacterium; assembly: GCA_963755935.1. Lineage (GTDB taxonomy): Bacteria > Pseudomonadota > Gammaproteobacteria > Steroidobacterales > Steroidobacteraceae > Bog-1198. The sequence goes on from CAVWME010000003.1 coordinate 27,106, forward strand.
CTTGATCCCTGCGATGCAGGCGAGGGTGCGATGAAAGGAAATATTGTGCAGATCGCTGCGGGCGTGTCGAACCTCATGTTGCTGGCGGAAATCCTCGAGGAGGCGGATCGAGCGCACCTCGTCTATCGGCAAGCGAGCTATGTTCTGGATAACGGAGCTTGTTGCTGCGCGCTCGGGTATTGGTGCGCCTATAAGGACATCGACTGGCTCGATCTCGCCATCGAGGATATCGAAAGCGATTTCGCCCTGACACCGCAAGAGGCCGTCGAGCTATTTGCAGGGAGCGGGTGCGGGAACGCGCAAACCGCGGCGCAGGCGGCAGCCTATCTGCGTCGATTCGCGGCGCGCCGGCGGTTGTCGGGCGCGTCCCGTGATTTCGCCGCGGGGATGGTGAGGCGCGCTTCCCGCAATTTGATTGATCGCCGCCCGAACGAGGCGTCCACCCGGTAGGGTTGTGCGCGGAGTCGCTTCGCGATTTAACCTATCGCCGGATGCATTGCGGCGCCGATCGCATTCCGTAGTGGAACGCGAGACGTTGCCGCTATCCTCTGTCAATCTACGACGAGGATATGGCAACCACTCGCCGTTCGGCGCCGGACCCGGAACCCAAGTCGCAATCGCGGCCTGAATCCGCAGCGAGGACCCAGCTCGTGCCGCAGACTGCGGCGGAATCAAGCGCATTAGCCCGGCGACACTCTGCAGAAAGTCCCTGTTTGCGCAGCATGCGCAGCTACAGACAATGGATGGAAGAGGCCCGCGCCGCCTGGAAAGAATAAAGACGGGCGCCGCACGCGTCACCGCCGTGTACCATCGAGACCCCGCCGAGCCTAGTGTGGTTGCGACATCTCACGCGCCAGGCGGACGACGTGACGCGGGTTGTAGACCATCTCGATTCGTTCGACGCCCTGCATGGACCGGGCTGTCGATCGCACCTCTCGAAGGAGCTCCAGTAGAACTGGAGTGTTCACATCCAGTCTTGAACGCAGGCGCGGCTCGATGCCGAGATGCAATACGACGAAGCGGCTGCGAGCAAGCTGCGCGAACACTACGAACCCGAGCGGCCAACCCTGTGGAGAGGCAGCAAATAAAGTCCGCACGTCGCGCAGGTCACCCACTGTGATTCGAAGATAACCCTTCTCTTCGAGGATCTCAGGCACGCCGTAATTCTGAATCGATTCTTGAATGCCCGTCAGCACGCGATGCTGGTTTACGTTGAAGAACAACAAGTGCTCGAGCGCTCGCCTATGGTCGGCGCTCAGCAACGGCGTGATCACGTAAGAGTTTCCCACTATTCTCCGGACGACGGCTTGGCGAGTGAGTGACTAACCATATATCTCAATCTGCGCGTCACGCAAGTGGTAAGCGTGCCGTGCTTTGAACATAACGCCAGCAATTTATCGAACCCTGTCGCCGTGGCTTTGGCATGATAGGCCGGAGCTAGGGAGGCTTGGTCAAATGATCAAAAACAAATTTCCCGCTGTTTTGCTGCTTCTCGCCTGTATTGCGCACGCCAACGGTAGTCCGACGCCGAACAGCGCCGCGGCGGCGGCGGCCACCGCGCAAGACAACGAGTTGTGCACCGGCATCGAGCCCTTCTACTGGGAGGTAGGCGACGCTACCGGTCCGCTGACGAGTGGCAGTCAGGGTGTCGACTCGCACGGCAACGCGGTGACGGCGGCGACCTCGATGGACGTCGCATCCTCTGCGAAGTGGTTGTACGGCATCTATCTCGTGCAAGTGCGCGGATCCGCCGCCAACTTGACGCCGACCGATGTCAACTTTCTTCACATGACCAGCGGATACACCAACATGGGAGGCAGCGATCACCCGGCGGGAACCTGTCCATCCTCCGACAGCCCCGACACGGTCAATGCGTGCCTGACGCTGCTTAACCCGTTGGATGACCTGCCGTACAGCTATCAGGATCCCGCTACGATCGGCTTCTTTGATTACGACGGCGGCCACATTCAAAATCACGGGGGACTCTACAGCCCGATCGGCAACACCGTCAGTACCAAATTGGGCGCTGCGATATCGGCAAAACTGGGACCGGGTGTCAAGATCATCTATTCCCAGCCGTTGCTGCCCGGCGGCGTCTACATGACGCCGAGCCAATTTGGTCTGGTGCTGAGTCACGTCGTCAGCGGCTTCTTGTACATGCACGACGCGCTTGGCACATTTGCCGTGTGCACGCAGGCATCGGACACCTGCAATGCCTTGAACAGTCCGATTCCGGAAGCATGGCATTATTCAATCGCGCACTGGGTCGAAGATGACCCGAAATATCACGGAGACGGTGCGTTCAGCGCGCCGGGCGGACAAGGTTTCTACCCCTGGATTGAAGCGTCAAAGAACTATTACGGTCTCATCGGGCGGGCAACAACCGGCCCCAACAAACAGGGGTTTCAGTCGGTCCAATGCGGGCGCTTGATACGCCGCGCTTGGGACACCGGTCGTGCAGCAGAAGGGCCGTCTGCCGACGAAATGAACGAAAAGAATCAACGATAGGTCCAGTGCCCCGGTCTGAACACCCAGCGGCCGCCGCGAGCGATCCAAGCGGCCGGGATCCACACGGTCGCTCCGACCGGTCGGACCTCGTAACGGCCTGGATACCAGACGTACGCGGCTCCGCTCCAACCCCAGTAGCCCGGTAGCCAGACATATCCCCCGCTCGGCGCAGGTGGAGCGACTTCCACGCGAACCGCCGGCGGTGGTTGAGCCACCACGGTCACACCGGGGGCGACCACGACGGCGCGAGGCGGTCTGATCGCGACAACGCATGCGGCCACCGGCACGCACAGACACAGCAGCGACGCGCACATCGACCATCTTCGCTTGTTCACTCGTTGGACTCCGTTGGCGTGTGGATGCGCCTCGGCGCCGGGCGCGCGTGGTCAGCGAACCAGCACGTCCATCGCAACCGAATTATTGTTCGGGTCGCGATCGAAATCGTAGGTCGCCACCAGGGAATTGACGATCGTGCCGGTCGTGTTGTCCGCCAACCTGAGGACGACGTGAAAGTCCAACGCCCCGCCTTTGGGAAACGTCGGCAAGAGCATGGCAAGGCTTAGAGGCTGTGGACATTCGGCGGCGCCGGTAGCCGTGCAACTCATCGACACCAGATTGGACTGCACGCCCACTACGTCCACGACGTGTACGTTCGTGGCATCGTGTGGACCCGCGTTGCTCACCTTGACTACGAATTCCGCGCTCGTGCCCTTTGCTATCGGCGATACCGGGTCCGCGACGCTCACGATGATGTCGGCCTCATCGCCGCCGAGCTGAACATTTCCGTCGCTGCGCTGAACACATCCCGCGAGACACACGAAGCCTGCAAGGATTAAACCGCGAATTAGCATGCCGATCAGTAGTAACACGATAGAGGATCGGTTGGAAGCGTTTATTAGATCGACATGAGAGGGGGCGATGGACGCAAACTTTTGACGTCGAGTTATGACAAGTTTGCGACCTGATTGCCGTAGCGCGTTGCTAACATCCGGTGGGACGTGCCCGCTCCAGAGGCACGCGCTACAGGGAAAGGGATCAAACATTTTTCGGCTCCGGGCCGCGGCGATTGCCGCCCTCGGTATTCACGCGATCGCACGGAGCACTCATGACCGGCCCATCGATCTACACCGAGGAACGACCTCCGCCTCATTGCCCGACCTCATCGGACGCCGTGCGGCCGACGATTTCAGCGCCCGAGCCTCAGGTACTCACGCATCTTCAGCGCCTCGAGGCCGAAAGCATTCACATCATTCGCGAGGTCGTCGCCGAATGCGATGATCCAGTCATGCTGTTCTCGATGGGCAAGGACAGCGCCGTCATGTTGCGCCTTGCCGAAAAGGCTTTCTTTCCGGCACATCTGCCCTTCCCGCTGCTGCATGTCGACACGACCTGGAAGTTCCGGGACATGTACGAATTTCGAAAGCGCATCGGCGAATCGCCGGGAATCGAGCTGCTGATCCATCACAACCCGGAGGCCGCCGCACAGGGGATCAACCCCTTCGATCATGGCTCTCAGATTCACACCGACATGTGGAAGACGCAGGGCCTCAAGCAGGCCTTGGAAAAATACGGCTTCGATGCTGCATTCGGCGGCGCCCGCCGCGACGAGGAGAAATCCCGCGCCAAGGAACGGATCTTTTCGTTTCGAAACGCGCATCATCGTTGGGATCCGAAAATGCAGCGTCCGGAACTCTGGAACCTGTACAACACCCGCAAGCACAAGGGCGAGTCAATCCGGGTGTTCCCATTGTCCAATTGGACCGAGCTGGATGTTTGGCAATACATCCATCTCGAGGGCATCCCGCTCGTGCCTCTCTACTTCGCCGCCGAGCGCCCCGTCGTGGAGCGCGACGGCATGCTGCTGATGATCGACGATGATCGGATGCGGTTGCGGCCTGGCGAGGCTCCCTCGGTCCGCAAGGTGCGATTTCGAACTTTGGGATGCTATCCGCTGTCCGCGGCCGTCGAGTCTTCAGCCGACACCTTGCCCGCAATCATTCAAGAGATGCTCCTCTCGCGCACTTCCGAGCGTCAGGGACGCTTGATCGACCACGACGAGGCCGCTTCCATGGAGAAGAAAAAGCAGGAGGGGTATTTCTGATGCGGCAAGTCTCCGCACTGATCGAAAGCGACATCGGTCGGTTTCTGCACGAGCACGAGCGCAAGAGCCTCCTGCGATTCATCACCTGCGGCAGCGTCGACGATGGTAAGAGCACCCTCATCGGCCGCCTGCTCTACGAATCCAAGATGATCTTTGAGGACCAGATGGCAGCGGTCGAATCGGACTCGAAAAAGTGGGGCACTCAAGGAGGCAGCATCGACTTCGCGCTCCTCGTCGATGGATTGGCGGCGGAACGCGAACAGGGCATCACCATCGACGTTGCCTATCGATTCTTCGCAACGGAACGACGCAAATTCATCGTGGCCGACACGCCCGGCCATGAGCAGTACACGCGCAACATGATAACCGGAGCATCGACCGCCGACGTCGCGATTATCCTGGTCGACGCGCGCAAAGGCCTGCTCACCCAGACCCGCCGGCACAGCTACCTGGCGTCGCTCATCGGCATTCGCAAGATCGTTCTTGCCGTCAACAAGATGGATTTGATGGACTATTCGTCTGAAGTCTTTCGGCAAATAGAGATGGATTACCGCGCATTCGCGCTGAAGATCGGCTTGACCGACATCACCGCCGTTCCGCTTTCGGCCCTGCGCGGGGATAATATTATTCAGCCGAGCGACAACACGCCCTGGTATGACGGTCCGACGCTGCTCGGCCTGCTGGAGACGGTTCCCGTCGACGACTCACGCATGCAGACCATGCCGTTACGCTTGCCCGTGCAATGGGTGAACCGGCCCAATCTCGATTTTCGGGGGTTCTGCGGCACCATCTCGAGCGGCATCGCGAAGGTAGGCGACCGCATCAGGGTTCAGCCTTCCGGCCGCGAGAGCCGCATTGCGCGCATCCTGACCCCGACGGGTGATCAGTCGCTCGCCCTGGCGGGGCAGTCCATCACCGTGACGCTCACGGACGAGGTCGATGTCTCCAGAGGAGACGTGATTTCCGCGGCGCATTCGCCGCCGGAGGTGGCCGACCAGTTTCAAGCGGTCCTCATCTGGATGGACGACGAGCCGATGCTGCCGGGGCGGCCCTATCTGATGAAACTGGGTGCTAGAACCGTGAGCGCCACCATCACCGAGCCCAAGTACAAGGTTAACGTGAACACGCTGGAACATCTGGCGGCAAAGACGCTCGATCTCAACGAGATCGGGGTGTGCAACATCGCCCTCGACCGCGTGGTCCCGTTCGACGTTTATGGCGACAACAGGGCAACCGGCGGCTTCATCCTCGTCGACAAGATCACCAACAACACGGTCTGCGCGGGAATGCTGAACTTCGCCTTGCGCCGTTCGCACAACATTCACATGCAGCACGTGGACGTGACCAAGGCCGCGCGGGCGCGAAGCCTCGGCCAGCGGCCCCGTGTGATCTGGTTCACCGGGTTATCGGGGGCGGGTAAATCAACGATTGCCAACCTCGTCGAGAAGAAGCTTCAGGCCGCGGGCAAACACTGCTACCTCCTGGACGGAGACAACCTTCGTCACGGCTTGAACAAGGATCTGGGCTTTACCGAAGGCGACCGCGTCGAGAACATCCGCCGCGTGGCCGAAATCGCCAGATTGATGGTCGATGCCGGCCTCATCGTGCTGACGGCGTTCATTTCACCGTTTCGCGCCGAACGTGACATGGCGCGGGGACTTCTGGAGATGGGGGAGTTCGTGGAGGTCTTCGTCGACACGCCGCTCGATGTTGCGGAGGGGCGCGACGTGAAGGGCCTGTACCGCAAGGCGAGGCGGGGCGAGCTTTCGAATTTCACCGGAATCGATTCGCCCTATGAGGCACCGGAGTCGCCCGAGCTGGTGATCGACACCACACGGCAGAGCGCGGACGAAGCCGCCGAAATGGTACTTGAACTGCTCGGGAGGAGCGCCTGACTCCCATGCGCGCAGACCGATGAATCTCCCCAACGTGGTCGCGGGTTTTGGCGTTGGCGTCGCCGTAGGGATTACCGGAGTCGGCGGCGGTTCGCTCATGACGCCCATCCTCGTGCTGTTTTTCGGCTTCGCCCCGACCACCGCCGTCGGTACGGATCTGTGGTTTGCGGCCATCACGAAGATCGTCGGCGGCACGGTGCACAATCTTCACGGCAGCATCGACTGGCAGGTAATTCGTCGCATGTGTCTCGGCAGCGTGCCCGCATCTATCCTGACATTGATCTGGATGGGCTTGACCCGCACGGAACAGACCTCGCACGGCCTGATCATCCATGCGTTGGGCGCCGTGCTGCTCGCCACCGCACTCGCCATGCTCGTGCGCAAGAAGATCCAATCGCTCGGCGCGAGGCTTCGAACCACCACTGCCGTTGCCTTCGTGAGGGCGCAACTGCCTCTGACCGTGCTCGCGGGGGTGATTCTCGGCGTCATAGTACCGCTGACTTCGGTGGGCGCGGGGGCTCTGGGAACGGTGATGCTCCTATACATATATCCACTGCGCATGACACCGAGCCGTCTGGCCGGCACAGATATCGTCCACGCGATCCCGCTCGCGCTGATCGCAGGGACAGGTCACCTGCTGATGGGCAACGTGAACGTGACGCTGCTCGGCAACCTGCTGTTGGGCTCGATTCCGGGCATTGCTCTCGGATCCATGATCGCCAATAAGTCCCCGGAGGTTTTCTCGCGCGGGGCGATCGCGGTCATCTTGGCGGCAGTCTCGACGAAACTGCTCCTCGCCTGATGCGCGAAGGAAGCGCAGGCGCTTCGACCCACCTATCCATTGCGTGCTCAAACGGTGCGGCCGGCGGCCTGCGGCGCACTTCGTCGGTGCGCGCGATGCGGGAAAATACAACGAATCTCAAACGGCATTCGCCGGATGGACGGAACAGTGTTGCAAATTGGTTGCGGCGCTCCTGCGTGGATATATCAAGCAACAAATCGATGCGTTATGTTGACTAGCGATTGCTTCACAGTACCCCAAGAGATACGTTGACCACGAGCTCGGTATTTCAGTTCCAACTCGCAAAACGTGCACCGATTCGGGGATGAATCGCTCCTCTGCCCGCCGTTAGGAATCACTAATGGTCGATTTCGTTAAGTTCGTCTACACGCCGGCGGCTCGTGCCGATGCCGCGCTGGCGATCTGCGCCTGCCGCGCGGGCGGAGTCGGAATCCTCAACGGCGAGCTCTCGACCGATGAGAACGCGTTCCTGCGCGCATTGGACGATCTCGCACGGAGTGCCGCGGCGGTTTTCGGAGCCAAGCTCGATGCCTACAGCCCACGGATCGGAGCGGCCATCCGCGCCCATGCGGCGCATGGTTTGGGGTGGCTGATTGTCGATGCCGAAATCCTGTCCGACTGCCGCCCGCTGATCGAGGCTGTTCGGCCGCTGGGAGTGCAAGTACTCGCCGAGGTCAAATCGGCGGATTGGGATCCGGTCGCGCTGGCCGGCGCAGCCGACGGCTTGATGCTCAAGGGAAACGAATCGGGCGGATTCGTGGGTGAGGAAAGCAGCTTCATCCTGCTGCAAAAGTGGCGCCAGCGTACCCGTCTTCCGCTCTACGTACGCGGCGGCCTGACGCCGCACGTCGCGGCCGCTTGCGCGACCGTCGGCGTCCTGGGCGGCGCCCTCGACTCGCAGCTGCTGCTGATGGACGAGGCCCGCCTGCCGCCCTCTCTCGCCGCGTTGATCCGCAATCTATCGGGAAGCGAAACGCAGGCAATCGGCAACGGCGAGGCCGGCGAATACTTCCGCGTGTTGGTGCGTCCGAGCCTCACCGCCGCCCGCCAGCTCGTCGCGGATGGCGAAGGCATGCGCTACGCGGAGCTGCGGCGAGCGCGTGTCGGGTCAGACGGGATGGGCGGACGCGAGCCGAGCGCTGCTGCCGATCGGCCAGGACGTCGCGTTTGCCGCGCCATGGCGCAAGCGCTTCGAATCGGTGAGCGCGGTGCTCGCCGCCATCGATGAGGCCGTGGCAAGGCAGCCCGCGATCGCGCGCCGCTGCAAGAGCATTTCCGACGGTGCACCACTTGCGAGCGCATTGGGTATCCGGTTGCCCATCATCCAAGGGCCGATGACACGCGTGTCCGACACGGCAGAATTCGCCCTGGCGGTCGCAGAGGGCGGAGCACTTCCCATGGTGGCGCTCGCCGTGCTGAAGGGTGCCGCGCTGGAGGAGCTGCTGAAGCGTACGGCGAGCCAACTGGGGAAGCGGCCCTGGGGAATCGGATTGCTTGGCTTCGCGCCCCAGGAATTACTCGAGGAGCAGCTGGCCGTCGCCGCACGTTTCAACCCGAGCTACGCGATCATCGCCGGAGGGCGCCCGGACCAGGCGGTGCAGCTCGAGACCGCCAATGTGCCCACTTTTCTGCACGTGCCGTCGGCGAACCTGATTTCCGCCTTCCTGCAGGAAGGCGCGCGGCGATTCATCTTCGAGGGCCGCGAGTGTGGCGGCCACATCGGTCCGCTTTCGAGCTTCGTGCTGTGGAGCGCTATGGTCGATCGCCTGTTGGCCGAGCTCGCGCATTGCAAGGTCCGGGCCGATGACGTGGCGGTCGTTTTCGCGGGGGGGATCCACGACGGAATCTCCTCGGCCATGCTGCAAGTGATCTCGGCGCCGCTTGCCGCCGCGGGCGTCAAGGTCGGGATCTTGATGGGCAGCGCCTATCTGTTCACGAAGGAGATCGTCGCGACCGGATCGATCGTCGGCCAATTTCAGCAGGAGGTCTTGGACTGCGAGCGCACCGTGAATCTCGAATCCGGTGTGGGTCACGCGAGTCGCTGCGCACGCTCGCCGTTCGCCAGCGATTTTTTCCGCCAACGCCTGACCATGAAGCGCAGCGGCATTCCCGCCGACGAGATACGCCGATCGCTGGATGAACTGATACTCGGACGCCTGCGGATCGCGTCCAAGGGGAAAAAGCGCGACGGCCTCGATGGCGAGCTACGCAGTCTTGAGCCGGAGCAACAGCACGAAGAAGGCATGTACATGCTCGGTCAAGTGGCGACGTTGCGCCGGCAACTCACCGACATCGCTACGCTGCACCAGGAGGCAACCGCCGGCGCCGCCGCGACGTTGACCGAGGCGTGCGAGCGCATGGCAGTCGACGGGCCGCTTCGGCAGGCCGCCGCCGACGTAGCGGTGGTCGGCATCGCATGCGCCCTCCCCAAAGCCACCACCCCGCAGCAGTATTGGGAGAATATCCTCGGGAAGGTGGATGCGATCACGGAGATCCCATCGCATCGGTGGGATTGGCGCACGTACTTCGATGCCGATCGTGAGGCGAAGGACAAGATCTACTCCAAATGGGGAGGGTTCCTCGACGATCTGACGTTCGATCCCATGCAATACGGCATGCCGCCGAAATCCATCGAGGCGGTCGATCCGATGCAACTGATGGCGCTCGAAGTGGCGCATCGCACACTGGTCGACTCCGGATACCACGCAAAGCCGTTCGATCGCGAACGCGCTTCGGTCATCATCGGGGCGAGCGGCGGCATCGGCGATGTCGGCATGCAGTATGGATTGCGATCGGAGTTGCCGCGATTCAGCGGGACGCTGCCGCCGGCCCTGGCCGCAAACCTGCCGCAATGGACCGAGGACTCATTCGCGGGAATCCTGCCGAACGTGGCCGCTGGGCGTATCGCCAACCGGTTGAACTTCGGCGGTATGAACCTGACCACGGACGCTGCGTGCGCATCCTCGCTCGCCGCGATTTACCAGGCCGTCACCGAGCTCGCCGCGGAGCGCAGCGATTTCGTAATTGCCGGGGGCGTCGATACGGTCCAGGGGCCGTTCGGATATCTATGCTTCAGCAAGACCCAGGCGCTGTCGCCGCGCGGGCGATGCTCCACTTTTGATTCCGCCGCCGACGGTATCGTGATCAGCGAGGGAATCGCGATGGTCGCGTTGAAGCGCCTCAGCGATGCGCAGCGCGACGGCGACCGAATTTATGCCGTGATCAAGGGCGTGGGCGCCAGCAGCGATGGAAGCGCCAAGGGCATGACGGCGCCCCTTCCGGCGGGACAGCTGCGTGCCATGCGCCGCGCCTACGGGATGGCCGGCTTCGGGCCCTCCTCGGTGGGCCTTTTTGAGGCGCACGGCACCGGCACGGTGGTGGGCGACACGGCGGAGCTCGAAAGCACCACTCAATTGATTCGGGAGAAAAGCTCGGCGGCCCGTCAGGCCGCGATTGGATCGGTCAAGACGCTGATCGGGCACACCAAGGCGACAGCGGGCGCGGCAGGTTTCATCAAGGCTGTTCTGTCCCTGCATCACCGCGTTCTACCTCCGCACGGCAATGTCGCGACACCGAACGCCGTGCTGGCGGATGCGCAGGCGCCGCTGTATCTGCTCGACGAGCCGATGCCATGGCTCGCAGCCGCGGAACAGCCGCGCCGCGCCGCCTGCAGTGCATTCGGCTTCGGCGGGACCAACTTTCACGTGGTGATGGAGGAGTACTCGGGTGAGTACAGGGACTGGTTACGCCCCCCGCCGAGCCATGCTTGGAGCGCTGAGCTTCTGCTCTTCGGCGAAAGCGGGCAGGCCGCGCTGCTTGCGCACGCAGAGGCGTTCGCCGCGGCGCTAGCCCCCCTGGACGATGTACTGCTCCGGGATGTCGCCGCGAGTCTGAGCGCACGCTTTCGGCCTCTCGGGCACACGCTGGCCGTGGTCGCGCGGGACCTCAACGACTTGCGCGCGAAACTTGGCATTGCGATCGCGCATTTGCGAGGCGATGCCAAACCACTGCCTCCCGGAATTTTCTACGGGCGCAACGCGCAACCGGCCGGCAAGGTTGCCGTCCTTTTCTCCGGACAGGGATCGCAATACCCGAACATGGCTCGGGAAGCAGCGCTGCACTTTGACACCATGGGCGCAACGCTCGCTGAGGCCGATGCGGTGCTGAAGGAGCCCTTCGAGACGCGCTTCGGCGCGGATTCCCGCCTATCGCAGTTCATTTTTCCGCGCGGTGCGTACGATGAGTCCGCGAAGGCCGGGGCGAAGCAGCGGCTGGCGAGTACCGACGTGGCCCAGCCCGCACTGGGCGCGATCGAGGCCGGGTTGTTCCGCGTCTTTCAAGATCTGGGACTGCAGCCTGATATGTTCGCGGGGCACAGCTACGGCGAATTCGTCGCACTGCACGCCGCAGGCGCCATCAATTTCGCGTCGCTCATGCAACTCTCGGCCGCTCGCGGGCGCTTCATCGTCGATGCCGCTGCTGCGGCCGGTGCCGAATTGGGCACCATGGCTGCCGTGAGCGCCCCGCGCAAACGGGTCGAGGATGCGCTCGCGAACGTCGAGGGGGTAATGCTGGCGAATCATAACGCGCCGATGCAAAGCGTGATATCCGGCACTCACGCCGCCGTGAAGACCGTCGCGACCGAATTGCGCCTGCTAGAGGTGGAAGTCACCGAGATTCCGGTCGCCGCTGCTTTCCACTCCAGCCTGGTGAGACCGGCGCAGGCGCCGCTTTCCGCTCTCATAGAAACCATCGATTGGTCGACGCCCTCGGCGCCCGTTTACTCGAATACCACAGGACGCATGCACTCGAGCGATCCGGGCGAGATCAAGCGCCAGATGGCCGAGCATTTGATTCAGCCCGTCGAGTTCGTCGCCGAGATCGAGACCATGTATGCGGACGGCGCTCGAACGTTCGTCGAAATCGGGCCGAAACCGGTGCTTGCGCGACTGGTGTCGCGAATAATCGACCGGCGCCCGCACCTCGCGATCGCGGTCGATGACGGATCGGGACTCACGTCGCTACTGGGTGCCGTCGCTCGGCTGGTATGCGCCGGCATCAAGCTCGACACCTCTCGTTTGTTCGCGCATCGCGATTGCCGTGTCGGCGACCCCTTGCAGCCGGCGACGCTGCAGCGAACGCAGGCTATTTCCAAGCACGCTTGGCTGCTGAACGGGAGCTCCGCCCGACGCCTTGCCGAGCCGCCGAAACAGGTCGGCGTAACGTTCGAGCAAGCCCAAGCGGCAGCAGCGCCGCCTGAACCCGCCTGCGTTGCAGCGCCCGCAGAGATTATCGCGCTGCAGCCACGCCAGGTCCCGGCGATTGCGACGTCTACTGTCCAACCACCGACCCGCGCGACGCAGCGCAAGCCCCCCCGCGCCGCGCGACCGATTTTCGCTGTACCCACGGCTGTTTGGAAAAAGGATCGACCCATGGATGAAAGGCGAATCGCGGACTCTTCCGTCATCTTGTCTGAGTATTTCGAGACCATGCGCCAATTTCTGGAGACACAGGAACGAGTCATGGCAACATTTCTCGGCGGCAGCACACCGCTCTCATCGGGGCGCGGAAGGCTGCTGTCGATGAACGAGCAACGCGCCGCCGAGCTTGCGGAAGCGCCCGCTGTGACGCCGACGGCCAGACTGCACGTGCCGGTGGCTCCGCCGCTACCGAATGTATCGCCGCAGGTCGCGGCCTCGAAGTCGACACCGGCCTCACCGGGTGCGGCCCCCCGGCCCGTTGCGACCGCAGCAACCGTCGGGGCTACACCAGCCGTCGCCGCCCCTCCGCCTGCGGCAAGTAAACCGCCACCTGCAGACGCACAGGCTCCCAAGCCTAACGGCGCAGGCTACACGCGCGAGAAGCTTCTTGACTGCCTGCTCGGGATCGTCGAGGAAAAGACGGGCTACCCGCGCGACATGCTTGGCCTCGATCAGCATCTCGAATCCGACCTGGGCATCGACTCAATTAAACGGGTCGAGGTGGTGAGCGCGTTGCTCAAGCTTTTGCCCGACTCGCAACGGGAGGCCTTGACGCAAAACCGCGGCAAGCTGAACACCGAATCGACATTGAACGGCATACTGAATGTGATCACACAGTTGAACGGCGCTGGAGTAGCTTCCGGCCCTTTTGATTCGGCCGGGGCGGGCAAAGAGACTGGCATCGCCAGCGGCCCGTCCCGGCTGGTTATCCGTTCTGAGATTGAGCCCCTGATCCCCGCCATGGGCCGTCGACTCATGCCGGGGCCCTTCCTGCTCACACGCGATGCGCTGGGTGTCGCTGATATCCTGGCACGCACCTTGAACGCGCGCGGCGCGCAGGTTCAAATCGTCGAGCTCTCCGACCTGGCGTCCGAGGCGCGGCTCAAGGAGCTCTGCGGCGCGGTCAGCGTCGAGCAAAAAGTTGCCGGCATCGTGCATCTCGCAGCGCTCGGAGGTAGCGCGATCGACTCCTCCCAGGGGCCGGCCGACTGGCGCGCCACGCTCCAGGTCAACGAGAAATCATTATTTCTCCTGCTCCGCGAATTGCACGGCCGCCTGACCCCGGAAGCACACATCGTCGCCGCATGCGGCCTGGGCGGGCTTTTCGGACGCGAGGGATCCGCCGGCGGCGAGCTGAGTTTGCAGGGGGGAGCGCCCGGTCTCCTTAAATCTTTATTCGAGGAACGCCCGGATCTGCGGGTGAAGGCGGTTGATCTCGATCTATCCCGCTCCCCGGCGCAACTCGCCGGCGATCTCTTCGGCGAGATTGAGCTCGATGGCGGACACCAGGAGGTAGGCTATCCGGCGGGCCAGCGCACGATTTTCAGGACCGAAGCCGCCGATGTAGCGATCGACAGCGCTCGAGATACCGAGCTCATGGGCCTCGTCATCCTAGCCACGGGCGGAGCGCGAGGCATCACCGCGGAAACCCTGCGCGAGTTCGCACGCCCCGGAAACACACTCATTCTGACCGGGCGCAGCCGGCTCCCTGAGACGGAATCCCCGGACACCGCGTCTCTCGGCGACGCCGCGGCGCTGCGTGCAAGTTTCATCGCCCAGGCCCGCACGGGCGCGCTCACACAGACACCCGGCGAGATCAAGCGTCGCGTCCAATCGATTCTTGATCTGCGGGAACTGCGCGCCAATCTTGCTGACTTCCGGACAGCCGGAGCCACCGTTGAATATCACAGCGTCGATGTGACCGATGAGGCGGCGCTCGGCGCGCTGGTCGCCGACATCCAGCGGCGGCATCAGCGCATCGATGGTGTCGTCCACGGTGCCGGGGTGATCGAGGATAAGCTGTTGGCCGACAAATCCAGCGACAGCTGGTCGCGAGTCGTCGAGACCAAGTTGATCGGTCTGCTCCTGCTGCAGAAACTCATCGATCCGGCGGCGTTGAAATTCTTCGTCGCGTTCAGCTCCGTCGCCGGTCGCTACGGCAACAGCGGACAATCGGATTACGCGACCGCCAACGAATTGATGAACAGGGTGTGTGTGAGCCTGCAGGCGCGGTGGGGCGCACGAGTAGCCGTCAGCGCCCTGTGCTGGGGCCCATGGGGCCCGACCAAGTTCGGCGCGGGCATGGTGACCCCCGAAACGGAGGCCAAGTTCGATAAGCGCGGCGTCTACCTGGTATCTGCCGGGCTCGGAAGACGGCTCTTGCGGCAGGAGATCGCGCGCGCGGACGGCACCCCCGTCGAAGTGATTTGCGGCGAGGGCCCTTGGGAAAGCGAGGAAGCAAGGCGCGCCGCCTTCCGTGCCCCATCGCAGGCGGCGGCGCCCTCCTCCGATTCGGCTCCGTTGCTCGGCAATTGCGCGAGCCGAAGCGCTTCCACGGGCGCGAAGTCCTGGGAGGTGCGTCTCGATGCCGCTCGCCATGTGTTCGTCAAGGATTGCCCGGGGGACGGCGCGGCGGCATTGCCGCTCGGCGCGGCGGCGGAGCTGATTGCCGAAGCCGCGCGAGCCCTATGGCCGCGCTGGTGCGTGGCCGAGATACGCGAACTTCGCGTTCTCGGAAAAATCGTCCTCGTGGACGGCATGGTCGACGTCAAAGTCCAATTGAACCCTCCGCCGTTCGGCAGTAGCGAAGGCTTCGAGGTCAGTGCAACGCTGAGCACCAAGGGCAGCGGGGATCAATGGCACTCATCCCTCCAGTGCGTTCTCGGCGTGGAGCGGTCTTATACTGAGGCGGACCCCGTCGAGCGTTCGCTGCATAAGGAGCGTTCGCTGAGCGTGCGCAAGGTTTACGAGGAATGCCTTTCGCGCGGATCCTTGTTGCAGGTGATCGAGCGCATCGACGGGCTTTCCGGGAGTGGCGCAGCAGCCCGGGTACGATCGACTCGGCCGTCCGGCTGGTTGACCTGCGATCGCGACTGTGACGAGAAATGGATTTTCGATCCGGCACTTCTGGATGCGGCCGAGCAAATGGCCTCGCTGTGGGCGCGCTCCTACCGCGGCGAGACCGTGACCGCGGTCCGTTACGGTCGCATCGTTCGTCATCGAGACGGCGTCCCTGCGCATTTGGACGTGAGCCTGGCGCTTACGCATTCGGAGCAGGCCGGCGGCCTTCGATGCAACGTCGTTTTCTGCGACGATTTCGGCAAACCCGTGCTCACCATCGAAGAGCTCGACTGTTCCACGAGCCTCTCGCAAGCCGTTCATGCCGAGCGGAAAGGCGCAACCGAGAGCATCCTCGTATGACCACGGCCCAGACAGAGGCAGTTCAAACGAGCTCCTCGCCCATTGCGATCATCGGGATGGCATGCATCTTTCCCGGCGCGCCCGATTTGCAGGCGTTCTGGAACAACATTCTGAAAGGGGTCGATGCCATCGGGACGCCCGCCGATGACTGGGGCGCTCAGCGTTACTTGGAATCGGGCCGCATCAAAACTCAATGCGGCGGTTTTTTGCGCGACCTGTATCGGTTCGATCCCGCCGAATTTGGAATCATGCCCAACTCGGTCAATGGCAGCGAGCCGGATCAGTTCCTGGCGCTTCGAGTGGCTCGCGACGCCCTTGCAGACGCCGGATATTGCCGCCCGGATGTGGACCATACTGAAACCGGCATCGTCCTCGGGCACAGCACCTATTTGCATCGGGGACAAGGCACTCTGATTCAGCAGAACATCGTGCTGGATCAGACAATGGACGTGCTGAAGGCCGCGATTCCGCACCTCGACGCGCAAGCGCTGTCGGAAATACGTTCCCTATTGCAAGAGAAATTGCCGCCGACCAATGCGGACACCGTCCCGGGGTTGGTGCCGAACGTCATGACGGGACGCATCGCGAACCGGTTGAATCTGCACGGTCCGAATTACCTTCTGGATTCGGCCTGTTCCTCCTCGCTGCTCGCCGTCGGTGCGGCAATCGATGAGTTACGAGCGGGGCGCAGCCGCATGATGCTGGCCGGCGGTGTCAACGCGACGCTACCCGCCGAAGTGACCACGATATTCACCCAGCTCGGAGCATTGACGACGCGCGGCAAGGTAAGGCCATTTTCGGCCGGCAGCGACGGCACGCTTCTTGGCGAGGGTCTCGGCGTCGTGGTGCTCAAGCGCTTGAGCGACGCTCTGGCCGATGGTGACCGCATCTACTCGTTGTTGCGAGGCGTCGGTCAGTCCAGTGACGGCAGGAGCGTGGGTCTCCTGGCGCCGAGTCCGGAGGGCGAGATCCTGGCCATTCGCCGCACTTACGAAGTGAGCGGTGTCGAGCCTGCGAGCATCGGCTTGTTCGAGGCGCACGGCACGGGAATTCCGCTGGGCGACCAGACCGAAATCCACTCGCTGCGGGCCGTATTCGGTGAGCGGACCACCCCCATCGGCGTCATCGCACTAGGCAGCGTGAAGTCGATGATCAGCCACTGCATTCCTGCCGCAGGCATCGCCGGACTCATCAAAATGGCCTTGTCGGTGCACCACAAGGTTCTTCCACCCACCTTGTGCGATGAGGTAAACCCGGCAGCTGGGAATTCACACGACGCCGTTCTACGTCAATACCCGCACCGCTCCATGGCTCTCACGGCTCGGCGTGCCGCGGCGAGCCGCCGTCAACGCCTTCGGATTCGGCGGCACCAACGCGCACGCCATCCTCGAGGAGGCGCCCGCGGAGGCACAGGCGCAAGGCAGTCTGACCGGATGGCCGGCGGAGTTGTGCGTTCTCTCCGCGGACACGGCGGAGGCCCTGGCAGCCAAGCTGGAACGGCTCGCCGCGGCGGTCGCCAAGAACACGACATGGAAGATCGCGGAAGTTGCTGCGGCGCTGGCCCGGACCGATACGGGGGCCGCTCACCGCGTTGCGTTGATAGTCAAGGATGGCGCAGGACTCGCGAACAGCGCGGCGCAGTCAGCGGCCCGGCTGCGCGCGACCGAACGCAACCGCTGGCCAACGAGAGGCGGCGTCGCCTACAGCGACCGGCGCGTCACGGGGAAGCTTGCATTCATCTTCCCGGGCGAGGGGTCGCAATACCAGGGCATGTTTGCCGATCTTGCCCTGTGCTTCGCTGAAGTGCGCAGCTGGTTGGACTTCTGGCATGGGCTGTACGAGCTTCCTGCAGGCCACACTCGCACCGACATTGCATTTCCAACGGCGGAGATCGGCGCAGAGCGCTGCGCGCAGCTCGAGACGCAACTTCACGCCATGGACCTCGGCTCCGAGGCGGTTTACATAGGCGGTCTCGCCATGCATGCATTGCTCACGTCGCTTGGCGTACGGCCGGATGCGATGCTCGGACACAGCTCCGGCGAATCGGCCGCGCTCAGCGCGTCTGGGGCGAATCCCGCCGCGACTCCGGCGCAGCAGGCCGCGTGCATCGCGCGCCACTACGCCGTGTACAAGGAGCTCCTGGAGCACGGGAAGATTCCCTCCGGGGCGCTGCTCGCCGTCGGGGCGCTCGACGCGAAGATCGTCGCAGCGCAGGCCGCCACCATCGAAGGCGTCGTCGTGGCGATGGACAACTGCACCAATCAAGTCGTTCTATACGGGCCCGCCTGCGGAATCGCTCAGGCGCAGACAGTGCTCGGCAAGATGGGTGGCATCTGCATTCCACTGCCCTTCGACCGCGGCTACCACACGCCGGCCTTCGCCGACGCGAGTGCCGCATTTCTCGAATACTACCGTGAGATCGAGCTCGGCGCGCCGCAGGTGCCGTTGTACTCCTGCGCCTCCGTCGGACAGTTCCCCGAACGCCCCGTCGACGTGCGCGAGCTCGCCGCCGTTCAGTGGTCCACCAAGGTGCGCTTTCGCGAGACGATTGAAAAAATGCACGACGATGGTGTCGCGCTCTTCGTCGAGGTCGGACCCTCCGCCAACTTGACCTCATTCGTCCAGGATATCTTGGGCGGTCGCGAGTTCACCGCGCTTTCCACCAATGTGCGCCGGCGTAACGATGTCGAGCAACTGCTGAACGTACTCGGGCAGCTCTACGTCGCGGGGCGGGGGCCGGTCATGGACCGATTATTCAAGGGCCGGAATATCGCGGCGATCGATCTCGAGAGCTCGCCGAAGCCGCTGCGCGGGGCCGTCATCGACAATACCATGCCGATGGTCCGACTGTCGGCCGCGGATAGCGAGGCCATCCGACACATCGCTGCGCGCAACATGCCCCAAACGGCGCCGGCACCCCCGGCCTTGCCCGCTGAGGCGCGGCAAATTGGCGCACCGGCCGAGAGCGCGCGCGATCGAGCCGCGATCGAGCATCTCGATCTCATGCGAAGCTTCCTGCAGGGCCAGCAGTCGCTGATGGAGCATTGGTTCGCCGCCGGGGAGGCTTTACCGGAGCGTGCCATTGGGGCGCTGACTCCGTTGCTCGACGCGGTTCTGGAACAGGACGAAAATCACGTTCGTGCGCGGTGCAAGGTGAGCCTGGCGACGGATAACTTCGTGCGCCACCACGTGATGACCGGACCGGTGTCCGCCGCCGATCCGGAGCTTCACGGGCTGTCTTGCATCCCCATGGCGGTCAGTCTGGAAATGATGGCGGAGGCTTGTGCACTGCTAGCCGGACGCACCGACGTCACCGTCATCGAGAATGTTCGAGCCTTCGATTGGATTGCGCTGGACGACGACGAATTATCGTTGGAAGTCAGGGCCGAGGTGATCGATCGCGGCGCGGGAACCTTCCGGGCGAGCGTCGCGACGGCGCGAGGCGTCGCGTTGAGCGCAGAGTTTCAATTCGACGCCGAGAGGCTTCTGCCCAAGCTACCCGAGCTTCAGGAACGCCGGGAGTCGTGCTGGAACTCACCGGATTTGTACACGACAGGAATGTTCCACGGACCTATATTTCGCAGTCTGCGGCACATCGATGCATGGGATGACTCTGGCATCGACGTGGAGTTGTCCGATGCGAAGCTGACCGACTTCATCGCCGACGGTCACACTCCCCAATTGATCCTCAATCCGGTGCTGCTCGATGCGCTCGGGCAGGTCGTCGCATGCTGGCTCGTGCAATTCTTCGGCACCGAGTTCAACAACTTCCCCTCGAGCGTCGATCGGATCGAGCTGTATGAGTCCTGTCCCACCGGCCGGAGCGGACACATCATGCGCACACGACAGCGCCCCGTCGACGGCATGGCGACCGATCCGGGTGCACCGCGTGCGTGGCAGTTCGAATGCATCGACGAGGAAGGCCGCGTATTGATGCGCGTACATGATCTCATCAACGTGTTCTGGCAGATGCCGCCCGCCTACCACGCCGTTCGCTGGCGTCCCCTTCTCGGCTGGCTGGGCCATCCCGTCGCCGACAGCACGCCTCAAGGATTCCGATGGAAGGTGCCCGCATTGCCCGCGGATTTCCTGTCGCAATCCGGAGCGATTTGTTTGCGTACGTTGGCTCATGCATTGCTCGGCAGCTCGGAACGCCGGGAATGGCGCGCCATAGACGGACCCGCGCGGAGCCGGATCGAGTGGCTCTTCGGGCGCGCGGCCGTGAAAGAGGCCGTTCGATACTGGATCCACGAGCGCACTGGACGGCTACTTTATCCGACCGACATCCTCGTCAGCGATGGCACTCCGGGCGAGCCGTTGGTCGATGGTTGGTGGCGCGACATCTTGATCGAGGCGCCCCGGATTTCGCTGCGAGTGGAAACCGGCGCTTTTGTTGCCGGCGTATCGTCAGCGCAGAAGCACGCGGCGGCAACCGCGGACACTCATGCACAAACAACCACATCGGAGGAACTCGTTCAGTGAACGCTACCGTTAGACAAGACACGACACTGAGCGCGGTCGAGGCCCTCGTGAACGACCTGACGCAGGACTGGGGAATTGATCAAGCCGAGCCGCTCGACGCGAGCACGTTGCTGGCGGCCGATCTGCAGTTCACATCGGTCGACATCATTCAGCTTTGCGTGGCGCTCGAAGAGCACTATGACCGGCGCTTCGGTTTTCAAGATTTGCTGATGGTGGATGGCAGCTACACCGGTGATTTGTCCCTCGGGCAGTTGGCCGCTTTCGTAGACACTCAACTCACGCAACACAAGGAAGCAGCCACGTCATGACGGTGCGAACGCTTTTTATCGGTATGGACGGCGCCACATTCACTGTGCTCGACGACCTGACCAAGTCCGCTCAAGGCGCCGAACCGGTCATGCCGTTTCTGGCCCGGGTGTTCGCGGGCGGCGCGCGCGCAAAACTGCGGTCCACGCCCAATCCGCTGACGCCGCCGGCATGGGTCTCTCTGATGACCGGTCGTGGACCCGGGCATCATGGCGTATTCGACTTCATTCGCGCCGAAGAGCGCGGCGATGAAGTGTATTTCACGCTGTATGACTCGCGAGACTGCCGTGTCGAGACGATTTGGTCGATCGCCAGCCGTCAAGGCAAGCGGGTGGCCGCCCTGAACTTCCCGTTCACGGCGCCGCCGTCGAAGGAGCTGAACGGATTCGTGGTGCCGGGTTTCGTGCCCTGGCGTCATTTGCGACGCAACACGCATCCGGCCGGCGTCTATGACCGACTGAAGACCATCCCGAATTTCAACGCGCAGGAGCTCGCCTGGGATTTCGAGCAGGAAAAGCAGTCAGGCGATCAGCTGAGCAATGAGGATCGCGAGGCCTGGGTGAGCTACCACCTGCCGCGCGAGCAGCAATGGTTCAAAGTGGCCGAATACCTGATGCGTGAGGAGGCGCCCGAACTGATGGCAGTGCTGTTCGATGGTGTGGACAAGCTGCAGCACCAAGCCTGGCAGTTCGTCGATCCCGCCCTGCAGAAAGGCGAGATGAGCCCTTACCACCGCCGCATGCGCGAGCTGTCGTTAAGTTACTTCCGCCAGCTCGATGGCTTCATCGAGAAGCTCGTCACGGCCGCGGGCCCCGAGGTCCAGGTGTTCTTCGCCTCGGATCACGGATTCACCGCCTCGACGGAGATCGTACGGATCAACGCCTACCTGGCCGAAAAGGGTTATGTCCACTGGAAAGACATACCCGAAGGGGACGCAGGAAAGCGACGCGACAACAGCTACTTTGCCTACCTCGACTGGAGCCGGACGACCGCCTATTGCCGTACACCTTCTTGCAACGGCATCACGATCCGGGTCGCCCGCAATCCGGGAGAAACCGGCATCGCGGCAAGCGAATACGAGTCGTTTCGCACCAAGCTGATCCGCGATCTGGAGGATTTCAAGGACGCGAAGACCGGCCAGCGCATCATCGCCGAGATCCACAAGCGTGAGGACGTATTCCCGGGGGCCGCAATGACCGATGCCGCCGATCTGCAGCTGGTTTTGCGCGACTTCGGGTTCGTGTCGGTGAAGAACAGGGCGCCGGCGGTCGAGCCGCGCGAGTACCCCATAGGGACCCATCATCCGGACGGTGTTTTCATCGCCTACGGTCCCGGCATCGAATCGGGCAAAATGCTTGGCAGGCGTCACATCACTGACGTGTCGTCGACTCTTCTGTATAGCCTGGGACTGCCGGTTCCTTCGGATTTCGAGGGCACCGTGCCGCCGGCGATGTTCACGGCGCAATACAAGGCCGCCAATCCCATCGTCATCGGAACTGCCACGCAGGGCGGCCCGAAGGATGTCCAGGCGGATTCCATGAGCGACGCCGAGAAGGGCAAAATCATGGAGCAACTGCAAATGCTGGGTTACATGGAATAGAGATTTGCCGATCGCGACGATAAACGGCGCCGGCATCCACTTCCTGCAGCTGTGCGAAGGAGATGCCCGCGACCGCGAAGATGTGGTGATGCTGCACGGGCTGGCGACCAATATCGCCTTCTGGTACTTCAAATACGCTTGCGAGCTGGCGAAGGATTACCGGGTCACGGTTTTCGATATGCGCGGACACGGCAGATCGGAGATGACCCAGACCGGCTATGCGCCGGAGAATCTTGCGAAGGACCTGTCGTTGCTCATGGAGCAACTCGACATCCGCCAGGCCCATCTCCTCGGGCACAGCTTTGGCGGCGTCGTCGCGATGAAATTCGCCATCGAGCACAGGCACCGGGTACGCAGCCTCGCGCTCGCCGACACGCACATCGCGGCGGCAAGGCACTCGCAAAGCTTCTCCGAGTGGGAGCACGGCCGCATCATTCAGGCGCTGCTCGACCGGCACGGTTTCGACCTCGATGCATGCGATCCGTACTTCGGCTATAAACTCCTCACGAAAGTCGCAGAGAGCCAGATCTCCGGCGTCGCGATTCCATCCGAGCTTCATGATCTGGTGTACCCGACGACCAACCACACCGGGGGTCGAACCGCGGCGCAATGGCTGAAGCTCATGCGCTCCACCTCGGCGGAGTCCGAAATGATGTCCGACGATGGACTCTCGCGCGAGGCGTTGCGCAAGTTCGACTTTCCGATCATCGCCATGTACGGAGATCGTTCGCCCGCCAGATTGACCGGTACTGAGCTGCTCGAAGTCTGGCCGCATGCCGAGTTCCGCACAGTGCGCAACGCCGGACATTTCTTTCCCGCTTCGCGACCCGAGGAAGTGCTCGCCGCCTGCCGCCGCTTTTGGCGGGGAGATCCCGTGGAGAATGCGCGCAGATACCGCGCGGGCGAGCCTCAGCGAAGTTATTTTCGCAGCGAGCGGATCTTCAAGGACACCGCGGGCTGGTACTTCACGACACGCGAGCGCCCTCAAGTAGGGCCTTTCGCGGAGTTCGAGGAAGCCTCTTTAATGCTCGCGAAAATGATTCTCAGCAAGTTGAAGTCGGCATCATGAGCGCTACCATCAACCGGCTTGGGGTCAAGCCGGGACTCCGCAGATCGGATTTCAATCTCATCGCCGCGGGCGGCTTTGGCGATGGCTGTAATTCCTATACGCATTCGATGGCGTGGTTCGAGGGTCGACTCTACGTGACCACGATGCGCAACAACTTCGCCCTCATGCGCGCCCGCCTCTCGATCGGTCTGCATAGTTGGCCCGTCGAGACGCCGGTGGACCCTTTCGAGCTGGATATGCGGGCGGAAATCTGGGCTTACGATCCGCTCACCGACACATGGGAGCGGGTGCTCAAGTCTCCCAAGATCGTCGGCAGCCATGGCAAGCTGATTGCACGCGACATCAGTTACCGCAGTATCGCGGTATGCAAGTCCCCCGGGGAAGCGAAGCCGGCGTTGTATGTGGGCACGTGGAGTCCCGCGCGAGGCCCCGGACCACTGATCCTGCGAACGGAGGACGGCCGGCATTTCGAGTCCACTTGCGAGCCCGGCCTGGTCGGCCTGCCGGTCACAACCATCCGTACGCTCGTGCCGTTCAAGGAGCGCATGTACACCACGCCGGCAGGTTCGAGGGGCGGCAACACGAACGTATCGGGCCACGCGGTCGTCTACGAGAGCCGCGATCCGGCCAACGGAGGGTGGGAGCCTGTCAGCGATTTCGGCTTCGGCGATCTCGACAATAAGTCCTTGCACGAGATGTGTGCGTTCGGCGATCACCTGTACGTGGGCACGCTCAACCATAACGGCTTTCAATTGTGGCGCAGCGACTGCGAGGGCGAGGCGCCCTACCGGTGGGAGATGATTCTGGAGCGCGGCGCCTGGCGCGGACCGCTCAATCAGATAGCGCTCAGCATGTATACCTTCCGCGACGCACTGTATATCGGAACCGGTATCCAGGGAGGCGGAATCGACAAGCAGAACAACATCGGCCCGGGAGCGTCGGAGCTCATCAGAGTCCACGCCGACAAATCCTGGGATCTGATCGTCGGAATCGACCGCGACACGCCGGATGGTTTCAAAAGACCGTTGTCCGGCCGCGGTCCGGGATTCGACAAGGTGTTCAACGGCTATTTTTGGCGCATGTGTGAGCATGACGGCTGGCTGTACATGGGCACTTTCGAATGGAGCTCAGTGCTGGGCTACATCAAGCGGGGGAACTTCACAGGGCCGTTCGGCCGTGTCCTGGGGTACGTCGGCCCGCAGAACGTGCTCGAATACCAATCCGGATTCGATCTATACCGCACCAACGACGGCGTAAACTGGGTTCCCGTCACCACCAACGGGATGGGAAATCCCTATAACATGGGATTGAGGACACTCGAGTCGACGCCCCATGGCCTGTTCATAGGCACCGCCAATCCTTGGGGCCCGAAGATCATGCCCTTGGATGGCGATGAGTTCGTATTCAACCCAAGAGGTGGATGTGAAGTATTCTTTGCGCCGGCGCGCGCCCGCAGCGCATGAAGCCGCAATAGGGCGAACGAGGAGCCTGAATGAGGAGAGATTTTCTGAGATTCGCGGCGGCGCTGGCGGTCGTTGGAGCAGCCGGGATGGCTGAGAGTCTGGCGGGAGGCGGCGAAGCAGTGGAGGTCGATGACGAGCTCGGCGGCAATCTCGCCGGAGCTGCGGAAATGGGCCCATTCCCCTTGCCGGCTGGCGCCCGCGTCGAGCGCGATCTCGCTTACGGCATGGATCCGCTCCAGCGGCTGGACGTTTATCATCCCGCCAAGGCCGACAATGCACCGGTGATCCTAATGGTCCACGGCGGAGGCTGGAGCCGCGGCAACAAGGCCCTCTGGCGGGTTGTCAGGAACAAGGTCAACCACTGGGTCGGCCGCGGCTACTTGCTCGTCTCGACGAATTACCGGATGGCTCCTTCCGCAGATCCCGTCGCGCAGTCGGCCGATGTCGCGAGGGCCCTCGCTTTCGTGCAGGCGCATCTTTCTTCTTGGGGCGGTGATCCCGAACGTGTGGTCTTGATGGGGCACTCGTCCGGCGCCCACCTGGTCGCGTTGCTCACGGCCGATCCTGCGATTTCGGCAGGTCAAAAAGCATCTCCTTGGCGCGCGACGGTTGCGCTCGATAGCGCCGCCATGAACGTCGTGCAGTTGATGAGCCGTCGGCATCTGCGGCTGTATGACGAGGTATTCAAGAACGATCCGGCTTATTGGCGCCAGGCGTCGCCGACGTTGCAGCTGGCCGATAAACCCGTCGCACCTCTGCTTGCCGTATGCTCATCGCGCCGTCTCGATTCTTGCCCCCAAGCAAGAGGATTCGCATCGCGCGCCACGCAGCTTGGCGGGCGCGTCGAAGTACTGCCGGTGGATCTGACGCATCCCGAAATCAACGCCTATCTCGGTACACCGGGCGCGTATACCGATGGCGTGGACGCCTTTTTGAGGTCAGTCGGCCTGCCGTAACGAAGCATCGGCCTCGTCAGTGGCGCCTGACTCAGTGGTCGCATAACCTTACGATGCGCGACTTGGCGCCATCGGTCGATACGGCGATCGGACACATCGTCCCCGATTGCAACGACGGAGCGAAATTCCACGCCCCCGTGTAACCGCCTTCAACCGCGGCAATCTGCTGCACCCATACCAGTGAGGAAGGCGAAGCAATCGGCTCGAATTCCATGGCGCACTGTACGCCGCCGCTCTTGGATGTCGCGTAAGTTCCCGCGAGCAACAGCGCAAACGTCGAGCCGACCTGACTTGCCCCGAGGTGGCCCACGAGCCTGAACGAGTTGGAATAGCCACCGATGGTCTTGATATTGAAGGTCTGGATCGGTGCACCGGTCAGCAATGCGTTCTGATGGACGCTCGCCCCCCCCTCGTAGAAAATAGACTGAGAACTGGGATCGACCGTCGGCGCCACGGCGACGGGAGTGGCCAGCGAAATTTCCCAGGTCTGCTCGAACTCAGGTGCGCCGGTGTCCGACAGCGCCAGCAAGCGGTCCTTCCGCTGTGCCTCTCCGAGAAGTCCCGGAACATGCAGCAGGATCAGATTGGTCGGCAGGCCGGAGATGCTTGGCGTGATGACGACCGGACTCGCACCGCTCTGACCCGCGAAGCTGAAGGTCGAGCGGATCGCCAATTGCCCCGTCTCATTCACCACTACGGAGTACAGCACCCCGGTTCCGGATTGTGCGTCGTAGCCGATCGTGTACAAGACATTGGCGGTGCCCGTCGATGGCCCGACAAGATTCACCCGTGTCTGAGTGGCGGGATCGGTGAGGATCAACGATCCCTCCTGTTCCCATATGTCGAGATTCACCAGCGTCAGCACGCCGTCGCCCTGCGACACGATGCCATAGGTGGGGGAAATCGGGATCAAGCCGAGATCATTTCCTTGTCCGCCGACCGGCAACGTGCCCAGCACCGCCCCCGAGGAGCTGTACAAAACATAATTATTGGCATCGCCCGCTGCAATCGATCCATTTGAGAAAAACACGGGTACCTGACCGTCGGCCGCGCTGTGCGGATCGAGATCGAAAGAATCGGGCGCCGACGCACTCCCCCAGATCGGCTTCAAAGTGTTTGCGTTGAGTATCTTCAGCGTCCCTCTTCGACTCGCCGGGGCCGCGTCGCGAATGTAAAGACATGCGAGACGGGCGCCGTTGCCGGAGCAGCCTTCGGCCTGCAGCGAGCCGAGCGAGTCGTTGTCGACAGCGGTGACCACGGTGGTGATCAAGGGCTGGTGAATCAGTCCCGTGTATTCGGAAGTGCAATGGTTTATCGGACAACCGCTCGGAGCAAGCGCTTGCGATCGGGCACAAATCGGCGGCATGAGTGCCGCAGCGAGCAACAACCAGCTTGCATCCTGCAAGAGACATTTTGTTATTGTTTCTGACAAGCCTTTACTCTACGGCGAGTCGCGGCGGCGAACAAGAAACTGAATCGAAGCGAAAAGCCCGACGTTATGGCAAATGGCATCCGCGCGACGAAACTGGACATATGGCCTCCGCAAGTCACACACTTCGCAGGTCGAGGCCGCCAAGAACTATTGCAATAACCATGAATGGGGAAAAAATATGAAACCAAGGGTGAAGTTTTGCTTCCGCAAGGTGACGCGCATTATGGCGGCAGGCGTGCTGACTGCCTGCTGGCTTCAGCCTGCCCTCGCCGGGCCGGCCGGCGACGCAGCCGACTCTGATTCGCTGGCGCGGGCCAACTGGCGTGCGGCAATGGCGCACAATCCGGAGTCCGCGGAAGGCTGTTTTCACGCGTCCTACCCCAACTTCGCTTGGGAGAAAGTGGAATGCAAAACCGCCCATCCGCTCGTACATCCGGTACACGCCAACGCGGCAGGCGGCGTCGGAGCGGTGACGGGCAATGGGCACGACTACGTCGCCCAAGCGTCGGGCTTGATCACCGAAACGCTTGGAACATTTCCGAGCGTCACCGGCGTGGTACGCGAGAAAAGTGTCGGGGTTGCTTCATTCGGCGGCGGCGGCATCCTCGGGCCGAACGAATACACGCTTCAGGTCAACTCGAACTACACGGGAAGCACTTCCGTGTGTGCGGGTCACAGCGGTTGCACCGTCTGGCAGCAATTCATTTACTCGCCGGATTACAACGTGAAGGGCGAGGCCGCCGTGTTCATGCAATATTGGCTGATCGGCTGGGGAGCCACTCGATGTCCGAAGCCGTTTCGCACTGACGACGGCGGCGATTGCTACACGAACAGTTCCTACGTAGCCGCACCCGACATGCCCATCAAGGACCTCGGCGAGCTGACCATTTCCGGCGCTGCCGTGGCGGGAGGCAGTGATACGGTCGTTTTCAACAATGGAACCGACGCCTATTCGGTTTCGGGTAGCGACAGCATGCTCGACATCTCCTCGGTTTGGACTGAGTCGGAATTCAATGTGGTCGGGAATGCCGGTGGTTCCCGTGCGGATTTCAATCGAGGCTCCTCAGTCACTGTAATGGTTGCGTTGACCGATGGATCCACCGCCGCGCCGAGCTGTGTCGCAAATGCCGGCTCGACAGGTGAGACCAATAACTTGACACTGGGCAAATGCAGCGCCTCGGGCGGCGCGAGTCCTTATATCGAGTTCACCGAATCGAACTGAGGAACTCGCGCAGTGTGATATCCGCCGGAACATGAAAGCTGAGCGGGAAACCGCTCGGCTTTTCTTCGACCTACGATCCGCGTGATTTGCGCAGGATGGGCACGGTTCCCGTCTGCTGTACGCCGGTATCCCAGGCGGCGCGGATCAGCCTGCCGCACTCGGCGGAGTAGTAACCCTCGTTCGCCGAGGTATTGTTCGCGCGCGAAATCATGCCGTAATATTTCTTCTTGGCCTCGATCCAGGGATAGAAGCCCAGGGCACCGGGGCTGCTGAAGGCGCCGTCGCCGTTGGTATTCGGGTCGTTCTCCACCCAATGAGCGATCGAATAGTGCCAGGCTTCGGGGATGGGGGAGTAAACGGCGCTGCAGGTGGACGACGGTAACGTGCACACCTGATTGGTCCCCAACGCCTCCAGCATATACAGCGATCCACTCAATACATGGCGGAGCATCGCCCCATACTGCTTCGCGGTAGTACGGATGCCTCCTCCGAGTAACGGCTCGGTGTACTCGAAGTCGACACCGGCGCCGAGCTGTGCGGAGATGACGGAGCCGAGAGAGCGATACACGATATCGCCCAGCCCTCCGTAAAGACTCGCATGATTCTCGATATGACCGCTGTCGTAATCGAATACTCCTGCGGTGCTCGGATTCTGATAGTCGTAGGGAAGACCGTTGCTGGGGTTCAGCTGCTGCAGGCAAGTGTTCACTGTGTCGGGAGAATCGCTCGCCGGGCAATTGACCGTGGTGGCATTGCCCATGTTCGTGTAGCCGCTCAGGAACGTCAGGAACTCGATGTCGTTATCGGTCAGATTGGCGGAGCCACCCCGCACTTGGACGATGTAGGTTCCATAGACGAACTTGGCTGCCGATGCCACATTAAGCTCCGTCGACACAGCGATCTGACTTCCGTCGGGACTGGTGCCGACGCTGCCGCTGATCAGCCGCTCGAGCTTGTTGCCGATTTCCCAGTAATACGGCTCGATGGCGACACACAGCGGATTATTCTCAGCGGTGGCGGACGCCGCGGCTGCGCTGTTCGCCGTGGGTGATCCGGCATGGGCCAACCCGACCCATGCCGCGCCCAGCGCCGCGACCGATGCTTTCGCACAATTCACGATTCTTCTCCAAGCGTGATTTCCAGCGGTTGATATCAACAACCCGGCAACAATCCGCCTTCGGCTGATGAGCCCACACAATTCCCCGACGGCGCACCGAGCTGCATGTTGATGAAATACACGCCCTGGGGTTTGTAGGGCAGCGCGCCGTTCTGCACCTGAATCTGTGCAAAATACAGCACGGGCCCATTGGTCGTAATGAAATATTTCGGATCCAGCCGTTGCCTCAAGGGTAGCGAACCGGCGGACACCAGGAGCTCAAAGAACGGATTGGCCGGGTTGATATTGGTGACTGCCAAGCCGTTGGGCTCGGTCTGCGTCTGCTGAGAATTCACGACTTGGCTCAACCCCACGGCTATATAAGTCTGGCAGCCGGGGTTGCAGTGCACGAACGCCTTCGGGTCGAACATGAAAGGCTCCGTGGTATCCGGGGAATAGATCGTGTTGATGAGATCGAATATCGGTGCGCCATTGGGGCTGGTTCCGTTCTGCAAATAGATTTGGATCTGATCGTCCGCGGCCAGCGTCATGAGTACATATTGATCTTGGAATTCAGGCGCCTTGAACATCAATGCCCGCTGCTTGGTCGTTGGATCGAACGTCAACTGCTGCACCACCTGAGTGTCCGTGTCGTACCAGAAGACCTGTTGCAGCGTATTGGTGCCGATCGTGACGTTGCCCTGGAACGTCAGCCAATGCGTGCATGGTACCCAGCGCTCGCCGATGCCATTCGCATAAGCGCCGAACGGCGTGAGCGTCGGGCGCGTTCCGATGGTGAAGGTCACGGGCTCCGTATACATGGTGGGCGGCGTCAGGTCCTGGTCCTGAAATACCGCCATCGCCTGCGGATCGGTGTTGCACTGGCTGGCTTCCGGGAGAACCGTGTTGTTGTTGTTGCTGCCAACGGCGCCGGGAAAGAACCGCTTCGCCCAAGTCGTCGCGCTGGTGGGCTCCGCGACCGCCGCACCGGCGTAATCGGCCGTCGCCGGGTCGCCCGGAATGTAGCGCGTATACACCAGTTGCGATACGACATCTTGGCCGGGTACCGGCGTCGAGAACGCCCACTCGGGCCCGTTACCCCAGTCGGCCCAGAAAAAGGCAGTCGTGTCGACCAGCACGCCCTCCCCCGAGAAAGGAGTGAACAGTCCGGTGGTGTGATCGACGCCGCTCACCCACAGACGATTGCTCTTGTCGGTCCAATTCGCCTGCGAATTGCTAGCGCCGTAATTGCAAGTGGAGCAGTAGATTCCATCGCGCGCCCAGTCGAACTCGATGTCGCCTCCGGCCACGTTCGATGCCTGTACCGGGACGAATGGCGCCGTGACCAGGATCGCCGCCGTCGAGGTTGCGCATTCCGGCGGTGACTCGAGATCGCAGAGCTGATATTGGACGACATAGCTGCCAGAAGGCACGGCGGCGGATGTGCTGATCGTCGCTGTCGCCGGATTCAATGCGATACCGGCTTGCCATACGCCGACGGCGGCGACCGTCGCATTCCCCGAGCTGCCTGCGACTGCGGGTACGCCGTTCACGAAATCGTTGGCCAGCAGATTGCCGATGGCCGTCGACGCGACGCCCACGATGGCACTGCCCGCGTCGGCATTGGCCACGATCGCGGCGGACACGGTGATCGTGTCGGTGGCCGAGGAGCACTGTGCCGGCACGTTCAAATCGCATAGCTGGTAAGCGACCGAGTACATGCCGGGCGCAACCGCGGCCGTCGTGGTAACTGCGCCGGTCGTCGTATTGAGCGCGATACCGGGCGGCCAGGTGCCCAAGCGCCCGATGGCGGCATTGCCTCCGCTCCCGAGGACCACCGGCGCCCCGTCCACCGTATCGGTGGCCACCACGCTCGCGATCGGCGTCGACGCGGTCCCGGTGACCGCCGAACCCGATTCGACATTGGCGATAATCGAGGACGTAATGACGGTGATGGTGTCGGTGGCGGTCGCGCACACGGCCGGCACGTTCCGGTCGCATATTTGATAGGTAACGGAATAAGAGCCCAACGGGAGAGCAACGCCTGTCGACACCGCGCCGCTCGTCGGGTTGAGCCCGATACCCGTCGGCCACGCGCCAAACTTTGAAATGGTGGCATTGCCCGAAGCACCGAGCGTCGCCGCGACCCCATCAATCGTGTCGTTTGCCGCCACGTTGGCGATAGGCTGCGACGCTACGCCCGCATCGGCCGTGCCGCCTTCCGGATTTGGCGCGATGGCCGGCGTGACGATGATGATCGTATCCGTCGCGGCGGCGCAATCCGGCGGCGAATTCTTGTCGCAGAGCTGATAGGCGATGCCATACGTGCCGGTCCCGATCGACACGGTCGTTGACACGGCACCCGTCGTCGGATTGAGCCCCAAGCCCGCAGGCCAGGTGCCGACCTTGGAGATCGAGGCGTTTCCCGAGGCTCCAAGCACCACGGCGGCGCCATTCACGGTGTCATTGGCGGTCACATTCGCGATCGGCCTGGAAGACGTCCCCGCGTCCGCTTGTCCGGTTTCCGGATTCGCCACAACGGATTGAGCATGCGCTGGACCTGCGAGTGCCACCGCCCCCGCAACGAAAAATCCCCAGGCGCGGAGGTAAGCCGTGATCATCAAGATAGCTCCCTTCCGGTCTTATGCCGAGAATTGTCTCGGAATGCTATCTTCGCCGGCGACAAGGCAGTAAAAGATTTGACTTAACACACTTAAACTTTTGGAGCCGAGGCATCCGTATCCCCGGTGCAGCAATCAAGGGTCGCGACGCCGCTCAGTGATCGCACAGCCGTACGATCGATGAAGCGAGCCCGTCATCGGTAATCGCGATCGGGCACACGGTGCCGGGTTGGCTCGACGGCGCGAAATTCCACGCGGCGGTATAGTTCACTGCGAGCGGCGAGATCTCGTTCGCCCAGACCAGGGCATTTGGCATGGCGACCGGCTCGAACTCCATGACGTACTCGGCGTTGCTCGGCTGCAGCGTCGTCGACTCGCCTGACAGGAGAAGCGTGAACACCGACCCTGCTTGAGAGGCGCCTAGATGACCGTTCAGCACGAACGTCCCGGGAAAGCCGCCCAGAGTCTGCATGTTGAAGGTTTGGATCGGCGCGCCGTCGATGAGGCTGTTTTGATAGATGTTCGGGCCGCTGCTGTCCTGATAGAACAAACTCTGAGTCCCCTGGTCGACGGTCGGCGACACCGTCAGACCGAAATTCAGCGGAATCGACCAGCTCTCGGTGAGTCCGCCGGAATCGGATAATGCGATCAAGCGGTTTTGCGGTTGCGCATCTCCAACCAGCCCCGGGGCGGCCAACAGCACGAGGTTGCCCGGCAAACCCGACTGGCTGGGCGAGACGACCACCGGACATGCGCCGCTGCTGCCGGTGAAGGTAAACGTCGATCGCAACGAGAGTTGCTGCGTACGCACAGTCAGCCCGATGGAATACAGGACGCCCATATTGTTGACGGCGTCGTAGCCGATGGAATACACAACATCGGACGCGCCGGTCGACACGGATACGAGGATGACGGGCGCCGCATTGGTCGGATCCTGGAGGGTAAGCGTGCCGACGACGGTCCATGTGCTCAGGTTGATGAGGGTGAGAAATCCGTCGCTTTGCGATACCACTCCGAAGTTCGCCGAAATCGGAGTCAATCCGAGATTCTTGCCGATTCCATCCAAAGCAACTTTGCCGAGAGCGACACCCGACGCGTTATAAAGAACTTCGTAGTTCGCATCGCCGGCCGCGATGGTTCCATCGGAGAAGTTCACGGGCACCTGTCCAGTGGCAGCCGTCGATGCGTCGAGGTTATGGGACCGAGATGCGCCCGTGCTTCCCCAGATCGGCTGCAGCGTGGTCGCGTTCAATTGCTTGAGCGTTCCGCGAGCGATGCCTCTGGCTTTGTCGATGGAATACAGGCAAGTCAATGTAGCGCCATTGCCCGAACAACCCTGGCGCACGAGCGTCCCGAGCGAGTCATTGACGTTCGAGGCAAGGACCGCCGGGATCAGCGGCTGGTTCTCCAGGCCAGTCGCGCCGGTCGTGCAATGAAATAGCGGGCAGCCGGCGGCGGCGACCGTTCGGGCAGCGGCGCCGTGCCACGGCGCGACCAGCATCAGTACAGCCCAGGCGCGGATCGTGAACGGCGCCATGCCGATCATTTGCGACTAATCCGGGTCATTCGTTCGATCCGACAATTCGAAGCTCGGCGCAGCCGCCGTTGAGTTGATCCCCAGTAGTCTCAAATCGAACTCCAAAGTGGCTCCCGGAAGCACCTTCGGAAGAGAGCCCCGGTCGCCGTAGGCAAGCTCCGATGGGCAGACGACTTTACTCTTGCCCCCCACCTGCATACGTTGCAGCGCCTCGCTCAGGCACGGCATCACAAGGCCGAGGGAAAGTGTCGACGGTCCGCCACGCTCCTTCGAGCTATCGAAAACGGCGCCGTTGACCAGGCGTCCCACATAGCTGATTTGCACTTGATCGTTGGCCGCGGGACTTGGACCGGTGCCGACGCCGCGGGGTATGTAGAGCAGGCCGGAAGGGGTTCGTATCGCCCCAGAGGTCGACGCCATCTTGGTCAGGTAGGCGCGCCCGGCGTCCTTCTCACGTTGCGTCATCACGGCGATACGGGCGCTGCGGAGCGCCTGCATCTGCGGCTCATATGTGGCTGCCTCGCTCGCATCAGCGCGGCGATGGAAGCCATCGGCAAGCCCCGCGCTGACGATCTTGAACTCTGCCTCTGAGAGGTCG
Organism: uncultured Gammaproteobacteria bacterium; assembly: GCA_963755935.1. Classification (GTDB taxonomy): domain Bacteria; phylum Pseudomonadota; class Gammaproteobacteria; order Steroidobacterales; family Steroidobacteraceae; genus Bog-1198. The sequence goes on from CAVWME010000003.1 coordinate 61,475, forward strand.
AAGGTCTGGATGCCGCCGCTCATTTGCACGCCGAGCTCGTAGAGAACCTTGTCTCTGTCGGCGCGCGCAGGGTTGCCGTCGGCTTGTGCGAGTGGATTAGCGAAGGCTACAAGTACGGCAAACGCGAGAATCGACCCCAGGATGGCGCGCGGCGCACCGATTGCGTTGGCCGTGCCCATCCGCCCTCAGTATTGCGTGACCGGCCAGTTGGAAGGGACCTGGCAGTTTGGGAAGTGAGGCAACAGACCGCCTTCCGCCGAAGATCCGACGCACGGTCCGGACGGCGCGCCAAGATTCATGTTGATGGTGTAAGTGCCTAAGTTGTCATAGGCCGTGTATTTCGATAACACTTGGATCTTGTCGTAATAGACCTGAGGCCCATTCTGCGAAGTGATGTAGTACTTGGGATCCAGCCGCTGAAACTGGGGTAATCCGTTGGCGTTGAGTCCGGAGACCAACAGCTGATTGAGCTGCTGCGCCGGATTGATGTTCGCCACCGCCAGCCCATTTCCAATGGAAATGCCTTGTTGCGATCCACTCTGGGAGGTCACGGCATATACGATGTAGGTTTGGCAGTTCGAGAATGCGCCAGAGGGTATCGGTCCGGTGCAATGAATGAATGGCTTGGGATCGAAAATGAATGGCTCCGCCGGCTCGGGCGAGAGAATGGTGGTGAACTCCTGGAGTTGAGGAGAGCCATCGGAGTTGAACCCGGTGACGACATAGATGCGCAGCTGGGTTCCTGCCGCCAGCGCGAATAGCACCCACTGCGGACGGCCTGCAGCATCGGTGAACTCTGGAGAGAGCCACATGGAGGCCCGCTGTTTCGTAGTGGGATCGCCCGTCAATTGCTTCAGAGTCTGAGTCTGCACGTTGTACCAGAACACCTGCTGCACTTCGGTAGGCGGCTGGTCGGGATTCGAGTAAAGGGCGTTCCCCTGGAACGTCAGCCAATTGCCGTTGCCTGACTGGCCGGTAGCTGGGTTCACCCACGAGTTCGAGCACGGTACGAAGCGCTCGCCGATGCCGTTCGCTATCACGCCGAAAGGCGTGAGGGTGGGCGCCGTGCCCACCTGATTGTTGACCTGTTCCGTGAACATTTGGGTGGGCGTGGCCAGGTTCTTGTACACCACCAACGCAACGGGATCCGTCAGACACTGGCTCGCTTCGGGCAACGCCGAATTGCCTGCGCCGCCGTTGCTGGGCGTGTAGATGGCGCCGGGCAGGAATCCAACCTTCCATCCGCCCCCCGCAGCATTGGTCTGTTGTGCAAAGGCCGCACCTGAATAAGCGGCGGTGGCCGGCTCACCGGCGGAATAGCGGCTATACACCAGCTGGGAAACGGGAGGTGGCGTGGGAGACTGGTTTGGCGGAGTGAAAAAAGCCCATTCGGGACCATTGCCCCAATCGGCCCAAAAGAACGCGGTCGTATCCACGTTGACGTTCTGCCCCAATGAGGGGGTGAACAGACCCGCAACTGGATCTATGTTCCCAAGCCAGAGATTGTTGAGGCGGTCGGTCCAATTGAAGCGGGCGTTGCCTGCGCCGAAGTTGCACGTTGGGCAGTAAAGACCGTCGCGTCCCCAATCGAACTCGACGTCGCCGATGACGTTCGTCGACACCTGCACTTCCGTGTATTGCGCTTGAGCTGGCAGGTCAATCGCACCGGTGACGGCGGCAAGGAGCACAAAGCAAGCAGGCAGGGAATTTTGCTGGGCCATCTTACGTTCCGTGATTTGCGACCTTGACAGGATTCCCTTATACCCGTCCGATCTCGCGGAGAATCAGAGTATTGACATATTGCCGATAATGTTGGCTCGCTCACCCGAGGAAGACATCCTCGAACAATGAATTGCAGATCTACTGCGGAATCTCGCCCGTCTGCTGCACGCCTGTGTCCCACGCATGTCGGATCAGGCGACCGCACTGCGCCGACGCGTATCCTTCCTGTTCTCCGTTGCCTGAAGCAGCCTCGCGCGAAATGACGCCGTAGTAGTTCTTCGAGGCCTCGATCCACGGGTAGAACCCGAATGCACCCGGGCTGCTGAAAGCGCCGTCGCCATTCGTGGTGGGATCGTCTTCCACCCAATGCGCGATGGAGTAATGCCACGCCTCGGGGATCGGGCTGAACGTGGCGTTGCAGCCGGGCGCCGAGGGACGCGTGCAGACGGGACTCGTGCCCAGCGCATCGCGCATGAACAACGCGCCGCTGAGAATGTTGCGCAGAACCGCGGTGTAATCATCGCTGCTGGTATAGATGCCGCCCGCCATCAGCGGCTCGGTGTACAAGAAAGTGATGTTGGACGCCAGTTCCGCGGCCACCATGGGGCCGAGCTGAGCAACCGGTACGTCGCCCAGACCGCCATACAGACTCGCATGATTCTCGAGATGGCCGCTGTCATAGTCGAAGGTGCCCTCGGTCTGGGGATTTTGATAGGAGTAAGGCAGGCCGTTGGCCGAGTTTGTCAGCGCGAGGCACGCATTTACCGTGTCGGGGCCATTCGCCGGCGTAGGACACTCCGAGGTGTCCACCACATCGCCCATGTTGGTGTAGCCGCTGGTGAAATGCATGAAGTTGATATCCTGAGCAGTCAGTGCTGCCGCGGCGCCGCGCACTTGCACGATGTAAGCGCCATACATCCACTTCGATGCCGATGCAACCGAAAATCGCGTCGACCCGGTTATTGGGTTCCCGGAGGAATTGGCGCCGAGACTACCGCTTGCGAGCACACCCGTCTTGTCACCAATCTCCCAGTAGAACGGACTGATTGCCGTACACAAATCATTGTCGGTGGCCGTAGCCGTCGCGGCCGCGACGCTATTGGCGGTTGGCGGGCCGCTCGATGCGGCCTGGCTGACGGTGACTATCGTCGAGGCATTCGAAGCAGTTGTTTTGCCGCTTGCATTGTCCGTAGCGCTCACGGTCGTGGTCGATCCGGCCGCCGCGGTGGCCGCCACCGCCACGACGCCCGAGGCGCTTACCGTTGCCACGTTGCTGTCAGATGAGGAAAACGTCTCATCGCTTGCGCTCAGCGTTTGCGTCGTACCGTCGCTGTAGGTCCCGGTCACAGAAAGCTGCTTGCTCTCGCCGGGCGTCAGCGACACGCTGAGCGGAGACAGCGCGATGCTCACGAGCGTCGGCGCAGTGGCCGGCGACGCCCCTCCCCCGCCGCCGCACGCTGCGACAGCGAGCACCGACGAAAACAGGCACCCCCGGTGGATGGTATTGAACTTCATCTTGTCGAACCCTCGATCTGCTGGGATATGTCAAATGTAATGGCGATGCCTCCGCCACGCGCGCTCGGCACGGTATACCGCTACAACGCCGGACACACGGTGTCGTTGACATGCAACACCTTTCGGTTATGGAGCCACCACGCGACATATGCTCGATTTTGCGCACTGAGTATTCGAGCCGCCACCCCGACGGCGTTACTCTGTTACCCCTCATGTACGAGATATTGTATGGGCTCTCATGCGAACCGTTCTCGGTCGCCGCGGACCCGCGATTCTTCTGGCTGAGCCCCAAGCACCGGCAAGCGCGCGCGCACCTCAGGCATGGAATGCGGCGCGGTGCGGGCTTCTTGTTATTGTCGGGCGAGATCGGCGCCGGCAAGACGACCGTATGCCGCCACTTTCTCCGAGAGTTGCCCCAAACGGTCGACGTCGCGTTCATCGTAAACCCCAGGCTCGACGCGCAGTCGTTGCTGACGCGCATTTGCGAGGATCTGCGGATCTCGGTGCCGCCGGGCACCGTCGACATGATCGACCTGATCCACGGACACTTGCTGCTGGCCCATGCACAAGGACGTCGAACATTGATCGTCGTGGACGAGGCCCAAGCGCTGTCTTTCGACGTGCTCGAGCAACTTCGACTCCTGACGAACCTCGACGCGACCGGCAGCAAGCTGCAGGTCTTCTTGATCGGACAACCCGAATTGCGCACGTTATTGCGGGACCCTGTGTTGGCGCCGGTCGCGCAACGAATCGTCGGCAGATTTCATCTGTCGGCGCTGGAGGAGTCGCAGACAGCCACCTACATCGCTCACCGATTGCGGGTCGCAGGATTGAACGGACCGATCCCTTTCGATGAGCGCGCGCTGCAAGCGATTCATCGCTTATCGCGCGGTATACCCCGCAGCATCAATGTCCTGTGCGATCAGTCGCTCGTCGCCGCAGACGCCGACGTCACATGGGCGATCAACGAGCAGATGATCGAGAGGATCGCCAGCGAAGTCTTCGATACGCATTCCGTCGCGGAGCCCGCGCAAGTTCTCCATTGCGCCTCCTTCGCCATCCTCAGCTCTCGCGGAGGAGTCTGCGCGGGGGGAGCGTGAGTCTGGCGGCGCGTTATGGCCGAGGCACGCGATGATCGCCGTGGCGTCCTTGGTCCTGGGGGCGATCCTCGCCGAGCTATTCCTTCCGAAACCCCTCCCGCCGACCTCAAAGGCCGATGGGGGGACCGACGCCGTCGCGGCCACGGCCGCGCCCCCGGCCACGGCGCTTGCTCCGCCGGCCACTACGCTGCCACCATCTGGCCCGATTGAGCCGAGCCTTGCGGTCCAGGATGGGCCAGGGGAGGCCTTACGTACGCAATATCGAAACCGTGTTTGCCGCGGCCGATACCGACGAAGCACGCGCTTGGCGCAGATTGGGGCTTCTGTGGGACACGACCCTCGGGATCGCGAATCCTTGTGGTGCGGCAGAGCGTCTGGGCTTGCGCTGCTACAACGTCAATGGCGGGTTGGCGGCCGTTCGCCAGCTCAATCGACCAGGACTTCTGAAGGTTACCGACGGGGAGCGGGTCGCTTACATCATGCTCATGGGTCTTACAGAGGATACTGCCACTTTTCGCAGCGATGCGCTGCGAGCCGTGCCGACCTCCTCGCTCGCTCGGCACTGGCATGGCGAGTTCGCCACCCTTTGGCGTGTGCCGCCGGGATATCGCAGCACGGAGCCCACCGACGCCGCATTCCAATCATGGATGCGTCGGCAGCTGTCCACCCTCGACGGAAAACAATCCAAGGCCGACGATGACAGCGATCTTCCCGCGCGTATTGCAGCGCTGCAGCTATCGCATGGCCTGAAGCCGGACGGCGTGGCGGGACCCCTGACGCTGATGCTGATCAATCGAGCTGTCGGCGTCGATGAGCCGACGTTGAGCGCCGGCCGCCGCTGAGCGAGCTCGCGCGGGCCGGAACGCGTTCTGCTATAAGGTGTTTGGCGCGTGCGCGGCACGATGCCATTGGAGATTCCGCCGCATGACTCTCACCAGGAGAACCCGCGTGAAAATGATCGTTCATGAAGCCAGCAGCATCGTCGCGGCCGTCTTCACCGTATGCATGGCATCGTCCGTGTGGGCTGACACCCCGCCGCCGCCGCCCGCCCCCGCCCCCGCCCCCGCCCCCGCCGTCATGGAAGCATGCAAGCATGACGTGCAAACGCTCTGCGCCGGAATCGCTCCGGGCGAGGGCCGTATCAAGGCCTGCCTGAAAACCAATCATCAGTCGCTCTCACCCGGCTGTAAGGAGGCGATCAGGGAGCGTCGGCGCGAGCGCATGCAGACCCCGCCGCCTTCGAGTCCGCCGGCAGGCGCACCTGCGGCGCCGCCTTCGAACCCGTAAGTGCCACAGAATTCCTGAGCAAAAGGCTCTCTGCCTGACCCGCGATTTTGCGGGTCAGGCAGACTTCCTCAAGGTAGCCAGCCCCAGACATCGACCAGGAAGAAGTGCTCGGCCGACAGGGTGAATGCCTGCCAGACCGGCAGCGACACGGGTCCAATTTTCGCCTCTCCGCTCGCGCCCGTGTGTAGCCGACCATCCTTGTTGTCGAACAGCACGATGACGTTCACCCACGTGCCTGTCTTGGAATCGGTCACGTTGCGGTCGATCTGCACCACGCGACCCTTGAATTCGTCGAAGAAATACGACGTCGGATGCGCCCGCGCATCCATGCCAATCTTGACGAATTGCAGATCGGATTCCTGGATTTGTACCTGCGCATTGACGTAACCGGTATTTTCAACCGACGCAAACGGCTTGCCTGCGTCGAGATAGCCGTTGATACGGTCCTTCAGGTGCAACGTCAGAATGTTGCCGTCGAAAGGCATGCGGATGAACGTTCGATCCAGCTTCGCCTGGACGCCGGCCCGGTCTGCAATCAGCGCATCGAGCTTGGACTCCGCGGCCGCAATTTCCTCGGCTGTCGGCCCCGTCTTCACGAGCGCGAGGTTCGCCTCCTTCTCCGCGACCTGCTCCACGTCCACGGCATGCTCTTTGACGTTGGTCTCCAGCTCCTCCAGGGTGACTGCGCCCGCGGCCTCCAGGGGCCGTAAGCGCTCGACCTTGGCTCGGCTATAGGGTTCGTGTTCGCGAGCCACTTGGAGCTCGGCTGCCGCGAGCTGGATCGCTTCGGGCTTCGGCAAGGTCTTCAAATTCGCTATGACATGCCTCTGCTCTTCGATCTCGCCGGTGAGCGTGTTGTAGGTGGCCGTATAGTTGTCATGGGCCAGCCGGGCCAGCACGGTTCCCTTCTTGACGAACTCACCGCCGTCGAAGAATACCTCGTCGATCACGCCCGGCGTGTCCGTCGTCAGATCCTCCTTGAGCACCGGAAATATGGTGAACTGCCCGTCAGCCTCATAGTGATAGGGAAGAAACAGCAGCAGCAGCAAGCAAACGACGAGCGCGGGCTTCCAATAGCTGGAGCGCGTCGCCTTGACCTCACCGGCCTCCTCGTCCCTGATCGGCAGCGCGCGGCTGCGCCAGCGATCGAACTGCAGCTTACGATCAAAATCCTCGCCGAATCTCTTGAGCCCGGTAGATGTAAGCCACGTCATCCAGGTCAGGAAAGCGCCGATGATGATGATCGCCGAGCCGTTCAGGTGCAGGTTGGTGACGAGATACTTCGCCAGCATGTGGGCGATGATCAGCGTGACGATGGCTATCCACAGCAGCGTGCACATCGCATAGATCGCCAGCAACTTCCGGTCGTATGCCTGATAGACGTTGCCGCGGAATTTGTTCCAAATCGCGAGGAATGCCTTTGCGCGCAGGTGCGGCTCGTTCAAGTAGGCGCACAGAATGTAGTAGGCATGCGCCTTGAGAAGCGGATTGCCCGCTTCGAGCGTGAGCCCGACCATGCAGGTGAACATCGTCAGCAGGCCGATCTGCGACAGCTTTACGTGCGTACCACGCGTGTTGTACCAGAGCAGTATGCCCAGGGACAGCAGAACCACACGCGTGAACAGAGGCGCCGAGTGGGTCCACATCATCTGCTTGCGCGTCAGCAGATTCGCCCCGGTCATCTTGAGGCACCACCGCGGCATGAAACCGAATGTCGGATAGAAGCCGACTCTCTCGACGGACACCTTGTAGTTGGTGGCCACCACAGCCGCGGACATGGCACCGAAGAAATGCACGGTCAGCCACGCGAATATCAGATGCGCTACCAGGCTGAAATTATCTTCGAGCGCGGCAGTGTCCGTGTAAATTAGATCGAAATCTTTATACAGAACGATGTAGCCAGAAATGAACAGCAACAGAGGCGCGATGTAGATTACGCGCCACAGAGGTTTCAAGGCCGGCGCCAGCCACCTCAGGACCGGACGCGGGTCGAAAAGCATCAACTTGATCTTGGGATCCGGCCAATCCAGGCCCAATGGGGGCTCCTTGGATGCGGGATCTTCGGCGGCTTTGCCGGTTTCCGCGGCGGCTTCGGCCGCGCCGCCACCCGCTGGGGCGGCGTTGCCGCTTTCGCCAAAGGGTTTGGCGGTCGCCTTTCCATCCTCGACCGCAAAGGTCACCTTCGTGAATCTGGACAGAAGCGGGTGCTGGGCGGCCGTTTGATCCAGCAACTTCCGATCAGCGAGCGAGCCGAAGAATTGCTCGACTTCCTTGAACGTGATATCGCGATCCCACCGATCCTTGAAGACGGTACGAAGCTTCTCGAACGTTTCGCATCCCGGCAGCACTTCCAGTATGAAGAATTGCCAGGGCTCCAGATCGTATGTCGTGCCGTGGAGCTTGTCCCTCACCACATAGCTGGTCTCGCTGCCTTGAACGATCCGGAAGGCCTCGAGCCGCCGAATCAGGAAGGGCGGGAGGACTATTTTCCTCGAGTCGTGGCTGATCTCGCTGCTCATTGTGCGATCACATCTTTGGTTGCCGTCGGATTTTGCGTGTTGTCGCTCGCAGGAGGCTTGGCCGCGCCCGCGTTCGAAGCGGTCTTCTTGTCCTGCTCGGCCATCCAACCCCCGCCCATTGCTTTGAATACCGACACTAACGCCGAGTACTCGTCCATCACGCCTTGAATTTCCTCATTCTCGGAATTGAGAACCTTGCGGTCCGCCTCCAATACGTCCAGATCGGTGTACTTGCCGCCCTGATAGCGCAGCTTCGCTAGTCGATCCACATTACGGACATCCGCCACATGCATGTCGAGCGCGGTGACTCGCTCGCGCGCCTTTTGGTTGTATACCAGCGCGTCGTCGACTTCGCGCAGTGCGTTCTGGATCGTCTGCAGGTACCGCTCGGTCTGCGCTTTGGTTTCCGCCCGCGCCTCCCGCACCTCGCCCGCGACCTTGCCGAAGGTAAATACGGGGCCGATCAGATCGATCGCGAGCACGCCCGTTCGCGCCGTTTTCGCCAGCAGCCATTCGGTTTGATCGCTCGATTGGCCGAACGCCGAAGTCAGGGAAAAGTTGGGAAAGTAGCCGGTCTTGGCGATGCCGATGCTGGCATTGGCTGCGACCAAGTCCTGCTCAGCGCTGAGCACATCCGGCCGCCGGGTGAGTACGTCCGCCGGGATTCCTCCCGGTACTGCCTCGAGCGTGAGCCCGTCGAACCGTCCACGGGGGACTGGGCCAGGATCGTGCCCGACCAAGGTGGACAGTTGGTTCTCGAGAAAGGCGATGTCGCGCTCCAGCTGGGGGATAACCGCGGCTTGATCATCGAGTTCGGCGCGCGCCTTCGCCACGTCGATATCGGTGGCCGAGCCGCCGTGATATTTCTTGTCCAGCAATGCGACTGTCGACTGAAAGCTCGCAAGCGTGCCTTTGGCGATTTCCAGCTGCCGATCCAATTCCAGCAACTGAACATAGGTACTCGCGACGGTGGTGACGACGGTCAACATCACCGTGTGCCGCGCTTGCTCGCTCGACAAGAGCTCCGCCCGGCCCGCCTCGTAGGATCGCCGAACTCGGCCCCACAAGTCAGCTTCATAGCTGATGGTGGCCATGTACTTCCACTGGTTGAACGTGACCGGCTGGCCGATGCGCAGCAGCTCAGGAACCTCCTGGCTGCGCTGATCCCGCTCAAAGCCGACGTCGTAGCCGAGCTGCGGGAAAAAATGAGAGTTGGTCGTTTCCAGCCTCCCATCGAATGCTTGAATGTGCGCGGCCGCGATCAAGATGTCGCTATTGGTTGCCAGCGCCTGAGCAATGAGAGCGTTGAGATACTCGTCCCCGAATGCCTTCCACCAGGCCGTATTGACGATGTCGGCCGCCTCGGTCGATTCGATTCGATAACTCGTCGGCAACGTTACGGTGGGCCGCTTGTAGTTCGGTCCCATGGCGGGGAAAATACAGCCGCTCAAGAACGCGCACACGAGCACAGCGACGGTTCCGCGCGCCCCGGCGGGAGTCTGAGAAAGACTTCTTTGACGTGCTCTCAACATCATTCGTCTGCGGTAGCTTGCGAGAGCATTTCGAGCGCGTAGTCCTCTACTTCGCGGGTCCTCACCAGGCGATTTTTCAATTCGGCGAGGATGCCTTCGAACCACCTGATGTGGTACTCCAGGCGCCGACGCTCCTCCACGATGTCCTCGAGCGGAACGTTCTCCGGCGGACGCCCCCGGTCGTCGAACAGCAGCTTGATGCCCTCGGCCAGGTTCCTGTTGGGGCTGATGTGCTGCACCTGGCGCTCGAGCGACCGCCGCGCCTTTTGCGCGGTGAACACATTCAACATCGCTTGCCGGAGCGCTTCCTGGTGCGGCGCAAGCTTGGTCGCATCCGGCCTCTGCGTCTCCGGATTCACCGGCACCGGCGAGAGGCGCGGCGCCCCGAACGACGGCACTTCCGGCTGCGTTTCGCTCACCACAATCCCCTCGATGCCGGGAACCCGTTACGCATAGCCAAAGTACCTGGCCATCTCGATCACCTCAGGATAGAGGCCCTTGCCGTCGTCGCGCCAAGGGGCGGGCCCGGTCAAAGGCGGCACCTTCGGTGTGTGCGGACGAAAAGTCGGTCCCGCAAGAAAATTGGGGTCGTTGCCGAACAACGCGTTGATGGGACCGAAACACGCGAACGGCGAGCGCTCCGGATGCATCATCTCGTCGATCGCTTCGGCATCGGTTCGCAGCCCGGCCCATTGCGCCAGATCGCACAGATGATTCTGAGGATCGGCCATGATGTCCTCACCTCGCATCCGGATCTGCTGTTGCGCCGGCACAGTCTCGAGAAATTCCAGGATGTTCATATTGAGGTCATACCAGGCGACCTGCGGCTCGAGCACACAGTGATCTTCCCGAAACTCGATGGCTTCCACCTTGATCGCAAACGCCCCTTCGTTGATCGCCATCAAGGACTTGCATTGGCTGATCGGATGACGAATGAGGTGCACGAAACGCGCGTCGGGGAATGCCTCGTACATCCATTGCATTCGCAGCTTGGTCATCGTATATGACGGACTCTTTTCCACCGCAACGAGCGGATCGATCTGGGCGACGATTTCCTGGAACACCCGGCCGGTGCTCCAGTCCTCGCGCGCACCGGCCCAGGCCCGCGCCATGTTGACGGTCGCAGTCGTCTGCTCGCCGCCGTAGATCTCCGCCAGCGCGCGCATCAGCCCGTGCCGGGCCACTGCGCCGTTCTCCGACACCGGCCCCTCCGAGCCTCGCCACAGATCGATCAGCTTTTCCACGTTGAACAGACATAGCTCAGGAAGTCCGAAAGCTTGCGGGTGTTGGCCTAACATGGCGTTCACCAGCGAGGTATAAGATCTCGGCGGAGCGAGCAGAAATATCGGTGCGGCCATCAGTGATTGCCTTCAACTAAAGGCGCCCCTCAACGAACGGAACCTCGAAGCACTTCTCGTGCATAACCGGACCATGCCCAAAATAACCGTCCTCCCCGAATAGCTCGCCGTGATCGGCAGTCACGATGAAATGCGTATTCGGCGGCGTCATATCCATCAACTGGCCCACGAGCCCATCGATATATTCGATGCACTTGATCTGCTGCTTCTGCAGCATGCGCATCTGCTCGTCGCTGAAACTCGATTCCTGCTCGCCGGCCGGACGGTCCTTGTCCATCGATTTCAACACGCCGTGCAACCCCGAGATATGCGGCAGGCCCTCACCCGACAGCATGTACGGGTAATGAGTCTCTCCTAGGTTGAGGAAGTAGTAATGCGGCTCGTCCGGAAACTCCATTTCCGCGATCATGCCGGCAAAATCATTGTGGTGAGGCATGAGCTTGTATTCGTCGAAATCGCGGCTGATCAGCGTGTTCTTGTTGAGCACCGGCATCGATACTTTGGCAACCGTTCGATAGCCGATGCTGCGCAATACTTTTGGCAGCGACAGGTCCGGCAAGAAAGTCTGGAATGCGATGTCCTGGCAGCCGGTGCGCTCACGCCAAAGCAGGAATTCTTCCTTATAGACTTCCGATGCGAAAACATTCTTGGGGCTGGCATGCGGGAGCATGCCCATTGCGAACGCGTGATGCGACGGCGCCGTCCATGAAGCGTACGAATAGCGTCGTTGCGCCGGGCCGATGCGGTCGATATTGGGCGTCTTGGCAGCGATGAAGCCGTCGTAGCGGCAGCTGTCCATGACGATGAATACAATGTGATTACAGATCATCGATCGCTCAGGGTGTCGTAATTTGCATGAGACCGTTCGCCGCGGCGGTGCTGCCGGGGCCGCCGGGGCCGCCGATCGCGACGGTGAGGGGATACGACTGCATTACGTAGATCTGCCCGCCGTTGTCGGGACCGCTCGACTGCAGAATGCCGACCAGCATGGAGAACGGGCCTGCGGTTTGCGATATGCGCGCCAGGGAAGCACTCTCAGCGCCGAGAGTCCCGTCGAAGGTATATTCCGCGGAAGACAGCGAGGCGGTGACCCATTCGTGCAACGTGCCCTCCGAGCTTTGTCCTTGCGTGCTGCCGCCGGCGACCGTGGAGGCGTCCGGCAAGCCAATCATCAGTTTCTGCGAGCCGTCGGCGGCCGTGACCGCGCTCAGGAGCGCCGAGGTCGCGCCGATCTGCGCCTCCGAGAACGTAAACTGCTGCCCCGACGCGCCCGTGGGAATGCGCGGTGTAGACGTTCCCATCCACGCTGAGGGAATAGCTCTGCAGCGAGTTGGCGAGGCAATTCTGTGGCGTGGTTACGGGATTGGAGGCCGTGCAGATCGACAGAATGTTGCCCGACACTCTCCCGGTAGCGGCTGAGGTGCTAACGGCGGCTCCGAGGGGGAAATCGACGGTCATCAAGTCGTACTCGCCCCCCGACGTGCCCGCAAGCTGCTGCACCGTCGTGGCGAACACGCGCGCTGCGATGTAAGGAATGGCGCCCTGGCCGAAATCCTGGCCGCCGACGATCACGTCGGTGTTGACGCGGAACTGTGGCGATCCACCCGTCCCCGTGTAGCCGCCGCCGGTGGCATCCATTGTGAAATCCACGGAAATGTTCGCGCCGTTGCCGGTAATCATGTAGTTGCCCGCGTCGAAGTCGGCAACCATCGTGTATTGCTTGCCGTTGGCGGCGAACAACTGATAGGTCCCATTGTTGGAATTGATGGGCGAGGTGCTGTAGCTCGCCGAGTTCTGCGTCGTATCGCTATTGCCAATGGCGGATGCGGTGACCGTGTTGATGATGGCTCCCTGGCCGGCCGCCGACTTGGGTACGGGCACTGTGAAGGTGAAGCTCATCGCGCGCCCCACGCCGAGCGAAGGAATGACCATCGAGGGCCCCAGAACCGCGGGACAAATGATGCCCGCCGCAGCCGTGCAGGTGACGTTGGCAACGGAGCCCGCCGGACCAGTCAGCGTGTAATCCACCGAGATGTTCGAGGCAGTCGCCGGGCCGGTGTTTGCGACGACGGCAGTGAACGCCGCGTTCGTGCCCGCGCCGACGGTCGGTGTCCCGGTCTCGGTCACCGTGATGAAATTGCTTCCTGCGCCAACGCCAACGGTTGCCGTCTGCGGGCCGCGAGCATCCGTCGTCGAAGTGACCGTCATGGTGTCGGTGACCGGGCCGCTCGCACCGGCATTGACGGTGAACGGAACGGTGAAGGTCAGCGTGCCGGTGTCGGGCATCGCGGCAAGCGTCATGGAAGGGCCGAGCGTTGGCGGACAGGCCGCGCCGTTCGCGGCGACGCAGGTGATGGCGCCGGACGAGGTCACATTCGTGCTCAACGCGTTCGAGATGCCGATGTTCTGCGCCGTTCCCGGACCATTGTTGGTGATGACCATCGAGAAAACGGCCGCGCTCCCCGGTAACAGCGGCCCCCCCGGCGCTGTTCCCGTCACGCTAAGATCAGCCGTGACTACTGTCGCCGTTGCAAAGAAAGAATCATCGGACTGCGTCGGATTCGTGCCGATGTTCGCGACTACCTGATTGGTGACCGTGCCGTTGACGTTCTGGCCGACCTGCGTGGTGACCGTGAAGGTAAGGACACCACCGGACGGCAACGTCGGTACCGCGGTGAGCACCCCCACGGTGGCCGGGCACACCGCACCGCCCTTGGCAGCGCACGTGATGCTGATCAGGGACAGACCGTTGCCCACGTTGTCGTACACATTGAAGTTGGTGGCAGCATCCGGGCCGTTGTTCGTGACCGTCATTAGGAACACCGCGGTTGATCCGCCGACCAGCGTGCCGCCCGGTCCGGTCCCGCTGACCACGACGTTGCTCACGACGCTGAAGGCCGTTGCGGTCACGGCGGCCGTGGCCTGCGTAGGATCGAGTTCCTCGGCAAAGCTCGCGCTCATCGTGTTCTGAACCGTGCCAGTGGCGCCGTTGTCGAGCTGCACGGTCACCGCGAATATCAATGCGCCGCCATTGGGGAGCGAGGGTATGGTCATCTCCACGCTGGGCGAACTGGGACAAGTTGCACCATCGGACGCGGTGCAGGTGATCGAGATCAACTTGAGCTGATTGCCGACGTTGTCGACCAGTTTGATGTTCGAGCTATTGTAGGGCCCGGTGTTTCTGACCGTCATCGTGAAGACGGCGTTGTCACCGCCCTGAACCTGTGCGGTCGGCCCGACGCCGGATACGACGATTTCTGTCCCTTGGCGGCCACTACCCGCCGCGCAACCGGCCAGCGTCAGCGCCACCAGTAGGTGCGGCATCAATCCCCGTATTCTCATTGCATCCCTAGACCCGGCGCGCCCCAGACAGGGGCTATATCCCGTTGCAGCGGCGGCGGCAACGGGGCTGTGTCACAGAAGGGATACTAGCGGCAATAATCCAAGGAAAAACACCGACATGACTTAATCATGTCACGAGAGCGTTATGTCCGATTGGGCTGCTGGATAGCAGTGCATAGACAGCATTTGTCTGCACAATCGTGGGGAGTCTGCCCGCACGGAGGGTACGGCATTCGAAGCCGCGCCGACTTCAGTCGATGCGTCCGGAGCGGCGCCTCACTCCGGACGCCAGCTCGTCAGTGCGCGTGCACCTCATCCTTGCTGCGCGGGCCCTTGCGGCGGCGCTTCTCCCCGGCGAGTGGCTCCGCCGCCTTCGCTTCCGGTGTAACCGTGGGCGTCGGCATGTGGGTCAATGCCACCTGCAGCACCTCGTCGATCCACTTCACGGGGCGAATGTCGAGCTTCTCCTTGATGTTGTCCGCGATCTCGGTGAGATCCTTGGTGTTGTCATCGGGGATCAGCACCGTGGTGATGCCGCCGCGATGCGCCGCCAAGAGTTTCTCCTTCAGTCCGCCGATGGGCAGCACCTCACCGCGTAACGTGATTTCGCCGGTCATGGCGACGTCGGAGCGCACGGGAATCTTGGTGAGCGCCGAGATGAGCGCGGTGCACATACCGATGCCGGCGCTCGGGCCGTCCTTCGGTGTAGCGCCCTCCGGCACGTGAATGTGCACATCCGCCTTCTGGTAGAAATCGATATCGAGCCCGAGCATCGCGGAGCGGCTGCGCACCACCGTCATGGCGGCTTGGATGGACTCTTGCATCACTTCGCCGAGCTGGCCGGTGTGCGTGAGCTTGCCCTTGCCCGCGACGACCGCGGCCTCGATGGTCAACAGCTCGCCGCCGACTTCCGTCCAGGCAAGACCGGTCACCTGACCGACCCGGTTGCTTTCCTCGGCCTTGCCGTAGCGGAAGCGGCGCACGCCGAGATAGGTGTCCAGGTTCTTCGAGGTGATGCTCACCGTCTTCTCGGCCGGATGCAGCAACAGCTGCTTCACGGACTTGCGGCCGATCTTCGAGATCTCGCGCTCGAGATTGCGCACGCCGGCTTCGCGCGTGTAATAGCGGATCATGTCCATGATGGCCGTGTCGGCCACGGCGAGCTCGTCGGTCTTCAAGCCGTTCTGCTTGACTTGCTTCGGCAACAGGTAGCGGCGCGCGATGTTGCTCTTTTCATCCTCGGTATATCCCGGGATGCGGATGACTTCCATACGATCGAGGAGCGGCGCAGGGATGTTCAGACTATTCGCCGTGCACACGAACATCACCTCGGAGAGGTCGAAGTCCACCTCGAGGTAGTGATCGTTGAAGGAGCTGTTCTGCTCCGGATCGAGCACCTCGAGCAACGCCGAGGACGGATCGCCGCGGAAATCCGTCGACATCTTGTCGACCTCGTCGAGCAGGAACAGGGGGTTGCGCACCCCGCACTTGGCGAGGTTCTGGATGATCTTGCCCGGCATTGAGCCGATGTAGGTGCGGCGATGGCCACGGATCTCGGCTTCGTCGCGCACGCCGCCCAAGGACATGCGCACGAACTTGCGGTTGGTCGAGCGGGCGACGCTCTGCCCGAGGGAGGTCTTGCCGACGCCCGGCGGTCCGACGAGGCACAGGATCGGGCCGCGCAGATTCTTCACGCGCTGCTGCACGGCGAGATACTCGACGATGCGCTCTTTGACCTTCTCGAGACCGAAGTGGTCGGCCTCGAGCACTTTCTCGGCCGCCGCGATGTCGAGGTGTACCTTGCTGCGCTTCTTCCACGGGGATTTCACCAACCAGTCGATGAAATTGCGCACCACCGTCGCTTCCGCGGACATCGGCGACATGAGCTTCAACTTGGCGAGCTCGGAATTGGCTTTCTCGCGCGCTTCCTTCGGCATGCCCGCCGCTTTGATGCGCTTCTCGAGCTCGCCGATTTCGTTCGGCGCCTCGTCGAGCTCGCCGAGCTCCTTCTGAATGGCCTTCATCTGTTCATTCAGGTAGTACTCGCGCTGGCTCTTCTCCATCTGCTGCTTGACGCGGCCGCGGATGCGCTTCTCGATCTGCAGGACGTCCATCTCGCCTTCGATCACCGCGAGCATGTGCTCGAGACGCTTGCGCACGTCCGGGATCTCGAGGACCTTCTGCTTCTCGGACAGCTTCAGCGACATGTGCGCCGCAACCGTATCCGCCAACCGGCCGGCCTGCTCGATCCCGGCGAGCGAGGTGAGGATCTCGGGAGGCACCTTCTTGTTGAGCTTCACGTACTGCTCGAACTGCGTGATCATCGAGCGCGTGAGCACGTCCATCTCGCGTTCTTCATAACGCTCGACATCCGGCATCGGCATCACTTCGGCGGAGAAGAACTCGCCTTCCGACAGCTTCTCGATGCTGGCGCGATCGACGCCCTCGACCAGCACCTTGACGGTGCCGTCGGGAAGCTTCAGCAGCTGCAGGATGGTTGCGACCGTGCCGACGCGATACAGGTCGTCGCCCTTCGGGTCGTCCACGTCCGCCTGTTTCTGGGCGACCAAGAGGATGCGCTTGTCCGCCTTCATGGCGAGATCGAGCGCGACGATGGATTTCTCCCGGCCGACGAACAGCGGGATCACCATGTGCGGGTAGACCACCACGTCGCGCAGCGGCAGCACCGGAATGCCGGAGTTGTTCGGGGCGGGAGTAGGCAAATCGATTACGGGTTCATCGCTCACGGGGCAGGCCTTTTCGTTTGAAGCACGTACAGGAATCTAGAAGGTACATGCGGCCGCCGCTCATGGGTTTCAAGCCGGAAAATTTCTTGTGCGGAGTGCTCCTTAAATCCGCTCAAAGATGATCCGAGCCCGTGGGGCGACGCTGTTCTTCCACCGGAGCCACCAACCGAGTCTCCTCGGTTCGATGGACTATGTAAGGTTTGTTCTGGCCCTCGATCACCTGTTCATCGACCACGACCTTCTGCACGTTGCGCAGAGAAGGCAGGTCGTACATGGTGTCGAGCAAGACGTTCTCGAGAATCGTGCGCAGGCCGCGCGCACCGGTCTTGCGCTGCATCGCCTTGCGGGCGACCGAGCGCAGAGCATCCTCGCGGAAATCCAGTTCCACCCCTTCCATGTCGAACAACTTGCGGTACTGCTTGGTCAGCGCGTTCTTCGGCTGCAGCAGGATCGAAATGAGCGCGTCCTCGTCGAGTTCCTCGAGCGTCGCCACCACCGGCAGGCGGCCGACGAACTCCGGGATCAGGCCGTACTTGATCAAATCTTCGGGCTCGGTGTCATGAAAGACATCGTTGCCGTGCGGCCGGGCGTTTTGCTCACGCACTTCGGCGACGAAGCCGATGCCGCTCTTGTGCGTGCGGTTCATGATGATCTTTTCCAGACCCGCGAAAGCGCCGCCGCAGATGAACAGAATGTTGGTCGTGTCGACCTGCAGGAACTCCTGCTGCGGGTGCTTGCGGCCGCCCTGCGGAGGAACCGAGGCAATCGTGCCCTCGATGAGCTTCAACAGCGCCTGCTGTACGCCCTCGCCCGACACGTCGCGCGTGATCGAGGGGTTGTCGGATTTGCGTGAGATCTTGTCGATTTCGTCGATATAAACGATGCCCGTCTGGGCTTTCTCGACGTCGTAATCGCACTTCTGCAACAGCTTCTGGATGATGTTCTCGACATCCTCGCCGACGTAGCCCGCTTCGGTGAGCGTTGTCGCATCGGCGATGGTGAACGGCACGTTCAAGAGTCTCGCCAGGGTCTCGGCGAGCAGGGTCTTGCCCGAGCCGGTCGGACCGATCAGCAGGATGTTGCTTTTCGCGAGCTCGACTTCGTCCCGCGACCTCACACCCTCGGAACCGCGGGTTTGCAGACGCTTGTAGTGGTTGTATACGGCGACCGACAGGACCCGCTTGGCGCGCTCCTGGCCGATCACGTATTCATCGAGAACCTTTTTGATTTCCTGGGGCTTGGGGAGCTTGTCCCGGGTGCGCTCCGCGCGCTCCTCGAGCTCCTCGCGAATGATGTCGTTGCAGAGCTCGACGCACTCATCGCAAACGAAAACCGACGGCCCGGCGATTAACTTCCGAACTTCGTGTTGGCTCTTCCCACAGAACGAGCAGTACAACAATTTGCCGTCATCATGCTTGCCGCGGGAATCTTCGCTCATGCTGCCCTCAAATTTGCCGCGGCCCGCCCTAGGCGCGGGCCGCGGCTATGACACTGACTATATAGCACCCGGCGGACTCTCCGCAAAGAAAGCCACTCGCAGGCTGTGACCGGGGTCCCCCGAAAGGTGCCGGAGGAGGCCGTTAGGGGCGAATTGCGCCCTGTTTCCGACAATTAGGCAGACTTTATGGGCAGTTCGCCCCGTTTTTCCAGCATGGAATCCACTATTCCATAAGCCCGGGCCGCCTCAGCGCTCATGAAATTGTCGCGATCGCTGTCCTGCTTGACGCGCTCCATGGTCTGGCCGGTGTGCTTGGCCAATATACGGTTCAGGCGATCCTTGGTCTCCATCACCTCACGGGCGTGAATGTCGATGTCCGAGGCCTGTCCTTGAAAACCGGCAGACGGTTGATGGATCATGATCTTGGAGTTGGGCAGCGTGTAGCGCTTTTGCGCCGCGCCGCCCGCCAACAGAATCGCACCCATGGAGGCTGCGAGGCCTACGCAAATGGTGCTCACGTCGGGCTTGATGAACTGCATGGTGTCGTAGATGGCGAGGCCTGCGCTCACCGAGCCGCCCGGCGAGTTGATGTACAGCGCAATGTCCTTTTCAGGGTTCTCTGACTCGAGAAATAGCAGCTGCGCGACGATCAGGTTCGCCATGTAGTCCTCGACCGGCCCGACGACGAAAATCACGCGCTCTTTGAGCAGCCGCGAGTAAATGTCGTAAGCGCGCTCGCCGCGGGCGGTCTGTTCGACCACCATGGGGACCAGATTCAGTGCTCGAGTTGTCATTGCATCAGCCTTCCGGATTGAATACCGGCGTAAACTTGGGACGTAAATCGGTAATTCAAGTGATTCGCATTCACCCTTCGAAGTTCATCAATTCCTTGAAGGTATGCCGCGTCTCGTGCACCTGGGCGTGCTCGAGGATGAAATCGGTCACCTGATCCTCGAGCGCGAGGCTCTGCACCTGGCGCATGGCGTCCGCATTTTGCAAGTACGCGCGCTTCAGCGCCGCGGGATCCCCGTACGCGCCCACCATTTCGTCGAGCCGCGCGTTCGAGCGCGCCGGATCGGCCACGATTTTCTCGCGGCGGATGATCTCGTTGATCAAGAGGCCCAAGGCGATGCGGCGCCGCGCGGGCTCGATGTAGGGCTCGCGGGGCGGGGCCTGCGAGACGTCCTTGGCGCCAACGCGCCGCATCTCCTCGACCTGCATGTCCCGGATCTGCGACTCGAGCAACGCGTTCGGCACATCGACGGGGTTCGCCTGGTAGAGCTTGTCCAGCACCGCCGCCTTGTTGCGGTTCCTCAAACTCTGCTCGAGTTCGCGCTGCATATTCGCGCGCACGTCCTCGCGCAGCTTGGCGACGCCGCCCTCGGTGACGCCGAATGCGACGCAGAACTCATCGTCGAGCGCGGGCACTACGGGCTCCTCGACTGATTTTACGTCGACTTGGAACACCGCGTGCTTGCCCGCAAGCTCCGTCGCGCGGTAATCGGCGGGGAAATCGACGCCGACTTCGCGGCTCTCACCGCTCGAGGCGCCGGCAAGCCCTTGCTCGAGCTGCGGCAGCATGCGCCCCTCGCCGAGCACAATGGGAACGTTTTCGCCCTTGCCGCCTGCAAACGCGCTGCCGTCGATGGACCCGACAAAATCCACCGTCACTTTATCGCCGTCGACTGCGGGGCGAGAAACCGCGCTGTATTTCGTCTGTTGCTTGCGCAGGCGCTCGATCATCGCATCGACGTCCGCCTCGCTGACCTCCGCGGCCAGCCGCTCGATGGACAGGCTCCCGATCGGTTGCAGCGCAACTTCCGGAAAGACCTCGAACGTTGCGACATACGTGAGATCTTGGCCCTCTGCGACCTGTGTGGGCTCGATCCGCGGGCTACCGGCCGGCGACAGCTGATTCTGAGTGACCGCCTCCGCGAACGAGGACTGCATGAGCTCGCCGATCACTTCGCGATGCACCTGCTGGCCGAATTGCTGGCGAATGACCGTGATCGGCGCCTTGCCGGGCCGAAAGCCCTTCAGCCGCGCGGTGCGGCTCAGTTGCTTGAGGCGCGTCGCGATCTCTTTGCTCACCCGCTCCGCGGGCACCTGTACCTGCATGCGGCGCTCCAGCTTGCCGGTGTTCTCAACGGAAATCTGCATGTGGATCCTTTAAGCCAGTCATTATTTTCCGACGGGGTTGGTGCGAAAGGCGAGACTCGAACTCGCACGGGTTTCCCCACCAGGTCCTAAGCCTGGCGCGTCTACCAATTCCGCCACATTCGCATCGGAACAGCCGCTTATTATAGCGCGGCTCGGGAGCTCAGCGGGGCCGGCTTTGGCGGACCAGCAGCCGCGCTACCTCGCGCAGTGCCGGGAGACCGTTCTCCAGCATAAAGTAAAGTGGGCTATCCCCTTCAAACGGCGGCTCTTTCCGCGGCGCATTCACCCATGCCCAGGCGCGGTCCTTGTCGCCCCGTAAGGCGCTCAACGAGCGATGGATATTCGCAACCAGTGCCGCACGCTCTTGCTGCACGGCAGAGAGGCGTGGTGCCTGCCCCAGACGATATCGCGTCAGCACCTGCGGCGAGGGAATCTTCAGGAGCCGACACTGCTGCAACGGCGAGAGCTCCCACGCATCGGCAATGGCGAAGAATCGCTTCAGAGCGCTCGGCGTGGTGTCCCGTGAAGTGCGCCGCCCAGCGGGCTGCAGCACCAATCGCGGTCCCCCCCGAGATTTCAAAGCTGCACCCATAACCCTCAAGCATACACGCAGAGCGCGAGCTATCATTGACGAATGGCGCTCAAGTTCTCCGAACGGCTGAAGCAAGCTCACGCGGCGGCCGACAGCCTAGTCTGCGTCGGCCTCGACCCGGACCTCGCCCGGCTTCCCGATGACTTGCGCAGCGACCCACAGCCGTTCTTCGCCTTCAACCGCCGCATCGTCGATGCGACGGCCGACCTGTGCGCCGCCTACAAGCCCCAGATCGCCTTCTACAGCGCACTCGGCAAAGAGTCCGAGCTCGCCGCCAGCATCCGTTACATCCGCGAGCGCGCTCCTGCGGCGTTGGTCATCCTGGATGCCAAGCGCGGCGACATCGGCAACACCGCTGAAGCCTACGCGCGCGAGGCGTTCGACCGATACGATGCCGACGCGGTCACGGTCAACCCCTACATGGGCGAGGATGCCGTGCTGCCGTTTCTCGCGCGGCCCGATCGCGGCGCCCTTGTTCTGTGCCGCACGTCGAATCCGGGGGGACACGACTTTCAAGATCTCGTGATCGAGGGAATGCCGCTTTACCGCAGAGTCGCGCAGCGCGCGGCGAGCCGCTGGAACCAGCATGGGAATCTCTTGCTGGTGGTTGGCGCCACGCGGCCGCAGGAGCTGGCCGAGCTGCGGCGCGCGCACCCCGAACTCTCCTTTCTGCTGCCTGGCATCGGCGCGCAGGGAGGCGACCTCGAGGCCGCTCTCGCGGCAGGACTCGACGCCGGCGGCAAGGGACTGCTGGTGAGTTCCTCGCGCGCGTTGATTTATGCCGGCGGGGGCACGAGCGCGGCGATACGCGCCGCGGCGCAGGATCTGCACAGGGCAATCAACCGCCAGCGCATGAGCACGGCAGGCGCGCCGGCCTAGAGGGCCGACATCGCTTTAGCCGGAGGGCGGACTCAAGGCGCGCAGACGCGCGGTCACGCTGGTCTTCGAGATCGAGCGACCGAAGGAAATCCGATCCTTGCCCGAGTTCTTGGCTTCGCGCAAGGCCGCGTCGGCTCGGCTGTAGACGGACTTCCAATCGGAATCGTCCGCGATGCTGAGCGCGAGGCCAAAGCTGCCGGTAAAGCGCAACAGTCCCTTCGGCGTCGCCAGCGGCGCCTTGCCGATCTGGCTGTGAATGCGTTCCGCCACATCATGCAGGGTTTGCTCGTTGATGTCGCCGAAGCACAGCACGGCGAACTCATCTCCGCCCAAGCGAGCGGCCATGTCGGAGGAATTGCGCAGCTGCGTGCTCAGGATGTTGCCGAGGGTCCGCAGCACGTCATCGCCCACGTCGTGGCCATATTCCTCGTTGACGTGCTTGAAATTGTCGACATCGAGCAATATGAGCCCGTAGGCCTTGCGCGACTGACGCATGGCATTCGCGGCTTGCTCGCCGCGGCGGCTGAACGTGCGCCGGTTCGGCAACACGGTGAGCGCATCGTTGGCGCTTTCCTGCGCGAGTTTCGCATTCGCCGTCTGCATTCCGGCCTGCGCCTCGCGGTATTGATCTTGCGCATCGCGCAGCGCCTCTTGCGTGTCTCGCAGCGTTGCCTGCACGCCGCGCAAGTCCTCTTGCGCATAGCGCAGCGCATCCTCGGCGGCACGCGCCGCCTGCTGCGCGTCCGTGAGTGCTTTGTTGCGCTCCTTCGCTGCCGTCTCCGAGTCGCTGGAGCGTTCGTCGCGCTCCTTGAGCGACGCCTGCGCCTCGCTCACCGATTTCTCGCGCTCCTTGAGAGCCGCCTGCGCCTCGGCCAGCAGTTTCTCGCGTGCATCCAGCGCCGCCTGCTTCTCGCCCACGGTTTTCTCGCGCGCCTCGATCGCCGCTTGCTTCTCGCTCAATCCTTTTTCGCGCGATTCGAGCGCCGTCTGCCTCTCGGCCGCCGCTTTTTCACGCGATTCGAGCGCTGCCTGCTTCTCACCCGCGCCTTTCTCGCGCTCCTTGAGAGCGGCCTGCGCCTCGTTTAGAGCTTTCTCCCGGCCCTTGAGCGGCACTTGCCCCTCAGACTTCTGCCGCGCCTCGAACGCGGCCTGCGCCTCGCCCAGAGATTTCTCGCGCGCCTCGACGGCGGAGCGGGCTTCCCGCAGAGATTTATCGCGTGCCTCGATCGCCGCGCGACCATCGCCCAAGGCTTTCTCACGCACCTCGAGCGCGGAGCGAGCCTCGCCCAAGGCTTTCTCACGCACCTCGATCGCCGCACGACCCTCGGCCAGGGCTTTCTCGCGCGCCTCGATTGACGACCGAGCCTCGCCCAAGGCTGTCTCGCGCTCCTCGAGCAGCTTTTGCGCGGCGCGCAGTACCTCGTCGCCCTCGCCGCTTTGCGGCACGATCTCGCTCGTCTTACCGGGAGCTCCCGGTCCGGGCCCTGCCGGCGCAGCGGCGAGCGCCTCGATCGTGACGATGTTGTAGTCCGGCTGACGCGATGGGGCACGCTTGATGGCGACCGAGAGCGCCACGCGGACGTAGCCCTTGTCCTTCGCGAGCAGGCGCTGCTCCAGCCGATAGCTGTCGATCTCGCCGGCGAGCGTGCGTTTGAACTCGCGGATGTTGTCGGCCAGGTCCTCGGGATGGGTGATGCTCGGAATCGACAGCTCGCGCAACTCCGCGGGGCTGTAGCCGAGCAGCGCGCAGGCGCGCTGATTCATGCGCAAAATCAATCCGTGGAGCGAGGTGTGAACGATGCCGACCGGAGCTTGCTCGAAGGTGTCGCGGAACAGCTTCTCGCGCTCCATTGCGTATTGCAGGACGCCGTCGGATTTCGCCGCAAGCTCTTTCGCGGAGAGCAGGTCCTCGGCGATTTTGGCGAACTCGCTGAGGACGACTTCCTCGACCTCGCCGAACTCACGCACCTGCGTGTCCATGGCGCAGAGCGTGCCCATCGGCTGGCGGTCGCGCGTGAACAGCGGTATCCCGATATAGGAGCGCACGTGCTGGGCGCCGCTCACCAGCGCGTCATTCGCGAAACGCGGATCGGCGCTGGCATCGCGAACGATGAGCGGCTCGCGGGCCCATACCACGTGGTCGCACAGCGAGCCGCGGCGCGGCGTCTCGCGCACGCCGAGACCGATGCGTGACTTGAACCAGACGCGATTTTGATCCACCAGCGACACGCACAGGATGGGCACTTGCAGTGCCGCCTGGGCGAGGCGGGTCACGCCGTCGAAGGCGGCCGACGGGGGGGTATCCAGGAGTCCGAGCCGATGCAGGGCGACCAGGCGCTCCGTCTCATCCACGGGCACACTTTCTTCTTGCAACGCAGCATCAGCCGTCGTCTCGAGCGCAGCTCTCATGCGCCGCAGGTTAAGGATCTGCCACCGTTAGGTTAAGTACGCTCATCACGGATTTGGAAACACGATTCAAGTTCTTGCGGGTAGAACCCCCGCCCGAGGGCTCCCGGGGCCCGGGAGCGGCCCTGGAGGGCCCTGGAGGGCCGCCGCCTTCAGGGTCCGGTCTCGACGGGGGCTCCCTTCAGCTTGTAGACCACCCCGTCCTTCATCACGAAGCTCACCGTGCGCATGCGGCTGATGTCGGTGGTCGGATCGCCGGGGACGGCGACGACGTCGGCGAGCTTGCCCGCGGCCACGGAGCCGAGATCCTTCTCTCGTTTCAGCAGCTGTGCGGCGTTGATGGTCGCGGCCTGCAGGGCGAACACCGGCGGCATGCCTGCTTGCACCATCAATTCGAACTCATGGGCGTTCTGACCGTGAGGGTAGACCGATGCGTCGGTACCGAAGGCGATCTTGACATGCGCCTTGTAGGCGCGGCCCGCCGTACCCAAGATCAACGGACCGATGGCTGCGGCCTTGGCGGCGACCTGCGGCGGGTAGTATCCCGGGACCTTGGACTGCCGCGCGACGAAGTCGCCCGCGATAATGGTCGGCACGTACCACGTGCCGTGCTCCACCATGAGCTTCATGTCCTCGGTATCCATGTACGTGCCGTGCTCGATCGAGTCGACGCCGCCTATGACCGCGCGCCGAATGGCCTCGGCGCCGTGAGCGTGAGCGGCCACGGTGAAGCCATAGTCATGCGCGGTCGCCACCACCGCGCGGATCTCCTCGAGCGTGAGCTGCGCGTTGTCGCCGCTCGCGCTCTCATCGAGCACGCCGCCCGAGGGCATGATCTTGATGAGATCGTCGCCCAGCTTGTAGTGCTCGCGCACCGCTTTGACCGCGTCATCGGGGCTGTTGATGATCCCGATGTTGGGTCCGGGATCGCCCGCAAGATCCGTCCGGTAACCGTCGGTCGGATCGGCGTGACCGCCGGTCGATCCGATGGGCATGCCGGCGGTGAAGATGCGCGGGCCCGGCAGCAATCCGGCGTTGATGGCGTTGCGCAGCGCCACCGACTCGTTGTCGCGATCGCCGAGATTGCGAACCGTGGTGAATCCGGCGAGGAGCGTGCGCCGTGCATAGACGGTCGAGCGCACGGCATAGTCGGCGATGTTCCAGCGAAACTGATCGACGTACTGGCTGGGACTCGTTTGCGAGGTGAGATGCGTGTGACTGTCGATGAGACCCGGCAGACAGGTTTGGTCGCCGAGCTCGATCTCCACGGCGCCCGGGGCCGTGGTCGTGCCGCTGGTCACTTCGCGCACGCGCTTGCCCTCCACCACGATCGTGGTCGCACCCAGAAGCTTACCGGCGACCGAATCGAGGAGATGCCCGCAATGCAAGACGGTCACAGTCGCGGGGGACGCGGTCGGCGTCGCGGACGCCGGGGACTGCGCCCGTGCATCGGGCCCAAGCGCCAGGGCCATCGCAAGTGCGGTCGATGCGAGTGCGATCGCGTTCGGGTCGATGGTTCGGTTCTGCATCAAAGGTCTCCTCAAGTCTTCTCGTTTGCGACGGCGAGCATGGCGTGCATCAATACGTTGGCCCCGGTCTCCAGGTCCGCGGCCGAGGCGCTCTCCGCCTCGTTGTGGCTGAGGCCGCCCGCGCACGGCACGAAGATCATCGCGGTGGGTGCCACGGCGGACACGTTCACCGAATCGTGTCCGGCGCCGCTCACCATGTCGATCGCCTCGCACCGCAAGCTCGACGCGGCATCGCGCACGGCGGCCACGCACCTCGCATCGAACGTGACGCCCGCCGCCTGCCACACGCAACGAATGTGGCCGGGCAAACCATGACGCTCGAGCGCCGTGCGCACCACGCCCTCGACCTCTTCGCGCAACGCGCGATAATGGTCGGTGTCGGGATGCCGCAGATCCAAAAAAAAGCGCAAGTAGCCGGGCACGGTGTTGGGCGAGCTCGGCCGCGTCTCGATCACGGCCACCGTCAAGCGCGCGTGCGGTTGGCGCTTCGCGGCCGCGGCGTAACAAGCAGGCAGCACATCGGCCAGCACTCGCACCGGATCGCGCCGCAGGTCCATGGGCGTCGGCCCCGCATGCGCCTCTTGGCCGGTCACGACGACTTCGTGGCGGCTCATGTGCTGCACGCCGGTGACGACGCCGACGCGCTTGGCGCGCTGCTCGAGCACCGGGCCCTGCTCGATGTGGACCTCGAACGCCGCCTTCACCGGGCGGCGCGCGAGCGGCGCGGACAGATCGACCCCTGCCCGCTCGAGTTCCTCGCGGACGCTGCGGCCGTCGCGATCCGTGAGCGCATAGGCGTCGGCGAGCGCCATGCGCCCCGACCATACGGCCGAGCCCATCATCGCGGCCGGGAAGCGGCAGCCTTCCTCGTTGCACCACACGGCGATTTCGAGCGGGTGCAAAGTCGCGACGGATAAGTCGTTCAGCGACTCGATCACCTCGAGCCCGGCGAGCACCCCATACACCCCGTCGAACTTGCCGCCCGTGGGCTGCGTGTCGAGATGACTTCCGGTCATGACGGCCGGCAGAGAGTCATCGCGACCGGCGCGGCGCGCGAACAAGTTGCCGATCGCATCGACGCGCATCGAGCAACCGGCCGCGGTGGCCCAGCGCGCGAACAGCTCGCGTCCCTGAAAGTCCGCCTGCGTCAGCGCCTGCCGGTTGCAACCGCCGTGCTCGGTCGCACCGATTTCGGCCATGGCCATGAGACGCGACCAGAGCCGCGTGCCGCTGACGCGCGGCGTGTCATTCGATAGGTTCGGCATATGAAATCCCTCTGCCCATTATGCGTGCGGCAGCGCGCTATGCACCAGCGGTCCAGCAATACGCAGGCGGATCGGCGCCCGCGCACGTGCCTCGCCGGGGTCGCGCGCTGGTACCATGGTTGTAAATGAGCTCGCAGGGGTGACCGGTTTCCGTGACAGGTAAGGTGGGTGCAGGACTCGACGGCGGCGGGCAGGTCTGCGCAATCCTGGTCTCCTATCACCCGGATGCCGAGTTGCCGCGCCGTGCGGCCCGCATCCTCGCGCAGGTCGGCGCCTTGGTGATCGTGGACAACGGCTCGGGCGCGCAAACGCAGGAGATGCTCCGCGGTATCGCCGCCGATGCGCGCGTGTCGCTCGTGCTGAACCCCACCAACTTAGGCGTGGCGAGCGCCCTCAACCGCGGCGTGGAGAGCGCCCGCGCAGCGGGATTCGCCTGGGTGTTGCTCCTCGATCAGGACAGCGACCTGCACGAGGGTATGCTGACCTCGCTCATCGAGGTGCGCGCCGCGTATCCCGAGCCTGCGCGGGTCGCGGTGATCGGCGCGGGGTTCGCCGAGGAGACAAGGCCCACCTCGGCGGCAGCGCCGTGGCAGGAAGTCGAGTCGGTGATCACCTCGGGTTCTTTGATCCCCCTCGTCCTGCACGCGGCCATCGGCCCGTTTCGCGACGAGTTCTTCATCGACTACGTCGATAGCGAATATTGCTTCCGGGCGCGCGCGCAAGGCTTGCGGGTGCTGAGGACGACCCAGCCCCTCATGTCGCATACGATTGGCGCACCCACGCGACACGAGGTGCTCGGCGTGGCCAAATGGACCACCAATCACTCGCCCGATCGGCGCTACTACATCGCGCGCAACGACACCGTGATGCTGCGCGAGTACGGCGGCTATGCGTTCGGCTCCTGGGCCTTGAAGAGCCTCTCCCGTCGTCTGCGGACGTGTAAGCGGATCGTGCTCTATGAGGAGTCCAAGGCCCGCAAGATTGCCGCCGTGTCGGCCGGCTGGTGGGACGGCGTGCGCGGGCGCATGGGGCCGCGTTAGAGTCGAAGGCTCAGCCGCGGATCCCCCAGCAAAACGGATCTGCGGGATCGAGATGCAGAGAGGCTGCGGCGGTCACGTAGGCACGGCCGCGAATGCTCGGAACGATCTCACCCTTGGCGCGATCGCTCCACCGATAGCGCCCCTCGAACGTGCTGCCGATGATGCTCTCCTGCACCCAGGGCTCCTCCTCCTCGAGACTGCCATCGGCCGCAAGACAGGCAAGCTTTGCGCTCAAGCCCGTGCCGCACGGTGAGCGATCGTAGGCATTGCCCGGGCACAGGACGAAGTTGCGGCTGCGCGCGGAAGGCGCCGCGGCGGGGCCGAAAAGCTCCACGTGATCGACGTGACTATAGCCGGCGACGTTTACGGCCGCGCGCACTCGACGGGTAAAATCGGTCAGGCTCTCGAGATTGTCGAGATCCAGGCGCTGCTCGTGGCGCGTCACCAGATAGAACCAGTTTCCGCCCCAGGCGACATCGCCGCTGACCTGCGAGCCATCCGGCAGCTGCACGCGCACCTCGCGCGCGACGCGCTGGCTCACCACGTTCTCGACGCTCACTTCGCCGTCTTCATGCAGGCGGGCTTGCACCGCGCCTACGGGCGTATCGATGCGCACGGCGCCGGGAACGAGCTGGCCGGCGAAGCGGAGCGAGGCGACGAGTCCGATGGTGCCGTGCCCGCACATCCCCAGGAAACCGACGTTATTGAAAAAGATCACGCCGAGATCGCAGTCGGCGCGGTGGGGACTCACGAGCAACGCCCCGACCAGCGGGTCCGACCCGCGCGGCTCGTTCACGATCGCCGATCGATAGGCGTCGAAATCCGCGCGGAAGCGGTCGCGCCGCTCGGCGAGCGGGCCGGTGCCGAGTGCGGGGCCGCCTTCGAGCACCACCCGCGTGGGCTCGCCGCCGGTGTGCGAATCGATCACGCGCACGGGGGACTCGAGTGTCGCGGGCGCGCTGCACCCGGCATATCACCTCGGCGCGACGCTCGCCCACGAGCGGCAGGCGCGGCAACCGCACGCGCTCGCTGCCGCGGCCCATCAGCTCCTCCGCGAGCTTGATGGCCTGGACGAGGTCCGGATCCGAGTCGAGGTGCAACAACGGCATGAACCAGCGATAGATTGCGCGCGCCCGCTCCAGGTTCCCGGACATCACCGCGGCGAAGAGCTCGAGCGACTCCGCCGGAAAGGCGTTCGAGAGTCCCGAGACCCAACCCCGCGCGCCGAGCGCGAGCGCCTCGAACACCACGTCGTCGAGACCCGCGAACAGCACGTAGCGCTCGCCGCAGGCATTGATGATGTCGGTGAAGCGGCGCGAATCGGGAGACGATTCCTTGAGCGCGACGATGGTGGCGACGTTCGCGAGCCGCTCGAGCGTTCCCAAGTCGATGTTGACCCGGTAGGACGGCGGATTGTTGTAGAGCATGATGGGCAAGCCGCAGGCACCCGCGACTGCACGGAAATGATGCTCGAGTTCGGCCGGCGTCGGCACATAGACCATCGCCGGCAGCACCATGAGCCCGGCGGCCCCGAGCCGCTCGGCGTCGCGCGCGAAGCTCACCGCGGCCGCGGTGGTGAGCTCGCTGACACCCGCGATGACCGGCACCTTGCCCTCGCTCGCATCGACGGCGCCCTCGAGCACCTTGCGTTTCTCGGCGGCGCTCAGGGAATTACCTTCACCCACCGTCCCCATCAACACCAGCCCGTGTACGCCGTCT
The DNA here is from genome assembly GCA_963755935.1 of uncultured Gammaproteobacteria bacterium. GTDB lineage: Bacteria > Pseudomonadota > Gammaproteobacteria > Steroidobacterales > Steroidobacteraceae > Bog-1198. The sequence goes on from CAVWME010000003.1 coordinate 91,625, forward strand.
CGGATGAGCGCCGCCTGCACGCGCCGCGTGGCGGCGAAGTCGACCTCGAGCGCCGCGTTGAACTGCGTCGTCGCCGCGGGGAATACGCCCGACCAGCTGCATCCGCTCATGAGCCACCTTCGGTTGCTTGCGTGATCTGAGATCGTATACGGTTGCGCACTGAGTTTCGACGCGCTCGACTTTTTGGAAAAAAACGCATGCATGCATCGCATCGCCGGGCCTGCGCCACGGCTCTCGCCCTCCTCGCCTCCTGCCTCCTGCTCGGCGGCTGTAGCAACAAGACCGGAAGCGCCGACTCGCGCCTCAAGGCCATTTACACCGCCGAATGGAAGTGGCGCGAGGACCAATTTCCGGACGACGAGGACTCGCAGAAACCGATTCAGGATCACTTGCCGAAGGTGGATCCAGCCACCCAGAGCCTGCGCCTGGCGAAGTGGCAAGACACGCTCGCACAACTCGATGCCCTGCCGCGCGGCGACCTCTCGCCGGCGGAGCAGCTCAACTACGCCGTGTATCACCCGCAGATCGAGACCCTGATCGCCAATCAGCGCTTTCGCGACTACGAGATGCCCGCGAACTCCGATACTACGTTCTGGACGGACTTGGGCTATACCGCGCGCAGACCCTTTCGTAACCTACAGGACTACCGGAACTGGATATCTCAAATGCATGATATCCCTAGGTATTTCAAGGAGCAAATCGACGAGATGCGGCTCGGGCTCAAGCGCGGATTCACGCCGCCGCGGGTGACCATGGCCGGACGCGATGCCTCTCTCTCCGCGGTCACCGATGCGACTCCGGAGGGCAGTCTCTTCTATACCCCGTTCAAGGACATGCCCGGAGTGTCCGATGCGGACAAGGCGGCCTTGCGTGAACAGGCGATCACGGTCATTCGCGATACCGTGCAACCGGCCTATCGGGACCTTTTGACCTTCATGCGTACCGAATACCTCCCCGGCACGCGCACGACCCTCGCCGCCTACGACCTCCCGGACGGCAAGAACTATTACCGCGCGAAAATTCGCGAGTTCACCACGCTCGATGAGGACCCCGAGACGATCCATGCGCGCGGCGAATCGGAAGTTCGGCGCCTGCATGCCGACATGCTCGCGGTCATGAGCGAGACGGGATTCAAGGGGGACTTCCCCGCGTTCCTCGCCTTTCTCCGCTCCGACCCGCAATTTCAGGCAAAGACGCCGCGGGAACTCTTGATGCGGGCTGCGTGGATCGCCAAGCGCTTCGACGGCAAGGCGTCGCAATACTTCGGCTTGCTGCCGCGCGCGCGCTTCACTATCGAGCCGGTCCCCGATGATCTGGCGCCGTTCTATACGGCTGGCCGCGGCGGCCCGGGACTCTATTTGCTCAATACCTACAACCTGCCGAGCCGCCCGCTCTACAACTTGACCGCGCTCACGCTGCACGAATCCGCTCCGGGGCACGCTTTTCAATTGCCGCTGGCGCTCGAGCACAAGGATCAGCCGGAATTCCGCCAGCACACCTACCTGTCGGCGTATGGCGAAGGCTGGGCTCTTTATTGCGAATGGCTGGGGCAGGAGATGGGGATGTACGAAACGCCGTACGACCGCTTCGGCATGCTCAACTATCAGATCTGGCGGGCGGCGCGGTTGGTCGTCGATACGGGAATTCACGCGCAAGGGTGGAGCCGCGAGCAGGCGCTCGACTATCTGCGGCAATACACGGCGCTGCCGGAGCACGAAATCGAGACCGAGGTCGACCGCTACATCGCCTGGCCGGCGCAAGCGCTCTCTTATTATCTGGGTGAGGATGCGATTCGCGCGAGCCGCGCCAAGGCGGAACAAGCCTTAGGGAAGCGCTTCAATGTGCGCGCCTTCCACGACGCCGTGCTCGAGCTCGGCTCCGTCCCGATCCCTGCGCTCACCGCACGCATCGATCGTTTCATCGCCGAGGGAGGCCGCGGACCCTACCCGGATCTGGAATAGGCGCGCGCTATTGCGAGGGCACGGGTGGAGCGGCATTCAGCCACCCCCCCGGCGGCGCCAGCATCGCCGACGGACCCCAGCTACCCGGCGCGTAAGGATGCACCGGAAGGTCCGCCTCGAGCAGCGGATCGACGATGCGCCAGGCCTCCTCGACATAGTCCTCGCGGGCGAACAGCGACCGGTCCCCGGCCATCGCGTCGGTCAGCACGCGCTCGTACGCGTCTTTCTCGTTCGCTCCCGCATGCCGGCTGGCCACGAGCTCGGTCGTTTCGCCCTTTCCCGACTCCTCCGGATCCATGACGTTCACGCCAATCGCAATCTCGTTCTCGGGACTGATTTGGAAGCGGAAGTAATTCGGCGCGGGGTCGTTGTGAAAGATCGCCGGCGGACGCTTGAGCCGCGCCACGACCTCCGTGCGGGTCACGGCAAGCGACTTGCCGGCGCGGATGAAAAAGGGCACACCCTGCCAGCGGTAGTTATCGATGAATACCCGCACGATCGCGAAGGTCTCGGTGCGAGAATCGGCGGCCACGCCGGGCTCGCTGCGATATCCCGCGAATTGGCCGCGGACCACATCCTCTAGGCGGATGGCGGGGACCGATTTCAACACCTTCACCTTCTCATCGCGCATCGACTCGCTGTCGGTCCGTGCCGGCGCCTCCATGGCGAGATTCGACATCACTTGAAATAAGTGATTCTGGATGACATCGCGCACCGTGCCGGTCTGATCGTAGAACGCCCCCCGCCCCTGCACGCCGAACGACTCGGCCATGGTGATTTGCACGCTCTCGATGTATTGCCGGCTCCACATCGATTCTTGCACCGCGTTGGTGAAGCGAAAGAACAGCATGTTGCGCACCGGCCCCTTACCGAGATAGTGATCAATGCGGAAGATCCGGTCCTCGTCGAAGTTCGCAAGCAAGATGCGATTGAGCGCGCGCGCGGAAGCGAGATCGTGACCGAAGGGCTTCTCGACGATCACCCGCCCCTCGTGCGTCGAGCAATCGGCGCGGTCGAGCTGCTCGACGACCGTGCCGAAGAGCGACGGCGGTATGGCGAGATAGTGCGCCGGACGCTGCGCATTACCGAGGGCTCGTTTGAGAGCCTGAAATGTCGCCGCATCGCCGTAGTCCCCGTCGACGTATCGGAGCAGGCCCTTGAGCTTGTCGAATGCCGCCGGATCGAGCCCGCCGTGCTGCTCGAGGCTTGCTCGTGCTCTTGCCTGAAACTGCTCGAGACCGCCGCCGCCCTTGGCCACGCCGATGACCGGCACGTTGAGCGTGCCGCGCTTGATCATCGCCTGTAGCGAGGGAAAGATCTTCTTGAACGCGAGATCGCCGGTCGCGCCGAAAAACACCAGTGCGTCGCTCTGCGCCTCGCTCACGGCTACTTCGCCTTCTCGACGTGCCCGCCGAACTGATAGCGCATAGCCGACAAAAGCTTGTTCTGGAACTCTGCATTGCCGCGCGAGCTGAAGCGCTGATAAAGCGCCGCCGTGAGCACGGGGATAGGCACGGCCTCGTCGATGCCCGCCTTGATGGTCCAACGGCCTTCGCCGGAATCGGAGACACGACCCTCGAACTTCGCCAATTGCGGGTCCGCCGCCAAGCTGTTGGCCGTTAGGTCGAGCAGCCAGGAGGCGATGACGCTGCCGCGTCGCCAAACTTCAGCCACCTCAGGCAAATCGATGTCGAACTGATAGTTCTCAGGTTCCCGCAGGGGCGTGGTTTCCGCATCGATCTCGTGAGTTTGCTTCCCCACGTTGGCGGCGCGCAGCACATCGAGCCCTTCCGCGTAGGCGGCCATGATCCCGTACTCGATGCCGTTGTGAACCATTTTCACAAAGTGGCCCGCGCCGCTCTGGCCACAGTGTAGGTAGCCTTGCTCGGCCGTGCTCTTCTTGGTTTTGTCGCGCCCTTGGGTCCGCTCGATCGAGCCCATGCCGGGCGCCAGCGCTGCAAAAATCGGATCGAGCCGCGCAACCGCCTCGTCACGACCGCCGATCATCATGCAATAGCCGCGCTCGAGGCCAAACACCCCGCCGCTCGTGCCGACATCCACGTAGTGAATGCCACGGGCCTCCAGAGTCTTTGCACGGCGGATATCGTCGACGTAGTACGAGTTGCCCCCGTCGATCAAGGTATCGCCTTTTTCCAGGTACGGCTGGAGGCCGGCGATCGTGTCGTCGACGGCGGCCGCGGGAACCATGAGCCAGACGGTTCGCGGCTTTGCAAGGCCCCGGACGAGCTCGGCGGGCGAGCCGACCCCCGTCGCTTTCTCCTTGGCGAGGGCTTGCACCGCCGCCGGCGCATGGTCGAAGACCACGCATTCGTGCCCGGCACGCAACAGCCGGCGCACCATGTTCGAACCCATTCTTCCCAGCCCAATCATTCCAAGCTGCATATGAGAACTCCGTGGTGTGGATGGGCGGGATCAGCGCCGCGCCTTGAGGCTCGCGATGCGCTTCAAAAGCGTCTGGGTCGAGCTGTCGTGCGCGGGGGACGCTGCGGCGGCATCGCCGCGCAGCTCCGGCACGATGCGCTTCGCAAGCACCTTGCCGAGCTCGACGCCCCATTGATCGAACGAATCGACGTTCCAGATCGTGCCTTGAGTGAACACGCTGTGCTCGTACAGTGCGACCAGCTTGCCGAGCGCCGCGGGGGTCAGGCGCTCGAGGAGCAGCGTATTGGAGGGTCGATTGCCCTCGAAGGTTCGGTGCGGCACGAGCCAGTCGGGTGAGCCTTCTTTCTTGACTTCTTCGGCCGTCTTGCCGAATGCCAGCGCCTCGCCCTGCGCGAGCACGTTCGCGAGCAGCAAGTCGTGGTGCCCGCCGAGCGGGTTGAGCGACTGGGCGAAGGCGATGAAATCGCAGGGGATGAGCCGCGTGCCTTGATGGATCAATTGGTAGAAGGAATGTTGACCGTTGGTTCCCGGCTCGCCCCAATAGATGGGGCCGGTGTCGTAAGGCACGCGCTGCCCCTCGAGGGTCACGTGCTTGCCATTGCTCTCCATGGTGAGTTGCTGCAGGTAGGCGGGAAAGCGCTTGAGATACTGATCGTAGGGCAGCACCGCGACTGTCTGCGCGCCGAAGAAATTCGTGTACCACACGCCGAGGAGCCCCAGGATCACGGGCAGATTCTGCGCGAAGGGCGCGGTGCGGAAATGCTCGTCGATTTCATGAAAGCCGGCGAGCATCTCGCGAAAGGCCGCCGGCCCGATCGCGATCATGGTCGAGAGTCCGATGGCCGAGTCCATCGAGTAGCGTCCGCCCACCCAATCCCAGAAGCCGAACATGTTCTCGGTGTCGATGCCGAATTTCGCCACTTCCTGCGCGTTGGTCGACACGGCGACGAAATGCCGCGCCACGGACTTCTCGTTGCCGCCCAATCCCTTCACCAGCCAGTCGCGGGCCGACTGGGCGTTGGTCATCGTTTCTAAGGTGGTGAAGGTCTTCGACGAGATGATGAAGAGCGTCTCGGTGGGATCGAGATCGCGCAACGCCTCCGTGATGTCGGTCGCGTCGACATTCGAGACGAAGCGAAACGTCATGCTGCGCTCGCTGTAGTCACGCAGCGCTTCGTAGGCCATCACCGGTCCGAGATCGGAGCCGCCGATACCGACGTTCACCACGTTGCGGATGCGCTTTCCCGTATGGCCGGTCCAGGCGCCGCTCCGCAGCCGATCGGCGAACCCGCTCATCTTGTCGAGCACGGCCTGCACTTCGGGCACCACGTTCGCACCGCCGACCTTAAGTGTCGCACCGCGGGGCGCGCGCAGTGCGACGTGCATGACCGCCCGGTTTTCGGAGACGTTGATCGGCTTGCCGGCGAACATGGCATCGATATGCCCGCGCAGATCGGACTCCTCGGCGAGCCGCATCAGCAAGGTCAGCGTCTCGGCGGTGATGCGATTCTTGGAGTAATCGAGATAGATGCCGGCCGCCTCCAGGGCGAAGCGCTCACCGCGCGTCGGGTCGGCGGCGAAGAGCTGGCGCAGATGGGCGGTGGAGACGGACGCATGGTGCGCTTTGAGAGCCGCCCACGCCGGGCGAAGCGTCGCATTGCCTGAAGTCATCGTGCACCTCATGTGTCATCGCGTGGAACGACGGTATGTTACGGCAACCGCGCCGCCAAATTTGAAAAAAATTCCAAGGGCCCGGCGCCCCCGTACGATTGCGCTGATTCGCGCAGTGCTACCATATACGCGGCACTACTCATACACAACTCCAAGCGAGCGCATCCAGCTCCATGCCGAGTACCGAGCCTATCGAGACAGGTAAGATTCGCATCGAGATCGAGCCCGTGTGGCGGTTTCACCGCGACGAGCAGTCGATGCTCGTGATGCTCGATTTCCTGAACGAGATACGCGCCACGGGCAAGATCACCCGGGCCGCGCAGCGCGCCGACATGTCGTACCGGCATTGCTGGAATTTGATCGAGAAATGGGCGGCGTTCTTCGGCGCTCCCTTAGTCGAGCGGGAACAGGGCCGCGGCACGCGGCTCACTCCGCTCGGCGACAAACTCGTGTGGGCGGGCCAGCGATTGCGCGCGCGGCTGCGCCCGCAGCTGCAAAATCTCGCTCAAGAGCTCGAGATCGAGATCAACGAGGTCTTGCCGCAACCGATCAAGGGGGTCCGTTTCCATGCGAGCCATGGATTTGCGATCTCGAAGTTGCGCGAGTTGCTCGATCGCGAGCCCCGGCCGGCCATCGACCTGCGCTACGTGAGCAATCAGAACTCCCTGGTTTCCCTCGCACGCGGCGCCTGCGAGATCGCCGGCGTGCACCTCCCGCAGGGTGAGCTGCGCAAGAAAGCGACAGTTTCGATCAAGCAATGGCTGCTGCCGGCGGATCACCGCATCATCGGCTTCGTGACACGTGAAATGGGGCTCATGGTCAGACGCGGAAACCCCCTCGGCATCGACTCGATCGAGCGCCTGCTCAACCCCGGCGTGCGCTTCGTCAACCGCGACCCCGAGTCGGGCACCCGGAGCCTGTTCGATCGGCTGCTCGCCTTGCACCGGCTCGACGAGACGAAAATAGACGGCTTCGAGCGGATCGAATTCACCCATGCCGCCGTGGCTGCGTACGTCGCGAGCGGAATGGCCGACGTGAGCTTCGGCGTCGAGGCCGCGGCGCGGCAGTTCGACCTCGACTTCGTCCGCCTGATCACCGAAGACTATGTATTGGTCTGCGGCAAGCACATTGTCGAGGAGCCCCCCGTGCGGCAGCTCCTCGAGATATTGCGCAGCGCCGAGTTCAGCGCGGCCATCGCGCAATTGCCGGGCTACGTGGCCAAAGACGCCGGAGTCGTCAAGGGCGTGAACGAGGCCCTGCGCTGAACGAGGCGATGTCCGGCAGCGCGTCCCCCGGCGCGAGCGGCCTCTGGACGGCGTCCTCGAGATCGCCCAGCGCTCGCTGCGCGTGCGCGAGCGCATCGAGACGCGCGCGCTCCGCGACCGACCGTTCAATCTCGGCGTCGTCGAGATCGAGACGTCCCTGCTCGCCCGCCTGCACGGATTGGCGCGTCGCCTCGCTGCGCCGCGTTTGCACGTCCGTAAAGCGGCGCGCCTCGGCGAGCCCATCGAGCGCCGCAGCGTACAGTGCGAGCGCCCGCTTGCTGCCCGCGATCACCTCGGTTTGCGTCTGCACGAAATCCGCCTGAGCCTTCAGGCGGCGCGCCTCGGCTTCGGCGATCGGTCCCCGATTATGATCGAGAAGAGGAATCGTCGCGGCGAGACCGACGGTGAAATAGCTGCGCTTCTCCTCGTAGCTGTAGCCCGGCCCGATATCGATATCCGGGTATTGCTTGGCGATCTCGAGCTGCAGGCTCGATTCGGCGGCCGCGTACTGGGCGAGCGCCGCGCGCACGTCGAGACGGTTGAGCACGGCATCGCGCTCGATCTCATCGCGCGGTAGCGAGTCTGCGCTCGGCGGCGATTCCCATTCCGGCCAAGCGAGCTGTACGCTCTGAAGCGCCGTGACGGGAATGCCGATCGCGGCGGCGAGCGCCGCGGCGGATTCTACCGAGCGCGCTTCGGCCTCGGCCACGGCGGTATGTGCTCGCGACAACTCGACCTCGGCCATCGACACCTCCTGCCGCGAGATCTCGCCCGCAGAGGCCGTCGCCTCGAGCAGGCGCACCTGCTCGGTGCGTCGGTCGGCCTCGGCGCGCAACAGCTCCAAAGTCCGGGACGCCAGCCGCTGATCCACTAGCGCGGCTCGGACGGAACCGCGCACCGTCCAGGCGGCTTGAGCCAGCTCGAGCCGCGCCGCCAGATCCAAGCTGCGAGCGGCCTTAAGGCGATAGCCGCGTTTGCCCGCGGTCTCGATCGGGAAAGACAGGTCAACGGTCAGCAAATAAGGGCTCGGAATTCCCGGCGTGAGGGCGAGGCTCGGATTCGGACGCGCACCGGCGGTGAGTATCTGCGCCTGCGACTCGGCAATTCGTGCCCGCGCCGCATCGAGGCCCGGGTTGAAATACAGGGCGGCAAGCGACAGTGCCCGATAGTCCCAGGCGGCCGGTGGCCAGGCGGCCGGGGCGTAGAGCGGTTCTGCGAAAGCGCGCAACCCGGGAGCGTCGAGTGTGCGCGCCGTGAAGGCGGCCGCCGTCTGCTCGGCCGCGATGGGTGCGGGGTGGTAACGCTCGGCGGTGCAGCCCGCCGCAAGTATTGAGCCGAGCAGCAGTGCTCGCCCGAGGGCTGCGTCGCGCCGCGCAATCTTCTTTCGCAAGTCCGGCTCCCCACCGTGGCCGATCCGGAAATCGGCGCCAGTATAGGCCATTTTGGATAAGATCCGGCCATGAAACTACTGCGCTATGGCCCTCGTGGGGCCGAAAAACCGGGGCTGCTGGCGGATGACTCGATTCGCGATTTATCCGACTACGTCGACGACATCACGGCGGAGACGGTCACGCCCGCGACCCTCGCCAAGCTGGCCGCTCTCGACCCTGCCACCCTGCCGCGGGTCACGGGGTCGCCGCGACTCGGCACCCCCGTGAAAGGCATTGGAAAATTCATCGCCATCGGTCTCAACTATGCCGACCATGCCAAAGAGGCCGACCTGCCGGTGCCGAAGGAACCGCCGCTGTTCACCAAGGCGATCAGCTGCCTGAGCGGTCCTAACGATGATGTCATGCTTCCCCGTGGCGCCCACAAGGGCGACTGGGAAGTGGAGCTGGGGGTGATCATGGGCCGCACGACCCGCTACGTGCGCGAAGACCAGGCCCTTGCGTCGGTCGCGGGCTATGTGCTCCTTAACGACGTGTCGGAACGCGCTTTTCAGATGGAGCGAGGCACCCAGTGGGACAAAGGCAAGGGATGCGACACGTTCGGGCCGGTGGGGCCGTGGCTGGTGACGCCCGACGAGGTGGGCGATCCACAGCGTCTCGGCATGTTCCTGGACGTCAATGGCCGGCGCATGCAGACCGGCACTACCGCGAACATGATTTTCACGGTGAAGCAGTTGATCGCCTATGTGAGCGAGTTCATCACGCTCTATCCCGGCGATCTGCTCGCGACCGGAACGCCCGCGGGCGTGGGGCTCGGTCAGAAGCCTGAGGCCATCTTCCTGAAGGAAGGCGATGTGATGCACTTGGGCGTCGAGAAGCTCGGCGAGCAGCGACAGCGCGTCATCGCCTGGCGTCACTTAGGCGATGTGGTATTGCCGTGATCGGCGACATCTCCTTCAGCCCGATCAGTCCGCGCTGACCGCCACGAAGACGCAGCAACCGACGCGCTCGGCCAACGATGCGCGCTGGCGGGGATTCGACCACCAATAGCCGCCGGTGGGCTGGGGATAGTGCCCGAGCACGATGAGATCGATCGCGAGGCGCTTGGCATACGCTGCGATCTGATCGAGCGTGTCGCCGCTCGCCAAGTATCCCTCGCACATCACCCCGCGCGCCTTCAGCCACTGGAGCGATTCGTCCAAGATCTGCCGGTACCCGCCCGAATCCTCGACAAGGCAGGCATAGCCGACGGCGCCGGCATCGACGGCCGCGTTCGCAATATCCCGCGGAACGATGGAAAGCACGTGCACCTGAGCGCCAAGCAGCACTGCGAGCTCTGCGCCCCGTTTGAGCGCCCGGCGACCCGCCTGTGAACCGTCATAGCAAAGCAATACGCGCTTGAACATAAAGTGACCCGCCCGGTGTCGCGACCGCCCCTGTGCCATCGATTGTAGCGCGGCGCGCGATCGTCAGCGGCTTCCTACGAGGCGAAGCGGCGCCAACCGATAAATGAACCCTTGCGGCTGCTGCAACGTAGCGGCAGACCATGGAGGACGCATGGGACGACAATCGCTGAGAGGCGCCTATGAACATCGAAGCCGACCCCTCAGCTGATCCCGGCACGAGGCACAAGAATAACCGCCGCGCCCAAACCGGTGTCTCCGGACTTGACGAGATTCTGTGCGGCGGGTTGATTGCGCAACGACTCTATCTCATCGACGGCAACCCGGGCGCCGGCAAAACCACTCTCGCGTTGCAATTCTTGCTGGAGGGGGTGCGCGGCGGCGAGAAGTGCCTGTACGTTACGCTCTCCGAGACGAGGCAAGAATTGGAGGCGGGCGCATCATCGCACGGCTGGTCGCTCGACGGCATCGAGATCATCGAGCTGATCGCCGATGAGAAGGAGCTTGAAAGCGATGAGCAGCTGACGATGCTGCCTCCTTCCGAGGTCGAGCTCAACGAGACGACGCGCGGCATTATCGAGGCCGTCAAGCGGGGCGAGCCGCGGCGGATGGTGCTCGACTCCCTGTCGGAGCTGCGGCTGCTCGCGCAAAGCTCGCTCCGCTACCGTCGGCAGATCCTTGCGCTCAAGCAGTTCTTCGTCGGACGTCGTTGCACGGTCGTCATGCTGGACGACAGAACGGCGGAAGGGCCTGACCTGCAGCTGCACAGCATCGCCCACGGCGTGATCGCGCTCGATAGCAACTCTCCGGCGTATGGGCGGGCGCGCCGTGAAGTCCATGTCCTGAAATTTCGCGGCAGCGACTTCGTCAGCGGCTATCACGACTTCACCATCCGGGAAGGCGGGTTGATCGTATTCCCGCGGCTGGTGTCGTCACAGCATAGCGCCTCGTTCAAGTCAGAATCGATTCGCAGCGGCGTGGAGCGGCTGGATGTCCTGCTCGGCGGCGGGGTCGAGCGCGGCAGCAGCACGCTGCTGATCGGGCCGCCCGGATCCGGCAAATCGACCATCGCCGTTCAATACGCCGCAGCCGCGGCGCAACGCGGCGATCATGCCGCCGCTTTTCTGCTTGATGAGACCAAGGCCGCCCTCCTGGCGCGATCCGCCGGCATCGGCATGACCATCAAAGAGGGGCTCGGGCCGGGCGAGATCATGCTCCAGCAAATCGACCCGGCCGCCATCTCCCCGGGGGAATTCGCGCACCTGGTCCGCGACTCCGTCGAGCGCGGTGCCCGCGTCGTGATCATCGACAGCCTCAACGGATACCTGAACACGATGCCGCAGAACAATTTTCTTACGGCCCAGCTGCACGAGCTCTTGACCTATTTGAATTCTCAAGGGGTCGCGACGTTCCTCGTCGTCGCGCAAAGCGGCATGATGGGCGCCGCCATGACCTCGCCGGTGGATGCCAGTTATCTGGCCGATTCGGTCGTGATGCTGCGCTACTTCGAGCACGCCGGCGAGGTGAAGAAGGCAATCTCCGTCCTCAAGAAGCGCACCGGAGCGCACGAACGCGCGATTCGCGGCCTCGAGTTCGACGCGCGCGGAATTCATCTGAGCGAGCCTCTCATGGCGCTGCGTGGCGTGCTGACCGGCGTGCCGGTCGAGGTTCCTGTCGCCACGAGGCGGGAGACAACTTCGTAAGGCCCACATGACATCCGAGGTCGAACATCCCGAGGAGTATCGGGTGCTCCTTCTCCCCGCGACGCGGCGAGATGCCGAGGTCACCACTGCATTGTTGAGGCGAGAGAAGCTTCCCGTTGTCTGTTGCCATACGGCCCGTTTGCTGGCGCGCGAGCTGGACGGCGGCGTCGGCGCCATTCTCATGACCGATGACGCGCTTGCCGATCCCGGCATCGACCTGGTGCTCGAGGCGCTCGGTCGGCAGCCTCCCTGGTCGGACATCCCCGCGATCGTGTTGTGTGGACACGACCAGTTGCCGAGATTGGCGGGCATCGCAATGCGGACGCTGCGCAATGTGACCCTGCTCGAGCGGCCTACCACGATCCGCACCTTGATCAGCGCGGTGAAGGCTGCGATCCGCGCCCGAGCGCGGCAGTATCAAATGCGCAGGCAATTCACGACGCTGCAGGAATCGGAGGCCGCGGTACGGCTGCGCGAACGGCAATTGCATACGCTCGCGGAAAACACGCCGGACATACTGTCCCGATTCGATCGGCAACTGCGGCATGTGTACGTCAATCAGGCCGCCACCGAGGTCACGGGTTTGCCGAGTCGAGCAATTCCTGGGTCGAACCCATCGGGAGATCGGCATAGCGCCCGAGCTTTGCGATCAATGGGAAACCGCTTTACGCGCGACGTTCGCGGACGGTCAGCGCCGCCGGCTGGCCTTCAGCTACCCCGGCGACCGGAGCGCGCGTCACTACGACTCGCTGCTCATTCCCGAGTTGGGAGACAGCGGCAGCATCGAGACCGTGCTGAGCGTCGCGCATGACGCAACCGAGACCCAGCGCAGCGCGCTGATATTGGAGGAGGCCAACAGGCGCAAAGACGAGTTCCTGGCGATGCTCGCGCACGAGCTGCGCAATCCGCTCGCACCGATCCGCAACGCGAGCGAGATCCTCGCAAGAAAACTTGCCGACGATCCGCAGATGAAAAAAACGGTGAACCTGGTGAAGCGTCAGGTGACCCATCTGGCGCGGCTGGTGGACGACTTGCTCGACGTCTCGAGGATCACGCAAGGGCGCATCGAGCTGCGGCGCGCGCCGCAAGAGCTTGCCGCGATCATCGCGCAAGCCCGCGAAAGCGTGGAGCCGCTGTTGCGGGAAAAGCAGCACGTTTTGCTTGTCAGCACCAGCTTCGAGCCGCTGTACGTCTATGGCGACCACGCGCGGCTGGTACAGAGCGTCGCCAACGTGCTCACCAACGCGGCCAAGTATACCGATCCGCGGGGCGAGATCCGTCTGCAGCTGCGCCGCGAAAGCGATCAGGCCGTCATCGTAATATCCGACACGGGCGTTGGGATCGCGCCCGAGCTCTTGCCTCGGGTATTCGATCTGTTCGTTCAAGGCGACCGATCCTTAGACAGGTCGCAGGGCGGCCTTGGAATCGGCCTGTCCGTGGTCAAGCGGCTGGTCGAGATGCACCAGGGGCGGGTCGCCGCCTTCAGCGAGGGGCCCGGAAGCGGCTCGGCATTCGAGATTCATCTGCCGCTTATCGACGCGCCGGCCGGCGCGCCGGCTCATCCTTCCCGATCGTACGATCGAAGCCAAACGCATTCTCATCGTCGACGACAACGTCGATGCGGCCAACTCGCTGGCCGAGATGTTGCAGATCGATGGACACATCACCGAAGTCGTCTATACGGGCAAAGATGCGCTGTCCTGTGCCTTCACGCGGCCTGCGGATGTCATCTTGCTCGATATCGGATTACCCGACATGAACGGCTACGAGGTGGCGGCGCGGATGCGCGCGAAGATCGGTCCGGCGCAGCTCATCGCGCTCACCGGATATGGACAGACCGAGGACGTGCGGCGGGCGACCGAGGCCGGTTTCGACGCCCATCTCATCAAGCCCGTCGACTTCGACGAGCTGGAGCGCATCATCGCCGAGTTCTGAAAAGAGCTACGCAATAGGCAGGGTGAAGGTGAACCGCGCGCCGCCGTCCGGGCGGCGCGCGGCCTCGATGCGACCGCCATGCAAATTGATGATCGTCCGGCAGATTGCAAGCCCAAGCCCTGCTCCGCCGGTATTGCCTTCGTCTCGGCCGCGCTGAAATTTCCCGAACAGGCGCTCCGGATCCCCGGGCAGGCCGGGGCCTGTGTCGTCCACCACGACACGCACGTATGTTTCCGCGGCGCTCGCGCGGATGCCGATCCGCGTCTGCGCGGGCGTGTGTTTCGCCGCGTTCTCGAGTAGGTTCGTGAACACCTGCAGCATCAGCGTCCCATCGACGTACACGGGCGGCAGCTCGGGGGGCAAGTCCACCGCGACCGGATGGTCCGCCAGCTGCAGCTTCAACCGATCCAACGCCGACCCGACAAGATCATCGACGGTTTGCCAGTCTCGCTGCAGCACAAGGCTGCCCGACTCGAGACGCATCAAATCGAGCACGTTCGAGATGATTTGCGTCATCTCATTGGCTTTATTCTCGATCGACGAGGCGAGCAAGCGGCGCGATGGCTCGTCGAAAGCCGTGGAGGGGTCGCTGAGGGCGCTGCTCGCGCCGGCGATGACCGCGAGCGGCGTGCGCAGATCATGAGAGATCGAGGCCAGCAAGGTGTTTCGCAAGCTTTCGGTTTCCGCGGCCACGCGCGCCCTTTCCGCCTCGTCGGCAAGTGCCGCGCGCTCCAGCGCGAGCGCGATTTGCCCCGCGAACGTTTCCAGCAGATGACCCTGCTCGGGCAGCAGCAGCCTGCGGCGATGTGAGGGCTCGACGGCGAGCACACCGAGCACCTTGCCGCTCCCACGAAGCGGCAGATATTGCGCCGGCGCGCCGGGCAGCGTATCGGTGCCGAGACCCGCCGGTGTATCGTGATCGAAGACCCATTGGGCGATCGATAGGTCTGCGTTGTACAAAGATCCTGGGCTCGCCGGCGCGTGCGGATGCACCAGCCGTCGCTCCTCGTCGGGCAATAGCACGCCGGCGCGGCCGGCAAAAGTCTCGGCGACATGCTTGACGGCGACGAGCGTCAGAGAGTCGAAGCCCCGCGTCGCCACCAGCTCACGGCTCATTCCGTACAGCAACGAGGTGCGGCGCTCCCGGGCACCCGCCACGCGAGTCTGCGCCCGTACGTTTGCCACGAGAGTCGCGATGATCAAGGCGACTGCGAGCATCACGCCGAAGGTCACGACATACTTGAAATTCGTGACCGCCAAGCTGTAAAGCGGCGGCACGAACAGGAAGTCGAAGGTCACGGTATTGACGACCGCGACCATCGCCGCCGGTCCCCGGCCCAAGTGCAAGGCGGCGACAGCGGCGCCGAGCAGATACACCATGGCAAGATCGGTCGACGAGAAATACGGGAACATGATTGCCGCGAGCAGCGTGCACGCGATCGAAATCGGCAATCCGGCCGCGTAGCGCGACCAAGAAATTCCACGTTGATCCGCGACGCCCTCACGGCCCGCCGGATTGGTATCGGCAGGTTCCCGGGAAGCGATGGAGGATACATCGAAGCCGCTGCGCGCCTTCATCAATCGGATCGCCGTCGACTGCCGGAACAGGCGCCGCCATCCGGCCCGCTTCGGCTTGCCGACCACGATGCGGGTGACGTTACGCAAGCGGGCGTATTCGCTCAGCGCGGCCGAAGCGGAAGGTCCATCCAGCGTCACCGTCTCGGCGCCCAGCGACTCCGCCAGTCGCAGGACCTGGACGCGGCGATTGCGCGCCTTCTCTTTGAGCTTGAGCATGGCCGGCGTTTCCACCGAAACGACCAGCCATTCGGCATCCATCGCGTCCGCAAAACGCTTACCGATCCGCACCAGCTGCTCGGCCTGT
The DNA here is from genome assembly GCA_963755935.1 of uncultured Gammaproteobacteria bacterium. Lineage (GTDB taxonomy): Bacteria > Pseudomonadota > Gammaproteobacteria > Steroidobacterales > Steroidobacteraceae > Bog-1198. The sequence continues at coordinate 107,236 of CAVWME010000003.1, forward strand.
TCGTCCGGAGCGACCGCGACCAGCAACCGTTCGCGCGCCAGCCAGGGTTTGGATGTCCGCTCCTCGCCGTCATAGGAGCGTGCCGCCGCGTCCACGCGATCGGCGGTACGGCGCAACGCGAGCTCGCGCAACGCGGCCAAGGCGGGTTCGCTGAACAATCTCTCGATACCGGTGGGCACGTGGCCGCCCGGATAGATCTTCCCCGCTCTCAACCGCTCGAGCAATTCCGTGGGCGGCAGGTCGACCAGCTCGACCTCATCGGCCTCGTCGAAGATGCGATCCGGAATGGTTTCTTGCTGCCGCTCCCCCGTAATCCCCGCGACGACGTCGCTCAAGCTCTCCAGGTGCTGAACATTGAGCGTGGTCCATACGTCGATTCCCGCCGTACGCAGCTCTTCCAGGTCTTGCCATCGCTTCGCATGGCGCGGCGCGCGATCCCTTTCGAGAATATTGGAATGGGCGAGCTCATCGACCAGGAGCAGCGCGGGACTGCGTACCCGCGCCGCATCGAGGTCCAGATCGCCGCGCTCAGCGGCGTGCGCAGCCTCGCGGGGCGCAAGCTGTTCGAGTCCCTGCAACAAGCTTTCGATATCGGGCCTGCCGTACGACTCGACGCGGCCGATCACCACATCGAGGCCCGCGTCCCGGGCATGCCGTGCCGCCTCGAGCATGGCGTAGGTCTTGCCGACACCCGGCGCGGAGCCAAAAAATATTTTCAGGCGACCGTTGCGCGGCGGCGCATCGGCGTCGATCATGACCCGCGGTCATCCCTCCGCCTCGACCACGAGGCGATAGCCGATATTCGGCTCGGTGACGATGTATTTAGGGCGGCTCGGCTCGGACTCCAGTTTGCGCCGCAAGGTCCCGATATAGACGCGCAACGCGCGCGAGTCATCGCGGCTCGGCCCCCACACTTCCTTGAGCAACACCGCATGCGTCACGATTCCGCCGCCGTGTCGGGCGAGAGTCTCGAGAATCCGGTGCTCGAGCGGCGTCAGCCGGACCTCGCGCCCATCGGATCTGCTCACGGTGCGGCGGGCCAGATCGACCGTCACATCGCCCAGCCGCAGCACCGCCATGGGAAGATCGCCGCGGACGTGGCGCCGCAAGAGTGCGCGCACTCGAGCCAGGAGCTCCGGCGCGCTGAACGGCTTGGCGACATAGTCGTCCGCCCCCTTGTCGAATGCCAAGACGCGTTGAGCTTCCTCCACCCGTGCCGACAGCACGATGATGGGTACCGGGGACCACGCCCGCACGGCGGTGATGACGTTGATCCCGTCGCGATCCGGCAGTCCGAGGTCGACGATGATCACATCCGGCCGATGCAATCGAGCATCGTGCGCGCCTTGTGCGGCCGTACCCGCGGCGACGACCCGAAAGCCGTTGGCTTCGAACAACACGCGGAGAACGTTCCGAATAGCCTCATCGTCCTCGACCAGAGAACGACATGCATCGCATCGGTCATGGGGACATCCTAATCGATCGCGGCGAGATTCGCCTGAAGATGAAAAAAAGGTAGTGACATACAAGACGGGGCGCTGCGGGGGCTGTACACCTCTCCGGCACGCCCGCAATCAAATATTTACACCTTTTGGTATTTCGCCGGGTTTGCCGTTGCGCGTAGGCTACGCCCTCCATTTTTTCGGCGGTCAAGCGGCCGCACTCACTGGAATGACATCGCGTCTCAAAGCTCTTGCAAGGCTGGCCGGCGCGTTTTCAGAAGAAGGCGACAACTATGAAGATGGGAAAATATCTCGAAACTCTCCTCTTATCGATCATCGTCTCGATCGCATCGCGTCGTAGTCAGCGCCCAAGATTCGGCGAGTCCGGCGAGCGCGGCGGCTCCCGGAACGATCGTGGGCATCGTGACGAATGCGGCAAAGGTGCCGATCGGCGGGGCGACCGTGACTGCCACTCGCGCGGGCGGCGGCATTCGCTCCACGGTGTCGGGCAGCGATGGCATCTATTCGTTTGCGGACGTTCCCCCAGGCTCGTGGTCGCTGACGATCGCGGTCGACGGCTCCCCGGATGTCGTGGTTCCGCCTGTCAACGTGATCGCCAGCAAGGCCACGCGCCACGACGTCGTGATGGACATCCCCGCTACTGCCAGGCCGTCGGCGCCGGCGGTGGCGTTGGCGCCCGCGGCGGCGGCGCCGGCGGCAACAGCACCGCGACAACGCCCGCCGCCGTTCCGACGGTACCAGAGGCACTGCAGGCACCTGCCCCGGCCCCGAGGTCGACACGAAGACCCCATGGGCGGACGTGGGCTACGTGGGCTGGATGAACGGCACTTCGCGCGAGCACGACCCGATATTCGATACGAAGTTCTTCACGCCCGAGATCCGCTTGGACATGAACTATCTGCAAAGCGGCAATCATCCGATCGACCATACCATCGTCGGCTCCACCGAGGAGTTTCGCTCGGGGGAATTCCAGATCGAACAGGTGAGCTTCGGCGGCGACTTCCACTGGGACAATGTGAGAGCGCGATTTCTCTCGATGTTCGGCATGTTCGCTACGACCACGCCGCGCAACGATGCAAGTTCCGCCGTGGGCCAGTGGGATCTCGACAATGCCTACCGATATTTCTCGGAAGCCAATGCCGGGTATCACTTCGACGTGAACCACGGCCTCAATGTCGATGTGGGCGTATTCGTCTCGTACATCGGCCTGTTCAGCTATTACAACTATGACAATTGGACTTACCAGCCGTCGTTCGTGTCATCCAACACGCCCTGGTTCTTCAACGGACTGCGGGTTCAGTGGTGGCCGACGCAGAACTTGAAAATCGAGCCCTGGCTCATCAATGGCTGGCAGTCTTATGCCAAGTTCAACAGCAAGCCCGGATTCGGCGGGCAGATCCTCTGGATCCCGAATGACTCGTTCAAATTGGTATTCAACAGCTATTCCATCGGCCAGGATAATTTGAATTGCCAAGCGAACAATACCAGCGGCTCGAACGGAACCATCGATACGCTGTGCCAGCCGCAAAATGGCGGCAACCCCAATGCGGCCGTCGGATCCTACGTGGGGGCCGGCGGGCCGGTCGATTGGTCGAGGGTGAAGCGTATTCACGAGGACGACAGTGTCGAGGTGAAATACTACGACGCGCACGGCACAGGCGGAGCCGGCGTGTCCAAAATGGCCTTCAGCTACACGGTCGATATCGGCTGCGAATACGGCGGCGGCGTCACCTGTTCGAGCGGCAAGAACAAGGAGAACTTTTTCGGCATGATGCTCTATGACCGTACCTGGTTCCACAACGATCTATATGCGGTCACGATTGGCGGCGGCTTCATGAACAATCCGGGCCGATATCTGGCTCTGACCCCGCCCATCAACGGTGCCACCGCGGCCACCGGCTCGCCCTACTTCACCCAGGCGCCCGGGCAAAAGCTTTTTCAATGGGACACGCAGCTCAATTTCCAGTACATGCCCAAGGACTGGATCACCTGGTGGACCGAGGCAACGTTTCGGCACTCGGACGTGCCCTACTGGTCGGGATCAGGCGGCGTGACACCGCCGGGCGGCAATACCGGCTCGCCGGGTAGCTGTGTCGGCGGCGGCGTCCAATGCCACGACCGGCCAGTGCGATGCAGGCGACTGGTTTCCGGATCTTCGCACTCGCGAAGTAGTTTACGGCGCCGGCGTTCTGGTCAAATTCTGATGAGCCGCGGCGACCGGTATCGACGAGAGAGCAACTTTCTTAACAGCAACTTAACGGGTCGGCGCCTCATCATTTGCTCCCAAGGGGTGGCATAGAAATGCATTGGGAGAGCACTGAATGCGCCCCTCGAGGAACTATTCGATCCGCCGGTGGCGGAATCGCCTGGCGTTGTTTCTGGGATATTCGTCGCGCTCAGGGCAAATGCCGAGTCAGCCGACACGCCCGAGAACGCAAGCGCTCCTTTGGATGAGATCGTGGTGACCGCCTCGAAGCGCGTATCCACGGTGCAGGACACGCCGATCAGCATCACCGCGATCACGGGCAACGATTTGCTGGCTCGCGGCGTCGCCTCCTTGGCTTCTTTGGCGCAAGGCACGCCCGGCGTTTCGCTGAAGAGCGAAGGGCCGAGTCAGACAGAGATCGAGATGCGTGGCATGACCTCGAGCGGCGGCAACTCCGCGACGGTTGGCTTCTATCTCGACGATATCCCTTTGGCCGGGCCGGCCAGTGCGCAAAACGGTCACGTCGTGATCGATCCCGATCTATATGACCTCGAATCGCATCGAGATTCTGCGCGGACCGCAAGGCACGCTCTTCGGATCGGGCTCGATGGGCGGCACGGTGCGGCTGATCACCAATCAGCCGAACTTGACGCAGTTTCAATCGACCGCACAGAGCGTCTTATCGGGCACCGAGGGCGGCGGGTTCAATCACAAGGACAACTTGATGGTCAACCTTCCCCTCATCGACGACACCCTGGCAATTCGGGTCGTGGGAACAGAGGATTACACGAGCGGCTGGATCGACCGCATCGTCGCCGACCCGTTCCCCTTGGTCGGCGGAAACCCGGCGGGTACCGTGCGCGGCGATGTCGAGGACGCGCCCGATCACAAAGCAATATCCCGGCTCAAATGCCTATCAAATCTATGCCGCGCGGGTGACATTGCTGTGGAAGCCAACGGAAAACCTGTCGGTCACGCCGGCATTGTTCCACATAACCAGCACTCAAAACGGTATCAGCGCCTACGACAGCGTTCCCGGCACGCCTGGCGCACTATCAACCTTTCGACATCGCCGAACCCCTGACCGATTCGCTGACGGCCTATAGCCTCAATGTGAATTACAGATTCCCCGCGTTCGATGTGACATCGAGTACCGCTCGATGGACGCGAAACTCCAGTCAGGTAGAGGAGGCGAGCGAGGCCTTCAACAATCCGCTCGAATCGATTGCCTATAACTATAACTATGGACTTCCGAACCCGGGATATTATGGTCCGACCGGGACAGGTCCCGAGCACGGCATCGAAGATGATCCTTCCCATCAGTTCAGCGAGGAGCTGCGGTTCGCTTCGACGGGGAACGGAAGAGCCAGCTGGGTTGGCGGCCTCTACTACAGCGACTTCTACTCTTTGTGGGGCTTCAACGGTACAACGCCCAATTACTCCGCGTACATGGATCTCGGCACGCTCGCACGCGCCACCACGCCCGACTGGTTCGATGCCTATTCGCCCACAACGCTCAAACAAACTGCCGGCTTCGGCGACGCCACGTATGCCCTGACCGACGAGCTCAAGGTCGATGTCGGCGCCCGCGTGAATCACTACGATTACCGCTTCTCCTCCTGCCTGAGCGGCTGGGGATCGGCCAACGGGGCCGCTATGCCCTCGTGTTCCGGTCTCATCGCCCTATCGTCGACCAGCTTCAACCCAAAATTCAATCTATCCTACTCGTTCGGCCCTGACTTGATGACTTATGCAACCGTCGCCACGCGGCTTCCGCCCCGGCGGCGGCAACGCCGCCTATCCGACCACGGGTGCCGCCTGGGGCGCGGCTTTCCAGCAGCAGAACTATACGAGCGGCAAGTGGCCCGCCACTTATGAACCGGATCGAGTCTTGAGCTACGAGCTCGGTGAAAAAGGCAGATTTTTCGATCGCCGCCTGACCGTCAATGCCAGCGTCTACTATGAGGACTGGCGGCACGTCCAACTCGAGGCGTATCCCAACGACTGGGCGCTCAACATCAACGGCAACTATGTCTCGATCTATGGCGCCGATATCGACGTGCTTGCCGATCTGGGGGCAGGATTTCAGCTCGAAGTTGCGGCCGGCTACCTGAACGAATGGCTGAACGGTGGACCGCACTGGGTCATCACTCCGATCCATAAAATGCCCGAGGTCGCCCCAGAAAGCGGGACCGTCGCGCTCAGCTATTTCAAGCCCCTCAGCGAGTCCTACACATTCACCGCGCGGTTGGAGAGTTCGTACACCGGCCCGCGCTACTCGATTTTCTTCTCGAACCCTTACGAATTCACCGGCACGTATAGACAAATGCCTGGGTACGACTTGATCAACGTCCGTGCGGGAGTCAAGTTGCACGAAACCTGGAGCGCCACATTATTCGTCAACAATCTCACGAACAAGCACGCGCAGCTGGAAAGCATGTTTACGGAGAATGAGCCCCAGCCTGACTTCACGCGTATCATCACCAATCAGCCGCTGACGGGAGGCGTCGACCTGACCTACCGCTTCTAAAGCTGACGGGTTAAGTCCGAGCGCACGAACCAGCGGCTTCATGGTCAACCCCTGCACCAGCAACGTCAGGAGAACGACCCCGTAGGTCGTGTGCAAAATCAACTCGCGATGCACGAAGGAACGGGGTAGCGCGAGTGCCAGCACCATGGACAAGCCGCCGCGCAGACCGCCCCACGTCAACAGTGTGGCCCAGGAGAGCGAGAAGTCGCGGCTTCCGCCTGCGCGCATGACGAGATATTTCAGGTACACGATCGCGGCGCGCGAGATATTGATGGCGACCCACCCGAGCAGAATCTCCGGCAGATAATGGGCCAATGTGGACAGGTGAATTTCGGTCCCGATCAACAAGAAGATGAAGCTGTTCAGCAGAAACGCCGTGTAGGTCCAAAATGAGTCGACCGCCGACCGCGTCGATGCGCTCATCCACCGAGCGCCCCAGGTACCGGTGACAAGCCCTGCCATCACGCACGCGATGACACCGGACGCACCCATCAACTCTGCCACGATGAAGGCACCATAAGCACTGAGCAGCGTGACCGTAAGCTCGATCATTGGATCATCGATCGACCGGGTTATGATGCCCGCCCCGAGTCCGATGAGGCTACCGACGAGCGCCGCAAGTCCCGTGATGCGCAAGAATTCCCAAGTCACGTGCATCCAGCTGGTGTCGCTTCCGGCGGCAAAACCCAAGACGAGGGTAAAGACCACCACGGCGGTGCCATCGTTGAACAGCGACTCGCCTTCGACCAGCACGCAAAGCTTGTTATCGACACCCAAGGAGCGAAACAAGGAAAGAACGCTGATGGGATCGGTGGCGGAAATGAGCGCCCCGAATGCCAGCGCTTCGTCGAACGTCACCGATCCGGGCCGTAACTCATTGACGCCGAACCACAGTAGCAAGGCGGTCAATAAGGTCGAAACCACCAGGCCAGGCACCGCCAGCATGAGCACCGAGTATCGTGCTTGCCAGAACTCCGCAAAATCGAGCTTGAACGCGCCCTCGAATAGCAGCCCCGGCAGCACCACCAGAAACAATAAGTCCTTCGTCAGTTGCGGACCGGAAAACGAAGTGACGTTACTAAGGGCGAGTCCCGCAATGATCAGTCCAATCGCGTACGGCATGCGCACGCGGGCCGACAGAGTCGCGACCGCCGCCGCAACGGCCAGAAGAACCAACAGGCTGATTTCGAGATGGACCAATGCGCGGCTCCCGCTTCGAGGTAACCCGCCGTGGATTACAGCACGCTCGATTACACCACGGGATGACCCAAACGTCCCACGAGACGTCAGGGCGTCAGAACGATCTTGCCCACATGGCGCTTCGCCAGAAAATCGCGTTGTGCTTCGGCGATATCCCGGAGCGCGTAGGTGCTCGCGAGCATCGGCGCGATTTCCGCCCCCTCGATATAACGCACCACAGCGGCGAATACTTCCGGTTCCGCAATGGTGCAGCCGAGCAGTCGCAAATCCTTGAGATACAAGGTGCGAAGATCCAATGTCACCAGCGGCCCCGCGATCGCGCCGGCCACCGCATACCTGCAACCCCGGCGCAGAATCGCCAAAAGTCCCGCAAAATGCTCGCCGCCCACCACATCGATCACGGCGTCGACAGACTCCTCGCCGAGCGCCGCCACCAGATCGGCATCGCGCGGCAGGATTTGCGAGGCGCCGAGACGCGAGACTTGCGCGGCCTTCGATGCGGCGGCGATCGCGATGACTCGGGCGCCGCGCCGCTTGGCCAGCTGTACGGCCGCCGAACCGACCCCGCCCGATGCACCGGTGACCAGGACGGTTTCCCCGTCACGAACATCTGCGCGAGTGAGCATGTTTTCGGCCGCCGTATAAGAGCAGGGAAACGAGGCGAGCTCGGCATCGCTCAGCGCGCTATCGATCGGATAGGCATTGACCGCAGGGACGCAGACGTACTCTGCAAATGCACCGTCGCAGTCCGAGCCGAGGTACCGCGTTTGCGGGCCATGCGCCGTCGGCCGCGAGCGCAGCACAGGATCGACCAGGACCCGCTCTCCGCGGCGCGTGGCAGCGACGCCTGAGCCCATGCTCACGATACGCCCGCAGGCATCGGCGCCCTGAATGAGGGGAAAGGCGACGCGGGCGCCGGTCCATCCGGAATCCTGCGCCGTGGATGTGGCCACACCGCCTTGCGCCGCGTCCGCCGAGCTGTGCGTGACGCTCTTCGAGTACCAGCCCGCGCGCATGTTGATGTCCGTGTTGTTCACACCGGCGGCGCCGACTCGCACCAGCACTTCGTCGGCTCCGGGAGTCGGAGTCGGCACATCGCCGCGATAGGCGAGGCACTCGAATCCGCCGTGGCCCGTCAGCAATACGGCGCTCATGGTGGGGGGTATGGATGACATCTGTTTGGCTCTATGCCGGCTTCTGATCATACCGGTTCTCCGACTTGGGGAAATCGAAGCGGCGCGAGCTGAAGGGACGCCGGTACTGCCCGAGGTTATCGGCCAGATTCTGAAGAGATAGGGGCGGGAACTAGCGCTCGCGCAATTCGGGCGTGAGCGAGAGAACCTCCTCGATTGTGGTCACGCCGGCGGCGACTTTCTCGGCGCCCGCGTGGCGCAACGGTCGCATGCCGGCTTTCATGGCCATCTCGCGCAGTTCCGGCAATTCAGGATCGTCGGCGATGGCGGACTGAATCGACGAATTGACCGCCATCAGCTCATAAACGCCGCTCCGGCCCCGGAATCCCGTCTGACGACACTCCACGCATCCGACGGCCTTATGGACCGTGGCGGGCATGCTAAGAACAGAGCCCACGCCGAGCTCGTTCCACTGCTCGGGCGACACCGGCACCGGCGCCTTGCACTCGGGGCAAAGCCTACGGACCAGTCGCTGTGCGAGCACGCCGATCAACGTCGCCCGTATCAGATACGCAGGTACTCCCAGTTCCAGTAGCCGCGTCAGGGCCGAGGGTGAATCGTTCGTGTGCAGCGTCGACAGCACCAGATGGCCGGTGAGCGCCGCCTGCACGGCCACCTCGGCGGTCTCGCGGTCGCGAATTTCGCCGATCATGATGATGTCCGGGTCCTGACGCAACAGCGCCCGGACGCCTTCCGCGAAGCTCAGATCGATGTTCGATTGCACCTGCATCTGGTTGAAGCTGCCATCGATCAATTCGATGGGATCCTCGATGGTGCAGATATTCACTTCGGCGGTGGCGAGTTCCTTGAGCGAGGCGTAGAGCGTCGTAGTCTTGCCCGAACCGGTGGGTCCGGTGACCAGCACGATGCCATGGGGCTGTGTGATCATGCGGCGCCAGATCACCGACTCCGAGTCGTTGAAGCCCAGCCGGCTGAAGTCGTGCGCCAGCACGTCGGGATTGAAGATACGCATCACCAGCTTTTCGCCGAATGCCGTCGGCAGCGCGGAGACGCGCAACTCGATCTCCTTGCCGTCCGGCGTGCGTGTGCGGATGCGGCCGTCCTGCGGGCGACGGCGCTCGGCGATGTCCATCCGGCTGATAATCTTCACGCGGCTCGTCACGGAGGGCACCACGAGCGCCGGCAATTTGTAGACATCGTGCAGAACGCCGTCGATGCGAAATCGCACGTTGCAGGCATCGCGGCGCGGCTCGAGATGAATATCGCTGGCACGCGAATCGAAGGCATACTGCAGCAGCCAGTCGACGATCGCCACGATGTGCTGATCTTCCGCGGAGAGCTTTCCCGCGCGGCTGAGCTCGGTCAGCTGCTCGAGGTTGCGCAATTCCGTCGGTGCGGCGCGCGAGCGTTCTTCACCGGTGGCCTTGACCGAACGCGCGACGGCGTAGAACTCGACGAGATATTTATCAATGTCGAGCGGATTGGCGAGCACCCGCTTGAGCGGCACCTTGAGCACCGGCTCGAGCTCCACCATCCACTGAACGGCGAACGGGTCCTTGACGGCGAACACGATGCCCGCTGGAGTGCTCTTGACCGGCAGAATCCCGCTGCGCAACGCGTAGGCGTACGGGATGAGCTCGGTCAGTCCCGCCACATCGAGCTTGAGGGGATCGATGCGCATATAGGGCAAATGCACCCGGCGGGCGAGCCACTGGGTCAGGACCTCCATCGTCAGCTTGCGGCCTTCGTTGCGCCGATCGGGCCATTCCTGGGCCGCGGCGATGACCAGGGGATGATGGGCGATGCCGTCCTTGCGCTTCGGCGGCTCGACGACTGCCCGGGCGGACGTCGAATTAATAAGGCCCGATTTCACCAGCTCGTTCAGGAGGCCGCGTAATGTCAAACTGTCGGGACCGTTGACGGACCGACGGGCCGTCAAGCTAGCGGGTTTATTCATTCACGCTTCGTACTGGAATGCCGGAGTTTTTGTTCAGACCCGCGTCACACATTCCGTGTTGCGGCGGCAATGGCCGAAAACGCCCGGATCGCGGGGGAATTGCAGCCGGGATGTCTGCGACGCGGCGCACACCCAGCGGCTAAAGCGAGTGTCAAACGTAGCGCGGGATGGGCCCCAGCTGCGGCGTGACGTTTTTGCCCAGATCGAGGAACACCTCGTCCACATAGCACCAGCCCCAGCCCTCCGGCGGGTCATAGCCCTCTATGATCGGATGATGCGTCGCATGGAAATGCTTCGTGGCATGCCGGTTCGGCGAATCGTCGCAACAGCCGACGTGCCCGCAGGTGCGGCAAATGCGCAAATGCACCCACCGGCTCCCGGTCTTCAGGCATTCCTCGCAGCCGCGCGCGCTCGGCTGCACTTTCTTGATGCTGTCGAGATGAGAACATTTGCCGGTCACTCGTCTCTCCTCGTCCATCGATACGGGTCAGCCGATATTCTACTTCGTCGCAGGCCGCTTTTGCGGACAGGCGCCCGCCTGGCGCCAGCGCGGGTCCTGTCTGATAGACTGGCTAAGAGAGCGCTCAGCAGATGAGACCAAAAGGGGGTCCGCGATGCAAGATTTTGAAGCCGCCAACTTCTTCACCGACGAGTCGCTCATCGATGATCCGCTCCCTTATCTACGCGCCCTGCGTGCCAAGTGCCCGGTGCTGCGCGAACCTAACTTCGGTACCGTCATGATAACGGGCTATGAGGAAGCTCTCGAGCTGTACAAACAGGGCGAGAACTTCTCCTCATGCCTCGCAGTAACCGGCCCGATTCCCGGACTGCCCTTCAAACCGGCGGGAGACGATGTCAGCGAGCAGATCGAACGGCATCGATCCGAGGTACCGTGGGCGACTCATTTCATCACCTTCGACGGGCCGGAGCACGCCGCCCACCGCGGCTTGCTCACGCGTCTGCTGACGTTCGAGCGCTTGAGGAAGAACGCCGAATACGTGGAGACGCTCGCGGACCGGTTGATCGACCGATTCATCGATCACGGCAAATGCGAAATCGTGTCCGAGTATTCACAGCCGCTCGCCACCCTCGTCATTGCGGACTTGCTGGGCGTGCCGGAGGAAGATCGCCAAGAGCTCGTCGAGGTCATAGGTCCGCCGCCCGGCATGGTCGGAAAGCCGGAGCACAAGAGCGCGCCGGATCCCTTGGATTATCTCGACAGGCGCTTCACCGCCTATCTCGACGAGCGCCGTACCAAGCCCGGCGATGACATGATGTCGGAGCTCGCCAATTCGCGGTTTCGAGACGGATCGGTGCCGGATCTCGCCGCGCTCGTGCGCATCGCCACCTTCCTATTCGTCGCGGGGCAAGACACCTCCGCAAAGCTCATCGCGTCGGCATTCAAGATACTGGGCGAATGTCCTCACCTGCAGCAGCGCCTTCGCGCCGAGCGCCATCGGATCCCGGACTTCGTCGAGGAGACTCTTAGAATCGAGAGTCCGTCGAAAGTCGGTTTTCGAGTCGCGCGGCGCACGACATCGATCGGAGCGGTCGAGGTGCCGGCGGGCGCCCTCGCCATGCTGGCGCTCGGCGCCGCCAATCGCGATCCACGCCGCTTCGAGCACCCCGACGAGTTCCAGCTCGACCGGCCGCACTTGCGCGATCATCTGGCGTTTGGACGAGGTGCTCACGCCTGTCCCGGCGCGCAGCTCGCGCGCCTGGAAGCGCGCGTCACGCTCGAGCGCTTCCTCGAGCGGATGACACACATCGGCATCTCGGAATCGGAGCACGGGCCGCCGGGCGCTCGTCGCTATAACAAGGTTCCGACCTACCTGTTGAATGGTGTGACGGCGCTGCACATCGAGTTCAGCCGAACTTAGGCGGCATGAATCTCAAGGCTTCATGCGCGCGGCCATGGCCGCCAGAGCGTCCCGTCGGGGCATCGACAACAACCGATCGAAGGTCGCCTGATAATGCTCGCTGGTAATCAGCACCGGGCCGCGGCTCAGATTTTCCAAGGCGAACTTGGCAACCGCATCGGGCGACATGACATTCGGTAATGTCGCAGGGTCGATGCCATGATGGCGGAGCGCTTCGGTGTCCGTCGCGCCCGGACAAATCGTGAGAACATCTATGCCGTCCGGTGTGAGCTCGCCCCAGAGCGCCTCACCCAGGCTCTTCACGAAAGCCTTGCTGGCCGAATAGGCCGCGGAATAGGGGCAACCGATGAGGCCTTCCACCGAGCTGGTCAGAATGATGCCGCCCTTGCCGCGCTTTCGAAGGCGGGGAATGAAGCGCTGCGCCAATTGCATCGGAGCGTGGCAATTCACCATCAACATCTCTGTCATTGCCCGAGCATCATTGGCGCTATGATCCCCTTTTAGCCCGAAGCCGGCGTTACTCACCAGGAGCCCGATATCGAGTGACGCCGTGGCGGCGGCGATGCGCTCGGTCGCACTTGCTTCGGCGAGGTCGATTGCGCATACCGTCACCGCAACGCCATGCGTTGCCCGCAGGCGCGCGGCAAGAGATTCCATACGCTGCACTCGGCGAGCGACCAAGACAAGATCCATGCCGATCGCAGCGAGCCGCTCGGCGAACGACTGGCCGATGCCTGATGAAGCACCTGTGACGAGCGCGACGGGCCCGTATTTGTTCGTGAAATCGTTGCTCATGGTCGACCCTCTGTACCGTCGGTCGCCTCTTCTCCCAACATTCGACGCGCCGCCTCCACACACCGCCGCAGGCGGACCTCGGGTCCAATGCCCGCCTCGGCCAGCGAGCGCAACGGCACTTCGAGGCTGACGGTGAGGCCGGGCGGCAGGACCTCGAGATACGCGCGCAGCGGCATGTCACCTTCTCCCGGCACCCTGCGCTCGAACGTCGCCTCCCGCAAATAGTTGGGCTCGCTCGGCGTGCGAGGCGCATCACAGAGTTGCACGTAGCCGATCAGCTTAGGATCGAGCGCAGCGACCTCGGCAGCGCTTGCGCCCGAGCGTCCGAGATGCATGGTGTCGAGAAGGAGACTGAAGTCCCGCCGGCCGACGTGGCGAACGGCGGCGACCGCGGCGCCGAGAGTGCTGATCGTGAGCGCGGGACACAGCTCGAGGGTCGCCGCCATGCCGCGCTCAGCGGCCATCTCGGCGAATAGCGCGAGCTGATCCAGGCTCCGCCCCAGGTCGGGATCCATGCTCAGGGTGTTGAGCCGTTCCGCGCCGAGCTCCTGCATGATGTCCATGTCGCCGGCCGCGGCGCGAATGTCGCTCTGGGGACGGATGATGCAACCTTCGCCGAGCGAAATCGCAATGCCCCGATCACGCATGGCAGCTCTCATTTCCCGCCGCAGGCCCACATCCTCGCGCAACGAGAACGCCGGATAGCCGTGCGGGTTATAGGCGATGCCGGTCAGGCCGGTCGATATGCAGTCGCATCCGAGATCGGCGGCGAGATTGATGAATTCGACCGGCGGCAGTCCGAAGACGCTCAGTTGCTCGATGCCGAGCCGCGCTGCGCGTCCGCGACTCATGGCATCACGGCAGGCGTGGATCGACGACGTTGCGGATCGGCGCCAGCGGACCCGACATGCGGGCGACCGCTGCCGCAACAGCTCCCAGGCCAATGCGCTCGCTCAGCCAGGGCCGGATATCGATCTTACCGTCGGCGATGGAGCGCAGCGCCAGCTCCATGTCTTGCTGCTCCTCGCCGGCCGCGAAATGTACGGTCAGCCGCTTGTTCTGGGCGGCGAAAACGTAGAATTGATCGCTCTCCATGCAGTAGCCGCCCATGACGAGCCTCGCCTCGAAGGCGACGGCCGTAATGATCTGCTGCAACAGCCCCGGCAAGCCGACACACTCGTAGACCAGATTGGCGCGGCGATTGCCGAGGTCGGGAATGGGCCCATAGGGAGACAGCTCGTGCGGATCGACGGCGATGTGTGCGCCCATGCCGATGGCTGCGGCTCGACGCGCAGCATGGAAATCGGCGGCGATGATCGGGCCGATACCCATGAGCTTTAAGCCCGCAACGACACCGAGACCGATCGCGCCGCAACCGATCACCAGAGCGATGTCTTCCTGGGTCGGGCGACCGCGCCGCGCGTGCTCGAGCCCGACCGCGAGAGGCTCGGTCATCGCCGCCATGTCGTCCTCGAGGCCCGCGGGGATTTCCATCAGGGCATTCTCGTCGAGCAGCATGAGCTCGCCCCAGCCGCCAGGGCACTCGTGGCTGAAGCCAATCACTGAATGTCCACCGGCCTGGCGCATCACCGGGACCGAGGTGACTTTGCGTCCGGTCTTCACCGTGCGCTTGCTGCCAGGTCCGTAATCGATGACTTCGCCGACGTATTCGTGGCCGGGAACGAACGCACGCTCAAAGTCGAGCCCCGCGTAAGGGCCGCCATGCTTGCGCGAGAGCTCGATGACATTCCGTCCGGAATGAAGGAAATGCTGCTCTGACGCGCACAGGCCGCAACTGTGCGTGCGCACCAGCGCCTGCCCCTGAGCCGGGACCGGCTCGGGCATGTCGCCGACGAGCACCTGGCCGTTTTGTATGTAGGCTGCTTTCACGAGGGCGATTTGAAGACCCCGTAGGACGGGTCCGAGCGGTCCCGACGCCCGACATCGTGATGATGCAGCGCGGTCACGCCACGGATCTCATCGAAATCGCGAATGGCGAGACGGTGATCCAAGCCCCAGCGCCCGTTGCGGCGCGACCAGCGATCCACGTAACGCCCCCAGATCGTCATTTGAATGAGTTGCTCGTTGCGATGTGCTCGCAGTGAGGCGGTTACATAGGCCTCGCTTCCCGCGCGATCGCCATCCAGATCGATGAGGATGTTGGACACTTGATGCGAATGATGGAGCGTCTGCCGATGCTGCGCGCAAATGTGATCGATCGCTCCCCGCCCATCGCCCTGATAGACTTCAGCGCCGTAATCGGCTGTCGCATCGTCATGCCAGATCGAGTGGCCGAGCGGAATATCGAGGCGGTCTACCGAGCGGCAGTAGCGATAGATAAGATCGCTGATCGCCTGCCGGTCCGCCACTGCGTTGAATCTAGCTTCGTTGCTCACGCCGCCCTCCCCGATTATCGCCCGACCAGGATCCGCAGCAGAGCGCGCGCGGATCCCGGTCCCGTGCTCATGACGGCATCAAGCGCGCGCTGTGCGCGGCTCTTCTCGACCCGCAGACTGGCATTTGCAAGAAACTTCCGCTCGATGTCCTGCGCGGAGAGCGCGCGTGGACCGGCGCCCTTATTGATGGGAACACTGCGGTGCAACTCGCTGCCGTCCTTCAGCAAGACACTGACGCTTCCCGGATAATATCGCGGGAATTGCGCCTGCGGATCGGCACGGCACCGCACCTTCATTGCCAGAGCCTGGGTCGCCGGGTCGGACAGCGCATCGGGCGTGAGCTCCGCGAGCCCGAATCGACCCAGCAGCAACGCTTTCGCGACAACGAACTGCGCGCTGAACTTCGCTTCGTACTCGGTAGCGGCGCGCTGCTTGGCCTCCGCGGGCTCGGCCACGATCGGCAGTGTTTCCGCCGGCAGCGAAACCATCACCGCGTCGACATCGCTCAGGGAGAAGCTGCCGTGAAGCTCCAGGGCAGCTTCCAAGCATCCATGGATGAAATGGCAGACGGGATAGGGCTTGATCGCGGTCTCGAGGAAACGCCACTTCTCACCCAGGCCTTGGAGAATCTGGTCGTGATCTGCGCTGCCCTCGTGCAGGTGCGATTCGAACAGGCCGAACCTTCCCTCATAGGGCCGGGTCGGCGCAACGAAACCCGAGCGCGCCAGATATGCCGCGGTGATACCTGCCAAAGCGCCCCAACCCGGATGCAGCCGCTTCGACCAAGCGCCCTCTTCGAGAAAGACCTGGACACCCGAGGCCGTGCTGGCGGCGATACCCTGGACGGCGACTAACTGGTCTGCCGACAAGCCGAGCAGCTTTCCGGCTGCGAGCGCTGCGCCGAAATGGGACACAATACCGGTCGCATGAAAACCCGCGTGATGAAAACCTCCTTGCACCGCCG
This sequence comes from uncultured Gammaproteobacteria bacterium, assembly GCA_963755935.1. Lineage (GTDB taxonomy): Bacteria > Pseudomonadota > Gammaproteobacteria > Steroidobacterales > Steroidobacteraceae > Bog-1198. The sequence continues at coordinate 123,781 of CAVWME010000003.1, forward strand.
CTCCGATCCGGATGGCGCTCTCGACACCGATGACATAGGCGGCGAGCACGTCATGCCACGACGCGTCGCAATGCTCGCCGATGGCAAGCGCGGCGGGCAGCCCCACGACGCTCGGATGCACGATGCTCGCCGGATGCGTATCGTCATAATCCAACCCATGCATGAGCAAGCCATTGGCGAAAGCGGCGTCGCGAGGAGCGAGGCGGCGCTCATCGCCGATGACGGTGCACTCGCCGGCCCCGGCAGCCGCGGCGATTCCCGCGAGCGACGGAGCCGCGTAGGCCTGCGCGTGCGAGGCGAGCGCGAGCCCCAGCGTATCGAGGGCATGCAGACGGGCTTTCTCGCGGACCTCTCGCGGCAGGGACTCCCAGGTCACCATGCGACAAAAGTCCGCGAGCGGCGCAGCGAGCAGCGGGCTCGTGGCGGGTGTTTTGCGAAGTGCGGGCATGCGGCGCTCGTTTGACCAGCCGTCTCGTATTCTCTAGTATGCCAGTGTATACACGAGGGAACACTTGTGAGCAACGCTCCTAGCGCCGGCTCGCTGCCGCATCACTTGTTGCACATTGCCGGCCAATGGCGTGAGGGACGCGCGTGCCGCCGGTTCGACGCGATCAATCCCTACACCGCGCAAACATGGGCCACGGTCGCGCAGGCCGAGGTCGAAGACGTCGAGGCGGCGATCGCCGCAGCTCGCGATGCCTTCGAGCGCACTTGGAGCCGAGTCTCGGGATACGAGCGCAGCCGCCTCATGGCCAGGCTCGCCGATTTGCTGCAGGCCGACGCCGAGCGCATGGGGCGTCTGGAAAGCACCGACAATGGCAAGATCATCCGCGAGACCCAGACCCAGATGGTGTTGGCCGCGCGACAGTACCGCTTCTTTGCCGGCTATGCGGACAAGCTCTGGGGACAGCAGATTCCGCTCGACCAGCGGGACGTGTTCGACTATGCGACGCGCGAGCCGCTGGGCGTCGTCGCGCTCATCACTGCGTGGAATTCGCCGATGGGCCTGCTCGCGAACAAGCTCGCTCCGGCGCTGGCGGCCGGCAACTGCGTCGTCATCAAGCCTTCCGAGCACGCCTCCGTGACCACACTGGAATTTTGCCGCTTTATCGAGGCGGCGGGATTTCCACCGGGCGTCGTCAATGTAGTGTGCGGCGCCGGCGAAGTCGGGCGTGCTCTCATCGAAGGCGGTGTGGCCAAGATCAGCTTCACGGGTAGTGCGGCCGTCGGCCGCGAGGTCGCGGCGGCGGCCGGCCGCCGTCTCGTGCCGGTCACGCTGGAGCTCGGCGGCAAGTCACCCAACATCATTTTCGAGGACGCAAACCTGGAGCACGCCGCGATCGGGGCGCTCGCGGGCATCTTCGGCGCGAGCGGCCAGACTTGCGTCGCCGGCTCGCGCCTTCTCGTACAGCGCAGTGTTCACGATCGCATTCTCGAGACCCTCATCGAGCGCGCACGCACGGTGCGCCTCGGCGATCCCCTCGACCCGGCAACCGACATGGGCACGGCAGCAAACGAACCCCAGTTTCGCCGCATCCTCGCATTCATCGAGCGCGCGCGGACGGAGGGCGCGCGCGTGGTTGCAGGCGGCGGCGCCGCTCGAGGCCCAGGGCTGGAGCGCGGCTTCTTCGTCGAGCCCACGGTGTTTGCCGATGTACGCAACGAGATGGAGATTGCGCAGGAGGAAGTGTTCGGACCGGTGCTGGCGGTCATTCCCTTCGAAGACGAAGAAGAGGCGATTCGGATCGCCAACGCAACCCGCTACGGTCTCGCGGCCGGGGTGTGGACTGAAAACCTATCGCGCGCCCTGCGCGTCACCCGCGCCCTGCGGGCGGGGCAAGTCTGGGTAAATACCTATCGCTCGCTCGCCGTGCAAACCCCATTCGGCGGTTTCAAGGAAAGCGGCTTTGGCCGCGAGAAAGGGCAGCAAGCGCTCGATGAATTCCTCGCCAGCAAGAATGTCATGATCGACTTCTCGGGCATCTCCCGCGACCCGTTCGCGATGCGCACTTAATAGAGAACTTGGCCCTCGAAGAGGCGGCGGGCCGTTCGATAGACACTCGCGTGCCGAATCTCCCCCGATTCACGGTCGGGCTCGGCCTCGACAACGATCACGCCCGAAGGATGGCCGATGCGCAGCGGACCCGAGCACGAGCCGCAGAGCTCGAGCGGCAGCGTGCCCGGCGTGCGACAGGCGACGGCCGCGCACAGCGCGGAAGTGATCGGAATGGCTCGATGCGCATTCCCGCTGGAGAGCATGCGCACGGAGAGGTCCGCATCGTCGCCACCCAATTGTTGTCCCGACCGAGATATCCAGGGGCGGATGCGCGCAACCATGCCGATGAACGGCACCGCGCGGCTTGCTCCCGCGAGTTGCTCATCGGGTGCGAGCCCCATGAGCACCGCAGCCTGACGGCGCAGCGCCTCGAGCGCTCGCATCAAATCGGCCTGCGACTCGAGTCGTTCAGCGGGCTCGGTGCCGTCGAGACCGAGCGCCGCCGCCTCCACGAAGACGCAAGGGTTGCCCGCGTCGACCATGCTCGCGCGGACTTTATCGCCACGGGGATGGCGCAACTCATGCATCGCGCCTCCGGCCGGCAACAGCCGGCCCGTCCGCGCCCCCGTCAGATCGCGGAACTCCAGGCGAATCGATGCGCCCGATCCCGCCACGCCGTCGATGCGCAGCGGCCCATCGGTGCGCGCCTGACCGCCCCGCACCTCGAAGCTCGAGTGGATCAACTTGCCCGTATTGGTGTTGTGAATGCGCACGGTGAGCTCGCCGTCGCGCACGGCGGGAACGAGCCGCTCGTCGACGGCAAACGGGCCGATGGCCGCCGACATGTTGCCGCAATTCGCACCATAGTCGACGCTTGCCCGATCCACCGCGACTTGCGCGAAGGTGTAATCGACGTCCGCATCGGCGCGGGTCGGCGGTCCGATCACGCAGACCTTCGACAGCGACGAGGTCCCACCGCCCATCCCATCGAGTTGCCGCCCGTGCGGATCGGGACTGCCGAGAGCTGCCAGAAAGATCGCAGTCCACGATTCAGCATCGGCGGGCAAGTCGCGGCGATGGAACAAGAGCGCCTTCGAGGTACCGCCCCGTGCGAATACGGCACGCAGCTTGCGGGGCGGCACGCTCACACGGGCGCGGTCCGGGCATTGGCAAACTCAGCCGCGCTCTTGCCCGCCTGCCGACCGAAGACGGCCCCGGACATGAGGCCCGCACCGCCCAAGTAATTGCCGTAAAAAATGCCGCCGACCAGCTCGCCGGCAGCGAACAGGCCCGGGATTCGCTCGCCGCCCGTGTCCAACACGGCGGCGCTACGATCGATGCGCAGGCCGCCGAACGTGAAGGTGATTCCGCAGGTCACCATGAAGCCGGTGAAAGGCGGCTTGTCGATCGGCAGCGCCCAGTTCGATTTGGGCGGCTCGATGCCCGTGGTCTTCACGCCATCGAGAATCGAAGGATTATAGGAACCGGGCCGGCAGGCTGCGTTGAACTGATTGACGGTGCGCACGAGTCCCTGCGGATCGATGTCGAGTCCCTGGGCGAGCTCTTCGAGGGAATCGGCCGCGAACTTGCTGACCTGCTTGATACGATACTCATCGCGCACCATCGCGATTGTTTTTGCATCGAAGATCTGCACGGCAGTGCGCCGTGGCTGCTTCATCACTTCGCGGCCATACTTGGCGTAAGTATGGTTGCGATAGTCGGCGCCTTCATCCAGGAAGCGCTCACCCTTCAGATTGACCACGATACCGATGGGATAGGAGTGCTTCTGGTAGTTGTCGAGCACCACCCGATCGCCGAACGGCGGCGCGCTGATGTCCCACTGCACGGCATGGCAGGTCGACCAGCCGCCGAAGGGTTGCGCTCCGATGTCCAGCGCCGCCCGGATGCCGCCGCCGGTGTTATGGCGGGTGCCACGCACGCGGCACAGTTCCCAGCCCGGGCCCAGATAGCGGGTGCGCATCTCGGGATTGGCCTCGAAGCCTCCGCAGGCCAGCACCACCGCGCGGGCGGCGATGTCCTCATAGCCTTGCGGACCCTTGACGCGCGCGCCGGTGACGTTCCCCTTCTGATCCTGCTTGAGATCGCGCAGCTCGGTGCCGTAGCGAATCTCGATGCCGAGCTTCTCGGCGCGCTTGATCAAGGCATCGACCAGCCCGAAGCCGCCGCCCACCGCCTCGATGTTCACTCCGCCATAAAAATGGTGCTTGCCCTCGACCTTGTAGGATTGGCGTCCGAACATCGGGATGAAGCGCACACCGTAGGAGCGCATCCATACGATCGTCTCGCGCGATCTACCGATGAGCATCTCGGCGAGCTGCTCATCGCTCTCGTCCTCGGTCACGCGCATCAGATCCTCGATGTATTGCTCCTTGGAGAGCTTGGGCATGACGATCTGATTGACTTCGGCTTCCGAGAGGTCCGTGAGCACATCCTTGCGCAGATCCTCGACGCCGTCGTGAACGAAGCGAAAACCGCCGGCCGTGAAGAGCGAGTTGCCGCCGCGCTCCTCGAGCGGCGCCTTCTCGAGCAGCAGCACCCGCGCGCCGCCTTCCTGCGCCGAAAGCGCCGCGCATAACGCGGCATTGCCCGCACCCACCACCACCACGTCATACTTTTCGGTCTCAGGCATCAAATCGCTCCACTAGAGTTCACGGAAACCAAGCGCCGCCTCAGGCTAGGCAGAAGCGAACAGCTTCTGCATTCTTACCTTCTGGGCATTTCGAATGTGGGCGCGCAGTGCCTCCTCGGCCGCATTCGGATCGCGTGCACGAATGGCGGTTACCACCGCACGGTGCTCGCCGAGGGTCTCCGCGGCACGCTCGGCACTGTCGAGCGTCGTTCGGCCGAGCAGGAATAACGCGTCGTGCAGGACCGTGACCATGTTCAGCAGGTAGCGATTGTGACTGCAGCGATAGAGCGTCTCATGGAAGCGCCTATTGCTCGACGTAAGCGCCGCCTCATCGCCGAGCGCCGCCTCGTACTGCTGACAGAGATCGGACAGGATGGAGATCTCAACATCGGATGCATGCTGGGCGGCGAGGCGCGCAGCCGTCCCTTCGAGAACCTCGCGCATGTAATAAAGCTCGGTCACCATGCTGTAATCGAGCTCCGCAACCACCACGCCGCGGGTCGCGTCATGCGCCACCAGACCCTCGGCTTCCAGCCGGCTCAAGGCCTCTCGTATCGGCGTCCGGCTCAGCCCGATCTGCTTGGCCAGGTCGATCTCCCGCAGTCGCTCTCCCGGTTTCAGCTGCCCGCCCTGGATGGCGCTTCTGACGTATCGGTACGCGGTCTCTCCTCGAGGCAGCCGCTCTGCCGGGAGAGGGGCCGGAATTTTGCTGCGTTTCACGGGTCAGCTCTGCGCCTTTTGCCATTCGATGAGCCGGCGCATGCCTGCCTCGAGGCTCACGCGCGGCTCCCAGCCCAGCTCGCGTGCCGCTTTCTCACGACTGAATTCCAGCCGCGTGCCAGCCGCCGAGCGCACGGCGCGGCGGTCTTCGCGATACATCGGTCGCAAGTCCTGACGGCCGCAGAGCTCGAGCGCAACCTCGGCAACGCGAGTCGCCGTGGTGTCCACACCCGTCGCCACATTCAGCGCATGACCGTGGGACGCGCTATGCATCGCCAGCACGCACGCACGCGCGACATCGGTCACGTACACGTAGTCGTGCACCTCCCTGCCATCACCTTCGATGACGGGAGCCTCCCCGCGTCGTACCTGATCGCAGACCTGGGCGACGAACACCGCATTGACGGCGCGTGCATGCTGACGCTCGCCATAAACGGAGGCGAAGCGCAGAGCATTGAATTCGAGGCCAAAGCTGCGCGCGTAGCGCGCACACAAGCCCTCTCCCAGAAGCTTGCTGGCGCCGTATAGAAGGGATGGAGGCTGGAGCCCGGCGCTCATGTATCCGGTCTCCTCGCGGATGGGAAATTCGAGCGGCGCACCGTAGACGGCCACCGAAGATGAGAACACCACGCGACGGACCCGATTGAAGCGGCATGCCTCGAGAGTGTTCACCATTCCGACCGTGTTGACCGATACGCCGGCGAATGGGTCCTGCGCCATCGGCAGGGTGAGATACCCGGCGAGCGCAAACACCCCGTCCACCTCCTTCGTCGCCTCCAGAAGGTCGGGCAGTCGCAGCACGTCCCCGCGAATACACCGAATGCGCGGCTCGCGCTCCAAATGCGCGATCGTCGACGGCGCACCGAGGGAATAATTGTCCAAGAGGCGAATTTCCTGGGCCCCTTCGGCAAGCAACTGATCGGCAATGTGCGAGCCGATGAGGCTCGCACCCCCCGTGAGCAGATAGATACCTTTTGCCAAACGGCTCTCCTTGGCGACCCAGACAGCGCCCCCTGGCGCCATGTACGTCAATGTATACATTGGCATACCATAGTTCAAGTACCTTTCGATCCAGTTACTTTTCCCGAAACGAAGGCGGTGGCATTCCGAAAGGGTGCGTTCCTTCTCAAGAGTCACGCGGCGAGAGTGTCTCGCGTCGAGGTATGACGCTAATGCCGGCGCATACAATCTCGAAGCAGCCAAGCCCTCACGGATCGATATCAGAGATAAGGAGTCTCTTCGAATGTCCCGAGCAAGTCGTCTCATCGCTTCAGCCGCGGTAATTACCTTCGGCCTCTATGGCTGCGCCGGCACGGCGCCAAAGCCGGACTTCACCCACCCGATCGCCGCGGAAGCGCGCGTAACCGCTGCGGATCAAACGGCCGTCAGCGTCGACGCGGCCGAGGGCGTCAAGATTCTGCCAATGGAGCGCGAGAGAATCGCCCAGACCATCCAGCAGAAGATCGACGCGCGCAAGCTCACCAATCCGGCCACTGGCGCGACGAGGTCCTTTGCGGTCGCCTTACAGCTCACCCAGTACGAGAAAGGAAACGCGTTCGGGCGCGCAATGCTCGCCGGGGTGGGACAGATTCATATCGATGGAACGGTGCAGCTTTATCAAATGCCGGACCATAACTTAGTCGGCGAGTTTCAGCTGTCCAAGACCTTCGCATGGGGTGGAATCTACGGTGCCTCCACATCAATCGAGGACATTGAAGGCACGTTTGCCGATGCTGTCGCTGCCACGCTCACCGGGCAGAACGAAAAGCAGACGAAACAGGCGAAAAACTGATGAGCTTGGCGGCATCGACTTCGCCGATGCCGCCGACTCGTAACCTGTCGCGCCAGGTGTTAGGGCCCCTTCGTCCGCAACTGGCCCTCATAGTCCCGCTTGCCCAGCGGCACACCTTTCATCCGCAGGATGTCGTAGGCGGTGACGGCGTGGAAATGAAAGTTCGGCAGCGAGAAGGATAGGAAGAAATTCTCCGCCGTGAAGGGCAGCCTTCGCGGCCCGATCTGGAAGTCCAGGTCCTTGCCTGCCCAGCTGTTGACCTCCTCGGTGGTGAACGCCTTGAGCGCAATTTCCGTACGGGCCATCATGGCCTGCAGGTCGACGAAAGGGATCGGTCCGAGCAGCGCTGGCGGGGCGAACAGGCCGCTCTTCACGGCCTCGAGCGCCCACACCGAATGATGGTCCACGCATTCGATCTGGAAGTGGAAGGGCGCCATATCCTCGGACAAGCGCGCGCGCACGAAGTCGTCCGGGTCGGAGCCTGTCTCCGCGCAGTGCTTGGCCGCGCGATCGAGGAAGCCGGCCACCGCGCGCACCGTCTGCAGGTAGCTCCCCACGCTGAGGTCATAGAGTGAAGTCGCCATGGCATTATCATGACCTACCTGAGTGCATATCCCAAAGTCCTCGCCGCATGCTTCAAGGGATCGAGCATCGCATCGTCCGCGAGCGCGCGATGAAATTCCGGATGCGTGGGAAATAATGGCCCACCCTTGAGCGACCGCTCATTCAGCGCGAAGGCCGGCGCGCCGCCGCGCATCGAGGCCGCGTAGAGAATCCCCTGCGCGGCGGGGAACGCCTGGTACAGATCCCGCGCCCATCCTCGCGCCCGCACTCGGCTCCCCGAATGAATCGCCATTGATGCTCCCATTTGGGTCGCAAAATCGCCGGTGAGATCAAGCACCTCGAGTACCCGAAGCGTTTTGAATACCACGAGCCACGGCGCCTGAAAGGCTCGATCGATCCGGCGCGTGTCCTGAAACACTTCCGCCAGACACGTCTTGGCATCAGCCGCAGCGTAATAGATCCCGCGCCCCCCGGCCCCATCCGCGAGTGCGTCTGCTATTCCTTGCTCATTCGACACGTGATGGTCCCAACGCGAGTTGAGAGGGCCCACGTAGCGAAACGCGTCCCAGGGGAGCGCGTGACGACTGCGGGTGTAGTACACCCGCGCAAGCCTCGTGCCGGCAGACAGCCGCCGCACGGAGGGCACCATCGCGGCGAGTGCCGCTGCTCCCGGCGAATGAGGAAACTTGGCCAAAAATGTGCGGCTCGCGTATCGAGTTACTCGAACCCGCGAGCGAGCGCTGCCACCGCCTCCACCGGCTTGCCGCGCAGCAGCCATTCGCGGGGACTTAAGTGCTCCTTCCCCACTTCGAGATCGGGGTTTGGCGCCAAGAACCACTGCGCCACATCGAGCGGATTCAATCCGGGCGGGAGCGCCGCCAGCACCTCGCGCAACCCCGGCAGCACCTGGCGTCGCTCGAACTGAAATCGCGGCAGACGCCGCTCCCCGTCATACTCGATCCCGAAGAGCGTCCCTTCGCGCAACCGCTGACGAACCCGGCTTACGTCGACTTTCAAATGCTTCGACGCCTCGCTGGTCGTGTAACTCGTTTCGAGGAGCGCCATGTAGTCCGCGACCGAATGCACGAGCGGATCGCCGCCCGGCGGATCGCCGCCCGGCGGATCTCGCTCCGCCGCGAACGGCTCCGTGGTCAACCCCACCGATTCCAAGGCCGCAACTTCGCCGGCCGACAATGCCCCCGCGCCCAGCCCATTCGCCCTCTCCAAGAGCGGTTCATTCTGCAACAGCCGCCGCCGCGCCTCGGCGTACAGGCCCGTAGGAATATCCGGGGTGGGTGACCGCTCCTCGATCTTTCGCTGGGCTGAGTGCTTCATGGTATTACCTGTTTTCTCCTGTCGAGAATATCCAAGAGTTTACGTTAACCACAAGGATGCCGCCACCCCAACCTGCCGCGCTCGGCTGGCAATATTTAGATATCTACAAGTTGTTGATAATTAGAGGCTTTATGTTCACGTGGGACCGGAGAACGTGAGACCGTTGGAGGCGGCTCAAAAGGACTCGACCACCATCTGCTCGCTTTTTTTCCAGAGCGCCTCGGCATTCTGCGGATCGAGCGCATAGCCGCGCACGCCCTCGCTGTTGGAATTGAGCTTCACGCCGTCCGGAACGATGGCGCCGACATGGCAATTCTCGCAGTAACGTCCGCCGATCTGCTCGGCCGGCGCGACGACGGCGGTCCACACGGACGTCGCTGCTCCCTGCGCGATGGACTTCCACTGGAACAGCGGCTTGCCCTCCGCGGCGAGCTGGCGGTTCAACTGCTCGATCATCTCGCGCTCTCCGGCCGCATGCGAGTGCCGGCTGATCTCGGTTTGAATTCCGCCGGGGTGCACGGCCGCGGCGCGCACCCCGCGGTCACGATGCCGCCGATCGAAACCCACGGCAAACAGAATATTCGCGGTCTTCGATCGGCCATAAGCCCTGTAGGCGTGATAAGGCGTGCGCTCGAAATTCGGATCGTCGAGATCGACGTTGGCGATGCGATGGCCGGATGACGACAGGCTCACTACCCGACCCCCTGGGCGGATCAATGACGCGATTCGATTGATCAACGCGAAATGCCCCAAGTGATTGGTGCCGAACTGCGTCTCGAAGCCGTCTTCCGTAGAACCGAAGGGGGGCGCCATGACGGCCGCGTTGGCAATGATCACGTCGAGCGGCTCGCCCGTCGCAATGAGCGCATCCGCGCAGGCGCGGACGCTCTTCAAGCTCGCCAAGTCAAGCCGCATGAGCTCAAAGCTGCCGTTGTTTGCAGCGGCGGCGCCGTGCACGTGAGCCGCGGCGCGCCCCGCCTTGGCGAGATCGCGCACTGCCCCGATCACGTGGGCTCCATGCGTTGCGAGTGCGCGTGCGGTCTCAACGCCGATGCCGGCCGAGACACCGGTTATCAGAATGCGCTTGCCTCGCAGATCGACGTCCGTACAGCACTTCGTCGGCCGTCGAGCTCGCCCCGAATACGCTGATCATTCCTTGGCTGTCCGGGGCCAGGGGCCGCGACTCAGGCGTTTTCCTGGGAGATCCAATGCACGAGGCGCTGCAGCGGGAACATCGCATCGTGCGGCGATCCGCCCACGTGCTTCGCTGCCGACCCGAGCCGCACGACACGTTGCGCGCCGGCATTCGCGAGCCTGTCGCGCAATTTCACTTTGGTCTCTTCCGGAAAGATACCGATGGTCTGCGTGGCGACGTTCACATGGCGGATCGCATCCTCGAGCGCCTTCACGTGCACGACATTGGCGGTCTTGCCCGAAGGATGAAATCCCACCGGCTCGTCGGTCAGTATGACCATACCGCGTCCGTCGAATCGGCCCCAGACCTTGGCCTCGTCATCCATCATCTGCAGCATTTCCACTTCCTCGCGCAACTCCGCGGGTGGAAGCCGTGCAACCGCAGAGGCCAGGGAGCGGTCGACACCCAGACGCTCCTGGAGCTTCGCACAGAACTTCTCGACGCCGCTGCGCTCCCCTTCGACGAACAGAATGCGGCTCGCGAGGCATGCTTCCTGATTGAAAGTGCTGACATCCTCTGCGGCGGCTTCGGCGACCCGCGCTATCGCCTCGTCCGACCGGAATGCCTCCGGTCCGATCATGGAGATCGAGGTCTTTGGATCGAAGGACACGAGCTGCAACCCGGGACTCAAATAGCGGATCACGTTGTCGATCGCGGAACCGCCGCCCCAGGCGACGATACGGCTGAAATACTGCGGCCGATAGACCGTGCGCTCGATGCGCTCGTCGCCACCGCGCCAGTAGACCGCCGACATCGATTTCACGACCGGATGCTCAGGATCGATGTCCGCCATGGTCCGCAGTACCGCGACGCAGGAGAACGGGTCGCTCGAGGGCATCTTGAAGACGTTGGTCGCCTTCAGCATGGCGCCCTGCGCGATCGATGAGATACAGCCCGCCGGCGAGTTGCCGGCGAGCATGTGGATTATGCGCGGCGGAAAGGCGCGGATCGCTCCGGTTTGCCCTTGCGCGTCGGTGCGCGCCACCCATTCGTCTAAATAGCGCAAGTCGTGAAAGTTGGCATTCAAGCTTGCCATCAGCACATCTCGATTCAAGAAATGCCGCGCCCGCCGGAACAGGTTCTCGATGATCCGCCGTGGTAGCGGGTTGGTGGCCGCGACGAATTCGAGCGATTCCTGCAGATAAGAATTGTGATCCGGATCGAGCCGCTCGCCCACTTCGACCAGAAAATCGATGATCTGCGAGAGCTTCATAGCGAACAGCGGCGGCATTTCCGAGCGCGGCGTGATGAGCGCATCCAGATCGATGGCCGGCGTCGTGAAGTCGATGCCGAGATCGCGCGAGGTGTGGCGCACGGCATCGCCGCTCACCAGCTTGCCGCGGATGAAGTGATTGACTCGAATCGTCTGTGGCTGCGCCTCGCGGGCGATCGCCTGCTCGTCGATGACACTCATGACAGTCCCCTCACGTAGGCGTCCACCGTACCCGCGCAGCCGATCTTGTCGTCGCCTTCGAGATCGGCGTAGCGGACGATGTTGTCACGAATCGACGGACCCTTGGCGCCGCAGGCGCACGGGTCGAAGTCGAGCGAGATCTTGTCGCCGGTGATCACGCCGTTCCAGCGTCCGTCGAGCGCGAGGTCGAAGAAGGCGGCGCGGCCTTCGATCTCGCCCCCGGTATGCGGCAGCAAAGCGTTCCCCTCCTTGTCCAATACGAAGGGGACCATCCACGGCGGCACGTGATAGCGGCCGCCTTTCTGACAGCGGGGCATGCCGGAATTGAGCTCCTGCATGCTGTAGTTCTGAAAATTCCGGTTGGCCGGAATGTTGAAGGTCTCGTGGACGAACTGCTGATAGTCGGGCGGCAGCAGCGCGCGCTTCAGCCCGCCGCCCACATAGATGCAGTTGTCCGGGTGGAAATCCTTGGCACTGTAGCCTCTCTCGCGGACCAGTCTGGCCACCTGATAAAGAGCATTCCACAGGCCCGAGACATAGAGCTTATCCGCGCGGGCCGCAATGAGCGCCTCGGCGGCGATGATCATCGCTTCGTCCAGCACCTGTTGTCGCGCTTTCGAGGTCGCCTCGAACTCCGCAATGTCGCCCGGACGGGCGGTACCGTCGGCGATCGCCTTGCGCAGCACCATCATTTTCGTGAGCTGACCCACGGTGATCGGCGGCACCGGCAGCCGGAACCGCTCGAAGCGCGGGTCGCCGAACGCAGCCGCCTGTGCCGCGGCGATGTTGGTGTTCTTGGGCACGTGAGCGATCGGCGCGACACCGAACATGTGACGATCCCGCGCGGGCACAACGCCCGACCCCCAGGAGAACACACCGACCGTATCCCGGCGTGACCACACCATGTCGGCGCTCGACGCGATGAGCATCGCCGATTTGCCGGTCGTGCCGCTCGAGCAGGAAATGTAATGGTGTTGCGCCTCGAGCCGGCTGATCCACTGATCGATGTCTCCGATGTCGGAGGTCTCGATCGAGGCAATCGGATGCGAGGAAACCGTGGCGAGCCACTTGCCCAGGCGATCCCACTTCTTCTCGGTCAAGCAGCTTTCTGGGTAGCTCTTGTAAGCCGTGTGCGGGAACAGCAAAGGCACCATCTCGTCTCTGGAACGAATCTCGGTGACTCCCGCTTCCTTCGCGCGATGACCGAGCAGTCGGATGCGATCCTTGCGCTCTTGAAAACGCTCGTTCATCGCCTCGATCTGTGTTTGGCGAATCTCCGCGTAGGAAATCGCGAACCGCTGCGGCGCATCGACCAAGCTCGTGAGACGTTCGACGGCCACTCCCATAGATCGCTCCTTTCCGCAGGTTCGGATTGTCGCGTCGCCTGGTTTTGCGGCGGCGCGCCTAATAGCACCTCTAAGGTTTCATTATTGCGCAGGCGCGCGATATAAGCAAATACGGCGGCAAGTCACGTATTTCAATGCCATTTGCGACGGATTGTGCGCCTGACGCACAGCGCTCAGGCGACCGCTTCGACACCTGCGACCGACGTCCGGTGCATAGTGCGCCCGGAATCCGCCGAATAAGGAATGACCCGGTGCAGAGCGCCGCAATTGTCCCAAACGACCAGGTCGCCTTCCTGCCAGTAGTGGCGGTAGGTGAAGGCGGGCTGGGCCGTCCACTCGAGGAGACGCGCCAGCAACGCTTTGCCGTCGGCACGCGGCAGGTTGACGACATAATCGGCGGTGTAGCCGATGATCATGGATTTGCGGCCGGACTTGCGCTTCCATACGAGGGGATGCTCGTGCCTGAGCTCGCGGCGATACGGATCGAGCGACTCAGGGCTCGCGACCTCGCGCACCGCCGCCGTCACGCTATGCAGGACGCGCAGCCCTTCGAGCTCGGCTTTCTCCTCCTCCGGCAGCGCCTGATACGCCGCATAGGTGCTGGCGAACTCGGTCTGCCCACCCTTGGGCGCGACCTTGCGGGCGCTGAGCACGCTCGCTTTTGGCGGCGGCATGTCCACGGTGATCCCGTCCATGTGCCAGAAATAAGTCCCCAGCACGTACTCGGGCTCGTTGTTGATCTTCGGATCGAGCGTGATGGTGTAGACGTCCTTCGCCGCGCGGTCGCCGCCGGGCACGCGATTGGTGAAATTCACGCGCGCCCCGAGCTTGTCGGTGAACGCGAGCTGCTCTTTGTCGCTCAAGTTGATGCGGGGGAACACCAGCACTTGGCGCTCGTCCAGCAACTCCAGGCAGCGCTCCGCCACGTCATCGTCCAGAAGCGCGGAGCGCTCGAAGCGAACGATGCTGCCGATGGCGGGCTTGATGTTCTCCACTTGTACTTTCATGACTGCGATCTCCTGTGACCCCGTACTGGCAACTTTTGCATTCCAATTTTACCGCTCAGGCAGCGGGTCGCTGTTGGTCGATGGAGCGATCCACCACGGCCCGGCTCGCAGCTGATGCTGCGGCGACATAACCCCAGACGAACGAGGGGCCGACGCTCGCCCCGGCACCGGGGTAGCTGGTGCCCATCACTGAGGCGGTCGAGATTCCCGTGGCATAGAGGCCATCGATCACCGATCCGTCTTCCCGCAACACGCGGGCGTGCTCGTCGGTGACCACACCGCCGTAGGTGCCTACATCTCCCGGCAATACCGGGACGGCGTAGAACGGCGCCTGCGCGATGGAACCGAGGCTTTCTGAAGGCTTATGCATCCAATCCCCGAGCCAGCGGTCATAGGCGCGCTCGCCGCGGTGAAAGTCATCGTCGCGATTCTGAGCGACGAAGCCGTTGAAGCGCTCCACCGTGGCCTTGAGCGTCGCCGGATCGATCCCAAGGGTCCCGGCCAGTCCTTCGACCGTATCGGCCGTCTTCAAATAGCCCTCGTCGTACCAACGTTGCGGCTTCTGCGTGCCCGGCATCGTGCCCGCCAATATGTACTTGCGCAGGTACTGAGCATCGAACACCGCCCAGCTCGGTATCGCGGGCACGCTCTTGTTGCGCTCGAGCATGCCCTTGCAATAAGCCATGTACGAGCCGCCTTCGCTCATGTAACGCACGCCGCTTTGATCGACGAGTATGCAGTGCGGCGCGGCCGTCACAGATTGAGCGGCCTGCCTGATCTCGCTCTGCTCCCAGCCGGGTTGCGGCGTGAACTGATTGCCAACGCGCTCCTGCATCTGCGCAACGGCGGCGCCGTGCCGCATCATTTCTTCGATCATCTCGCCGGTGTCGCCGGGCGCGGCCATGGTCCATTTCACGGAAGTTCCGGGTTGATAGCGATCACGCATCCGCTGGTTGTGGGAAAACCCGCCGGCATTGATGAGCACTCCCAGCCGCGCGCCGACGCGCCAAGGGCGACCATCCTTGACCGCGGCCACTCCCGCGGCGCGGCCATCCTCGATGAGGATCTCTTTTACCGGCGAGTCCGTGCGAATCTCGACTCCCTCGCGCAGCGCCGCCTGCAGCATCCGTCCTTGCAGTGCGGCACCTCCGGCGACCCAACGCTTACCTGTGATCCTGGCGATGACTCCCCGGAACACGAGCTTCACGAGCAGCATTTTCACCGCCCAGGAGCGCTTCATGGCGGGCAGTTCCAACATCTCCTCGAGCGAAGCAGGAATCGGTAGGTGGACGAAGCTGGGGCGAAGTTTCTCGGTCCACACACCCAACTCGTTGGCGTCGAATAGCTCCGCGACTACGGTTCTGCCCGGCACGGAACCGCCGGGAAGATCATCGTAGTAATCGGGCCACTCTGTTACGCGAGTCAGCTTCACGCCGCGGCTTCGCAAGAAATCCAGCATGCGCGGTGCTTCTGTTAAATACGTTGCGCGCCGGGCGCGGGATGCACCCGGTGCCTCCTTCGGATCGGGGAGCACGGCGTCGAGGTACGCGGCCGCCTTTTCGTAGCTGTCTTCGATGCCGTCACGCTTCATGAACGGATTGTTCGGGATCCACATGACTCCGCCCGAGCGTGCAGTCGTGCCGCCGACCAAGCTGGTCTTCTCGAGAATGAGCACGCTCTTGGCTGTAGACCTCATGACCAGCCCGGCACACATCGAGCCGCCGCCGCTGCCGACGACGACAAAATCGAACATCTCATCGAAATGAGTAGTCATAGCCTTTCCCCCGTCGAGTCAGCTTGCCCCGCTCCCTCACAGAGCGCAAGCCGCTCCATGCATCGTGCCGGCAAGCCGTCCCATGAGGGCGGTCGCCTCCCGAATCATCCGGTCGATCAGCTCCGCCACGCTCGGGACGTCATGTATCAGCCCCTGAGATTGCCCGGCCCAGACCAACCCGCGGTCCAGATCCCCCGATTCCAGGAGCTGGCGGCCGTTGGCGCCACGGACCAAATGCGCAACGTCCTCGAACTTCGCATCCGGCTTCGCGAGGATCTCCACGACTTGATCTGAGACGCTGTTTTTTCCGACACGCGCGGTATTGCGCAGCTTGCGGAATATCACGTTGGTGGCGCGCTCGTCGTTCTGCACCAAGAACTCTTTCACCCGTTCGTGAATGGGCGCTTCACGAGTGGCGCAAAAGCGAGTTCCCATGTTGATGCCTTGAGCGCCGAGCGCGAGCGCCGCCACCAACCCCCGGCCATCGGCAAAGCCGCCGGAGGCGATGATGGGTATCTTGACCTTGTCGGCGGTGACCGGAATGAGCACGAGGCCCGAGAGATCGTCCTCGCCGGGATGTCCCGCGCACTCGAATCCGTCGATCGATATGACATCCGCGCCCATGCGCTCGGCGGACAGCGCATGACGCGCGGCCGTGCATTTGTGAATGACCTTGATCCCGTGAGCCTTGAAGTCGTCGATGTGCTCCTTCGGATTGGAGCCTGCCGTCTCGACGATGCGCACACCGCTCTCGATGATGGCTCGGCGGTATTCGGCATACGGCGGCGGGCTCATGCTCGGCAGAAAGGTCAGATTGACACCGAAGGGTTTATCGGTGAGCGTGCGGCAGCGCTCGATCTCGGCGCGCAGCGCTTCGGGCGTCGGCTGCGTCAAGCCGGTCAAGATGCCGAGCGCGCCGGCATTCGACACGGCCGCGGCGAGCTCGGCGCGCCCGACCCATTGCATTCCGCCCTGGACAATTGGATGTTCAATCCCAATCAACTGGGTGAACCGCGTGGTGATCGTCACTGCACAAACCTCCGTTGCCGGGCATACGACGCCCGGCCTTTCCGTATCGATACTATCTCAAGGAATCGCAAGCGTCAGGCAAGGGCTCCTGCGCGGCGTAACCGCTCTATCTCTGGCCCCGCCAGCGCGAGCACCTCGCCGAGAACGCTCTCGGTATCCTCGCCGGGTCGGCGCCCACATTGCGGCTGATCGAGGGCGGTGCGGCTGAACCGCGGGACCGGGGCGTTCTGCTGCACTCCGTTGATGGTCAAGAAATTACGCCGCTCGATGTTGTGCGGATGGCGCGCGGCTTCCTCGAGAGTCAACACGGGCGCGAAGCAAACGTCGGTCCCCTCGAGGAGCCGACACCACTCCTCGCGCGTGCGAGTCTTGAACAGGCGCACAAGGGCAGCGCCCAACGAGGGCCAGCGCGCGCGTGCCGTGGCGTCGTCCACCGTGGCGATACCGAGCCCGTCGAGCTCAGGATCCTCGATACCGAGCTTCTCCTGCAACAATGCATAGAACTGCGGCTCGAGCGCGGCGATGGACACATACAGGCCGTCTCGAGTCTCGTAGGTGTCGTAAAACGGCGCGCCGCCCGCCAACACATTCTCTCCGGTGGCGTCCCGGAAAAAGCTGTTGGCGCGGAAGGAAAACATCATCCCGAGGAGCGAGACGGTGCCATCGACGATGGCGGCATCGACGACCTGTCCTTTTCCGGACAGCTTGGACTCCAACAGCGCTGCGAGCACTCCGGAGAGCAGCAGCATCGCGCCGCCGCCAAAATCGCCGACCAGATTCAGCGGCGGCACGGGTTTACCTCCGGGCAGTCCCGTGAGGTGCAACGCGCCCGTGAGCGCGATGTAGTTGAGATCGTGCCCGGCCGCGAGCGCAAGCGGTCCCGTCTGACCCCAGCCGGTGATCCGTCCGTATACGAGGCGTGGGTTTCGTTGCAGACATTCGGTGGGACCCAAGCCCAGGCGCTCGAGGACGCCCGGACGATACCCCTCGATCAGGACGTCACAGACTCCGACCAGGTGCAGCGCCGTCGCCAGTCCTTCGGGATGCTTGAGATTCAATCCCACCGAGCGGCGGTTGCGCAGCAGCGGATCGCGCGAAGGCTCGTGCCACAAGGCGCCGGCGCGCTCGATCCGGATCACCTCGGCACCCATGTCGCCGAGCATCATTCCGCAAAACGGCGCGGGGCCGAGACCGGCCAACTCGAGAACCCTGACTCCCGCGAGCGGACCGCCCCGGCTCGCGGCGGACACTCTAAAGCGCCTCGATGATGGTCACGTTGGCGAGGCCGCCGCCCTCGCACATGGCTTGCAGCCCATAGCGGCCTTTGCGCGCGCGCAAGGCGTTGAGCAGCGTGCTCATGAGCTTGGCGCCGGTGGCGCCGAGCGGGTGACCGAGCGCGATCGCACCGCCATTCACGTTCATGCGCTCCGGGTTCCCGTCGACTCCTTTAAGCCACGCGAGCGGCACTGACGCGAAGGCTTCGTTGATCTCGTATAGATCGATGTCATCGATCTTCAGACCGCTGCGCTTCAGCGCGAGGCGAGTTGCGCCGATGGGCTCCTCGAGCATGATCACGGGATCGCCCCCCGTCACCGTCAGATTGTGGATGCGGGCGAGCGGGGTCAATCCGTGAGCTTTCAGACCGCGTTCGTTGACGACCAGGACACCTGCGGCGCCGTCGCAAACCTGACTTGCATTGGCCGCCGTCAGCACGCCACCCTCTTTCAGAAGTTTCACGGCGCCGATCGACTCGCGCGTGGCGTCGAAGCGAATGCCTTCGTCGACGGTGTGCTCTCCGCCGTCCACCCGTATCGGCAGGATCTCATTCGCGAACGCCTTGGCCTGCGTCGCGCGCGCCGCGCGCTGATGGCTCAGCAACGCAAATTCGTCGAGCCGCTCACGACCGAAACCGTACTTCTCGGCGAGCAGCTGCGCGCCAGTGAACTGGCTGAATTCCTTGACCCCATAGCGATCCTGGATGCGCTGGCTCCAGGGCCCACCGAGTCCGGCATTGACTGCGAGCGCCGTTGGCGAGCCGATGGGCACGCGGCTCATGCTTTCCACGCCCGCCGCAATGACCACATCCTGGGTGCCCGACATGACCGCCTGCGCCGCGAAATGCACGGCTTGCTGCGAGGACCCGCATTGCCGATCGATGCTCACCGCGGGGACGCTATCGGGCAGCTTCGATGCCAGAACGGCATTGCGGCCAATGTGAAAGCTCTGCTCGCCGACCTGGCTCACGCAGCCGAAAACCACATCCTCGACCGCGGCGGGATCGATGCCGCTGCGATCCACCAGTGCGTTGAGCACTTCGCCGGCCAGATCGGCCGGATGCCAACCCGCAAGCTTGCCCTTGCGGCGGCCGCCCGCCGTACGGATCGCCTGAACGATGTATGCGTCGCTCATTTCTCCACCTCATTTCCGTCAAACGATGATTCTCTGCCACGACGCAGCCCCGGAATAGCGCTCAACTGCTGCGCGGCGCGGTGCCGCCGAGTGCAAGAAACAGCTCTACCGTATCGAGATAGCGCTGCGCCATGGTCTGCACAAACCCGAGACGCGCTTGCTGGTAAGTGCGCTGCGCATCGAGCACCTGCAAAATTCCCACATTGCCCTCCTGATAGGCCGCGCGCGTGAGGCTGAGATTCGACTCGGCCGCCTTCTGCGCCTGATCTTGCGCATCCAACTGCTCGGCATCGTGCGCGAGCGCGTCGAGAAGATCGGCCACCTGGGTGAATGCTTCGAGGACGGTCTCCTGATAGCTCGCGGCGCTCGCACGCATGGCATCGACCGCCGCGCGCTTCTGCGCATGCAACGTTCCCCCGTCGAACAACGGCATGGTCAACCCGGAGATTAGACTCCAAGCAACGCTCGATCGGTCGAACAGGCCGCCGGGCGTGACGGCCTGCGGTCCGACGGTACCTGTCAGCTGGATCTTGGGATAGAAATTCGACTCGGCAATGCCGACGGCGCTGGTCGCGGCATGCAAGCGCGCCTCGGCCGCCAGGATGTCGGGGCGGTGGTGAGCCAGCTCCGACGGCAAGCTCACGGGTATCTCGACTGGCAGCACGATTTGCGCGAGGTCCAAATCCGCAGGCAGCTCCTTCTCCGGCGTACGCCCCAGCACCAGCGACAGCGCGTGATGCGCCTTGGCGAGCTGCTGACGCAGCGGCGGTAGCAACGCCGAATCGCTGGCAATCTGACTCTCGGCGCTCACGACGTCGATGCGTGCGACCGAGCCGGCCTCGAATGCGGTGCGGACGAGCCGCAAGTTGTCCCGATCCTGCTCGAGGATGGTCTCGACGGTGGCAATCTGCGCGCGGAGCGAGGCAATAGTGACGGCTTGCATGACGGCCTGGCCACTCACCGACAGGAACGCCGCATCGAGCTGCTGACGCGACGCCTCGGCTTGCGCCTGCCGTTGCTCGATGGACCGGCCGATACCGCCCGTATAATCGAGCGTGTAGCTGACGGTGGGGCCCGCGGCAAAGTACGTGAAGGGCGGAAAGCTGAAGTCGCCGCCGAAGAACTCCGCACCATATTGCTGGCGACCAACACCCGCAGTCAATCCGACCTGGGGATAGCGCAAGCCCGCCTGCGCGAGCGCAAGTTCATGCGACTCGGCCAAGGTCTGCGCAGCGGCCTCGAGCGTGCGATTGTGCTCGAGTGCCTGCTGGACGACGTTGTCGATCGACTCCGAGCCGAACAGTGACCACCAGTCGCCCTTTATTTCTTGCCCGAGCGCGAAATGTTGCGTAGCGGCCGAGTGGCTCTCGACGGCGGGTGTATCGGACGTGTAGCGTTCGGCCGCGGGCGGGTCCGGCCGCTTGAAATTCGGCCCGACGCTGCAGGCAGCGAGCGCGACCAAGACGCACGGCAGCGCAGCGCGCGCGCGTCGCGGGTATTCCAAAATTATAGGTCGTTGCGCCATGCCGGGATCACTCGACGACGACCACTTCATCGCTGCGCGGTGCGGCGCTCTTGCGCAGCAACAAGAGCAGCGGTATCGCCCCGAGGCTCAACCAGAACATCAATTTGAAATTGTCGTTGTACGCAATCATGGTCGCTTGTTGCGTCACCTGGGCATTCAGCGCCGACAACCGTTGCAGGGTCGGGGCCCCGCCGGAAAACAGCGCGGGTGCGAGCGGGTTGAACGGCGTGACGTGCTCGGCAAGCGATGCGTGCGCCGTCTGCGTATTGCGTGTGAGCAGCGTCTCCACCACCGAGATGCCGATGCTCGAGCCCAAGTTCCGCGCCAGGCTGAATAATGCGGCGCCTTCGTTGCGTAGAGAAGATTTCAGCGTGGCGAAGGCCACCCCCGCCAGAGGCACGAACACCATTCCGGTGCCCCATCCTTGCGCGATGCCCGACCACATCACGGTGTACATGTCCATCTGCAGATCGAAGCGCGACATCTGCCAGGCCGCAAGAGCGGACAACGCAAACCCGCAACCGATCAGCCAGCGCACATCGATGATTTTAGAGAAGCGCGCGATGATGAGCATGGCCAACAACGTCCCCAATCCGCGCGGTGCCGTGACCAGGCCGGTCGTGACCACCGGATAATTCATGAGATCTTGCAACAGCGGCGGCAACAGAGCGAGCGTGGCGTATAGGAGCAAGCCCACGTTGAAAATGAACAGGCACCCCGCCACGAAGTTTCGATCCCTGAAGAGCGACGGGTCCAAGAAGCGGGTCTTGCGCGCCGTGATCATGTGCACGATGAAGAGGTAGAACCCGGCCACGGAAATCGCCGCCTCGATGCAGATCTCCGGGGAGTTGAACCAATCCTTGATCTGGCCGCGATCGAGCGTGAGCTGCAGCGCGCCGACCGCAAGGCTCAGTGTCGCGAAGCCGAAGAAATCGAAGGACGACTTTTTCCACGTCGATTTCGGCAGGGTCGTCAATGTCCCGAGGAAGGCGATGATGCCGAATGGCACGTTGATGTAGAACACCCAGCGCCAGTTGTAGTTGTCCGTGAGCCAGCCGCCGAGCGCCGGCCCCATGATCGGACCGACGGTAACGCCCGTCACCCAGATGCTCATCGCCTTCGCGAGCTGCTCGCCCGGATAGATGTCGAGCATCACCGCCTGCGACATGGGGACGAGTGCGGCGCCGCACGCGCCTTGCACCAACCGCGCGAGCACCATCTGCGGCAAGGACTGGGCGATGCCGCAAAGCATCGATGCCAGAGTGAAGCCTGCAATCGAGATCAGAACGATCCGCTTGCGGCCGAACCGGCCGGCGAGCCACCCGGCCATCGGCGTCATGATGGCGGCGGCCACGATGTAGGAGGTCAGCACCCAGGCCATTTGATCCTGCGTGGCGGAGAGCGCGCCCTGAATGCGCGGCAACGCGACATTGGCGATCGTATTGTCGAGAACCTGCATGATCGAGGCCGTCATGAGAAACACCGTGATGAGCGCTCGGCGCCGGCCCTCGATGGGGATGCTCATTGCGTCGATCCGGGCGTCTCCGCCGCCAACGAACGCTTGGGCTCCGAGGGAGAGGCGGCGGCCGGCGACCGCGTGTCGACGGTGACATTGGCGCTCAACCCGCTCTGCAACAGAAGACCCGCGTCGACATGGTCGAGCTGCAAGCGGACGGGGACTCGTTGCACGACCTTGACCCAGTTGCCCGTGGCATTCTCGGGGGGCAGCATCGAGAACTGAGATCCCGTGCCCGGGCTCACGCTCGCCACCCTGGCCGAGAAGCGCTTGCCTCCGATGCGGTCGATTTCCACCGTCGCGGCTTGGCCCGCCCGCATGTGGTCGAGCTGCGCCTCCTTGAAATTCGCCTCGACCCATACATCGTGGGTCGACACCAAAGCGAACACGGGAGCCGAGGCCGCGATGTAGTCGCCGACCTGCAGCTGCTCCACCTTGGTGACGATGCCGTCGGCCGGCGCTTTGACGAGCGTGTAAGACAGATCGAGCCGCGCGCGGTCCAACGCCGCCTGCGCCTGCTCGACCAGCGGATGGCGCTCGGGAGCGATGTCCGGATCGCCGCCGAGGTTGGCGAGCGCGACGGCGACTCCCTGCTCGGCATTCGCCACTTGCTGATGACCGAGATCGAGACCGTTCGATGCCTGATCGAACTGCGCCTGCGAGGCGATTCCGGAGGCCAGCAGGCGCTTGTTGCGATCGAATTGGCGCTGCGCATATGCAAGGCTATCGCGCGCCGAGTGCAGCTCGACTTGCCTTTGTCGATAGCTCGACTTGAGCGAGGCGATCTGCAGCCGCGTGCTGGCGAGCTTTGCCTCGGCATCGCTGACGGCGATCCGAAACGGCGCATCATCCAGTCGATACAACGAATCGCCGCGCTTCACGATCTCGTTGTCGTGCACGTAGATGTCGAGCACGCGGCCCGCGACATCGGCGCTGATGGATATGGTGGCCGCCTGTATGTACGCATCGTCCGTGCTCTGATAGCGGCCGCCCGTGAGATAGAGATACACGGCGACCGCGATGAGCACGGGGACCACCAACATGAGCGGCCAGCGCAGACGCTGCAGCCGCGTTCCACGCCCGGCCGGATCTTCGGGCAATGCAGCGTCGCTGCCGGGAGGTTGAGCACTCATTGTTTTCCGCCCGCCCTGACGGCCTTCCGGCCGCCTCCGTTGCGGCGTGCCACAGCCGCCGCCGCCGGCAATGGATCGAGGGCTATGAAGTTGCCGCGGACCGTATCGAGCAGTTCCATTACCAACTCGCTCTTCTGTTTGGGAATGCCCGCGAACGCCTCCTCCCACGTGACGTCGATCAAATGGTTGATATCGTCCAGCAAGGGCTTGGCTTGGTTCGTGAGATACAGGCATCGCACCCGCCGGTCGCGTGGATCCTTACGCCGCTCGAGCCAGCCTTCGGCTTCCATCCGATCGAGAATGCGCACCAAAGTCATGGGGTCGAGATCCGTCAATTCGGCCAGGCGTACCTGACTCACGCCTTCGCAATCCGCCAGGCGCATGAGCGCCTTGCATTGGGCCAGGGTCAATCCCAGTGCGCCCGCGTGCTGCTCGAAGCGCTGCACATATAGCCGCGTCACATCCCTCAAGAGGAAGCCGAAGCGTCTCGACTCTTTCAGGCGAATGCCCGCCGATGCCGGTCGTGTGATCATAGACCGAACATATCATAACTCTTGATATGATCACAACTGATGCGGAAGTGATGTGCGCGAAGTGCGACCTACCCCACGCAATCGAAGATCAGCGGAAAGTGAACCCCCACTCGTGGGGGTTCTCGCGCGCTGCGTCCTTTAGAATTTCACGCCAAACTCGACGCCCCAGACGGCAGGCGCGCTCCACCCGGCGCCGATGCCGAAGCCGTTGTACTGAACCTGGTTCCGGTAGCGACTGTTGGCGACGTTAACGCCGTACACCGCAACGTAGTAGTTCTTGTCCGGATTCCATTGGCCGCGCACATCCAGCGCGGCATAAGCGGGCTGCTGAAACTGGGTGCCTGACGGGCTGAAGTAGATCCTCGAGGTGTAGTAGAGGTTGCTCGAGAACGCAAATTCGCCGAAACGTGTCTGCCCGGTCGAGACTCGCGGCCCGAGAGTGGCGGTGTAGTCGGGCGAGTGCTGCATGTGTACGTCGTGAAGAACGGTGCTGGTATTTACATAGTCATAACTGCCAGAAGTTGGGGCGCAGTTGACTTGATATGCCGGAGGTACATTGGCAAAAGGCGCGCAGGTTGCGTATACGGGGGCCCCTATCACTTGTCCAGTGGCGTTGAGTGAGCCGCCGAACTGCAGGTAGCGCGCGTGCGTCCAGGCAAAGCCCGCATTCACCTGGAAATGCTCATTCAGATTGTAGTGGAAGTCGTCTTCGAGACCGTAAATCCGCGACTCCGCGGCGTTGACGATATACGCCTCCGCATTTCCCAGGAACTCTGAAACCTGAAGGTCCTTGTAGTTGTACAAAAAGGCAGCAATCTCGTTGGCGATGTGGTGATCGTCGAACTTGTAGCCGACCTCGTAGGCGTGCACATCTTCGGGCTGCACGTTATTACACTTGAAATTATCCAGAGAGTCCTGACAGGAGCCGCCGACGTCGAGAATCGCCGCCTTGTATCCTTCCGTATAGGAGGCGTAGACGTTCGAGTCATCCGTGAGCTTGTAGCGCAGCACCACACGCGGCGTTGTTTTGGTGCTGTTGATGCTCGGTACTTTGATCTGTTGGTTCGGGTTCGCGCCTGTGAATACACCGGTGTTGTTGTAATAGGCATCGAGCACGGCATCGTGCGCGTAGCGCACGCCTGCGGTGAAGAAGAGCTTCGGTATCACCTCGTATGTCGCGTCCACGTAGCCGGCGATGTTCTGCGTCGTCGTGCTCGAGCCACCCAGGCGAAACCGCGGGGGGGCTGGAATGCTATCGATGTAGGTGACATATGTATCGCGATAGCTCAAGTAGTAGGCGCCCGCCGTCCACTGCAAGCGCGGACCGGGCTTGGATGTCAGCAGAAATTCCTGGCTGGTGGTGTAATCGAAGATCGGAAGCCCGAGCTGAAAGATCACGGGATCAGCTACCTGCTGCAGAGCTTCGGACTGATTGACGTCCTCCTGTCGATACTGCGAGTAGGACGTGAGATCCGCGAAGCCCAGATCCGCCTTGACCGTCATCGTCTCGATATTGGTGCTATTTGTGTATAGGCGCGGCTGATTTGCAGCTATCTGGTTGGG
Source organism: uncultured Gammaproteobacteria bacterium (assembly GCA_963755935.1). Lineage (GTDB taxonomy): Bacteria > Pseudomonadota > Gammaproteobacteria > Steroidobacterales > Steroidobacteraceae > Bog-1198. The sequence goes on from CAVWME010000003.1 coordinate 149,282, forward strand.
ATTGGTCGTATAGAACCCCGGCACCTGATATGTCTGGATACCCCACGGCTGACCCGTCGTCGGATTGATGCTCGTGTCGGTGTTGGAATTGAGCATCTGGGTGGTCGGGTCATCTTGATCAGAATGCGTGTAGCGGAACAGCACCGACAGCCAGTCTGTGAACTGGAACTTGAGTCCCGTGCGGACCGTCCAGTTTTCATAGGCGCCCACATGACTGTCGTCGTCGACGATGTTAGTCATGAAGTTACTACCCTTGCTATACACGCCCTCGACATCCGCCGCCACGATCCCGTAGCCCCCGGTCGCGTAGGCCTGATACTTCTGAGAAGCGAACCGCCCATAGGAGACCTTCGCCTCGGCATGCGGGTCAACGCTCGGGTCGGCAGTCGTCACGACGATCGCGCCGCCCGTGGTGTTGTGGCCGAACAAAGTGCCCTGTGGGCCCTTGAGGACATCGATGCTCGAGACCTCGAGCAGCTGAAAGTCGGCGGCCAGGGGATTCGGCGAATAAAAGCCGTCAACGTATACGCCGACGTTCGAGCCCCCGCCCGAGGTCGTGATGCCGGTGCCGATGCCGCGGATCGTCGGCTGGGCAAAGCCCGTTTGATAATCGAACCGCAGCGCCGGGGTGAGCTTCTGGATGTCGCCAAGGCTTTGCACATTGGCGGTGGTCAGTTGTTCCTGACTAAGCGCCGTGATGCTGATGGGCACGTCGACCGCGTTCTCCGCGCGGCGCTGCGCCGTCACGACGATCTCCTCGAGACCGCCGGCCTGTACCTCTGCTGTGGTGCCGGCCTGTTGCTGTGCATGGACAGCAAGCGGTACAACGAAAAGAAGCCCGGCCGCACCCAGCGCCGAACCGATGCAGGCAAGAATTCTATTTCTCATCGCTCCCCCTTTGTCACTCTGCCCACGCGGATCAAGCCGCGTCAGGTTCGTTGTTTTTCTGTCCCACTGCGCGTATGTCGAAAATACGCAACAATGGTGTTCATTATGGCGTTTGGGCCGATCGATGTAAACAAGGCACTGAGGCTTCTCATCCGGCACCTTGTGGCCCCAGCGACACACCTGTCAGGCGCGCGCGTGTAAAAGGTTGATCTATGTAGGCGCGGCCCCGGAGAATATGCAGATCGAACCTTAGGAAAAACTCATGGCGGAGCACGCAACCAATCCCTTCAACCTCGATGCCAAGGTGGTACTCGTCACGGGCGGCGCAAGCGGTATCGGCGCGGGCATCGCGGCCGTCTTGGCCGAGGCCGGCGCGACCGTCGTGATTGCCGATCGCGACGAGGCCGGCGCCCGACGCGTGGCCACGACACTGAGTCAAGGGGGCGGCCGCGCCGACGCCGTGCATATGGATCTCGCAGACGAGGCGTCGGTCGTGCGAGCGTGCACGGAGGTGACATCCCGCTATGGAGCACCCTGGGTGCTGGTCAACAATGCGGGCGTGCAGGACCGCGAGTTGCTCTTGGAGAGCACCGCGGACGAATGGGACCGGACGAACGCGATCAATGCGCGAGGCCCCTTCCTGATGACGCGCGAGATCGCGCGGGCCATGGTGGCGGGAGGCCTCGGCGGGCGGATCGTCAACATCGGGTCGGCCGCCTTGGTGGGATCTCTCGTCAAAGGCTTGGCGGCCTACTCCGCTTCCAAGGGCGCCCTTCTCGGCTTGAGCCGGGCGAGCGCGTTCGAGCTGGTCGATCAGGCCATCACGGTCAACACCGTCTTACCGGGCGGCGTCGCGACTCCGGGGGCTATCGGCGCCACAGGGCCCGCAGCGGAAGGGCCGGCGCGGCGACGGCCGCCGCTCGGCACGTGCGAGCCGCGCGACATCGGCGCCGCCGTCCTGTTCTTCGCCTCGCCCGCTGCTCGCTACATCACGAATCAGGTGCTGACGGTCGATGGCGGCTGGTCGGTCACCTAGATCGATGAACTACGGCGGCACTTCCACCTCGCCGTAGCCGTCGACCAGTACCGTGCCGTCCTGATTGGTCATCTGCAGCTTGACTGCAACCAACGGTACGCCCCACGCAGACTCCGGCTGTTTCGCAGTGACCTCGCCGTCGACGAACGTGACATCGCCCTCGAAGGCCGGTCCCCGGAATGACAGCTTGGTATGGCGCACCATGCCGTCGTGCCCGGCCCAGTAGGCCAGAGTATCGGTCGCCCACGCGCCCATGGTGGCGCCGTAGCCGTAGGCGCGTGGAACACCGATTTCCGCGCCCTTGGCATCGTCGATGTGTCCTCGGGACGGGCCGACATAGAGGCCGTCGCGCTTGCGTGGATCGATCTTGGCTCCTTCCTCATCGAAGCCGAATCCCTCGACCCAGCCGGGATCCTGATTGATCCAGGGATCTTTGACGTCTGGCACGCCCACCCAGTGGAAAGTACCCCAGATATTGAAGAGGAACGCGCGATACTCGGTCGTGAAGGAAGCGATCGAATGGGGTCCGATCGCCCGCCGCGGCAGCTGGTCGCCCACCTTGATTTGATCGAATCGCGGCGAGACTCCCTCGCGGTTCGAGAGGATCCAATCCTGGCGAATCTCATCGACCTTCTTGAGGGCGGCGGCTGTCCAGACGGGTCTCTTCGTCTGATCGTTGCCCTCAAACATGTTGCGCTTCTCGGCTTCGGCGGCCAAATAGCGAATGGAGGTCGCACGCTCTTTGGCCACCAACGTGCCGTGCTGCGTGCGGTGCACGGTGTCGCCGCGCTGGAACATGGTCGGCCCGGAGAATTTCGTGTCGGTGACCTTGTAGTCGAGAAAGCGCCGCTCCTGGAACAGCGTGTCGCCCGGGCGGACGCGATGGCCGTAGAACCACCATTCTTCGCCCCCGAAGAGGAGGTGCGAGCCCGGAATGCAGCCCACGCAGGCGGGCTGGACGCCATGACCGAAATCGAGGGCGACGCAGATCGACTGCGGCGCGACGAGCCCTCCGAATTTGGATTTCTCCGCGAATTCAAGGTCCCAATGAATGGGATTGGGATAGTCGAGCGCCATCACCCAGCGGCGGATATCGCTGGCCGCACAGGGCTCCCAAAGCTGACCGCCGCCGACGAGTTGCCCAACGCGATGATCCACGTCGCTGAGATCGAGCGTAGCTGCCGGGTTTTTTGCGGTTGAGTTGGACATATCCGCCTTCTCGTGAAAATAGGGGGGATCAGAGCCTGCCAAATCGAGAACACCCTGGCAAGCGCAAGCCACTGCAGGCCGTCGCGGCCCGCGCTAGACTGCCGCCATGGCGAGGTTCGACCATCTCTCGTTGCCGGTTGCGAGCTGGACGCGGTCCCGCGATTGGTATGCCCGCTGCATCGGCCTGAAGGTCGAGTTCGAGATTGCCGAGCGTCAGACTGTCGCCTTGCGGGACCAGAACGACTTCACGATCTTCTTCCAGCAATCGGCGGAGCGGAGCCGCCCCGTCGATATCGCCCTCTATTTCAGCGTGGGCGACGTCGAGGCCCTGCATCGAACTCTTATGGCCGCTCGTGTCGCTTTCGTTCATCCGCCGCAAAAGACCTTCTGGGGCTATGGCGCGGAGCTTCTCGATCCCGACGGCTATGTGGTCAGACTGTGGGACGAGCGGACGATGCACGAGAACAGCAGCTCATAGACCGTAGCGCAGTCTGACGCCGTCGAAGCGTTCGTGCATTTGACGCACTCGTTGCTCGGCTGACACCGTGACCGTATCCGCAGGCAACGCCTGCGCCAGTTGTGCGCGCTTGACCACGCGGGTCCGAAAAGAGGTTTGCGCATCGCTCATGAGATTTCGATACGTGAGGTTGCCGCGCTCGAAGCCTTGCGTGTCCAGCCAATTGTGATAGCCCGGATCATCGGCGCAGAGAATGAGGCGAATCTTGCCATCGCCATCGATCTTGGTGCGGCCCGGCGTGTAGCTCACGGGCCGGTAGAGATAATCCATGCTGTTGAAGAACACGCCGGCGTTGGTCATCATCCAAAAACCGTCGTGACTGCCGAACTCGACGATGAGCGCCTCATCGGCAGCAAGCTGCCAGCACATGTGCGCAACGGCGCGGCCGCGGCGCCGGTCTGAAGCGGTATCGCCCTTGGGCTCCTGTGGAAACGAGTTGACGTTGACCGGATCGACGACGCTGCCACTGTACTGGTAAGGATGGTCCGGCCAATCGTTCATGAGGCCGGTGACGAACTGACCGGCCCAATCCATCGCGCGCATCATCACCTCGGGCGTGGGCAGCGCAGGCGGCTCGGTCATACCGACGCGCTCGATGCGCATGCGTGCCGGCAACTCGTTCCAGCCGTCAAAGCCCTGGCGCAGAAAGAGCTTGCGAGAGCCGGGCGTCGTCGGCAGCCAGTTGGCTCCTTGCTTTGCGCCGCCGATGTAGAGCTCGAAACTGCCATCCCAGCGCGTCTCGAGCTGATGTCCGAATAGGTTCGCCTCGGGTATGTCGCCGAACGGCTCATGCAGACTCGGCGAGTTGGTACCGGGCTGCGTCTGCGGTCGCGGACCTTGCACCGTAAAGTTCAAGAAGCGCGCCGTGCCCCGGTTGCCGCTGATCTTGTAGACCGAGTTGCCGTCGATCCAGGCCTGTTGATACACGAAATCGGCGCAGTCGCCGCCCAGCTTGCAATAGGGCGTGACGAAGGCATGCAACACCGGATAGCGCGGGTCCTTGGTCTCGAGCCCCAAGTCGAACGCCTGCCCTAGGTTCTGCGTGAGAAAGCGGAACGCATCGGCGCGATGCAGCGGCGCCTTGGGGTTGAAGTCCTTGAAGGCGCGATCGCCGGCGGCCTGCAGGCGCGCGCAGAACAGCCGCCACGCCTCACGCAGCGCATCATCGTCGTGACCCTCGCCGAATGCCATTTAGCCGCGCCGCTCTATGTCCAGACCGAATCGCTGTCGATACGGCGCGAACTCCGCGTGCAGCGCCGCAATGTCGGCCCCGATAATGTCCGTCGAGTAGCGAAACTTGCCGTAGCGATCGGCCTTGTTGTTCGCCAGATAGTCGCGCATGGCGGTCTCGGTCGCCGGGCCGAAGGGCACGGCGTATTTCTCGTAGAAGCCTCGAATGGTGCCCACCGGATCGGCGATGAAGTCCTGATAACGGACATGGTGGATGCGCGGATCCTTCGTCAAGGGATTGTTCAGGGTGGCGTTGAAGCCGGCGCGGCAGGCGGCGAGGTGAATGCGCGCCTGCTCCTGCCAGTCCACGCGACCCGTAAGTCCCTCGACGAGCTCGCCGGTGAGCACGATGCGCGACGCGATCGCCTGCACCGGATCGCGGTGCACCCAGATGATGCTCGCATCGGGATAGGTCTCGAACAAGGCCTCGAGTCGGGCTGCATGAAAGCCCTTCAAGACCCAGTACTTTTTTGGTCGGGCGTACTGAAGTTGTTGCAGCAGCATTTTGTGGATGCGGTACTGGGCGCGCGGATCGGTCGGCAGGCCGCCGATATTCATTCCCATGGGCACGCGCCACCACGCCGTCGGCGTCATGACGCGAAAATCGAACGCCCAGGTGCGCTCGCACTCCGGCAGGCCGTCGCCGAGCATGTCGTTGTAGGGATGACTGATCAGCCATTTCGGCAGTCTTCTCAAGATATCCCGCCAATCCTCATCCGCACGGGCGCGCCGTGGATCATCGGGGGCGGCGACCCCGGGGGCGGCGAGGGATACATCACCTCCCAAAATCGCAGCGCGCGCCCGTTGGGGTCGACCGCGAGCAGCGCGTGCAGAAGCGTCGTGCCGGAGCGCGCTTCGCCGGTCGCGAAGAGCGGCCTCTCGATCCTTTCTTGGCCGATCGGGTAACGTTTGCGATCCTCGAACAGCTCCAGCCGCGAAGTCAGCAGCCATAGACAAACCGACGCCGCCGCGCGCTGACCGGCCACGTCCATGTTCACGCCCTTGAGGAATGACACCGCGAGGCGAAACCGATCGGCGAACGTGTCGTCGCCGTAGTCGCTCAATCCGGTGCTGTTCTGTGCCTGCGCCAGCAAGGCGCCGGCATCCAAAATATCGTGACTCATCGGCTCACCCAAGCAGTCTCAGCAACTCATCCTCCGCGTCCTGCACCTTCTGCGCAGAACGCCCCGCAAACTTAAGCCCGGCCATGCTGCCGTAGTCCAGGATCTTAGGCACTCTCAGCCCCGCATCGATATAGCCCTTGAGGATCCGCGCGATCTGCTCGGAGGTGCCGTGCGGCACTAACTTGAGCAGGGAATCGATGTTCACTTTCTTGAGCATTGCAAGAACGCGCTCGCGTGGCAGTGCTTCCGGCGTGATGTCCTGATACCCGCGCCAGTCATCGCCCAGCGGATGCTCGAAGCCGAATTGGCGCATCATCGTCGCCGGCGTGGACATGACATAGTAGGCCCTGATCAGCGGTGCCTCGAGAATCTGGGCCAACTCCGCATCGTCGTCGGCGATCAGGCAAGTCCAGATCATCGCGGGCGTGATTGCCAGCGGGTCGCGGCCCGCCTGCTCGGCGGCATCGCGTACCGCCTTGAGCTTCTGCGCGTAGTCCTCGGGTGAGTGTGCCCCGGCCGGCCACCAACCGTCGCAATGTCGACCGACTATTCCCAGAACGCGCGGACCGCTGCCCGCGCCCCAGATCGGCGGATATCGACCCTCATAGGGTTCGGTATCCAAGCGTGCGTGGCGCAACGTGTAGAACTGGCCGGAAAAATCGATGGGGCCGTCGCTGGCCCAGAGCATTTTGATGACGCGCAGCGCTTCTTCGTAGCGGGCCACCGGCTTTGCGAAATCGAAGCCATAGGGAACCGTGTTCTCCGTCTCGCCGCAACCGAGGCCCAAGATGAACCGCCCCCGCGACAGGTGCTGGATGGTCAGAGCGCTCTGTGCCAGCAACGAGGGGTGTCTGCGCACGGTATCGACGACGCTCGTGGCGATCGGCACATTCTTGGTGAGCACGGCGGTTGCGCCGGCGATCACCATCGCATCCAAATGCCTGTGCGGAGAGGCCGATACCGTTGCGAGGTCGGTGAACTCCGCAGACCAGATGGACTCGGGCCAGAAGCTGACCATGTGATCCGGCAGCCAGATCGAGTGATAGCGGCCACTATCCAGCGCATCCAGCTTGGAAAGATCGAGTGGCAATGTCGTGCGCAGAAAAGCTGCGGGCTGAACCTTCATCATTCCCCCCAAACACCCTGTGGCCCCCAGTGTAGCGCCCGAATGGCCATAAGTTGACGCCTGATCGAGCCGCTTTTATGATCCACTGTGTATCATAGGAGCGCCGATGGAACCCAGTGCCGACCTCTCCTCAGCGTGTCCTTTCGACCCGAGTCGCGACGAACGTAAATCGGCTCGCATAGCCGCCGAACACGTGACGTTCGACCCCAGCGCGCAGGTCGTCAAGCGCTTCGCATTCGCGCGCGACGTGTTGCGCAATGCCCTCGCCAAGCAGGCGGGGGCCGATTCCGATCAGGTCGACACCGGCAATCCCGACCATGCCCCGGTGTTCTACCTCGATGGCGAGCCCCACCGCCGCAAGCGCGGCACCATCGCCCGATTGTTCACGCCCACGGCCGTCACCACGCGTTACCGAGCCGTCATGGAACGGACCACGGAGGCGTTGCTCGCACGGCTGAAGGCGGCGGGCGAGGCGCGACTCGACGTTCTGAGCCTCGAGCTCGCGGTCACCGTCGCCGCCGAGATCGTCGGCCTCACCAACAGCGACTACACGTCCATGGCGTCTCGAATCGGTGCGACCCTCGCTTCCTCCGTGCCATCCGCGCTGCCGCGCCGGCTCTCGCGGCTGCTGCGGCCGCTCCTCTTCCGATTCCACGCGCTCAACTTTTTCTATCGGGATGTGCGCCCCGCCATCGAGGCACGGCGCAGCACGCGCCGCGAGGACCTGATCTCGCAGCTCTTGGACGAGAAATACTCGGACAAGGCGATCATGATCGAATGCATGACTTACGCCGTTGCGGGCATGGTGACGACGCGCGAGTTCATCGTCATGGCGGCGTGGCATTTATTCGAGCGCGACGCCCTGCGTGCCCGGTTCGTGGCGGGGGACGAGGCCGATCAGTTGGCGATTCTCGATGAGATCCTGCGCCTCGAGCCTGTGGCTGCGGTTCTGCAAAGGCGCGCGTCGGAAGACATGGGAATCGGTTCGGAGACCGTTCCCGCGGGGACGCTGCTCGCCATCGACATTCGTGCCGTCAACACGGACGAATCGGCGACCGGCCCTTGTCCGCACGCGCTCGATCCGGATCGCGCGAAGCGACAAAAAGCGGCCGCCGGATATCTCAGCTTCGGCTACGGCAGTCACCGCTGCCCGGGCTCGCAAGTGGCGATGCATGAGACGAGAGTATTCCTCGATAAATTGCTGCGGGTCCCCGGCATCAGGCTCGAGCGCAAGCCGGAGATCGGCTGGACGGATTTGCTCATGGCCTACGAGCTGCGTGGCGCAATGGTCGGCTGCGACCGCGGTTGACAACTCGCGCCTCAGGCCCGGATGAACTCGTGCCGCGCACTCGAGAAGTCGCGAGGATCGATCGCAAAGCCTCCTGAAACGCACGCCTCGTGCGTGGTGCTGAGGCCCTTGCCGTGAAAGAACCGCTCCGCTGCCTCGGTGTCCGCGATGCGCCACACCAGTGAGTAGATTCCGGAGCTCGGCGGCTTGAGAAACTCGGCGAGAGGTCCTTGCTTGACGTCATCGGGCTGAATGAACGCGACCCGGGTGTCGGCGAGTCGCACCAGGATGCGGCGGCCGGGCTGTGGCAGCGCAATGCGCTCATCGGCGAGCAGCTCGCCGTCGAGGAACTCGGTGAAGAATACGAGGGCACGAGCGACATCGGGTATGGCGCAGGCGATGTGATCGAGACGCTCGAGGGTCGTTGCATGACGCCCCGCCCAATCCGGGTGCCAGTCGCCGCGCTCATAGGGGTCGTTGGGCATGGGCCGCTCGCACACCTCGAGCAGAACGCCGCCCGTCGATTCCTGACGCACATAGAAAAAGAAACCGTATTCCGCCGACAGCCTGCAGCCGTGCTCCTTGAGCTTGGCGGCGACCGCCGGCCCGTCGTCGATTTTGATCTCGAACGAATGAAAGCCGGGGCCGTAGCGATGCAGATATCGGGCGAAGTGCATCTCGAGGCGCGCCGAGTCTCGCGGCGCCATGGGCTCGATCATGTGATCGGCCACATAAAGCAGCGCCATGTCGCGGTCCTCGGCCTCGAAATAGCCCTCTGCGAAAATGAGGCCCCCCAACACATCCATGTACTGGGCACGGCACGCCGCGATGTCCGCAACCGCATGGATGGTGTGGATGATCCTTCGGACCTTCACCCGCGAATCGGTCATTGAGCTCTCCCGCACATTGTGCCTGCGATCGTTATAGTATCGAGCCTATGTTCGGGATGCGCTTCGACTTGAGAGTTCCGGGTATGGCCCCCGCCGAGATCGCGCGGGAATATCGGGCCGCGATCGAGATGGCTCAATGGGCCGACGAGCAAGGCGCCATGAACATCGGCCTGTCGGAGCATCACTGCTCCGAGGACGGCTACCTCCCGGCCCCGCTCATCCTGGCTGCGGCGATGGCGGCCGTGACGCGAAACGTGCAGATCATCGTGGCGGCGGCGCTCTTGCCGATGTACGACGCGGTGCGTCTCGCCGAAGAGATGATAGTGCTCGACTACGTGAGCCAGGGTCGGGTGAGCTATGTGCTCGGCATCGGCTACCGGCCGGTGGAATACGAGCTCTACCAGCTGGATTACGCGGAACGTGGCGCGATCGCCGATCGGAAGCTCGAGCAATTGCTCCATGTGCTGCGGCAGGCTTCGGCAGCAACGGCGATGCCGCGCGTGACCCCGGCTTCTTTTACTCCCGGACGCCCGAGAATCATGTGGGGCGGCGCGACCAAGGCGGCGGCCCGCCGCGCCGGGCGCAACGGTCTGCCGTTCTTCGCGCAGACCAATACGCCGGGACTTGCCGAGACCTATGCGGCGGCCGCGCGCGAGGCCGGCTTCGAGCCGGGCCAGTGCCTGTTGCCGTCGCCGGAAATGCCGAGCATCGTGTTCGTCCACCCCGATATCGACACCGGGTGGAAAGAAGTGGGTCCGTATTTGCTCGCGGACGCCACGGCTTATGCCGAGTGGAACAAGGACGCAGATCGACCCACGGTCAGCTTGTCGAAGGGCAAGACGGTCGAGGCTCTGCGCGCGGAAGGAGGCGCTCATCGGGTGGTCGATGTGGACGGAGCGATCGCGCTGGTAAAGCGCTGGGGACGTCTGCCGCTGCATCCGCTGTGCGGCGGCTGTCCTGCGGACTTGGCCTGGACTTATCTGCGGCGCGTGAGCGACCACGTGCTGCCGGCCTTGCGATCTCAGGGCGGATAGAGCGTTATCGGGTCGTTGTGGGCGTCTGGCGTCTCCGCGCGCCAACGCACCGAGCCGAACGGACGCTCCAGCCGCCGGCGAACGCGTCGCGCCTCGCGCGCGCCATTGAACGCGTCCGCCGCCGCCTGCAGTGCCCGATCGGCGTGCGTGAAGCGGCTGCGTAGACGCAGATAATCCAACCACGTCGGCAAGTGATAGCGTTCGGTCCAGAGAGCCGGATCCGCCAGATCGCGCGCCAGCGACCATTGGTAGGCGCCGTTGCGCAGCCGGGCGCGCTGCAGCCTCAACATCACCTCATAGAACTTGCGTGCCTCCGCCGGATCCACCTGATAGTCGATCTCGATGACAATGGGTCCGCTGCGCGCGGTGATGTCGAGCGCAACCTCGGGCTCGGTGCCGATCTCGATCATCTCGACGTCGGTCGGCGAGGTGTGCCGCAGCGGCACGAGCAGTCCGATCAAAGGTGTGAGACAAAGCGCGATGCCGGAGGCGAAGTAGGCAACCTCGATGCTCCAGTGAGCCGCCACGCGTCCCCAGATCCATGCTCCGAGCGCGATTCCCCCGGTGAGTGAGGACTGATAGCCGGCAATCGCTCGGGCCGCGACCCAGCGCGGCACGGCAAGCTGCACGCTCACACTGATGAGCGCGATGCTCAACATGTTCGCCGCACCGGCGACGACCATCGCGGCCGCGGTGAGCACGAGAACGCGACTCGCGCCGATCACCAGCAGCATCAGCCCCGTCGTGCACGCGCACAGCCTGAAGGCTTGCTCGGCACTCAAGTGTTCGCGCGCCCGGTGGACGAGCAGCGCCCCGACGACCGCGCCTACGCCCGTGCAGCCGAGCAAGAGCCCATAGGTGCTGGCGTTGCCTTTGAGCAGATCGCGGGCGACCAGCGGGACCAGCGCAGCGGCTGCTGCGCCCGCGAGCCCGAACGCAAAGGAGCGCAGCATGGCAGCGCGTACCGGCGGCGAATGCTGCGCGTAGCGCGCGCCCGCGACGAGCGCCCCGCCGATCCGTTCCGCGGGAAGTCGCGCGGCGACTTGCTTGCGCCGCCAGAATGCGAACGCGGTCAACAGCGGCAAGTATGCGAGGGCATTGATGAGGAATGCGGCCGGCACACCGAATGCCAGCACCACCAAGCCGCCCACGGCGGGGCCGAAACTGCGCGCCAGGTTATAGCTGATGGACCCGAGCGCGACGGCGGCGGGCAGATGCTCCGCGCTCACCTGCTCACCGATGGAGGCGGCCCATGCGGGATTATAGAGGGCGACGCCGCCACCGATGAGCGAGCAAAAGGCGAGCAGCACCCACGGGGTGGTAAGTCCGGCGAGCGCGAGCGTCGTGAGCGTGGCTGCACACAGCGTGGCGAATCCCAGTCCGACGAGAGCGATCTTGCGACGATCGAACATGTCGGCGATCGCGCCGGCCGGCACGGATACCAGCATCAAGGGCAGCATCAGCGCGGTTTGCACCAGCGCGACCATCCCGGGTGATGAGGTGAGGCGTGTCATTTCCCACGCCGCACCGACACCCAAGATGAGCTGGCCGAAGTTCGAGATCACGCTCGCCGACCAAATCCTGCGGTACACGCGCTCGCGCAGCGGCTCGAGGGGTGCCCAGATTCGCCTCGCCTCGACGCGGCTCGCGGTCACGGGGCAGTCACTAGCCGGCGGCGCCCGGCGGCGGGCCGTAGAACTCCGAGTCAGCGAAGCTTGGCAATGATCTCGGCACCGTAGCGCTCCGCGTTGGCGCACCACTCGGCGCGGCTTGAGCCGTCGATGGTCGCTCCGACCGTGGTGACCCCGAGCTCGCGCATCTTGGCGATTTTCTCGAGCAGTGCCTGCGCATTCCACGCCTCGTTGGGTTGGTTGACGGCGCCGAGCACGATCTCCGGCGACTGCGGCCGCCCTACCTTCTCGCAGTGCTCGCGCATGTAGGCGATGCCCGCGGCCAGATCCATCTCATCGGTCATGGCCGCCGTGCGGGTGGTCGCCGACACCGCCGCGGAGGTGATGAAGGGATTCCAAGCATCGCCCAGCTCGACCGCGCGGCGAATCGCGCGCCTCGAATTGCCGCCGATCAGGAGCGGCGGATGCGGCTTTTGCAGCGGACGCGGCAGAATGCGATTGCCGAGTGCCTGATAGCCCGTGCCTTGAAACGTGAATTCGTCCGCGGTCCAGGCGGCTTTCATCGCCTTGAGATATTCATCGACGATCTCGTTGCGACGCTCGAAGTCGACGCCCAAGGCCTTGTACTCTCCCTTGAGATAGCCCGCGCCCACGCCCAAAGTGACGCGCCCGCCGGACACAAAGTCGAGCGTCGCCACGGCGCGCGCCGTGATGAAGGGATTGCGGTAAGGCAGCACGAGAATCCCGGTCTGCAGCCGCAGGGTGCGCGTAGCCGCAGCAACGAAAGTCAGGATGACGAACGGGTCCTGCGCGTGGTGACCGCCCGCATCGAGCCAGCGGCCCGTGGGCACCGGATGATCGGTATCGCAGCCGGCGTTGAATCCGGCACGCTCGGCGGTGCGCGAAATTTCCGCAATCGCCTCGGCACGCAGAAACTCATCCGGGTACTGGATCTTGTCGAAAGGCAATGAGACGTTGATTTTCACTCGACCAGAACCCACTTGGTGTTGTCGGTGCGGCTTCGTACCCAACCGCCCGACCCGGAGGTTCCGCCGTCGACGGGCAGAATGATGCCGGTGATGTAGCTGCTCATCCGCGATGCCAGGAAGACGGCGGCGTTGCCGCATTCCGTATCGATTCCCGGACGGCCCAGCGGAATGCGCCGTGCCACGGCATTCTTCTGCTCGTCGGTGAACTCGATCCAGGTCGACGGATCGACCGGTCCGGCGCGATTGCCTCGAATCCCCGGCGTGTCGGTCATATCGGGCGCGATGGCATTGACGCGGATGCGATGATCGGCAAGCTCCACGGCCAAGGTGCGGGTGAAGTTGTTGAGGCCGGCCTTGCAGGCGGCGTAAACGGAATAGCTCGGCGCCGCGCGCGAGGCCTCGATGCTGGTGACGGTGATGATGGAGCCGCCCTGGCCGCCCTTGATCATGATCGGCACGGCGGCCGAGGTCGCGGCCAACACGCTCACGAGATTGAGATCGATGTGCCGGCGCCAGGAGCGCTCCGACTGTTCGATAAAGGGCCGCGGGCTGACACCACCCGCGTTGTTGACGAGGATATCGATCCGGCCGAACTCGCCCGCAGCCCGCTCGATGAGCGCGTGAATCTGAGCGGTCTCCATGACATCGGTCGGTACCGCGAGCGCCTTGCGGCCGAGCTCGCGCACGCGCGCCGCCGTCTCCTCGCAGCGCTCGGGAACGATGTCGGCGATCACGAGGTCCGCGCCGACGGCTGCAAATGCGAGCGCGATCGCACGCCCGATGCCGCCGCCGCCGCCGGTGACGACGGCGACCTGATCGGTCAGCAGAATGTCATTTGCGTCCAAGCGCTCACCGCGGTGGCTTCGCCTCGAGCGTGCGCCGGATTGCCGATTCGATTTCGGTCGGCTTGTAGAGGTATTCCGTTTCGAGCACCTTGGCGAACGGCACCGTGACGTCGCGCGAGGCGACCCGCAGCACGGGCGCGGCGAGCTGGCCGTAGAGGTGCTCCTGGATCCGCGCCGCCACTTCCGCGCCCACGCCGAAGCTGCGCGGGGCCTCGTGGACCACCACGGCGCGGCGCGTCTTGGCAACCGATTTCAGGATGCCGTCGGTGTCGAGCGGCGAAACCGTCCGCAAGTCGACGACCTCGACCTGGATACCTTCCTGAGCCAACCGTTCGGCAATGACCAGCGTATCGCGCAGCGGCCGCCCGTAGCCGATGACCGATACGTCGCTGCCGCTGCGCGCGACATGCGCCTTGCCGAGCGGCACACGATGCCCGGGCGGCGGCGCCGGACCCGTCAAGGCGCGCGTCAGGCCATCCTCGATGAAGAGACACGGGTCGTCGTCGAAAATGCACGAGCTCAACAAGCCTTTCGCATCCGCCGGCGTCGAGGGCACCACGACTTTGATTCCGGCGACGTGTGCGAACCACGCCTCGAGCATGTCCGAGTGCTGTCCGGCCGTGCCGGCGCCCGCCCCGGTGCGAGTGCGAATGGTGAGCGGAACGCCGGTTTGTCCGCCGGACATGAAGCGCAGCTTCGCCGCGTGGTTGACGATCTGATCCATCGCGACGGTGATGAAATTCATCAGCATGATCTCGGCGACCGGCCGCATGCCGGCAATCGCCGCGCCCACGGCCGCTCCGAGGATGGCCTGTTCGGAAATAGGGGTCGTGCGCACGCGGTGCGCTCCATATTTCGTCGAGAGGCCCTTGGTCACCTTGAAGACGCCGCCGCCTTCTTTGTCGCCGATATCCTCGCCCAGCAGCAGCACGCTCGGATCGCTCTCCAACGCCTCGTCCAATGCCATTCGATAGGCGTCCGTGAAGCTCATGGTCTGCGGTGCAGCAGCGGTTACAGTGCTCATGCGGGCGCTCCCGGGGCGTAAATGTCTCTGTCGATCTCGTCGGCCTCCGGCGGGCTCGAGTCCGCCGCGAACTTCACCGCGTCGTCGATCTGCGCATTGATGTCGCGCGCGATCGTCTCGAGATCGGCCTCGCTCGCGGCTTTCGTCTGCAGCAGCGCCGCCTTGGTCGCGGGCATTGGATCGCGCGCGAGCGCCGCCGCGTACTCATCCTTCGGAATATAGGCGCCGGGGTCTCCGAAATAATGACCCATGAAACGAAAGGTCATGGCCTCGAGCAGCGTCGGACCCTCGCCGGCGCGCGCACGCTCGACGGCGTCCCGCGACGCCTGCCACATGGCCTCCGGATCATTGCCGTCGACGGTGACGCCGCGCATGCCGTAAGAGGCGGCGCGATCGGCGATATGGGCGACGGTCGTGCCGTCCTCGTAGCGCGTGCACTCGGCGAAGCGGTTGTTCTGGCAGAGGAAAATGACCGGCAGCTTCCAGAGCGACGCCATGTTGAGCGCCTCGTGAAACGCCCCGATGTTGGAGGCGCCGTCACCGAAATTGCATAGCGTCACGCGGCCATCGCGCCTTCAGCTGCGATGCGAGCGCGAGGCCATTGGCGATCGGCAGGCCGCTGCCCACCACCCCGGTGGTCACCATGATGCCGGCCTTCGGATAGGTGATGTGCATCGCGCCGCCCTTGCCCTTGCACGCGCCGGTCGCCTTGCCCGCATATTCCGCGACCATTTGCCGCAGCGGCATGCCCTTCGCCAGCTGGTCGTGAACGCCGCGATACGTCGTGACCAGATAGTCGGTGGGCTTGAGGTTCACACCCATCGCCGCCGCCAGGATCTCCTGGCCCCGCGGAGAGTAATAAACCGCCGCCATCCGCCCGGTCGAGATCAACGAGCGCATGCGCTCGTCGAACAGCTGAATCAGCAGCGCCTTCCGGTAAATATCCAGCAGTATCTGGGGATTGAACCCGTCCGACTTGGTCATTGGCATTGCTCCTCTCCCCCCGCGGACGCGATTGCGCAACGGTGATGTTCATTATCTGCGCCGCCACCGGAGGTGTAAACGCGTCCGGCGCCCTCGCAATTGCCAGGCAGCCATTGCTGAGCTAGCTTAGTATCATAGCAAAAGCGCCGGCCGCGCGAGAGGCCCCGGGCGGGGGGATTCGATATCATTGGGCGCACAGCCGGAAAGCGGAATCGACGGGGGTAGTTATGTCGCAGGTTATGAAAGGGATCAGGGTGCTGGAGGTCGCGCAGTTCACGTTCGTGCCCGCCGCCGGCGCCATCTTGGCCGACTGGGGCGCAGACGTGATCAAGATCGAGCATCCCGTGCGCGGCGATACGCAGCGCGGTTTCATCAATCTGGGCGGCATGAAGCTCGACCCCATGCGCAACACCCTGATGGAGCATCCGAACCGCGGTAAGCGCAGCGTCGGTCTCGATTTCTCCACCGCCGCGGGCGTGGAGTTGCTCTACGAGATCGCCAAGACCTGCGACGTCTTCCTCACCAATTACTTGCCCTCGCAGCGTCAGAAGCTCAAGTTCGATATCGAGCACATCCGCGCGGCGAATCCCAAGATCATTTATGCGCGGGGCAGCGCCTACGGCGACAAGGGACCGGAGCGCGATGTCGGCGGTTTCGACGGCACGGCCTTCTGGTCGCGCAGCGGCGTCGGTTATTCCATGTCGCCGAAGGAGCTCGAGGGTCCGCTCACCCAGGGTATTGCCGCATTCGGCGACTCGATCGGCGGCATGAACATCGCCGGTGGAATTGCCGCGGCCCTGTTCCATCGCGAACGCACCGGGCGAGGCGATGGAGCTCGATGTGTCGCTCTTGAGCACGGCTTGGTGGGCGGCCGGCACCGCGGTCGATCAATTCATCGAGAGCGGCAATGTAATTCGCAACCCCATGCCGAGATCCGGCGGCCAGCCGACCAATCCGTTCTCGGGCAACTACCGGACCTCGGACGGTGGAACGATCAATCTGTGCATCCTCACCCCCGGGCCGCACATCCGCGACACGTTCGAGCATCTCGGGCTTCCGGAGGCTGCCGAAGACCCGCGCTTCAGCGAGACTCGAGCGCTCATCGAGAATTCCAAGGCGGCGAGCGACCTCATCGCCGAGGCCTTCGCCAAGCGCGACTTCGCTTACTGGCGTCAGCATCTGAAAACCCTCAAGGGGCAGTGGGCGCCCGTGCAGAGCCTGCTCGACCTCGCCAGCGACGAACAGGCGCTCGCCAATGACATGCTCTTCGAGGTGGAAGCCGCCGACGGCGGCCGCCCGCTGAAGCTCGTGCGCGGTCCCGTGCAATTCAACCACACGCCGGTAACGACCACGCGCGCCCCGCAAGCCTCGGAACATACCGAGTCGTTCCTCATGGAGATCGGCCTTCCCTGGGAACGCATCGAAAGCTTGAAAGCCGCCGGGGCGATTTCGTAATGAAGCCGGGAACCAAGCTCAAAAGCGCGGTGTGCGACACCGAGGTCATGGTCATTCGCGGCGCGGCCGATGCCGTCGTGGAATGCGGCGGCGCGCCTATGGCCGAGCAAGCGCCTGCCG
Source organism: uncultured Gammaproteobacteria bacterium (assembly GCA_963755935.1). Taxonomy (GTDB): domain Bacteria; phylum Pseudomonadota; class Gammaproteobacteria; order Steroidobacterales; family Steroidobacteraceae; genus Bog-1198. The sequence continues at coordinate 166,672 of CAVWME010000003.1, forward strand.
AGCGGCAGCCGATCAATCCCGGCTTCGCGCAAGGGACGCGCATCGGCAAACGCTACGTCGACGCCGACGGCAAGACCGAGCTGTTGTGCGTGAAGGCGGGACAGGGATCGCTTGCCATCGCCGGCGTTGCGCTGCAGACCAAGGACGCGAAGCCTCTGCCCTCCTCCGACTGACAACCCGATGAACATTTCGCTCGTGCTGCAGATGGCGGCCGATGCCGAGCCCGAGCGCATCGGCCTCGTTTGCGGAGGCCGACGCTGGTCGTACGGCGCGCTCCTGCAAGCCGCGCGGGCTGCAGCGACGGACATCGCGAGCTCGGGCTGCTCGCACGTCGCCCTGCTCGACGAGAGCAGCGAGGCGGCGGCCATCGCGTTGTTCGGCGCAGCGCTTGCGGGCGTGCCCTATGTGCCCCTCAACTATCGCCTCGCCGATCTCGATCTCGCATCCCTGCTCCGGCGCATCGCGCCCGCGTACATCGTGGGAGATGCGGAGCGCATCGAGCGCTTGGGCCCGGACCTCGACCATCGCATACGAGGTCGCACCGACTTCCTCGCCGCGGCAACGGCGGCCGCGGCCCTCTCGAGCTGCGGATGAGCCTGCCGAGGGCATCGCGGTTCAGCTCTTTACCAGCGGGACCACGGCCGCACCCAAAGCGGCGATCCTGCGGCATGCCAACTTGCTCTCGTACATTCTCGGCACCGTCGAGTTCGGAGCCGCCGGCGAGGAGGAGGCCGCGCTGGTGAGCGTGCCGCCCTACCACGTTGCCGGAATCGCGGCCCTGTTGAGCTCCGTCTACGCCATGCGGCGGATTCTTACTCCTGCCCGCCTTCGATCCCGACGAATGGCTGAGGCTCGCGGCCTCGGAGCGCGCCACCCACGCGTTTTTGGTGCCGACGATGCTGGGGCGCGTCATCGCTCGGCTGGATGCCGGCGCCTCTGCCGATCTGTCCGCTATGCGCGCCATCGCCTATGGCGGCGGCCGCATGCCGACCGAGCTCATCGAGCGGGCCCTCGACGCTGTTTCCGCGAGACCGCTTTCACCAATGCTTACGGCCTCACGGAAACCAGTTCCACCATCGCGCTGCTCGGGCCCGACGAGCACCGCGATGCACTCGCCTCGAGCGATCCGGACGTTCGCGCGCGGCTCGGGCTCCGTCGGTCGTCCGCTGCCGACGGTGCAGGTCGAAATTCGCGATGAAGAAGGGCGGCCGCTGCCGGCCGGCGAGCGCGGCGAGATCTACGTGCGCGGCGAGCAGGTCTCCGGCGAGTATCGCGAGCGCAGTGCGCTCGATGCGGCAGGCTGGTTTCCGACGCGCGATGCCGGCTGGCTCGACGCGGAGGGCTTTTTGTTCCTCGCCGGCCGTGCCGACGATGTGATCGTGCGCGGCGGCGAGAACATCTCTCCCGGAGAGATCGAGGACGTGCTGCTCACGCATGCCGCCATCGCGGATGCAGCGGCCGTCGCGGTGCCCTCGACGGAATGGGGTGAAGCCGTCGGTATTGCCGTCGTCGTCAGACCCGGCCACGCGGCGCCCGGAGAAGAGCAATTGCGTGCGCTCGTCAGGAGCCGCTTGCGCTCATCGCGGGTGCCGGAAAGGATCGCGTTCTTGGACGCGCTGCCCTACAACGAAATGGGTAAGTTGCTGAGGCGCGAGATGCGCGCGCTGTTCAAGGGGTAGCCGCGCCGGAGCGCGGGTCGCCGCGGCCTTGCTGTTGCCGCGCGCCGCACGCGCGCCGGCGCGAATATAGGCGTAAATGTCGTGAACCTCCTGCGGCCCGAGCATCGCGAACTGCGGCATTCCTTTTTCCAGCAGCGCGCCATCGTGCACGGCGGCCCAGATCCCGCTCTCGCTGAGAGCGATCCGGGATTCGCGCAGGTCAGGCCCGGGCGAGCCGGGAGAGGTGAGGTTGAGGCCGTGGCATCCCGAGCAGGCTAAATTGAAGATGGCCTGTCCCGCCGCGGCGTCCGCGTCGTTGATCGTGACCGCCGGATCGTCGAGCGCATTCAGTGAATCGCTGCGCGGTGCGGTCGGCGGCAGCTGGGCTTTTCCGCCGAGGCCGAAAGTGAGCAGCCGGCGCGGCTGCGCGCCGTATTTCCACCCGCGCGGCATCAACTGGTTCCAGATTGCCGTGGCGCCGCCATAACCGACCAGAATCGACACGTATTGCCGCCCGTGCCACGGAATAGCTGATGGGGGCGCCGATGATTCCGAGCCCCGCATTGAACTGCCACAGCTGCTCGCCGCTGGCGGCATCGTAGGCGATGAGAATCCCATCGCCGGTCCCTTGAAATACGAGATCGCCGGCCGTCGACAGCACACCCCCATTCCAGAGCGTGCGCTTGCTGCACTCGCCAGCGCGCCTTCTGCGCGACCGGATCCCACGCGATGAGCGCGCCTTTGCCGTCCTGCGCGTCCTCGAGGACGCCCGAGATGCTCAAGCCGCCGATGTAGAACAGTCCCGGTTGCGGCTTGCCTTTCTGAAGATGAACGCCCACCTGCATGTAAGGGAGGTAGACCAAGCCGGTCTTCGGGCTGAAGGACATGCTCTGCCAGCTGTGCGCGCCGGTGGGACTCGGCCAGACGATGGCATCGCCGGCTCTCGTAGCGGGCGCCCTTCACTTCCACCGGGCGGCCCGTCGCCGAATCGATGCGCTCCGCCCAGGTGACCTTGCCCAGCTTTCCGGCCGAGATGAGCTTTCCGGTCTGCCGGTCCAGCACATAGAAAAATCCGTTCTTCGGCGCTTGCATGAGCACTTTGCGGCGCTCGCCGCCGATCACGAGATCCGCGAGCGCCATTTGCTGAGTCGAGTCGAAATCCCAGGCGTCGCGCGGGTTGACTTGGTAGTGCCATAGGTACTTGCCCGTGTCGGCATCCACCGCGACGATCGAGGCCGTGTACAAATTGTCGCCGTCGCCGGGACTGCGTTGGTCGGGATCGTAGGGTCCGGCATTGCCGGTCGCGAGATAGATGCGGTTCAGTTGCGGCATCGAACGTAATACTGTCCCATACACCGCCGCCGGTACCGGTTTTCCAGTACTCGCCGCTCCACGTCGCGGCGGCGCGCTCCATCGCAGGATCGCCCTTGTTTTCCTCGGGCGATCCGGGCGTGGTGTAAAACCGCCACACCTGCCTGCCGGTGGCGGCATCGTAAGCGGTAACGTAGCCGCGCTCGCCGGCGTCCGCGCCTGCGTTGCCGATGATGACCTTGCCCTTGAACGTGCGGGGAGCGCCCGTGATGGTCTTGCCTCCCGACTCGGGCACGGTCTGCGTGCTCCACAGCAACGTGCCGGTTTGGCATCCAGCGCAATCAGGCGCCCATCGAGGGTGCCGGAAAACACGCGTCCGTCGGCGTACGCCGCACCCCGATTGATGGGGAGCATCAAGGTCGAGCTTGGCGGGATTGTGCTTCCAGGTCTGCGGATCGAACTTCCACTTGAGCTTTCCGGTCGCCGCATCGACCGCATAGACGGCCGCATGACTGCCCGTGAAGTAGAGGACGCCGTCGACCGCGAGCGGCGTTGCCTCCAAGGATTGCTCGCCGTCGAGATCGAGCGACCACTCGAGGCCGAGCGCCTTGACGTTGGATTTATTGATGCCATCGAGCGCGCTGTAGGCGTCTTCGCCCGCGCTGTTATGTCCCGGCCAGTCTCGCGGGCCGGCGTTCTTTGCGCCGCCCGCCATGGGCGTCGCGGCGGCGACGGCAGGCCCAGAGAGCACGGTGAGCGCGAGCGCCGTCAGCGCCATGACGCGCGTGCTCTTTTGCAAAATCACTTTTCGATGACGATGATGCGCTCCGGGCAGGCGCGGGCACCGCGCTCCGCCAACTCCTCCATTCCCGGAGGCACGTCGATCTCTTCGACGGCGATATAGCCGTCCTCATCGAGCGGGAACAGTTTTTCAGCCACTGCCGCACAGCGCGCGTTGCCGACGCAGGAAGCCTTGTCGATGCGAATCTTCATTCGCTACCCCCGAGCACGGAAATAAGAATCGTGCAAGCCACTCGAGTATGGAACGGCAAGACGCGCGCTGTAAAGCGACGGTGGAATCTACAGAGCCAGCACCTGGTTCTTGCTGAGGCTGGTCACGAGCCTGCCATCGACGCTCGACAACGTGGAGGCGGGAACGGTGACCATCTTGCCGCCGATGATCATCTGCACGGCCCCGTCGGGTCCGACGCGATACACCGTGCCGAGGCGCGCACCATCCGCGGCGACCAGCATCTTGCCCTTCGCTGCGACTGCGGACGCCGCATCATCTTTCGCGGACACCAGCCCGGCAGCGCCGAGCATCAGCACGCAAATCATCACGGGGAAACATGAATTCTTCACGACAATCTCCTTGTGAGCCGACGATCCGGGAACATACTAAGCTACGTTAGTAATTATACTAAGCTAGGTTAGTATTTTAGTCAACCATGAGTGTGTGAGGCGGCGCACAGTCGTGCGCCGCGCTCGGGCGCGAATTCCAGCTAGGCGATGCTTTGCCCGCCGTCGACCGCGAGGCACGCACCGGTGGTGAAAGATGCCTGATCGCTCACCAGGTAGAGCACCGCTCCGACGATCTCCGGGGGATCACCGGCGCGCTGCAGCGGCAGGGCGCTCTGCGCGTGGCGCGCGAAGTCCTCGGAGCGGGACCAGCCTTGAGTCGCGTCGGTATGAAACGGGCCCGGCATCACGGTGTTCACACGCACCGCCGGCCCGAACTCCTTGGCGAACGTCGCGGTCAGCACATTGAGGCCCGCCTTGGCGGCAGCGTACGGGGCAAAGCCGGGCTGCGGCCGCAGTGAGCCGCTCGAGGAGATATTGACGATGGCGCCTCCGCCCGCAACGCGCATTTGGTCGCCGAATAGCGCGCACAGTCGGAAGGCGGCCCGCAAGTTGACCGCAATGACCTTGTCGAAGAGCGCCTGGCTGGTCTCGAGCGACGAGGGTGCGACAGGCGACATGCCGACATTGTTGACGAGTACGTGCACGCGGCCCCACCGCGCCGTCACGTCCGCGAATAGTTGATCGCAGTCCTCCCAGCGCCCGGCATCGAACGCGTGCGCCGACGCGCTCATGCCGGCAGCGGTCAGCTCGTCCACGACGCTCTGACACGCGACGCTCTTTCGACTGGCGACGGCCACCGCGGCGCCGGCGCCGGCAAGGCCGCGCGTGATGGCAAGGCCCAGCCCGCGGCTTGCGCCCGTGACGACGGCGACCTTTCCGGTGAGATCGATTGCGCTCACACCTTGGCCGCCAAGGCGGCCTCGGTTGCGGCGATCTCGGACTTGAGCCACATGGTTTCGCTTAAGTTTGCGCCGCCCGATTCACGCAGCAACGCCTCGAGCGCGTCCTTCTTCACGGACAGCGCGCCGCGATGCGCAGCTTCCGCACCGAGAGCGATGTCGAGGAGATGAATGGCCTCGAGGGGCCGCCCCTCGCGCAACTTTTTTGCGGCGCGATCCGCGAGCACGCCCGTCCCTCCGGCGAGGTCTGCGAGGTCGGCATCGATGCTCGATCGCGGCACGCCATACAGAGAGGCTGTGGAATCGTAATGAAACCAGCTGGAGTACTCTTCCCAGATCGCGCGCACGTCCCACGACACCTTGCCGTGAAACTCGCCGATCTTGAGCTCCGGCGGCAATTGGATTTCACGCATGAGGGTATGCACGTCTTTGCCCGCGTTCATGCCGCCGATGGTGGCATCGTTCACATAGGAAACTGCGGCATGCATCTTGTCGAGATCGGCACGGATTTTCGCGGCGCCGCGGATCGGCTCCCCGTGACCGGTAATGAGCACCTCGGCACCGAGACCACGCACACTGTCGAGCGAGCTGAGATACCGCTCCACGGAGCGCGGCTTGTCGCCGCGTATGGTGCACAGGTTGGGCATGGACAGGAACACCGGGCCGAATAGATTACCGGTGAAGGCAATCCGCTCCTGCGGCATCCAAACGGTGAGCGAATCGGGCGCCTCTCCGCCCGGCGTCGAAATCGCCTCGAAGCGCCGGCCGCCGAGATCGAACGCATGCCGTCGATCGACCGTGATGTGCGGCACGACCTCGGGCGGCGGCGGCGGATTCGCGGCGCGTTTGATCGTGCTGGCCCAGAGCTTGCGCGAACGACGGCCGAGATACGGAGCGAGCTTGTTGAAATATTGCCAGGTATCGACGAACCGGTGTTCCGCGATCACCTGCGTCTCCGGCTCGAGCATCGCCGGCACGCCGCCGTAATGATCGGCGTGCGCCTGCGTCAGGATGATGTAGCGCAGCGGCCCCGTGCGATGCGGCGCCAGCAGACTCTTGGTCCGCTGCGCATGGTCCATGAATCCGGTGTTGACCATGACATCGCCCGCGGCGGTCGTCACCAGGTAGGCATTGGAAATATCCTTCGCCATGAAGATGAAATCGGTGATCGCCTGCGCTTCCTGCTGCTGATCACCGGCGAGGACCAGGCCCGCCAACGGCGGCTTGGCGTCGTCAGCCGCACTCACCTCGCGGCACCTTCGAAATTGACCATCACCTTGGCGGAGCCGGCCGTGCCGGCCATGCTGAGCGCATCGAGAACCTTGTCGAAGGGGAAGCGGTGGCTGATGAGGCTGCCCACGATCTCGCGCAGGCGCGGTAGCGCGGCGATCACGTCGGGCATCTCGGTCGGGTAGCCGACCGCGGTGGTGATGGTCATCTCGGTGGTCAACATCGCACCGAGATCGAGAGAGACCGGCTTCATGTAGGCCGCAGTGACGACCAGGCGCGCGTGCGGCTTCGCCATGTTCACGACATCGGAAAGAATGTTCGGCGCGCCGGCGGCATCGATGTAGGCATCGCTCCCCACGGCTTCGCGGCTGAACACGCGCGCCGGTCCGTGCAGCTCACGCAGCCGCGCCCGAACATCCTCCTTTGCCGGATTGATCACGGCGCGTGCACCTAAGGCTCGTGCTCGCTCAAGCCGCTCAGGCGCGAGGTCAAGCGCAACGACGTCCTCGACGCCGCGGTCCTTCAACCACAACACCATGCCGAGTCCGATGGGACCGCAGCCGAATACGACCACTTTGTCCCCGGGCCTGGCCTGCGCGCGGTTGACGCCATGCAATGCAACCGACAGCGGCTCTGTCAGCGCGGCGACCTCGTACGGCAGATCCTTCGGGATGGGAAGGAGGCTGTCGCCCACGCGCGCGTCCCTGACCAGAAGCTCCTCGGTAAAGGCGCCCTCCGAACCGCCGCTGCCGATATAGCTCGGTGTGTTCATCGGGTTGATGATGACCCGCTGCCCGACGGAAACGCCCTTCACACCGCTCCCCACTTCGATCACCTCGCCGGCGGCCTCATGGCCGATGGGTGTGACGCCACCGGGCTTTCGATGGATACCGCCGATCTTGATGTAGGAGAGATCGCTCCCGCAGACGCCGCAGGCCTTCACTTTGACGATGACATCCGAGTTGCCCGGACGCGGTGATTCGATGGGATCGAGCCTGACGTCATCGACTCCGTGAATGTTGAGAATGCGGCCCATAGCATCGGCTCCTTGAATCCAACCCAATCGCCCGATCAAAGATTGACCAAAAAAGCTCCATCGATCACCAGCGTATCGCCGCTATGAAACGAGGAGGCATCGCTTGCCAGATACGCGGCAACCGCCTCGAAATCCGCCGTATAGCCCGGCCGCGGAATCGGGGTCAGGGAGGCGAAGTACTTGTCCACTTGATTGAGCTCCGAGTTCTCCCCCGTCATGCCGGTCTTGATGTAGCCGGGAGCGATGGAGTTGGCGCGAATGCCGTATTTGCCGAACTCGACGGCCATCGAGCGGATCATTGCGCCGATACCGGCCTTTGCGGCGGCGTAATGACCCTTGCCCGCAAGGCCTGCGAACATCGACAGGCTCCCGCAGAACACCAGCGAGCCGCCGGGCTCGCCGGCCTGCGCGCGCTTGACCATCAGCCTCGCGCCCTCGCGCAGCGTATAAAAGGCCCCATGCATGCTGACGTCGAGAAACGCATGGTAATCCTGGGTCGATAGCTCGAGGATGGAATTCGAACGAGGCGGCGGCAGCCCCGCGTTGGCGATGACGCAGTCGAGGCGGCCGAATTCGTCCATGAGCGCCTCGTAGCCGGCCAGCACTTGCTCCTCGGCGGCAACGTCCACCTGCCGCGCTTGCACGCGCACGCCGAAGCCTTCGAGCTCTTTCTTTGCGGCGGCGTTCTTGTCCGCGGAGCGGCCCCAAATCACGACGTCGCCGCCCTGCTTGGCGATGCCGCGGGCGAATCCCAAGCCGAGTCCGCTGTTGCCCCCGGTTACGACCGCCACTTTGCCGCTCAAATCGAAAAGGCCTTTTGCCATATGTCCCCCTCGGGCCGGAATCGGGGTCCGGCTGACGCTAGTGTCCTGCGCGCATCGCACGGCCACAACCGCGATCTGTGTCGAAGGCCGGCCGCAATGCTGCAGGCCGGGTCAGCTCGCGATGATTTGCATGGCCTTGCGCATTTGCCAGATCGCATAGGCGCGGATCTGCTCGCCGATGTGAGCCGGCATCTGGCCGGTCTTTCCGCGGGCGTAGGTTCCCTCGAGCAGGCAGGCGAGCTTGTAACAGGCGAGCGCGAAATACCAAGGCAGCTCATCGAGGCTGCGCCCGGTGATCTCGCCATAGAGATGCGCCAGTTCCGCGCGCGCCATGAAATCCTCCCACGGGGCGACCAATGGCCGCTTGCCGTCGGGGTCGCCCGTCTCCCACCAGCTGCCGAGCACCCAGCCGAGATCGAGCAGCGGATCGCCAAGGGTCGCGAGCTCCCAATCCACCACACCCGAGATCCGCGGTGAGTGAAGCGAGAAAAGAACGTTGGCGAATTGGAAATCGCCGTGAATGAGGCCGATGCGCCGATCCTGCGGCAGATGATCGGATAGCCAGCGCCCCACCTCCTCGACGTGTGGCAATCCCCCCGCGTCATAGTTGGGTAGGTCGCGATATCCGTCGAGTTGCGAGCGCCAGCGTCCCACTTGTCGCTCGTGCCAGTCGTCTGGCTTACCGAGTCCCTGCAATCCCACGGCCCCCGGATCGACGGCAGCGAGTGCGGCGGCTGCGCGCACGAGCTCCTCACCCATGCTGCGCCGCCAGTTCGCCTCGATGGCGTAACGGCCCGGCAGCTGACCGCTCGGCGCAAAGCCCTCGAGCCGCGACATCAGATAAAAGCACGCGCCGATGACCCGAGGGTCATCGCACACCGCGTACACGGTCGGATGCGGCACGGCGCTTCCCGCGAGGGCGTCGAGAATCCGCGCCTCGCGCAGCATGGTCTCGTTGCTGTTGGCGCGCAGGTGCTTGGAAGGTCGCCGCAGTACCAGGGATTCGCCGCCGCGTTCGAGCAGGAAGACGTTGTTCTGCACCCCGCCGGTCAATTTGCGCGCGGCGGTTACCGGACCCGCGCCGGGAAGCTGCCGGCCGGCGATCCAGGCATTCAAACCGGACCAGTCGATCAGTCCCCCGAAGTCATCGATCGCTGTTCCCGCCTGCGCAGACATTGTCAGCCGAAGGCCTCCTCGAACAGATGACGCATCAGAAGCCAGGAACGCTCGTCGGCCTTCTTGTCGTACTTGAGAGCAGGCACTTGGCGCGCATCCGCCTCCGGATTGGTGAAGCTGTGGACGGCATTGCCGTAAAAAACAACCTGCCAATCGACTTTGTCGCGCCTGAGCTCCGTCATCACTTCGTCGATGATCTCTTTCTTCACCAGCGGATCCTCTGCGCCGTGATTTATGAGCACTTTGGCGCGAATCCGTCCGGCGTCCTCGGGCAGCTCGGCGATGAGTCCTGCATGAAAGGTGGCAATCGCCGCGAGCGGCGCGCCGCTGCGCGCGAGCTCCAATGCGGTCGTTCCGCCGAAGCAGTAGCCAATGGCGGCGACGCGCGACCCATCCACACCCGGTTGCGCACGCAACGCTTCCAATGCCGCATGCGCCCGCGAGCGCCACTCGGATCGATCCTCGTAAAACGATTGAATGAGGGGACCGAGCTGCGCCATGTCGTTGTACATGGCGCCCTCGCCGTTGATATCCGCCGCGAGCGCCACGTAGCCGAGCTGAGCGAGACGATCGGCGCGCTTCTTGGCGTGATCGCCAAGCCCAAAGGCTTCGGGAAAGACAACGACGCCCGGTCGCCGCCCGGCTCCGCCGTCTTCGCCGGCGAGATAGCCGATGAACTTGGTTTTTCCGTTGGTGTATTCGAGGTTCTTCATATTGAGGCTCTCATAGAGTTGCGATTGCGGTCTGGTACAGGCTGTGCGGCGCGCGCCAATCGAGGCGTACCTTGCGGTGTGCGATCAACCACTGCTCGCCCGCCTTTCGAAAAACGTCGACATAGTAGCCGCAGTGATCGGGGCCGATGTCGCTGTAGGCCACCCAGTAAGTGCGGGCCCGGGCCGTATCCGGGCCGCTGAACTCGACTTCCGAGGTGGATAAATGATGTCGTATGAATGTCGCGCGTTGCGCGGAAGGCGCGTGATCGCGCGAGCGCCAGCGGCCGAACCATTCGCCAATCGCCTGCCGGCCCTCACAGCGAAAGGCATCCGCTTCAGGCACCCGTTCCGTCTCGAGCACCGCATCGTCGGTGAACACTGCCACGAATTCGTCGCTCCGTAATCGATCGCCCGCCATGGTGTAGCGCGCCATCGTTTGGCGAATGCACTCCCGGGCGATCATCTCATCCACCGTCACGGCGAGGCCGGGCTCATCGTCAGCCTGTGGCGGCGCCGCTATTTTCCGCGCCCATGCCGGAAAAACCGATGCAAAAACCACCGTCCACCGGCAGCAGCACACCGGTGACGTAGGAGGCTTCATCGCTCGCCAAAAACAGTGCCGCCGCAGCGATCTCGCGCGCGAGGCCCCAGCGGTCGAGGGGGATACCCGGAAGCCGGGCCACTCCCGGCGGCGGCTCCGGATGCTCCTTGGACCGGGGAACGAGGCCGGTCCAGATGGTGCCCGGCTCGATGGCATTGATGCGTATGTTGTTGCCCGCGTAGTCGAGTGCGCCGGTCTTGGTCAGCTGGTTCACGCCGGCCTTGGCGGCACCATAGATGCTGTGATGCTTCCAGCCGACGACGCCGGCGGCCGAGGCGATGTTCACGATCGAGCCGCCGCCGGTCTTCAGCATCGACACGATGCCGTATTTCATGCAGAGGAAGACGCCCCTGACGTTCACCGCATGCACGCGATCCCAGCTGTCCGCCGTCTGCTCATGCAGAGGCGCCATTTTGCCGCCGAAGCCGGCGTTGTTGACGAGGATGTCGAGACGGCCGAACTTCTCCTCAGCGGCGGCAATCATGCCGCGAACGCTCGCCTCGTCCCCCACGTCGGCGTGCACCGCGATGGCCGCCTTGCCGATGGCGGCCGCCACGTCGTTTTGCTGACCGCTGATATCCGCGCAGACGACCTTGGCGCCTTCGGCGGCGAATAACTCCGCCATGGCCTTACCCATCCCTGAGCCGGCGCCGGTAATGACGGCAATCTTGTTGGGCAGACGCATTTGCTCAACCTCGCAGCCGGACGCCGTCCTGCAGCCAGGGCGCGGCCTTCTCGGACTTGTCCTGAAACACGGGGGGCAGCTCCTCGATCATATCCATGCTGGCGGCGAGCCTGCCGAAACCGATGAAATAGGCGATGAAGGCGCCGAGCTCGACGATCTCGGCCTCGCTGAAGAACCGCTGCAGATTCGAGAACGTGCGATCGTCGATCGAGAAATGATCGGTCGATGAAATGTCGGCGTAGGCGAGCGCCGCCTTTTCGGCGTCGCTAAGATCGGGTGCATCGAGTGGCTTTTCGAGCGAGCACACCATGCCCTCCGTCAAGCCGTCGTCGATGGCGGATTGATAGCGGATCGCCATGCAGCTGCGGCACTGATTGTGGAAGGCGATGCGTAAACGCACGAGCTCGAGCAAACGGCGCGGCAGGCGCGTGCTTTGGAACAGCGCCCCTCCAAACCGCACGACGGCCTTGGCCACTTCCGGGGAATGCGCCAGCACCCGCGTCATTCCTTGCTCGAGCGGTGTCGCGTGCTCCGCTTGAGTGAGCGCGCGCAGATCGCTGTCCCAATCCTGCACTGGCAATTTGGAAAGTCGGGTCATCTGAATTCTCCTCTGCAGCGCAGCAGCCCCCTGCGCCAGCCTCCAGAGTAGGTGACTTTGCCGTATCCCGGCAATCTACACCCATCCTAAGCTACCATAGTAACCTGGCTTACCGGCAGCAGAGCTGGCTGCGCAATGGCGCAAGGAAGCTGCGGGTAGATTGGCGGCATTCCATCCCCCTAGAATAGGACCGGGGACGGATCTCATCGTAAGGCGCCCTGATACCGGAGATCGATATGAGCGAACTATCTCGTCGAGCGGCCCGCAAGAGCTCCATCGCCGGTAGCGGCGCGGAGTGGCCACCCAGCTGGAACACATTGCCGCACGGCATCAGCACCGGCCGTTACATCGACCCTCGCTTTATGCGTCTGGAATACGAACGCCTGTGGAGTCGCGTGTGGCAGCCGGCTGCGCGGCTCGACGAAATACCCGGGACCGGCGACTACACCGTTTACGACATCGGCGATCAGTCGATCCTGGTCGTGCGCGTCGACGAGAAAACCGTTAAGGCCTACTACAATGCCTGCCCGCATCGCGGCACCGCGTTGGGCAAGGGGACGGGGACGTTTCCGAGTTGCCGGATCATGTGCCCCTTCCACGGCTGGCGCTGGAATCTCGCCGGCGAGAATCAGTTCGTGCTGGAGCGGCAGGAATTCAAGAACGGCCAGTTGCGCGATAGCGACGTTGCCCTCAAGGAGGTCAAGGTCGCGCTGTTCGCCGGCTTCGTATTTATCAACATGGATCCGAACGCCGAGCCGTTCGATGACTTCATCGCACCCGTGCGAGATGCGGTCGAGGGCCTCGCCATCGGCGACATGCATCACTACTGGTGGAAATCGTTTCCAGTGCCGGCCAACTGGAAAGTGGCGCAAGAAGCCTTCTTCGAGGCGTTCCACGTGCCGGCGACTCATCCGCAACTGGAAAAAGGCGGGGCCGACGTGATTCTCGGCAAACGCGACAATGCCGAGTTCACCCATCGTTATGTCACCTACGCCGCATACGCGCATGGCCACGGCGCCTTCTATGGCGGCAAGAAAACCCCGATGGCCGGCCATGTCAACGAGCTCAAAGGAGACCCGCTAGAAGCGATGGCCGCGCGGCTGAAACTGCTGGTCGATGGTATGGATGCGATGGTGCTGCAGGATGACATCGACGTCTTGCTGTCACTTCGCGGCAAGCCCATCCCGGCCGACTCGACCCTGGGTGGCGAGTATGTGAAAGCCCTGTACGCGGATGCGGCGGCTCGCCAGCGGCCGATGCCCAAGCTCGTGCCTGAAATTTTGGGCATGTGGGGTGGCGCGGTTTTTATTTTCCCGAACCTGATGATTCTGCCGCAGGCGGGCAATGCGATGATCTACCGCGTGCGGCCCAACGGCTCCGACCCCGACAGCTGCACCTTCGAGATTCTGTCCACCCGCACACTGCCCGCCGCGACCAAGCCGCCGCGGCCGACCATGGAGACCGTGACCGATCTTCAAGATCCCGATCAGGTCCTGCTCATTCCGCGGCAGGACTTGAGCAATATCCCGCGCATGCAGAAAGGCATGCACGCGCATGGGCTCGAGCACACCTGGCTCGCGGAGGATCAGGAGAAGATCATCCTGAACATGCATCAGGAGCTCGATCGGTATTTGCGCGCCGACTGACATGGTGAGACCCCGCATCTCGCCCGTGCTGCCTCCCGAATGGACCGGTGAGGTCTTCGAGGCGGTCAGCGCCTTTCCGAACGGCCGCGACTTCGTCTTGTCGCGCCATCGGCTCGGGGAGTCTCCCGGCGGTATGAACGCGCTCGGCACGATGCTGCGTCATCCCGCGCTCGCCAAGGCATTTCTGACCTTCAACAACCATATCTCGGTGGCGAGCAGCCTATCCAAGCGCATCCGTGAGCTGTTGATCTTGCGCATCGGCTGGCTGCGGCAAGCCGAGTACGAGTTCATTCAACATCTGGTGCTGGGGGCGCGCGCAGGCTTGAGCGACGCGGAGCTCGAGCGCGTCCAGCAGGGCCCCGACGCCCCCGGCTGGGATCCCCTCGATGCCGACTTGGTGCGCGCGGTGGACGAGCTGCACGCGGACGCCTGCATCTGCGAGGCGACTTACGCGCGTCTCGCTCAGCACTTCAACGCGCAGCAGCTGCTTGATCTGGTGTTCACCGTGGGTTGCTACGACGTGCTCGCGATGGCGTTCAAATCGTTTGCCGTGGCGCTGGAACCGGGCACGCCACCGCTCGATGCAGCCGTGCGCGCACGCATGTACCACCGCGGATAGGTTTTATGCATCATCCCGGGGATTCGACGATTCGAGGCGTTCCTCTTGCCGATGAGTCCGTGGGTGCACTGACCCTCGGCGGATTTCTGCGCGAGGTTTGCCGCGCCAATGGCGACAAGGAGGCGCTGGTCTTCCACCCGCCCGCAGGGCCCGTCATCAGGCGCTCGTACGCGGATGTTTGGCAAGAGGCCAGCCTGGTCGCACGGGCGCTGATCGCGCGCGGTGTGACCAAGGAGACACGCGTCGGATTGCTTGCGACCAATCGGCCGGAATGGGTCACCGTCATGTTCGGCATCGCGATGGCCGGCGGCACCTGTGTCGCCCTGAGCACGTTCGCCAAGGGGCCAGAGCTCGAATATCAGCTGCGCATCGGCGATGTTGCGGTGCTGATCTTCGAGCGCTCGGTGATCGGCCGGGATTTCGCCGCGGAGCTCCTGCAGATTTGCCCCGAGCTCGCACAGGCGCAGCCCGAGGTGCGATCCACGCGGCTGCCGTTCCTGCGCCGCGCGATTTGCATCGATGATGCGCCCGCCGGCGCCTGCGAGAGCTGGCCGGACTTCCTGAAGAACAACCTTGCGCCGGCGGCGTTATTGGAAGCCGTCGGCGCCGAGATCGCGCCGACGGATCGCGGGCTGGTGTTCTTTTCTTCGGGCACGACCGCGAAGCCTAAGGCCATCGTGCACGCGCACCGCGCTGCGGCGCTGATGTGCTGGCGATGGCGGCATATCTTCGCGCTGGATCCCGATGTGCGCACCTGGAGCGCGAACGGTTTCTTCTGGTCGGGCAATTTCGCGATGGCTTTGGGCTCGACGCTGGCTGCCGGCGGATGCTTGGTATTGCAACGTCATTTCGATACCGCTGAGGCGCTGCGGCTCATGCAGACTGAGCGCGTCACCATGCCGATTGGTTGGCCTCATCAGTGGGCGCGGCTGGTCGCCGATCCCGCGTGGAACGAGGTCGACCTGAGCTCCCTGCATTACGTGGGCGAACGTTTGCCGACACGCAATCACCCCACCGTGAAGTCCGATTGGCAGGAGCCCATGTCAGCGTACGGCAGCACGGAGACCTTCACTCTGGTGACGGTGCATCCGAGCGGCACGCCAGCCGAGGTCGCCGCGGACAACCATGGCGTGCCCTTACCGGGCAACACCATCCGCATCATAGATCCCATGTCCGGCCGAGTGCTGCCCAGAAATGAGGCCGGCGAGATTGCCGTCAAGGGTCCCACCTTGATGCTCGGCTACTTGCGGGTGCCTGCGGAAGACGTGTTCGACCCGGAGGGCTTTTTCTGGACCGGCGACGGTGGATTTGTCGATTCCCAGGGCAGGCTTCACTGGCAGGGACGTTTGAACGACATCATCAAGACGGGCGGCGCCAACGTCTCACCTCTCGAGATCGACGCGGTCCTCGCCGACGTCCCGGGGGTCAAGATTGCCGCGACGGTAGGCATCCCGCATGACACGCTCGGCGAAATGGTGGTTGCCTGCATCGTCCCTGAATCAGGGGTGAGCCTGGACGAGGAAGCCGTGCGGGCGTTCGTCGCGAAGCGCCTTTCGAGCTACAAGGTGCCGCGGCGAGTTCTGTTCATGCAGGAAAGCGATGTTACGATGACCGGATCGAGCAAGGTCAAGCTCGCGCCGTTGCGCGAGCTCGCCGCCCGCCGTCTTCAGTGACGCCAACCGCGGATCGAGCTGCCGGCATCGCAGCTGACGATCTCGCAATCGATGAAGCGCGCCTCGTCGGAGGCGAGAAATAGCGCCAGCGCCACGATGTCCTCGGCCGTGCCGTTGGCCTTCAGCAATTGCGTGCTTTGCACACGGGCGTAGGTCTCCGCGGGTAGGGAGGCTTTGTTCGCCGGTGTTTCCATGAGTCCGGGCGCGATCGCGTTGACCCGGATGCCGTCCTTGGCAAACACGTGCGCCATGCCGTAGGTCATGGAGTTGAGAGTCGCCTTGGTGACGCCGTAGGCCGACGCGGGAACGTAGCTCGCCATGGACGACTGGTTCAAGATCACGCCCTTGGCACTCGCGAGGGAGCTGCGAATCGACTGTGCCAGCAGCAGGGGCGCGATGCTGTTGATCGCGAGGTATCGGAGCCACTTCTCCTGACTCAGCGTCTCGAACCCATGGTTGATCTCTCCATAGGCAATGCCGGCGTTGTTGTAGAGCACGTCGATACGGGAGTGCGCCTTGCAAATACGGGCGCCGAATTCCTTGATCTCGGCCTCGATACCGAGGTCCACACGGTGGGTCGAGCTGACTGCGCCCTCCTTGCCCGCAAGCGTCGCCGTCTCTTGCATCCCCGGCTCATCGACGTCCGTCAGGATCAGCCGCGCGCCCTCGCGCGCGAAGCCGAGCGCGAGCGCCCGCCCGAGCCCGCCACCTGCTCCCGTGATCAAGACCAGCCTGCCCGCATAGCGCGTTGCCACGAGTGCTCTCCTTTCATTGCGCGAACGAATATCCGCCGTTGACGGGGTAGGTCTGTCCGGTGATCCAGGACGCTGCATTCGAGCAGAGGAACAGCGCCATGTAGGCGACGTCGTCGGGCTTGCCGAAACGCCGGATCACATAGCGCGACAAGCGAGCCTTGGCGTGATCGCCGGCGAGAAACTCCGCTTTGGCCGGTTCCGCCATCTGCGGCTCCAGCGTCGATAGAGAGATCGCGTTCGACGTGATGCCGTAACGGCCCACCTCCTTCGCAATCGCACGCACGAAGCCGGCAGCTCCGGCCTTGGCCGCCGAGTAGGCCACGAGCCCTGCCTCGCCGACGCGACCCGCGTCCGAAACGACGGTCACGACCCTGCCCGTGCCTTGTGCGATCATCCCCGGCAGTGCGACGTGACAGCAATTCATCACGCCCTGCAGATTGGTCCGGAAATAGCGATCCCAGTCTTTGGGCTGGCTCTCCCAGAACGGCGGAGACAGCCCCATCGACGCCTCGGGACCCGCGTTGCCGGCATTGTTCACGAGCAAGGTGATCGATCCGAGCTTGGCTTCCACGGCGCGCATGGCGCGCTCCACCGCGGCGTGATCGCCGACATCGGCCGGCGCCGCCATCGCGCGTACGCCCAGCGCGCCGATCTCTTCGACCACCGCGTGCGCGCGTTCGGCAACGAAATCATTCACCGCCACGCCACCGGCGTTGTGCCGTGCAAGGGCAAGCGCGATGGCGCGGCCCGCTCCCTGTCCTGCGCCGCTGACGAAGGCGATTTGCCCGCCGAGATCGAGCGGATCCGCGCCGATCACGCTCCGTCGCCTTTGATGACTAACAGCACTGTCGTATAGTAACTCGGCCCGACCAGAGGTTCATTCGTGGAATCCGCCATCCGTTACCATCCTAGCCCCGATCAGCTTGCGCTGGCGAGCACGATCGAGGAATCGCTCGCATCGCTCCTGCCGATCTCGCGACTGCACGCTTCCTCCACGGAGGACGGTCGGACGTGGTCGAGCCTCGACGAGATCGGCGTCTTCGGCATCACGGCAAGCGAAGAAGCCGGCGGCAGCGGCCTCGGTGCCGTCGAGGAGGCGTTGATCGCGATGGCGCTCGGCCGGCAACTGGCGGCTCCCTCGGTGCTCGCAACCCTGGGCGCGGCGCATGCGGCGCCGATCGCCGGCGCCGCCGGATTCAAAGGAGGGCGGATTGCCGCAGGCTTGCGGCGCGGGGATCGCACGGTCGTCGTGGAAGACGGTGCCGCCGATTTCGTGCTCGTGCGCGGGCCCAGCGCAGCCGGCATCTACGCGACGGACTCCGTCGCGACAGGTTCCGCCGCGTCGCGTCCCCTCGACCGCCGGCTCTGGCTCGCCGACTTGAGCGAATGCGACTTGTTTGGAGAGCCGCTCGCGCGCTTCGACGACTCGCAGCTGCTGCGGTTGCGATTGATCGATGCGGCCGCGCTTTCGGGCATCGCTGCAGCCGCGCTCGATATGGGGGTCTCCTACGCGGGCACGCGCGAGCAATTCGGCCGTGCGATCGGCAGCTTCCAGGCCGTCAAGCACCACTGCGCGAATATGGCCATCTCCGCGAGCTGCGCCCGCGATCAAGTGAGCTTTGCCGCGGTCGCCGTCGACGACCGGCGCGCCGATGCGGCCTTGCAAGTCGAGTGTGCTCTGTGGATAGCGGGGTCGGCGGCGCTCGAGAACGCCGCAAAGAACATTCAGATCCACGGTGGGATCGGTTTCAGCGACGAGGCGGATCCGCACCTTTTGCTGAAGCGCGCCCAACTTCTGATCACGCTCGCGGGCGGTCTCGAGGCCGCGAATCGCCGTATCGCCGAGGCGGGCTCATGGCAATAGAGCTTTCCGAGGAAGTCGCCGCCAAGCTCGAGGCCCTTGCGATCCGGCGCGGTACCTACACGCTCGAGCCGTTGAACCGGATTCAGAAATTCATCGCCGCGCGGCTGACCGAGGCAGCGCAGATCCCCACGTTCCCTCTGTCGATGGACATCGCAGTCGATCCGCTGCTCGCGCTGCGCCGCAGTTACAACAGCGCGGCCGACGCCCCCATCTCCGTGAACGATCTCATGATCAAGGCCTGTGCCCTCGCGCTGCAAGAGGTTCCGGCGGTCAACTCGAGCTATACGCCGCTCGGCTTCGTGCGTCACCGCCACGCCGACATCGCGGTGGCCGTCGCCACGGACTTTGGTCTCATGACGCCGATCGTGTTCGCGGCCGAAGAGAAGGGGATCGCCCGCATATCCGCCGAAGCGCAAGACCTGAGGCAACGCGCCCGCGCGCAACGACTGCAAGCCGACGAATACGTTGGCGGCACGTTCACGGTCTCCAATCTGGGGATGTTCGGCATCACGAGCTTCGCTTCGATCATCAATCCGCCGCATGCCGCCATCCTGTCGATCGGCGCCGCCAAGGCGGGCTTGATCGCAGGCGAGCCACTGCGCGCCGTTACAGCGATCAACGTCACGCTGACTTGCGATCATCGAGTGATCGACGGGGTCATCGGGGCGAAATGGCTGAATGCGTTCCGCGGCGTCCTCGAGCAGCCGGATCGGCTGGTAAGCTGATTCGGCTGCTTTACTCTCGCATGGAGACCTCGAAGTGAAAGACCGCGTTGCTCTCGTCACGGGCGCCTCCTCCGGCATCGGCGCCGCCACCGCGGAGCTGCTCGCGCGCGAGGGGGCCCTGGTCGCCGTCGTCGCGCGGCGCGCTGATCGATTGGATGATCTGGTGAAACGCATCCAGGCCGCCGGGCACCGCGCGGCCGCCTTTCCCGCGGACATCGCGCGCGAGTCCGAGGCGCGCAAAGTCGTGACGGATGTTCTGGCGCGCCACGGGCGGATCGACGTCCTCGTCAACGGCGCCGGCATCGTGCGTCCGGGCAGCGTTGAGACCGCCGATCCTGCCGCCTGGCGCGAGCAGATCGACATCAACCTGTTGGCGGCGATGTACCTCTCCCAGGGAGTGCTGCCCGGCATGCGAGCGCGCCGCGATGGGCACATCGTCACTGTCTCGTCCACGGCCGGTCGCTACGTCGGCACCCGCCACAGCGGCTATACGGCGAGTAAACACGCGGTGAATGCGTTCTGCGAAACGCTGCGCCAGGAGGTTGCCGAGCTCGGCATTCGCGTGACCATCGTGGAGCCGGGCGCCACCACCACGGAGGTGCACGAGAGCATACCGGACGCATCTGACCGCGCCACGATGACTCAACACATCACCAAGCAAGGCAATATGCGCGCCGAGGATGTCGCGAACGCGATTCTGTACGCGCTCAAGCAACCTCCTAACGTCAACGTGCGTGAAATCTGGTTGGCGCCGACGGCGGCCGTTCGCTAGCCTTCCGTGACGACGACCCATGCCAGATGACTTGAAAAGCGGTCGAAGACTGATCGGTGGTCATTCGATTCGCTGGAGCGAGGAGCGTGCCGCGAGCGCCTACGGCCGCGGCCTGTGGACCCGCGACACGCTCGCCGATGCGCTCCACGCAGCCGCGAGAGACACCCCGCAACGCGTGCTGCTGGTCGACGGCAGCTCGCGACTCGACTGCAAAACGCTGCATGCACAGGCGATGACCCTGGCACAAGCGATGCTGGTCCGGGCGTCGCCGGGGAGCGTCGTGTCTTTCATGCTGCCAAACTGGCACGAGGCGGCCGTGCTTTATCTGGCCGCGACGTTGGCGGGGATGGTGGTGAATCCGATCCTGCCATCGCTGCGCGATCGCGAGCTCGCGTTCATCTTGAACGATGTAGAGACACGGATGATCTTCGTGCCCTCGGCATTGCGCCAGCAAGACTACGCGGCGATGCTCACCCGCGTCGTACGGCAGCTCGGCACGCCGCCGGAGGTGGTGGTGCTGCGCGGCGAAGCGAGAGGCCATACCTCGTGGGACGTACTGCTCGAGGAGACGCGGACGCCGCAAGCGCTGCCGGCGATCGAGGCAGACGCCGTGAGAATGGTGCTCTACACCTCCGGAACGACCGGACGCCCCAAAGGAGTGCTGCACAGTCACAACTCGATCCACGCGCTGATCCACCAGTTGCGCGAGCATTGGCTGATCGAGCGCGGCGATAAGTTCCTGGTCCCGTCGCCGATCGCGCATATCGGCGGCTCAATCTATGCCTTCGAATCGCCGCTCCTCCTGGGCACGACGGCCGTGCTCATGGACCGCTGGGATGCGGATGAGGCCGTCAGGCTCATGGACGCAGAGGGGTGCACGCACATGGCCGGCGCGACGCCCTTTCTCGAGCAGCTGCTTGCCGCCGCGCGGCGCGCGGCGACGCGGCTGCCACGGCTCAAGGTGTTCGTATGCGGCGGCGCGTCGGTGCCACCCTCCCTGATACGCAATGCCACCGCTTATTTCGAGCGCGCCGTGGTCACGCGCGTCTATGGGTCCACCGAAGTGCCCGTCACGACAGTCGGCGTAACGCGAGCGCAAGACGCCGCGCACGCTGCCGATACCGATGGCCGCCCGGGTCTCGCCGAGGTCAAGTTGATCGATAACAACGCGGCGCCCGCGGGCGAAGGCGAGATCCTCGCGCGCGCTCCGCAGATGTTGGTCGGTTACCTGCATCCCGAAGATGAAGCGGAGACATTCGATCCGGAAGGTTATTTCCGCACCGGCGACCTCGCCCGCTGGGTGGATGGCCGCTATCTCGTGGTGACCGGTCGGGCAAAGGACATCATCATTCGCAACGGCGAGAATATATCCCCCAAGGAGGTCGAGGATATTCTCATCGGCCATCCGGACATTGCGGAAATCGCCATCGTCGGTCTGCCCGATGCGCGCACCGGCGAGCGTGCGTGCGCGGTGATCGTATCGCGCAATCCGCCGGGACCGGAGGTCGCGAGCCTGGGTGCGTTCCTCGACGCGCAGGGCGTCGCCAAATTCAAGATCCCCGAGCAAGTCGTGCTCTGGGACGCGCTGCCCAAGAACGATGCAGGAAAAGTATTGAAGCATCAGATCCGCGCGGCGCTCGCCGCGCCGACATCGCCGCAGGCTCGGAAGAGCTGAGGGCAAGGAGCGCGACCCGTCTTTATGTCCGATTCGATTTCCACGTTTCGACGGCAGGCACGCGCGTGGCTGGAAGCCAACGTGCCTGCCGAGTTGGCGCCCGAGGATGGGCCCGGCCTCGCGCGACTTCGTTCTCTCCTGGCAGAAAGCACAGGCCGGCGGGGGTTGGGCGGGAATTGCGTGGCCGAAGGAGGTGGGCGGCCGCGGTCTGTCGGTGCTCGAGCAGATCGTGTGGTTCGAGGAATACGCGCGGGCCGGCGCGCCCTCCCCGCTCAACGCGTCGTTCGTCGGGTTGAATCACGCGGGACCCACCTTGATCGCATGCGGCACTCCCGGGCAGAAGGCCTATCATTTGCCGAGAATCCTCGCAGGCGAGGTCATCTGGTGCCAGGGCTTTTCGGAGCCCGGTGCGGGATCGGATCTCGCGAGCCTGAGGACACGCGGCCGGGTCGAGGGGGACGAGCTCGTCATCGACGGGCAAAAGATCTGGTCGAGCTTCGCCGATATTGCAGACTGGCAGGAACTGCTGATCCGGACCGATCCCGCGGCACGCACCTCGTCGGCACTCTCCTGGGTCATCTGTCCCATGAGCACCAAGGGAATCACGGTACGTCCGATTCGCACCATGGCGGGACCGCGCAAATACTGTGAAGTATTCTACGACTCCGTGCGCGTGCCTTTGTCCAATGTCGTCGGCGGCTTGAACAACGGCTGGGGGACCGCGATGTCGACGCTCAGCTTCGAGCGCGGGACTGCCGCACTTGCCTTGCTGATCGGGCTCACGCTCAAGGTCGAGAAGCTGCTCGCCGACTGTCCCGCCGATCGACCTGAAATGCGCATGAGGCTCGCGCGGCTACGGGCCGAAGGCGCATCGATCCGCGCGACCACCTATCGCTTTGCGCTCGACTCCGAGAACACCGTGCCGGATGCCGGCGGATCCATGATTCGCCTGGCGTTCGCCGAGTTTGCGCAGCGGGTCACCGCAGCCGCCGTCGACCTTTACGGCATCGACGCGCCCGAGGTGGTCGGCATGCATGGCTGGGGCCACGACTATCTGGATGCGTTCTCCGAGACCATCGCCGGCGGCACCGCCGAGATTCAGCGCAATATCATCGCGGAGCGCGTCTTGGGGCTTCCTAAGGGGCCGCGCTGAGCGGAGCGGGCGCGTCGCCGAAGCATTCCTCGGCGACGGCGAGCGCCTGGCCACCGCGTCCGCCGAGATCGGACAGCAAAGCCTTGAGCCGATAAGTCCACAGGTGCAGCGGATGCTCGAGCGTCATCCCCATCGCACCGAGCATCTGATGCATGTCGTAAACGATGCGCGTGGCGCTCTCCTGTGCATGCAGTGCTGCGAGCGCCGCGTCGCCCGGATCCGCGGTATCCGCGGCTTTCAGTGCAAGCCAGCGCACGCCGCCGGCGAGGACGGCGCACTCGGCCATTCGATGGCGCAGCGCCTGGAAGGCGCCGAGCGGGCGCCCGAACTGTTTGCGCTGGCTGAGATGATCGACCACCGACGCCACCGCGGCGTGCGCGAGCCCGCTCGCCTCCGACGCAAGCGCGACACGCAGCCACTTGCGCACGTTCGCTGCCTCTTCGCGCGCTAGCGGGGTCGTCTGCGCGTTGCCCTTCCAGCGCCCCATCGGGTAGGCGAACAACGAGTCGACCGGCTCGACATCGTCGGCGGCCGGCCGCGCCAGTCCGATGCCGTCACCCTCGATGACCAGGAGCGTGCGGGCCGCCGCAACGAAGCGGCCGGGACGACCGTTGTCGATCACCGCCAGCGGGCGCGGCCACTCGCCGGCAAGTTGCGGACGCACCAGCATGGACAGCGCGAACTCCGCCGCGAACGGCACGCGCGCCAATCGCTCGACGGCCATGGCCGCACACAGCGAGCCGAGCTCTGGAACCTGCGCGATATCGAAGTACTGGCCCTCCTCCAATTCCTTGTCGAGCTCGTGCCCGAGCAGGGCGAAGCCGCGAAACTCGGTGGGCTTGGCCTCGAATTGCACAGCGAGCTTGTCGATGGCCTCGGTAAGCGCACTCTGATCGGCGGTGAGCCGGAAATCCATCAGCGCGGCTCCCGTGGCAGCTTGAGCAGGTCGGTGGCGATCAGGTTGAGTTGAATCTCGGCGGCGCCGGAGGCTATGCCGGCGACGATGCCGCGCTGATGATGTGCGAGCAGCATAGGCTCACCCCCGGATAACGCTTCCGGCACATGCTCCACCACGAACTCGTGCACCGCACGCTCGGCCATGACGGTGGCGAATCGGGCGGCGCTCGCCTCGGGACCCGTCGGCATTCCATGTTGCCTCTGATCGATGATGCTGTAGCTGTAAAAGCGCGCCGCCTCGCAGGTCGCACGCGCGCGGGCGGCCTGCTCGATCGCCCCGTAGCCGAAGCGCCCTGCTTGCTCGAGCATCGACACGGCCCGATGCAGCATCTTGGTCGCGAGCGCAAAGCGCGGGATGCCGACGCGCTCCAGCGACAGCGACGTGCGCGCGATCTCCCACGCCTGTCCTTCCGCGCCGAGCAGCGCACTCGCCGGCACTTCCACATTGTCCCAGAACACTTCGTGAAGGTCGCCTTCACCGATGAGACTCGGAATCTCGCGCACGATGATGCCGGGTGTATCCATCGGCACGAGAAACACCGAGATGCCGTCGCGCCCGGGCGCCGTTCTCGCCAGCAGAAAGCACGTCTCGGCGTGCTGTGCGTAGGAGGTCCAGATTTTCTGGCCGTTGATCCGATAGCTCGAGCCATGCTTCTCGGCGCGCGTGCGCAGCGAGGCCAGATCGGACCCTGCCTCCGGCTCGGAGAAACCCTGGCACCAGAGGGTTTCGCCTCGCGCCATCGGTGGAATGTACGGTCTTGCTGCTCCTCGGTGCCGAAGCGCATCAGCGTGGGGCCGATCCAGTTGACGTTCATATACTGGCGGAAGTATGAAGCAGTGCCTGGGTTGTATGGTTCTTCCAATTTAACGGCGGCCGCCAGGACCCTGCTCAAGATAATCAAAGAATTGCCTTTTTCCCGTCTGCCGATCGATCAACCAGCACCGGCTGTCCGTCCTGGCTGCAAACAGGCCGGCAAGATGCTCCATGAATAGCCAAGGTGTCCAGCCGCGGAGAAACATGGCGTTAGAACGAATACTGATTGTCGACGACGAGCCTTATGTGCGGACTGTTATGGCCGCCATGCTCGAAAAATCGAGCTACTCCCCCGTTCTGGCTGCAAATGGCCTGGAAGCAATCCAGCGCCTGGTTAGCGACCCCCCTTACGACCTCATCCTTTCCGACATCATGATGACCGGCCTCGACGGCATCGGACTCCTCGAGCGTGTTCGCGAAGTCCAGCCGGATACTCCGATGGTCATGGTGACCGCCATTCACGACATCAGCGTCGCGATCACCGCCATGCGCAACGGCGCCTACGACTACCTGCTCAAGCCCTTCGAGCGGGATCAGCTGCTGGCCACCGTCAAGCGGGCGCTTGAGTACCGCCGCCTTGTCCAGCAGAATTCCGTCTACGCCCTGGTGCTGGGTGGCCGAACCCGAGCGGAAGCGCAAGATCATCGGACGCGAGTTCATCCGCGCGTTCGAGCGGCCGCCCGGGAGTAATCGGCCGGCCAGCACGGCGAGGCGTTGAGTTCCTGGTGCAGGGCACGCTGTACCCGGATGTGGTCGAATCCGGCGGCGGCACCGGCACCGCGAACATCAAGAGCCACCACAACGTCGGCGGCCTGCCCGACGACCTGCAGTTCGAGCTGGTCGAGCCGCTGCGCACGCTGTTCAAGGACGAGGTGCGGCGGTCGGCGAGGAGCTCGGCCTGCCCGCGCGAGATCGTCTGGCGCCAGCCGTTCCCCGGCCCCGGGCTGGGTATCCGCATCGTCGGCGAGGTCACGGCCGAGCGGCTCGAAATGCTGCGCGGGCGGACGCCATCGTGCGCGCCGAGCTTCCGCGGCCGGCCTGGACCGCGAGATCTGGCAGTGCCCGGTGGTGCTGCTGGCCGACGTGCGTTCGGTCGGCGTGCAGGGCGACGGCCGCACCTACGGTCACCCGGTCGTGCTGCGCCCGGTGTCGAGCGAGGACGCGATGACCGCCGACTGGACCCGGCTGCCCTACGACGTGCTGGCGCGCATCTCCACCCGAATCACCAACGAGGTGAGCGAGGTCAACCGGGTCGTGCTGGACGTCACCTCGCAAGCCGCCCGGGCACCATCGAGTGGGAGTAGAAGCCTTCAACGTCCTCCCGTTCCCGCCCCGATGACGGCCTCGCGCCTCCCAGGCGATTCGGCGCGCCCGCGATCCGGGGCGGTTACGCCTGCGGACTGTCCCGTCCGTCTCTGGCGTCACCCGGTCACCAAAGTAGGTCCGCTCGATCTCCCATCGTCCCGGTGATCGCCGGCTCTATGCTGCATCAAGCGGCTCGACCGGCCCGCGATCATGCTCAGCCCAGGCTGCGCGTGGCCCACAGGTCGGGGAAGGTGGGAGTGCCCGACCCGCGCGCGTGGACCTGAGGTAGGTGGCGCCTGCTGATCCGCCTGTGCCCAGCAGGCCGCCGATCGTCCGCTCCACATATCGACATTTGAAAGCAATTTCCTTGGATCAATTCACGTTGAAGGTGAACGTCGTCGACACGCTTCCCGTTCCGGTAATCGTGACCGTATAGCGGCCCGAGCTTGTGCCTGGATTGGTTTGCTGATTCGAGTTGTTGTTACGGCTACTGCCGCCACAGGCGGTGAGGCTGCTAAACAACACCAGGCCGAACGGACGCCGAGCATCGCGCGCCACTTCTTCTGCCTGATCGGCAGCCAGAAAAAGAGGACAACCGCCAAAACTGCTCCGCCGCCCCCGCCCATCCCTTTCCAGTACCCAAGCGGGCCGCACAAGGACCGCGCTCGCCGCCGTTGCTGCACGGTGATGGAGGCCGTGGTGCTGGTCGGGTAATTCACTGAGCCCCCCGTGCACGTCGGAAGGTCAGTCCTCCCGAAGGTGGAGTAATTGAACAGGTCAGCGTGATCGTTCCCGAATAGCCTCGGTTGAACTAACGGTGACAGTGGATGTTGCCGTTCCGCCTGTGCTGATCGCCGACGGATTTGTAGCCGACATCGAATACGTTGGCGTTACCACGTTCACTGCCGTTGTTGCCGTCCCCGAGGCGCTGGTGTAAATCGGGGCAATATTAGTATCCGGCGTGTAAGTGGCTTCGAAGGTTAGCGCCGCGCTCAACGTGCTTGCCGGTATGTTGATCGTCGTTGTTCCGCTGCTCAGTGCCGTAGCTGCCTGAGTATAAGTGCCGCTGGAAAGGATCACGGTTCCAGTGGGCACCGGGTTCCCTGCTCCTCCGGTTACGGCCACCACGACAGCAGCGCCTGGGTCGTGCCGATGCTGGACGCGCCGGAGTCACTGTCACCGTCGGCGTCGTGCTCACGGCAACGGTTGTCGATGCCGTGCCCGAAGCGGCGAGCATAGGCTGAAGCGCTGCCCGAGTCGGGAATGTAGTTGGCCTTGAACGTGTAGACGCCTGGAGACAACGTGTTCGCAGGGATGTTAATTGTTGCTGTTCCACGGTGGTCAAGGCAATCGCAGTCGAAGTGTAGCTTCCGCCGGTCAGCGTTACCGTCCCCGTCGGTGTCGGGAGTTCCCCGCCCACCGTGACAGTTACATTCAGGGGTTGCGTTACGCTGATGGCATTCGTTCCCGGAGTGACCGTCACCGTCGGTGTGGTCAAACCTACCGCAACTGACGTCGATGCCGTCCCCGAAGCGCTGGAGTAAACTGAGGAGCCAGTTCGGGTCAGGAGTGTAGGTAGCGGTGAAAGTGTAGTTGCCCTTACTCAGCGTTCCGGCGGGAATGTTGATTGTCGCCGCGCCGCTTTACTCAACGCTGTCGCCGCCGAGGTATAGCTTCCGCCGTTCAGCGTTACCGTTCCAGTCGCTGTCGGGTTACCTGTTCCGCCGTTGACGGTCACTGTGACCGATTAAAGGCTGAGTTGCGTTTATGCTCGAGGCGCCAGGCGTCACCGTGACCGTCGGCAACGGCCGATACCACGACCGGCCCGTTACCGCTGGCGCTGGTGTAAGTACGCGGAACCATTTGTATCCGGGGTGTAGCTGGCCGTGAGCGTGTCGGTCCCTGATGTGAGCTTCCCGGCCGGAATGTTGATCGTCGCGCTGCCACTGCTAACGGGTTGCCGCTGAGGTGTAGCCACCGCCGGACAGGGTCACCGATCCTGTCGCCGTGCGGTTACCCGTCCCGCCGCTCACTCCCACAGTCACACTGACGGCTTGAACTGTAGTAACACTGGACGGGGTTGGCGTGACCGTCACCGTAGGCGTTGAAGTGGAGACCGTCACCTGCGATGAAGCCGTGCCTGAGGCTGAATTGTAGATTCCAGAGCTAGCTGTGTCGGGCGTGTAGTTGGCCGTGAACGTATAGTTGCCAGCGGTCAGCGTGCCGGATGGGACCGTGATGGTCGCGCTGCCACTGCCGAGCGTAGTGGCCGAGGAAAGTGTAACCACTCCCATCGGTTAATGTTACCGTGCCGGTCGGAGTCGGGTTGCGTTTACCGTGACTGTCACACCCAACGCCTGTGTCGTGTTCACGCTCGACGCGCCCGGGGTCACGGTCACCGTGGGCGTGCCAATCGATGAAGGTATTCCGATCATCACCGTTTGCCATCCGTCCGGATTGGGTGTGATCGTAAAAGTGTCCTGATACGACCCCGAGGACGCCACATTTTCCGTGGCGGCAGTCATGTAAGTCGGAGTCGAATTCAGATCGTGGTAAACCCGGCTTGCGGAGTGAATGTCTCCGCTCCATCAGAGTCGCCGAAGATCCAATTCGCAACCAGCCCGGCGCCAGGAAGTGTGAGGAAGCGGTCGTTCCAGTGGATGTCGCCTGGCCGGGAGCGGGACTCGTGATCGCAGATGTGACAGGGGTTTGTGAAGGGTTCGAGGCCGTGACGGAAGGAAGTGAAGAAAGATGGGCTCCGCTGGCCGGGGAGCTCCGATAAACGGTAAGTGTGTCGCCCGCCGGACAAACAAAGGGTTTTCGACATAGTAAACCGTGCCTCGTTGAAAATAGAAATAACCGGCCCAGTCGGTGGGTCCTGCCAAGATGCTCCACGTGTTTCCGCAACTGTCGGTCACCGATGGTTGGGTGATCGACTGGCTGTCGAAGTTGTAGTAGTCGCCAAGGAACAAAAACAAGGTCGAGGCTTCGGTGGCGGATCCCGCAGAGGGCGTCCCGGCAGAATAGACAAATGGCCCGAGGGTATGACAGTGGGTAAGTAGGCGTCGGAGAAGCCCAGTCCCCGGAGGAAACGATCGTGGGCAACGGAGGGTTGATCAAGAGCGTGGCCGCTCTGGAAGAGTTAGCGGAAGAATCCTCAAATCCGGCATAGACATTGCTTCCCGTCGCGCTCGTGCTCGTCAGAACGAAACGCATGGCAGACGAACTCGTCCATCCCGAAACCGCGATAATCTCCTTGACGATATTCGTTACATCGATAAAGTGAACGCAAGTATTTTGTCCGTTGTTTTCTCCTTGGCAGCTTCCATGCGCATCGCCGGGTCCGGTCGTCGTGTAATCGACGTAGGAGTCGTATAGGGAACACCACCCAGACCCTGCGCAATGGGGTGTTGCTTGTAGCGTTACTGAATGAGGTGACCATCGTCTTGCGCTACTCCATAAACACGGAATGTCGGTTCCGCTATCGGGCAGGGCGCGATCGGCGCAAATAGCGCTGGTCGCACTATCCATCGCTGCTTATAACTTCGAGATATGCTGTTCGAATCGTATCTCCGGGATTATGCCATCGTGGGAATCGATATCCAATGGCCCAGGCATCTGGCGAGGAACTATCGCTCCCCACCAAATCTGCTACCGCCGATCCCTGGAGTGGAGATGCCAGCCGGTGCCGTCATGCACGTCATGGTCGCCTGTCGTCGGCGTCGTTCGTAATTTGGATCGCATGAGGAGTCTGCCCGGAGGCTCTCATTGCAAAAAGAGCCAGGCAAGCCAAAGCGAGGACAAACCCACGGACCTGCAAGAATTCGAACGCGAGCGCGCGATATCGAAGTGGGTATTCTTTCGCCTGGCGAAAGACGGCAACGGTACACATTCCGCGCCCAACCGAACGGTTCGCCGGTCTTGCAGCCGCTCGGCTGTCCGAAGTGGACACACCGCCCTAGTCAAGGAATTAATCCTGAGTGAATCATCGATCCAGGCCTCCAGCGCCTCAGTGGTCCCAAAGGAGAAGGGTGAACTTAGGCGCAATTCTAGCAGACGATTTGTTTTGTCAAGATGGAATACAGTCGCACCTCGACGTGAGCGAACATTGAAGAAAAACACCAGCTATTTGGGTTGTCGCTTGCCGATGACATCGTTCTTGCGTCTCACGCCGCATAGATTCGCGAACTATCGGTGATTTGACAGGTAAGTTTGTCAAGCAGCTTAACATCTCGGCGCTCCCAAGAGGATCTGATCAATACTCACGCAAAACTCATTACCGCGGCCACCTAAGGCCGACGTCCGCATGCACAATTAACCGAAGCTATCTTGAGCAAAAAGACAGCAATGTTACAGCAAGGCTTAGCCCGGCTACTTCCGGATTGCTTCCAAGAGAGTAGAGTTCAAAGGCGGGTGCGCCCGGCAAAAATCAATGAAAATAATCAAATCAGAAGTGTTTATGCGAACTCTCTGGTAAGTTTCCCAAACTTGCCGATTTTGCCCGTCCTGCATTCGGCCATTAAGCACAGATCGTATCCTGACAGCAGCCCTCAGCGCAACGCCATCCGCGTCGACAACAAAACCGAAGAATTCAAGTCGAGGTTACCGAAGCGGTATCCCGATAATCCTGAAACAGGAGACGACAGCAGTTCGCCCTGTGGCCCATGGCGGCGAAAAGCCCCAAGACGCATCTGGCCAACAATTCTTCGTTGAGCCTGAGCGGACCTTACGCGATTCCCAGGAGGGCTGGCTGCGCGTCGGGTGGACCCGTCCGCTCGCAATTCGGTGCCGCCACATTCTGCGGGTAAAGAACAGCTGGCCATCTCACAGCCGAGCGACGCCCCAGGCCCTATGGAAATGCGGAGAATCGGCGTGCAATTCTTCTAATTGCAAAGATTTAACCCCTAGGTTACGCTGGTGCGTTACCGGGGCGCACGGCTCATGACCATTGTGCCATTGACACCCAATCACATCTCTCATATCGTCAAGTAACCACTGTACGTTCGCGGACGCCGAAGAACTCGGCGAGCCGGTTTTTTATCGAATTGACTGCTTTGCTGCCTGGGAGGTTGCCGAAGGGCAACTGACGAACGCATGGCGTTGAATCGTTGGGTGCTTTACTGAGTCACGCTTTCCGCCCCCAATGTTCAGTGCTCATGGCCGCTCACGAGACTTTTTCCCGTTCTCACTCCCTCATTGCGGCTGCATGGAAAACCTCTCCCTGCTGCGCAAGCTTTCTATACCAACATACAAGGGCCTGCAGCGGACTCATTGCAAACTCAGCTTTGCGCCGCCCGGAATCTGGCCGACACCAGTTTGCTTTGCTTCACTAGTGCATTCGCGCGGAAATCGAGCTTTCCTGGAAAGAGGACCCGTGAGATCGTTGCTATTGGTTTTGAACATCATTCAAGATGCCCCAACCCGCACGCTTGCGAGGATGGTTCTTGAAGGAGCAGGGCACAGAGTAATCGATGCCGCCGGAAATGTGCAGGCCGAATCACTCCTGCGCAACGGGCTCGACCCCGATCTTTTACTGTGCGAGCTCTCTTCGCCGGACTCTTCGGATCTAACTAAATTTAAACAACTTATAGAACGCTCGTCCCGGGAATGTATTTGCGTGGTCACAGGCGTCGGCGACCAAGAGTTGCGCGACGAAGCCTCGGCCCTCGGTATCATGCACTTCTTGACTAAGCCCGTGACTCGCTTCGATCTTGAATTACTGGTCGACGCCCTGGCGCGTGCCGGTGCGCAGTCGCCGGTTTTGCCCATGCCCCTCGACCATTCTACGGAGAGCACCCTTTCTGAAATCGGTAAAAGCGTGAATGGACCCGGCCTGCCGGACGACATGGCCGTAGTTCCATTTGTTGAAGAACTCGATGGCAACAACTTCTTTTTGGCGGCCTCGCCCAAGATGAAGGAGATTCACAAGCAGGTAAAACTGCTCGCAGATACCGATCTTAATGTGCTGATCCTGGGCGAGAGTGGCACCGGAAAAGAAGTGATTGCGCAGTTAATTCATAAGAATTCGCGCCGGTCCCGCGAAAAATTCCTAAAGGTGAATTGCGCAGCGCTTCCCGCGGATCTGCTGGAGAGCGAACTCTTCGGGCACCGGCACGGGGCATTCACCGGAGCTATCAGTGACAGGCCGGGGAAATTTGAACAGGCAAATCGTGGTACGTTGCTCCTCGATGAGATTGCGGAAATCAGTGTGCCGTTGCAGGCAAAATTGCTGCATGTACTTCAAGACGGACAATTCGCTCGACTGGGAGCTCAGGAAACGACCAAAGTCGACGTACGGGTACTTGCCGCCACGAACGTAGAAATCGAAGATGCTCTGCTGAAAGGATCATTCCGGGAAGACCTCTTTTACCGTCTTAGCGTATTCACCATTAAAGTTCCGCCGCTTCGCGAGCGCCGCGAGGAAATTCCATACCTGATTGAGCAGTTTATTCGCCGCGCACCAAATGAAATGAGGAAGGGTTTCGGGCTGATTCTCCCGTCCTCCTTGATGGATGCTGCGCTTCTTTACGACTGGCGAGGAAACCTGAGAGAGCTCAAAAATTTCGTCACACGAACCATGGTCATGCGGGATGCCGAGGCTGCGACTCGTGAATTGGAAGCAAAGGTTGCCGCATCGGCCGAAGGGGATCAGCACTCCATCGACAGCGTCGCACCCTGCGGAGGGATAAGGTCTATGGTGCGTGATGTGAAGAACCGCACGGAGTCGGAGGCGATCAAGAGCGCACTCGAAGCATTCGGGTGGAATCGCCGGCGCGCGGCCCAGTACCTCGAGATCAGTTATCGAGCTCTTCTTTATAAGATTCAGCAGCACCGGCTCAGACCACGGTCGGGAGTTGCGCCTGAAGAGCCCTTTCAGGCCATCCGTTCCCAGCGACACAATGTTCTTTAGCTCTGTGGGAGTCGTAGTTCTGGGTACCGAGCGGTCAGCCCCAGGATTCGTGTGGAGCAGAGCACAGCCCCGACTTTAACCCCGAAACGGTGCCCGCGTGGGGGTGATGCGCCGCGACCGGTTTCAAGTACAACCTGCCTCAGCCATTTGGCACCCTGGCGCAACACGCCTGAGTATGAAGCCCGCGAGTCTGCAGAAAGCTGGTAAAAAGTGTGCAAAGTTTTGCATACTTTTACTGGAAATCGCTGAGTAGCTGAAATTGCATGGCCCACTTATGAGCTGGGAAAGCGATATTGGTA
>CAVWME010000004.1:0-92088 GCA_963755935.1 uncultured Gammaproteobacteria bacterium
GCCCCGCTGCACGCACTCGCCGGCCTTTCCCGCGTCGACGTGGCGACTTATCAATCGGTTTCGGGCGGCGGCCGCGCCGCCATGGATGAGCTCGCCGGGGAGACGGTGGCGATGCTCAGCGGCCGGACGGCGCGCGGCAAGGCGTTCGGACGCCAGATCGCCTTCAATGTGATCCCGCAGGTCGACCAGTTGGACGAGGCGGGTGTGTCGCGCGAGGAACGCAGGCTTTGGGAGGAGACGCGTCGGCTGCTCGGCCTGCCGCATCTCGCGGTCAACGCGACGGCCGTGCGGGTCCCGGTGTTCTTCGGCCACAGCCTTGCGGTGCATGCGGCGTTCGAGCGCCCCGTGACCGTCAGCGCGGCGCTGGATGTGCTGCGGCGCGGCAGCGGCATCAGCGTCATAGACCCCGACTCGAGCGCTGAATTTCCGACGCCGGCCACATTGGCGAATGCCCCCGATAGGGTATATCTAGGCCGCCTGCGGTCGGACTTGACCCGTGATAGGGCTCTAAATTTTTGGGTCGTCGCCGATAATGTTCGGAAATGTGCGGCACATAACGCAGTTTCGGCGGCCCAGATTTTGGTAAATAGTGCCCGGTAAGATATAGTTTCGCTTATGTCAAAGGCAGTTGAAGGCAAATGAAAATTCCGTTCCAAGCTCTTATTGGACAATGAAGTTTAGCCTCTCGCCTAGCCGATTTCTGGGAGTCGAAATGTCAGTGACGATGCCGCGCATAATGCTGTTGGCGGGCCTTCTATCTGTGTCCTCGTTCTGGTCGACCTCGTCGTGGGCGTTAGGGCTCGGCGAGATCCACCTGAATTCGGGCCTGAACGAGCCGTTGAACGCGGACATCGATATCATCGCCGCGACCCCGGAGGAACTGACCGCCCTGCGGGCCAGCCTCGCTCCACGCGAGGCGTTCACCCGCTACGGGATCGACCGTCCGCCGTTCCTCGCTTCGTTCACCTTCAAGGTCGGCAAGAGCAAGGAAGGCCACGATGTCCTGATCGTGCGCTCGACCGACTCGATTCCCGAGCCGTTCGTGACCTTTCTCGTCGACGTCAACTGGGCACGCGGCCATCTGATGCGCGAGTACACGGTGCTGCTCGATCCGCCGGTATACACCCCTGGCGAGAACGCCGGCTCCTCGGCGCCCGTCACGGCGCCCAGCACCGCGAGCGCCTCGAGCCCGCAGACGGCCGCGGCAAGCGCCCCGAGTGCTGCCGCGATGGGCACGGAATCCACGACTGCGCCCTCGCCCTCATCCGCGGCAACGTCCGAACCCACACCGCTGCCGAAATCGAGCCGCCGCTCGCGATCGCGCCGCTCCTCGGGCTCCGCCAGTGCGCCCGCGGCGTCCAGCGAGGCCGCCCCGGCGGCCGCGGCCCCGAGCGCCCCCGCCGAGTCTGCTCCGCCCGCCGAAGCAGTGCCCGAAGCGGCCGGTGCGATGCCCTCGACCGTGACCGTCTCCAAGGGTGACACGCTCACCAAGATTGCGCACAGCCTGCACGCCGAGTCGCGCGGGGACCTCGACCAAACCATGATCGCACTGTATCGCGCGAACCCTTCCGCGTTCGGCGGCAACATCAACGTACTGCGCCAAGGCGCGGTGCTGCGCGTTCCCGGCGCCGACGATATCGCTGCCCTCAATCAGAAAGAGGCGATGGGCGAAGTGCATCGCCAGCTCGATGCTTGGCGTGCGGGCGCCGCTGCGGGCGATAGCGGCGGGCATCTGCGACTTGTCAGCCCGAGCGCCGGAGGCACGGGTGCCGCCGCCACCGCCGCCAACCCGCCGAGCGGCGGCAATTCGAGCGATACCCAGGCGCTGCGCGATCGCGTCAAGGATCTCGAAGGCCAGCTCGCCGAGTCGAAGCGGCTGATCGACATTCGTAACGCCGAGCTTGCCGAGCTGCAGCACAAGGTCGGCGGCACACCGCCCGGCAAGAACCCGCCTCCTGTCATTCAGCCGCTGCCGCCGCCTGCGGTTGCGAACACCCCGCCGCCGGCCAGCGCGACGCAGGCGCCACCGCCCGTGACCGCACCGCCGCCCCAGGTCACTGCGCCGCCGCCGCCCGAGGCGACCGCAACGCCTACGCCCCCGCCTGCACCGCCCGTGGCGAAGAAGCCTGTCGCGACAGCGCCGGCCGCATCCGGATCCTGGCTCGACTGGATCGAGGACAACTGGCAGGTGCCGCTCGGCGTGCTGCTCGCCATCATCCTCGCGCTGGTGTTCGTCGCCTGGCGCAAGCGCAAGAACAGCTCCGGCGGCTCGATGAACGATCTCGGCTCGGTGCTCGACGAAACGCATGTCTCGGACATGAACGAGTCGGCCGCGCGGCTCAGCGCCATGCGCAACAGCCGCAGCAACGAGGCGATCGTGGTCGAGGAGACCGGCCAGCATCCGACGCCCGACTTCACCGCAGAGACCGGCCGCTTCGGCGACACGGGCGAGCTGCGCACCGTTTCGCCCGAGGACACGATGTCCAGCGAGAGCGCGGTGAATCTCGACCAGGGCGATCCGCTGGCCGAAGCCGATTTCCACATGGCCTACGGCCTCTACGATCAGGCCGCCGATCTGGTGCGCATCGCGCTCGAGCGCGAGCCCGAGCGGCGCGATCTGCGCATGAAGCTGCTCGAGATTTACTTCGTCTGGGGCAACAAGGACGCCTTCCTGCAGACCGCGAAGGAGCTCGCGCAAACTCGCGATCAAGCACCGGCCGGCGAGTGGGACAAGATCGTCATCATGGGCAAGCAGATTTGCCCGGGAGAGTCGCTGTTCGCATCGACCGCCGGCAGCGGGCGCGGCGCCGGCGCCCTGGTCGACCTCAACCTCGAGGGCGGCGAGAACCGCGTCGACATCGATCTGTTCGGCGATCCTGAAGGCGAGCACAGCAGCCACGATGAGACCCGGGTCAATGAGGACACGGCGAACACCAACGAATCGCCGCAGCTGCATGCCAGCCAGGATCTCGATTTCTCGCTCGACGCCCCGGACCGCGGCTCAGTAGCCCCGCCGCGCGATGAGCCGACCGTCGAGACCGAGATCGCGAACTTCGCCGACGCGCCGACCACCGAGTCGCCCGTGCTCAAGACCACCGAGATGCGCTCGCCGAAAATGCCGCCGCAGCGCGCCGACCAGACGGCCGAGGTGCCGATCGACGATCTCGGCCTGCATCTCGATCATCTCGAGGAAAGCCACTCGCCCTCCGTGACTTCCGTCGATAGCATCTCGCCGCTCGAGGAGACCGATCATCCGGCCGATGCGCCGACCATGGTCGCGGGCCTCGACGAGCGCTCGCGGCGCATGATGGAGGAAGCGGCTTCGAATGCGCGCGACCGCGACCTCACGGAGCTCGAGCGCGAGCTCGAGGCCTCTTTCATAGCCGATCTGGAGATCCCGCAGGAGGAGATCAAGACCGCCGTGCTGCCGCCTGAGTCTGCGCCGACGGTGTTGATGCCTCGCGAGCAGAACCAATCCACGGCCACTCAGCGCGTCAAGCCGCCGAGCGTCGAGTTCTCCGACATCCACGATCCGGACAAGGTGGACATCGAGGCGACCGGTAAGCTCCGCGGCATCAATGCCGACAGTATCGACTTGGACCTCGACCGTCTCGCCACGGCACTGGGGAGCGGCGACACCGTCGAGCAGCCGCGCGCCGCCGAGGAAGTGTTCTCGAACGAGGTGTTCGAAGCGAGCCAGCGCAGTCGTCGCGTCGATCTCGACGTCGGCGAGGCGATGAACGGCAGCGAGCATCCAACCAACAAGTTCCAGGCCTCGACCAACAAGATGAAGGCAGTCGAGCTGCCCATCGTCGAGCTCGAGCCGGTCACCATGAGCGAAGTCGGCACCAAGCTCGACTTGGCGCGGGCCTACATGGACATGGGTGACCCGGAAGGTGCGCGCAGCATTCTGGAAGAGGTCGTGCAGGAAGGCTCGGCGAGCCAGAAGCAGGAAGCCTCCCGCCTGATCGAATCGCTGCCCGGCTAGGAGCACGCCGCCGATGACCGATACCGCCTCCGCGCTGCGCGTGGCGGCATTGCTCGAGTATGACGGCAGCGCCTACGCCGGCTGGCAGTCTCAGGCGCACGCGAAATCCCTGCAGGATACGGTCGAGGCGGCCCTCGCCTTCGTCGCGGGTGCCCCCGTTTCGGCCGTCTGTGCGGGGCGAACCGATGCGGGCGTGCACGCCCTCGGACAGGTCATCCACTTCGATACGGCCGCACGCCGCACGCCGCGCGCCTGGGTGCTCGGCACCAACACCCGGCTGCCGCCGGACATCTCGTTGCAGTGGGCCGGGGAGGTGGCGTCCGATTTTCACGCCCGGCACACGGCGCTACGCCGGATCTATCGTTACCACATCTTGAATCGCAGCGCCCGATCGGCGCTCGCGCATCTGCGCGCCACCTGGATTCACCGGCCGCTCGACGTCGCTGCCATGCGCACGGCAGCGCAGGTACTGTTGGGGGAGCATGACTTCTCGGCGTTCCGCTCGGTGGAATGCCAGTCGAAGTCCAAGCTGCGGCGCGTCGAGCGCATCAGCGTGGTTGAGGACCGCGAGTCTCTGTGCATCGAGAT
The DNA here is from genome assembly GCA_963755935.1 of uncultured Gammaproteobacteria bacterium. Classification (GTDB taxonomy): domain Bacteria; phylum Pseudomonadota; class Gammaproteobacteria; order Steroidobacterales; family Steroidobacteraceae; genus Bog-1198. Next base: position 4,577 of record CAVWME010000004.1, read on the forward strand.
TTCGGCGAATGCCTACCTGCATCACATGGTGCGCAACATCGTCGGGACGTTGCTCGACGTGCAAAGCGAGCGCGATCCGCAAGGCGCGATGCGGCGAATTCTCGAGAGCCGCGATCGACGCCTGGCCGGCGCGACCGCACCCGCAGCGGGTCTGTATCTATGCCGCGTGGAATACCCTGACAAGCACACGATTCCTGCGCCCAATGGACGGTTTTGTTACACTGGCGCATGACTTGGTTCGAGCGAATCGTTCCCTCGCGCATCAAAACGGAGCGCCGCACGCGTTCCGTGCCCGAGGGTCTGTGGATCAAATGCCCCGCATGCGACGCCGTGTTGTATCGGGCCGAGATCGAGCGCAACCTCCACGTCTGTCCCAAATGCAGCCATCACATGCGCATCAATGCGCGCGACCGGTTGCTGAAGTTCTTGGATACCGGGTCCACCAAGGAGCTCGCCACCAAGGTCGAGCCCGAGGATCCGCTCAAGTTCAAAGACTCGAAGCGCTACAAGGACCGTCTCGTCCAGGCGCAGAAGCAGACCGGCGAGCGCGACGCGCTCGTGGTGATGTCCGGAACGCTGGCCGGGCTCGAGCTCGTCGCGGTCGCGTTCGAGTTCCGCTTTCTCGGCGGTTCGATGGGATCGGTGGTCGGCGAGAAGTTCGTGCGCGCGATCGAGCATTGCCTCGAGCACCGCATGCCTCTCGTATGCTTTTCCGCGAGCGGCGGCGCGCGCATGCAGGAGGCCCTGTATTCGCTGCTGCAGATGGCCAAGACCAGCGCAGCGCTCAAGCGTTTGTCGGAGGCGCGGTTGCCGTTCATCTCGGTGATGACCGACCCGACCACAGGCGGCGTGTCGGCGAGCCTTGCGATGCTCGGCGACATCAACATCGGCGAGCCGAAGGCGCTGATCGGCTTTGCCGGACCGCGCGTCATTCAGCAAACGGTGCGCGAGACCCTTCCTGAAGGGTTTCAACGCAGCGAGTTTCTGCTCGAGCACGGTGCGCTCGACATGATCGTCGACCGGCGTGAGATGCGCGATCGCATCGGCGCCATGCTGCGCTTGTTGATGGGCAAAGAACCCGCAGCAGCGGCCTGAAGGTCCCCGCGCCTTGCGCAGCCTTGCCGACTGGCTGAGCCACCAGGAGCGGGTGCATCCGCAATCGATCGATCTGGGACTCGAGCGGCTCGTGCGCGTGCTGAAGCGGCTCGATTGGCGCCAGCCGAATGTCCCCGTCATCACCATCGCCGGCACCAACGGCAAGGGCTCGGTCGCGGCCTACGCGACGGCCATTCTCCGGGCCGCGGGCTACCGGGTGGGGACTTTCACGTCCCCGCATCTGCGCGACTACCGTGAGCGGATCCGGATCGACAACGAGAAAGTCGATGTGATTGCCCTGCTGCGGGCATTCGAGCGCATCGAGGCGGCGTGCCAGGGCGGTGATGGCGCCATCTCGCTCACTTTTTTCGAGTACAACGCGCTGGCGGCATTGCTGGTGTTCGATTCGGCCGGGCTCGATGCCTGGGTGCTCGAAGTCGGCATGGGTGGGCGCCTGGATGCCGTCAACGTGGTCGACCCGACGGTCGCCGTGGTGGTGAGCATCGGCCTCGATCATCAGGAGTTCCTGGGCGCGACGCTGGAGGCGATTGCGCGCGAGAAGGCCGGAATTTTTCGCGCAGGTGTTCCCGCCGTGCTCGGCAGCTTAAACCTGCCCGGCGTGCTCGAGGCGCAGGCGCAGGCCCTGGGCGCGCCGCTCAAGCGCCTGGGAAGGGAGTTCGACTTCAGCCGTCGCGGGGAGCGCTGGCGCTATCGCGGCTCGCATTGGAACTTGGACGATCTGCCCGCTCCCGGGCTTGCCGGCGACATCCAGTATGCCAACGCCGCGACCGCGATCGCGGCCCTGGAGGTGCTTGCCGCGAGGCTTACGATCTCGGGCGAGGCTATCGCGCGCGGGCTCGGCGCCGCGCATCTCGAGGGACGCTTTCAATCCATCGGTGCCGCCGGCGTCGAATGGATCCTCGACGTCGCCCACAATCCGGGTGCGGCGCACGTGCTCGCCGCGAACCTCGAGGCCCGCCCGGTTGCGGGACGCACGCTCGCGGTATGCGGCATCCTCGCGGACAAGGATGCTGCGGGCATTGCCGCCGAGCTTAGGCTTAGGATCGATGAATGGTGGCTGGCGACGACCCCCGGAGCGCGCGGCGCCGAGGGCGCGGCGCTCGCGGGGCGCATGGCGCCCCATCTGCAAGCGCCGGTGCACATCGCCGCGGACATCGAGGCCGGCTGCGTGGCAGCGCTTGCGGCCGCGGGCGCCGGCGACCGGATCGTCGTCTTCGGCTCCTTCCACAGCGTCGCGCCGGCGCTCGATTGGCTCGAGGCGCGAGCGAGTCTGCCGAGCGGGGCGCTTCACGAATATACTGTCCCGCCGCGTATCCCATGAACACAGCAAGACCTATGATGGATCGTCGCCTCAAAGAACGCCTGGTCGGGGCCACGATCCTGGTGGCGGTGATCGTGCTGGTCGTGCCGGAGCTCTTGTCCGGTCCGAAACATCCTGCGTTGCCACCGCTCGCCGCCGGCTTGCCCACGACACCCACGCGCAGTGTGTCGGTGGATCTTGCGACGAACAGGGCAACCGCCGAGCCCGAGGCCGCTGCGGCCTCGCAGGCAGCGCCCGCCGAGGCGCCGAATCCGACACCGAACGCTCCCGCAGCGAGGCCGCCCGCCGGCAGCGGCGCGGCCAGCGCGACGAGTGGCCCACCATCGACCGATGCAGGTGAGCCGGCTGCCGCGAGCGCACCCAGCGTCATGACGCTCAAGGCCCAGAACGCCGCGCAACCACCGCTTGAAACACCTGCATCGCCCCCCAAATCCTCGACGATGACTCGTTCGGCGGGGCCCGTCGATGCTGCCGTTGCGCCTCGCCACAATTGGGCCGTGCAACTCGGGAGCTTCGTCAGCAAGGCGAACGCCGATCGGCTCGTGCACCAAATGCAGGCGTCGGGCGGTTCGTTTTACGTCGCGCCCGGCGGCTCGGGTTCCACGCTGCGCTACCGGGTGAGAATGGGTCCGCTCGCCGATCGCGGCGCCGCCGAGCGCGCGTTGGCGAAGCTCAAGGCGCAGGGGCATGCGGCGACTATTGTCACACCGGCGTCCTGAGAGGCCGGCGGGGCGCGCGATTGTGTCGCCGGTTTCACGACACTGCGACCGGGGTTTAGTAGAATGCGCCGGGTCGCGCGCTCGGGCGCCAAGGCGTTAAGGTGAAAGCTTGACCGGGGCCGATGTTCTCATTGTGTTGGTTCTGTTGGGCTCCACGGTCATCGGACTTTTGCGCGGTTTCGTGCGCGAGGCGGTGTCGCTGGCCTTCTGGATCGTCGCGGTATGGGCGGCCTGGAAGTTCGGTCCGCTGGTCATCCCGCACCTCGGCGGCTACCTCGCGGACCCGAAGATTGCGCCCTGGATCGGACGCGTGGTGATCTTGCTGCTGGTGCTGGTGTTCGGATGGCTCTGCGGCATGCTGCTCAGCTACCTGACGCGCAGCATCGGGTTGGGACCCCTGGATCGGGGGGTCGGACTGCTGTTCGGCTTCTTGCGCGGCACCGTTCTCGTCGGACTGATGATCATCGGTGCCGAGCTTTTGCATCTCAATCAGGAGCCGTGGTGGGACCGCTCGAAGCTCGTGCCCTACGGTGAAACCGTCGGCGATTGGCTGCGCGGCATGGTCGGCGAGCGCGGCGAGCCCTGGTCGAAGCTCGAGCGCCTCACGGGTGTCAAAGTCAGGCCCAGGTAGACGGAGGTCCTAGCATGTGCGGCATCGTCGGAATGGTTGGAATGAGCGCGGTCAATCAGCGCATCTATGACGCGCTGACGGTTTTGCAGCATCGCGGGCAGGACGCCGCCGGAATCATGACCAGCGAGGCGGGCGAGCTGTTCATGCGCAAAGATTCGGGTCTGGTGCGCGACGTGTTTCAGCAAAAGCACATGCTCAAGCTGAAAGGCAACATCGGCATCGGTCACGTGCGCTACCCGACGGCGGGCGCCGACAGCGTGTATGACGCCCAGCCTTTCTACGTGAATTCCCCCTACGGCCTGTGTCTCGGCCATAACGGTAATCTCACCAACGCCCGCGAGTTGACCGAGGTTCTGGTGCGCGAGGATCGCCGGCACTTGAACACGGGCTCCGACTCCGAGGTGCTCCTCAACGTCCTCGCCTCGGAGCTGCAGCGCGTCGGCACGCCCCGCGTCACGCCGGCCGACGTCTTCGCCGCCGCCAATGCGGTGTACCGGCGTTGCCGCGGCGGCTACGCGGTCGTCGCCATGGTGATCGGTCACGGCATACTCGGCTTTCGCGATCCGAACGGCATCCGGCCGCTGGTGATCGGCAAGCGCGAGACCAACAAGAAGGGCACGGAGTGGATGCTCGCATCCGAGAGCGTCGCCCTCGACATGCTGGGCTTCGACATGGTGCGCGACGTCGCGCCCGGCGAGGCGGTGTTCATCGACGAGCAGGGGCGCTTCTACGCGCAGCAATGTGTGGCCATGGCCCGCCACACGCCATGCATATTCGAGTACGTGTATTTCGCGCGTCCCGACTCGATCATCGACAACATCTCGGTCTACAAGGCGCGGCTGCGCATGGGCGAGCACCTCGCCGAGAAGATCAAGCGCGAGCGGCCCGATCATGATATCGACGTGGTGATCCCCATCCCGGACACCAGCCGCACCAGTGCCGTGCAGGTGGCCCAGCTCCTCGGGGTCAAATATCGCGAGGGATTCATCAAGAACCGCTATATCGGCCGCACGTTCATCATGCCCGGACAGGAGCAACGCTCGAAGTCCGTGCGCAGCAAGCTGAATGCCATCGACCTCGAGTTCCGCGGCAAGAACGTGCTGCTGGTCGACGACTCCATCGTGCGCGGCACGACTTCGGCGCAGATCATCGACATGGCGCGCGAAGCCGGTGCGAAGAAGGTGTATTTCGCCTCGGCGGCGCCGCCGGTGCGCTATCCGAATGTCTACGGCATCGACATGCCGAACGCCTCGGAGCTGGTGGCCGCGGGGCAAACCGATGACGAAGTGCGCGCCATCATCGGCGCCGATTGGCTGATCTATCAGGACCTCACCGACCTGGTGCACGCGGTCCGTCACGACAACGCCAAGATCAAGGATTTCGATACATCGTGCTTCTCGGGGGAGTACGTCACCGGCGACGTAACGCCTGAATACTTGAAGCGCCTGCAGGGAGAGCGATCCGACGAGGCCAAGCAGCAGCGTCGCGATGCGTTAAATCGTGGACCAAAATCCGTCCAACTCTGATCCTGCGTCCCACGGACTCCGGGCCTCGCGGTCTTGAGCCTGCGCGTCCTGGTCATAGCCGATCGACCCGAGTATCGGCTGCTCGTCAGAAAGCACGTCGAGATCGAATGGCCTGACGCCGTCGTCCTCGAGCACCGCCTGGGAGAGGATCAGCCGCTCGACGCCAAGTTCGTCGCGGCGGGTTACGATGCCGTGATCCTGGTCGGCGCGCCGCCCGCCGAGTCGGCGGAAATCCTCGCCTCGCTCCTGTCGTCGCGCGCGGACTTCGCGCCCTTGGTGCTGGTGTTATTGCAGGATGCGCCGCCCGAGGTGCCGCCCGACACGCCGAAGCTTGCGCGCCTGTACGGCAAAAAGGTCGACCGCGCGCGGCTGCTGCATGCCATCACAGTGGCCGCGCGCGAGCAAAAGAAGTCGCGAACCGCGCTGCGCTCGCGCCCGGATTTCGATCAGATGTACAAGTTCGGCTCGCTCACGATTCGCGGCCATCGCTGTATCCGCCAAGTCGGATCCGGCGGCATGTGCAAGATCTATCTCGCCGAGAGCGAGCGCGCCGGAGCGATGGTGGTCCTCAAGGTGTTCAGCCAGGTCCCGGACGTTTCCGAGCGGCTCGTGGGCTTCGACCGGTTCATTCAGGAGTACGAGATCGTCGCCGGTCTGAACCATCCGAACATCGTGCGCATCTATGATCTCGGCATCGCCGACGATCATGCCTATATCGCCATGGAGCATTTCCCGGCCGGGGATCTGCGGGCGCGCATGAAGATGCCGCTTGCGCCGCGCACGGCGGTGCATTTTCTCGCGCAGATTGCGAGTGCGCTCGACGCCATTCACGCCGTGGGCGTGCTGCACCGGGACTTAAAGCCCGCCAACGTGATGCTGCGTACCGACGGCACGCTCTGTCTCATCGATTTCGGCCTCGCCAAGGCGAACGAGCTGGAGGCGGAGCTCACCGGATCGCGCGAGATCTTCGGCACCCCTTACTACATGAGCCCCGAGCAGGGACACGCCGAGCTCATCGACATGCGCAGCGATCTTTACAGCCTGGGCGTGGTGTTCTACGAGATGCTGATCGGCCGGAAACCCTACACCGGATCGACCGCCATGGAGGTCATCTACAAGCACAAGCGGGCCGAGCTTCCCCCGATCGAGCCGCAGTACGCCACCTACGAGCCGCTGCTGAAGCGCCTGCTCGCGAAAGAGCCCGTGGACCGGTTTCAGTCGGCACGCGAGCTGTTGGAGGCCGTCGCCGACTTCAAGGTGCCTGCGTGAACGCCACGTCCATTGACACGCTGTTGCTCGCGCCGACCCCGCAGAGCTGGGTCGAGTGCGCGCAGCGCGAGCTCGACGTGCTGCTCGTGGATCATGCGAACTGTGAGAAGAAGGCGGCCTCGACGGCGCTCGCCCTGATGTTCGCCTATGCCGAGGACCTCGAGCTGGCCGAGCAGATGTCGCGGCTGGCGCGCGAGGAACTGCGTCATTACGAGCAAGTCGCACAGCTGTTGCGCGGGCTCGCGATAGAGCCCAAGCGGCTGGCGCCGGGCCGCTATGCGCAGCGTCTGCGGCAGCTGGTCGCGCGCGGCGAGCCTGCGCGCGAGATCGACCTCATGGTGTGCGGGGCCTTTATCGAGGCCCGCTCGTGCGAGCGCTTCGCTGCCTTGGCCCCTGTCCTGGACGGCCCGGCGGGAGAGATGTTCGCGAGTCTGCACGAGGCCGAAGCGCGCCATTTCGAGCTGTATTTGGGGTTGGCGCGGCGGCGCGCGGCGGCGGCAGGCATCGATGCGACGGCGCGCATCGCGGCCTTCGCCGCACTCGAGGCGGAGCTCATCGTTAGCCGCGACGCGGCGTTCCGGTTTCATTCGGGCGCGCCAGCTTAAGCGCGCGGCAGGGAGCGCAGCTCCGGCCCGCCGGCATCCCAGCGCAGCACGCTTCCCTGCGTGTACCAATCACCCAGCACGATGCGCATGCAGGGGCGACCGTCGATCGCGAAAGGATAAAAGCCCGGCCGATGCGTATGGCCGTGCAGGAGCGTGGTTGCGCCGGCGGCCTGCAGCGCAAGCGCTACGCTCGTGGCATTCACATCGGCGATGGCGTATTCGATGGCCGCGGTGTGCACGCGGCTGCCCTCGCGCGCCGCGCCCGCGAGCGCGCGGCGCTGCGCGACCGACAGGGCCAGAAAGCGCCGCTGCCAATCGTCGTCGCGCACCGTCGCCCGCAATCGCTGATAGGGCCGATCGTCGCTGCACAAGGCATCTCCATGCATCACCAGCACGGGCTCGCCATAGAGCGTGACGATCAGGGGGTCGGACAACAGGCGCGCGCCTGACTGTGAGCAGAACTCCGTACCCAGCAGAAAATCCCGGTTACCGTGCATGACGAAACAGGGCACACCGTCGGCGGTGAGGGCTCTGATCGCCCCGATGGCCTCGCGCTGGCCGAGGTCGGGGGCATCGTCTCCGACCCACGACTCGAACAGATCGCCGAGGATGTAAAGCGCGTCGGCGCCGCGCGCCTCGTTCTTCAAGAAAGCGACGAATTGCTGCGTGATCTGCGGGCGTTGCGCATCGATGTGCAGATCCGAGATGAAGAGACTGGCCACCGCGGCTTGCCGCCCGTCAGCTGCTCAATTGGCCGCGGGGGCCGGTATGCGCTCGATTTTCTCGATGGTGACGGGCTTGAGCGGCGCGTTCTCCTTGAAAGGACCCTTGGCGCCGGTTGGCACCAGGCTGATTTGATCGACCACCTCCATGCCCTGCACGACCTTGCCGAACACCGCATACCCCCAGCGGGTCTGATTCGGATCGAGCGCTGCGTTGTCGGCGAGGTTCACGTAGAACTGTACGTCGCCGTCGTGCGGACCGGACGGGCGCGCGAGGCCCACCGTGTCGCGCTGATTGGTCAAGCCGTTGCCCGACTCGTTCACGACTTTCGGCGGGTTGCCCTTGAGCTTGTAGTCGGCGTCGTAGCCGCCGCCTTGAATGATGAAGCTCGGAATGGCGCGGTGGAAGATCGTGCCGGAATAATAGCCCTGGTCGACGAACTTCAAGAATTGCGCCACCGTGAGCGGTGCGCGCTCCGGGTTGAGCTCGATGGTGAAATTGCCCCCGGTGGTCACGACCTGCACATAGACGGGCGGAGCCGTTTTCTCGGGCGGGGCGGGTGCCGGCTTTTCGGCGGCTTGGAGCGGGGAGAGGAAGGCGAGGGTAAAGGCGAAAGATGCAACTATTAGCTGTTTCATGCCGGGATTCTACTCGAATGGGTACAATCTTGAGATATGTCCGCGCCCATCGTCACACGTTTCGCGCCTTCACCCACCGGCTCCTTGCATCTGGGGAACGTACGCACCGCTTTGTTCAGCTACCTCTGGGCGCGAAAGAGCAGCGGACGATTCATTCTGCGCATCGAGGACACGGATGTCGAGCGCAGCGAGGCGCGTTACCTCGCGGCGCTCATCGCGGAGCTGCGATGGCTGGGGCTTGAGTGGGACGAGGGACCGGAGGTCGGAGGTCCGAGCGCGCCTTACTTGCAGTCCGAGCGCGCCGCCTGGTATCGGGAGCTGTTCGCCCGCTTGGAGTCCGCCGGGGGAGCCTACCCTTGCTATTGCACGCCTGAGGAGCTCGAGCTCGCACGCAAGCTCGAGCGCATGGCCGGCCGGCCGCCGCGCTATACCGGCACTTGCCGCGCGCTCACCGAGTCTTCGCGCGCCGCGAGACTCGCCGAGGGACGCAAGCCGACGCTGCGTTTCGCCGTCCCCGACGCGACGATCATCGAATTCATCGATCTCGTGCACGGACCGCAGCGCTTCTCTTCGGCCGACATCGGCGACTTCATCGTCCGCCGCGAGGACGGCACGGCTGCATTCTTTTTCTGCAACGCCGTGGACGATTCGGTCATGGGCGTGACCCACGTGTTGCGCGGCGACGATCATCTCACCAATACGCCGCGCCAATTGATGCTGCTCGACGCACTCGGCATGCGGCGACCCGACTATGGCCACGTCGGCCTGCTGGTCGGCGCGGACGGCGCGCCCCTGTCGAAACGGCACGGCAGCACGAGCGTGCGGGACTTCCGCGAGCGCGGATTCCTGCCGGCGGCGCTGCTCAATCATCTGTTTCACTTGGGGCACACGGCCGACGTCGACGGCTGGCTTCCGCCCGCCGAGCTGCCCGCGCATTTCCGCCCGGAGCATCTCGGCCGCGCGTCGGCGCGCTTCGAGGAATCGCAGCTCCTGCACTGGCAGAAAGAGACGCTGCGCCACATGTCTACCCCTGAGATCGCCGCGTGGCTCGGCCTGCCGGACTCGACAGCGTTCGTCGAGCTCGTGCGCCACAACGTGGTGCTTCCCGCGGATGCGCAGCCCTGGGTGTCCGTGGTGCGCGGCGAGTTGCCGCCGCTCGGCGCCGAGGAGCAGCGCGTCGTCGCCGCCGCGGGGGGCGCCTTTTTCGCGGCGGCGGCAGCGGCACTGGATCGGGCGGGCCCGGATCTGCACGCGCTCGCCGCGCTGCTCAAGCAGGAGACCGGACGAGGCGGTGCGCAACTCTACATGCCTCTGCGGGTGGCGCTCACCGGCAAGACCCACGGACCGGAACTCGCGCCCATCCTGAAGCTCATGCCGCCTGAGACGGCGCGGCGCCGGCTCGAATCCCATGCTCGAGATACATAACTCGCTCACCGGCAAGAAGGCCGAGTTCAAGCCGTTGCGCGGCAACGAAGTGCGCATGTACGTCTGCGGTATCACCGTGTACGACTACATTCACTTAGGTCACGCGCGCATGCTCACCGTGTTCGATCTGGTGCAGCGCTATCTGCGCTCGCGCGGCTATGCAGTCACTTACGTGCGCAACATCACGGACATCGACGACAAGATCATCCAGCGCGCGAAGGAAAACGGCGAGGACTGGAAGGCGCTAGCGAGCCGCTTCATCACCGCCATGCACGAGGACTGCGCGCTGCTCGGCCTGCAAGCGCCCGATGCGGAGCCGCGCGCCACCGAGTACATCCCCGAGATCGTGGCGATGACGCAGACGCTCATCGACAAAGGATATGCCTACCGGGCGGAGAACGGCGACGTCATGTACTCGGTGCGCAAGTTCCCGGCTTACGGGGCGCTCTCGGGAAGGCGCATCGACGAGTCGCGCGCGGGGGCGCGCGTGCAGATCGACGAGTTCAAGCAGGACCCGCTCGACTTCGTGGTGTGGAAGCATGCCAAGCCGGACGAGCCCGCATGGCCTTCGCCCTGGGGTCCGGGCCGTCCGGGTTGGCACATCGAATGCTCGGCGATGTCGACGACGCTGCTCGGCGACTATTTCGACCTACACGGCGGGGGGATGGATCTGAAATTCCCGCATCATGAGAACGAGATCGCGCAGACGTGCGCGGCCTGCGACTCGCCGTTCGTGCACGTCTGGATGCACAACGGCTTCGTCAACATCGACGAGGAGAAGATGTCGAAGTCGCTCGGCAACTTCTTCACGGTCCGCGACGTGATGAAGACGCTGCGCGATCCGGAGGTGCTGCGCTTCTTCCTGCTCGGCAGCCATTATCGCGGGCCCATCAACTATTCCGCGGCGCAGCTCGCGCAGGCCGACGAGACGCTCGCCGGCCTCTACCGGGCACTCAAGGACACGAGCCCGGCCCACCCGGCGCCCGAAGAATCGGGTCGCGACCCGGCTCTCGAGAAATTTCACGCGGCCATGGGCGACGATTTCAACACGCCCGAGGCGCTGGCGGTGCTTGCCGGCGTGGCGCGCGAGTTGAACATTGCCAAAGCTGCAAACGATGCGGCACGCAGCGCCGCGACGGCGCGCTCGCTGCTTGCCATGGGCAAGGTGCTGGGGATCCTGCAGCAGTCGCCGGAGATTTATCTCAAGCGCAGCAGCAAGCTGGATAGCGCGGCGGCCGCGGGCGGCACAGCGACTCTGACGGATGCACAGATCGAGGAGCTCATCGCCGCGCGCCGCGCGGCGCGGGCGGCCAAGAACTTCCGCGAGTCCGACCGTGTCAGGGACCAGCTGAGCGCGGCCGGAGTGCTGCTCGAGGATAAGCCGGGTGGGATCACGGAATGGCGGCGGGCCTGAGGCGCCGACACTAAAAAGCGTGTGGGGCCCCGTTTTGGCCCCACACGCCAGCTTGCGCAGACGCTTTTTAGCGCGCCAATTACTCAGTCGCCGGAGCGGCGGCTCATCACGACGCCGAGTACCACACCGACCACGGCCGCGATGCCGACCACTTGCCAGGGATTGTCGCGCACATAGCTGTCAGTGGTTTTGGTGAGTTGGCTCGCCTGACCGCGCACTTGCGATGCGCTGTCCGCGAGGGCGCTCTTGGCCGCGCTCAGCGCTATTTTGACCTTGGCCCGAACGCGGGCGATATCGGGAGTCTCCACGTCTTTGATGGCCTTGGTCAAATCGTCCACGTTGTCGAGGAAGTCGTTGATGCTCGCATTTGCGTATTTTTTCGCTTTACGCACCTGCGTCGTATCCAGCTGTGGATCCATAGCTTGCTCCTGTTATAGCTTGCATCAAACGCGACGGCCGAGACTCATCAAGAAGCTGACGATCGCGCCGATCAAGAATACGATGAAGAGGATCTTCGCAATACCGGCCGCCCCCGCCGCGACGCCGCCGAATCCGAAGAACGCCGCCACCAGGGCGATGACGAAGAACACCACTGCATAATGAAGCATGAGCGCACCTTTCAGATGAGAGAACACAAATCCTTGTGTGATGATGCTGCGCTACGTGAGAAAAACCGTCAGTCGGTCGGGGGTCCGGAATACCGTAGGATATCACTCACGGGGTTTCCCCAGTCGCCCGGGCGAGAGCGCGGCGAGCTCGGTGTTGAGGCCCTGCAAGTCCTCGGGAAGCGCGACCCCCATAATGAGCGCTGCCGCAGCGCGCGACAGCGCGGGCGCAGTCTGGATGCCGTAGCCACCCTGGCCCGCGAGCCAGAAAAAACCTGATTCTTCATCCGCGAATCCTGCCACCGGGGTGCGATCGGGCGCAAACGTGCGTAGACCCGCCCAGCGGGCCTTCAGGCGCGCAATCTGGAGTGTAGTCACCGCTTCGATGCGCTCGACCACTGCGGCGATGTCCCATTCGTCCGGTTGCGCATCGCTCGGTTCGACCGGCGTCTCGTCGGCGGGCGATAGAAAAAGGGCGCCTGCTTCGGGCTTGAAGTAGAACTGCTCTTGCGCGTCGTTCACGAACGGCCAGCGGCTGATATCCAGGCCGGAGGGCGGCTCGACCAGCACGACCGTGCGCCGGCACGGTTGTAGCCCCAGCCGCGTGAGGCCCGCGAGCGCCGCCACCTCATCGGCCCAGGCGCCGGCGGCATTGACCACGAGCGGCGCCGTGAAACGCTCTGCAGCCGTGCGCACCGTCCAGCCTCCTGCGCCGCGCTCGAGCGCCTCGACGGAGGCATTGGTGACCAATTGGCCTCCGCGCCGCCGAAAGAGGCGCAGATACCCCTGATGCAGCGCGCTCACGTCGATGTCGGAGGAGTCGGGTTCGAGTAGCGCCGCGGCGACGTATCCCTCGCGCAGAATGGGGCAGAGCGCGTGCGCTTCACGCACCTCCAGCGGCCGGGTGGCGGGTGCCACGTCCGGGAGCGATGCAAACGCCTGGAGCGTCTCGAGCTGGCTCTGCGAGGCGATGTAAAGGCATCCGCGCGGCCGTGTGAGCGGTCCCTCGGCGAATCCCGTCGGCGGCTCGAACAGGAACTCGCGGCTCGCGCGCGTCAGCGCGCGAATCGTCCTGTTGCCATAGATTTCAGTGAACAGCGCCGCGGAGCGGCCGGTCGAGTGATAGCCGGCGCGATCTTCACGCTCCAGGAGCACCACGCGACGCGCCTCGGCGAGATGTGCGGCGACCGAGGCGCCGGCGATGCCGGCGCCGATGACGATGATGTCAGCGTGATTCATTCAAGTGACCTAAGGGAACGCGCGTCGAGCGTTTGACGGTGGCGAGCACGACGCTCGACTGCACATCGCGCACGTGCGGGATGCGTAACAGTTTCTTGAGTATGACCGTGCTGAGGGACTCGAGATCTCGGCCGAACACCTGCAGGATGAAATCATAAGCGCCGGTCATCGCGTAGCAATGGGTGACTTCCTCGAGCAGTGCGATCTCGCGCTCGAAGCGCGCCACGCTCTCATCGGTGTGCTCGGTGAGCTTCACGTGCACGATCGCCTGTACCTCGAGCCCGACGCGCGAGGGGCTCAAGAGCGCCGCGTAGCCCTCGATGACTCCGGCGGACTCCAATGCCTTGATGCGCCGCGCGCAGGGAGTCGCCGAGAGCCCGATGGCCTGCGCGAGCTCGACCACCGGCAGACGGCCGTCGCGCTGCAGCTCGGACAAAATTCGGGCGTCGAAGCGGTCGAGTTCCATGGCTTGAGGGTCTTTGGGCCAAATTGGCGACTATCACCAACAATCATGCCTGAGAGAGGGCGTTTTGGCGATTTGTTGCGTGCTGTTAGGATTAATCTCGACGCATATGGCAGCTCGCGTCGAGAAGATGGGCGCCGCGGCGCAATTGGCTGCCGCCGAGTGGCTTGCTGTTGTCCGTCAGGTGGCTGTATCCCGCGCCTTGGACGACCTCGAGGAGACCATCCTCGTGCCTGCGCGCAAGGTGCTCTATCAGTTCTCGGCGCGTGGCCACGACGTCACCCAAGTGCTCCTCGGCCGCCTGCTCACCGGCGCCCGGGACAGTCTCGGCGGCTATTACCGCTCCCGCCCCTTGATGCTTACGCTCGGCCTGTCGATCGACGAGGCTCTCGCCTCCACGATGATGCGCATCGGCAGCATGAGCGAGGGCCGCGACATCGGAGTCGTGTTCAATCTGCCGCGCCGGGACGGGCCGTGCGCGCTGCCCGTCTGCGGCGGCGTCGGCACCCAGTTCACGCCGGCCGTCGGGTGGGCGCAGGCGCTGCGCTACCGCGAGGAGGTGCTCGGCGATACGCGCTGTCAACGCAGCATCGCGGTGGCGCACGGCGGCGATGCGTCCACGGCCACCAACGGCTTCTGGTCGGCGCTCAACATAGCCACGACCCAGCGGCTGCCGCTGCTCTTCTTCATCGAAGATAACGGCTACGGCATTTCGGTGCCGACGGAGCTGCAAACCCCGGGCGGCAACATCGCCCACAATCTAGGCGCCTTTCGCGGCCTGCGCGTGCTGGACGGCAACGGCTCGGATCCGCTGGCCGCGGTCGCGCTCATGCGCGAGGCCGTCGACGGCGTGCGTGCAGGCAAAGGCCCAGCGCTGCTGCGGCTCACCGTGCCGCGCTTGTCGGGCCACTCGGGTCAAGACACCCAGACGTACAAGGGAGCGGCCGCGATCGCGGCCGAGCGCGAGCGCGATCCGTGGCGCAAACTTCACGCACAGCTCGTGCCCGCGGTGCTTTCGGCGGAGGCCTGGGACGGCGAGGTGGCGCGCGCGCGCGCCGCCGTTGCAGAGGCCCGCGAGCGTATCGAGACGCGCAGTGCGCCGGATCCTAAGCGTGTGCGCCGCTACGTGTTCACCGAGAGCTCGGAGGACGGCGCCGTCGAGATTCAGGCGCAGGGCGGGTTGTGGGCGGATGGCGTGTTGCCCGCGCGCGGTTCGGAGCAGGCCGCCCCGCAAGGTCCGCGCATCAATCTGCTGACCGCGGTGCGCCGCACGCTCGAGCACGAGCTAGAGATGAACCCACGCGTCGTGGTGTTCGGCGAGGATGTCGGCCGCAAGGGCGGCGTGCACGCCGCAACCCTGGGACTGCAGGAAAAGTTCGGCGTCGCGCGCGTGTTCGACACCAGCCTCTCCGAGGAAGGCATCATCGGGCGCGCGGTGGGCATGGCGGCGGCGGGGCTCATGCCGGTACCCGAGATCCAGTTTCGCAAATACGCGGATCCTGCGACCGAGCAGCTGAATGACTGCGGCTCGATGCGCTGGCGCACCGCGAATCGTTTCGCCGCACCGATGGTGGTGCGCATCCCCGGCGGATTTTTCAAATGCGGCGATCCCTGGCACAGCCAATCGAACGAAGTGCAATGGGTGCACGGCATCGGCTGGCGCGTCGCGATGCCCGCGAACGCTCAGGACGCCGTCGGACTTCTGCGCACCGCATTACGCGGTAACGATCCGACCATATTCTTCGAGCATCGCTCGCTCCTCGACTCCGCATCGGCGCGGCGTGCTTATCCTGGTGATGAGTTCGTGGTTCCGTTCGGCCGAGCGAGCTTGTTACGCAGTGGCGATGCGCTCACCGTCGTCACCTGGGGCGCGATGGTCGAGCGCTGCGAGCTCGCGCTCGAGCGTCTGGGGTTAGAGGCGGATCTGTTGGACCTGCGCACCTTGTCGCCGTGGGACAAACAGGCGACACTCGCGTCGGTGCGCAAGACCCATCGCTGCTTGATCGTGCATGAAGATACCCTCACTGCGGGATTCGGTGCGGAGATCGCGGCCGTGCTGGCGCGGGATGCGTTTTTCGATCTCGATGCGCCCATCGAGCGGCTCGCCATGCCGGACATTCCGAGCCCGCACAGCCCCGTGCTGCTCGATGCGGTGCTGCCGAGCGTTGCGAGCATCGCGGCAACCATGAGCGGCTTGGTGAGCCTCTGAGCACGGGCCAAATCGATGTCGTCGCCCCCGCGAACGAGGAGGGTACGAAAGCCACGGTACTGCGCTGGTGCAAGGCCGCCGGCGACGCTGTGGTCAAGGACGAGCCCTTGCTCGAGCTCGAGACCGACAAGGTCACCGTGGAGATTCCTTCGCCGGCCACCGGCAAACTGATCGAGATCCTGAAGCAGCCGGCCGAGGAAGTGGAACCTGGGCAGATCCTCGCGCGCGTGCGCATTGCAGCGACATCCGATGCGGGACCCTTGGACCCCAAACGCACGACCGCCGCGGCGGCCGCGCAGTCGCCGGTATTGCAGGAGGGCGGTGAGACCCTGAGTCCTGCCGTACGGCGTCTGCTCAACGAGCATGCGCTCTCCACCAGCGATCTGAAGGGCAGCGGCCGCAACGGTCGTATTACGGTCCAGGACATCGAGCGTCACCTCGGTCAGAAACCGGCGGATGTTGCAGGCGTCGCTACGCCGGGCGTCGCTACGCCGGGCGTCGCGCCGCCGGGCGATGTGGACAGCACCGCGAAAATGCGCCGTCCGCCGGGCGTGGCGGCGCTCGCGGAGGGCCGTCGCGTGCCGCACAGCGCGGTGCGCCGGCGTGTGGCCGAGCATATGACGCGCAGTCTCGCGCAGGCGCCGCACGTGACCACGCTGTTCGAGGCGGACCTTACGCGCGTGCAGGCGCACCGCGCGCGGCATGCGCCCGAATACGAGCGCCAAGGCATTCGCCTAACGCTTACGGCTTATTTCGTCGCGGCTTGTGCGCGCGCCCTGATGGCGCACCCGTCGGTGAACGCGACGTTCCACGAAGATGCGCTCGAGCTGCATCCGGATGCGAACATCGGCGTCGGTACGGCGCTCGGCGACGAGGGTCTCATCGTGCCGGTGATCCGCCAGGCGCAGCACTTAGGCCTCGCGCAGTTGGCGGCGCGCCTCGGTCAGCTGGTGGGCGCCGCACGCGCCGGTCGGCTCGCGCCGCAAGACGTGCGCGGCGGCACCTTCACCATCTCCAATCACGGCGTCGGCGGAAGCCTGCTCGCGGCGCCCATCGTCATCAATCAGCCCCAAGTCGCCATTCTCGGCGTGGGCAAGGTCGAGCGTCGCGTATGCGTCGTGGATGCGCCGGCGGGCGAGGCGATCGGGATACGCACCATGTGCTATCTCACTCTCACCATCGACCACCGGGCGATCGATGCCTTTCAGGCGAATGGGTTTCTCGAACACGTCGTCAAGACGCTCGAGCAATGGAGCGAGGATTAGCTCTCCCGCGGGGCGATGCCGCCGAAGCGCTCGAGAACCGCTGGGTCCGCGGCCGGCAAGGCTCCGCAGAGCTGCATACCTACTCTCGACAGATGGGTCTCGGAGGCGGCAAACACGGCCGTATACAGCGCGCGGCAGAGCAGCGCCGCTCGAGTTCCCGGCCATTCGGGCGGAAGCGACCGCTCCGGAAGGAGAGGGTCGCGCAAATGCAACCGCCGATACTCGTGAATCAGCAACGTGCGCAGCACGAAGCCGGTCTGTGGGTCCGGCGGCTCGCGCAGCGCCGCGAGCACACGGTCGAAGCGCGCTGCGAAGGCGCGGTAGCGTAACGCCAGCGCCTGCAAGTCCCAGCCCCTGGCGATGAGCATCGCGGCCGTGGCCGGCGCGGCGAGATCGGCGTCAAACACCAGAGTGCCGGTGGGCCACGTCGGCTGCCCGCCGACGGCGCGGCCGCGGCTCGCGCGGGCACCGTCGCGAGCGCGCACCTCAGGATGCGCGAACACGCCGCTCGACAACTCCCCATAGCCTTGCCAGGCGAGCTCGCGACGCAGCCGCTGCCGTTGTGCGGCGGGCAGGGCAGGCACCACCACGAGAGTCCAGCGACCCGACGCGTTCGCGCCGCCTTCGCCGTAGATGCGCTCGGTGGCCTCGGCGAACTGCACGCGACCGTCTTCGGTGAGACGGTAC
Source organism: uncultured Gammaproteobacteria bacterium (assembly GCA_963755935.1). Taxonomy (GTDB): domain Bacteria; phylum Pseudomonadota; class Gammaproteobacteria; order Steroidobacterales; family Steroidobacteraceae; genus Bog-1198. The sequence continues at coordinate 22,432 of CAVWME010000004.1, forward strand.
TCGCTGCGCTTGCCGACGCGGCGCGCCGCCAGCCAGCCCTCTTGCGCGAGCCGCGCGCTGGCCGTGCGCACCAGACGTTCGTTGAGGCCGAACGGCGCCGCGAGCTCGATCAGGCTGCTTAAGGCAATGGCGCCGCCGCGCGGCAGCAGTGAGTCGCCGAACAGGGTGACGATCAGCGATCCCGCACGCAGCGGGCGCTGGCGGTGAAAGCGGGCGACGAGTTCCGCGGCGGCGGCGGCAGGCGTCTTGCAGACGGCGGGAGGGGCATCCACGGCTGACGAGTGTAAACCCTCGGCAGTCAAATGACACACAAAAAATTGAAATTGGTCATTTTTTGTGTCACGATTGCAAGCACATCCAGGCAGGCTGCAATACAGCCGCGGGGGACCCATGTATACCCAGGCGCTCGACGTTCACGGCGATAGCGGCGACCCCGTCGAGGAATCGGAGCGCGAGCGACGTTTCCAGGCTCGCGTCGACCGCGAGGAGAAGGTCGAGCCCAAAGACTGGATGCCCGCCCGCTATCGTGCGACTTTGATCCGGCAAATTTCGCAGCACGCCCATTCGGAGATCGTCGGAATGCTGCCCGAGGGCAACTGGATCACGCGCGCGCCGAGCCTTTTGCGAAAATCCATCTTGATTGCGAAAGTCCAGGACGAGGGCGGCCACGGCGCTTATTTGTACAGCGCGGCCGAGACCTTGGGCGCGAGCCGCGACCAATTGATCGAGCAGTTGCTCTCCGGCAAGGCCAAGTACTCGAGCATCTTCAACTACCCCACGCCGACGTGGGCGGACGTCGGCGCGATTGGCTGGCTGGTCGACGGCGCGGCGATCATGAATCAGATACCCCTGTGCCGTTGCTCCTACGGCCCATACGCGCGCGCCATGGTGCGCATTTGCCGCGAAGAGAGTTTCCATCAACGTCAGGGCTTCGACATCATGATGAAGCTCTGCGCTGGGACCGTGGAGCAAAAATCCATGGCGCAAGGCGCGCTCGACCGCTGGTGGTGGCCCGCGCTCATGATGTTCGGACCGCCGGACGCCGCCTCGACGCACTCGACCGACTCGCAGCGCTGGAAGATCAAGCGCTTCTCGAACGATGAGCTGCGCCAGAAGTTCGTCGACTTCACCGTGCCGCAGGCGAAATTTCTCGGGCTCACGGTGCCCGATCGAGAGCTCAAGTGGAACGACACGCTGCAGCGGCACGAGTTCGGCGCCATCGATTGGAACGAGTTCGAGCGCGTGCTCAAGGGCAATGGCCCATGCAACCGCGAGCGCCTCGAGGCGCGGCGTCGCGCACAGAGCCAAGGCCGTTGGGTGCGCGAGGCCGCCCTGGCGCATGCCGACAAACAGCGCCGCCGCGCCGCCAGCTGCGCGGCCTGATCAGGAGTCCTTCGCATGACGACAGAAAGCAATGAGCGTGATGCGCCGGGCGAGCGCGAGTGGCCGCTTTTCGAGATCTTCATCCGGCCGCGCGGCGGACTCGACCACAAGCACGTGGGCAGCTTGCATGCCTGCGATCCGCGCATGGCGATCGAGCACGCGCGCGACCTATACACGCGTCGCGAGGAAGGCGTGAGCATCTGGGCGGTGCCGTCGGCCAGCATCACCGCCTCCGATCCCGCGGAGGCCGACGCGCTGTTCGAGCCGGCCCGCGACAAGATCTATCGCCACCCGACGTTCTACGACATTCCGCCCGAAGTGAAGACGCTGTGAGCGCGACCCACGAGGAGCCCGCGTTGTTTCGATACGTGCTGCGGCTCGGCGATCTCGCGCTTGTGCTCGGCCAGCGCTTGAGCGAGTGGGTGGGTCACGCGCCGGCGCTCGAGGAGGATCTCGGGCTCGCCAACATCGCCCTCGACCTGGTGGGTCAGGCGCGTCTGTTGCTGGCCTATGCCGGCGAGATCGAGGGGCGCGGCCGCGGCGAGGATGACATCGCGTTCTTGCGCACCCACGGCGAGTACTTGAATCCGACGCTCGTCGAGCAACCGAACGGCGACTTCGGCGAGACCATCGTGCGCCAGGTGCTGATCGATGCCTTTCAGCTGGCGCTCTACGAGCGGCTCGCGAGCTCGCGCGACGAGCGTCTCGCCGCGATCGCCGCGAAAGCGGTGAAAGAGACACGGTACCACTTGCGTTACAGCTCGAGCTGGCTGGTGCGCCTCGGCGACGGCACGGAGGAAAGCCATGCCCGCGTCCAAAGAGCGCTCGAGCAGCTCTGGCCCTACACGGTGGAGCTGTTCGCGGCGGACGCGCTCGACCGCGACATGGCCGAGTGCGGTATCGCACCGTCTCTCGAGGAGATGAAGAGCGCATGGAACCGGCAGATCGACGAAGTGCTCGCTGAGGCGACGCTCGATCGCCCGGCCGAGCGACCCTATACCTGGTTCGGCAAGCGGGGCGAGCATAGCGAGCATCTCGGCTACCTCCTCGCCGAGATGCAATACCTGCAACGCGCGCACCCCGGAGCTCGCTGGTGAGCGCAGGGGCTGCGCGAGCGGCGATGACCACTGCAGACGAGGCGCGGCTGCAGGCCGCTTGGCGCGCTCTGGCGGCAGTGCCCGACCCGGAGCTGCCGGCGCTCACGCTCGCGGATCTCGGGATCGTACGCGTTGTGGACCTGCGCGCCGACGGCGTGCTCGACGTGGGACTCTCGCCCACCTATACCGGTTGCCCGGCGACCGATCACATCGCGGAGCTTGCGCGACACGCGCTCGCGGCCGCGGCCGTGGGCGAGTTCACGGTACGGCATGTACTCGCGCCCGCGTGGAGCAGCGATTGGATCACCGCCGAGGGGCGGCGCAAGCTCGACGCGTACGGCATCGTCCCACCGGTGGCAGCCGCAGCGGCCTCGTCGTGGCGCTCCGCGGGCGTAAGCCTCGCCGTTGCTTGCCCGCGATGCCGATCCGCGAGAACCGAGGCGATCAGCGAATTCGGTTCGACGCCGTGCAAGGCGCTGCATCGTTGTCTCGACTGTCTGGAGCCGTTCGAGCGCTTCAAGTGCATTTGACCGGAATCGCGTGCTGACTTTCCACCCGCTCGAAGTGACTGCCGTCGACCGCATTGCCGAGGATGCGGTTTGTGTGCGGCTCGCCGTCCCGGAGGCGCTGCGGGATCACTTCAAGCACGATGCCGGCCAATACGTGACGCTGCGGCGCGTGATCGATGGCCGTGAGGAGCGGCGCACTTATTCCATCGTCACGCCGCCGGGCGCGGCGGAACTGCGTATCGGGGTGCGCGAGCAAGCCGGCGGGCGCATGTCGCGCGAGCTCAGCACGCGCCTCTCGCTCGGCGAACGGCTCGAGGTGGGCACGCCCATGGGGCGATTCCGGACCGCCGTCGATGCGTCGCGCACTCGTACCTACGTCGCCTTCGCGGCGGGCAGCGGCATCACGCCGATGCTGTCCCTGGCCGCGGACATCCTGGCGCGCGAGCCCGCGAGCCGCTTCACCTTGATCTACGGTAACCGCAGCATGAGCCGCACCATGTTCCTCGAGGACACGCTTGCGCTCAAGAATCGCCATCTCGGCCGGTTCTGCGTTTACTTCGTGATGAGCCGCGAGCCGCAACAGGCACCGCTCCTCAACGGCCGCATCGATGCGCACAAAGTCGAGGCACTCGCAGCGCAGTTGAGCGACGTCGCGAGCGCGGATGAGTACTTCGTCTGCGGGCCGGGCGACATGGTCGATGCGGTGCGCGGTGCAATCCAACAACTGAACCCCGGCGCACCGGTGCGTTTCGAGCGTTTCGCCACGCCGTCGCAAGCGGCGCGCACGGACGCGGCGAATGCCGCGAATGCCCCCGAGCTGCCTCCCGCCGAGGTGCTGGCGCAGATTTCCGTGGTCATGGACGGGCGCCGGCGTAGTTTTCCGATGGCTCCCACGGATGCCTCGGTGCTCGCGGCAGCCGAGCGGGCCGGTCTCGATTTGCCATTCTCGTGCAGGGCGGGAATTTGCGCGACATGCCGGACCAAGCTCAAGTCGGGCCGGGCCGTCATGGCGCACAACATCGCGCTCGAGCCCTGGGAAGTCGACGCGGGTTTCATTCTGTGCTGTCAAGCTCGTCCCCTCACCGCCTCGCTGGAGCTGACCTATGACGAAAAATGAAGCATCTTACGAGACCATTCGCCTGACCTTCGAGGGGGGCATCGCACGGCTCACCCTGAATCGCCCCGACAAGCTGAACAGCTTCAACGTGCGCATGCACGAGGACGTCCAGAGCGCCTTGCAGAGCGTGCGCCAACAAGGCGCGCGGGTGCTGGTGCTCACGGGCGCAGGCCGCGGATTTTGTGCGGGCCAGGACCTCGCGGACCGGGCCGTGGCGCCGGGCACGCAAGGCGTTGATCTCGGCGACTCGATCGAGCGCTACTACAAGCCGCTCGTCTTGACTTTGCAAGAGCTGCCGATGCCGGTGATCGCGGCGGTGAATGGCGTTGCCGCCGGCGCCGGCGCGAACATCGCGCTCGCCTGCGATCTCGTGGTGGCGGCGCGCTCAGCGAGCTTCGTACAACCGTTTTGCCGGCTCGGATTGATTCCCGACTCGGGCGGCACCTGGAGCCTGCCGCGTCTCGTGGGCAGTGCGCGCGCACTCGGCCTGACGCTGCTCGGGGACAAACTCTCGGCCGAGCAAGCTGCCGCCTGGGGAATGATCTGGCGCTGCGTCGAGGACACTGAGTTCCCCGCGGCCGTGGATGCGCTCGCGGCACAACTCGCCCGCGCCCCCACGCGCGGCCTGGCGGCCACCAAGGCCGCGATCCGTTCGAGCGGGCAACATTCTCTCGCCCAGCAGCTCGACCTCGAGCGCGACGCGCAGCGCGAGCTCGGCCGCTCGCAAGACTATGCCGAAGGCGTGGCCGCCTTTATGGCAAAGCGCACCGCGAATTTCACCGGGCGTTGAGGATTTGCAAACATGACTGATGCTTTCATTTGCGATGCGATTCGAACGCCCATCGGGCGCTATGCCGGCGCGCTGTCCGCGGTGCGACCCGACGACCTCGCCGCCGCGGTGCTGCGCGAATTGCTACGGCGAAACGCGGGTGTCGATCCCAAGGCCATCGACGATGTGATCATGGGCTGCGCCAATCAGGCGGGCGAGGACAACCGCAACGTCGCGCGCATGAGCGCGCTGCTCGCCGGATTGCCTGTCGATGTGGCGGGCGCCACGCTGAACCGCTTGTGCGGATCCGGGCTCGATGCCGTGGCGAGCGCCGCTCGTGCGATTCGCTGCGGCGAGGGCGATGTGCTGCTCGCCGGCGGCGTCGAGAGCATGAGTCGCGCCCCCTACGTCCTCTCGAAGAGCGCCAGCGCCTTTGCGCGCGACGTGCAGCTGCACGACACGACCATCGGCTGGCGCTTTGTGAACCCGCTCCTCAAGCAGGCGTATGGCGTCGACTCGATGCCGGAGACGGGCGAGAACGTCGCCCAGGATTTTCGCATCGCGCGCGAGGATCAGGACAGGTTCGCATTGCGCAGCCAGCAACGCGCGTTGGCCGCTCAGAAAGCGGGCTACTTCGCCGAGGAGATCGTCGGCGTCGCCGTACCCGCGAAGCGCGGCGAGACCACGCTGGTGACGGTCGACGAGCACCCGCGGGAGACGAGCCTCGAGGCGCTCGCGAAGCTGCCGACTCCGTTTCGTGCCGGCGGCACGGTGACGGCCGGCAATGCGTCGGGCGTGAACGATGGATCGTGCGCCCTGCTGCTCGCCTCTGAAAGCGCGATCAAGCGCTTCGGCCTTAGGCCCCGGGCCCGGGTGGTGGGGACGGCGGTGGCGGGCGTCGAGCCACGCATCATGGGCATGGGACCGGTCGCCGCCACGCGCAAGGTGCTCGCGCGGCTCGGCCTTGACCTCGCCGACATCGATATCATCGAGCTCAACGAGGCGTTTGCCTCGCAGGCGCTGGCCGTGCTGCGCGAGTTGCGCATCCCCGACGATGCCGCGCACGTGAATCCTCAGGGCGGCGCCATCGCGCTCGGTCATCCATTGGGGGCGAGCGGTGCACGTCTCGCGACGACGGCAGTGCGACAGCTCGAGCGTGGCGGCGGTCGCCGCGCCTTGTGCGCCATGTGTATCGGCGTCGGACAGGGCATCGCCATGGTTCTCGAGCGGGTCTGATCGAGAGGAGCCCGTGAGCGAGACGGCCATTCACAGCGAGCGGCGCGACCGCGTGGAGGTTATCGTCATCGATCACCCGCCCGTGAACGCGCTGGCCCAACCGTTGCGGGCGGCGCTCCTCGCAGCCGTCGAGGCGGCGGAGTCGGATCCTGCGGTATGCGCCCTCGTCATTCACGGCGCCGGCCGGCATTTTGTCGCGGGCGCCGATATTCGCGAATTCGACCACGAGCCGCGTGCACCGCTCCTGAACGATGTTCTGCTGCGCATCGAGGCGGCCACCAAGCCGGTGATCGCCGCGCTCCACGGTTCCGTGCTCGGTGGCGGCTTCGAGCTCGCGCTCGCCTGCCACTATCGCGTGGCCGCGCCGGATGTCTCGTTCGGTCTGCCCGAGATACGCCTCGGCCTGCTGCCGGGGTCGGGCGGGACGCAACGACTGCCGCGGCTCATCGGCGCCGCGCCGGCGCTCGAGCGGATGCTGAGCGGCGATCCCATAGACCTCGAGCGTGCCCGTGCCCTCGGCATGGTCGACGGTGAGAGCGGTTCGCTCGATTTGCTCGAGCGTGCCTGCCGTTTCGCGCGCGACGTCGAGGCCGTCGACCTCGAGGGGCGGCGCCTCTGCAATCGGACGGTGCCGGGCGGCGCAGCGGATCCCGCGTGGCTCAGCCGCGAACGTGCCGCGGCCAAGCGCAAGTTTCCGGGAGTCGCATCCGTCGATGCCATCATCGATTGCGTGGCAGCCGCCTGTAGCGAGCCCTTCGGCAGCGCGCTGGCGCTGTCGCGCCGGCGCTTCGAGGAATGCCGGCGCTCCGAGGCCTCGCGTGCGTTGCGCCACCTGTTCTTTGCCGAGCGCGCGTCGAAAAGCGAGGGGACGCCGCGCAACGTGCGCTCGGTCGGAGTTGTGGGCTCGGGCACCATGGGGGCGGGCATCGCCTCGAATCTCGCCACCGCGGGCTTTCCCGTCACCCTGGTCGATAGCGACGAGCGGGCGCTCGCTGCGGGCATGGAGCGCGTGCAAGGCGTGCTCGCCTCGAGCGTCGACAAGGGCCGGCTGGATGCGGCCGCGGCTGCCATGGCTCGCGAGCGCGTCCGCGCGGCACGCGATCTCGAGGCGCTGGTGACGGCGGATCTCGTGATCGAAGCCGTGTTCGAGAGTCTCGCCGTCAAACAGGATGTTTTCGCGCAGCTCGGTGCGGTGTGCGCTCCGGGTGCGGTGCTCGCGACGAACACCTCGACGCTCGATATTGACGCCATCGCGAGCGCCTCGCGTCGCGCGGACGCGGTCGTCGGCATGCATTTCTTCAGCCCCGCCCACATTATGCGATTGGTCGAGATCGTTCGCGGCCGCGACACGAGTCCCGGCGTGATCGCGACCGCAGGCAGTGTCGCGCGGCGCATGGGCAAGCTCGGCATCGTGGTGGGCAACTGTTTTGGCTTCGTCGGCAACCGCATGTTGTATGCCTACGGGCGCGAGAATCAATTGTTGCTCCTTCAGGGCGCGAGCCCGACGCAAATCGACGCGGCCCTCGAGGGCTTCGGCATGGCCATGGGCCCGAATGCCGTGGGCGATCTGGCGGGGCTCGACGTAGGTTACCGGGTGCGCCGAGAGCGTAAAGATCTACCGGACGACCCATGCTACTACCGGGTCGCCGACCTGCTGGTGGAGGCCGGGCGGCTGGGGCAAAAGACCGGCCGCGGCGCCTATTTGTACCGCCAAGGCACGCGGCGCGGCGTTCCCGACCCGGAGGTCGAGGCGATGATCGCCGCAGAAGCCGTGCGCCTCGGCATCGAGCGCCGCGCCGTCTCGGACGAGGAGATCTGCCGGCGCTGCCTGTTCGCGCTGATCAATGAAGGCGCGCGGTTGCTCGGCGAGGGCATCGCCGCGGTCCCCGGCGACATCGATGCCATCTGGTGCAACGGCTATGGATTTCCGCGCTTTCGCGGCGGACCGATGTTTTATGCCGATACGCTTGGACTCGCGGTCGTTCTCGACGGCGTGCATCGATTTGCCAAGACCTTGGACAAGAGATACTGGACGCCCGCGCCGCTCCTCGAGGAGCTGGGGCGGAACGGCGGCACTTTTCAGACTTGGCGCGCAGGGGCGCGCCGCGAGGAGTCAGGCTCGTGAAGTTACCCAGCTATGTGTGCGGCGACTGGCAGACCAGCAGTTACGAGGGGACGGCGCTCCGCGATGCCTCGACGGGCGAGGTGATCGCCCGCGCTTCCTCGGGCGGCCTCGATTTCGCGGCCGTGCTGAGGCACGCGCGCGAGGTCGGCGGCCCCGCGTTGCGCGCCCGCACGTTCCACGAGCGCGCCGCCATGCTCAAGGCGCTGGCCAAGCGGCTGCTCGACTTCAAGGAGGAACTCTACACGCTGTCGTATCGAACCGGCGCGACGAAGGACGATTCGTGGATCGATATCGACGGCGGCATCGGCACGGTGTTTGCATATGCGAGCAAGGGCGCGCGCGAGCTCGCGAACAACCGCCTGCATCTCGACGGAGCCGTCGAGGGCCTGTCCAAGTCGGGCACGTTCGTGGGCCAGCATATCTACGTGCCGCGCGAGGGCGCCGCGGTCCACATCAACGCATTTAATTTTCCGATCTGGGGCATGCTCGAGAAGCTCGCGCCCGCGCTGCTCGCGGGGATGCCCGCGATCGTGAAGCCCGCGACTGCCACCGCGTTTCTCACCGAGCTTGCGGTGCGGCGGATCATCGAATCGGGCCTGCTGCCCGAGGGCGCGCTGCAGCTCGTGTGCGGCAGTCTCGGCGACCTGTTCGAGCACCTGACTTGTCAGGACGTCGTGTGCTTCACGGGGTCGGCAGCGACAGCCGCGAAGCTGCGAACGCATCCGCGCGTCGTGCGCCACTCGGTGCCCTTCGTCGCCGAGACCGATTCACTCAACTCGAGCATCCTCGCGCCCGATGCGGCGCCGGGCAGCGCCGAGTTCGATCTTTTTATTCGCGAGGTGGTGCGGGAGATCACGGTGAAGGCCGGGCAGAAATGCACGGCGATCCGCAAGGCGCTGGTACCGTCGGAATTTGTCGATGCGGCGGCGGATGCGCTCAAGGGCGCGCTCGACAAGATCGTGCTCGGCGACCCGCGCACCACCGGCGTGCGCATGGGCCCGTTGGTGAGCCTCGCGCAGCGCGCCGATGTGCTGGCGCGCGTCGCAGAACTCAGGCGCGAGTCCGACGTCATCGTGGGCCGCACGGAGGGTTTCGAGGTGCAGGGCGCGGATGCGGAGCGCGGCGCCTTCGTCTCGCCGTGGATGCTGTTGTCGCGTGACCCGCATGCCGCGCGTGCGCTGCACGAGGTCGAGGCATTCGGACCGGTGGCGACGCTCGTGCCGTATCGCGACGAGAACGATGCCGTTGCGCTCGCACGGCGCGGTGGTGGGAGCCTTGCCGCCTCGATTTTTTCGGCCGACGACGCGCTCGCAAGCCGGCTAGTGCTCGGGCTTGCGCCGTACCATGGGCGGATCCTCGTGGTGAACGCGGCCTGCGCGAAGGATTCGACCGGGCACGGCTCGCCGCTCGCGCCGCTGGTGCACGGCGGTCCCGGGCGGGCGGGAGGTGGCGAGGAGCTCGGCGGCATTCGCGGCGTACTGCACTACATGCAGCGCACCGCCGTGCAGGGCACGCCGGATGTGATCACCGCGCTCGGCGGGCGCTGGGTTCGCGGCAGCCGGCAGCGCGAGCCGGGGCGACATCCTTTTCGCATCGCTTTCAACGATCTCGCGCTCGGCGACACCTTCCGCTCCGCGGAGCGTGTCGTGACGATCGAAGACATCGAAGCCTTCGCGGCCCTGAGCGGAGATAATTTCTACGCCCACATGAGCGAGCGCGAGGCCGCGCGTAACCCGCTGTTCGGCGGCCGCGTGGCGCACGGGTATTTCCTGATATCGGCGGCCGCGGGACTGTTCGTGGATCCGGATTACGGCCCGGTGCTCGGCAACTACGGGCTCAACGAGCTGCGCTTCGTGAAGCCGGTGAAACCGGGCGAGCGGATCAAAGTGCGCCTCACCTGCGCGCAGAAGAGCCTGCGCGCCGACAAGGGGTGGGGCGAGGTCGCCTGGGACACCGAGATCACCAATGAGAACGGCGAGACCGTCGCCTCCTACGATGTGCTTACGATGGTGAGCGTGCATGAGGTGCCGGACCAGGCTGCGTAAGGCGGCGCCCGACACGCCGTCGCGGCGTGCACCGATGTGTCACTGCTGCGAGCGCTGGATAATGTCAGGCTGATGCGTCCGCCTGCCCTTTGCAACGTCGCCCTGGCAATCTGTGCAGCGGCCTTCGTTTGGGCGTTTGCAGGTCTCTATGCACGAGCGCAGGTCGCTTCCTCCGACCAGGACTCCGCCGGCGAGTGGGGACCGCATCCCACAATCCCGGAACCCAAGAAATCCTTGATTCCGACCGTGAATGTGGCGAAAGCGCAGGGCTGGCCGGCGGGCATGATGCCGCGCGCGGCCAAGGGGGCGCAGGTGGATGCCTTCGCCACCGGCCTCGACCATCCGCGCTGGCTGTACGTGCTGCCGAACGGTGACGTGCTGGTCGCCGAGGCCGACACGCCGCCGAAACCGGACGATGCGAAGGGCCTCAGCGGAGCCGTGCACAAGCACGTCATGAAGAAGGCGGGGTCGGGACGCGCGCCGAGCGCGAATCGCATCACGCTCCTGCGCGATGCCGGTGACGCCGGGGGGGCGCCCGAGCGGCACCTCTTTTTGCAAGGACTGAACTCGCCCATCGGCATGGCGCTCGTCGGCGATCGCATTTACGTGGCAGATACCGATGCGTTGGTGAGTTTTCCCTACCATGCGGGGCAAACAGAGATTCGCGATCCGCCCACGCAGGTGACCGTACTGCCGGGCGGTCCCATCAACCATCATTGGACGAAGAGTCTCATCGCGAACCGCGACGGCACCAAGCTCTATGTCGGCGTGGGCTCGAATAGCAACGCGGCGGAGAACGGTCTCGCGGCGGAGCAGGAGCGCGCGGCGGTGTGGGAGATCGATTCCAAGAGCGGTGCGCATCGCGTGTATGCCTCGGGCCTGCGCAATCCGGTGGGTCTTGCCTGGGAGCCCGAGAGCGGTGTGCTGTGGGTCGCCGTCAATGAGCGCGATGAGCTTGGCGATCACGTGCCGCCCGATTACATGACGGGGCTGCGCGCGGGCGCCTTCTACGGCTGGCCGTTCAGTTACTACGGCGACCACGTCGATGAGCGGGTGAAGCCGCAGGATCCGGCGATGGTGGCCAAGGCCATCGCGCCGGACTACGCCCTCGGCGCGCACACCGCGTCGCTCGGGCTCTGCTGGGCGGGTAGCTCACAGCTGCCGGAGTTCCGTCACGGCATGTTCGTCGGACAGCACGGATCCTGGAATCGCAAGCTCCACAGCGGCTACCGAGTGATTTTCGTGCCCTTCGAGAACGGCAAGCCAAGCGGCGAGCCGGTGGACGTGCTTACGGGATTTTTGGATGCGCACGACAATGCGTTCGGACGTCCGGTGGGCGTCGCGGTCGACAAGCACGGTGCGTTGTTGGTCGCCGATGACGTCGGCAATACGGTGTGGCGGGTGAGCCGCGCGGCCCATCCGCCGACTGCGTCGAACGATTAAGACCCTGCGCGAGCCTAAGAGCCCGGCCCCGAACCCTGACTAGGGGCCGCCGCCGGACGCGCTTGCTCGGGCTCGGCGGGCGCCGCTTGGCGAGCGGCGGAGCGGTCCGCATCCGGCGCTGCGGCCGGAAGCTGAAGCGCGACCAGTCGCGTTGGATTGACGACCAACGGATCGTCGCGCAGTTTCAAATACAGTGTGCCGCTGCTCGGATGCGGCACAGGGAGCGAGCCGCCGAGAAATCCCTCCGGCACGGTCACCGGCTTGCTGAAGTCCGCGGACCCCGCGACGGAATCGATCAAGTACAAATCGGCGCCCGACAGCTTGCACGCGACCTCAGGCGTCGCGGGACACTCGAGTGTCTTGAGCGCGGGCAGGCGAACGAGCGTCGCGAGAGGCTGCCAATCGCTCGTGGCGCCCTTGGCATTCACGCGGTACTTGAGCGGCCCGTAGGAGGAAGCGCCGAACGCCTTGAGCGGCGTGAGGGTCGCCACGGCCACGCGCGAATTCTCGAGCGCGAGCGTGCCGTTGGCGAGGCTCAAAGACGCCACCAGGCTCTCATCCGCGGTCGCCACATCGACGGTCTCGTCGCGCGCGAAGCTCGCCGGTGCCTGTGCGCGTATGGAGAAAACCAGTGTCGCGTCGAGCGGCAGCTCACCCGAGTCGGCGAGCTGGATGTTGCTGTCGCTGCCAAGCGCCGAGGGCTGCACGCTCTTGCCGATGAGCACCGCCTTCGGCCGCGCCGCATCGATGGTCGCGTTAACCGGCAGAACGCGTCCATCCTTCAGCGTGAGCTTCGCGGACACGGGACCCGTGGGTTTGAGCTCGCCCGCGGCGGACGGCTCCTGCGCCACCATCGGCAACTCGTCATTGCCCTGCCGGGTCGAGAGCTCCCCGGGCGTGAACACGACGTTTTTGAGCGAAAGACTCGCCACCTCGTCGAGGCGGCTGCCTTTGAGCACGCCTTGCACATCGTCGGCATGAATCTCGAAGCCATCGAATCGGCCCGCCTCGGCGAATCCTTGCACACCGATCGGCTGAGGCTGCGCGAGACCGTACTCGCCGACCAGGAGCGTCATGGGTCCGGGCTCTGCATCCTGCAGCGGCAGCTTGACTTCCACTTCATCGGTCTTGAGTTTCCTCCACTCGGTTTTGAGCTCCTTGCCGGCAGGGTCCTTGAGCATGATGCTGTCCACGCAGCTCGCGCTATCGGCGCGCAGATGCACCGTGTCCTGACGCCCGACGATGAGCGCCGACTCGTCTCCGGCGGCGAGCTGCCACGAGACGGCATGTGCGTTGCGCAGCACGAATGTCGGGCCGCGATAAGACTCGAAGCCCCATGAGCCGCGCAGGGTCGCTTGCACAGTGTCGCCGAGGCTCACGCCGCGCAGGCCGGAGGTATCGACCACGAATCCGCCCTGCGCGGCATCGGCAACGGCCGGCAGCTCCAGGGACTTGCCCGCCCCCGACAAGCTCAAAGACATGTCGTGCGCGTACGCGGTCGAGAACACGAGCGGTGCGCCTTCGACCGGCAGCACCAGTGCGGTCTTGCGTGCGCAATAGATCTCCTTGGGATCGACCGCGTGCAGCGGCGGCAACTGAGCCGGCTCGATGGCGGGCAAGGCGATGACCAGGACCGACTTCGGATTGTGGAACGACGGCGCTGCATTCAGCGTCAATTGCAAATCGTTGCCCTTCAACGTGGCGAGCGCCGGGATGTACTGATACTGCGCGGTGCGAAACGAGTCGAGGATTTTGGCGATGTCCAAGACCGAGGCGATGTAGGGGCTGTAATAGCCGTAGCCGAGCTGCGGCGTGTAGCTCGCCTGCATCGCCAAATCGCCCTCGGGACCCGAGGTCAGCGCTTCGACGATGGACGTGCTGTGGCCGTCGTTCAAGATGAGCGATTCCTGCCCGGCCATCAAACAGGGAGCTTGCAGCGCGGGAATGCGATCCAAGCACTTCTCGTCCACCTTGATGGCGAGGCTGCGCGCGAGGAGCGGCGCCTGCTGAGCGAGGCTGGCCGGATCGGCATCGTTCAGCGCGCGGATGGATTCGAGGTAGCGGCCAAGACGCGAGCGGTCGAGCTCGGCCTGATTCAGGTCCTGGGAGGTGCGTACGAAAGCACCGGGCCGACCCCTCACCGCGTTCACGAGCGTCTTGTAGTCGCCGCCCGTCTCGGGCGCGAGAAACACGACCATCTGCTGCGCATCCGCGGGCACCGTCACAGTCAATCCGTCTTGCGCGCATTTGGGCGTCCAAGTTTTGCAGTTGGCGAACCAGCTCTCCGGGGGCGGGTTGGTGGAGCCGCTCAAGAACGCGGTCACCAGAAGGTAGTGCGCGGATTGCGACGCGGGAAAGTTGGCGCGAATCCAGATCCGATCGCCCGCCGCGAGATTCGGCACCTGCGAGGCGGGCAACGTCGTGCCGGCGCGGGTCACCGTGGCCTCGAGCACGGGACCGGCGAGGTCGAACGCGGCGCCGCCGGCGAGACAGGCATCGACGAGGGCGCCCAGCAGAAGCACGAGTGCGGCGCAGCGTGAAAGACTCGAACGCATCATCAATGGCCATCCCTCAGAGCGAACGCTGATGGGAGTTTAGAACTCCGATTCCACGATCGGTTCACCGCGAGGTGGCAGAGTAGGCGGTGCGTCTCGTATTAACGAAACTTAAGATGCGGCGGCGATGAGCGCCTCGGCGCGGCGCGCGAGCTCGGGCGACAGCGCGTGTCCGCTGGCAGCAACATTCTCATCGATCTGCTCGGGCCGGCTGGCGCCGATGATGGCCGCGGCGACGTTTGATTGCCGCAACACCCAGGCGAGCGCGAACTGTGCGAGGGTGAGGCCCGCCTCCCCGGCCAAGGGCTTCAAGTTCTGGATCGCCTGTAGCATCTTGGGCTTGAACCATTCGGTATTGATGAAGCCTTTCTGCGAAAGATCCGTGGCCCGGCAGCTCGCGGGGAGCGGCGCCCCCGGCACGTATTTGCCGGTCAAGAAGCCCTGCGCCAGGGGCGACCACACGATTTGCGAGATGCCGGATCGCTCGCAAAGCGGCAGGAGTTGCCGTTCCGGCTGCCGATGCAATAACGAATACTGAGGCTGGCTCGAGACGAATTTCTCGACACCTGGAATGGCGAGCGCCGCCTCGATACGGTCGACGGGCCACTCCGAGAAGCCGATGTAGCGCGCCTTGCCCGCCTGCACGACCTGTGTGAGCGCGCGCATGGTTTCCTCGAGCGGTGTGCGCTCGTCGTAGCGGTGGCATTGGTACAGATCGACGTAGGAGACTTGCAGGCGCTCGAGCGAGGCATCTATCTGCTTGTGGACTTGCTGGCAGGAGAGGCCGCGATCGATGTCGCTCATCGGAAAGAAAAGCTTGGTGGCGAGCACGTACCGGTCCCGCGGTATGCCATGCAGCGCCTCGCCCATGACTTTCTCCGCCTTGCCGAGACCGTACACGTTGGCGGTGTCGAACAGCGTGATGCCGCGATCGAGAGCGCGGTGTACGCAGGCGATCGCATTCTTGCGGCTCGCCCCGCTCGAGAACGTCAGCCAGGAGCCGAACGCGATTTCGGACACCACGAGCTTGCTGGCGCCCAGTTTTCGATAGTTCATCGGCACGCTCCAGAAATGCGCGGATTACCGTAGGATAGCTCTAAGGCGGCGGGGTTGCTCGATGAAGACGATGCTCATTGTGTATCACTCGATGACGGGGGGTACGAAGCAGATGGCCGATGCCGCCGCCACCGGTGCGCGCACCGAGCCGCAGCTCGCCGTCGCCTTCCTGAAGGCGGCCGACGCAGGCCCGGCGGACGTCCTCGCCGCCGACGGCTATCTCTTCGCGACACCGGAGAATCTGGCCGCCATGTCCGGTCTGATGAAGGATTTCTTTGATCGGACCTATTACGCGGCGCTCGATCGGCTGAACGGGCGGCCGTACGCAACACTCGTGTGTGCCGGGAGCGACGGCCGGCAAGCCGCGGCACAGATCGAGCGCATCGCCACCGGCTGGCGGCTGCGGGCGGTCGCGGAGCCCTTGATCGTGTGTACCCAGAGCCAAGCGCCCGAGGCGATTCTGCGGCCGAAACAGATCGCCCGCGAAGATCTGGAGCGCTGCGAGGAAATCGGCGCGACCCTGGCGGCCGGGATCGCGATGGGGATTTTTTAGGCTCTAAAGCTCGGGGGGGTTATGCGCCACACCGTAGACTTCCAAGGGTGCGGCATGCCCCACAATTTGACATCCCTGATCCTCTCCCTAGCCTGACATCAGGCGATCGAGGCTCCGCCGTCGACCGCAATGTACTGGCCAGTGACGTGACGTGAGGCGGCCGATGCCAGGTAAACGGCGGCGCCCATGAGGTCGGTGTCGTTGCCGAGGCGTCCGAGCGGCGTCTGCGCGACCACCGAGTCGCCGATCTTCTGCAGCAACCCCCGCGTCATCTTCGAGGGGAAGAATCCAGGGCAAATCGCATTCACGCGGATCCCGAGCGGTCCCCACTCGGTCGCCAGGGCGCGCGTGAGCTGCAAAGCGGCTCCCTTGGAGGCGTAGTAGCTCACAGCCTGCATGCGCGCATCGGTACGCAGGGCGGCAATGGATGCGATGATGATGATATTGCCCGATCGCTGCGGTATGAAGCATCGATTCGCCGCCAGCTGGCTCAGCTGAAAGACGCTGCCGGCATTCAGCCGCATCACCTTTTCCCACGAGGCGAGTGCGAGCTCCTCGGCGGGACCGCCCCAGCTTGCACCGGCGTTGTTCACCAGAATGTCGATCTGGCCGAAACGCTCGAGCACCCGATCGACCAATGTCGGGACCTCGTCCGGCTTGGAAAGATCGCACGGCACAGCGAAGGCCTCGATGCCCGCGGCGCCGAGCGTCGCCGCCGCGCGCTCGAGCTCCGCCTGCGAGCGTGCGCACAGCGCGACTTTCGCACCCATTTCCCCGAGCGCCGTGGCGATCTGCAGACCGAGCCCGCGCGATGCGCCGGTGACGAGAGCCACCTGACCCGTGAGCTCGAACAATTCCCGAACAGCCATGCTGCGACCTCGATGGATGGGCGGCGGTCATTGGTCCGCAGGTCGCTATAGTAGAATAAACGGCATCACCGACGGAGCCCGCCGCTCGGATTTCGCATGGCCACTGGAGGAATATGTTCGAGCGCATATTGACGGCGCCTTGAGCCCGCAGAACCTGTCCTTGACAGCCCTCGAGGGTATGCCCGAGGTCACCCGCGGCATGGCACTCGCGCCATTGATCGCCGCAGCGCTCGAGCGCCAAAAGCTCGCGGTGCGCGAAGACGATGTGCTGCTCGTCTGTCAGAAAATCGTCTCGAAATCGGAAGGGCGCTGCGTCGATCTCGACGCCGTCGAGGTGTCGCCTCGCGCGCGCGAGCTTGCCGCCCGTTGCGGCAAGGACGCACGCCTGGTCGAGATCATCTTGCAAGAATCTATCGAAGTGGTGCGCTGTGCGCCGCAGGTGCTCATCGTCCGTCATCGCTTAGGGCTGGTAATGGCCAACGCCGGCGTCGATCAGTCGAACGTTCCCGATTCCGAATCGCGGGCGCTGCTGTTGCCGCAAGACCCGGACGACTCGGCTCGCAGCTTGCGCGCGGCGCTGGCTGATCTGCTCGGGGCGGCGCCCGCCGTGGTGATCACCGACACGTTCGGACGCCCCTGGCGGCAGGGCGTCTGCGGAACCGCGATTGGGGCAGCGGGCATCGTGACCTTGCTCGACCGGCGCGGCGAGGACGATCGTTTCGGCCGCAAGCTCAAGGTCACGCAAACGCCGGTGGCCGATCAGCTCGCCAGCGCCGCGACGCTACTCATGGGCGAGGGGGCCGAGGGGCGCCCCGTGGTCCTCGCGCGCGGCGTGCCGGCCGCCTGGCGGCGTGAATCAGCCCGAGCGGCGGACCTGCTCCGGCCGCTCGCTGAGGATCTGTTTCGGTAATCCGCGTGGGACACATCGTCGCGCTTTGCGGAGGAGTCGGCGGGGCGAAGCTTGCCGACGGTTTGCAGCAGTGTCTCGCGCCGGGCACGCTCGACATCATCATCAATACCGGCGATGACTTCGAGCATCGTGGCCTGCCCATCTGCCCGGATCTCGATACGGTGCTGTACACGCTCGCGGGCGTTGCGAACGCGGAACAGGGGTGGGGACGCGCCAACGAGTCGTGGCAGGTCCAGGCGGAGTGGCAGGCGCTCGGGCTCGACACCTGGTTTCAGCTCGGTGATCGCGACATCGCCCTGCACTTGCACCGGCGTGAGCTGCAATCGGCAGGGATGACGTTGACCGAGACCACGCGCGTTCTTGCGCTCGAGATGCGCGTGCCGAGCTCCCTCCTGCCCATGTGCGATGAGCCGGCGCCGACCACAGTGCTCACCGAACAGGGCGACATGGCCTTTCAGGAATACTTCGTGAAGCACCGCTGCCGCCCGGTGGCTCGCGGCTTTCGCTACGGCGCCGAAAGACGCGCTGCGCTCACCTCCGAGATCCGCCGCGCACTCGAGGATAAGCATCTCGAGGGCATCGTTCTTTGTCCGTCGAATCCCTATTTGAGCGTCGAGCCCATTCTCCGCGTGCCGGGGCTGCGCGAGCTCCTCGTGCGCGCGCCCGTCCCCATCATCGCGGTGTCGCCCCTCATCGGCGGCGCGGCGGTCAAAGGACCCGCGGCGAAAATCATGCAGGAGCTCGACCTCGATGTGTCGCCGCTCGAGATCGCCAGAGGCTATCGGGACTTTCTCGACCTCATGCTGATCGATGAGCAGGATGCGCGGCTCATCGCATTGCGCGAGCCGGGTGACCCCGCGCTCGAGACGGCCCCCATATTGATGCGCACGCCGCAGGATCGGCGCCGGCTCGCTGCGCTGTGCCTGGATCTGTTGCGCCGCCCGCCGCCGTAGCCCTCCCATGCGATAAGATACTGCCGCGAAGCCGGCGCGGCCCTGGAGATAGACATGATCAAGCTGGGTTATAAAGCCTCGGCCGAGCAGTTCGGACCGAGCGAGCTGCTGGAGTACGGGGTGCTCGCGGAGGAGCTCGGCCTGGATTCGGTCTGGATCAGCGACCACTTCCAACCATGGCGGCACACCGGCGGGCACGCACCGTTCTCGCTCGCGTGGCTGGGGGCGCTCGGCGCGCGCACCGGCAAGATCCTCATGGGCACGAGCGTGCTCACGCCCACGTATCGTTATCACCCTTCAGTCGTCGCGCAGGCGTTTGCCACGCTCGGAACCTTGTTTCCGAGCCGGGTGGCGCTCGGCATGGGCACCGGCGAGTCGCTGAACGAGGTGCCAGCGTCGGGTCTCGAATGGCCTGAGCAAAAGGAGCGTACCGCGCGTTTTCGCGAGGCGCTGCGTCTCATCCGCACCCTCTGGTCATACGATCGGGTGAGCTTTGACGGGCAATACTACCGCACTAAATTGGCGACGATTTACGATCGACCGCGTGAGCCCGTGCCGATCTACGTCGCCGGCGCGGGCCCATTCATTGCGAAGATCGCGGGCTCGGAGGGCGACGGGTTCATTTGCACCAGCGGCAAGAAGTGGTCGCTGTACAGCGAGACCCTGCTGCCGAACGTGCAGGCGGGTCTCGACGCATCCGACCGCGGGCGGGAAGCGCCATTCGAGCGGATGATTGAAATGAAAGTATCGTTCGACAGCGATCGCGAACGCGCGCTGCGCGATACGCACTATTGGGGTGCGCTCGCGCTTTCGCCGGAGGAGAAGGTGAACGTCGAGGATCCGCTCGAAATGGAGCGCCTCGCGGATGCGCTGCCCATCGAGCGAACGGCCTCGCGCTGGATCGTCTCGAGCGATCCGGACGAAATGGTCGAGAAGATCGGCGCCTACGTGCGCCTCGGTTTCAATCATCTCGTGTTTCACGCCCCGGGGCCCGATCAGGTGCGCTTCCTCAAGCTGTTCACCGATCAAGTGGCGCCACGTTTGCGGCGCGTTTTCGGCTGAGCTTGCCGAGCGACCATCAAGCGCGGTTAACTGACAGCCATGACCTCGATGATTGCAGCAACAGTCTCCTCGGACGCGCGCCCGGCCGGCACCGGAGTGTGGGCGGTCGTGCCCATCAAGCGGCTGAGCGCAGCCAAGCAACGGCTGACGGCGCTGCTCAAGGAGCACCGCGAGGAGTTCGCCTACCTGCTCGCCTGCCGCACGCTCGATGTCATGCGCGACAGTGGCCTTTTCGACGGCATTTTCGTGGTCAGCCCCGATCCACGGGTCGCCGCCGCGGCGCTGGCACGCGGCGCCCTGGTGCTCGACGATCATGACGCCTCGTTGAACGAGGCCTGTTCTCTGGGGCTCGCCGCGGTCGCCGAGCGCTCGGCACGCATCGCCGTTGTTATGCCGGCGGACCTCGGCTTGCTGTCCGCGCCGGCGCTCGCGGCCGTGCTGCAACGCTACTCGGCACTGCGCGAGAGCGGTGCTGCGGTAGGTCTCGTGCGCTGCAAGGATGGGACGGGCACCAACATGGTGCTGCTCGACCCCACGCAAGCCTTCGAGCCGCGCTTCGGCGCCGATAGCTTCGCCCGGCATGCGAGCGCTGCGGCTGCCACCGCGCACGAGCTCACGGCGCCGGAGGTGGCCTTCGATATCGATGCCGCGGAGGACTTGCAGCGGTTGGCGGGCATGCTCGACGCCGCGATCGGCAGCATCCGTTCGAGAAGCTCGTGCTCGGGATTGCCGGAACCGGCGATCCCGCACGCTTGGTGCGTGCCGCGGCGCGCGATCTGGCGGCGCAGGCAGCGCGGCTGCGGGATGCAGGCTTCGGTGCGCTCATCACCTACTCGAGAAAAGTGTTTCTACCGCTGACGCAGCTTTGCCGCGACTCGTGTCATTACTGCACGTTCGCCAAGGCGCCACGGCACTTGCGCAGTCCCTACATGACGGTCGAGGAAGCCGTTGCGGTCGCGGCGGAGGGCGCGCAACTCGGGTGCAAGGAGGCGCTGTTCACGCTCGGCGAGCGTCCCGAGCTGCGCTATCGCGCGGCGCGGGCGTGGCTCGAGGAGAACGGTTTCGCGAGCACACTGCACTACGTCGCCCACGTGGCGGCCGCCGTGCGCGACCGCACCGGCTTGCTGCCGCACATCAACGCCGGCTGCATGAGCCCCGAGGAGATGGCGCTGCTCAAGCCCGTGTCGGCGTCGATGGGGCTGATGCTCGAGAGCACGGCGGAACGTCTCGCCGCGAAAGGCGGCCCGCACTACGGGTCACCGGACAAGCTGCCCGCGGTGCGCCTCGAGACTTTGGCCGAAGCCGGGCGGCAGCAGGTTCCGTTCACCACGGGATTGCTCATCGGCATCGGCGAGACTCGGGAAGAGCGCATCGAGGCGCTGCGTGCCATCGACGCATTGCACCGGCGTTACGGCCACATTCAAGAAGTCATCATTCAGAATTTCGTGCCCAAGCCCGGCACGATCATGGCCCATGCGCCCGCCGCCGATCGCGAGGAGCTGCTCTGGTCCATCGCCGCCGCCCGGCTCGTGCTCGGAGCCCACATGAGCATTCAGGCGCCGCCCAACTTGAGTCCCGCGCCGCTTCCCGAACTGATCGCAGCAGGCATCAACGATTGGGGCGGGGTCTCGCCGCTGACGCCGGATTATGTCAATCCGGAAATGCCATGGCCCGAGATCGAGCGGCTGCGCAGCGAGTCCGAGCGCGGCGGCAAGACTCTCGTGGAGCGGTTGACGATCTATCCGGCGTACGCCAAGTCGCCGACCGAGTGGCTCGACACGGCCATGCGCCGCCCCGTGCTCGAGCAAAGCGACGGTGCAGCGCTCGCGCGCGAGGATCGCTGGCGCACCGGCCGCAGTATCGATCTGCCCGCGGGCTTCGCGGCGTCTCAGCGGCGCACGGGTCCGACGCCGATGGCGGAGCTTCTCGATGAGCTCATGCAGAACGGCGCGGAGCACGTGGACCGGGAGTCGCTCGCGACACTTTTCAATGCGCGCGGCGCCGATTTCCGGCGAGTCTGCGAAGCGGCGGACGCGCTGCGCGCGGAGACGAACGGCGCCGTCGCCACGTATGTCGTCAACCGCAACATCAATTACACCAACATCTGCGGCTATCGCTGCACCTTCTGCGCGTTCTCGAAGGGTACGCGCAAGCACGAGGGTGCGGAGCGGGCGTACTTGCTCGATGTCGCCGAGATCGTGCGCCGCTCGCTCGAGGCGCGCGAGCGCGGCGCGACGGAAGTGTGTCTGCAGGGCGGGCATCCATCCGAGCTTCACGGGCGAGACTTACCTCGACATCCTGCGCGGGGTGAAGTCGGCCGATCCCGAGATGCACGTGCACGCATTCTCGCCGCTCGAGGTGTGGCACGGCGCCACCACGCTCGGCATGAGCCTGCGCGATTACTTGACGCTCTTGCGCGCCGAGGGTCTCGGCAGTCTTCCCGGGACGGCCGCGGAGATCTTGGTCGACCGCGTACGGGCCGTGCTGTGTCCCGACAAGCTGAGCACCGATCAGTGGCTCGAGGTGATCGAGACGGCCCACGAAATCGGTCTGCCGACGACCTCGACGATGATGTTCGGTCACGTCGATTCTTATGCGGACTGGGCGGCCCATCTCGGCAAGCTCCGGGATCTGCAAAAGCGCACGCACGGCTTCACCGAGTTCGTGCCGCTGCCCTTCGTGGCGCACGAGGCGCCTCTGTACAAGCGCGGCCAGGCGAGGCCCGGACCGACGCTGCGCGAGTCGATTCTCATGCACGCCGTGGCGCGTCTCGCGCTGCACCCGCACTTCGACAACATTCAGGCCTCCTGGGTGAAGATGGGACGCGCGGGCATGCGCGAGGCTCTGTGCGCGGGCGCCAACGATCTCGGCGGCACGTTGATGAACGAGAGCATCACGCGCGCCGCGGGCGCCACGCACGGACAGGAGATGACCTCGTCGGATATGCGCTCGCTCGCGGCATCGCTCGGCCGCTCGCTCCTGCGGCGCACGACGCTCTACCGGCCCGCGGCGGCAGTCGAGGTCGACGCCGACCGCTTCAGGCCGAATCGCTCTAGCGATAGAACCAATCGTTGTTGGCTGCGCCGCTGCGCCGCGGGCTACCTTGGCTCTGTGGCACCGCGGCTTGCGAGCGATTCGGCCAGTCTTCCCCCGCCACCGCACTTGCTCGCGGCCGCGGATGCCCACTAGACGGGCCCTCACCGAGTCGCGCCGCCGAACGTGAGCGGCGTCACACCGCCACCGCGATGCGGCAGCGCCAGCCACACCCCGCTCTCGATGCGATCTGGTTCACGCGTCCGTGAGCACGCGCGGCGCGTCGCGTTCTTCGCGAAATGAGATTGCCCCGGCAGATTGCCTTGAAACTTGAGCCGCCTCCGCGCGAACTGCGAAAGGGGTCACGTCCCATTAGGCATATGTTGCAACAATGGCTCCCGGCTAAGGCTTTCCCTGCCGCTTTTTCATCATTCTTATCGAGGAGCTACGATGCGTAAGATTTTGTCTGCGACCCTGGCCGCGAGCGTTCTTGCCGCCGGCGCCGCCCAGGCCGCGAATCCCACCGTGACGACGACCTTCCAGGTGTCCGCCACGGTCCAGCCCAACTGCACCACCTCGGCGACCGCGCTTGGGGTTCGGCAACTACACGCCGGGCAACGGTGCGGTCACGGCCAACAGCACCATCACCGTCAATTGCACCAAGGCCACGGGCTACACGATTGCGCTCAACCCGGGCAGCACGACGGGCGATGCGTATGCCCAGCGCTTGATGACTTCGCCGCGGCACACTGCAGTACAACCTGTACACGACGAACGCCCTCACCACGATTTTCGGTGACGGCACCGCGACGACGGGAATGGATGCGGGCACGGGCACGGGCATGGCGAATGCCTTCACCTACACCGTCTACGGCCAGTTGCCCGACAGCACGACCAACCAGGCGAGCACTCCCGGCACCTATACCGACACCATCACGGTCACGGTCACCTATTGATCCATGCATCGGCGGTCTAAGACGTTCCTTCGGCTCCTCTGCGTAGCGACGTGTGTCGCGGGAGCCGCGCCGGCCCTCGCCAGCAGCTTCAATATCTCGCCCATCCGGGTGGAGCTGGCGGGCGGCCGTCGCACCGAGGCGCTCACGCTCCGGAACGCGGACGAGGCGCCCGTGGTGGTGCAGGTGCACGTGGTCGCCTGGTCGCAACGGGACGGGGTCGATCAGTTCGACGCCACGCGCGAGATGCTGGTGACGCCGCCGGTACTGCAACTTCCCGGCAACGGCGAGCAGATCGTGCGCGTGGCGTTGCGGGGTCAGCCCGACCGATCGCAAGAGCTCGCATATCGTGTGGTGTTCGAGGAGGTGCCGCAGGCCGCACCCGCCGGGTTCACCGGGCTGCGCGTGGCATTGCGCCTCAGCGTCCCGATATTCATCGCGCCCGCCGCGGGCAAGGCGCACGCCGATCTCTCGTGGGAGCTGCGCGCGTTGCCCGACGGCCAGCTGGAAGTGGCCGCCACGAACCACGGCAGCGCACATTCGCAGGTCACGGATTTCGAGGTGCAACCCGTCCGGCGCCGACGCGGTGCGCTGCGCGGCATGACCGGGAAAGTACGTGCTGCCCGGCAGCCGGGTGAGCTGGGTGCTGAAGGCACAGCCCAGCCGCGGGCCAGGGTACTTACACCATCCATGGCCATAGCGACCAAGGCGAGTTCTCCGCTCGAGGTTGTCGCCAGCGGTTCGTAGAGTCCGCGGGTTGAGGGGTGCGGACCATCGACCAACCGACGTGCTCGCGGGCGACATATTCTGGCGTCCTGTTTCTTCTTTTGGGCTGGCTGCTGTGCGGGGCCGATGGCGCCGAGCTTCGCCGCAGTCGAGCCAGGATCTGGTCGAGGCCGTGATGGAGGTGGCGTTGAGCGCCGACGGCGCCGAACCCGGAGAAACGATGATCGTATTGCGCGGGCCGGACGGCGTCCTTTATCTCGACGAGGATGAGTTCGCCCGCTTGCGCTTACACGTTGCCCCAGACCGCACCCGAAAACCACGAGGGTCATCGGTATTACGCACCGTCGGCGCTCAAGGGATGCACCGTCGCCATCGATGAGGCCCATCAGCGCGCAGTGATCAGCGCGCCGGCGTCGGCCTTCGACACGACACACTTGAACGCGGCCGCGCGGCAACATCCGAGCGTGACGCCGGCAGCGCTCGGCGGATTTCTGAATTATCAGCTGTCGGCGCAGCAGATCGAGGGCGAGACGACCGGAGGCGTGCTCGGCGAGCTGGGCGTCTTCGCGGGTGCCGGGGTCTTGACCAATTCGATGGTGGGACGATACGAGGATTCGCAGCAGCAGCTCATCCGTCTGGATACCACTTACACGCGCGAATTCCCGGACCGGCTGGAAACTTTGAGCGTCGGCGATGCGATCAGCGATCCGGGCGCATGGGGCAATGCGGTACGCTTCGCCGGCGTGCGCTGGAGCCACGATTTCACCTTGCGGCCGGATTTGGTGACCACGCCCTTGCTGACGGCCGGCGGCACGGCGACGGTCCCCTCATCGGTGGATGTGTTCGTGAACAACCAGCTGGTCACGAGCAACCAAGTCCCGGCGGGTCCCTTCGTGATCGATCGGCTACCGACGGTCACGGGAACGGGAGACGTGAACGTGGTCGTGCGCGACGCCCTCGGCCGCGAGCAAGTGATCACGCAGTCTTTTTATACGAGCACCAGCCTGTTGGCGCAGGGTTTGAGCCAGTACTCCGTCGATGTGGGCAGCGTCCGCAACAACTATGCGCTGGCGAGCGATGACTATGGCACCACCCTCGCGGAGGGCACTTATCGGCGCGGCCTCACCGACTATTTCACCCTCGAGGCGCATGCCGAATATCAGGCGGATTACGCGCACGCCGCGGGGTTGAGCGCGGCGCTGGGCATAGGCAAGGTGGGGGTTCTGAACCTGATCGCGGCAAATGGCGGCGACTCGGACGGATCGGGGTGGTTGAGCGGTGTGGGTGTCGAGCATCGCGGCACGCGCGTAAGCTTCCTCGCAAGCTCCTTGTGGGCGACCCGCAATTTCGCTCAGGTCGGTCAGGCGCTGGAGCCCGATATGCGCTTGCGGGAACGAGATCTGTTGCAGACCGGACTCGATATGGGTCGGGCCGGGGCGCTGTCGCTCGCGTTCGTGCGCCAAACTTATCGAGACTCGCCGGAGCAAGAAACCTTGAGCCTCACGCACACGTTGAACCTCGGCCGGTTTGGATATTTGAACTTGACGGTCTCGCGCACCCACAGCCCGGAGGAAACCAGCAGCGTGGAGCTCGAGAGCGTTACCACGGGACTTCCGGCCGCGGGCGGCCTGACGGTCATCAGCGCCGCGCAGAACTCGACCAGCGCCTATCTCATGTGGGTGCTGCCGCTGTCCGGCCGGCGCTCCGCCTCGTGCAGGCAGTCGGCGGACGGGGCAGCGGAGCGCCGCAAAACGAGTTGATCGGAAGCGTCATGCAGAGTCCGCCGATCGGGCCCGGGAGCGGCTATCGGCTGAGCGCCTCCACGGCCGGCAATTACGACGCCCTATGGCAGCAGCAATTTCATGCGATCGATGTGCAAGCGGAGGCCGCTCGCAACGACGGCATCGACGGCCAAAATGTCTATGCGAGCGGGGCGCTGGTGCTGCTCGACGGCGAGCTCGCGGCGACTCGCACCGTGAACAACAGCTTCGCGGTGGTGGACGTGGCGGGCCTGCCGAACGTGCCGGTCTACGTCGAGAACCAGCTGACGACGCAGACCGACTCTTCGGGCAAGGCGTTGCTCTACAACCTGCGGCCCTACGAGGCGAATCACATCAGCATCCAGCCGGAGGATTTACCGCTCGATACCGCGATCGCATCGACCAGCACCATCCTGGCGCCGCCTTCCCACAGCGGAGTCATCGCGCGCTTTCCGGTCGAGCGCGTCCGCGGCGGTACGTTCAAGCTCACGACCGAGGACGGCAAGCCGGTTCCGGCGGGGGCGGTGGTCAAGTTCAACGGCAATGAGTTTCCCGTGGTGCTCGACGGTACGGTCTACGTGACGGGTTACGATCACGGATCGGCCGGCGAGGCGAGCTGGGCGAGCGGGCGTTGCGTGTTTCGGCTCGATCCCCCGCCGAGCGATGATCCGCTCCCCGACCTCGGCACCATTCGTTGCCGCAAGCCGGACGCACCGGGAGACGCCTCGCCATGAAGAACCGCATGGGCACCCTGCAGGAACCGCGTTGTTAAGCTCGCGCTCTGCCTCGGGCTGCCGCTCCCGGCCTGGCAGCCCGCGTCGGCCGCGGTAACGTTCAGTTGCACCGTATCCGCCAGCCCGCTGGCTTTCGGTATTTATCCCGCGTACAGCGCGGCGCCCGTCACCGCGACCGGCACCTTCAGCGTCACCTGCACGGCAACGGGCTCCGGGTCGGCCACGGTCTCCGGGACGCTGAGCTTGAGCACGGGATCGAGCGGCCAGTTCGCGACGCGAACCATGCACGCGGGAACCAGCGTGCTCGACTACAACATCTACGTCTCGCCTGCTTATAGTCAGATTTTCGGCGACGGCACGGCCGGGACTTATCAGCTCTCCGAGTCGGGGACGGTCACGGCGGGACAGGTCTATCAGGTGGGCGGCGCGCTTTACGGCCTCATTCCCGCGCGTCAAGACGTGGCGCCTGGAAGTTACCTGGACACCATCGTCATGACGGTGGTTTATTGATCCGCTCGCAGCAGCGGGCCGCTCAAAGGGATTCGAGCGGTCGCACGTCGATGTGCATGGGCCACGGGTAGCGGCCTGCCGCGAGTCCCGGCGCGAGCACCAGCCTGAATTGCAGCGACAGATTGACGGTCTGCGGCGCATGCCAGCGCTGCACGATGGTGCCGCCTTCCGCGCCCAAGGATTGCTCGCTGTTGAGACCGCGGACGACGACCGAGGAGAACATGGGCGTCAGCGTCGTGAGATCGAGCGCATAGCCGCTCGCGCTGTTGCTGCGGATGACGAGGTCGGTGGGCTGCGCGACATCGATGAACCCACGCCGCAAATCCTCATCCGACACTAAAATCTCGGTCGGTGCCGATTGCACCTGGAGCTTCGCAACCGCATTGACCGTTGCGCTCACGTTGAAGCTCGTGCGCGCATCGCGCGCCTGCACGACGACGCAACTCGCCGCGCTCACCAGAAGAACGCGTGCCACATGCGACGACGGATTGAGGAAAGCGGCGTTTCAAGTCCATGGTAGCGGCAAAATCCGGCCGAACTTTAACCAGAGGCGAGCGGCAGCGACTGTCGGACAATGGGCCTGCCGAGCGTAGGCCCACGAGGAAAATCAACGCAGTTGGCTGTCCTTGCTGCCGCGCCGATTGTAGCCTGCGAACGCCGCCTCATCGCGGTCATGCTGGTCCTGGCAGGTGACGCACAGTCGAGTCCCCGGCAGGGCCTGACGGCGAGCCTGCGGAATCTCCGTGCCGCACTCCGCGCAATGCGTGGCCGACGGCCCCTGGGGCAGCCGGCTCTGCGCGCGTTTCACTCCATCGAGCACCGTCGCATCGATCTGCTCTTGTACTGCGCCGTCTCCGGCCCAACCTGTCGCCATGGGTCCACCTCAACATTTCTGCCGCCTCATGCGGCCGCTGCGTCATTTATGGGTTCTTCTACACGCACTTGCAAGCCTTCCGCTCTCGCCGCGACGCGGCGCAGCCGCCGTCGGCATCTCCAGCATCATTTCACCAAAGTATTGCAAGTCATTGTTTTAGATGAGTACATGCGGATCAGCGACGGGGGCCGGCGAGTGGCGCCCGCGGCGAGTCGTGCCGCGTCCTGCGGTACGGCCGACCGCGGGCTGATAGGCTAGCGGCCGTATTCCGAGGGACACGCAGCCATGTCGAAGCTTCAGCACGCGCCCGTCATCAGCCTCTGCCCCACTCAGCTCACGGTGGGGCTTATCGAGGTCGAGGCCAAGAAAAAGAAATTGCAGACGCTTGTCGCCCAAGGACCAGGCGGACTTTCTCGCCGCCCATCCCATGCCCGTCGTTCTCGGCCCGGCGGGGCACATGTACATCACGGACCATCACCATCTGGCGCGCGCCGCGTACGACCTCAAAATCAAGGAGGCGTGCTTCGAAGTCGAGGACGACCTCTCGGCGCTGACGCAGGACATATTCTGGATCCACATGGAGAAAGAGTCCTGGGTGCATCCGCTCGATGAGCACGGCGTCAGACACCGCTACGCGTTCATCCCGAAGACGCTCGACAAGCTGGTGGACGATGTCTATCGCTCGGTGGCCGGCTTCGTGCGCGACGCGGGCGGCTACGACAAGACGCACACGGCGTTCGCCGAGTTCATCTGGGCGGATTACTTCAGGCGCAACATCGCGGTGGAGGACGTGCTCGAGAATTTCGCCGGCGCCGTGAAGCAGGGCATGCAACTCGCGCGCGATCCGATGGCGAAGCGCATTCCCGGATATAAGGAGTGAGCGGCGTCTGCGCCGAGCAGATCGCCGCCCGACTCGACCGTATTCCCGCCTCACGCACGCTGTGGCGCATCGTCGTGCTGATCTCGCTCGGCGGCGCATTCGAGTTCTACGACCTGTTCTTCACCGCCTATGTCGCGCCGGGCATGCTGAAGAGCGGCCTCTTCACCCCCGAGTCGCTCGGCGCGTTCGCCTCGCTCAAGGCCTTGAAGGTGGCGGGCTTCGGCACCTTCGTGTTCTCGACATTCATGGGGCTGTGGGTCGGGGTCGTCGTCTTCGCGCAGGCCGCCGATCGCTTCGGCCGCAAAACGATCTTCACGGCATCCCTGCTTTGGTATGTTGTCGCGACCGTCATCATGGCGTGCCAGCGCACCGGCGAGGGGCTCAACATCTGGCGATTCATCGCCGGCGTGGGTTTCGGCGTACAGCTCGTGACCATCGACACCTATCTGGTCGAGCTCGTCCCGGCCGGCTTGCGCGGCCGCTCCTTCTCCATCAACCAGTGCATCTGCTTCACCGCCGTGCCCGTGGTGGCGTTGCTGGCCTGGCTGGTCGTGCCGTTGGCGCCTCTCGGTCTCGCGGGATGGCGCTGGGTGGTGCTGTTCGGCTCGGTCGGCGCGATCGTGGTCTGGGGGTTGCGCTCGGGTATTCCGGAGAGCCCGCGCTGGCTGGCGGCTCAGGGACGCCTCGAAGAGGCCGATCGCCTGGTGAGCGGCATCGAGGCCCGCGTCCTCGCAGAGCTCGGATCGCTGCCGCCCATCGGGACGCCCGCGCCGCAGGCGAACCCCGCGCCGCGCGCGCGCGGCTCGCGGACATTTTCCGGGGCCGTTACCGCCGGCCGAACCTTCATGCTGTCGATATTCAACGCCGCTCAAGTGATCGGCTTCTACGGCTTCAATTCGTGGCTCCCGACCTTGCTCGGTGCGCGCGGCGTCGACGTGACGCGCGGCCTCGAGTACTCGTTCATCATCGCAGTGTCACAGCCCGTGGGGCCGCTCATCGGCGCGCTGTTCGCGGATCGGGTGGAGCGCAAGTACCAGATCCTCGGCGGCCTCGCCTGCATGGGCCTCGCCATGGCGGGCTTCGCGAGAGCCTCATCGCCTGCGCTGCTCATCGCCCTCGGCATCGTGTTCACCCTCGCGGCAAACATCATGTCCTATGCGTACCATGGCTATCAGGCGGAGATCTTTCCGACGCGCATCCGCTCGCGCGCCGTCGGCTTCGTGTACTCCTGGAGCCGGTTGGCCGCGGCCTTTGCGGGCCTCATCACGGGCGCTTTGCTCGCCGACGGCGGCGTGGACGCCGTGGCCGGTTCATCTGCGGCGCCATGCTCCTCGCGATAGGGGTCATCGCGTTTTTCGGCCCGTCGACCCGGGGCATCGCGCTCGAGCAGTTGAATGATTAACGGCGTCGCGACGGGATTCAGGCCGGCGGGTCTGGCGCGCGGATGTTTTACGGTTAAAATAAAGCATGGTCACCCTTTTACGGCGGCGGCGGAATCGAGCAGTGGCCGAAGGGGGTCGCGGATGGCTGAGCGCTCGTTTGCTCAGGAGGTCGGCAAGCTGCGGCTCGGCGAGGGCGAGGAATTCCACGGCGAGGCGCATCCTCGCCGTGACCAAGGCATTGCTGCAGTCCGGCGTGGGCTATGTGGGCGGCTATCAAGGCGCGCCGATCTCGCACCTGATGGACGTGCTGTCGGACGCCCAGGACGTGCTCGAGGACTTGGGCGTGCGGTTCGAGGCGAGCGCCTCGGAGGCCGCCGCCGCGGCCATGCTGGCGGCTTCCGTGAACTACCCCATCCGCGGCGCCGTCACCTGGAAGTCGACCGTGGGCACGAACGTGGCCAGCGATGCGCTCGCGAACGTGGCGTCGGGCGGGGTCACCGGCGGCGCGCTCGTCATCGTCGGCGAGGACTACGGCGAGGGCTCCTCGATCATGCAGGAGCGCTCGCACGCCTTCGCCATGAAATCCCAGATGTGGCTGCTCGACCCGCGTCCGAATCTCGAGAGCATCGTGGAGATGGTGGAGCGAGGGTTCGAGCTTTCCGAGGCGTCGAATACGCCGGTGATGCTGGAGTTGCGCATCCGCGCCTGCCATGTGTACGGCCGCTTTCGGTCGAAGAACAACCGGCCGCCCGCGTTCAGCGTGCGCGACGCGCTCGCGCAGCCCATGCGCGATACGTCACGCATCGTGCTGCCGCCCGCCAACTTCGCGCACGAGCGGGAGAAGATCGAGCGGCGCTGGCCGGCCGCCGTCGAGTTCATCCGCGAGCGCCGCTTGAACGAATTCATGGGCGGCGCCTCGGGCGACATCGGGATCATCTTGCAGGGCGGGCTCTACAACACGCTCCTGCGCGCGCTCGAGCTCCTGGGGCTCGCCGATGCCTTCGGCCGCACCGAGCTGCCGCTCTATGTTCTCAACGTCACCTATCCGCTGATCGACGAGGAGATCCGTCGCCTTCTGCGCGGGTAAGCGCGCCGTGCTCATCGTCGAGGAGGGTCAGCCCGAGTACATCGAGCAGCATCTCAACATGATCCTGCATCAGGCGGACTTGCAGACTCGCGTGATCGGCAAGGGCGTGCTGCCGCGCGCCGGCGAATACACGGGGCAGGTCCTCGAGCGCGGCGTCGAGACGTTCCTCGAGCGCCACGCGCCGCGAGTGGCTCGAGTCGCGGCGCGCGCCGGCAGCATCGCGAGCCTTCCAAGGAAGTGCAGGCGCTCGGCGCTCTTATTGCCCGATGCGGCCGGCGGGGTTTTGCACGGGCTGTCCCGAGCGGCCCATCTTCACGGCGATGAAGCTGCTGCAACGCGAGCTCGGTCCGATGCACATCAGCTGCGACATCGGCTGCCACTTATTTTCCATCTTGCCGCCCTTCAATCTCGGCAACACGACCATGGGCTACGGGCTGGGTGCGGCCGGCGCCTCGGCCTTCGGTGCGGGGACAGGGCAAGCGCGCCATCGCGGTGATGGGCGATGGCGGCTTCTGGCACAACGGCCTCACCTCGGGCGTCGGCAACGGGGTGTTCAATAAATCCGACAATGTGCTGGTGATCGTCGACAACGGCTATTCGGCGGCCACGGGCGGCCAGGACATTCTCTCCTCGCGCGCCAGTAACCGCTCGAAGAGCACGAAACATGCGATCGCCGAGGCGGTAAAGGGCGTCGGCGTCAAATGGTTGCGTGTCATCGATCGCACCTACGATCTCGACGCGCATGAAGGCGGCACGCTCAAGGAGGCGATGACCACGCCCGAGAAGGGCCCCAAGGTCATCGTCGCAGCCTCGGAATGCATGCTGAATCGGCAGCGCCGCGAGCGTCCCGAGCAACAGCGCGCCATTGCGGGCGGCAGCCGCGTGGTGCGCGCGCGTTTCGGCGTGGACGCCGACACCTGCACGGGCGATCATTCCTGCATCCGCCTGTCGGGCTGTCCTTCGCTCACCATCCGGCCGAATCCGGATCCGCTGCGGCAAGACCCGGTGGCGCACGTCGACAACTCCTGCGTCGGCTGCGGGGTGTGCGGCGAGGTCGCGCACGCGGCGGTGCTATGTCCCTCTTTTTATCGGGCCGATCTCCTCTTCAATCCCACACGCTGGGACCGCTGGCTCGCGGCGCTGCGCGGTGCGGTGATCGGCGCTTTGCAACGACTGGGCGGATGGTCGCCGGGCGCGCCATGCGTTCTGAGCGCGCGCGAATCTCCATCGCCATCGCGGCTCTCGGCGGCCAGGGCGGAGGGGTGCTGGCCGACTGGATCGTCGAGGTCGCGGAGCGTCACGGCTGGCTGGTGCAGGCGACTTCGGTGCCGGGAGTGGCGCAGCGCACCGGCACGACGGTGTACTACCTCGAGATGAGTCCGCGGCCGGAGCAAGGCCCGAATCCTGTATTCGCGCTCATGCCCGTGCCCGGCGACGTCGATGTGGTCGTGGCCGCGGAGCTCATGGAGGCGGGCCGCGCCGCGGTCCGCGGCTTCATCAGTCCGGATCGCACGACCGTCGTGGCCTCGACGCATCGAATCTACGGGATCACCGAAAAATCCGCCTTGGGCGACGGCATTGCCGACTCGAAAGCGGTGCTCGCGGCGCTCAAGAGCGAGGCGCGCCGGGTGGTGTCTTGCGACATGGAGGCGATCTGCGCCGAGACGGGCAGCGTCATCAGCTCGGTGCTGTTCGGCGCGCTGGCGGCTTGCGGCGCATTGCCGTTCCCACGCGCGCTTTACGAGGAGGCTATCGCCGCCGGCGGCGTCGCCGTGGAGGCGAACCTCAAGGGTTTCGCCGCGGGTTTCGAGCGGGCGCTCGCGAGCGCGCCCGCCGCCGGTGCGGTCGCACCCGGATTCCCGCCGACCACGGAACAGGGAGAGCGGCTCGATCAAAAAGTGCGCGCGGAATTTCCTGCGCATTTGCACGGGCTCATCGTCGAGGGCGTGCGCCGCTGCATGGACTATCAGGACGCGGCCTATGCCGAGGTGTATCTGGCGCGGCTGGCTGAAGCGCTGCGCATCGACGGGGCGGCCGGCGGTCTCGCGCACGGCTTCGGGCTGACCGCTGCCCTCGCGCGGCATCTCGCGCTCTGGATGAGCTACGAGGATACGATCCGCGTCGCCGATCTCAAGACCCGCCGCAGCCGCTTCGAGCGCTTCCGCGGCGAGGTACGCGCTGCGCCCGGGCAAGTGGTGTATGTCACCGAGTTCATGCATCCGCGCTTCGAGGAGCTCTGCGATACCTTGCCGGCGGCGTGGGGACGCCGGCTTCTGGCGTCCGAGCGGGCAGCCCGCCTGCTCGGGCCGCTGTTCCGGCGCGGGCGGCACGTGAACACGGCCAGGCTCACGGGATTTCTGCCGCTCTATCTGCTCGCGCGCCTGCGGCGCTTTCGCCGCGGCACGCTGCGCTATCGCGTCGAGCAGGAGCGCATCGAGGCGTGGCTCGCGCGCGTCGCCACGAGCACGGGTGACTACGAACTCGCCGTAGAGATCGCCGAGTGTCAGCGCCTCATCAAGGGCTACGGCGATACACACGCCCGCGGGCTCAAGAGCTACACAATCATCATGCAGTTCGTGGATCGCGGCGCAGGACGCGCGGATCTTGCGGCGGCGGTGCGGCGTCTGCGGTCGGCGGCACTCGTCGACGAGGAGGGGGTTGCGCTCGAGTCGGCCTTGCGCGAGCTCGACCCGACGCCGCGGGAGCTGGCCGCTTAGACTGGATGTGCGTCGATGGAGCGGCGCACCTGGCTCAAGAGGCGCATCAGCTCCTCGATCTGTGCATGCGACAGGTCGGCGAACATCCCGTCCATCCAACGCTCGTTTGCGGCCGCCATTTTCAGAAACGACTCTCGGCCCTTGCGCGTCAGGCGCACCGTGGCCGACCGCCGGTCCTCGCGATCGACCGTGCGGGTGACGAAGCCGTCCTCGATGAGGCGGGTAACGACGCCCGTGACATTGCCGTTCGAGACCATCAGGAATTCGGACAGGGCGGACATGCGCAGCCCCGAGGGGTGGCGCTCGAGCGCGGCAAGGACGTCGAACCGCGGCAGCGTGGTGGCGAAATCCTCATCGAGGCGGGCACGCAGACGCTTCTCCACGATCAGCGTGCAGCCGAGAAGCTTGAGCCACAGCCGCAACGATTGCTTGGAGTGCTGCGCGCCCTCGAGGGGCTCGGCAAACATCGATCGGTCCGCATCGGCCATGAAAGTCTCCCCGCAAGCTAAGCTGAAAATCGCCCACCATCCTAATACTTGACACTTAAAATATCTATCCCATACTACTGCTCAGGTGGGAGCTCATTCATGAAGCGCATCGTCTGTCTCGGCGGAGGTCCCGCGGGCCTTTATTCCGCCATTCTCTTCAAGAAGGCCTTGCCGAACGCCAAGGTCGA
Source organism: uncultured Gammaproteobacteria bacterium (assembly GCA_963755935.1). Taxonomy (GTDB): domain Bacteria; phylum Pseudomonadota; class Gammaproteobacteria; order Steroidobacterales; family Steroidobacteraceae; genus Bog-1198. The sequence continues at coordinate 57,446 of CAVWME010000004.1, forward strand.
GGTGTACGAGCGCAACCGTCCCGACGATACGTTCGGTTGGGGCGTCGTGTTCTCGGACAAGACCATGGCGGGCTTCCGCGGTGCGGATGCTCCCACCCACGATGCCATCGTCGAGAGTTTCCATCACTGGGACGACATCGATGTGCACTTCGGCGGGCGCACGATCAAGAGCGGCGGTCATGGCTTCTGCGGCATCGAGCGCAAGCGCCTGCTCAATATCTTTCAGGAACGGGCGGCCGCGCTCGGCGTCGAGCAATCGTTCTGCCGCGAGGTGGATGCGACGGCGGACGTGGGCGAGGCCGATCTCATCGTCGCCGCCGACGGCGTCAACAGCGTACAGCGCGCGCGTCACGCCGCGGTATTCAAGCCGCACATCGATGTGCGCAAGTGCCGCTTCATCTGGCTCGGCACGCACCAGAAATTTCCGGCTTTCACCTTCGCGTTCGAGCGCACCGAGCACGGCTGGTTTCAGATCCACGCGTATCAGTTCAGCAAAGATCTCTCGACGGTGATCGTCGAGACGCGCGAGGAGACCTGGAAGGCGCACGGTCTCGACGGATTCGGCACGGACGAGTCGATCGCATTCTGCGAGCAGCTGTTTGGCGCCTATCTCGGCGGCCACCGGCTCATGAGCAACGCCCGCCACTTGCGCGGGTCGGCGTGGCTCAATTTCAACCGTGTGCTATGCGAGCGCTGGCATCACGGCAATCGCGTGCTGATCGGCGATGCAGCGCACACGGCGCATTTCGGCATCGGCTCGGGCACGAAGCTCGCGATGGAGGATGCGATGTCCCTGGTCGCACACGTCGCGCAAGCGCGCGATGTGGGCGCCGCGCTCGAGGCCTACCACGCGGAGCGCAGCCTCGAGGCCTTGAAGCTGCAGAGTGCGGCCCGCAACCGCATGGAATGGTTCGAGAACGTCGCACGCTACACCCATCTCGACCCTGAACAGTTCGCCTACAGCTTGCTCACGGCAAGTCAGCGCATCGGCCACGAGAATTTGCGTCTGCGCGACCCCGAGTACGTGGCGCGTCTTGAAACGGGCCTCGCGCGGCGCTGCGGACTCGCGCAGAGGCGGCCGCCCATGTTTTTGCCGTTGCGGCTGGGCGCGATGGAGCTTGCGAACCGCATCGTGGTCTCGCCCATGGCCCAGTACTCGGCACACGAGGGCTTGCCGGACGATTGGCACCTCATGCACTACGGCGCGCGTGCGGTCGGCGGCGCCGGTTTGGTGGTCACGGAAATGACCTGTCCGGCGCCGGATGCGCGCATCACCCCGGGATGCACGGGGATGTGGAACGAGGCACAGCGCGAGGCCTGGCGGCGCATCGTCGAGTTCGTGCATCGGCATTCACCCGCGAAGATTGCGTTACAAATCGGCCACGCGGGGCGCAAGGGCTCCACCCAGCTCGGCTGGCAGGCCATCGATCATCCGCTCCCTTCGGGCAATTGGGCGTTGGTATCACCGTCGGCAATTCCCTATTTACCGAACGTGAGCCAGACGCCGCGTGCCATGACGGCGGAGGACCGCGCGCGCGTCACCGGCGAGTTCGTGCGGGCGGCAGAGCTCGGCGCCGAGGCAGGATTCGATATGCTCGAGCTGCACATGGCGCACGGCTATCTGCTGGCGAGCTTCCTCTCGCCGCTCACCAATCTTAGGGACGACGCCTACGGCGGCGCGATAGAGAATCGTCTGCGCTATCCGCTCGAGGTGTTGCGCGCCGTGCGCGCGGCATGGCCCTTGATGCGGCCGTTGTCCGTGCGAATATCGGCTCAGGACTGGGCATCCGGCGGCATCAGTGAGGCGGACGTGCTCGCGGCGGCGCGTGCCTTCAAGGACGCGGGCGTGAATCTGATCAGCGTCTCGACGGGCCAGACCGTCCCGGATCAACAGCCGGTGTACGGACGAATGTGGCAGACGCCCTATGCGGACCTGATCCGCAACAGCGTCGGCATTCCCACCATCGCGGTGGGCAATATTTTCGAGGCCGACCATATCAACACCATCGTGGGCGCGGGTCGCGCGGATCTGTGCGCCATCGCCCGGCCGCACCTTGCCGATCCTGCCTGGACGCTGCACGCTGCCGCGAGCCAGGGCTACGGCTCGCAGTGGTGGCCGGATCCCTACGTCACCGGCAAGAGTCAGCTCGAGCGGAACCTCGAGCGCGCGGCGCAAGCGCTCCCGGGAGCCGCCTGATGCCGGCCGCGCCGCTCGCCGGGCGACACGCGCTCGTGACGGGCGCCGGTCGCGGCATCGGCGCTGCGATCGCGGCGCGCCTGGTGGCTGAAGGGGCGCGAGTGAGCGTCGTGTCGCGCACGCAAGTAGAGATCGATGCGGTGGCGACGCGCCTCGGTAATGCCGCGCAGGCGCTCAAGGCCGACGTCACCCAAGCGGAGGATACGCGCCGCGCATTCGAGCAGGCGGCGACATCCTTCGGCCCGATCGATATCCTGGTCAACAATGCGGGCCAGGCGCGCTCGGGACTTCTGCACAAGGCGCCTGACGAGCTATGGCACCAAATGCTTTCGGTCAATCTCACGGGGGTCTATCACGGCATCCGCGCGGCGCTCCCGGGGATGCTCGAGCGTGGCTTCGGGCGCATCGTCAATATCGCAAGCACGTCGGGATTGCGCGGCTATCCATACGTCGCGGCGTACTGCGCGGCGAAGCACGGCGTGATCGGACTCACGCGCGCGCTGGCGCTCGAGGTGGCGCAGCGCCATGTCACCGTGAATGCCGTATGTCCGGGGTTCACGGACACCACACTCGTCGAGGAAGCCATTACCAACATCCGCAAGGTCACGGGCCGGAGCGCCGAGGCGGCTCGCGAGGCGCTCACGCGCACGAACCCGCAAGGACGCTTGATCGAGCCGGCCGAGGTCGCCCATGCGGTGGCCTGGCTGTGTCTGCCGGGGAGTGAGTCGGTGACCGGTCAGAGCATCGCCGTCGCCGGCGGCGAAGTGATGTGAACGCGCCTGTCCTAAACGGAGGATCCATGCCCGCCTCAACCCTTGCCGATTACCAGGCCGCCCACTTCAAATGGCGTGTCACCGACCGTGTCGGCTACATCGAAATGAGCCGCCCCGAGCGCAAGAATCCGCTCACCTTCGAGTCTTACGCGGAGTTGCGCGATCTATTTCGCGCGCTACGTTACGCGGCCGATGTGCATGCGGTGGTGTTCTCGGGCGCGGGCGGCAATTTTTGCTCGGGCGGCGACGTGCACGAAATCATCGGACCGCTTACGCGGATGACCGCGCCGCAACTGCTCGATTTCACCCGCATGACCGGAGATCTGGTGCGCGCGATGCGTGCCTGTCCGCAGGTCGTCATCGCGGCTGTGGATGGAGTTTGCGCGGGCGCCGGCGCCATCATCGCCATGGCGAGCGACATTCGGTTGGCGACGCCTGCGGCGCGCACGGCGTTTTTATTCACGCGCGTGGGCCTCGCCGGGTGCGACATGGGCGCGTGCGCGATCCTGCCGCGCATCATCGGCCAGGGACGCGCGGCCGAGCTGCTGTTCAGCGGCCGCGCCATGACGGCGGAAGAGGGGAGCGCGTGGGGATTCTTCAGCCGCCTGGTCGCACCCGACGCGCTGGCGCGGGAAGCGGCAACGCTGGCCGCGGAATGCGCGAGCGGGCCGGTGTTCGCGCACGCCATGACCAAGACTATGCTCAACCAGGAGTGGAACATGGGACTCGATCAAGCGCTCGAGGCGGAGGCGCAGGCGCAGGCGCTCTGCATGCAGACGGAGGATTTCAAACGCGCGTTCGAGGCCTTCGCCAAGCGCGCCAAACCGGAATTCGTCGGCCGATGACGCCGCGTTCCCGTTTTCGCGATGAGCTCCTCGCGCTGCCGCTGTTCGATGCGCCGCATCGCACGCTGGCCGCCGACGTCGAGCAGTGGGCGGCCGCCACATTCGCCGCGCCGCAGGCGGGCGCAGAGGAGCCCGCGGAAACGCGTGCGGCGATCGATGCGCGCTGTCGCGAAATCCATGGTCAACTCGCCGCGGCGGGCCTGACGCGCTATTGCGTGCGGCGCGAGTTCGGCGGCGAGCTCGAGGATTTCGATGCGCGCGCGATCTGCCTCATTCGCGAGACGCTGGCGTATCACGACGGCCTCGCCGACTTCGTGTTCGCGATGCAGGGGCTCGGGAGCGGCGCCATATCCATCGCCGGCAGTGCCGAGCTCAAGGCACGCTATCTGCCGCGCATCGCGCGCGGCGAGGCGATCGCCGCGTTCGCGCTGTCGGAGCCCGATGCCGGTTCCGATGTGGCGGCGATGAGCTGTCGTGCCGAGGCTCGAGGGTCGGAGTATGTGCTCGACGGCACCAAGACCTGGATCTCGAACGGTGGCATCGCGGATTTCTATTGCGTGTTCGCGCGCACCGAGATGGGCGAGGTGCGCGCCGACGGCTCGACCCGCGCGAGCGGCATCAGTGCTTTCGTCGTCGAGCCTTCGGACCCCGGATTCACCGTCGCGCGACGCATCGATGTCAATGCGCCGCATCCGCTGGCGGAACTCAAGTTCGAGCGCTGCCGGATACCCGCCGAGCGTCTCATAGGCGCTGCAGGCGAGGGGTTCAAGACGGCCATGCGCACGCTCGACGTCTTCCGCTCCTCGGTCGCCGCCGCGGCGACCGGCTTCGCGCGCCGCGCCTTCGATGAGGCGGCGGCGCATGCGCGCAAGCGACGCATGTTCGGTAAAACACTCGCGGATTTTCAGTTGACACAGGCGGCGCTCGCGGACATGGCGACGGCGATCGATGCGGCCGCGCTGCTCACGTATCGCGCTGCGTGGCTGCGAGATCAGGGCAAGCCCGTGACGCTTGCGGCGGCCATGGCGAAGATGACCGCCACGGAATCGGCGCAAGCGGTGATCGATCGTGCATTACAAATGTTCGGCGGTCGCGGTGTCGAGCGCGGCGCCGTCGTCGAGAGGCTCTACCGGGAGATTCGGAGTCTGCGCATCTATGAGGGCGCCACCGAAGTGCAGAAGCTCATCATCGGGCGCGAGGTGCTGCAGTGACTCAGAAGATTCTCCAGCCGGCCGGGTGGGCGCGGCCGAAGGGTTATGCCAACGGCATCGCGGCGAGCGGCACGCAGGTGTTCATCGCCGGGCAAATCGGCTGGAACGCCGATCAGAAATTCACCGAGCATACTCTTGCGGGGCAGGTGGGCGTCGCTCTGCGCAACATCGTGCAGGTGTTGGCAGAGGCGGGCGGGCGGCCGGAACATCTGGTGCGCCTCACCTGGTTCGTGACCAGCCGGCGCGAATATCTCGAAGAAATAGCGGCGATCGGCGCTGCCTACCGAGCCGTGCTCGGCCGTCATTTTCCCGCCATGTCCGTGGTCGAGATTGCCGCACTCATGGAGTCGCAGGCGAAAGTCGAGATCGAAGCGACCGCGGTTCTGCCCGCCGATTGACCCAGCATGGCCACGTGGAGACCTCCCGAGCGCATACGCCACGACGCACAGCCGGGGCGCTGGCCTTCGGCCGTGGAGGCCGCGGGCTCGCGCCTGTTCCAGCCGATTCGGGTGGGCGCGCAAGAGCTGCGCCAACGGACCTGGGTGCCCGCGATGGTGCCCTGGCGCGCGACCGAGGACGGTTTGGTAACGCCGAATGTGCTCGCCTGGTACGAGCGTTTCGCCCGCGGCCGCCCCGGTGCGCTGGTCGTCGAAGCCACCGGCATTCGCGACGTCGCGAGCGGCCCGCTGTTGCGCATCGGCGATGCGCGCTTCCTGCCGGGCTTGCGCGCCCTCGTCGAGACCGTGCAGCGCTCGAGCGGCGGCGAGACGCGGCTGTACATCCAGCTGATCGATTTCTTAAGCGTGCGGCGGCGGCCCGAGCCGGGCAAGTTCTTCGACCGCTACTTGGGCGTTACCGCTGCGCATCGCCGTGCCCTCGCCATGGAGGACGCGGCGGAAGGGTGTGTGCGTGCGCGGCTCGCCGAGCTCGATGACCGCGAGCTCGAGCAGGTGCTCGCGCCCCGCGAGCTCGAGGCGCTGCGGCGAGGCGCGCGCGAGCGCATCACCGACACCGCGCAGGCGCACATCGCCTCGCTCCCGCAGGTGCTGCCGACGCTGTTCGCCGATGCCGCCGAGCGGGCGCGCGAAGCCGGGTTCGACGGTGTCGAGCTACACTATGCGCACGCCTACACCATGGCTTCTTTTCTGTCGGCGACCAACACCCGCACCGATGGGTACGGCGGCTCGCGCGCCCTGCGCGTGCGTCTGCCGCTCGAGGTCCAGGCTGCGGTACGCCGCCGGGTGGGCGCGGACTTCGTGGTGGGTGCCCGCATGCTCGCCGACGAGTGCATCAACGGCGGCTCGGATGTCACGGACGCGGAGTTCTACGCGGTGCAGCTGGCGGCGGCCGGGGCCGATTTCATCTCGCTCTCGAGGGGCGGCAAATTCGACGATGCGCTTGCGCCGCGCATCGGCGCGGCGATCTATCCCTACACAGGCCGCAGCGGTTACGAATGCATGCCGAGCTATTACTCGGACGCGCAGGGTCCCTATGGCCGCAATCTCGCCGCCGTGTCTCGGATCAGGTCCCAGGTGCGCGCCGCCGGGCTCGAGACGCCGATCGTCGCCGCGGGCGGCATTCACAACTTCGAGCAAGCCGAGGCGGTGCTCGCGACGGGGACCGCCGACATCGTCGGACTGGCCCGCCAGGCGCTCGCCGATCCCGATTGGTTCTTGAAAGTGCGCACCGGGGAAGGGGCAGCCGTGCGCCTGTGCAAGTACACCAACTATTGCGAGGCGCTCGATCAGCGCCACCGGGAGGTGACTTGCGAGCTTTGGGATCGGGACGGCCTGGACACGGCGGAGCGGGCCGGAATTGCCCTCGCGGCCGACGGCAAGCGCCGTTTGACGGCCCCGGACTGGCCGCCCCGGCCGCCAGGCGCTCCCGGCCGTGGAGATTATTGAAAATTGCGGGTAATAGTTACACACTCCTCCGCGACTCCTTCGGGGTCCTCGGAGTACGAATGGATAGCATGCACACCGAGCTCGCATTGCTCGGGACACATTTGAGCGGTCGGCAGGATGCGATCCTGCGGGCCTGGCAGGGCGCGATCAAGCGCGACCCGTCGCTCACCACGGGCGATGCGTTGCCACGCGTGCAACTCCTCGACCACATCCCGGCGATTCTCGGGATTTTCGTGCATGAGCTGCGCTCCGCGGCGGGTGCTTCAGCCCCGGATAACCCGGTCGCCTCGGCCGAACAGGCCGGGGAAGGACCCGCGACGGCTCACGGATTGCAGCGCTGGCGCCAGGGGTACGACCTGCGCGAAGTAACGCGCGAGCTCGGCAAACTGAACGAATGCGTGATCGTGGAGCTCGACGCGTACGCCGAGGCGCATCCGCAGGTGTCGCAAGCCGCGACCGCAGCCGCGCGCCGCATCTGGTCCGCGCTCGCAAGCACCGCCATTGAGCAAAGCGTCGGCCAGTACTTCGAGCTCGAGCAGCACGAGGCGGCCGGTCATGTGCAGGACCTCGAGACCGCCCTCGATGAAGTGCAGCGGGTGGAGGAGCAACGCGCCGAGTTGTGGCGTGAGGCGGCGCACGACCTGCGCGGCAATCTGGGCGTGGTGGCGAATGCGACGGTGGCGTTGACCCACACGAGCTTGCATGAGTCCTCGCGTGACGACTTCGTGCGGATTCTCATGCGCAACGTCACTTCGCTCCATCATCTGCTCGAGGACGTCACGAGCCTCGCACGTTTGCAGGCCGGCCATGAACAGCGGCGCATCGAGCCGCTCGATGTGAGCCCCATCATGCAGCAGCTTTGCGAGGGCATTCGTCCGCTGGCGCAGCAACACCATCTGTTCCTGCGCTGCGACGGGCCGCCGGGATTTGCCACCGAGGGCGATGCGATCAAAATCCGGCGCATCGCCCAAAATCTCGTCTTGAACGCCGTCAAATTCACGCGCAAGGGCGGTATCACGGTGAGCTGGGGCGATAGCGATGCAAACGATCCCAAGCGCTGGATGCTCGTCATCCAGGACACCGGTCCGGGTTTTCCGATCAGCGGGTCGGCACCCTTGACGAGCGCCTTGGCGAGCAAGTCCCCCATCGGTCGGGCTGCGGGTGTGCGCCCGACTTCGCCATCAATGGCCGAGGCCAAGGGCGCGCGCAGTCCCGCGCCTCAAGAGCCCGTGGGCGAAGGTATCGGGCTGTCCATCGTCAAGCGTCTCACCGACATGTTGAACGCCACGGTCGAAGTGAAGTCGGAGCCGGGGGTCGGCACGACTTTCCAAATTCGCTTTCCGCGACAATACTCCTGATCGCGGGCGCACTACCGCGTCCCGATTCAGACAATAAGGCCCGAGATTTCGATCTCGCGCTTGGTAGACTCACGGGCGGGTGTCTTTACGGAGAAGTCATTGTCGAGCGATACCAAGGCGTTGACGCACCTGGAAAGCCTGGAGGCGGAGAGCATCCATATCATCCGGGAGGTCGTGGCGGAGTGCGACAAGCCCGTCATGCTGTACTCCATCGGCAAGGACAGCGCGGTGATGGTGCATCTCGCGCGCAAGGCGTTCTATCCGAGTCCGCCGCCGTTTCCGTTGCTGCACGTCGATACGACGTGGAAATTCCAGGCGATGTACGAGCTGCGCGATCGGATCGCGCGCGAGAGCGGCATGGAGCTGCTCGTTCACCATAATCCGGAGGCCCTTGCCCGCGGCATCAACCCGTTCGACCACGGCACGCTGCACACCGATCTTTGGAAGACTGAAGGGCTGAAGCAGGCGCTCACGAAATACGAATTCGATGCCGCCTTCGGCGGTGCGCGCCGCGACGAGGAGAAGTCGCGCGCCAAGGAGCGCGTCTTCTCGTTTCGCTCGACATCACAGCGCTGGGACCCGAAGAACCAGCGCCCCGAGCTGTGGAACCTGTACAACGCCCGCAAGGCGAAGGGCGAGAGCATTCGCGTGTTTCCGCTGTCCAACTGGACCGAGCTCGACATCTGGCAGTACATTCATCTCGAGGACATTCCGATCGTGCCGTTGTACTTCGCGGCCCCGCGGCCGACTGTTGAGCGCAACGGCCTCCTGTTGATGGTGGATGACGAGCGATTTCGCTTGAATCCGGGCGAGCGGCCGGTGATGCGCTCGATCCGTTTTCGCACCCTCGGATGCTACCCGTTGACGGGTGCGGTCGAGAGCACGGCGGTTACCCTGCCGCAGATCATTCAGGAAATGCTGCTCACCACGACGTCCGAGCGGCAGGGTCGCGCGATCGACCACGATCAGGCCGCATCGATGGAGAAGAAGAAGCAGGAAGGTTACTTCTAAATGGATCCCACTTCCGAGTCCTCTTACCGCCCGCCGCAACTCGCCGCCGACGACATCGATGCCTATCTCGCCGAGCATCAACGCAAGTCGTTGTTGCGATTCATCACGTGCGGCTCCGTGGACGACGGCAAGTCGACGCTGATCGGGCGGCTCCTGTACGACAGCAAGATGCTCTTCGAGGATCAGCTCGCGGCGCTGCAGGCGGACAGCAAGCGCATCGGCACGCAGGGCCAGCGAATCGACTTCGCGCTGCTCGTCGACGGTCTCGCTGCCGAGCGGGAGCAGGGGATCACCATCGACGTGGCGTATCGCTTCTTCGCGACCGACCGGCGCAAGTTCATCGTGGCGGATACCCCGGGTCACGAGCAATACACGCGCAACATGGTCACCGGCGCATCGACGGCGGATCTCGCCGTCATCCTGATCGATGCGCGCAAAGGCGTGCTCACGCAGACGCGACGCCACAGCTACCTTGCGAACCTCATCGGCATTCCGAATGTGGTGCTGGCGGTGAACAAGATGGATCTGATCGGCTACGACCGCGAGGCCTACGAGGCGATTCTCGCCGATTATCGCTCATTTGCGGAGCGTATCGGTATCAAGCGATTTCTGCCGATCCCGATCTCCGGGCTCGAGGGCGACAATATCGTCGAGAAGTCCGAGCGCACGCCGTGGTATGTAGGACCTACCCTCCTCGAGCATCTCGAAACAGTCGAGGTGGACGCCGCCATCGCGCAGCGGCACGCGTTTCGCATGCCGGTGCAATGGGTGAATCGCCCCAACCAGGACTTTCGCGGCTTCATGGGCATGATTTGCAGCGGCCAGATCCGACCGGGCGATCCCGTGCGCGTGCTGCCCTCGGGCAGAACCTCGCGCATCGCACGCATCGTCACTTTCGATGGCGACGTGGCGCACGCCATGGCGGGCGAATCCGTCACACTGACGCTTACGGACGAGGTGGATTGCAGCCGGGGCGATGTGATCTCGACGGCGGATCATGCTCCGGAGGCGGCCGACCAATTCGAGGCCACCGTCGTATGGATGGCCGAAGAGGAGTTGCTCCCCGGACGCCCGTACTGGTTGAAGCTCGGCACGCAGACGGTGTCGGCGACGGTGCAACAACCGAAATACCAGGTGAACGTCAATACGCTCGAGCATCTGGCCGCCAAGACGCTCGCCCTGAACGCCATCGGCATCGCCAACATCTCGACGGACAAGCCGCTCATATTCGAGCCGTATGATCAGAATCATGTGCTCGGCGGATTTATCCTGATCGACAAGCTGAGCAACGCCACCGTGGGCGCGGGCATGTTGCACTTTGCCTTGCGCCGTGCGAGCAACGTGCATTGGCAGGCGATCGACATCGACCGCGCCGCGCAGGCGAAACAGAAGCACCAGAAACCGCGCTTGCTGTGGTTCACCGGATTGAGCGGCGCCGGCAAGTCCACCATCGCGAATTTGGTGCAGAAGAGGCTCTACGCGCTCGGCAAACACAGCTTCCTGCTCGACGGCGATAACATCCGCCACGGCCTGAACCGCGATCTCGGGTTCACCGACGCGGACCGCGTCGAGAACATCCGCCGGGTGGGAGAGGTGGCGCGGCTGATGCTCGACTCCGGACTGATTGTGCTGACGGCATTCATCTCGCCGTTCCGCTCGGAGCGACAGATGGTGCGCGACATGGCGCCGCCGGGCGAGTTCATCGAGGTCTACGTGGAGACGCCCCTCTCCGTCGCCGAGCAGCGCGACGTGAAGGGTCTATACAAAAAGGCGCGCGCCGGTCAACTCAAGAATTTCACCGGCATCGATTCGGTGTACGACGAGCCGCTGGATCCCGAGATCCGGGTAAATACCGTACTGATGACCGCAGAACAGGCCGCGGAACGGATCGTCGCGTATTTGCTGGAGACGTCCGGTTGAGCACGCATGCTGCGAGCGAGGAGTCCCCGAACGACGACGCCTCGCTGGCGCGGCAGGTGGCGCAAGTCGCCGGCGATTTGTTGCTCATGCTGCAACGGAGCGAGCTGTTCGACGGCAAGGCGCTCGGACGTGCGGGCGATCGCGTCGCCAATGCGTTCATCATGGAGGCGCTCGCGGTGGCGCGGCCGGACGATGCCATTCTGTCCGAAGAAGAGGCCTCGGACAGCGCGCGGCTTACGCAGAGTCGCGTCTGGATCGTCGATCCGCTCGACGGCACGCGGGAGTTCGGCGAGCGGCGTACTGATTGGGCCGTGCACATTGCCCTCGCGATCGATGGGATTGCAACGGTGGGTGCCGTGGCGTTGCCGGGGTTTCCGATGGTCCTCGCGACCGCTCCGACCCCGCAGATGCTGGTCGCGGAGGGGCCGTTGAAAATGCTCGTCAGCCGCACGCGGCCCGCGCCGCAGGCCGTCGCCGTGGCCTCGAAACTCGGCGCGGAGCTCGTGCCGATGGGCTCGGCAGGCGCCAAGGCCATGGCAGTGGTGCGCGGCGAGGCTCAAATCTACCTGCACGCGGGCGGTCAGTACGAATGGGACAGCTGTGCGCCGGTGGCGGTGGCGCGAGCGGCGGGTCTGTGGGTGTCACGCATCGATGGCTCGGTGCCCCGCTACAACCAAGAGAACCCGTACATGCCGGACCTTCTGATCTGCCGCCCGGAGCTTGCGGAGCGCGTTCTTGAGCTCTGCGCCGCGGAGAAAGAGGCGCAATAGGTTCTCTGCCTTGGTTTGGGGGTAAGCATGAATTCGATGAGGATCTTTGCCCCGTTCAACTTTGTGCCGCTACGCTTCTGGCTCTACATGGGCGCAGCATTGTCACTGTGGTTCATGGTGGTTCGAGCGGCTGGTCGAGCTGGTTCTGTAGACTATTGAAAGGATCAATCATGCCCACAGCAATAGTCCTATTGAGCGTCGAGGCGCAGAAGACAAAAGGGATCGCCGAGACCGTCGCGACAATCTCGGGCGTTTCAGAGGTTTACTCGGTTGCAGGCACTTACGATCTCGTTGCGATCATCAGGGTGCAGACTGATGCGGAGTTGGCCGAGCTAGTCACCGAAAGAATCCGCGGCGTGCCTGGTATTGTGAGCTCTCAAACGCTGATCGCATTTCGGGCGTACTCCCGATTCGATCTAGAATCGATGTTTGATATTGATTAAGTAAAGCCCCACCCGCCGAGCTCGACCTGTTCGAGCGCCAGCGCGATACACGCAGTGATTGATGGTTCGAACCCGCCGAGTCTCGTTGGACTGGTCGAAATCTTGTCAAAAGATCCTGGGTGTGCTAAGCAGTTGGCGTGTTTTTTTGAAGAGCGCACCCCATGGGTAGCATCCGCACCTATGACCTGGACGAGGCAAGGCGAGCGGTCGCTCAGGTCTATTGCCCGCACGAATTGGTGCTGAAGCGAACTGAGAGAACGCTGGACGCCGCCTTGGAGTTGTCCGGTCCGCCTCAGCAACCGATCGTGAAACTGCGGTATGGCGCCGCCGTATCGGTAGATGCCGGTCGATTTGACCGCCTGTTTTTGATCATGACGTGCACGCGGGGCCGGGGAGTCGTGTCGCAAGAAGGCCGAAGTCGCGACTGGCATGTGGGCACTACGCTGCCAGTCTCTGCGGGACTTGGCACGAAGTTCGAATTCGAGCGCGAATTCGCTCAAACGACGGTGCGCCTTGACGTCGATCTTCTTGAGCGTCTGTGCAGCCAGTGGTTAGGTTACCCCATACCGCGCAGCGTCCGATTCGAGCTGCGACCATTCTCGTCCGAATTCCAACGAACCTGGAGTCAGGTGCTTGCGCTCATGGACTCAAGCGGGGGATGGAATCTGCCCCAGGCGGCTGCTGCTTCCTTTGAGGAATTCGTGCTGACACTGTTGCTGCACGGTCATTCGCATAACTTTAGCGATGCGCTGCGAGAGCCCGGAGCACCTGCCGGTAGCGATGTCATCAAGCGCGCTGAACGCTATATTGAAGAGCACGCGAGCGAGCCCGTCACGATGTCCGATGTCGCTGCGCACGTGGGTGTCGGCATACGCAGCCTCCAAGCGGGATTTCAGAACCACCGTCACATGACGCCGACCGCGTTTCTGCGCACCGTGCGGCTGCGACATGTTCGCCATGAGCTGGTCCATGCCACGGCGGCGACCTCGGTGACGGACGTTGCACTTCGCTGGGGGTTCCTGCACCTCGGCCGTTTCAGTCAGATCTACAAAGCGGCTTATAACGAGAATCCTGCCCTGACGCTGCGGCGCGCTCTCAGCGGACGCCGGTAGCGATTGGGACCGAAGCCACACCTAGGCGAATTGTCTTCGCAAAACGGATAGTGGCGCGCCATCCGGATAGCTTGCTCCCTTACGCTTTCATACTGTCATTGCGGCCGTCTGCAATCGTGTCGATGCACGCTAGCGGTGGTCTTTTAAGAATAAGGAGAAGGGGATGGGGCAATCGGAAAAAAAGCGCGCTCGTGATTTTCAGGGCGCCGTCGTTCGCACAAAGGGCGGTCCATTCGCAATCGAGGACCTGACGCTCGCGCCCCCCGGGCCGGAGGAGGTGCTCATCAGGGTGACAGCTGCCGGTGTCTGCCATACGGACCATATCATTCGGGAGCAATATTTTCCGACGCCGTTGCCTTGCGTGCTGGGCCATGAGGGCGCAGGTATCGTCGAGGAGGTCGGCGCGGCGGTACGGACGCTCAAGCCGGGCGATCGAGTCGCCGTCACCTATTTGTCCTGCGGCACGTGCACCCAATGTGAAACCGGTGAGTCGTCCTATTGCCAGCATTTCTTTGCGCTGAACTTTGGTGGAAGCCGGCTGGATGGCAGCACCGCCATTACCGACCGAGCGGGCGAGCGCGTGCATGACCACTTTTTCGGGCAGTCGACTTTCGGGACGCTCGCCATCGCCCATCAACGAAATTGCGTCAAGGTCAGGGACGACGTGCCCTTGGATCTCGTCGGCCCGCTCGGTTGCGGCGTGCAGACGGGAGCGGGTGCGATCTTGAATTCGTTTCGGGTGCGTTCGGGGACCTCCGTTGCTGTTTTCGGAGCGGGTGCTGTCGGCTTAAGTGCTGTGATGGCCGCGCGTGTCGCGGGGGCAACGACCATTATTGCAGTCGATGTGGTCGAGTCCCGGCTGAAACTGGCGCTCACGCTCGGCGCCACTCACACAATCAACGCGAAGGACGTGAATCCCGTGCAGGCAATACAGGAAATCACAAAGGGCGGGGCTCGATACAGCTTGGAAACGTCCGGTCTGCCCGCCGTTCTGCGTCAGGCACTCGATGCCATTGGTGTGCGCGGCGAATGCGGCATTATCGGCGCCGCGCCTCTCGGCACAGAAGCCTCGTTCGACATTATCTCGCATCTGGTGATGGGCAAGACGATGCGCGGCATCTGCGAAGGAGACTCACACCCCCAAATCTTTATTCCCCAGCTCCTCGAGCTCTATCTCCAGGGGCGGTTCCCTTTCGACAAGCTCGTGACGTATTACCCGTTCGTGAAGATCAATGAGGCCATCGACGACAGCCTGAGCGGGACGACGATTAAGGCGATCCTACAAATGCCGCAGTGAGCGTGGCCTGTGCCCGGGAGACCCCCACGCCAATTCCGTCGTTAGCTCGATCGATCGAGGTATCTGTCATGAATTCGTATTCGTCGAAATTCTCTTGGAAGCAACTGGCCATGCATTGCCTGGTCGCAGGAACGTTGGGTAGCCTCGCTAATCTACCTACTCGTCCTGCATACGGCGCTGCCGATGCCGCCCCAGAAACCGATGCGCTCGCCGAAATCGTGGTGACGGCCGAGAAGCGCGACTCCACCGTCGAGAAGGTCCCGATCAGCATCACCGCCATCAGCGGCGCGGATCTGCTCGCCTCCGGCGTGGTCGACTTGGAGAGCGTCGCCCAAGAAGTACCCGGCATTTCGATGAAGACAGGCGGCCCGAGTCAGACGGAGTTCGAGATGCGCGGGCTCAACTCCGGCGGTGGCAATTCACCGACGGTGGGATTCTACGTCGACGAGATTCCCGTCACATCGTTCGCGTTCGCTACCGCCGGAAAAGTCGTGATAGACCCGGATCTCTACGATCTGTCACGAGTTGAGATCTTGCGCGGTCCACAAGGAACGTTGTACGGCTCCGGATCCATGGGCGGCACGATTCGTCTCATCACCAACCAGCCTGAATTCAACGAATATAAGTTCAGTGCAAATGTCACCGGATCAGGCACTCAGGGGGGCGGTGCGAACGGCGGGATCAATGCCATGTTCAATTTGCCGCTGATCAACGACTTGCTTGCTCTGCGAGTGGTCGTGACTGAGAAATATACGAGCGGCTGGATCGATCGGGTGGTGCTGAACCCGTTCCCGCTTCCGAATAACGACGGCTGCGCGCCGACCGGTATGTATGGGTGCAACCGCGGTAATGTGCTGGCTGCACCCGTGCAACAGACCATCACAGATACGAACTGGGATCATCTGCAGGGCGTCCGGGCCAGTCTGCTTGCGAGGCCCACGGACCGATTCTCGGCCGAGCTCATGATGATGGGTCAAAAGACCGATTTGGGGGGGCAGACGCTCATCGATGTGCCGCCGGGCACCGAGGCACACTATCAGCCTTTCAATACGCCAGAACCCATCGAGGATCAGTTCTGGCTGGCCGCGCTGACGCTGAAATACCAGTTCACGGGCGCCGATCTCGTCTCCGCCAGTTCCTATTGGCATCGATCGCTGTCGCAGGTTCAGGACGGCTCCGAGGTGATGCAGGAAGTCCTGGAGCTGCCGGGTTACGGTCCTGCGGAGGGCGGCCTCGGCAACGATCCATGGTCCGAGAGGGACACGGCATCACAGTGGAGCCAGGAAATTCGGCTTGCCTCGTCGGGCAGCGGGCCCTTCCAATGGCTGGGCGGCGCATTCTACGACAAGCTCGAGAGCAAAACGGATCAATCCTCCTACGACGACGCCGCAGGTCCGCTCTTTGGCGTGACTACGCTCTATCACGAAATCGTGCCTCAGACGTTCCAACAGACTGCCTTGTTCGGGGAGCTCTCATACAAGATCACGGATCAATTGAAGGCGACGGCGGGCGTGCGATGGTTTGATTTCGAGAACAGCTTTTCCGCCACTGAACTCGGGTTCTTCGGCCCTAACGGCGACTTGACTCCCGGTGGATCCACGTCGGAAGCACACGATCATGGTTTCAATCCAAAATTCAACCTGGCGTACTACCCCACGGACGATGTGACGCTGTATGCAACGGCCGCGAAGGGATTCAGGCCCGGCGGCGGCAACCAGACAGTACCCACTTCGCCGACCACTCAGGAGGGTGCGGCCTGTGCAGCAAGCCTCGCCGCTCTCGGCAAGACGGCGACGCCGACGACGTATGCGCCGGACACGGTCTGGAGCTACGAGCTCGGCGAGAAGATGCGGCTCCTCGATGGTCGAGTATCGATCAACGGCGCCATCTACTATGAGAACTGGGCCGACATTCAACGCGAGATCACGTTGACTTGCGGTTACATCTATACGGACAACGCGGGCGCCGCGGCAGTCAAAGGCGCCGAACTGGAGGTGTCCGGAAAGCTGAGCAGTGATTGGACCGCGAAAGTGAATGCCGGCTATACGGACGCCTACTACACCAAAGACTCCGTCGAGGCCGGCGTCACGGAAGGCGATCGACTGCCGGACGTGTCCAAGTTCACAAGCAGCCAGAGTCTCCTGTTTCGCCATGAGCTATCCGACCAGTACGCGCTCATCGGCCGTCTGCAGAACGATTACATAAGCTCGCGAATTGACGTGACTTACTACGTCGACACCTTGCCCGCCTACGACATTCTCTCGGGACGATTCGGCGTCGAGACGGCGACTTGGTCAGGTGTCTTCTTCATCAATAACGCAACGAATCGGCTCGCTTACTTGACGGCGATCAACTCCATCGTGCTCAACATTCCCACATACACGCGCGATGTGACGAATCAGCCGCGAACTTTCGGCGTTGATTTGAACGTGCGTTTCTAAAGCACCAGAGGCGACATAGAATGGATCTCAAACTCGAGAAGGATTACGGTGCGTTCATCGGCGGTCAGTTTCTTGCAGTCACAGGCGAGACGTTCCCGGCGATCAATCCGGCAACCGGCGAACATTTGGCCGAGATCGCTCGCTGCGGAAAGGAGCACATCGACCAGGCGGTGAAAGCCGCGCGGGACGCCTTTGTGAAGTGGGCGGGCACCAGTTACGAAACGCGGTCTCAACTGCTGTTTCAGCTGGCGAACAGTCTTGAGGGCGATGCTGAACGGCTGGCGCACATCGACTCGCGGGACATTGGGCGCACCATATTCGAGACGCGCATCGATCATCGGATCGCGTTGGGGCAGTATCGGTATTTTGCCGCAGCGATTATCGCCTTCGAGGATTTCGGAAGGCCGATACCCAACGGGTATTTCATCGCGCGGCGCCAGCCGATCGGCGTCTGCGGACAAATCATCCCCTGGAATGTGCCCGCGATCATGGCCGCTTTCAAGCTCGCGCCGGCATTGGCAGCAGGCAATACCGTCGTGCTCAAGCCGGATGAGAACGCGTCGCTTTCGACGATGGAGCTCTGCAAGCACATCGCCAAGATATTTCCGCCGGGTGTGGTCAACGTCGTCCCCGGCTTTGGCGAGGAGGCGGGAGCGGCCCTGACGGCACATCCGGGAGTGTCCAAATTGGCCTTTACGGGCAGTGGCGAGGTTGGTCGAATCGTCAGCGCCGCCGGCGCGCGACGTCTGGTGCCGGTTTCGCTCGAGCTCGGGGGTAAGAGTCCCAACATCGTCTTTCCTGACGTTGACGACATCGACGCCGTCGTCGATAACGCCGCGTTTGCCGGAACCTACTGCAACGGCCAATCCTGTCTCGCTGGCACCCGACTTTTTGTGCATGAAGACCTATACGCTTCGTTCTTGGACAAGCTTGCGAGCGGACTCGCACGTATCAAGGTGGGCTCGCCCGCCGAGGAAGATACCAAGATCAGCTGCCTGGTATCGAAGGTGCAGGGCGAGAAGGTGCTCGATTATATCAGCGTTGGAAAGAAGGAAGGTGCGAAGCTCGTCGTCGGTGGTGAGCGTGCGACTGTCAGCGGTAACGAGCATGGCTATTTTATTAAGCCCACGGTCTTCGAGGCTCGGAACACCATGCGGATTGCTCAGGAGGAGATATTCGGTCCCGTGATTTCGATTATTCGATGGAGCGACTTTGAGACGATGATCGCGCAAGCCAATGACGTTCGATACGGTTTGGCATCGGGCATCTTCACATCGAACCTTAAGAACGCCATGAAGACTGCGGAGCGCCTAGAGGCGGGTTCGGTCTGGGTTAATCAATATTTCAACCTGGTCGATGGCACGCCATTCGGGGGCTTTAAGGAAAGCGGTATCGGACGCGAGTATTGCCGCGAGACCTTGAACATGTATTCGCACTTGAAGTCGATCACTTTAGTGAACGATGCGCCACCGCCGTGGTTCCTCTCGGGAAAATGACGTGAAGACGGTTGCAAGCGCGCATGTTGACACCTTTGTGCGCGACCGCCTTCCGCCTCTCGAAGAATGGCCGGAAATGCGGTTTGACCTGCCGGAGCTGCAATATCCGGCACGGGTCAACGTCGGGTGCGTTCTGGCCGATGGTCCCCTAGCGGAGGGTCAGGCTGGCCGTGTGGCTGTTATCGGTGGTGAAACCATCTGGACCTATGGTGAACTGAATCAGCAAGTCGATCGGATCGCTCATGTATTGTGCGAGGACCTCGGACTTGTGCCGGGAAATCGGGTGTTACTGAGAGGGGTTAATACCCCAATGATGCTCGCTGCATGGCTCGCCGTGCTGAAGGCCGGAGGGATCGCAGTCGCGACAATGCCCCTGTTGCGCGGTGGGGAGCTTGCGAAGATCCTCGATAAGGCTCAAATCGATCACGCTCTCTGCGATTACCGTGCAATGGATGAGCTCGAGCGCGCGCGCGAGATGACAGGTCGTCCGCGCCAAATTGTTGCCTATGGCAATGGCGATCTTGAGCAACGAATGATGGCGCATTCTCGAGCTTTCGACGGGTGCGACACGGCCTGCGAAGACGCCGCATTGCTGGCCTTCACGTCCGGAACGACCGGCGAGCCCAAAGCCACCATACACTTTCACCGCGACATTCTCGTCATGGCCGACATCGTCGGCGGCCGATTGTTGCGAATGAACTGCGACGATGTGGTCTGCGGCAGCCCGCCTCTCGGCTTCACCTTCGGTGTCGGGGCGCTTCTGGTGTTTCCACTGCGCGCGCGCGCGGCTACGCTTCTGGTTGAGAGGCCGACACCGGAGGACCTGCTCGACGCCATTCGACGTCATCGGGTCACGATCCTCTTCTCGGCGCCGACCGCGTATCACAAGCTGTTATCCCGCGTTTCTCGATCGGACATTGGCAGTCTGCGAATGTGCGTCTCCGCGGGCGAAGCACTACCGAAGGCAATCTCAGATGCATGGCACGCAGCGACCGGGATGCGCATTGTTGACGGTATTGGCGCCACCGAGATGATTCATATCTTTATTTCCGCGGCGGGAGAGTCGATACGCCCGGGGTCCACGGGCAAAGCGTTACCGGGTTACGAAGCTTGCGTGCTGGACCCGAGCGGCAGGGCTCTTAAGCCGGGCGAGGTCGGCCGCCTGGCGGTGAAAGGCCCGACCGGCTGCCGCTATCTCGCCGATCCGCGTCAGAGAGAATACGTCCAGCGGGGCTGGAATGTTACGGGCGACCTCTATCGAGTCGACGAGGACGGCTACTATTGGTTCGAGGGCCGATCCGACGACATGATCATATCGGCGGGCTACAACATAGCCGGAGTCGAGGTGGAATGCGCGTTAATGGAGCATCCAAGCGTGAGCGAATGTGCTGTGGTCGGTGCGCCGGACCCCGACCGGGGAACTGTCGTCAAAGCCTATGTCGTGCTTGCAGCGGGAGTTCCTGCAGAACCCAGACTCGTGGAAGAACTTCAAGGGTTCGTCAAGAGTCGCATCGCCCCCTTTAAGTATCCTCGCGCGATCGAGTTCTTGAGCGAGCTGCCAAAGACCCAGACGGGCAAGATCCAGCGCTCAATATTGCGGCGCCGCGCCGCAGGATCTGAAGCGGGCGCCGGCGGTCCCCGCTCGTAAGGCTCGTCAACGCAATTCTTGCTCACACGTCTGAGTTTGACCCTGATTATTCGGGGTTCCGATCGCATCACGCGACATCGAACTCTACTGCACCAGAGCCCTTCCGACGAATACAATGGCCGCATGTCGTCCATTGATTCAAAACCGACCGTGTTGACTGTCCATCCTTCGACCCCGAACGCCGCCGTACGCAGCCTCGGGGTGTGGGTGCGAGCGGAACAATCCGACATGCTCGTGTTTCACTATTCGCTGGCCGCAGACATGTCCCGTGTGCGAGTTCCGCCATCGGGCGTGGGTGGACCGGCAGATGCTCTATGGAAGCACACCTGCTTCGAGGCTTTCGTCGCAGCGGCGGATGCGCCCGGCTACCACGAATTTAATTTCTCCCCGTCGCGCGACTGGGCGATCTACCGATTCAGTGCCTACCGGGAGGGAATGTCGCGCGCCGAGATGGGCGGAGCGCCGGAGATCTCCGTACGCCGGTGCGACGGCGGACTCGAACTTGAGTCGGCGGTGCGCTTGGGGCATCTGGCTGAGTTGCGTGATGCTCGTCATCTGCGGGTCGCAATGGCCGCGGTCATCGAAGACGATACGGGCGGCCTTTCATACTGGGGGCTGCGGCACCCGCCCGGCAAACCCGATTTCCACCACCCGAACGGATTCGCACTGGAGATTGCTCGCTCATGAGGTTTGGAATCGACCGACTGCTCGAGGAGCCCGAGCTGCGAAAGCCGCTGGCGGGCCTGCGCGTGGCGCTGCTGGCGCACCCCGCTTCGGTAACACGCAATCTGGGCCATTCCCTCGATGCGCTGGCTGCGGTCGGCGATGTTCGCCTGAGCGCGGCGTTTGGGCCTCAGCATGGGCTGCGGGGGGACAAGCAGGACAACATGATCGAGTCGCAGGACTACACCGACCCCGTGCATGGAATCCCGGTGTTCAGTCTGTACGGTGAAGTACGCCGGCCGACGCCCGAAATGATGGATACCTTCGACGTTCTACTGGTTGATTTGCAGGACGTCGGGTGCCGCATCTACACGTTCGTCACGACGTTGCGTTATGTGCTCGAGGCGGCTGCGACGAAGCACAAGGCCGTGTGGGTTCTGGATCGGCCGAACCCGGTGGGCCGGCCCGTGGAAGGGCTGATGCTCCGGCCCGGCTGCGAAAGTTTCGTTGGCGCCGGTGCGATGCCGATGCGGCACGGACTGACCCTCGGAGAGCTGGCACGGTGGTTCGTAAGGACTCTCCATCTCGACGTCGACTGCCGGGTCGTGCCGATGGAGGGTTGGGAGCCGAATGCCGCACCCGGATATGGGTGGCCGCTCGGCGGGCGCACGTGGGTCAACCCAAGTCCGAACGCTCCCAATCTTTGGATGGCGCGCTGCTATGCGGGTTCGGTGATGCTCGAGGCCACGACGTTGTCGGAAGGTCGCGGCACCACAAGGCCGTTGGAGATGCTCGGTGCGCCGGATCTGGACGTGCGGGCGTTGCTGGCGGAGATGCGTTCGCTGGCTGCGCCATGGATGAGTGGCTGTCGGCTGCGGCCCTGCTGGTTCGAGCCCACGTTTCATAAGCACTCGGGGAAGCTGTGCGCGGGCATCCAGGTGCACGTGGAAGACGCCGCATACTATGACCACGAGGGATTCAGGCCCTGGCGATTGTTCGCGCTCGCATTCAAAGCCTTGCGGCGACTGCGCCCGGATTACGCAATCTGGCGCGACTTTGCCTACGAGTACGAGAAAGACCGGCCCGCGATCGATGTGATCAACGGAAGCGATCTGCTGCGCCGTTGGGTAGACGATCCTGCGGCGACCCCGGCGGATCTGGAGTCGCTGACGGTTCAAGACGAGATCCGCTGGCGCAGCGAGCGCGAGGACGTACTGCTCTACTAACCGCTCAATGCCTACTCGTAACTATCACGGTCTTACCCATCGCGCTGCGCTCCATGAGGGAGCGAATTGCATCTCCGCCGCGCGCAAGCTCGAATCGTGCGCTCACCAGCGGCTTGAGCTTGCCTTGGGCGTACCAGGAATATAGCTCCGCCATGTTCTGGCGGTGGAGCGTGGGGTTGCGGGCGACCCAATCGCCCCAGAATACCCCAACGATCGATGCCCCTTTGACAAGCGGGAGGTTGAGAGGGATCGACGGAATCTGCCCACCGGCGAAGCCGATGACGAGATAGCGTCCTTCCCAGCCTATCGAGCGGAAGGCGGGATCTGCCAGCCGGTCGCCCACCGGATCGAATACGACGTCGACGCCCCGGCCGCCTGTGAGGCGCTTCATGTTCGCCTTGAGATCATCAGTCGTGTAGTTGATGAGCTCGTCTGCGCCATGTGTCCGCGCCAACTCGAGCTTCTCCGGGGTTGACGCACCGGCGATCACATGTGCGCCCATCGCCTTGGCGATCTCGATCGCCGCGAGCCCGACGCCGCCCGCCGCACCGAGCACCAGAATGCTCTCGCCTGCGCGAAGCAGAGCACGCTGCGTCAGCGCGTGGTGTGACGTTCCGTAGGCGACCGTAAAGACGCTGGCCGTTTCGAGATCCATGCTGTCGGGCACGATCGTCGTTTGCGCAGCCGAGGCTACGACGTATTCAGCAAATGCACCCCATTTGGTCAGCGCGGCAACGCGATCTCCCACGCGCAGACCCTCTACGTCCGAGCCGATCTTAAGTATCTTGCCTGCGACCTCGCCCCCCGGACTGAACGGCAACATGGGCTTTATTTGATATTTGTCTTGAATGATGAGCGAATCCGGGAAATTGAGCCCACAAAACTGAGCCTCGATAAGAATCTCCCCCGGGCCGGGATGGGGGGTCATGATCTCCTCGAACACGAGCTCTTCCGGCGGACCATGGTGCTTACACATCAGCGCTTTCATCTTTCCATCCGTCATCGCTATCACCTCACATCGACGAAAGACCGCCATCGAGTTTTAGCTCGGCGCCGGTCATCATCCGGCTCTCATCCGACGCCAAATAGATCACAGCGGGTGCGATATCCTCAACCTCGCCGATGCGGCCGAGTGGGATCTGTCGAGCGAGCTTGGCGATGGTCTCGTCCTCGTCGCGATCGCCGACGATCTCCTGGAGGAGCGAGGTGCGCACGAAAGTGGGATGAACGGAATTGCACCTGATATCCCAGCCTCGGCGCGCGCAGTACAGCGCCACAGACTTGGTAAGCATCCACAATGCCGCCTTCGAGGCGTTATAGACGATCAAGTTAGGCGAAGCGATAAGCGCCGAGATCGACGAGATGTTGATGATAGATCCCGGCTGCGTTTCGCGCATCAGTGGGAGCGCATATTTGATGCCAAGAAAAGCGCCGTCAGCGTTTACCGCCATTGTGCGCCGCCATGTTGCGAGGTCGAGATCCTCGACCGTACCCATGGTCAGGAT
Source organism: uncultured Gammaproteobacteria bacterium (assembly GCA_963755935.1). Lineage (GTDB taxonomy): Bacteria > Pseudomonadota > Gammaproteobacteria > Steroidobacterales > Steroidobacteraceae > Bog-1198. Next base: position 81,266 of record CAVWME010000004.1, read on the forward strand.
GCCGGCGTTGTTCACGAGCACCGAGAGGCCGCCCATTGTGTTGCGGGCATGTTCAATGGCAGCGATCCAAGCGCTCTCAATTGTCACGTCGAGGCAGATGCCCGTGGCCGTCCCCGCACCATGCCTGGCATCGATCGAGGCGGCGACGCCAGTGGCACCGGCTAGGTTGAGGTCGCTCACCACGACTTGCGCGCCATCCGCCGCGAGGGCGCGTGCGATGGCGGCGCCGAGGCCCTGCGCACCGCCGGTGACCAATGCCTTTTTACCCCTGAGGCGGTCGCCGGTCGTCTGCATAATCACGTCAATGCCGCCGCGCGCACTCCGAGTTGCACGAGCTCTGCAAAATACTGCCCGCGTTCCGACGCCTCCGCCGACGAAGCTGTGCCGCGGATGGCTCGACCCCTGATGCCGTGAAAGATGGCCGCCAATCGGAAGAAATTGAATGCCACATAAAAATCATAGTCCGGGATCGACGTGCGGCCGGTGCGCCGGCAATAAGCGGCGACGTAATCGGCCTCCGATGCAACGTCCGAGCGCGTCCAGATCGGCGCCCGCCAAGCCGGCGACGATGTACGGGGGCATGCGGTACATCATCGCGTGATAGGCGAAATCGGCGAGCGGATGGCCCAGCGTGGACAGCTCCCAGTCGAGCACGGCCAACGACTCGCGGCTCGGTGGGATGAAAGATCATATTGTCGCATGCGAAAATCGCCATGCACGATGCGAGTCTCGTCGCCTGCCGGGATATTGGCCGGCAGCCAATCGATCAGCCGGTCCATGTGCGGCATCGCGGCCGGCATCGGCATCGTCGAGATATTGCTTTGACCAGCGCGCGATCTGGCGTTCGAAATAGTTGCCCGGCCGGCCGAAGTCGCCAAGGCCCGATGCTCGGTAATCGACGCATGTGCAGTCGCGCGATCGTCGCGTTCATCGCATCGAAATACGCGGCGCGGTCGTCGCGTGCAACGCCGGGAAGGTCGCGTCCCAGAAGATGCGGCCTTCGACCATGTCCATGACATAGAACCAGGTGCCGATGACGCTGTCGTCCGTGCACAGCCCATAGACGTGCGGCACCGGGAAAGCCGCCGGGCTCCAGCGCCGTGAGCACCCTGCGCCTCGCGCTCGACCGCGTGGGCGCCCTTGAGCAGCGGTGCCCGGCGGCTTGCGGCGCAGCACATAGGCTCGCGTCGGGGTTGTCGAGCTTGTAGGTCGGGTTGGACTGGCCGCCTTTGAACTGCTCGACGTCGAGCGGGCCGCGAGAAGCCCGCGACATTGGCCGCCATCCAGCGCGTCAAGCGCGGCGCTCGTCGAAGCGGTGGATCCGCGCGCACCGGTATCGTGCCGGCATTGTCGTCCGCTCGGCTCATGCTTGCGCTGCCTTCCAAGTCGCGCTTGATCTTCTTGGCGAGCGACCATTTGTGCACCTCGGTCGGCCCGTCATAGATGCGGAAGGCGCGGATCTCGCGGAACACCTGCTCGACGATGGTGTCGCTGCGACACGCCGGTCGCCGCCCATCACCTGCACGCAGCGGTCGGCGACTCGGAACAGCGCCTCGGACACCGCGACCTTGGCCATCGAGCTCTCGGCGGTCCCGAGCGACCCGCCGTCGAGCACGCTCGGCGCACCAGTCGATCATCAGCTCGGCACTGCTTCAGCTCGATCAGATTGTCGGCCAGCATGAAGCCGACGCCTTCATGGTCGATCAGCGGCTTGCCGAAGGCATGGCGCCGATTGGCATAGTCGGTGGCGATCTCGTTGGCGCGCGTGCAGGCGCCCAGCCAGCGCATGCAGTGCGACAGCCGGGCGGGCGACGAGGCGCATCTGGGCATAGTGAAATCCCTCGCCGCTTCGCCCGAGCATCTGGTCGGCCGGAACCCGCAGATTATCGATCGTCACGACGGCATGGCCGCCGGGCATGGAGCTGTCGATCGTGTCGAGCACGCGCTCGATCCGGATCGCCGGATCCGGCAGGTCGACCAGGAACATGCAGGCGCCGTCCTCCGACTTGGCCATGATGATGCCGACCTTGGCGCCGTCGGCGCCGGTGATGAACGCCTTGCGGCCGTTGATCACCCAGTGATCGCCGTCGAGCCTTGCCGTCGTCTGCATCATCGACGGATCGGAGCCGGCGCCGCCCTCGTCGGCCGGCTCGGTCATGAAGAAGGCCGAACGCGCCTCGCCGGCCACGAGCGGCGCGAGGAAACGCTCCTTCTGCTCCGGCGCTGCCGACCTTGCCGAGCAGGTACATGTTGCCTTCGTCGGGCGCCATCGTGTTGACCGCGAGCGGGCCGAGCGGCGATAGGCCAGAACGGATAAGCACGACGGCAGTTTCGCGCTGGGTCAGGTGCGACCCGTCCTCCAGGATGTGCGGGGTCAGGACCCCGGCCGAACGGGCTTTTGCGCGCATCTCCTTCAGCAGATCGTCGGGTGGGCCGTGGGCCCCGCAGCGCGGATCCTTCTCATAGGGCACAACGACCTCACGCACAAAGGCTTCGACCCGATTAGCTATCTGCTGCGCGCGCGCCGAAACCAGAATGTCGTCTCCCACCATATTAAAGACCGTCGACCAACGGGCCTAGCTCCGAACCAGTGTCGAATCGGTCTTCAATATAACCCAAGGGCGGCGCAGCGGCACGCGCGCAGGCCCAACAGGAACACGCTTTTGAGAATACAAAGGTCTTTCGCTTGGGAGCATGCTCGATAATGATTTCTCAAACCAAAGCTTACTTCGACGGCGATGAGTGGCCAGCCTGCAAAGTCCGCGGTTACCCCCTATTCGGGGGATATATCGGCCACCATGCCACTGTTAAACTTTGATCTTGGTCTGCATACCCGCGCGCCTATGTTGGACGGTTCGACGGGCCGCCGACACGCGATGAGTCGGTCGAGGCACTGAGTTGTCCGGAGGCGGGCTAGCGGCCACTCAAACGGGGCCCGTCCCATGCAGTATGTCGATTACAAATGTCTCCGGTTGGTGTTTGATTCGGGGGTCGCGTTTGTCGACATCGATCATCCACCGATCAATCTCCTCGATGAAGTTCTGTCACAGGAATTGGACCAACTCGGCCGGGACCTTGAGGCCGACAAAAACGTCCGGGTTGTCGTCTTGCAGAGTGCGCTGCCGGATTTCTTCATAGCCCACTCTGGTTTGGGCCGCGTCGGATCAGCTTCCAAAGTGGTATCCACGACACGCAGCTTTCGCTTTACGCAGACGATCGGTGAGCGCTTCAGGAACATGCCAAAAGTAACTATTGCAAAAATCGAGGGCCGGGCCCGGGGCGGTGGGAGTGAGATCGCGCTCGCTATGGATATGTGTTTTGCCGCTCTTGGCAAAGCGATCTTCGGCCAACCAGAGGTGGCGGTCGGGCTTGTTCCGGGTGGCGGCTCAACGCAGAGATTGCCACGACTCATTGGGCGGGGGCGCGCGTTGGAGGTCCTCCTTCATGACGGCAGTGGAACCTTGTCGAAGGTGAGATAGCTGAGCTCCTGACGCTTTATCCGCCATTTGCCATCGGGGCATTTGACGTAGTGCTCACGATAATGGCCGTAACCGGTATGGCCAAGATTGCCCATCGCGGCTATTCGCTCCGGACCCCAGATTACTCGATCGCTCATCGCCCAGATCACGTTGGCACTTTGACCATCCGCTGCGAAGGTGATTTCCGGATTGTGAACTTGATGCGCTGTCGTCGCAGTTTCAACGGAGGAGCGGATCATCCGAATCGCTTTATCGCGGCCTTCAATTTTGTAGCCCCCCGCGGGACCAGTATCCAACACCAGGTCCTCGGTAAAAACATCCGCATATCCCACCCAATCCTTTGTATCGAGGCAGCGGCAATAGCGGGCTTTCGTCTCGCAGATCGCGACCCAATCGGTGAAGTTGCTGCTCATCGTTTGTTTCCTGGGGTGAAGTGCTAACGCGCTATGAACGAAGCTAAAGGAAGATGGATACGGGAGAAATACCTGAACGTACAATCGGAGGAGCACGTCGAAGATGGAAGCCCGCGATCGTGTTGGTCGGTGCTCTTAACGTGAGTCCGCAGCGCTCCACCGGCACGATGGGAGGCAATCCCTAAACCATGAGCGCCGACGCCACTGGCGTGCTCTCGCGCATGATCCATTGAAGCTCACGCCGTCTGCCTTGGCGCGCCGCACGACTTCGGCATTGACTGAAGTCGGCAGCCGTGGTGGCGATGTGATTAAGGAGACTCGCAGCCAAAGTTCGCATAACGTCCAAACCGTCGAATTCGGATGTGGGTCACCGCAGGCGCTGTGAGGTTGGACGCCTCCGCCTCGAATCACAGTTGCATGAACAGCGAATCGTGACCACGGTATCGATGCAGCTAATCAGTCTACTGGCTTCGCGGGCGTTCGCTTCTCTCTAGAAGGGTAGACGCGAAGCAGACTCTTGCTCAATTCAAAGATCCTCGGGCTGCGCAAGGCGACCTGCCGTTATTAGCGTTTTCCGCGTTCCATCTGCAGGAGAGCCTTCACACGACGGTGAGCCAGCACGGGAACATAGGCCTTTATGCGGGCCGAGCGCTCGAGCTTATCGTGCTCTACTCGGTAGATTGCACGCACCATATCAACCGGGGTGTCGGTTTCGCGGGCCAGAATTTCAAATTCTGGTTCCCGCGCACCAGCAGAGGAAGGACCTGTCTGATCGTTCATATCTCAATGCGCTCTCAATCACATTGGAGGGGGATTGTACCCTAGCTTGATATATCAGCCAGCCGCATCCTCCAATTCTGCTTGCCTGACGCCCGGCGCTCGAATTTCCTGATTGCAGACAGACGACCCGGGTAGCGCGTGCTGCCTCTCCGTGGCCACTGACGTCGATCACCGGCATCTCTACGCGATCGGCGACCCGCTTTTTGCAGCTCACCGCGAGGCTTCGAAGCCGGGATGCGCAGCCGCTCCGCTGAAGTCCGCCTTGGAGTTCCGATACAAGCGAAGCGCAATGTCACTATCGAGATGAAGCCGCGAACTTCAGGCGAGATGAATCCTTCGATCAGCCGCGTCGCCACCACAGCTTGGCGCGCGTCGTCTTGTGCGAGATAACGAACAATGACTTGCTGTCGAGACCGATCGTCTCACGCGGCCCATTCGCGCAATGCTCCGTCGCTTCTCGAACTCCGGCACATCGTGAACTACCGAACTTGTGGGACACGCGGAGCCCGCGCTCGGACCGAGACGCTTCGTCGTGCAAGCGGAGACATCTGGGCTTTATTGCTTGTTAGCCCACCGAACCCGTAAGCTAACCAGCCATTGGTTGTTCCCTTATTCCGGCGACGCTGGCCCATCAGCGAAGCCGGGTGATTTGGCACGCGATAACCGGGGTGTAGCTCAGCCTGGTAGAGCGCTACGTTTGGGACGTAGATGTCGCAGGTTCAAATCCTGTCACCCCGACCAATTATTTAAGGGTTGGGAGGCCTTACGGCGATCGCGAGCGGGAATGGCCTAAAAAGGGCGCTACTGTCGGCCCCGTTTCTTATATAATCGCCGGCACTCCCGACGACGGTTGCGGAACCGAGCACGGCCTGGCAGCGATACGATCGGCGCTATAAGTAATTGATTTATAGGCGCCCGTAGCTCAACCGGATAGAGCACCGGCCTTCTAAGCCGGCGGTTGCAGGTTCGATTCCTGCCGGGCGCGCCACTGTCGGTGAGTTGCTCGACGATGGTGGACGTAGCTCAGCTGGTAGAGCCCCGGATTGTGATTCCGGCCGTCGCGGGTTCGAATCCCGTCGTCCACCCCACCTCTTTGGGGCACGCGTTGGGATGTTTTGAGTGGTTTTCGATGGGCCGTTAGCTCAGCTGGTAGAGCAGTTGACTCTTAATCAATTGGTCGTAGGTTCGATCCCTACACGGCCCACCAATTCAAGCACTTACACGCGTTTTTGAAGAATACCCCAAATTTCGTGTAATCTCAGTGCAGTTCCTAACTCCGCGCTACACAAGGCGCAAGGGCTGCGAGCATGGCTTCAATTCAAAAGATCGTTTCGCCTCTCACGAATGAGGTTTCTTACCGTGCGCAGATACGAGTAAGAGGCGAAGTCTGAATCTGCAACTTTTCCCCTCAAATCTGAGGCGAAGGAATGGGCCGCGAAAATCGAGACGGCAATCCGCGAGGGGAAGCACTTTCCACATGCCGTTGCGCGGCGCACAACGTTCGACACGCTTGCGAATTCGTACACCGAAAATGCCCTAGACGGGTTCGACAAGAAACAGCGCGCGACCCGCATGCAACAAGTCGAATGGTGGTCCGAGCAATTTAAGGGCATGACCGTGGCGGAGATAACCTCCGACGTTATCAGGGGAGCTCGTGACATCTGCGCCGCCGAAAAGTTCACCCGGGGCAAGACGCAAGAAAAGAAAACGGGCGAGATGATTCCGCCGAAGGAATACACGCGCAGCCCGCGACGGTCAACCGATACCTCGCGGCGCTGTCGGAGGCATGACCTACGCATGAATGAACACTCCCGCCTTTGTCGTCATCTAATCCCGTGAGCAAAATCATCGAAGAAATCGAGCCGCCGGCCGCATTCGGTTTTTATCCGACCAGGAGCGAGCGGCGTTGCTCGACGCCTGTGTCAAATCAGCATGGCCCCACTGCATGCGCTCGTGTTGCTGGCGATAACGTCGGGAGCACGGCGTACCGAAATGACCACGCTACGATGGGCCGACGTGGATATGATCGCGGGTCGCGCGCTCGTTAGGAAAACAAAAACGGTGAGCAGCGCACGCTGATTCTTGCGGGCGAAGCCCTCAAAGCGTTGCAAACCCTCGAAGCGGCCGGCCGAAAAACCCAAGGATGAGCGCAGTGAATTCGTATTCCCGAATCCGCGCGGCAGTTCCTGGCGCTGTCAAGTTCTTTGATTCGGATTGGCATAAGCCCTCGACACCGCCGGCATCGGCGATTTTCGCTTCCACGATCTACGCCACACGTGCGCGTCCTATCTCGCTGCACAAAAATGCTCGCTACTGGAAATCGCCGACGTGCTCGGGCACAAGACGCTCGCAATGGTCAAACGCTACTCACATCTGGTTGTCGAACACAAAGCCAGCGTCATTGAGCAAATGGTCGCGGCGAAGGGCCTGTAAAACCGTGGCCGGCAAGCCCCGCAAACCACGCCGACGCGCGATCCTGCCCACGTACGCCACGGGTGCAGAGGAGCGCGCAGCCGCCACGGCCAGCGGTGAGCGGTACGTTGTGGAGGTGGGCGGCGAGCGTGGCGCAGACGGGCTCCTGCTCGGCCACAGCATGCATTTCGTCATCCGCGACACTGTCGAGGACGCGACCGTTGAGCATTGCCGCAGTGGCAAGACCGAGGCGCACGAGCGCGCGGCGCAGTGGAATCGAGCCGGCGGCCGGCCGGTAGGACCGACAACATCTCATGGACCAAGCTACAACGCACGATCCCCGAGGGCTCGGCAGCGTGGTGGGCCGAGCGGCTTGCAGGCGATCCTGAGACCGGCCTCGAGTTGCGCCGTCGCGTAGACACCGTGCTGTGGCTCGATGACCTGCGCGAGTTGATGGCCCGCACCACGCAAGACCCCGCGCAGCTTGCCCTGCTCGATGACAGGCGTTTGCTCGACGCCGTCTCGCAGCATCTTTATCGGTATTTCGGCGTCCGCCGCGCCGACGAGAAACGATAACCAAACATAACGCTTGATGTGTGTCCCGTGCGTCCGCATGGGACGGTCTGCCAAAGTACCCCCACGTTTAACGAGGAGGTATTTGCATCAATGGTCTCGACTAACCCCAACCCCGCGCCGAATCCGGCCCTCTTATTCAACCGCCGGCAGATGGCCGAGCGTCACCCGCATTTGCTCCCGCTATCCCGCATGGATTGGTCTCTCAGGCACCGCGAAACGAACGGCCTGACAAATGCCGGCGCGGTCTTCGAGTCACCGTGCGGCGAAATTTTCATTTACGAGCCGAAGTTCCTCGAATGGTTCCTCGGTCTCGGCGGCCGAGCGAAGCCGCGACGGCTGCGTGCTCGGTCGGAAGCTGTGTCATGACGCCCAACGAACATATGCAGCGCACGGCTGCGGGCATCATGGACGCCTACGTTGCGAAAGCGACGGTGCCACTCAAGGCGGAGATTGAGCGACTGACCAAAGAGAAAGCCGAGCTGCACCAGAAGCTACTCGCATTCACCTCAGCGTGGTATCAAACGGCAGCCAAGCTCCGCGCGCTGCTGCCCGGCAGTCCTGTCGACTTCCGCGGGCTGATGATTAAAATCAGCACATTGACTACGAGCGGGGCATTGTCCGACGAGCAAATCGCCGCGGCCATGGTGAGCGTCGGCCTAGAGCCGACCGACTACGTTTCGCTGATTAACAACGCGACGTTGATTGCAAAACTCGACGCAGCTATCGAAAAGATATTCGCCAAAAGGACTGTTGTAGAGCCTGCACCGCCGCCCCCGCTGCCGGCCACGGTGCCGCCGCTGCCGCCCGACGTTTTACGGTGCAGTATCTGCAAGAACCCGTTCGCAGCGACGCGTCATCAGATACATCAAGCGCAGATTGGATATCGCTGTTTCTGCGGCCCGGCGTGTCGTGCCGCCTCGAAGCCAGTGCCGCCCACGATTCCGCCTCCCCCAATCCCGTGCAATACGTGCGGCACTGTGTTCAGTCCGAGGAAAGGCCAACGCTGGCATCTGTCCCGCGGCCGTCGCCTCTATTGCAGCCCGCAATGCCGCCCGGAAAATCAGCCCGCATAAATGAAAAAGCCGTGCTGCAAACACGGCTCTCTCGATCAACGATTAGGAATCTGAGGGCACATTGTGAGCGCAAACCCCCCGAAGCTGGCGCAGTTCATCACTTGGAAGCTGGCGCCAAATCCTGACGCGCCCGGCACGCTGACGAAATACCCGGCCGACTACCGAGACGGCCGCGCCCCCGTCGATGCGCAAAACTCGGCTATCTGGTTGTCACACGAAGCGGCGAAGGCTCGTGCCGGCGAACTCGGGGCACCCTATGGCGTCGGGTTTGCAATCACCGACAAAGACCAATACGGCTTTATAGACTTAGACCATTGCTTAACGACGGACGCCCACGGTACGCCGTGCTGGTCGCCGTTCGCGGTGGGAAATCCTCAGCCTGTTCCCCGGCGCCTATGTGGAAATATCGCCGAGCGGCGAAGGGCTGCACATAATTTTCTCTTATCGAGGCGAAGCACCCTCCGCACGGTAAGAAGCCGCACGCCGGCTTAGAGTTCTATACGGGCAAACGCTTTGCCACGATGACAGGCAACGGTGCGATGGGCGACGCCGCGACGGACCATACCGCGGCCATGCTTTCCTTCATCGTGAAATACGCCCCGCCAACGTCGGACGACGTAGACGCCGAACTGACCGAGGAGCCGCACGCCGATTGGAGCGGCCCGACGGACGACGAGGCATTGCTTAAACTGATGATGAACGACCGGCGACCGAAAGCCATGTTCGGCGCGAAGGTGAAGTTTCGCGATCTATGGAGCGCAACGTCGAGAAGCTCGCCGCCGCGTGGCCGTCCGATTCGCCCGGCAAGGAGTTCAACGGCAACTCGGCGGACCAATCGCTTTGCAACTTGCTCGCATTCTGGACGGGCCGCCACGGTGTGCGCATGGCGAAGCTCTGGCGGGAATCGCCGCTCGGGCAGCGCGAAAAGCTAGAGCGTGAGGACTACGTCGCCGGACAATCGCAAAGTCGTGCGCCGGCTGCACGAAGGTATACAGCAACAAGTACAGGCGGGCTCCGTCAAAATTCAGGGCGCAACGGCCGAAGCTGACTGGCATGCCCGTGGTTCACTGCGAAGCAATTTCTAGCGGCTCAGTTCACGCCGGGAGAGCTTCCTGAGCTTAAGTGCTGGAACGGCGATTTCTATCGGTACGAGGACGGCATTTATCTGCCGATTTCTCGGGACAGCCTGCGGGCGCGGATTTACCCCTACCTTGAAGCGGCCGGCGATAACCCAAAGCCCGACGGAGTGTCGGCCGTGGTCGATGCGCTCGCATCGAACGTGTACTTGTGCGAGAAAACCAAGGTTCCCTCGCTAATCAATGCGCCCGAGCGCGACATGTCCGCCGTGATAGTCGCCGACAATGGCGCGTTTGACCTCGATACCGACGAGCGCATCGCGCTCTCGCCGAACCTCTTTGCGTTAAACGCGCTGCCGTTCGATTACGACCCGAAAGCTGCGGACCCGGTCGAATGGATCAAGTTCCTATCCACGCAGTGGGCTGACGACCCGCAGAGCATCGAGACGTTGCAAGAAATCGGCGGGTTGCTCTTGACGCCTTATACCCACTTTCAAAAGCTGTTCTTTCTGATGGCAGACGCATCGGGGCAAGGGCACAATCCTTAAAGTATGGTCTTAATGCTCGGCGGCATAGACAACGTCGTCGGGCCGACACTCGCGAGCCTTACGAAAGACTTCGGCCTACAGCCCCTAATAGGCAAGCTGGCTGCCTTTATCGGCGACGTGCGGCTAAGCCCCCGCGTGGATCAATCGACGCTCGTGGAACGGCTCCTTTCGCTTACCGGCGAGGATGCGCTGTGGGTCCCCCGCAAGAACGCAAAACTGGACGGCGGGCTGTTCGTGCGCTTGGTCATGGCGGCGAACGAATTGCCCCACTTCTCCGATGAGAGCGGCGCGGCGGCCGGCCGCGTGGTGATGCTCGTGATCTAAACATTCGTTTTTAGGCAAGGAAGACACCGGGCTGTCTCAACTGGCTCAAGGCCGAGTTGCCGCAGATTCTCGCTCGGCATGCTCGCGGCCGACGGCGGCTGTTCGCCCGGGGCCATTTTATTCAGCCCGAGAGTGCCCGCGA
>CAVWME010000005.1:0-489986 GCA_963755935.1 uncultured Gammaproteobacteria bacterium
TCGCCGAGGCCATCCTTGAGCGGGCCCAGCCAGGGTTCGTAATTCCTCCACTGGTCGACGCCTTCGCGGCTGATGGGCTGTCGCACCTGCTCGGAACTCGCCGTGCGCACGTTGCGCTCGGTCTTGTGGAACTCCAGGCAGGCCGGCTCGAAGCGCAGGCCACAGAAGTCCAGGATGCGGCGCACATTGCCCTCCAGGTTCTCCACCATGTCCTCGTGTTGCACCGTCAGGATCCACCCCGGCAACGCCTCGTTCCAGTGCCGCATGAGCTCGAGATAGTTGCGGTAGTAGTGCGCAATGTCCCCGATGCTGTAACTGAACTCCTGACCGCCCGAGAACAGCTGCTTGAGGTTGCCGAAGCAGCAGGCCATGGGTTCGCGCCGGGCGTCGATGATTTTCGCATTCGGCAGCATCAAGTGGATGAGGCCGATGTCGCGGAAGTTGTCCGGCAACTTGTCGATGAAGAACGGGCGCTGCGTCCGGCGGTAGATCCGGGTGTCGGCCATGAAGCGTTCGCCGAACTTGCGGAAGTCCTGCGGCCCCAGCTCGGCCAGTACTCCCGGGTAGCGCGGGTTCTCCGGGTCCGCGTCGCGGCCGCGTAACGCCATCACGATGCGTTGGATGTCCGCCAGTTCCTGGGTGCCCTCGACCTCTGAATGCGAAGCCAGGATCTGCTCGATGAGTGTCGAGCCGGACCGCGTCAGCCCCAGGATGAAGATCGGATCCGCGTCCGCGACGCCCCAGCCCCTGCGCGTCTCGAAGAATTCCTTCGTGCACACTTGCTTCGACAGCCGGACGTGGACCTCGGCGAGCCTGGGCAGGTAACGAACTTCCGCGTGCTTGAGCGCATTGCCGCGCTCGTAGTACGACCAGGAGTCGGCGTAGTTCTTCTGGTCTTCCAGTGCCTTGCCCAGCGCGAAACACAGGTGGTAGCGGTCCACAAGGGATGTGGCGGGTGCAGCTTCCGCCGAGCGCATGCGCGCGATGTCGTCGAGGGAAAAGCGATAGGTCTTGAGGTTCGCCAGGCTCCACCAGGCCTCGCCCGAGTCCGGCCAGGCGGCGATGGCGGCACGGTAGCCCTGGATCGCCTCCGTCTGGTGCCCCTTGGCTCTCAGGGAGAACGCGATCCACAAGTGCAGCTCTGCGGATTCCCGTCCCGGCTGGGCATCGCCCAGCAGCCGACGGTACAGGCTGATCCCGGGCTCATAGTCACCCAACCTGATGCAGGCCTCTCCGTACTGCCGGAGGTATGCTCTGTTACCCGGATCGAGCTCGAGCAACTGCTGGATCTCCTGGCGGGACCGCACGTACTTGTGTTGATCGAGCAGCGCGCGGGCGTAGTCGGCACGCGCGGCGCGGTAGCCGGGGGCCCGTTGTACGACTGCTTCCAGCAGCAGCTCCGCATCGTCCCGCAACCCGCGTGCGATGCAGATGCGCCCCAGCAGGCGCATGGCCTCGATGTGCTCGCCATGCTGCGCCAGGTATATCCGCAGGACGCGCTCGGCATGGACGAGCTCCCCGTCAGCGAACAGGCTGCCGGCCTCGATGATCTCCGGGGGCAGGTTGCGCAGCGTGGCGAGGCGATCCGCGATCCTGGCGGCGTTCTCTTCATCCCCCATTCCGCGATACAGGGTGTGCAGCATCTGCCAGCTGGCAGGCAGGGCGGCGTTGATGTTCACGGCCTGCCGGAAGGCGTCGATGGCTTTCGGGGCATTGCTCAGAGCGGCGTAACAGTGGCCACGCTCCTCGTACAAGCGGCTGTAACGGGGATGCAGCTGCTGCAGCCGCTCCAGTACGCCCAGCGCCTCATCGAAGTGGTTGAGCAAGCGCAAGTTCATGGCCTGCAGGTAAAGCTCGCCGCGGTTCTGCGGGAATTGCGACAGCAGTTCGGCTGAGGAACTCATGACAACCGCAATCAATGAGGGGCAAAAAACGGGACCGTCAGCACTCTGCGACACATGATTCTACAGCAACACTGAGGCGAGAACTTGTAGTCCAGCCGCAGGCTGCCAGCGCGTCCCGAAGAGGAGCCTTATCAGGATGCCGTGATCGCGTCACAAACTCTTCACTGCGATTTAACAATCCGGCCCTAGGCTGGCGATGCAGCCGCGTGGTCGCACGTCGCTACCACTTCGTTGAATTCAACGCCTGGATCTCTATCCGGGCAAGGGAGATTTTGTGGCAAATGATCGCAAGCTGACGGACCGTCGTGAATTTTTGCAGCTGATGGGCCTGGGCTCCGCCGCCGCCCTCCTCGACTCGTCCATCGCCAAGGCGCTGACCATTCCGGCGAACTTCAAGACCGGCACCATCAAGGACGTCGAGCACATCGTCATCCTGATGCAGGAGAACAACTCGTTCGACGAGGTATTCGGTACCCTGCGCGGCGTGCGCGGCTTCTCCGACCCGCGCGCGGTCAAGCAGAAGAACGGTAACCCCGTGTTCCTGCAGCCGGCCGCGCCGACGTTCGGCGCTCCCGCCACCGGCTATGTGGAAAACGGCGTGACCTATGGCTGGCCCGCCAATCAGTACGGCGGTGTGACCGCCGATCTGGTGGTGCCGCCATTCCAGATCAATGCGTCGGCCGCGACCGCGGCGAACGCGCCCTCCGCCATCCTTCCGACCGACAGCTTGAATCTGGTGTACCGTCCGGGACTGGACCACGGCTGGCCTCTCGGCACCGAAGCTCGAGACGGCGGTGAGTGGGATGGCTGGGTCCCGGCCAAGAACCCCCTGACCATGGCGTACCGCGAGCGGCCGGACGTTCCGTATCACCGCGCGCTGGCCGATGCCTTCACGGTCGGCGACAACTACTACTGCTCGTTCCGTGGTCCGACCAACGTGAACCGCTGCTACCTGTGGACGGGTTGCAACGGCAACATCCCGGGCAACATCCTGCCCAACGGTACCCCAACCGCCCAGGGCACCAACGGCCATGGCGGCGGCATCGTGCTCAGCAACGGTTATGTGAATGGCTATCCGCTGTCGTGGCCGACCTACCCGGAGATGCTGCAGGCCGGCGGCGTCAGCTGGCGCATCTACCAGGATATCGTGGGTGACTCGGTGTCGACCCCGACCGTCGTCACCAACGACCAGGGCAGCGGGCCGATTCCGACGAACTCCGCGGGTCAACCGGTCTGCAATGGCAGCTTCGTCGGTACCTACACCGACAACCCGGTGTTGTACTTCCAGCAGTACGCCGACGCGCCGGCGAGCTCGCCGCTGTTCCAGAAGGCCGCGACGGGCACCGGCCTCGCCTACAACACCCCCGCGCTCACGGCGCCTCGCGCTGCGTGGGAGACCTGGGCCGAGGGCCTGTTCGCCGAGTTTCAGAGCGACGTAAAGAACGGCACGCTGCCGCAGGTGTCTTGGCTGGTCGCCCCGTACGGCTATTGCGAGCACCCGGCCGCGCCGAACGGCTACGGTGCCTGGTACATCTCTCAGGTCCTGGACATCCTGACTTCCAACCCGGAGGTGTTCAGCAAGACCGTGTTCATCATCAACTACGACGAGAACGATGGTTCCTTCGACCACCTGCCGGCGCCAGTCCCGGCGATCAGCACGGACGGTTCGGACGGTGCCACGACGATCACCGCCGACTACGAGCAGGTGCCGGCGGGTTCGGAGGCGGGTTTCCCCGCGCTGCCGCTCGGTTTCGGCTTCCGGGTACCGTTCCTGGCAATCTCGCCCTGGAGCAAGGGCGGCTACGTGAACTCCGAGCTGTCGGATCACACCTCGGTCGTCAAGTTCATAGAGAAGCGCTTCGGGGTGCATTGCCCGAACATCACGCCCTGGCGCCGTGCAGTGAGCAGTGATTTGACCTCCTTCTTCAACTTCGCCAACCCCAACGGTCCGAGCCCGCAGCTGCCGAACACGTCCGCGTGGCTGCCGGAGGAGCTGGCTTCGGGTGGCGGTTCCAGCCTGACTCCGTCATCGGTTTCGCAGATCACCTTAGGCATCCCGAAGCAGGAGCGGGGCGTGCGCCCGGCGCGCGCGCTGCCGTACGACCTGGAGGTCACCGCCGAGGTGAACGCCTCCGCCGGCACCGTGACCCTGACGTTCATCAACACCGGCCGCAAGGCCGCGGTGTTCTCGGTGCGTTCGGTCAACGCCGCGGACGCTGTGCGTGCCTACACCGTAGAATCGGGCAAGTCGCTGTCGGGCACCTGGGACATTTCGACGGTCTACGGCCTGTCGGTTTACGGCCCGAACGGCTTCCTGCGCCAGTTCAACGGCAGCAACGACAGCTCCGCCGCGGTGCTTGGCGTTACTGCGACGCACGGATTCGGGGGCTGCGGTTCGTTCGTGCTGCAAATCGCCAACCTGACCAAGAACAAGGCGAGCGTCACGGTGACCGACGCCTATACGGGTAAGATCGTCCCGGCGTTCTTCACCCGCCATGGCGAGGAATTTGTGTACGACTGGTCGTTGGAAGAGTTCCAGGGTTGGTATGACCTCGTCATCACGGTCGAGCAGGACCCGACCTTCGAGTATCGCTTCGCGGGCCACATCGAGACCGGCCGCGAGAGCATCTCGGATCCGGCGATGGGTGGCCTTGTCACCCTGAAGGTTCCTGTCTGATCTGAGGCGATGAGCGGGGTGTGCCGCCGCGGCCGCTGGTCCAGCCGCGGCGGCACACCTCCATATGAGGCCTTGATGAATGCCATCCGCAACGGCGCAAACGACGCTGCTGGAGCAGGAGATTCTTCGCCTGCAAGAACTTACCCGAACACGTCATTACGTTGCGGCGCTGGCGGGCATCGACCCGCTGCTGGCTCGGCACCCCGAAGACCGTGACCTGTTGTACCTGGCGGCGATGAACTTGCGCTATTTGAATCGGGTCCCGGACGCGCTCGAACTCCTTCGACGCCTGGAGCAGCATCACCCGCGATACAGCCGACTGCACCAGGAGCGCGGCCACTGCTACGTCGCACTGAGGGATGCCCCCAGGGCCATCGAGGCATTCCGGCGCGGCGTTGACATCAACCAGGCGCTGCCCGACAGCTGGCAAATGCTGCACGATCTATACCGTATGACGGGAGACCCGCACAACGCCGCCACCGCAGCCGAGCACATCGCGGTTCTACAGAAGCTGCCACTGCCCATCATCCAGGCAGGCAGCCTGTTCTCTGATGGCGAGTTGACGCCGGCGGAAAGCATCGTCCGCGCCTACTTGCTTCAGCACGGTGATCATGTCGAAGCCATGCGTCTGCTGGCCCGCATCGGCATCCAGCGCGACGTGCTGGATGACGCCGAACGGTTGCTGGAATCCGTCCTGAAGCTGGCACCGGACTACGGGGCAGCGCGAGCCGACTACGCCGGTGTGCTGAACAAGCGGCAGAAGCACCTGCAGGCGCGGCAGGAAATGGACACGCTACTGCAGCTCGGAGCCCGGCAACCGGGATTATCTGAAGCTGTACGCGGCGGCCTGCGTGGGACTCGGCGATTACGAACCTATCATTCGCCTGTACCGCCAGATGCTGGCGCGAAGGCGCTGCAACCGGAACCGAGACCGCGGACTTGCACCTGTGGCTGGCAGACTTGCTGAGAACCGTCGGCCGGCAGCCGGAAGCCATTCAGGAATATCACGCAGCCATCGCCGCCTTGCCGGACTCGGGCGAGGCCTGGTGGGGCCTGGCTAACCTCAAGACCTACCGCTTTGCCGAAGATGAGATCGCGCGCATGCGCACCGTGGAAGCGGCGCCGGCCACCTCCCCGGTAGACCGATACCACCTGTGCTTCGCGCTGGGCAAGGCGCTGGAGGACCAGGGCCGATATGAAGAATCTTGGGCGTTCTATGAGCGCGGCAATGCCCTCAAGCACGCCGAGATTCGCCACCTGCCCCAGATCACAGAGACCCACGCCCGGCTGTCGAAGCAGGTGTGCACGAAGGAATTCTTCGCAGCACGGCAAGAGTGGGGCGTGGCGGATCCCGATCCCATTTTCATCCTCGGCCTGCCCCGCTCCGGCTCCACGCTCATCGAGCAGATCCTGGCTTCGCACCCCCAAGTCGAGGGCACCCAGGAACTCGCTGATGTCCAACGCATTGTCATGGAGCTGCGGGGTCGCGGCACGGACCTGGACAACCCCCGCTATCCAGGTGTGCTGACGGAGCTAACCGCGGAGGAGTTCATGCGCTTCGGCGAACGCTTCTTGACTGAAACGCGGGTGTACCGTCAGACGGGGCGCCCGTTCTTCATCGACAAAATGCCGAACAACTTCCGCGACATCGGCCTCATCCATCTGATGCTGCCGAACGCAAAGATCATCGATGCCCGGCGCGAACCCATGGCCTGTTGCTTCGGCAATCTCAAGCAGCTGTTCTCCAGCGGGCAGGAGTTCAGCTACAACATCAATGACATCGCACGCTACTACCGCACCTACCTTGAAATCATGCGGCACTGGAACGTGGCGCTGCCCGGGCGGATCCTGACCGTGCATCACGAAGACGTGGTAGATGACCTTGAGGGCAGCGTGCGCCGCATCCTGGACTTCTGCGGTCTGCCCTTCGAGCCGGCCTGTCTGGAGTTCCACAAAACCCCGCGCAACGTGCGCACGGCGAGTTCCGAGCAGGTGCGGCAGCCCATCAGCCGCGAAGGCATCGACCAGTGGCGAAACTACGAGCCCTGGCTTGCTTCTCTGCGGGCCGCTCTGGGCGATGCGGTGACGTCCTACCGAGACTAAGCAGCTTCAGCGGAACGAGGCGGACGCTGTGCTCGGAAAGTCCGACGTTCCTGCTCGAGGTGGTCATGGTGTTCGATGAGCGCGCTCCGCCGCACCTCGCGCCACCGGCCCCCTACTACCAGGCCACCAGCAGCGGATTCGAGCGGTGTCAGCCGCAGATTGTGCCGAGCGTGCCGGACATCAGAGCCGCTCTTGCCCGGGACTTGATGCAGGCGCTGGGTCCGCGGGGCCGTCGAGGCCTTCATCCATGGCTGCGATGATCTTCAGTTCGGCCTCGAGATCGACCGATCGGCACGCCAGCAGATATACGATCGCCGAGACGGGTAACCCCACGAGCATGGCCAAATCCGCGCCGCCCATGAGTTTGGCGACGGGGCCGGTAAAAATGCCGGTGCTGAAGAAGGGGATCATTGCCGCGAAACCGACGAAGTAGGCGACGAGACCGCGCCAGCACCATCGGCCGTACATCCCGCTCGGATTGAAGATTTCCCTCACGGAATAATGACCGCGGCGCACCCAGTAGAAATCGACCAGATTGATCGCGGTCCAAGGGGTGAATAAGTACAGCAAAATGGCCAAGAAACTGCCGAATTCCTCGGCAAAATGCGCAGAGGAGAGAAGCGCAATGAGATAGCACACGGCCAGAACAAGCCCGATCGTCGCGAGGCGCTGGGCCACCGTCGGCTGCCGCGGGCGAATCGAGTCCGCAATGCTCAACAGCGTCAGCGAAGCGCTGTAGATCAAGATGGTCGTTATGGTCGCAAGGCTGAGCAGCGAGAGGATGAGGAATGGCGCACCGGAGCCGGCTGATCGTCATGTCCGCGGCCTTTCTGAGGGCTACCGTGAGCTCGAGCGTCGGGAAAAGTGCCGCGGCGACGGTGCCGATCAACATCGGCCAGGCTCCCCCGCTCAGGGCGCCGACATAGGTCCACCAGAATGAAGCCGCGACATTCACATCGCGCGGCAAGTAGCGGGAATAATCGGAGACGGAAATCGACCAGGTTATCTGGTAGGCCGCTGCCGCAAAGAATTGGGTGAGGAACGGGATCATCTTGAAGCTTGCGAGATCGAGCTGTTCGGGCGCGAATTGCAGGTGCATCGCGGCGAGGGTCATCAGTGCGAACACACCAATCAGTACATAGGCGAGCACGCGTTGCGCGACGTGAATCAGGTCATAACCCACCACCGCCAATGCGGCTGCCAGCAGCACCGAAAGCCACCATCGTCAATGGCCGGCTCGCTCCCGACAGCGTCTGGAGGGTATCCGCGGCGAGCACCAGATTGAAGGCGGAGTAGCCGACTCCCGTGATCAGTGCGACGCACCAGACGAGGAGTGCGCCGAGATAGCCGAATTGGGGCCGCGACTGGATCATCTGGGGAAGACCCAGCTGGGGGCCCTGAGTGGAGTGAAAGGCCATGAAAAACGTGCCGAAGGCGCACCCCAGGACGACGGCGATCGACATCCAGACCAGGTTTCCGCCCAGCGCCACGCCGACGAAACCGGTCGCAATCGTGGCGAGGTGGGCGCCTCCCGTGAACCAGACCGGCCACAAATGCCAGAGCTTGCCGTGCCGTGCCGAGAGGGGCACGTATTCGATCGATCGCTGCTCGATCAGCAGGCGCTTGGACACCGGGACCCCTAGTGGCGCACCCGCTCTCGCCGCGCGTCGTGCGCCGCGTGCGGATCGCCCGTCAAAAATTATTCTTGTACTGAACGAGTACGGTGAATGGCTGCAAGGTGGCGACCTGCGGTTCCACGATCCCGGCGGGGTTGAATTGCGCGTAGCCGATGTAGCCGATGTCGCCGAGATTGGGCTTCGCATTGGTGAGGTTGTGAAAATTGAGGGACAGCTCCTGCTTCTCGTGCTTCACGCCGAGACGAAGATTGACCAGGGAAAACGGCGGACGCTCCCCGATCAAGCCGCTGCCGCCGTTCAGTAACGAGACGCTGTCGCCCGTATAGCTGTAGTCGGCGGAAACGAATCCATCGTATTGCGTGCTGAGCGGTTGGGTGTAGACCGCGCCCGCGGTCGCTGTCCAGGCGGGCGTTTCCAGGATGGGGCTGCCGGTGCTCACCCCCGCGGCGCTCAGAATCCCCGGATCGTTGATGTAGGAATGTTCGAAGCCGAGGCCCAAGCGAACTTGAAGGGCCGACGTTACGCGGCCGTCGACCTCGATTTCCCCTCCGTTGATCTGCGCTTCTCCGCCATTCAATTGCAGATAAAAGCCGCACGGCAAAGCCACCTGCTGTTGCAGATTTTTCCAATCGATGTGAAAGGCGGCGGCAGAAATCACGATGCCCGACTGTGGAAGTTGCGTCTTGGTGCCGACTTCATAGCTCCACAGGGTGTCGGACTTCAAATGCAAGATGTCACCGAGGGGAAGCCCCGCGAGCTGGCACGCCGGCAGATTGGCCTGTGCGCCTCCCGCTCGGAAGCCCTTCGAGGCGGAGGCGTACACCATGGTCGCATCGGTCACTTGATACGACAGGCCAACCTTGGGATCGGTTCCCGATTGCGTGCTTTGCTGTGGGCTGCTCAGCGTCGGCACGTAATTCAAGTAGCCGCTCGCGGTGTAGTCGATGGTTTGCTTGAGCCAGTATTGCCGGGCACCCAGGGTGAGCGTGAACCGATCGAGGAACTTGTAGTAGAGCTCTCCGAAGATCGAGGTATCCTGTTCGGTACCTGGATTACGTTGCGTCCAGATCAGGTCGTTGGCGGCGGGTCCACCGACGGTATTGCCCACCGTGGCCGCCACCAATCCGTTGGCAAAGGTGTCCGGAATGCTGAAGAGCGTGCGGGTTTTCGACCAGAAAGCGCCCACCGTGCCGCTGATGTTGTAGATCGGATCGAAGGACAGGCGCAGCTCCTCGGTCAGCTGATTGTGGTAATGCTCGCCGTCCCACAGGAAGGGCTGATTCGGAAGATTCTTCACGCCGTAGTACGGGCCCGCCAGAACGCCCTGGGTTCCGTAGGAAGAGTCCTCCAGATCGTGATTGTGACGGTAAAAATAGCTCGACGAGGACACGATATTGAATCCGTTGCCCTGATAATTGAGCTCGAGTGAGGGCAACGCCCAGCGATCCATGGCGTCGGGTTGTTCATCGAACGCGCGCGAAATGCTGTAGTCAGGCTCGAATGAGGGAAGCGGCGCGAAGGCCGCGTCAAAGCCGTGATAATCCGTATCTTGATACATGAGGCGGAGTCGCGCTTCGAAATTCCCGCTGACCTTGAGAAGGGCCGAGACGGATCCCCCGTACGTGGTATCGGCACCTTGGTTGCCGACGCTGGTCCGCGGCACGATCAGGTTGGGATTGCCGGTGGCGGGGCTCGCGGGGTCCGTGGGAAAGGTTCGAGTCAGATATCCGGCGTCGTGATTACCGAAGACCACTACGCGCACGGCGAGCAGGTCGGGGCTCAGCACGAGATTACCGATGATCCCGGCTCCGCCATCGGGGCTGCCGCCGCCCGAGGTCGCGCCCGCTTCCATCATGTAGCCGATGCTATCCTCCGTGAGGCTCGGCTTTTTGGTGATCAGGCGGACATTGCCGCCGAGTGAGCTCTCGCCGAACAGCGTGCCCTGAGGGCCCTTCAATACCTCGATGTTGTCGATATCGAGCACCCGCGGATCGACGGAGCCGGGGATCGGTGTGTCGTCGATGTAGAATCCGGTCGCGCCCGCGGTGCCAAAAAGATTTTGACCCGTGATACCCCGAATCGCCACGGTTCTCGCATCTGAAAAGCCGGTCGGGCCCCCGCCGTAGGCGAAGGAGACGTTGGGTGTCTTGGTCGCATAGTCATCGAAGGACTGAATGTTGTAGGCCTCCAAGGACTGGGAGGTAAAGGCGGTGATACTGATGGGCACCTGGGCGAGCGATTCCTCGCGCTTGCGTGCGGTAACGACCACGGTATCGAGCGTGTCGGTATCGCTGGCTGCGCTGCCCGCGGGCACATCCGCCGCACCGGCGCCTCCGCCAGAAAGCAACGCGATTGCGGCAGCGGCGATCCTCGGTAATCCTCGCCCGATAACACGGTCATTCACCAGTCATCCCCTTTTTAATCTTTAAAGACCCTACGCGCGCGCCAGTTCGGATGCGACCCATTGATGGAATTTGTACACGATGTGCTCTTCGGGCATGAGCACCCCGCTCACATGCGGTGCCGCGCGAAGTCCACGCTGGTTGAGCTCACACACCTCGACATCCTCGGACATCACCTTGTCGGCGAATTTCACGATTTTGTGAAGATCGAATTGCGGGCTCGCGAGGGATTCGGCGGAAAACAGGTATTCCACGTCGAGCTCGGTCAGCTCGGGGCCGAGCGGCCGCACCCTGACCACGCGGACGTAGTCGGGATGCGCGACGATGAAGGCCGACGGCATATTGATCACATACACCGCGCCTCGGCGGCGATCTTCATCGGAGAGCCTGGAGAAGGGTATGCCGGTCAATTGGCCGTCCAACGACCAGGTACTCGCACCACCCCGCAGACCTCCTTTGTATTTCGGATCGGGATCGTCCGCCGTCTGACGCCAGTTGGGGTCATCTCCCTCCATGACGAGTCCACGCCCATAGATCGGGACGAGCCGTGAAAGGCTCGGATGCACCCCGGGGCAATGCAGGCATTCGTTGAAATTCTCCCAGAAGAGCTTCCAGTTGGCGTGGATGGTCTTGACCGACGCATGACCTACGATGAGATCCTCGAGCGGCCATGCGTCCAGGCGGCTCAAAGACGGCTCGAACGTGATGTCGAACGAGGGGGCCGCCTCGGTCAGTGCGATGAAC
Organism: uncultured Gammaproteobacteria bacterium; assembly: GCA_963755935.1. Taxonomy (GTDB): domain Bacteria; phylum Pseudomonadota; class Gammaproteobacteria; order Steroidobacterales; family Steroidobacteraceae; genus Bog-1198. The sequence goes on from CAVWME010000005.1 coordinate 11,468, forward strand.
ATGAATCCGCCCTGCTCGCGGACGCTGATTCGGTAGAGAGGGTAGTCGGCTGGATCGAAACCGTCGGGAAGCCGCTTGGATGAGGTTCGCTGGAGATCACCCTTCAGGCTATAGCTCCAGGCATGGTAGGGACAGATGATCGCGCCCGAAGGCAGTATGCCGCTGGCCTCTCGGCGGAGCGCCGCACCCCGGTGACGACAGGTATTGTAGAAGCCTCGAAGGGTGCCGGTCTCATCCCTCACCAGCAGAATGCGTTGGTCGCCGAGCTCAAAGGTGCGGAATGAACGCGGTGTCGCCACGCTGCTGGACCTTCCAACGTAGATCCAATTCCTGAGCCAGATCCTCTGCAAGTCCCTCTCGTACGACTGGGGGTCGAAATAGGCCTCGGCCGGCAACCCGGCGGTCAGCTGCGTCAGGCCGTTGTACTGATCGGGGATCGGGAGTCGGGAGAATCGCATGTCGCTCCTCGGGGAGAAACTCGGCAGTGGCGCCGTGGTATCGGGGCTCATTCCGATGATGGAACAAATGTACCGGGGAGGGCAAGCGACTCGGGGAGCATTTGGTCTATTTCCACCCCTGGGGGCGTACTGCCGCAGCGCGCTCTCGGCCTCCGCAGCCTTCATGTCATCGCAGACCTGACACCTGGCTCAGACTCTCCAGCCGAGGCGCTCCAGCGTGCGTCTCGCTATGGCTGCGCCGCCCATCATGAGCTCCGGCAGATAGCGCGCGAAGAGGAAGCCGGCCACCTTTTTCGGTCGTTCCATCGGCACCAGAGGAGGACCCTCGCCGGGTGCTACCATCCATCGGGCGAGCTCGCGGCCGATGACGGTGTTCATTGCGATGCCGCGTCCGTTACAGGCTTGTACCGCAAGGAGTCCGTCCTCGATCAGTAATACCCGCGGCAACAGGCTGCTGTTCAGCCACGCCATGCCCTGCCAGATGTACTCGAGCGGAGTGCTTCGGTACTCGGGAATCACCGCCTCCAGCCGGCGGTTGATGAGTTGATCGATTTGTCGATAGTCGATCCGGATGCGGCCGGGACAAGCAGTGATCAGCCGGCCCGCCGTGTCGAAGCGAATAGAGAAGATGTTCGTGGAGGAATCGGTCAGCGAGTGACCCAACGGCAGTATTTTCTGGCGCATGGCGGCGGACAATGTGTGGGTGGCCACTTCGCAAACCGGCAGGGGGAGAATGGTCTGCGAAATGGCAGGATGCAGGGTCGTGTTCCCACCATTCGCACATAACACCACGCGTCGAGCAGATACCTCCCCTGTCGGGGTTTTCGCCAGCCAGCCGTTTCCGGAGCGAGTCAGCGTCAGAACGCGACTGTTGTAGAGTAAGAGGACTTTATCAACCCGCAGGGCGTGCGCCAGTCCGCGACTGTACGCCACTGGATCGAGACTCCCTCCGCTGGAATCGACAATCGCCGCCGAGTAGCCACGGCAACCGGAAAGCGCCTGTACCTCCGCGCCCTCGATGAGCCCGAGATCATTGCGAAACGGCCGCCACTCCTCGATCAGCTGAGTATGGGAGATCAAGCCCTGCTGCCCCGTTATGGGGTTCAGAAACCCCGACTGCCGCGCTCCGCAGTCGATCCCCAGCCGCTCGATCAGGCCGAAGGTGTAGTGGCCCGAATCGGCGATCATTCGCAGCGTGCCGCCGCCAGCATCGTCGCCTAGACTCTTCAGCACCGCATGAGGGGTGGTGCGGACGAGTTGCGGGGCGATGATCCCGGCGCTGGCACTTGTCGCCGCGTTCGCGTCGTCCTCAGCCTCGAGAATCACGAGGTCGGTGCGTCGAGCGTTCAGATGCCAGCCGAGCGACAGGCCGGACACTCCCGCGCCGACGATCAGGACATCGGTCGATATTCGTCCTTCGAGCTGGCGCGAGGCCGGCGGAGGCGGATTCAGCGCCTTCCACAACGGAGTACCGAAGGCGCGAGAGCCATCGGTCCGGTCCGAATTCATTGCTCAAACATCCTGCTGAAAGCTCAACCGGCAGGCGCCTCGCTGACGAATTGACTGGCAGGCGGAACGCACCGCCGCCAGGCTCTCGCTGACCACGCGAGCACACACCGATGCCTGGATCCATCCCATGGGCATGAGAAGGCGCGCGCCACGGCCGTAGAACAAACCCACATCGAAGAATGCAAACGGAGGCGCTCCCTTCCAAGTATTCGCAGGCGCATACACGACGGCGATATCGCCCTCATCCGGGTAACTCGTAGCGTTTTCCAGCGGGAGAGCGCTCAGGTTCGCCTTCGCCGGCACGCTTTCAGCAGGAATGGGACAGGATATTTCGGGGCCCGTCCACATGGCGTGTATGGCGTCGTGCGCGCTGCCGCCGCCGGCGATCTGCCAGAGCACTTCGGCCGAGCGCGGCGCCAGATCGTCGAGGAGCAGCACCCGGGCATTCAGTCCGGCGACCGGTTCGCGGATATAGATATGACGGGTCATGGCGAGCCTCTGATCAACACATTTATTTCAGTCTAGCAAAAGGGGACTACAGCGTTCGTAGCCTCGACAGCACATTTATATCCGTTTTCACATGATTATGCACTGTCGCCTGCGACCGGTAGATTCGAATTATCGACTTTGGACCGCTCAAAAATGGGGCACTTCCCCTGGCTAATTGCGCCGTTTTTGTGCTTCTTCCTAGTCTTACCCGCAACGCCGCGAATCTTTCGCTTGCAATCCGTAACGCACGGGCGTAACTATTATATTCAAATTCACACAAAGTGAGCCTGGCGCTCTGCTACTAAAGGGGATCCCGACAATGAGCAGGAGTCTGATTGGAGTCACGGTCGCCGTGATCCTGGCCGGTAATCTGGCAGCGACCGTCGTTTGGGGCGACGATGCCGAACTGACAGAGCTTGTCGTCACGGCACAGCGTCGCTCGGAAAACGTGCAAGACGTGCCGGCCACGATCCAGGTCTTCACATCGCAGCAGCTCGCCGATTTGCGCATCCAGCAGACAGGCGACCTAGCGGCCTACACGCCGGGGCTCTATGTATCGACCAGCCAGTTCGGCGACCCGGTTTTCTCGTTGCGTGGCGTCGGCATGAACAATGCCAACACCAACCAGAATCCGGCGGTCACCGAGTACATTAACGAAGTCGCCCTGCCCTCAGTGGCGATGTTGGGCTTTCAATTGTTCGACCTTGAGCGGGTCGAAGTGCTTGAGGGCCCACAGGGGGATCTCTACGGGCGAAACACCACCGGCGGCGCGATCAACTTCATCACCGCGCGACCGACCCAGGATTTCAGCTCTTCCGTCGACGTCAATTACGGGAACTACAACCTCGAGGAAATCGGCGCGGAAATCGGCGGCGGGGTAACCGATACTCTCGCCGTCCGGCTTGCCGGACACGCGATCTCCCGCGACGGGTGGCAGACCGACGTCGCGAGCAACAATCTCGGCGGCTATTCCGAATCGAAAAATGCCTCGATCGAGCGTCAGGCGGTGCGCTTCTCGGCGCTATGGACGCCTTCGGACACCTTTCAAGCGTTGTTGGTCGGTGACGCAAGCTTTGATAACTCGGAAGTGCCTGCCTACAAAAGCATGGGGTACACCAACAACAACGGCAGCTGTGCGGTGCCGCTGGTCGCAGGCTTCAACGGTGGCAAAGGCTGCCCGGTGTATGCGGTGCCGACACCGACGAGCGCACAGGTGGCCGTGGCGGACGGCAGCGGCGATCCGACGGTCGGTTTCGGCAATAACTCCTATGGTGATCGTAACAATGTCCACCTCTACGGCGGTAGCCTGAAGATGGACTGGACGCTCCCCGGGATGACACTGACCTCGGTTACCGGCGCGCGCAAAATGGATCGCTCGATGGGCAGCAGCAGCGGCTCGCCTTATATCGATCAGGACATGTTGCGGATCGAGGAGATCAAAACGTTCTCGCAGGAATTGCGTCTGGCTTCCAGCGGACAGGATCCGCTGCAATGGCTCGTGGGTGCCTACTATAGCCACGACGACGATTCCGACATCAGTTACTATAATTACGCGCAGAACTACGAAGTCGGGCCTCTGAATCCGACGCCCGTGATTTTCAACGAAGGCATTGCCCAGCGGACCGAAACCGAAGCTGTGTTCGCTCATGCGGAGTACGCCTTTACAAACGAGTGGAAAGTCATCGCGGGCATTCGCGACACGCATGAGGACATCGACTACACTTACGAGAGCGGCGTAAACGTCGACTTTCCGCCGCAATATGAGCTCACGCCCGTGCCGTACGACCACGCCACGATGTCCTCGAACGGCGTCTCCGGAAAAGTCGGCCTGAACTACCAGCCCAGCCGTGACCTGCTCGTTTACCTGAATGTCAGTGAGGGGTACAAAGCCGGCGGATTCCCCGGCGATATCGCTTTCCTTCCCTACCCGGCGGGCCAACCCGCGAGCGCGTATCTGCCATCCGTACGCGTCGGAGAAACTTCTCGCTTACGAGCTCGGTTTCAAGTCAACGCTCGCGGACGGGGCGCTCTTTCTCAACAGCTCAGTGTTCTACTACGACTGGCACAACATGCAGGCATCGACGGAGATTCCCTACGGCACGCCGCCCAACGTCATCGAGGTGTTTTCTCTGGGCAACGCCGGCAATGCAAAAATCTATGGCCTGGATACCGATCTTACCTGGAGGATGACGCAGGAATTGTCGCTGCGCGCCGGGGTCAACCTCATGGATGCCAAGATCGTATCGGGCACTTATGACGACGATACGCCGGTGCAGTCGCCGCGGGCATCGACGAACGTCGTGTTGCGTTACCAATCGGTGCAAGCTATCGGCAAGGTTCTGCCTTTCGCGCAGGCCGACTATAACTACCGTTCGTCGGTGTATTTCACGCTGCCGAACACCGAGGCGGACCATCAGGGGGGCTACGGCCTGGCGGGGCTACGCGCGGGCCTGAAGACCACCGACGGGAAGTGGGAATGGTCCGGCTGGGCACGTAATCTGACGAACAGAGCGTATCTCGTCGACGCCTTTGGTGCGGGCTCCACCTTCCTGGCGGATCGTCATCTCTATGCGGAGCCCCGCACGTTCGGCTTGAGTCTCCATTACTCCTACTGAAGAGGGCGCGCGAGAGAACAGATGCCGACCTTGATGGCCCTCGCCGATGGGTATCTTCTTCCCGGGTCGCTCTGGCTCGTGATGTTTACCATCGGCTTGGGCCTAAAGGTACGCGACTTCGCGTCTATTCTCTCGGGTCGCCGCTCTTTCATCCTCGGTCTTGTCAGCATGCTGGTGGTGGTGCCGCTTTGCGGCGCGACGCTGGCGGCCCTGTTCGCGCCCACTCCCGAGCTGATGGTCGGCCTCATATTGCTCGCGACCACACCGGGCGGCATTCTTTCCAACCTCATCACGGATATCGCGAAGGGCGATGTGGCCTTGTCGGTCTCCTTGACACTGACCCTCAGCACAATTTACGTCTTTACTCTCCCCTTCATAGCTCACTTCGCGCTTCTGTTCGCCTTTCGGCAATCACAGCCGATCAACATTCCCTTTGGCTCCTCGCTCACTCACATCCTGATGGTGACGATGCTCCCCATCGGCTGCGGCATGATCGCCGCGCACCTCCGGCCCCGCTGGTGTTCACGGGTCGGTCCGCCACTCAAGACGGCCGCAACGACTACGCTCGTGATCGTGTTTCTGATGATCACCGTCCAGCAATGGCCGGTGCTACGCGCTTCTTTCGGCTCCCTATTGGCGATCGTGGTTGCGATGAACCTGACGGCCATCACGGTGGCGTTGACGATCTGCAAGATCGGGCGGCTCACGCGCCGCGAAACCGTAGCGGTTGCGGTCGAGCACTTGATCAGGCAGGAAGGAACGGCGATCTTCGTCGCGGTCACCCTGCTCCACCGCCACGACATGTCGCTTCCCATGATCATCAACACCTTCATCGGCATGGCGATGTGTATGACATTCTTTGCGGTCATGCGCCGCCGTAGCCCTGCCACCGGCATTGTCACGGTATAAAGGGTTGCCCATGTCACGAATCGCCGCTCGAATTACCGCCTCCTCGCCCAAAAACTTCGGAATGTCCGCCAAGGCCGGCCGACTCTTAAATAGCGACAACCTGATTCATCTCGAGCTCGGGCAACCGGCGCATGACACGCCGGAACATATCAAGGCCGCGACGGTCGCCGCCATAACGGCCGGACACGTGCATTACAGCGATCTGCAGGGTATCGCGCCGTTGCGGGCGGCACTGGCGCAAAAACTGCGCACCTTCAACGGCATTGACGCCGCGGCGACGGATGTGCTGGTGACGAATGGCCTGACACACGGCTCGTTCGCTGCATTCTTTGCCATTCTCGATCCGGGCGACGAAGTCATACTGCTCGATCCGCACTACCCCCAGCACGCCGGCAAAATCGAGCTGGCCGGAGCTCGGGCGGTCAGCGTTCCGCTCGACATCGAGAACGGATTCTCCCTTCGCGCCGAATGGCTCGAGGCCAAGATCGGCGCGCGCACGAAGGCCATCGTTCTGGTGAATCCATCGAACCCCACGGGTCGCGTATACCGGCGCCACGAGCTCGAGGCCTTGGCCGACATCGCTATTCGTCACGATCTGATCGTCATCGCGGACGAAGTATATGAATACAACGTCTACGAGGGCCGGCACATCAGCATCGCCTCGCTCTCGGGCATGGCAGAGCGCACGATCTCGCTTTACGCGTTTACGAAGAGTTATGCGATGGATGGTTGGCGGCTCGGCTACGCCACGGCCGCGCCCGACATCCTGGACGCAATGATGAAGGTCACGGCGAACGACGTGACTCACGTGAACACGTTCGCCCAATACGGAGCGCTTGCAGCGATTGCGGGCGATCCCGCGGTGCTCAGGGGTATGGTGGAGGACGAGAGGGCGAAACGAGATTTCCTGGTCGCCGCCCTGAACCGGATGCCGAGCGTGGCATGTTCCCTGCCCGAGGGCTCGATCTATGCGTTCGCCGACATCCGCGCGACCGGCCTGGACTCCCAGACACTCGCCGACCGGCTGCTCGCGGAGGTCCAAGTCGTTGTCGAGTCAGGGGCTTTCTACGGCGCGCAGGGAGAGGGCTTTTTGCGCATCTGTTTCGGGTCGCAGCCGTTGCCGGATCTTACAGGAGGCGGTGGACCGCCTCGATATCTTCTTTAGAACCCGCATCTGACCCGATAGGACCCCTGTCGGTCTGTAAAATGAGCGGTCGACGGAGTGACAGGTGACCTGAACGATGAAGAAGATCGACTACCGCAAGCTTTGCCATCCGGCGCATCCGGAGTTTCGCTTAGGCCTATCGCCGTTCTACCTGATGGCGCACGCGGACTTCGACTATCACGAAGACATGAGCACCGTGCTCGAAAAGCATGGCGTGAACCGGTCGATGTACCGGATCATGACTGTATTGCGCGAGCACGAATCCGCGAACATCGGGTTCCTGGCAGAACGCTCGCTCACCAAGCGTAACACCGCGAGCCGGATCATCGAGCGAATGGTGGCCAAAGAGTTGGTGAAGGCGTTCCCGAATGCCGAGGATAGCCGAATCACTGATGTCACATTGACTCAACGCGGCAAGGATCTGCTCAACTCCCTCACCCCGATCGTCGGCCGCCAATTCCAGCGCGCCATCGATGGGGTCAACAATGAGGAACTGGAGCAACTGGTGCTGGTGCTGCAGAAGATCTCGAACAACCTGCGTCGGCTGCCGATCGAAGTTCCCGGTGAGGTGTCCAGCGAAAGACGAGTCGGCACTGTCAGGTTGCCGGCCGGCCAAGCCTGGGCAGCCAGTGCAAGCGGTCCTGCGGGAGTTGCGACGGTGTCGCGGATCGAAGTCGTGGAATCCCGCGGACAGGGGATCCGACTGCTGAACGAATCGCCCTCGGCGGCGCTCCGAGCGGGGGTTAGAGCCGCTAAGGACTATCTGTATTCACACGCCGCGGAGCTGGTCGGCGGCGCGCGCAACCCCAAGAGCCACGAGCTCGCGGTTGAGATCCAGCCAGTCAACGGCGGGAAGGCGGACGGCCCGTACAGTGTCGGGCTGCTGCTCGCGTGCTGTTCCGCGCTCATTAGAAAGCAGCTGCGCGGCGGACTGGTGATTGTCGGAGAGATTTCCGGCGACGCCATCAAGGCTGTCAAGCAGCCGACCGATTTCGTCGAGACCGCGGTCCGGGAAGGCGCGCGGACGGTCTTGATGCCGGTGTCGTGCCGACATGCTCTGGCGGAGGTGTCCGATGAGGTGGCTACCAAAATCGAAATGCTGTTCTATGCAAACTCGTCCGATGCGTTGGCGAAGGCACTTCAAGAGTAAGTGCGCGATCGAAGCAGGTCTCTGATCGCCTGCTCGTTCAGATTTCGCGCTGGGGGTCGATTGATACTGGAGCGAAGTGATTTCGTCCGACAAAGTCGAGGGGACTTCCGTCTACAACACGGCGGGCGAGAAGTTGGGCTCGGTCGACGATTTGATGATCGACAAGGTATCCGGACAAGTCCGCTACGCGGTACTTGAGTTCGGCGGGTTCCTTGGGATGGGTACCGATCGCTATCCGATTCCCTGGAAAGTGCTCAAATATTCGACGGACAAAGGTGGCTATGTCGTGCCGCTCGATAAAGCAAGTCTCGACAAAGCCCCCAAATATGCTGAAAATAGCGCCCCGGTTTTTGACAGAGACTATGGGAGCCGCATCAATAGCCACTACGATCGCTACTGAGGGCGGGACGGCGGGCGCGCCTTTAACAAGGCACGCCCGCTTCTCCAAGCGGGCCGGGCAAAGACCGGGCTCATCGTCGGCGGGGCATCATCAGACGCCTCGCCTTCCTCTCTCACATTTCCGCGCGCCCGGGGGCCGAGCCGGACTGTCCTCAAAATACCGAAGCCGCCCGACCCAAACGCGGATAGCCGTGAGGGGGAGTAGCGCCAGAGTTTCCGGGTGTCGTGGGCGATGTTGAGCCCCCTGGATTATTCGGTGATCCTGGCGTGGCGGGCGCGGCAGGAGAGCCGGGTCTGCCGGGCATACTCGGACTGCCGGGGTTGTTCGGCACGTTCGAATTTCCGGGGGTTCCCGGCGTTCCGGGATTTCCGGGGGTTCCCGGCGGTTTCGAATTCCCAGGATTTCCCGGTGTTCCGGGGCTACCGGGGGGCTGAGCATTGCCGGGCGTCGAGGGCGCGGAACCGCCAGGAGTTCCGGACGCGCCTCCGCTGCTGGTTTGCGCTTCTGCCACTACGCCGGCCATCAATAAGCTTGCCGCCAGCGCGACGTTGATTAAGCGTTTCATCATTAATACTCCTATCAGCCTATGTCAAAATAATCAGCGGCAACAGTTCCGCTGGGGACGCGACTTTTTGGAGTTCCCTTGCGAATGCTGGCCACCCTTCCGGCCCGCTTCGCGCGCTTGTTCCGGATTACTGGCAAACGACCCTGGCCCCGAGGTTTGTTGCGTCGGGTTATGCTCCGATCCGCCTGTCTGCGGTCTGCTTGGGTCCTTGGAACTGCCTTGGTGGGATTGCTCCCCGCCCTTGCGACCTGCCTCGCTCGCTTTTCTGATTTGCCATTGCGGTAACTCCTTCAGTGGTCTTGGTACTGCGTTGAAGCGAGGATCGCAGCTCCTGGCAAGCGTGCCAGCCAGAGGAGATACCCTAAGTGAGGTAAGACCCCACGCTCTTTTTAAAGCCGATCCGCGACGTCGCTGTCCTACTCAACTATCGCAACGCGAGCCAGCGACTCGCAGTGCCTCCTTCCGGCAGGACCGATGGGCCTCCCCGAATGGGGACTGGGCGACGCCGCGGGGAGTCGTGAAATTTTCAAAAGCGGTCTCTTGAAAAATAAATGGCCGGCCCTACGTTCGCGACAATCGTCTGGGCTGCGCCCAGCGAGAGAATCGATCCCAAAGGTTTGATTTATAGAGGAGTGGTGCCATGAGCTCTGTTACGCGACAAGATTCCTGGGGCGTGATGCCGCGCCTACAGGAAGAGATCAATCGCCTGTTTGGAAACGCCCGCGAGAATGACAGTAGTTCGGCTACGGCCATGTGGATTCCCCTGGTGGATATCCACGAGTATGCCAACCGATTCGAACTTTACGTCGACCTGCCGGGCGTGGATCCGGCGTCTGTCGAGCTGACCCTTGATGGCGGGATTCTGACGTTGTCGGGCGAGCGGCCGCTGCCGACTCGCAAAGACGGCGAGGGGGCCCAAGGTCGGCGCGTGGAGCGCGGATACGGCCAATTTCATCGTCGTTTCGTGCTGCCCGATACCGTCGATGGCGAAAAAGTAAATGCCAGCGGAAGTCAGGGCGTGCTCACCGTGACGATCCCGAAGCAGGCGAAGGCAATGCCCCGCCGGATTCAGATTGGCAGCTGACTGACCACGGCGCACTGGGCCATGGCCTAAAACCATGGACCAGTGCGGTCGGCAATCCTGCAGGCCGACTGCTGTCGGCCTGGTTAGAGATCGCCTGCGTCGATTTTGTGAGGAGTCTATGGAAGTCCCGGTACGAGTCCCAGTCGTGTGCCCCGAGTGCGAGCGGGAGTGGTTAACTGAATTCGCCGCGTCTACCCTGACCGAAGCGCTCGACACGGGCGCCTCCATTCGCCTGTATGCCCGTTGTCATGACCGAGTTTGGCGGGCGAGCGACATTGAGCGCGAACAACTCCGCGCTTACTTGGAAGTGGCAAACGGGTGTCGAGGTGACGTAGCCCATTGATTTCGGCTGAGGCCGCAACTCCGGTGTGGCGTGCCGCCTATAGTGCGCGCCAGCGTGCGCTCGCGGCCAATCTGCCTAGCGTCATCCATGCCTTTTTCGCCGCAGCGTGGCGGCGGCGCGGCCCAACGCGATCCCCACCAGAAACATATTGATGACCCACTTAAGTTTGTACAGCATGTTGCCACCATCCCCACTCAGCCCTATCGCCGAAACCGAACAATAGTCGGACCGTTCACCGTATACTCTAGCGGCCTTCGGATTTTTCCTGCAGCGGCTCTGCATGATCCCGAGGTGACTCGGGAGTCTTTGAGCAGCTCAAGCACTCTGCTGCGTAACATCAGTAGGCGCTTCACTCCATCGCTACACTGTAGGCGGTGGCGCCTAGTCCCGGGGCGCGCTACCCAAACGCATGAAGGACTTTCTGAATTTTTAGCCCCCTGCATCACCGACAAGGTGCGCGTCACTCGTGGAGGCGCAGTTACGCGTTCCCGGGCGATTGCGCTGGGCACGTCGTGATGATAGACCGCTCTACATAAAGGACAGCAGTGGAGTCGATCGAGTGGGCACAAGCCAGGATGCCGAGATTGTCCGCGTTGCCGGGCGCGAAGTGACTATTTCGCACCCGGGAAAGATTCTTTTCCCGGAATCGAGACATAGCAAGCTCGACCTGGCGCGCTATTACCTCGCCGTGGCGGAGGGTGCGATTCGCGGCGCCGGCGGCCGTCCCAACATGCTCGTGCGTTACCCGAACGGCATCACGGGCGAGCACTTCTATCAGAAACGCGCGCCCAGAACTCGCCCGCCTTGGATCGAGGTGGCGGAGTTCGCTTCCCGTCGGGAAATACCGCGCCGAGGAAGTCGTGCCGCGCGACGCGGCCGCGCTCGCTTGGCTCGCGAACTTGGCGTGCCTCGAGCTGCATCCACACCCCGTGCGGGCCGAAGACCTCGAGCATCCCGACGAGCTGCGCGTGGACCTCGATCCGGTGCCCGGGAACTACGTGGAAGCAGGTGCAGCGAAGTCGCCGGCGTGGTCCGCGCGGTTCTTCATGACTTTGGTCTGGTCGGCTGGCCCAAGACTTCCGGTTCGCGCGGCATGCACATCTTGTCCGTCTCGCAACCACGCTGGAGCTTCGACGAAGTGCGCCGCAGCGCGCTCGCGCTCGCGCGCGAAGTCGAAACGCGCGCACCGAGTCTTGCCACCAGCCAGTGGTGGAAGGAGGAGCGCCACGGCGTGTTCGTCGACTACAACCAAAACGCCAAGGATCGCACGGTCGCATCCGCCTACTCGGTGCGGCCCACGCCCGACGCGCGCGTCTCGACGCCGCTCGCACTGGAACGAAGTCGAAGACTGCAACCCGGCGGACTTTACTTTGGCGACTGTTCCGGCCCGGTACAAGAAGATGGGCGACGTGCATGCGGCGATCGATCGGGAAGCCGGTTCAATCGCGGGCTTGCTCGATCTTTTTGAGCGCCAGGGCATGGGTGATCGCCGTGGCCGCCGCACTACAAGAGGCAAGCGTCCGAGCCTCCTCGCGTCCAGCCCTCGAAGAGAAAGAAACACCCTCTCATCGAGATTGGCCGTGCGCGCCGCAATGGCGACGCCCTGGCGGGATTGGAGCGCTGGCGAGCACGCCACTCGCAAGCGGCGCCGCACTTGCAGCCAGCCGACATCCTGATCGACGCCATGCGCGGGCGCTACAGCACCTGGACACGCATACGCGTCAATCTGCAGCATGTACCCGAGTCCCTGCGACCCGCTCAGGAGGCGCTCGATCCGGATGAGAAGATCCTCTCGAGCTCGTAGGGCTTCGCGACTTCGAGCTGATCGAAGCGACAGTCCTGCGGCCGCTTGTCGGGGCGCCAGCGCAGAAAAATGCCGGCATGGCGGAAACGCTCGCCCTGCATGTGGTCGTACTTCACCTCACAGACGCGCTCGATCCTGAGCGGCTCCCACGACAAGTCCTTGCCCGCGCTCCAGCGGCTCTGCGAGCCGGGCATGCGGCTTGATTCGGCTGCCGCGCCCGCCCATTCGCGCCAGGGGTGGGTTTCCATCGCGTGCTTGCGGAGCGGCGCAAGCTCTTTCGCGAGCTGCCGTCGCATCGTCATCGTGAACGAGGAAGTGACCCCGACATGCTGGAGCATGCCGCTCGCATCGTACAGGCCGAGCAGCAGGGAACCGATCGCGTCCTTGCCGCTCTTGTGCCAGCGGAATCCCGCCACGACACAATCGGCCGTCCGCACGTGCTTCACCTTGATCATCGCGCGCTTGCCCGGCTGATAAGGACCCGATTCGAGCCTTCGCGACCACGCCGTCAAGGCCCGCGCCTTCGAAGCGCGTCAGCCAGTCGAGCGCCATCGCCCGATCGCGGGTCGCCGGCGTGAGATACACCGGTGCTGCCACCTTCCGCAGCAACTGTTCGAGCGCCGCACGGCGCGCCGCCTGCGGCGCCGGCATGAGGGTGCGTCCCTTCGACGGCCAGCACATCGAACGCAATGAACGCGGCACGGGGTCTCCTTCGAGAGCTTCTCGATGCGCGATGCCGCCGGATGCAATCGCAACTGCAGCGCGTCGAAGTCGAGCCCGCGCGCCGTCGCGATCACGATCTCGCCGTCCACCACACAGTTCTTCGGCAGGCGCTCGAGCAAGGCCTCATGCAGCTCCGGAAAGTAGCGATCGAGCGGTCGCGCATCGCGGCTTTGGATATACACGTCGTCTTCGTAGCGAAACACGATCGCCCGAAATCCATCCCACTTGGGCTCATACAGATACTCGCCCACAGGCAGCTCATCAGCGAGCTTAGCGAGCATTGGTTCAATGGGAGGCCGCACAGTACGCCCTGGCGAACTCGCGACTGCGGGGGTGGCCGTCTTATTGGGGGGAGCCTTCACCATATCGGTCAGTCATTCGCAGTCATTCAGGGTAACGCAAATTTCCGGCATGCGCTCGAATTCGCGTACCAGTAACCCGTAGAGCGCCATCTAACGACTGTCTCGCGGCGAAGCTTATCGTCACTCCACTTTCTCAAAGTCCTTGACGCTGACCGGCCCCTGCTCGCTGGTAAAAGCAAGCTCGTCTCTGCCGCCGAGTTGTGAGATACCATGATTCGATGCCTGCCGGTCCGAAATGTTCGCAGCTCCCCACCGCGTTCGATCAGAATGTCCGAAAAACGCGTGTCGTGGGCCGTCTTGCGCCCCGCTCGCAGACGGGTCACCGAGCTCCCCAGACCACCATCGGTCCGCCAAGGCCAGCGGACTCATCGGTTTCATAGGACGTAACGGTTCCATAGTGCTTTTCCCCCGAGGTGAACCCGCACGTTTCAGTATCCCGACTGGGATAAAGTACACGAACGCTAGATTTCCCCCTTGCGTGGCAATTTCTCCTCATTGCCGGCAGTACCTGGCAAGGGAGGCTCCTTGACATCCCCGCCCGGCTCCTGCCAGTCGTCGGGCGGCGGGTGATGCCGGTCCTCCTCCTGCCGAGGGGGGGCTTGCGGGCGTCGGGCGTCGTCGATGCTGTACCAGCCATACCGGTCTCCTTAAGCGAGCAACTGTAGGGTAGGAGGAACCAGGGCCGGATGCGTATCGCTCACCGGCAGGATGTCTCGTGGGACAAGTCCTAGAAGTGGAGCTCGGTGGCGCCTTGGGCGCCCTTCGCGGCGCCGTAGCGCGCGCATCCCGCGACACCCCGGCCGAGTGAGAAACGCGGGAAATCGTGGGCTGACAGCAGCGTCTGTCAGCGAGCGCTGACGCTCTGGCCGCTCATTGCGCTTTTATTTCTATCCTGCGCGATCAACAACGCGGGATCCGCTGACGGACAGCTCGCGCCGCGCGGCGCTCAATGGCCTCCCTTATCTCATCTCACCCCAGGAATCCTTATGAAACAAGATCAAGTCAAAGAACTGTTGCTGCAATCCTTAGAGCACGAGCGCGGCGGCATTCAAGTCTACGAGACGGCGCTGCAGTGCGTCGTCAACGAGGATCTGAAACAGGAGTGGGAGAAATATCTGGAACAAACGCGCAATCACGAGCGCATCCTGCTGCGGGTGTTCCGCGAGCTGGAGCTCAATGCCGAGGAGGCGAGCCCCGGACGAGCGATCGTCAAGCAACTAGGCCTGGCGCTCGTTCAAGCCATGCAGGCCGCACGCCGCTCGGGCAAACCTGAAGCGGCACAGCTGGTCGCTTGTGAATGTGTCGTATTGGCCGAGACGAAAGACCACGCCGATTGGGAACTGATCGCCAAAGCGGCCGAGAAATCGACAGGCAAACAGCAGACGACGCTGCAGCTTGCCGCGGATGAGGTGGAGGAGCAGGAGGACGAGCACCTGTACCATTCGAAGGGCTGGTGCCGAGAATTGTGGCTCCAATCTCTCGGTATGAAAGCGGTGCTGCCGCCGCCGGAGGAGCGAAAACACGTGACCACCGCCATCGGCGCCGCCCGCGCGGAGCAAGCGAGCGAAAAAGGCCGCTAAAGCGCTCATTCCTCGGACTCATTGAGTACGTTGGCGCGTACTCAATGAGCACCCTCTCACCGCATTCGAGGTTCAGCCCATGTTAAAGGAACGCACCATCGGCCACCCATCGAATCCCGAGATGAGTGAAGAGGGATTTCTAACCGCCCTCGTCGTCGGCAGGGTGCCCGTCGCGATCTATCTAAGGAACGGGATTAAGCTCTTGGGGGAAATCGAGGCCTACGAGTCGTACGGGCTTTTCTTGCGCGGAATCGCGCACCAGTTCATTTATAAACACGCTATCTCCACGATCCTGCCGAGCCGCGACGTTTCGAGTTCCGAGCCGCCATCCGGCGATGCACGCACAGAGCTAGAGCGACGTGCGAGGACGTTGCACCCGCCTAAACCACGAGTGCCTTAACTCACGGCCGCTCCGCGGTCGTAGGGCATGCGCGCCTCCGCGGTTGAGCAATTCCCGGGCTGCTCCGTAGTCAGCAGATGTCCCACGCCAAGGAGAGCTCTATGAATGACAGGTCACGCCTTATGTGCAGTTTAGAGTGGCGTTCCTCAATCTACCCCCTTCCTGTAAGGAGCCTCAATGAAAGCCCTCGTCTACCACGGCCCGAAAAAAGTCTCGGTCGATAAAGTCCCGGACGCCAAGCTCGAGAAATTGACCGATGTGGTCATCGAGCTCACCACCACGAATATTTGCGGCTCTGATCTTCATATGTATGAGGGCCGAACGGACGTCGAGAAGGGCAAGGTGCTGGGCCACGAAAACTTGGGAGTCGTGGTCGAAGTCGGTAAGGCGGTCGATACCATCAAAAAGGGGGATAAGGTGGTGTTGCCGTTCAATGTGGGCTGTGGATTTTGTGCCAATTGCGAGCGAGGGTTGAGTGGTTATTGCCTGACATGCGCAGACCCCTCCGTCATGCCCGGCATGGCGGGTGCCGCCTATGGCTTCGCGGGCATGGGTCCCTACTCCGGCGGCCAAGCCGAGTACCTGCGGGTACCCTATGCCGACTTTAATTGCTTGAAGCTGCCGGGCGATGCCGATGAGAAAGAGAAAGACTACGTCATGCTGGCAGACATTTTTCCGACCGGCTGGCATTCGATACGTCTCGCCGACTTAAAGCCGGGAGAGTCGATCGTAATCTACGGCGCAGGCCCCGTGGGTCTTATGGCCGCGATGTCCGCACGCGTTCAAGGTGCCAGCCAGATTTTCGTCGTCGACGGCGAGGAGGATCGGTTGAAGCTCGCCGATAAGATCGGTGCAACCACCTTCAACACCAAGGACGGCGACGTGGGCGATCAAATTCGCGAGTTGACCGGCGGATTGGGGGCGGATTGCGGTGCCGAATGTGTGGGCTACCAGTGCCACAACTCTCACGGCAAAGAAGTACCTAATTTGGTGATGAACTCACTCGTCGATGCGGTCAAGGCCACGGGCACGCTCGGCATCATAGGCGTCTATATTCCGCAAGACCCGCACGCGCAGGACAAGCTCGCCAAGCAGGGCCAAATAGCGTTCGACTTTGGCAAATTCTGGTTCAAAGGCCAAAAGATGGGCACCGGGCAATGCAACGTCAAAGCCTATAACCGTCGATTGATGGATCTCATCCATCACGGCAAGGTAAGCCCCTCGATGATCGTTTCGCATGAGCTGCCGCTCGATCAGGCGCCGGACGCATACCAGCATTTCGATAATCGCGACGAGGGGTGGACCAAGGTCATCCTGCATCCGAAAGCGGCCTGAAGTCGCAGTCGCGAGCGACCGCCACCGACGTGCAATAGGGTGTGCTTCCGTAGACAATCAGGAGATATCAACGCCAAGTGCGAAGCAGAAGGCCGCAACGGCGGCCAAGCGCAAGAAGACCATCCGTCACGTTTCAAAGAGCACGCGCACTGCGCTCGGCAAGCAGGGCGCAAAGGTCGCGAAACAACACAGGCGTAGCGCTCATGGCCACTGAAAGCCCAAAGCATCCTCTACCGGACGAGATTCCGGACAACGAACGCGTCGGTGGGGAGCCTAACCCGTCTGGGAAGTCGGGCCAGCCCACTGAAAATGCTCCGCCGCGGCGGGGGCAGGAAAAGCCTCCTAACCGCAGCTGAGCTGACGCGGTTAGTCGATTCCGGCCTATCTATCGGCTCGCTGACTTGGCATCGACTAAGCGGGGCTCACGGGGCACCGGCGGGCGGCGGATGTTCCGACCGGCGGTGCGTCGCCGCCCGCGCGGGCGCATCGTTACGCTGACCCACCGGCCGCTCTTAATCGATCGATGCATCGCTTCGATAATCCACACATCCGCGAGACCTTCGACACCCCCCGGTTCGGGATTTCGATTATCCAGGATGCACTGAGAGAAATACTGCAACTCGGCGGCGAATTGATCGCGTTTGGCGAAGCGGCGATTGCGCTCGCGCTCGCCGATCCGCAGGCGTGATTCAATGCTTTGCGTATATTCGTAGGCGGGGTCCACGGTAAGGCTGCCTCGCGTGCCGGTGACGGTGTACGTCGAGGGGCAGCGCCCCCGAAGCTGCAGTTGAAACTTGCCAGGCGCTCGTCGTTAAAGCGCATCGCGGCGACGACGGTCTCCTCGACCTCACGGAAACGACGATCGCCGCTGCGCGTGGCGGTTGCGAACACGGCTCGTGGTTCCTCGCCGAGCGTTGCTCGGGCCGCGTTAATACAGTAGATCCCGATATCGTAAAGCGGGCCGCCGCCTTTCGCGCGCTTCAGGCGGATATTCTTCTTCCGAACCTGCATCGAGAAATCCGAGCTGAAGAAACGCAAATCCCCGAGCGTCCCGCGGCGCACCTGTCGCACGGCGTCAAGATTGGCCGCCTCGAAATGCAGGCGATACGCAATCATAAGCTTGACGCCGCTCGCGGCTGCGGCTCGGATCATCGTCTCGCAATCCCGCGCGGTGACTGCCATGGGCTTCTCGCAGAGGACATGCAGCCCTGCCCTCATCGCCTTCACCGACCACTCTTTATGCAGGTCATTGGGCAGCGCAATGTAAACGGCGTCGATGTTGCCGCTTTTAAATAACGCCTCCGCCTCGCCGTAGTCACAAAGCCGCGGCACGCGGTATCGCCGGCCCAAGCTCTTGAGCTTAGCGCTACTCCCAGACACCAATGCCACCAGCCGACTGTTGCGTTTCGCGTGGCCAAAGGCCGGTAACATCGCGGCTTGCGCGATGTGTCCAAGTCCAACCACGGCGTAGCGAACGACTTTCTGGGCTGACCCGGATGGCCGCGCGCCCGCTTTCCGACTCGTCTGATTTTTTCTGCCTTTCACCTGCACGCTTGCACCTCGGATGAGACGACTTAGATCTTTTCGTTCAGGGCCCACCCTCTCCCCCGGTCGCGCCGACAATCTGGCCGGTCGTGTACGAGGCGCGGTTATCGGCGAGCAGCACATAGAGAGACGCAAGCTCTGCGGGCTGCCCCGCCCGACCCATCGGGGTCTTGGCGCCGAACTCAGGCAGCTTGTCCGGCGGTTGACCGCCGGTCACCTGCAGGGGCGTCCAAATCGGGCCTGGCGCCACCGCGTTCACGCGAATGCCGCGGCTCGCCAATTGTTTCGCCAGTCCCTTCACGAAGATCGCTATCGCGCCCTTGGTGGCCGCGTAATCGATGATTTCCGCGCCCGGATCGTAGGCGTTGATGGACGCGGTGCAAATGATGGCCGATCCCGGCTTCATCCGCGCGACCGCCGCCTTCAGAATCCAGAACATCGCATACACGTTGGTCTTAAATGTCGTATCGAACTGCTCCGTCGAAATATCCAAAATCGATTTTTGTGCGACCTGCCGCGCCGCATTGCTTACCACGAGATCCAAGCCGCCGAGCTGGTTTGCAGCCGTCTCGACCAGGCGACTGCAAAAGGCCTCTTCTCTAATGTCTCCAGGAAGTGCCACCGCCTTGCGGCCGGCACGCCGGATAAGCTCGATGACTTCTGCTGCATCAGGTTCTTCCGCCGGCAAATAATTAATCGCCACATCGGCTCCCTCGCGGGCGAACGCGATGGCGGCCGCTCGCCCCATACCGCTATCGCCCCCGGTAATCAGCGCCTTGCGGCCCGCGAGCCGACCCGAGCCGCGATAAGTGGTTTCGCCGTGATCGGGGCGGGGTGTCATCTTCGATGCGAGCCCCGGCCAAGGCTGCTGCTGCTCGGGAAATGGGGGTCTAGGATATTCCGTTGGGAAGTCAGGCAGGAACGGCGACTCTGCGGCTGCAGTCTTACCCGAGGTTTGCTGTTGCGCACAGGCGGAACCGGTGGCCGCCAGCAGGAGTCCCCCGGAGAGTTCCTTCAAAGCCTGGCGCCGCCCACCCGATGCGTCATTGCGATCCATTGAACACCTCCTGAGAAGAAGCCGCTAGGGTATTCCGGAGGCTCGGTCGGTCGTTGTAGTCGGCCGGAGCGTTCCCGCGTCGGAAGAGATGCGCTAACTCGGATGCGTAATCGCAGGCCCCAACTAAGGAGCGAGCACCGTCCGCATTTATGGCTATCCCGGCGATGGAATTAACGGCGTGCTTGGCGCACTGCAAAGGGCGGCGCGCGAGGAAGGCGCCATCGAATTCGTCCAAGTGCGCCACGAGGAAATGGCCGCATTCATGGCCGCAGCGCATGCGAAGTTTACGGGTGAGCTGGGTGTCTGCTTGTCGACCGGAGGACCGGGCGCGACGCATCTCATCACCGGCCTGTATGACGCGAAGCTCGACCACGTGCCGGTGCTCGCGATCGCCGGCCAAGCCGAGGTGTCGGTGCGGGGCGCGAGCTATCAGCAAGAAATCAATCTGGACCGGGCCTTTGCCGACGTCGCGACGTACGTGCAGGAAGCCGATAACCCCGCACAGCTTCGGCATATCGTCGACCGGGGTATCCGCAGCGCCGTTGCCAACAAGGGCGTTTCGATGATCATCATTCCGAAAGATGTGCAAGACGAGCCCTGGGAAGATCCGGCACACGCCCATGGATTCACGCGCTCCGGACCGAGCTATTCGCGACCGCGGATCCTGCCCTATCCTCAAGATCTGCAGCGGGCGGCGGATATATTGAATGCGGGATCGAAAGTCGCCATCCTCATCGGCGCAGGGGCGCGCGATGCGGCCACGGAGGTCATCGACATCGCGCAGCGGCTCGGCGCCGGCGTCGCCAAGGCGCTCCTGGGCAAGGACGTGCTATCGGACGAGTTGCCCTTTGTCACCGGCACCATCGGGCTGCTGGGCACTAAACCCTCCTACGATTTGATGATGGGCTGCGATACGTTGTTGATGATCGGAACGGGCTTTCCCTGGAGTGAGTTTTTGCCATCGTCGGTGATGGCGCCATGCAAATGAACAATATGGCCGAATTAATTACCGTCCAGCGCTACTGGCAACGCTGGGCGGATCCTCGGCTGGTGGTGTGCGTGTTGAATAACGAGGACTTGAGCGAGGTCACCTGGGAGCAGCGGGCGACCGAGGGCAATCCGCGGTATGTGGACAGTCAGTCCCTGCCCGATGTTCGGTACTCGAAGTTTGCCGAGATGCTTGGTTTGAAGGGAATTTTTGTCGATTCGCCCGATATGCTGCATGCGGCGTGGCAAGAGGCGCTTGCCAGTGACCGTCCCGTCGTGCTCGAGGTTAAGACCGATCCAAATGTCCCACCGCTACCGCCGCACATAACCGCCGCTCAGGCCAAGGCCTTCGTGGCGTCTTTCCTCAAAGGCGATCGGGAGGTGGGGAAGGTCACGCGGCGCTCGGTACAACAATTCGTCGAAGATCTGTTGCCTGGCAAGCATTGAAAAAGCCTCCGCCGGGCGCCATCACCATTTGCGCTGCCTCGACCCGGCGGTTCCCCAACACGACTTTAAATCCCCTGCCAAATTGAAGTGTTTTAATTTTCATGGGCGTCAGACGTAAGTAGGCGTTCATTTTCCTGCTAGCAGCGAACTGCTGTTACGCATCCGTATTGGCCACCCAGATATATCAAGCGGCACCAAAGCGGTTGGGGCTCAATCGATCAAAGCACCTACACCGGCATGGTCCCGGTCGCCGACGTGCGTGGGGTGTCGGTCCGGTTAGTCTACTTGCCTCGGTTCGTAGATGAAAAAGTGTCGTGCACGCTAAGCCCCCCTTAAGCCCCGATATCATCACCCACCTGCAGTCGACCCACGAGGCCGAAAGAATATGGGTATCACGCGAACTACACGATGAAATGGGCGGGCTGCTGGTGGCAGCAGCGATGGATGCGGCCTGGGCCGAGCAGCATGCGAATGCGCCGGAGGAAGTGCGCAAGAAAATGCAGCGGGTGCGTCACACCCTGTCGGCCGCCGTTGACCTGAAGCGCAAGATGATTGAGCAGTTGCGGCCGAGCTTGCTCGATAACTTCGGCCTCTTCGCAGCGCTTCGCTCGCACGTAAAGCGCACCTGTGGGGACGCCGGCGTGCGCTGTACTGAGCAGTACCCGACGGAGGAACCGTCGTTCACGCCCGATGCGTTGACCGCGCTTTACCGCATTCTGCAAGAGGCGCTCGCGATCAGCCTAAAACAACCTTCAATCCAGTCAATTGAACTCAGCGTGAAAATCGACAGCGGTGCGCTCAAGATCCGCATCGCACATGACGCACCGGGTGTGCTCGCCGACGCCGACACGATCGCGCTCGGCGCGATGAAACATCGGGTACGGCACATCGGGGGTAGGATGACCCGTCGATCCAAACGAACCGGCGGCATGGTATTGACCGCCCATGTGCCCTTAAAAAACTCGTTACGACCGCATTGACATAGCCTCGGCACTTGCCTTCATTGCGAGCTCATTGCTGCTGCGCCGCCGCCTTCATCTCCTCCGCGGATAGTCGCGAACGTGCTCGGCGAAATACCAAGAGTGACCTTCTGGATCCTCCGCGGCGTAGCGCCGATCCCCGTAAAACTGATCCGCAGGCGCCTCCACGATTTTCGCGCCCGCCTTCTTGGCGCGTTCAAAGTGGTCATCAACGCCGTCCACGTAGACATACAGGTGCTGAGTGAGTTGTCCCAACCGATTTGGATTTCGGCAATCGGCACTCGGGCATCCCATCATGATGAGACCGTCGGCCCACTCCATTTCCGCATGTGCGACTTTGCCGCCGGGACCTGGAATTCGCGTCCGTTCCCGAAACCCAAAGGCCGTGCTGAGCCAATCTATCGCAGCCCCCACATCTTCGTACAGAAGGTAAGGCGTGATGCGCGGGGTGTTTGGCGGTGGATTTGCAGGCATTGGGATCTCCTGGTGCGAGCCGGTGTTTGGATCGGATCCATGAATATCGAGTTTATCCGGTGAGCCGATAAACTAGGAACACATCGTAGTCCTACGGCCTCTGGTAGTAACTCCACGATGCCGGATTCGTACTCCGAAGTGCTGGAACGTCTTTCTCTGTCGCACACGTCGGAATTTGAGACGCCGATCTCTGAAGACCGGCGCTCGAGCCCATGATCGGCGCTTCACTCAACGTCAAAGTCATTGAGCGGGCGTTCGATGAAATCCTGAGGCTGGCTGCCTCCATCAAGCAGGGCACCGTGACGGCTTCGTTGATCATGCGCAAGCTTGCCAGCTACCCGCGTCAGAACAGCCTGGCGGTCGCGCTGCGCGGGCTCGGACGCATCGAGCGCACGTTGTTCATGCTGCAGTGGCTGCCCGATCCGGCGTTGCGGCGGCGTGTGACCGCCGGCCTCAACAAGGGCGAGGCCCGAAATGCCCTCGCCGTATTCCTAAACCGCCTGGGCGAAATCCGTGATCGGTCCTACGAGAATCAACGATATCGGGCCAGCGGCTTGAACCTTGTCGTCGCGGCTATCACGCTGTGGAACACCGTGTATCTCGACCGTGCGGTGAAGGCCCTGCAGGAGCGCGGCGCCGTCGACGAACGGCTCCTCGCCCACCTCTCTCCGCTACCCTGGGAACATATCCATCTGACCGGCGATTATCACTAGCACGCCAACAAACGTGTCGCCAAGGGCGGCTTCCGGCCGCTTCGCCAGCAAAAATCGAGAGTGACGGGACCTTAGCGTGCTAAAAAATCCCTTTCTTGAGGTGGCCCCACGTAGCAGATACTCACCAGGTCCCCAGACTAGAAGCGATGACTCCAGAAATCCTCGCCCGGTGAGAATCATAACCTCCAATTTCGGACGGTCGACAACGCAGTTTCCCTCTTTCAGGAAACGTCATTGAATGCGGGCAGGCGCAAAGCAGGCTAACGAGCACTACTTCCTCGCCGCTAGCGCGAGCCCTCCCCCGCCCAACAGCGCCGCACCGACGGTCGCCGATTGGTGGTTTAACACCAATTCCTCGGATACCGTGAAGCTATCCACTTCGATTCCGGCGATTGCCTGCGGGCCGGCCTCTTTTGCCGCCTACACCAGCAAGTTTTCGATGCTCGGGCGGCTAATAGGCGGCAACGAGGATGAGAATTTCGTGTTCCTTAACGCGCGCGGCCTGTTTCAGTCCGGTCACCTGGTCGTGACGAGGCGGTAAGACGCCCTCGCACTACAGCATCCCTATCAGCCTGCGCCGTACATCTTCATCACGTCCTTGCGCAGCGCCCGCTGACTGTCGCTACGGCTATAGAACATATGGCCTCCCGCGTATTCCTTGACCTGAATGCGGCTCGCATTGCCCATCACCGGCATCTGATCCACGATGAGTACAGAGGCCATGAAGGGACACGACAGATCGCCCCAGCCATGCGCGATCAAGACATCAAGGCGGGGATCTACGGCGACAGATTGCCGCAGTTCCTCCACCGATCCCCGCTCGACTCGGTCGCGCTCCTCGTTGTCCTTGTCGTTCCACAGCTTATTGACCTCGTAGCTAAGAGCGTTGTAGCGGCCGTCGTATTTCCAGCCTACCGTGCGCGTGATGAAGTCCACCATGGCGGTTGTGGTCGGCGCGATGATGCTGTCTAGAATAGGATCGTTCGAGCGTTGAGTCGGGTCGAATGGAAACGGGTCCCAGCCGGTGACGTTCGAATCGTACCGGCTCCCCAGTTTGCCCTCGGCACGATATACCTCTCTGAGGTACGCTTGTGTCTCGAGTCGACCGCCCGAACGGCGCACGAACAGCGGATCGAGCCCCGACAGTTCTGTAACCCGCTTGACGATGCGATCCGTGGCCTGGGGGTCCGAGCGCCCGAGGAGCAGGTCCGCTACATAGTCTGTGCGCGTGTAGCGAACGATCTCCGCCATCGTCGCGTCATTCAGTTTGCCCTGGCGCTCGAGATTTGCCGCGGCGATGCTGGGAAGTGTGAGCATCCAAGGAAGGGGCGAGAGATCTCCGTTGCTGGAAGCGCCAGGATCCAGATACGGCGACACCAGCACCATGCCACGCATTGCGACGCCGAGCCGCGTCTGCAGGTAGTACGTGATGCGCGGGCCACGGAAGCCGCCGTAGCTCTCACCCACCAGATACTTGCTCGAGGTGAGGCGCTCATTCTTGACCAGCCAATCGAATATGATGCGTGACAAATATTCGACATCCGATTTCGGGTTATAAAAGCGCTTCTTGGCCTCGTCCTCCTTCACCTGAGGGTAGCTAAACCCGGTTCCTACCGGATCGATGAACACCAGATCCGTAAAATCCAGCCAGGTGCCGGGGTTGTCGACCGGCATGGCCGGATCTGACGGACTATTGCCCTCGGCACCGAATTGAACGCGCTTCGGGCCGATCGCGCCGAGATTCAGGTAGACAGAAGAAGCTCCCGGGCCGCCGTTCAGCGCAAATGTCACCGGACGAGCTGGGCCGGGAACCGTATAAGCAGTGAACATAACGCTGGCGATCTGTTTGCCCTTTTCGTCGAACACCGGTAGCGAGCCGACAGTGGCGTCGTACTTCAACGTCCGACCCCCTAGCTGCATGGTCTGGTGGATCGTCTTGTCGGATGGAAACGGCGGCAGCTTGATCTCGTCGTCCTTTGCCGGGCTTTTTTCGTCCTTCGCTCCCGCTTTCCCGTCGTCCTTGGTCGCGTTTGGCGCATCCTTGTCATTCGCGTAAATGCTCGACGGCGCCATCGCGCTCAGCAGCAGGACGACCGTCATAACACTCCAAATCAGACGTGCATGCATGAACACTTTCCTTATCTTGGTTGCCTTCCGGGACGAGGATTCTACGTGGATCGCGTCTATTTAGCTTACCCGCGAGCCACGCTTGGTCGGACTGTTTCCAGTCTCGCCTGGGCGGCCGCAATCTCCGGGTCGCTCACAGACCCCAGCCAGTCGTAATTCATCGTGCCGCCGCCACCGCGCCGTCGGCACGCCAAGTTCGTGTCGCCTCACCCGCTAACGCGCGTAAACTCGTGACATGAAAACTCTGCTTCTGGTTCGCCACGCGAAGTCGAGTTGGGATGACCCGACGTTATCCGACGAGGACCGGCCGTTGAACGCTCGCGGCAAACGTGACGCACCGAAGATGGGTAGGCGACTCGCGAGGCGTGATGTAAGCCTCGACCTGATTCTGTCGAGTCCGGCGAACCGAGCGATCACGACTGCGCAAGTTCTCGCCGATAGACTTGATTACAAGCTCAAGAATATCGTAAGCGCAGAGCGGTTGTATCCCGGTACCCCGAATGACATGCTCAAGGTTGTTCACAACCTCGGCAACAAGTTGAACCGGGTAATGCTTGTGGGCCACGATCCGGCGCTGTCGAAGCTCGCGCAACGCTTCTCATCCGATATCGTGCACATGCCGACATGCGCCGTCGCGGCATTCACGTTCGAAACGAAGCTGTGGCGGGACGTGAGCAGGGCCACGCTTGTCACGGCAGCGCTGGATTGGCCAAAGAAGCCGTAGTAGGTATTCTTTCTACCGCGCCACTGTGGGCTATCTCGTTTGGACGGCAGGCTACAACGATTCAGGAGACCTTATGCCGAGGGATGATGTCGGAAATGAGGGTAGTCGCCGAGATGCTTCCATCAACGTGCTTGGTGAGCGCCTCGAAGTGTGTTCATTGCGGCCTATGACAGGGTTCTTTCGTGATGGATGCTGCGACACGAATCGCGGCGATGTTGGCAGCCATACGGTTTGCGTCGTCATGACCGAGGGGTTCCTCGAATTCTCGCGCGCCCGCGGCAATGATTTGTCGACGCCGGTTCCGGAATATGGCTTTCCGGGATTGAAACCCGGTGATCGCTGGTGTTTGTGCGCATCCCGGTGGCGGGAAGCATTCGAAGCCGGGCAGGCGCCTCGTGTCGTTCTGCGCGCCACTCACGCCGGCGCGCTGAAAGATTGCGCACTTGCAGATTTCAAGCGCTTCGCGGTGGATCTCGCTTGAAAATCGACATCATTTACTGGTGAATGCGCCAAGGGCGCTCCGCCAAATATTTTCCGCATACCAGTCTACTCGCTACCTTCAGGCTCCTTACCACCCTTATCTGCCGTCTGCTCCGGTTCCGACCTTCGAATCAACTCCAGCATCAGAGCGCCTCCCGCGCTGATAACGGCTCGTGGAGGGTTGGTTATGAGGAATGGACCTGATCGAGTCAACATCGTTACTTGGGCACCACGCTTGGGCAACGCCAAGGAGGTTCTAGGCTGTGCCTTGCCACTGCTTGGGATGGTCGAGTCAACCAATGCCTGGCACAGACCTTTGACCGCCGCATCGGCTGTGTCCCAGAAAATCGCCTTACCGGAAAAGTTCAAATAGCGCGCCGACCCATCGACGTAGCCCGCGAGGGTGTCGTAGGCACCCCCGGATGGCATTTCCAGGACCGCTCCTAGCACCTCGAAGGCGGATCTCCCTCCCGGCTTTTCGCCCAATTCACGCAATGCCGCCCACAGCCACAGCTGCATTCGAGTCTCCAGCGCCGGCGAGTCGAGAGCACTTCGAAGGCGAGCCATCGCCTCCTGGGTGTTCCCCTTCTCTGCCAGCTGCTGCGCGTCGGCGATTAAGAGCGCGGGTCCCGAGGCTCCCTCTGACGACATATGACTCACCTGCTCTCGAAGCGACTGTGACGCGAAGAGCAATTGCCGGATCGGGTCCGCCTCGGAACCTAGCTGGTCGGAATTCGATGCTGCCGCGTGGCCAAACATTCTCTTCAGGAGCGCAAACATGCATTACACCAATAACCCGCGACGGACCATCATACTCGCGCAGATTATGTAGGCACTATATGTTGATGTTTCAATAATATATACACTATCTTTAATGTATAATGGAGCACTGCTCCCCGACCGGCCCACCTTATCCACTCCCGATGGCGGCTGAGGTTCTCGGCGGAGAATTGAGTTGCACCAGCACTCATGCGTAGCGCGCAGACTCAAGACGGCATTCTTGTATTCGGGCAAATCGTCGTTGGTTGTGGCGAGGATGCGCGGTCTTGAGCAAACCAATCTCAGCGTGGCTTGAGTTAGCGGCGTAGAATGCTACGCGATGAACAGACCGCACAACGTACGCTCACTCCGGCCGCAGCAACCGATCTTAAAATCCAGTTGGCCTTCGGAGCTTGGTATTGCCTCGACCAGCGGAACCTCACCAGACATGCGGTATGCGTACTTTCCGCGCAATCGACGCTTAGCCGTTGAGTGGCATGGCGTTCTTACCATTTACGACACCGCGGAATACCAGTTTCGCGGGATGCTTCAGGCGCATTCATCAGAGACAGTCGGCACTTCGATTTTGACTCAACGCGGCCGAGTCCGGCTGACCGATCTGGCTACCGTATCGACACCCATTCCTCCATCTGAATCTGCGATCGGCCCAAGCGCCGACTAGGATCGATTCTTTTACCCCGGACGCCGTCCAGCCGCAGGCAGCTTTAGAAGTCAAAAATAACAGGGGTAGGGATGGATACAGACGCTGTTTTAGAACGAAGCGCCTATCGAAAAGCCTCATTACGTATCCTGCCGCTGATCGCGCTCGGCTATGGCGCCGCATACATCGATCGCGTGAACATCAGCTTCGCTTCTCTGCAAATGAATCGCGACTTGAAGTTTAGCGCGACGGTGTATGGGTTCGGAGCGGGTCTTTTCTTTCTGAGCTACGCTGCCTGCGAAGTACCCTCGAATTTGCTGCTTTACCGATTCGGCGCCCGGCGCTGGTTGGCCAGAATCATGATGACCTGGGGTCTGGTGGCAATGGGAATGGTCTTTGTGCGTACGCCGACGCAGTTCTATATCGCGCGTTTTCTTCTCGGGATCGCAGAGGCCGGCTTTTTTCCGGGCGTCATCTTTTATCTGACCCAGTGGTTCCCGCCCGAGTTACGCGCCCGCAGCGTCACCCGCTTTTACATCGCCTGGCCGCTGAGCTCGGCCCTGATGGGTGCTTTAGCCGGCGCGCTGATGGGCCTCGACGGTCATCTGGGTCTGAGCGGTTGGCAATGGTTGTTCGCCGTCGAAGGTTTGCCCGCCGTGCTTCTCGGCGTGGTGTTTTTCATGTTGCTTCCGGATGGCCCCGCGACCGCGCGCTGGCTTACAGAGCCGGAGCGAAGCGCCGTCCTCAAGCGCCAAGCCCCCTCCGCGACAGCAGCGCACAACCATTCGGGATCGATCGGTATCGCTCTTAAAGACGCGCGCGTATGGCTGCTCGGCGGTTGGATGTTTTGCATGCTCGGCAGCAGCTACGCCTACAGTTTTTCGGCCCCCGCGATCGTGCAAAGACTTTATGGCTGGAGCATCGCCGCTACCGGATTTGTCATCGCCGCCATGTTCCTGTTGGGTGCTGCGGCCATGCTGATCAACGGTATTCTGTCGGATCGAGCGCGTGATCCTTTCCGCTACGTGCTGCCCGGCTGTTTCATGATGTCCGGCGGGTTCCTGGTGCTCGCGCTCTCGCCGATCCCCAGTCTCGCGTTGCTCGGACTTCTGGTCATTATTACGGGCCACATGTCGATGCAAGGACCTCTCTGGGCCATTTCGACCGGCTTTCTCAAGGGTCGCACCGCCGCTGCCGGAATCGCGGCGATGAACACCATCGGCATCCTCGGTGGCTTTGTCGGACCTTATTGGATGGGCATCGCCAAAGACCTGACAGGCAATGACCAGCGCGGTCTCACCCTCATGGCGATTCCCATGCTTATTGCCGCGGGTATTACACTGCACCTGCAACGGCGCTCGCAGCGCGCAGACTCTCGAATGGCGATGCCGGCCGTCGCTGAGATGTGAGCGTGTCCATGCCGTTGATTACCGGGCCGCGCAACTCGATCCAGTTCCGAGTTTTCGTGTACAAGGTGCTATGAAATACCTGGCCGCGCTTCTCCTAGTCCCGGGATTTATCTCGATCGCGTGGGCGAATACGTTCAAGTTGGAGTGTTTGGACTCCTACGATGGCAAAACACGCCTTGCGCTGATCGAGATCGATACCGATGCGGCGACTGTCCAGGTCTATTCAGAGACGAGTCATGACTGGAAGGCTGCCGTCAACGTGTCGGTGGCTGACGCTACAATCTCGTATGTCGAGGCCGGCTTTAACGAAGCATCTGCCCCCACGTCGGTGACTATTAACCGCGTGACCGGCAAGTATTTCGGTTATACGGCTCATTCCGCCCGCAAGGATGGCCAGTGCAGGAAGGCCCCGTAGGACCCGCCGGCGGTCGTCGCTCCATTTTGCTGGTCACTTCTCAGCGGTTGGGTCGTCCCAGGTAGTACCCCAGGCGATCTTCTACGTCTCCAGGTTTATGAAAGCCCAGTTCGCGTAAGGCCCTCAGCCGGGCCTGCGTGGTCGGCCTGGCGACCGAGGCCATGCAGGCCTCCCATCCCGCCGCCATCTCCACTTCCGGCGTCAAACTGGCGGCGTTCACCAAGCGCTTGGTGTTGGAGATCGCCCACTTGTCGAACGAGGCGATGCGGGTCGCGAGCGCTTCGACGAACTCGTCGAGCTCGGCGTCGGGCAACGACCTGTTCACGTAGCCATATGCCTGAGCCAGATCGCCTCCGATGTCGTCCGATCCCATGAGCACTTCCATGGCGCGGTTCCTCCCAATCAGACGCGGTAGGCGCGCCATGGGCCCGCCGCCCGCGACCATGCCGACACCCACTTCCCATTGCGACAGACGAGTTTTCTCCCGGCTCGCAAAGCTCATGTCGCAGGCGAGTGTGAGCTCACTGCCGTTTCCGGTCGCCCGTCCCCTGATCAGCGCAATCGACACAACGGGTACGCGTTGCAGGCGAACGAGGATGTCCGGCCATGCCTGAAGGCCGGTGGGGCCTGGGGCAATGCCGGTCAACTCCTCGAGCTTGACGTTGAAGTCGGAATGGTTGAGGAAGAAACCTTCGACCGCACTTTCGAAGACCACGACCTTGAGTTGCTCGTCGGTCTCGATGGCTCCCATGATCTCTCTGAACTGCAGAACAAACTCCGGCCCCATCAGGTTGAGCGGGGGATTGTTCATTACGATGCGCCAGAAAGCGGGTGAAATCCGGTTGAGCCGTATCTGCGGGACGCTCGATGATTCTTTCATTGCAGCCTCCTATGTGTCAGTTGAATGATCTGGGACAAGCGATTGACAGTCGTTAGAAGCCTGCGAGCGCCGCCCGTGCTACAGTCACATCTTGTTCGACGCTCCCGCCGCTCGCTCCGACAGCCCCGATCACCACGCCATCACGCTTGATGGGAATTCCACCGCCGAAAATCACGACCTTCGAGTCGTTGGTCGTGTTTAGCCCGAACCCCTGCTGGCCACTTTGTGTCAAGTGTGACAGGTCCTCGGTCGAGCTGTCAAATGCCCGCGCGGTCCAGGCTTTGTTGATTGCGATATCCACGCTCCCCAGCCACGCACCATCCATCCGCACGTGTGCCACCAGGCCTCCGCCGGCATCGGCGACGGCAATATTGTAGGGGACGCCCAATTCAGTCGCCTTGCGCTCGCCGGCCGCGATGATTCGCCGCGCGTCGGCAAGATCTAAAGATAAGGCTGCACGGGTCATCTGAAGCTCCTGTATTGAGATGCTTGCGCTGCATCTAAGCACCGGGATCGGGTGCAACTCTATTGCACGATGGTATCGGTCTGCGGCTCACCGGCTCACGTGCACAGACTCGCCGATACCTTGGTGCAATCGATGCGGCCACGGCGATCTGCTGGAATTGCATCCGCCGATTCGCCTATACGATCGAATACAAGGACGCCTAGCTGTGAGCGCTACGAAATCTCAGGTTAACTTTTCCGTCGACAATACGAGAGTGTCGAAGGCCGACATGAAGTTCGAGGTGGTTGTGATCCCCGTTGCAGATGTGGATCGCGCGAAACGCTTCTATGCTGCCTTGGGTTGGCGGCTCGACATTGATTTCGCAGCGAGCAAACAGTACCGCGTCATACAGTTCACGCCTCCGGGGTCGGCGTGCTCGATCATCTTCGGGATCGGAATCACTGCCGCAGTTCCCGGCTCGGTACAGGGCCTCTATCTCATCGTGTCCGATATCGAGGCCGCGCGAGCCGATCTAATCGACCGCGGCGTGACGGTGAGCAAGCCTTTCTACGACACAGGCGGAATATTTCACCACCAGAACGGCGAGGGTATCGCCGGCGGGCTGCAGCCGCAGCGGCGAAGTTACGGTACTTATGCGTCCTTTAGTGATCCCGATGGTAACGGCTGGTTCCTCCAGGAAGTCACTACGCGCCTGCCTGGGCACGAATTGTCATCCGACATTGAATTTACCTCGTCCATTGAGCTGGCGAGTGCCCTGCGGCGGGCGGCCGCCGTGCACGACGAGCATGAGCGTCGGACCGGCAAGCGCGATACCCATTGGGCGGATTGGTATGCCGGTTACATTTCCGCCGAGCAGGGAGGCAGACCGGCCCCGGCCGGCTAAGCTCTGGCATCAAGCGAAGGGTTGCTGCAGCAGTTTCAAGATCCTGCCGAATCCCTGATGCCGCGCGGTCTTTTCGATTTCCGCACGCAGAGCGTTCGCCGTACCCATGCCTTGCGCTTGCAATAGCCGCCAGGCTGCGAGCCTCGCCTCCAAGCTCCAAGCAACGAACCGTCGCCGCTCGGCGTCTGTTGCGAGCGCCAACAACTTTTGCACGGTCGCCGCGCCCGTTGGCGCGCCGATCTGCGCAAGCGCAATATCAACCACATAGACTTCCTGGATTGATGTCATCGCCTGCCGCAACGTGCGGGCACGATCGACGGCGGCGTCGCGCTCGGCGCTTGTCGCCCAGAGCTTGGGCGCACAGCGCCAGCAGAGCTTGCGCATCCGCTTCGCCCGTGCGCAGCTCGGCGGCGGCGAAACCGCGGCTCGCCTCGCGTAGCTTGTCCCGCCCCGCGGCCCAATGCCTCTCGTCCATGTCGAGCTGCGCAAGCATCATCCTGGCATTGTTTACGTACGTCGTGTTGTCCATGCTCGCAGCCTCGTTCATGGCCGCCTGTAAGGCAGCCGCGGCGGCGGCGGTTTCGCCACGATCGACGGCGACGAGCGCGCAGGTGAAGCCACTGTACACCGCGAACTGCGGGTCGCTGAGTGCCTTGGCCTCGGTGTTGGACTGCTCGCAAGTCGCGTGAGCCTGATCGAGCTCGCCGCGCATCCTTTCCGCATCGGCATATGTTGCGAGCGACCAGACGTGACCGCCGCGGTCGCCGCTGCGCTCGGTCAGAGCCGTAACCTCACGATACTCCT
This sequence comes from uncultured Gammaproteobacteria bacterium, assembly GCA_963755935.1. Lineage (GTDB taxonomy): Bacteria > Pseudomonadota > Gammaproteobacteria > Steroidobacterales > Steroidobacteraceae > Bog-1198. The sequence goes on from CAVWME010000005.1 coordinate 44,170, forward strand.
GCATGACGTCATCGCTCACTGCCTCGTCGGCGGCGATCGTCGCGAGCGCGCGCAGTGTCCAGGCTTGCAGATGCAAGTCGCCTGTCTCGCGGGCCAACTGCAGGGAGTGTCGAGCGGCTGTCTGCGCACCATCCCGGTCGCCACTCATCCACAACATTTCGCAGAGGTCTCGATAAATGCGCGCGACGCCGCCGGCATCGCCCACGCTCTGATCGAGCGCCAGGGCGCGCTGGTACTCTTCGCGAGCATCCTGGCCGCGATCCAGATCTGCCAGCACCCCTGCGAGCGCCCTGCGCGCATCGGCCTCACCGCGCGGATTGCGTATCGAGCGATAGCCTTCGATCGCGGCTGCGAGGTTCGCGCGCGCTGTATCTCGCTGGCCGAGACGCGTTTGAGCGGAGGCGAGTTCGAGCAGTGCGTCGGCGATGAGGCCCGCCGCGTCATGCTGCTGGGCCTGACGCAGCGCGTTCGCCGCGTGATCGGCATCGCCTTTCGCGTCGTCCACGGCGGCCGCGAGTCTGGCTGCGGCGAGCTCGGCGCGGGCATCTCCTGCAACGTCGGGGAGCCGCCGCAGATGCGTCGAGCGTGAGCTGCGCCTGTGGGGCAGTGCCCGCCGCGATTTGGGCGTCGATCTAGGTGCAGGCGATACTCGGGATCGAGGGGCTTTAGCTTCGTCAGGGCTTGCCAGGCATCGACCGCCTTGGCCCAATCACGGCGCTCGGATTCGACCACCGCCTCCGTCAGGAGGCGTTGCTCGAGCGGCAGGTTCGCCGCATTTTGGGCCGCCTGCCCGGCGGCGGCGAGGGCTTTATCGTGGTAGCCGAGTGCCGACCAAGCCTGTGCGAGATAGGTGTACGCAGGCGCATAGCCAGGAGCCTCTGCAACTGCCTCCATCAACTCGTCGCGGGCGCGAGCCGGGTCGTAGTGCCGCAGCGCATCGAGGGCGAAGCCCATGCGGCGAGCCACGTCAAGATTGGGCGGCTGCTCGTTGGCAACGAGGCCAAGCGCTTGGTCCCCCGGGGGCACGATTCCCAGCTTGTCGCGCAGTCTGACACCCATCTTCGCGACGAGTGCGGTGAGCTCCCCCAAACCAGATTGGCTCGAGACCGACGCGAGCACGGTGCCGTTGCGCGCATCCTGGAGCGCGATGTCGACACGCAGCGGCGCGTTGTCGGCGGCTCCGCTGACCAGATAGCTGCCGCTGACGACGTAGTCAGCGTCGAGCCGACGGCGCAGGCGCGCGAGTGTCTGGGGCGCGTAGCCTCCTGCAGCGGGTGGCCCGACATCGATACTGGCATCGCGGACCAGTTCATCAGGCACGACGTGCAAGTCGTCCGTTACGTTTAACTCCGCGCCGAGCATTTCGGTCAAAGCGGGGGCAATCCATGCGTCCTTCGCATTGCGCGATAGGTTACTGAATCCGACAAACGCAACAGCCCGCCCCCCGGTTGCCCGGCGAGCGGCGCTGCCGTGGGCCGCGTCGTCAGCCGCCACGCGATCACGATCATGAGGGCCGCGAGGATCCCGAGTGCCAAAAGCGCCAGTCGCGCCCTGGCCGCAGGCCCGCGGGCAACGGCAGGTACGAGTTCGGAGACCGAAGCGGGGGCCGCCGGCAAGGAAGCGTTGGCAGGCAAGGTCGCACCGGAGCGCGTTGCGTCAGGAGCTTCGGGGGGCGGGCTTCCGGTGGTCGTCACTGGCGCCACAAAGCGGTAGCCGAGCTTGGAAACCGTTTCGATGAAGCGCGAGTCGTGATCACCCTCGCCCAGCGCGCGGCGGATGAGCCAGATGTGTTTGGTCAGATTGGATTCATCGACGTAGCCGCGTGGCCAGAGAAGCCTCATCAGCTCGTCCTTGCTGACGACATGGCCGGAGCGCTCAACCAGCAGCACCAGCGTATCGAATACCTTGGGTGTCAGCGCAACGCACTTGCCCGCTTCCGAGAGGCGGCGCTCATCGGGCTCGAGCTCGAAATCCCTGAATCGGTAAACACGTTTTTCCAACACTGTCCTGGGCTTACGCGAAATAGACCGGGCAGCCACAAGTTTGCCAGAAAAATGCCAGCGAAACGGCAAGGACGCCACCGCCGCATTTTGCGAGCGTGCCGCTCACTAAGCGACGTGCACCACTCTGGTGCCGTGGCCGGGCTGCAAAGGGTCCTCGATATGAGTGCACTACAGCAGATTTCGCCGCGACCTCAAGGGTGGGTATGCATCCTGCTGATAGGCGTTTTCCTCCAACGGCTCGCGCTTGCGGCAACTCTCACCCCCGCCCCGGCGGTGCACGATATCGACTGGCGCACCAGCCCGCTTGATCTCAACCTCCGCGGCCTCAACGGCGAGCGCTTCCGATTCCACTGCCCGGCGGGTAAGGCCAAGGCCGGACAAGTCGTCGGCAAAGGACCTTATACCGACGGCTCCTCGATCTGCGCCGCGGCGGTGCACGCGGGCGTCATCCATGCCGCCAGCGGCGGTCTCGTGACGATCGAGCTGCGGCCCGGCGAAGCGCGCTACGAGGCTTCGTGGCGTCACTTCATACAGAGCGAGAGTTACGACCGGTTCTGGAGCGGCAGCTTCCTGGTCGTAGCCTCCGATGCGATGCAAATGCCGCCCTCCTCCCTGCCAGGCCGTGAGCCTGTGCCACAGCAAAAAATACCTTGATCGAGCCACGCTAAACACCCGGAGTCACATCATGAAAACGACCCTGCTTCTTTGTTCAGTGATCGCCTTACCCTTCGGCTCGGCACTCGCAGCCGATAATCCTTGGAGCGGTACCTGGAAGATCGATCCGGCGCGGAGCCACTTCACGGGCGAAACGTTCACACTGACACAGGGCCCAGGCAAGACGCTCCACTATTCCGACGGCAGTTCAGCCAGTTATGATTTTGGAGTCGACGGCAAAGAGTACAAGACTTGGGCCAATCGTACGACGGTCTGGACTCCTGCCGGCAACGCCGCCTGGGACACCATCACCCGGGCTGACGGCAAAGTGCTGGTGAAGTCTCATCGACAGCTCTCCGCCGATGAAAAGACTCTCACCATGACTTTCACGGGGACACGACCCGATGGAACCGCATTCCAGGAAGAAGAGGTCTACGATCGAGTCAGTGGCACGACCGGTCTGCTCGGCACCTGGCGCTCCGTCAAGGTCTCCGAACCGAATGGCCCTCAAGAATTTGTCATTAGCTCACCGGCGCCGGGCGTGGTGCATTACGAAGTCCCCGACATGAAGGCGAGTGCCGAAGGCCGCACCGACGGCAGCGACACTGCCCTCACCGGACCCGACGTGCCGCCGGGATCGACTATCTCGTTCAAGATGCTCTCGCCGACCAAGGTCAGATACGTCATGAAGATCAATGGGAAAACCGACAATATCGGAGAGCAGACCCTCGCCGCGGACGGGCGATCCTTCTCGGACGTGAACTGGAATCCGGGCAAGGAAGAGGAAAAGACCACAGGTGTCTACCTGAAGCAGTAGGTTTGCCCCGAATTCATGGATTCGACAAGGAATTCATATGCTATTTCGCTTTCAACTCACAGATCAGGCGCTCACGTCGATGTTGCGCGGTCGCCTCGAGCGTCAGGATCTATGCGTCGCCGATCCAATTGTACCCGATCCGGTGAACCCCACCTATATCGACCACATCGAGTCTGCGGACGAAGCCGTGCTGGGCGCACAAATCTTGCAAAGCGGCCCTGACGCCACCGTGATTTTACCCACTGCAGACGGCAGCTCGATCACGCTGACCTCGCCTACTTTTGTGTTAAACCGAGCCGTCGATGTCTACACGACCACGCTCAACGAACTAAAGGCGGCAAATGGCGGGCCGCCCGCAGTCGTCCGTAATCCTCTGACGGTGCAGCTCACATTGAGCGTTAAACACAGCACGAGCGTGGTCGGCGGTAAAACGGTTGTCCAGGACCAGCTGGTGATCGCGTATTACCACATCAACTTCGCGGGTGGGTCACTGCCCGGGCTTGGGGCATCTGCAGCCCAAATCGACGCGAAGTTGAGCGCGCCAATACCACCGGTCGCGAGTCCCTTGGATTTCTCGAGCGCGTTCACTTCACTTGCCGGCTCGGGTTTCAATCCGGTATCGGAGAAACTCGATTTGCTGGGGATCTTGCAAGACAGATCGCGGTCGGCAAGAACGCCGACGGCCGCCTGGAAGTTTTCTATGTAGGTACCCATTACGGCATCTATCACAACTGGCAGACCGCGCCCAATGAAGGTTGGCATGGTGAAGTGCGCTTCCCGGGTTCGAGCGCACGTCAAGTGGCCGCTGCCACGAACGTCGACGGATCAATGCATCTGTTCTACGTCGGCATGGACGGCAATCTCTATACGAACTCGCAGGTCACTGCCGCCGGTGGTTGGGCCGGCGATTCCGCCACGGGTTACGCCGCAAGCGCCGTGGGTGTCATTGCCGATTTCGTGCCGACGGTCTCGGTATTCTTTCTCGGCATTTCGCCACCCCCCGCGTCCGGTCCGACCGGCCCGGGGGCGGCACGGAATCGACAGCCACGATTGATTGGACCGGGACGGGCACCGAAGGTACCGACACAGCCACCTATACAGGCACCTTCACGTCGACGGAAACCGGCACCGATGACACCGATCCCGGCACCAACTTGCCAGGAACCGAGAGCACCGAGACCTTTGATGGAGAATCGCTCGACAGAGTGGCCCGCCGGCGTACGAAGTCGGCCAAATCCTCATCACGAGGACCCGGGCGAGGCCACGGCCCGCTGAACCCACTGTCCCCCTTTCGCACTCCACATGCCGTCACCTTATAGACAAGGCTCAGTGGTGAGGAGGCCCGATCCCGTGACCTCGATATCCGATCTAGAGGCTGAGTCCTGTCTGGACGTCAGAGGTGGTCCCACAAATTTAGGCAGATTTCGCGGTCGGGATAAGTGGAACTCCGCGGGTTATGCAGCCGCCGCGAGCGGCTGAGAGTCGAAGTAAACGTGATCGGGCGTCTTTCGGTCAAGTGATGTGTGCGGACGCCGGCTGTTGTAGAAGGAAAAATAGCGTTGAATGCCTGCCTTGGCCGCCGCGACGGAGTCGTACGCATGCAGATAGACCTCTTCGTACTTAACCGACTTCCACAACCGCTCGACGAACACGTTGTCGCGCCACGCACCGCGTCCATCCATGCTGATGCGGATTTGGTTTCTCTGCAGCACATCGATGAAGCTTGCTGCGGTAAATTGCGAGCCCTGGTCCGTGTTGAAGATCTCCGGCGCACCATAGCGGCTGATAGCTTCCTCCAGCGCTTCGACGCAGAAGTCCGCCGTCATGCTGTTGGAGACCCGCCAGCTCAAGACCCTGCGGCTGAACCAATCGATCACCGCAACTAAATACACAAAGCCGCGCGCCATCGGGATGTACGTCACGTCGGTCGACCAGACTTGATTGGGTCGATCGATGGTCAGGTTTCTCAGCAGATACGGATAAATCGCATGTCGCGGATGCCGTCGGCTCGTGTTGGCGCGCCGGTAAATCGCCTCGATGCCCATCTTTCGCATCAGTGTCGCAACGTGTTTGCGCCCGATCGCGATGCCTTCGAGGCGAAGCATATTGCGCAGCATCCGGCTGCCCAGGAACGGCCACTGCAGGTGCAGCTCATCGATGCGGCGCATGAGCTTCAAATCTGCTTGGCTCGTCCCTACAGGTTCGTAGTAAATCGACGCACGCGAGAGTTGCAAGAGCTCCGCCTGACGCGTGAGGCTCAATCCATGGTCGGGGTTGATCATCGCTTGGCGCTCGATCCGGGTGACCGTCCGAGCGCGCCGACTAAAAAATCGTTCTCAAGCGCGAGTTGTCCGATTTTCGCATGCAGAGTTTTGATGTCAGGGCCGGCCTCTGCTGCCTGTCCCGAACCGTTAAAGGCATCCGCCGCTCGCTCCAGCAACTGGTTCTTCCATTGAACGATCTGATTCGGATGAACATCGAACCGCGTGGCCAACTGCGCCAGGGTCTCTTCGCCCTTGATCGCAGCCAGCGCCACTTTGGCTTTAAATGCCGCAGAATGATTGCGGCGGGATCTCTTCGTCATGGCTCTCCTTCCTTTCAAGCGATATCCTCGCCTGTAATGAACGGAGTTGCCACTTATCCCGTTGTCTCAAAGAGTGGGTCCAGCTCTGTCTGCAACACGTTATTGGCGGACTCGGCGATCGATCACGCATGCGCGCTGTTGCTGGATTTGATAGAGAAGCGGCTCGATTTGCCGATGGCCTACAACAATCTGGGATGGATATACGAACTAACACACCAATTCGAACTTGCCATCGATGCCTACCACAAAGCCTTACAGCCGAATCCCAAACTCGAGTTGGCAGGTCGCAACCTCGCCACTTTATTGAACGAGCTCGGTCGGTATGAACAGTCCAATTTCGCGTGGGCGAAGCTTCTGTAGTTCGATCCCGACAACGAAGATACTCTGACGCGAGCGATCGATGTCTCGTTACGGGCATTTAGAGCTGAGGACGCCGCGGAGCACACGGATCGATATGCGATGACTCAACGCGGCAGCTCATGGACGACCTCGCGGCGGGCCGGTCATCGCGCGCCGGGCGCCGTTGCGCCACCCCCACAGTTGGCAGTGGGCTGCCTCCGCCACCACATCGAACAGCTTGAGTACCTGCGCCGAAACGTAATCTTGCCTGCAGAGTTTGACGGTGTCATAGCGAAGTACAAGCGGCTGCTCGATGAGTCGATCGTGGCGATGTCCGAGCAGCGCGTCGCCCTCACTCCCGCACTCGATGCTCTGATAGGCGCGACTTACGCAAGAATCATAAACCTTCGCTGCACGCGCGCGTTGGCGCCCGCCGCACTTTCGGCCGATTGGTCTCGACACGATGCACAGACGGAATATTTCAACCATCCTTTCGGGCTCGTCGTTATAGACAATTTCCTGACGGAGGCTGCACTTGCAGAAGTCCGAGCGTTTTGCCTGGAATCGACGGTGTGGTTCGCCAATCGCTACGCTCACGGTCGGCTTGGAGCATTTTTTCGGCTTGGATTCAATTGTCCCCTGTTAATTCAGATTGCTGCCGAATTGAGTGCGTCTTTGCCTGAAGTGCTTGATTGGCATCCCCTGCTGCTGCTTTGGGGTTTCAAATATGGCCGTGCACAACCCGAGACATCGCCACACGCCGATTTCGCTGCGGTAAATGTCAATTTCTGGATCACCCCTGACAGCGCCAATCTGAGTGACAGCGGCGGCGGCCTGCATGTCTACGATGTTGAGGCGCCGGCCGACTGGGGCTTCAACCGCTATAATAAGGACGGCAAGAGCATTCGCGACTTTATAATTCAAATGGGCGGGTGTGCAATCAATATCCCGCATCGCGCAAACCGGGCCGTCATTTTCAACTCCAACCTGTTCCACGCCACTGCGCCCTTCAGGTTTGCCGAGGGTTACGAAAATCGGCGCATTAACGTGACAATGCTGTATGGCAATCGCCTGGAGCCGCGCTCTGGAGTATCGTGAGTCTATCGAACGCGAAGGATAGACAAGAGATACATGACGACCCGAATCGGCGTGGTACAGGCAGGCTCGGTCCTCGGCGACACACCGCGTACGCTCGATAAGCTATCGCAGCTCTGCGAGGCATGCGCTCAGCGCCGTCTGCAGGTTGCCGTCTTTCCTGAAGCGTTCGTTGGCGGTTACCCGAAGGGATTGGTCTTTGGCGCCTCGGTCGGGATCCGCACCGAAGCGGGCCGAGACTTGTTTCGAAGGTATGCAGACTGTGCCATCGATGTCCCCGGCCCGGTCACGGCCGCGATCGGCCAAGCGGCCAAAGACGCTGCGTTATACCTCGTCGTCGGTGTGATTGAGCGCGACGGGGGAACGCTTTATTGCTCGGCGCTCTACTTTGCTCCCGACGGCACCCTCCTCGGAAAGCACCGCAAGCTCACTCCTACGGCAGCGGAGCGATTGATCTGGGGATCTGGGGACGGCTCGACGTTGAGCACTTTCAATACACCGATCGGCAAGCTTGGCGGATTGATTTGCTGGGAAAACTACATGCCGCTGGCTCGCATGTCGATGTATGCGCAAGGAGTGGAGCTCTACTGTGCTCCGACCGTGGACGATCGCGAGGCCTGGATTCCGACCGTCAGACACATTGCCCGGGAGGGTCGCTGTTTCGTGCTGAGTAGCTGCCAGTTCCTGCCTCGAAGCGCCTATCCCACCGACTGGCTCGGCGTCGCCCAGAACCTCCCTGACTTGCCAATCCGTGGCGGAAGCTGCATCGTGGGCCCGATGGGAGAGCTCCTCGCAGAACCCGTATACGGCGAGGAAGCGATTCTCTCGGCCGACATCGACCTCTCCGATTTGATACGGGCCAAGTTCGATTTCGATGTGGTCGGCCATTACGCACGGCCGGATGTCTTTGGGTTTTCGGTGAAGTCGTGTCGAAGTTAACTCAGGATCTCGAGGACGCGCCACCGCACGAGCCATTTGATTGGATAGCCTTCAGCGCGCGCGTGAATGAAGAATTCAGTACGGCGACGACGTCCGAGGAGCGCAGCGACCTGCTCGCTGTTCGTGCGGCGGCTATGGCACTTGTGGTGCGCCAACTGGAGTTGCACGGCGAACAGCTGGAAAAATTCACGGACGCGTGCGAATTAGAGTACAAGCGCCTCATCGTTCAAGAGACGCTCGTTGACGGAGTCGTCTCCTATGAGAAAATGCTTCACGTTACCGATCGCGAAATCGCCGCTGGAAGAATGTCTGAGGACTATGCGCTGCGCGCAATCGCCATCGAGGAATGCCCGAAAGCTGCACTGACCAATTCCTCGAAACCCGAGGATGTACAATCCTCGTCGGACAGCCAACTGGCCAAGCTGAAGCACTGGCTGCGCATCGATTAGGAACCACTAGTCCGTGCACTGGATAGAGCCAGTACCCGGTAGGCTCATTCGAGTGGCTTTTGTATCGGGGGATCGGTGCTGCCGCCAACTCAACGCTGTCGCTCCAGTCGCCAGAGCGGGCTCAATTTCCACGCCGACACGTGCGCCGAGTTGTACCAGCTCCGCGACGGATCGTGCGCCCATCTTTGACATCATACGTGCGCGATGCACTTTGGCGGTCTTTTCACCGATCCCCATCTCCGCAGCAATCTGCTTGTTCAAACGACCGCGAATCACGTGTGCCATCAGTTCCCCTTCACGCGGCGTAAGCGTGTCGAGACGCTGGCGGATCACGCGCCGAATGGTGGCTTGTTGGCGCTGCTCCTCGCCGCGTCGCATCGCCTGCTCGATTGCCCCGAACAATCGCGCGCTGTCGATAGGCTTGGTCAGGAAGTCGACGGCGCCTTCCTTCATCGCACCGACGCTCGTTTCGATATCGCCCATGCCGGTCAGAAAGACGATCGGAAGCGCATTCGGGGACCCGACGAGTGCACGCTGCAACTCAATGCCATTGAGCCCCGGCATGCAAATGTCGAGTAGTAAACAACCCTGAATGTCTCCGTAAAACTCCGCCAGGAAGCCTTCCGCTGACTCGAAGGCCCGCACCTGATAGCCCGCAACCGAGATCACGCGCGATAGGGACTTACGCACCTCGGGGGCATCATCCACAATGAATACTGTTTGCGCTGCACCATTCATGGCCATATCTCCCTGGTAGTAACAGTTATCGGCGCCTTGGCGTGTCGCTCTCCGAACCTCTTTATTAGCGCGCTATGTGTGTGCTCGGCGCCAATCCATCGATGGATTTCGCGCCGACATTCACGTCCATACTCTACCGAAGATCCGGATTAAATCCACAATAAGTCAAACGACATCCACCCCACGAATATGCGCCAATGGTCAATGGGACCTAAGCCCAATGGTTTCCTGCAGGACCGGCTGCAAAGCGATCATCAGCCACCCCACCATCCTCAGCCAACCCAGAATTGCCAGCAGGACGAACACGATGAGTGGCGACGCCGCACGACGATACTCGCGATGGCCAACCAACCGTCGCAATGTCCACCAATATGATGGCGCAGCCGAGCGCCGCGCCGAAGGGTCGCGTCACGTTCCTCGACAAGAGTAGCGCTACCGCGAGATCCCCGCGCTCGTCAGGACCTTCGTGGACTTCCCGGCGAGCCGTCTGAGGGTCCTCTGACTCTAGATTGGTTTGTAGGGAGAACCCCTACCGCCGATCATCTAGATTGCGCAGCTTATATGCGATCAGCGCTACACACGTCTCAAAACGTCGAACTTGGCCGTACCGTGCTCACCGATATCTCTAATCTAGGGTGACCCACTGCCGAGGTATGTCCATGGAAAATCTCATCCACGTCATCTACGTCGGTGCGGCTGCGCCCGAGATCTCAGAGCAAGATACGGCTGAATTTCTGAAGGAAGCGCGCAAGGCGAATCGCAAGAATGACGTCTCTGGAATGATGCTCTACGTGGGCGGCTGTCTCTTGTTGCTGCTCGAAGGCGAGGCACACAACGTCGATGCGGCTTTCCAGGAGATCGTTGCTCCGAAACGCGAACTGCGCCCCATCCTTCGCGAGTCGGTTGCAGAGCGCGAATTCCCAGATTGGGTCATGGGGTTCGAGGCAGTGGCACCCGCCGAGGCGGCCCGCTTGCTGGACGAACCAGTGGTATTCCATTCCGCCTCGCGTCTCGCGCACATCGAGCCTCGGAGCGCCAAAACACTCTTGTCAATCGTTGGGCGCCGCCGCTGGCAGTCCGATCGCAGCGGCATGTATCGCGCCATCCGTCGCACGACCGGCACGGGAACGCGCTAGAAATAGCTCGAACATCAGATCCGTGTATTCTCGGGAAATCCAGGGCTGGACTGACTGATCTTCTCGATGCACCCAACGTATATTTTCGTACGGGTCATACTTGCGATCATCATTTCCGTCGATTGGAAGGCACAGGGGGAGTACCACATGGCGATGGCTTTATCGGCAGTGGGGATTTGGGCGATCTCTATGCAGCGAAGCTGCACGAGCAGGGCAAGGATCTGGCCTCGGCCAAAGTGCGTGCCACCGATTTGTTTTTTGTCGTCGCGCACGATCCTGAGAAGGCGTTGGCCGAGCTCGCGACCTACTATCATCACGTTAACAACACCTAGGGGGAATGGTTCAACGAGGACAAGTCGGTTGAAGGGCTGAAGTCGATGAGCCTCGAAGCGTTCGAGGCGAGCGGCATTCTGAGGGCATCCACTTGATTGCGCTGGGGTAGTCCCAAAGAGGGCACGATGGACAAGGTTTACTTACACGCGACGCTGAAAATCAAGATTGGCTCCTACGATCGTTTTTGTGAATCGATGGCCGAGCAGATTCCCGTCCTGGAAAGCCTTGGTTGGAAACTGGTAGGCGCATGGACGATGGTCGTTGGCCGGATCTCGACGATTGTCGATATTTGGGAAATACCCGATGCCAATTCGTTCTTCGATGCCACAAGCCAATGGCGGCAAACCGCCGCATTCACTGCATTTCGTGCTGTGACGTCCGAAGTCGTCGAGGAAGAAATCCTGACGATGTGCAAGAAGGTCTCTTACAGTCCTTAGCTGTTTATCCCGCCAAGAGGTTAGCAGCCTCAGCCCAGACACTCATTGGACACAAGTCCAATGACCGGGCGGTTTCCGTCAGGCTAATGTTTGCGCCACGTCGGTCAGCAAATGTGAATGCACGCTCAGCTAACCATTGCCCAATCTCGCGGCGCTACCCTGACCGGCCGGCGTACCTTCGCACCTCGGGCAATTACCTCGCGGCGCGATGGCGCGATCATCCAGGAGGATGCGCGATGAAGACGAATGCGCATTTCAGGGTCGCGAGAGAGGTTTGTCGCCTCATTCTGCTGCTGATCGGGAGCGCAACGCTTTGCGCTTGCGGCGATGACCTCACGGTCTCCGCTAATTCGTACGCGGCAAGCGCGGGTGCCTCGCAGAACTCCTCTTCAAGTACGGCGATCTCGGCAACGCCGACCGGCGCAGACGGCTCGTTTGTGGGCCTAAACATTCTCGTATCCGGTCTGGATACTGGTGCTTCGTTGCAGTTCAGCGTGAACGGCAATCCCGCAAGCGCGGGCGTCATCGATGCAAACGGAGGTATATCCGTGCCGGGTAACGTGACCGAACTTACGGTGGGATCCGCTTACTCATTCGCTGTCACGGCTCAACCTCTGGGCGAGATTTGCTCGGCCGCCAATGCCTCCGGAACGGTCGGCAGCACAGTGCCACCCAACATCACTCTTTCCTGCGGGCCAAGCGCCTCCGCCCCATCGGCTACTGCTGCCTCGCAAGCCTCGCTGGGGATCAAGAGCACACTCTCCCATGCAACTCCACAAGCACGACAAGGCGCGGCCTCTTGGAGCGACCCAGGCGGTCGCCTCTGGATGTTTGGGGGAAACGGGTATGACGCGGAAGGCGCATCGGTAACCTTCGGCGACCTCTGGCGCTTGAGTCCAGAGTCGAGCGGCTGGAGCTTGATGCCGGCCTCAGGCTTGGCGCCCGCCGCGCGTGCCAACGCCACTTCCTGGGCCGACGTAAACGGAGATCTTTGGCTCTTCGGCGGACAAGGTCGCGATGCGAACGGCACCGCTTACATGCTGAATGATTTGTGGAAGTTCTCCGTATCGAGCGGTCAATGGACCCGGGTCACGGGCTCCGCCCGTAAGAACGTGCCGGGCGTTTACGGACTTGCGGGCGTTTCCGCTGCCGACAACCTTCCGGGCGGCCGGTACAACGCCGTTCCCTGGGTCGATTCAGCTGGCACGCTGTGGCTGTTCGGCGGCTACGGCATTGACTCGACCGGCGCCCTCGGAACGCTTAACGATCTGTGGCAGTTCACGCCGTCAACGGGTTTGTGGACTTGGGCGAGCGGTTCCGTGGCCGCCGTCGGGAGCTGAACGAATGAGGATGGCAACTATGCTGGAAGAGTCGACTAATGACCCCATTCGTACACAGATCGATCACATCGAGGCGGCTGCCAATATTTTGCGAGGGATGTTGGTGGAGCTGCAAAACCTCGAGGTCAATTGCGCGCGACTGCACTTCGCGATGTGCCATAGTGGCCATGCGATCCGTCAGCAGCTTGATATGCTGTCGGGTATCGCGGAATTGCTAAAGTCAGGTCGGGCACCTTTGCGCACCCAAGAGCTAGGCCAACGGGCGACAACGCTTATCTCTCATTTGGCTGCCGAGTTAGAGCAAATTTCCCTTCAGACCGAGCATGATCTTGGGGTGGATCACCTGGCATCTCTTCCTCAGTACCCCGCAGTGTAAGCACAGCGGAGGCAGCTCGGACTCCGATTGCGGAGGGCATGCGGCAGGGATAGCCCGGGGGACCCCGTTACAACTTTGTATATTTTCGCGAGATCCAGGAATGCTAACGTAGGTGCACTGACTGCAGTCGGGGAGCATGGCCTGCGATGTATACGAGTTGGACGCTAACCGCAGGCCTGAAGTGATGTCAATTGCGCCATCCACTTCGCGTTCCCTGAGCAAAGTCCCGCCGTAACGCTGGGATTCTGGATCATCAAGATCCTGGCCACCACGCTGGGTGAAACGGCCGGCGACACCGTCACCATGACCATGGATCTGGGTTATTTGACCGGAACGGCGATTTTTCTCTCGGCGTTCCTTGTCCTCGTCATCTTCCAAATCCGCGCGCGACGATTCAGCGCCCCGCTCTACTGGGCGACCATCGTCGCCTCGACCACCGCGGGTACCACGATGGCGGACTTTGCGGATCGCTCGCTCGGGGTCGGCTACGCCGGCGGCTCAGCGATCTTGTTCGGCTGCGTTGTGGCCACTCTCGCGCTGTGGCGGTGGAAGGAAGGATCCGTGTCGGTGAATACGATCGCAATCGCCGCGGGTCGAGGCCTTCTATTGGGCCACCATCACGTTCTCGCAGACGCTCGGCACAGCGTTGGGCGACTGGACCGCCGATGACACCGGCCTCGGCTACGACGGCGCGGCACTGGTTTTCGGCGCCGCACTCGCCCTGGTTGCGGCGGCCTATTTCTGGACCACGCTCTCTCGCGCGTGGCTTTTCTGGATCGCTTTCATCCTGACTCGACCGCTCGGTGCGACAGTCGGGGACTTCTTGGACAAGCCGCTCGCCGATGGCGGACTCGCATGTGAGCCGGCCAATCGCCTCATTAATCATCTCGGTGCTCATGATTATCGGCATCATTTTCTTTCGGCCAACGCGCCGCTCAGCCCAGTCGTCAACGCCACCGAGATAAGGCTCACCCGCATGCTTAGACGATCACAAATCCTATGGCTGCTTCTTTCGGCTGCCCTCGCCTGCATTGCGCAAGCAGCGTTGCGGCCGACTCGCGGGCCGCGCCGTGTTGGATGTGATCAAGGTAGGTGGTCCCGACGGCTGGGATTACACGACTTTCGATCCCACGACGCACACCCTCTATATTGCACATGGTCGGCGATCGCCTCGGTAAACGCGACGACCAAGGCGGTGACACCGCATTTGGCCGACGCCCAGGGGGCGCATATCGCGGTTCCCTTTCGCGGCGGCGGCAGGCTTTTGGTCACCCACGGCAAGGCCAACCAGGTCACGCTGAACGACGCCAAGACAGGCGCCGTCGACGCGACGATCTCGATGGACGCGAAACCGGATGCGGCGCTCGTCGAGCCGACGACCGGGCGAGGTTTCGTCATGGCCCACGGCGGTGGCAACGGTGGATGTCATCGACCTCAATACGAAGGCCGTGATCGCGCGGATTGCAGTCGGCGGGGCGCCCGAGGCGGCCACGTCCGACGGACAAGGCCTCGTCTTTACTCATCTCGAGGACCACAACGCGATAGTCGTGATCGACGCCAAAGCGATGAAGGTGAAGGCCACTTACCCAATAAACGGCTGCGAGGAACCGTCGGGAATCGCCGCCATCTCGAGGAGGGGCCTCATTCTGTCTGCCTGTGCTAATCAAATCGTGCGGCTTACCAACGCCAAGACCGGCGCTGAAGTCGCCTCCCTCCCACTCGGTAAGCATCCAGACTCCGCATTCTGGGACGAGGACCGACAAGTGGGTTATGTGCCGTGCGGAGATGGAACTCTGACTGTGATCAGATTCGAGAATGACCAAGCGCGCGTGATCGAGGTCGTCGCGACGCAAGCGGGGGCGCGAACCGGCGCCGTCGATCCCACGACCGGGTGGGTTTACCTGCCGACCGCCGAGCTTGGCCCTCCGGCAAAGGCCGGCGGACGACCCAGCATCGTGCCCGACACATTTAAGGTTCTGGTCATAGGGCGGGAGGCAGTGCGCCAACAGCAGTAGCCCCGCGCCGAACGGTCCTTAACGCGCGATTGCGGCGCGACGCAGCATCTGCACTAATCCCGAGGCGGCTCGCACGGGGGCGGGGTGGCGTCCGTGCACAAGTTCGTGCGTGCATCGAGATTCGCGCCCGTCACGCTGTCGTCATCCGGGGCGCTGGCGAGTGAGGCGCAACCCGACATCAACCAAACCGCTGCGAGCACACTGATAATGGTTTTCATGGACTTCTCTGTACGGATAAGGTGTGAGATTCCCAAGTCGTCCGCCTTACAGGTTCTCGTTGTAGCATTACGCGTTGATTGCGAGAACTGGGAATCGTGTTTCAAGTGTGATTTTCGAGATGGCTATGCAATCCATTCGAACTCATGATCCGCTGCAAACGAGATCTGTTCCAACTCGCCTGCCAATTGGCGAATTAGGGCCTTGGCGCGTCGACTGAGTGCGCGAGCGCGCGGGGACGTCTCAGCCAATTTAAGCAATTCCGTGATCCCTGACAGCATGTCGAGTCGCTGCCGGATGGCATGTCCGGCATTGGACAGCGCGAGGTGCACACGCGCGTTGTTGACCTCAAGCTCTTGAAGCTCCAGTAACATTCGTCGCAGCAATTCGGTGGCAGCGCTGATGTCCGCGATTTCGGTGTCATCGGCTTTGTTAATCGATTCTTGGAGCATGGTTGCAGCCCATTCGGACGATATCAGCCTGCAAAATGCGCCCAGGGGATCCCCGAGTCTTGTATCGGCATGCCATTTGAATAGAAGGACTCTTTAACGCCGCAGGGCAGCTCAACCCCAGGAACGCGACCTGACGAAACGCCGTAGACATTTCCCGAGTCGACGTTCACTGGAGTACGCGCTGTTTGCCAGGCGGGAAAGTAAACTCGGCCGCATTTGATATGCCGACGAGTAATCGACCTGGCGCGGTCCCCAGCGGCTTTTCGATACAATGTTGGTGGGCGACAAGTTGACGGTTTTGAAGCCCGATTCGATCGCATATTTTATCGATTCTGCATCCGTTGTGGTCATGACTCCATACCGCCACCATTTGGGATCGAACCCTGAGTAGTAAAGATAGAGGGAGTCCGCAACCACGAAGGCGAGCCGCATGGCGACGTATTCGCCCTGAAGCTGCAGGGCGAATAGCCGCACCCCTCTGCGTGTCGCCAGCCGGTCGCAAACGTCGTATAAAAAAGAGCGGCTGGCGTTGCTTTCGAATCGGTTCGGATGCTCCGGCCCCCCCGTGAATTCGGCACGCATCCTGTGCAGTTCCAAATACCGATCCAGGCCGCGGCGCACGTCGGCGGCCCGCTCGAAGACGTGGAATTCCAGCGTCAGGCCCTCGCGCTTGAGCGAGTTGTAGCCGTGCCGCAGCGACTCGCGGATATTGCGCTTCAGCCCTGCACGGAATTCCTGCCACGTGGGCGCGAGGTCGAGTACGACATCCGACAACGGGGGCCGCCAATGAAGCACGTGAGCGGAGCCACTCAACGCGTCCCTGATCTCCGGCCCAAGGTGCGCCCAATAAACCCAGTCCCAGTCGGGGATTTTTTCGAGGGCGGCCTGCACCGCATGCACCGCGAGATACTCATATCCGACCGCGATCAGGGGAGTGCGGATCTCAGTAACGCCGGGATCTTCGCCTAGCGGGTTGACGTAAGCAATCTTGAATGGCCCGATCCGACGGCGGCTCAGGGTGAACGGCAGTAGGGCTACGCAGATCCCCTCTTCGTCACGCAATACGTAGAACAGCAGCTCATCCCGAATTCGCGGATCGCAATTGAGGAAATGTGAGCACCACGCCATATGCCAGTCGTGGAGGGCGAAAGGCTGGCGATTGCCGGTCACGCGGCCCAGGCGCTCATAATCCGACCGGAGCGCCGCCACTTTCTCGAGATCGGTTACGGTATCGATCGTAACCTGAGGAACGGACAGTGTTTCATAGGCCGTCCGCACCGCAGCTATTTGAGCTCGCATGCAATCAACACCGGGATCCGAGAGCCGAGGAGAGCAACCATGCTCTGCGTGCTCGACTGATCGGCATATCGACGCTTCTACTGGTCGTCACGCCCCCTTCCCCCCACATCGCATCCGTTATCAAGTACGAGATGGCACTCGCCCTACATTCCCGCGACGAACCTCCTGCGCTCTGCGTCTATATGGATCCCACCCAACTCTGCACGTCACGGCGCACATGTGCAAGCCTTCAGCCGGCATGGCCGAGCGACGGCGCAACGATCAGGTATGCTCGCATTCTCGAGGATGCGCCCATGACTCCCTATTCCGCCGGCTATCGACGAGTCGTGGTGCTGTTGCTGACGGCGGCCTATACGTTCAATTCGATGGACCGAAGCATTATCTCTATCCTGGTGCCGTCGATCAAAGCGGACCTTCGGCTTACCGATACGCAGCTCGGCCTGCTTGGCGGCACGGCATTCGCTTTGTTGTATGGCCTGGGGGGACTGCCGATCGCGCGCCTCGCCGAGCGCGTGAGCCGGGTCAACATCATAACCGTCGCGCTGATTGTCTGGTCGAGCCTCACGGCGACGTGCGCCCTTGCGGCGAGCTTCGGGCAACTGCTTTTGATCAGAGCGGGGGTAGGAATAGCGGAGGCCGGATGCTCCCCGTCAGCGCATTCCCTGATATCGGACTATGTGGCGCCCTCGCGCCGCGCATCAGCCCTGTCGATATACAGCTGCGGCATCTCGCTCGGTTACATACTTGCAGCGGCGCTGGGCGGATATCTCGCCCAACATGCCGGATGGCGGATGGCCTGCGCAGCCGCGGGCCTGCCGGGGGTCCTGACCGCACTGATCATCAAGGCCGCCGTGCGCGAGCCCCCGCGGGGCGGCATGGATACGCCCGGCGTGACGGCGCCGGTTGCGCCCGAACTGCCGCCGTTCTCGATGCGTCACGAGTTCGCCGAGCTTCGTGCAGTCGCCGCGGCCTTGATTTTCGATCGCCCGATCCTGCACATGGTGCTTGCCCTCACCCTCGGAGCGTTCGCCGCGTACGGCTTCTACTACTTCATTCCCGCATACTTTCGCCGCGAATTCGAGATCGACTCGACCTCGATCGGGCTCATCAGCGCCGTCTCGGGTGGCCTGGCCGTCGGACTCGGGATTCTCGCGGGCGGCGCTCTATCTGATCTCCTCGCCCGCCGGAGCGCTCGCTGGTACGCCTTGGTTCCGGCCATCGGCGGGATCATCTCACTGCCGCTCTATATACTCGCGCTGGTGGCACCGGGATGGAAAGGTGCCGCGGCGGCGCTGTCTCTCGGCGGCTTCTTTTGGTATGCCTCTCTAGGCCCGACGTTCGGAGTTGTGCAAAACGTGGTGGGTGCTCGGCGCCGGGCCACGGCCACCGCGTTTCTATACATCTGCTTGAGCATGCTGGCCCTCGGTCTGGGGCCGCTCTTCGTCGGGTGGGTGATCGACCGTTTCGCTGAGGCGAGCTTTGCCACCTCGGGTATCGCACACTCCTTTCGCGAGACCTGCCCGGGCGGCACCGCTGTCGCCGGCGTGGCGGTGACAGTGCAAGAGGCCTGCCGCTCGGCGCTCGCGCTGGGGAGCCGGCGCGGCTTGTTGCTCATGGTGGGATTCTTCGCGTGGGCGGTCGGGCACTATTTTTTAGCGGCATTCGGTCTGAAAAAATCCCTGGCCGGCCGCCCCTATGTGGTCGCCCCTGTTCCTGCCGCTTCCTCGGTCCAATCGGACTCGATATAGAACGGGCCGGGCCGCTCGCGCAGCTGCTCGTACTTGCAGATCTCAGGCTCGGCGCCGAGCGCCTTCGATTGACCGTCCTTGAACGCCCACTCCCCGCGATCGCTGTCGTTCGCGCGCACGTAGCTGTTGATCATGAAGCGCCGGTCATAGGCGCTCATGTTGGGTGCCGACCCGTGCACGGTGAACAGCCTCCAGAGCAATAGATCCCCGGGCTCCATCTCGGCCGTGATCATGCCTGCCGGATCGAGCCCGGCCTTGCGCAGCTCCTCGTCCTGGGTCTCACCCACCATGATGGGCCCATCGTCCGACAGCCCTAAATAGCCGAGTCGCTGGCTGCGGGGGAAGAGGCGCAGCGCACCGTTCTCGACCGTTTGCCGGTCGATGGCGAGACCCGTGGTCACGCTGCTCTCGAGATGATCGAATGTCTTGAGTGAACCTTCGCGAAAACGCGCGTCTTGATGAAAGCGGTAAGAAGTATATTTTGCGCCCGGTGGCTTCCAGTGGATCTGATGACTGATCTGCTTGATGTCGCAGCCCAGAAGGGGCTCGAGCACCGCGTAGTAATGGCGGCTCCGCCGCATCTCTTCCATCAGAGGGCTGATCCAAGCCGTCCAATGCGCTTGCAGCACCACCCGGCGCTTCGCCTTGGGATCGTTCAGCACCTCGAACAGCAGGTTTCGATTGCGGTATGTCGCATGATGCTTGAGGCCCTCCGCATAGAGGCGGTCCGCTTCGGTTGACACCGCCGCAATCTCTGCGGGCGACAGAAAGCCGCGGATGATGGCATAGCCCTCCGACTTCAGCTGCTCGGCGACGTGCTGCACCAAATTACCTCCGATCCGCTCGCTGGATGGATTTTAAGCCGATATGAGCGATTCCAGCTGGCTGATCGGAACCAAAAAAGGGGCCGCCTTTGCGGCGGCCCCAGTTGTCAATGACGAGGCACAGCGTCCGGCTAATAGGACCTATGCGAAGACGGGAAGTTGAAAAGATCCCAGAGGTCATCGATCGCCGCCTTTCCGGGCACGCCGTTCACGTAGGGCACATAGCCGGCGGTGTCGACGAAGCCCCAAAAGCTGCGCGTAACGGGCCACTGAAGCGGGTTCGGCAGGTTGTCGCGGCTACGCGGCGTCACGGTCGGCAGCCGCCAGTTGCGCTCGATAAACTTCAGAATCGAAACATGGTCGGCGTACTGGTGCGAGATGTAGCCGGCGCCCTTCAGGTACTGCGTCGGCGCGACCACGATCAGAGGAATGCGGGTGCCGTCGCCGAAGAAATCCAACGGCTGAACGTAGCCTGAATCGTAATAGCCGCCACCCTCATCGAAGGTGATGAAAATGGCGGTGTCGTTGGCATAGGCCGAGCTCTGCACCCCGTCCACGATCTTCTTCACGAAGCCCTCGAACAGGTCCAGCTTCGAGGAGGCCGGGTGACCGTCCACAAGGCCGCTCGGCTTCACGAACGACACTGCCGGCAGGTTCGAGCCGCTGCTGATGTCCGCGTACAGGCTGGTGGTGTCCTGGATGTGTTTGTTCACATCCGGGCTTTCCATGATCGACTGGTCGTACTGGAACGGGTTGCAGATTTGGCAGTACTCGTCCGGCAACTGGCCCTTGGCGGGGCTATTGGTCACGTGAGGATCCGTGTGGAACACGTTCAACTGGTCGCCGTAGTACTTCCAGGAAATGCCCGCGTTGTTCAGCGTGTCGGCGATGCTGTTTGTCTTGGATGGGTCCTTGCCGTTGCCATTGCGATTCGGCGGGATGGTGAACGCAGTGGCGCCGTCGCCCAGGGCGTAATCCTGATAGTAAGCGTCCTGCCAGATGCCGTCGAAGGTGCTTGCATCTTCATTGCTCAGCTGCGGCTCGTAGCCAGGGTTGTAGTTGTTCAGCAGATAGTAGTGCCCTGCTTCGCATCGGGACGCCACTCCCAGGCTGTGAATGTATCCCAGGACCGGTCCGACACCGGGCTGACTGGAGTCAGAACAATCGCTGTAGGTCCCCCCGCCGTAATAGTCACTCCCGGCGGCGTCGTGGGCACCGTAGCCGTCCTGCGTGTACCAGTTGTTGCTCCCCAGGCTGACTGCAGCTGGATTTGGATTGGGGTTCTCGATCTCGCTGAGAGCGCCCTGCGGGTTGCTGACAGGATTGGGCGGGGCGATCGCGTTCCCGTTTTGATCTTGGAAGTAGAGCGCATCGCCGTGGCCCAGCATGATGTGGTTAGCACCGGTGCCGCCTTGAAATGACTGATGGAAGTTGTCGCTCATGGCATAACTGTCCGCCAGTTGTTTGAAGTAAGGCGCGTCGCCCTGCTGCACGTTGTAGAAGCCCAGGGCGGTGGAACCCTCACCGGTGGTGATCGGGGCCGGGGTTTCGCCGGTGGTGTAGTGGGTGGCGAAAGCGCCCTTCTGGACATAGTCCGCTGTACCCGGGGTGCCGGTGTAGCCCGGCAAATCACCGTTCGAGCCTGCGCCAAAAGTGGTTTCGACCCACGCGAACAATTTGCCGTCACAACCCGAAGGGTTGAGCCAGTCCCACTCGCGAGGCCGGCAGTTGAGCTGCTGCTGCATCTGGTAGAAGCGATGCACCGGGCTCGCGGCGTAGGCCGTGTATGCAAGAGTCGCGCTGGTCAGCTGGAACGGACCGGGCAACAGGTTGTTGTCCAGCACGCTGCCGCTCACCCACTGTATGCGCGTGTCAGGCGTGCCTGACGTCAGGCCGGTGCCGCCAGAGGCGAGCGATGCGTAATAGGAAGCGTCCGGCAATCCAGTCTCGAACTCTTCTGCCAGTCCGATGCACTGCTCAGCCGTTGCGCAGAACCCTGTCAGGTTCGCGTACTGGCCCGACGGGCCCCCGGCCAGTGGATTGGGCAGATTCGCGTAGTCCGTCGACGGCGGGTTCAGTGTGAACACAGATTCTTGGGCGGCGACTTGCTTTTGCACGGCCCGGTGCCAGTTCGGTCCAGGGACCGCCTTGGTGCCTCGCAGAGTGACGATGCCCTCACTCAGCAGGTTCAGGACTTCCTGCGGGCGACCTTTGATGGCTGTCGGCTGATAGGTGGCGAAGACGTGGTCGAAGCTGCGGTTCTCGCCGATGATCACGATGACGTGCTTGATCGGTGACTGCGCGTTGCCGAGGCTCCCCGGACTGGGCAAATCATTGGGAGCCTGTGCGGCCGTTGCCAGCGTTGGACCTACGGACATCTGAATCACGGCCAGCGACAACGCAGTCGCTTGCAGGCCACACAATGCCTGCGAAACAAACGCACTAACTTTCATGCTGTCTCCCTGTGGAATTCGAGTGACGCCCTGCGGCACGCGAGGATTTTATGCCGGCACATGTTGCAGGCTGGTGATGCTTTGTTGAAATCCCGGTCACACTTCTCGCGCGTGCGACTCATCCCCGATTCGGGGCGCGTGAATACGCGAAGGGTTTTGAGCCTGCATGAGATCTTTTCAGCGTTGCGTCACAGATCCTCGCTTGACGCTCGAAGCCACTGACTATCTTCAGATTCTCATGAAGTGTCGGCAAATGGCGCCATCACAGAATCGCCATGAGCGGCCCCCATAGTGGTGCACAGAGATTCCAGCGATGCGCCGGGTTGCATCATCCGCTTTACTCACAGGAGATCGACTATGCTCGAATTGATCGCGCGTTGGGGCCACAACGTATTAATCACTTTGATGGGACTGCTGACCGTAGCAATGGTGATCTGGGCCACGTAGGACTATCCCTCGATTGAGGGAGCGGCTAATCTGACACAGCGGATGCGGCTTCTGACGCTCTTCTTAGGATCAGAACGGCGTTCGTGCCCCCGAACGCAAAAGAGTTGGACATTGCGGCTCGCAAATGAACACCGCGCGCTTGACCTGACACGTAATCGAGATCGCATGCGGGATCGGGCGCGTCCAGATGCATGGTGGGCGGCACTACGCTCCTCGTTAGACTCATCATCGTGATAACGAATTCCAGAGCTCCTGCCGCTCCCAGCAAGTGACCATGCATCGACTTTGTGGAGCTCACCGGAATGGCGTGCGCACGCCGCCCAAACACCAGCTTGATAGCGGCTGTTTCCACTACGTCGTTTTGCAAAGTCGCGGTGCCGTGCGCATTGATGTAGTCGATGGCTTCCGGCTCCAAACGGGCCGCACGAAGCGCCGATTGCATCGCTGTCGCCTGACCCTCGACGCTGGGTCGGGTGATATGAGTCACATCGCTGGTGAGGCCATATCCCGCGAGTTCCGCATGAATAATGGCGCCCCTAGCGAGCGCGTGATCCCACTCCTCGAGCACCACGAATGCCGCCCCTTCGCCAAGCACCAAGCCCGACCGCGTGGCGGCAAAAGGACGGCAGGAAGCGGACGGATCGCCCGGGTCCTCGGTCGCCAGCGTCCTCATGGCGTCCCAAGCGCGCAGCACGCCGACGACCAAAGGCCCCTCGGTGCCACCTGCCAGCATCACGTCCACGTCGCCGTGCTGGATTCGTCTCGCCGCCTCGCCCAGCGCTACCGCCGAGGACGAACAGGCCGTCGAGTACGTCAATAGGGGGCCCTGAAGACCGTAGTCAATCGCGATCCAAGCGGCCGGCGCGTTGGCCATCGCATTGAGAACACTGTAAGGCTTGATCCGATCAGATTGCTGCGCGTACAGCGTGTGGTACCCCTCCTCG
This sequence comes from uncultured Gammaproteobacteria bacterium, assembly GCA_963755935.1. Taxonomy (GTDB): domain Bacteria; phylum Pseudomonadota; class Gammaproteobacteria; order Steroidobacterales; family Steroidobacteraceae; genus Bog-1198. The sequence goes on from CAVWME010000005.1 coordinate 67,808, forward strand.
GTGGTTTCGGCGCCTCCCATGCTTGTACCCACGAAGACTCCACACCGTTCGCGCTTTTCGGCAGCGAAGTCTACCCGGGAATCCACGATCGCTTGGCGGGCGGCGACCAACGCGAACTGGCTGACCCGATCGAGCAGGCGTAACCGGGGCGCCTCGAAATGGTTCCTGCCCTCGAAATTCACCGACGCACCGATGGGCGAGCGTAATCCCTGGGAGATCGAGAGAGGCAAGCGCTGCACGCCTGAGCGCCCCGCGACGAGATTGTTCCAAAGCTCTTCGGCAGAATTGCCGAGGGGGGTGACCACACCCAGACCTGTCACCGCGACTCGTCGCAATGTCATGTGTCGGACGAAGCTTCCACCGGGTTGAGCTTATGGGCCGCAGAATCTCGGAGGCTGTCGATGTAGCGCACGACGTCGCTTACGGTGAGGAGGTCGGTGGGCGTGTCGCCTGTAATTTTCACTTGGTATCGATCCTCGATCTTGAACATGAGCTCCAGCACGCTCAAGGAGTCGAGCCCGAGGGTTTCCAAGGTCGCTTCGGGTTGGATCTTCTCGCGGGCGACGCAATAGTCGCGGGCTAAAATGTCCATCAGTGTGTTTAATGTATTCATACGATACCTTCGAACTGCAGCGATTGGGTGACGGGCATTCGAGCCTTGCCAGCCAGGTGAGCCGCCGCAGTCAACAGCTGAGGGCAATTCAGCAACAGCCGCGTGACTGGCAGGCTCAGCACCGGGCGCATCGCGACGTGAGCAAAGATTGCCGCGAGACGCAGGCGCAGCGCGAAGGCGCTGCGCCAAGCAGAACAATACGCTCGATGAATTTCAAGTGCACGGGTCGTATCGATCTCGTGGGCAGGTTGCTTGACAAGGTGGCCGACCAACAAAAAGGCCGACTGCAGTGCCATGCTCATCCCTTCACCGATCAGCGGGTGCGTTTCCGCTGCGGCGTTGCCGACGGGAAATAATCGAGCGGGCCCCTTCAGCCGAATGTACGGCCGCAACGGTCCAATCGACAACCACGGCCCCGACCGGATTGCACCGGCCAACGCTTCCCTCACTCCGCGACAGGAAGCCCGCAAGTACAGCTCGAACGCGACACCAGCCGGCGTGCCGGATAAGTGGCCGCGCCATCCAGCTAAATTATCGCGACGAATACAGCCCGCGAGCGTCAACCGTCGATCTTCAGCCATGACTAAACCCCCATACCCGCCGCGAAACGAAAGCACGGGCAATAGGCCCTGCGGCACAGTTGCGTTGAGAAAACTCGCTTTGAAGCCGAAGAGGTCGGACCCGAGGCGCGGCCGACGAGATGCGGAGTGTCTACCGACATCAGGGCCTTCCTCCCAAGACCCATGCGCGTCTACCACTACCCGCACGCGCCTTATGACCGATTCTTGCAAACGACCGGGCTGGGTGGAATCTTGAGCACTCGGTACGATGCTGCACTCGAAAGTTCCCGACTCGCCGCTCACCGATCGGACTTTGCCCGGCTGAACCAGAACAACGCCGAGTTCGATAGCCCGTCTGACGAGAATCGCGTCCAGTTGGTCCCGACCCAGCGCGCGGCCGTACGGGTAAGGACCGTCGGTACACGGAGGCAAGTGCGCAATGAGCATCGAGTCCCCGTTCATCCATCCGACTCGATGCAGTTCCGGTCCGGCTCGATCCCGAACCGCGGCGCCGACGCCGAGCTGATCGAGCAGTGCGAGACTGCCTGCCGAAAGGCACTCGCCGCAGACTTTCTGCCGCGGGAACGAGCTCTTCTCGACGAGAATCACCCGCCAGCCGGCCATTTTCAGCAATATCGCGGTCGCCGCGCCGGCGGGACCTGCACCGATGACCAAGGCATCGGCGTCGGTGGCATCAGGCATGCGTTATCCGCGCGCAATTCTGCGCCGCAATAAAGCCGTGTGAAAACGGTAGCACACGAAACTCCTCAGTCCACCAGCTCTTCTCAGTCGCCGGCCACGCGGCAGTGATTTCAGCAGCGGTGAAGCCTGCAGCGACGCTTTTGACCGCGTCCCCCCGGGTGACCGTGTTCGCGCCAAGGAGGCCGATCAATCGACTCCCCACTTTCGCGAGCATTTCTCGTCGGGGTTCGATCGCGATGAATGCGCGACTCTGCAATGCCACGCAGCGAAGCAGCTCCCGCAATTCTAAATCTCCAAAATGATGTAAAAACAACGTGACGATTGTCAGATCGTAGTGTTGCTCGGCCGATTGCCGTGCCCAGGTCAGGGCATCCTCGCAAACGGTAGTCACTTCCCAGCCGAATCCGAGATAACTCTCGAGCGTTTCCGAGGCTACGACGGATTGCCGGTCAAGGAGCGTGAGTTGAACACCGGACCAGCGAGGTCTTATCGCCGCCGCCAGGCGAAGCAATAAGCTTCCATCGCCTGCGCCCAGTTCCAGGATTCTCGTCGGACGCGCCGCGAGCCGAAGACGGGACAGGGCATGGTTAAGTGCAGACACCGACCGCATGACCCGGTGCACTCGCTGCAGATCACGGCGCGACTGCAGTGCCTTCGGATCCTCGGGAGAGAGATCATCGAGAGCCTCGGGGCGTACACAGCGGGGAGCTGTCATCGACAATCCCTCACTGGACCGCCAGCAGCGCGCCATGACAGGTAAACCCTGCACCGAATGAGGAAAGCCACCACCACCCACCCGGCGCGCGATCGCGGAGTGCGGCCTCGAGTACAAAGTAGACAAATCCACTGCTCAGATTACCGTATCGGCGAAGCGCCTCTCGGCTGTAACGCAATGCATGGGGAAGCAACCCAAGACGCGTCTCAAGCGCAAGCAAGACGTCGCGACCCCCGGCATGGAAGATCCACTCGCGGATTTGGCTTTGTCCGATCTCAGCGCGCTCGAGCATCTCATGGAGAACATCCTCTGCGTATTGTGCGGCGAGTTGCGGTACCGCTCGCGTCAAAATGTTCCGCAGCATTCCGCCTTGATGATCGAATCGAAGGGCGGCTCGCTCGGTGGGGTCGATGAGCGAAGCGGTATGCTTCCATTCGACACGGCGATGCGTCGCGATCGGATATCGAGATAAGACGGCTGCTCCCGCCCCATCGCCGAATAGGCACGCGCTGATCAAGACACCCGGGTCATTATCAAGATACATCGCCGCGCTGCAGACCTCGACGCAAATTGACAGGACATGATTGCAGTGTCCAGCGGCTAGTAGAGCACTCGCGAGCTGCCAGTTGGGAAGTGCTCCAGCGCATCCCTGGCCGACCAAGTCGAACGCAAGGACATCGGCTCGCAAACCCAGGCGCTCAATCACGTAGCCGCTGAGTGCCGGACATAAGTATCCCGTGCAGGTAGTGACGATGACGGCGTCGATCTGGTCCGCAGATACCCCGGCGTTGCGCAATCCCGACAGACCTGCCGCAGACGCCAGAGCGGGCGCGTGGGTGGCAAACCGGCGATGCAAGACGTCCGGGTTGATGGCGAAGACCTCATCGAGGGAATCAACGCTGAGCCACCGCTCCTCCATTCCATTATCTCGGGTTAGAACCAGCTGTGCGATCGCATGGGAGCGTGCGTCGAGACGCTGAAACCAATCGGAAGCTCTGAACGCGTTCCAACATTCGTCCTTCGAGTAGCATTTTTCGGGGAGCGCAGTACCAATCGCACTCAGGAACATTGGCGATTCTCACTTGTAAACATCGAGGCGTCGCGGGGCGTAACGGACGAGCCAAGTGAGTACCGCTTGGCGTGATCTTGGTTTACTGCCTTGTCTCGTTCGTGGTTCGAGTCAGCATACCCCGCCTTCGGACGGTCCTTGTCGTCATTCTGTTCAATCGCACGAATAATGCTAATGATAATGATTCGTGTTAGCATTTTATGGGATTCTGATTTGGGGGTGCTTCGTGACAAATTGCCGGATCGAGACCTTCTGCGAGAGAGGCCCTGGGCGCTTCGCCGCCGCCAGCGTCGCAGTCACCGCTTTCGCGTCGGTTACGGCTCGAGCCGGCAGTGACGGGTCAACGGATCAGACCACGTTACAGAGCATCGAGGTCACGGGCACTACCATCCAGAGCGGAATGGACATCTCGCAGTCGATCGACACCATCGACAGGAAGGAGTTGACCGAAGAGCACCTCACCCTCGTGCAGGAAGCGCTGCGCAGCGTACCGGCGTTACCTTGAACTCCGGCGAAGGCGGTGCTCACGGTGATTCGGTGAACTTGCGCGGTCTCTCGGTCCCCGACAGCTTCTTCATGGACGGTGTGCGCGATATCGGTCAATACCGCCGCGATACATTCAATACAGAGGCATTAGCGGTTCTGCTGGGCCCCGCCTCCGCGGTGTTCGGCCGCGGCTCGACCTCCGGCGTCATCAATAGCATCAGTAAACAGCCGCTGCTGACGCCGCTTGCCGCGATCAACGTGTCGGGAGGTCAAGCGAATTACTTTCGGGCCACAGGTGACTTTAACCATCCCTTGAGCGCTAGTACGGCCCTCCGCGTCACCGTGATGGATCAGAGCAACGGCGTCGTCGACCGGGATCAGGTTCACTACGATTCGTATGGGGTTGCGCCGACGCTCGCCATGGGCATCGACACACCGACCCGTCTGACATTGAGCTATTACAAACAGGTGGAGAACAATCTGCCGGATTACGGCATTCCCTTCATCGACGGCGAGCCTGCGCACGTGGACCGCAGCAATTTCTATGGCCTGGCCAACTACGACCGGACTCGGACCAATACCAATATCGGCAGCCTCCGGTTTGAGCATGATATCAATGATCGGATAACCATCAGTGATAGCGCCCGTTACGCGAACTACGGATTTCAGTACTTGGTGACTGGTTCGTTCCTCGGTAATGATTTTGTCGACGCACCACCGCCCGGCACGCCGTATGCCGACATCACGGTCTCACGTGATCAGCCCAGCAGCGCCGGCACCACGAGTCTTGCGATCAATCGCACCGATGTCACCACGAAATTCGATCGGGGCAGCTACTCCAACTCACTCACCGCCGGACTCGAGCTCAGCAAAGAGCAATCCAATGTAAGCCGTTACCAGAACGGTTTGGACGACATTCCCGCAACCCCCTTGCTCGCGCCTGTGCCTTTCTACTACCCGCCCACACCGCTAAACGTTTACTCGATACCCAAGGGCCGCGGCAACGACGTGAGCCCCTACCTATTGGACAGCATGGCGGTCGGACCTCACTGGGACGTCGACCTGGGATTGCGCTGGGACCGCTTCAAGAGCAGTTTCAGTGAGCCGATATCGGGCACCGGTTTCGACCGTACCGACACTTTCGTCAGCCCGCGGGCTGCGGTCATCTTCAAGCCCGATCACGCGCAGAGTTACTATTTATCTTACGGGACATCCTACAACCCTGCGATCGAATACCTCATCATCGCGCCTTCCGACAATAGTCTGGCTCCCGAGAAAAACAGCACGGTCGAGCTCGGAGGCAAGGTAAAGCTGCTGAACGGTCGGATTGAACTGACGAGCGCCCTGTTCGATACGCGCGTGAAAAACGTGCGAATTTCAGATCCAGACGATCCGACGGTGCAAGAAGCGCCGTTCGACCAAGAAGTGAAGGGAATAGAACTGGGCGCATCCGGTTACCTCACCGACATTTGGGAGATCACGGCGAACTATAGCCACTTGAACGATAAGATCACGGCCAGCAGTACCGATCCTCTCTCGGTAGGTCGCTTCGCTCCCAACACGCCGCACGATGGTGCCAATCTCTGGACCACGGTCGAACCCGCCTCAGGCTGGACTTTGGGAGGCGGATTTACCGCCGTCAGTCATCGCTATGCCGACACCGAAAACACTGCAGGCGTGCCGCAGTACGTGGTGTTCAACGCAATGGCATCCTACAAAATCAACGAGCACTTCAAGCTCCAGGTGAATCTTAACAACGTCACCGACAAGCTATACTTCACCGGCGTCTACTACACCGGCGTGCAAGAAAATCACGCACTTCCCAGCGCCGGCCGCACACTCATCGGCACGGCGACCTACCGCTTCTGACCGAGGGACAAGGCGTGGCTGCCGTATCGATCGTCAAGCTTCTCGCCCATATGGGATCGCCCAGATTGAAGGCCCTGTTCGGGCAGGACGCCGGGCACGCTGCTGGCTGGGTATACGTCGCCGCCGCGGAGGGCTTGGCGGATGCACAGGTCTGCTATGGCCGCATGCTCCTCGAGGGAACTGGATTGGCGAAGGATCCGGGGAGCGCGCTCAAATGGTTTCGGCGCGCGGCCTCGAGCGGCGATCTCGAGGCCCTCAATATGGTCGGGCGGTGTCTGGACAACGGCTGGGGCACCGTCGAAGACCCGGCTGCCGCGGTCGGATACTTTCGCCGTGCCGCTAATGGGGGTCATGCGTGGGCACAATACAACCTCGGGCATATGTACCTCGATGGCCGCGGCACTGCGCAAAATCCAACGGCTGCCTTTCATTACTACCTCAGGGCGGCCGAGCAGCGGCATGAGCGCGCCATGAATCTAGTCGGGCGCTGCTGCGAGCAAGGCTGGGGTACGCCGCGCAACGCGGCGGGCGCGGCCGACTGGTATCGGCGTTCGGCTGAAGCCGGCTATTTTCGGGGCCAATACAACTGGGCCAGCCTGCTGCGCGATGCCGGCCGCATCGACGAGGCCGCGGTCTGGTTTGAACGCGCGGCGGCGGGCGGCAACCCGTCGGTGCGTCTGGCTGCACGCGAGGCGTTACAGGGCTTACCTGCGCTATCCATTCGTAATTCTAGGCCGGCGAGCCTTTAGCAATGTTTCTACGCATCCCGCAATTGCTGAGCGCAGACCAATTGAATACCTTGCGTGCCTCCCTCGGGGACGCGAGCGCCCCCTGGATGGACGGCCGCGTCACGGCAGGTTTCCAGGGAGCGCCCGTTAAGAGCAATCAGCAATTGGATGAGGCGAGCGCAATGGCGCGCGAACTCGGCGATTTGATCATCACGCAGCTCGAGCGGAATGCGCTCTTTATCAGCGCGGCGCTGCCAAACCGAGTGTATCCCCCAGTTTTCAACCGCTATGGTTTAGGAATGTACTTCGGCACGCACGTCGACGGCACGGTGCGCGTGGTACCCGGTAGCGCGCATAAGCTGCGCACCGATCTGTCGGCGACTCTCTTCATATCCGCCCCTGAATCCTATGACGGCGGCGATCTCCTCGTCGAAACGGATTTCGAACATCAAGGCGCAAAACTGGCAGCGGGCGACATGGTCGTATACTCCTCAACCTCTCGCCACAGTGTCGCAGCCGTCACCCGCGGCGAGCGTCTGGCCGCGGTGTTTTGGATCCAGAGTTTGATTCGCAATGATTTGCAGCGCGAGCAATTATTCGAGCTTGACCGCACCATTCAACGTCTCACCCAGACCGGCGCGGATCCCGACTGCCTGGTGCGGCTCACGTCGCACTACCACGGATTGCTGCGATCTTGGACGGAGATTTGAGGGCGTAGCCGAGCGACGACGGAAACCAGTCATTTCAAACCCCCCCCATCGCCGGAGCTGGTCGATTTCAGGTAAGAAGAGAACCACTAGGCCAGTGCGTATAGGTACTCCACGAACGATGCGATCGCTCCGTCCATCCCCGCTACCTTAGGGTTGCTTGACTCGATCACATAGTATTCATCCGGTGCGTGCGCACCGGTGCCGTAGCCCAGTCCGTAATGCCCGGCCGGCAACTTCAGGGGTGCGTCGGTAAATACGTGGCCCGGCCACGAACCCGCCGAGCGCGGCCACAGCTGCGGATCGAGCCCCAGCTTCCGGTAGGTCGACAGCTGAGTCTGAATGAGCCTGCTGCCCGGATCGGTTTGCGTGGGGTCGTACCCGCCGCTCATATTGACTTCGATGTCGGCAAACCCGTGTTTGGCCAGATGCGCCTTGAGCTTGGCGAGCGTGTCGGCGGCGGTCATGTCAGGCACCAAGCGCATGTCTATCTTGGCCACGGCCTTGTGAGGCAATACCGTCTTTCCGCCGGGACCTGTGTAGCCCGCCACCAGCCCCTCGATATTGATCGTAGGCTGCGATTCCAGCAGCATCAACGAGTCCAGCCAATTCTTGTCGTGGACCCAGCGCCGTACTCCCAGCGCCTGTTTCACCGTGGCTTCTGCGGTCTTCTCGGCGTGCACGCGAATCATTTGTTCCTGTGCTGCCGTCAAGGGCTTCGCTCGATCGAAAAATCCCTCTACGGCCGGAGTGTGCCCGTCCAGTCCGACCAGTGTGTTCAATGCCTGTACCAGGCGCCAGGTCGGCGAGTCCACTTGGGCCTCGAGGCTCGAGTGCACATCATGTGCCGGGCCGCGCCCCCATACCTCTCCGCTCGATACCAACTCGAGTTCCACGACCCCCTTGGCGCCCAGCGACACCTCCACGCCGCCGTCGCGGTCCTGCCCCGCTTCCGGCATGAAGACACCGGCGCACTTTGTCAGCTCCGTCAGTACTTCAGGCGTCTCGATGATCTCGTGGAAATGCGGCGAGGCAATCTCCTCCTCGCCTTCGCACACGAGCACCAGATTCACCGGCAATGTTTTCCCGGCGGCCTTGAATGCCATCAATGCGCTTAGAAAGGAGTTCTCGGGTCCCTTTTGATTCACGGCGCCGCGGCCCATGCAGACGGTGCCCAGACCCGCCTTTTCCACCATGCGCGCCTCGAGTGGTGGCGAACTCCACTCCTCCGGCACGAATTGTTTCACGTCGTACATGAAGTAGATCGCCATCGTCGTGCGCGCACCCACGTCGATCTTGCCGAACACCCCGGGCTTGCCCGACGTGGGGACGAGTTTCACGCCGCTAAAGCCCGCCGCCTGCGCGAGCTTGGCCATGTACTCGGGACCTTGAGGGTAGTTGCGGTTCTCCGCCGCAATCGACGGCAGTGCGATCCACTCCTGCAGCCGTGTCACATTCTCGGCGTGCATCTTTGGGATCTGTGCCAGAACCGCGGCCTTGTCAGCATGCTTAGGCTGGGCCGCGGCCAGCACCACGGCCGGGGCCGCCGCGAGAGCCAAGCCCGTGGCGGTCCCTTGCATGAATTCCCGCCTGCTCAATTCCCGAGTCCGATCGTCCGACATGCGCTTCCCCTTGTAATTGTCGTTCTGTTGTCAGCGTTCAACCGCCCGCTGCAAGCTCGACGCGCTATTAGTCAAGAGCGTAGGATAATCTGGAATGAACAGATCGCTCAACGAACGCGCGCTCAGGCCGCGTCCGACTTGCCGATATCGCGCCGTCTCCGCACGAAGTCCGACTGGGTAAGGAACGTCAATCCCTGACATGTTTCTAAGGATATTCACAACATGACAAGCCACGCCTCCGATCCGATTGGGAAGCCGGGAGTCCCGTGGGGCAAACCCGAAGTGGCCACCTGGAAATCCCGCCAGACGATCAAGCGCAGCTACGAAGCGGACGTACGACGCGTCGTCGACACCCTGCGTTCGCGCTACGACGTTCTGCAATATGACTGCCTTGAATACCACCCTCACCAATATCCCCTCTTCGCGATCAGGAGCCAAGGCTGGTGCGATACCCTTCCCTGCGCGCTGGTGACGGGTGGGGTACACGGCTACGAGACAAGTGGTGTCCACGGAGCGCTGCAGTTTGTCGACCATCACGGCGCGGCGTATGCGGGACGGGTCAATCTGGTCGTCGCCCCATGCGTCAGCCCTTGGGCCTACGAAGTCGTCCATCGCTGGAACATCAGCGCGATCGATCCGAATCGATCATTTCGCGACGAGAGTCCCGCTCCGGAGTCAGCTGCCCTCATGCGCTTCGTCGCGCCCTTCCGCGAACGCGTTCTTGTGCATATCGATTTGCATGAAACTACGGATACTGATGAGTCCGAGTTTCGCCCTGCGCTCGCCGCCCGAGACGGGGTAGTGCATGTGCCAGGTGAAATACCCGACGGCTTCTACCTTGTCGACGATAGCGAGCACCCACAACCGGAGTTTCAGCAGGCAGTGATCGCGGCCGTCGCGAAAATCACACATATTGCGTCCGCGGATCACCGCGGCGAGATCATCGGGTCGCCCATGGTGGCGCCCGGCGTCATTCGCTACCCGCTCAAGCAGCTCGGTCTTTGCGCAAGCATCACCAACGCACCGTACAAGACCACCACCGAGGTCTACCCCGACAGCCCTCGAGTGACTCACGCGCAATGCAATTTGGCGCAGGGGGCGGCAGTCTGCGCGGCAATCGACTACGCATTGGCGCATCGAGGTCGAGCAGTGAGTTGATCTCGCAGCAAGAATGTCATCTTAGACGACCGGCAGGACGGCAGTCCGCTTCAACGGAAGGCAGGCAGTACTTTTTTGGCGAAGGTCTCCGCGAACTTGGCGTAGGCTTTTAGGGGCATTCCTGAGGGGACCTGCAAACAGAAAGCCTCGATGGGGGCTAATTCCTGGCGAGCTCGAATGTATTTGATCGCGTCCATCGGAGTCATGGCCTTGATCGCGCCGCTTTTTTTGAATGTCTCAAAATCCATCCGATTGATGTAATTCTTCCCCCAGTCCGTATCCTTTTGCCATTCAGCGTACGTGTTGATCTGATAGTAGCAATGCGGCGCGATCTCGTTGAGCGCGGACTCCGGATCGTCCGATACCACAGACCACATGTCGGCAGCGTCCAGCGAGATGATTCGTGCGCTCGATTCGGGCTTCCCGCACGCTTTCACGGCTTCCAGATACGCGGGCCAGTTTGCCAACGGGCCGGCGTAGCCATCGCCAAATCGCGCGGCGCGAGTCAAGCCGGGAGGCGCCACAGCGCCGATGAACATCGGTATGCGAGGCCTTTGGACCGGCAGGGGGAATATTCGCGCCTTCCTAATGTCATAGAACTCGCCTTTGTGGGTGACGGTCTCTCCTTCCCAGAGCCGCCGCACGATCTCGAGTATCTCATCGGAACGTCTACCGCGCGTCTTGGACTCGATGCCGTACGCCTCGCACTCGAATTTGAGGTAGCCAATTCCCATGCAGAGTTCGACACGGCCATTGGAAATGTTGTCGAGCACGGCCGTGTCCTCGGCGAAACGAACCGGATGGTAATGTGGCAGCAGCCCAACGCCGGTCCCGATGCGCATGTGCTTGGTCTTGGCCGCCACCGCGGCGCCCATGACCAGGGGCGAAGGCAAATAGCCGTCATCAATGCCGTGGTGTTCTGCAAACCAACAATTCTCGAACCCGAGACCTTCCGTCCAGGCGATGAACTCCAGCGTCTCGGCGTAGAGGTCAGCAGACGGTTTGTGCCAGTCCGCCGGGTTCCTCACATCGAAGCCGAATCCGAACCTCAGCGACGAAGCCATCTGGTCCCCGTAGACAGCACTACCAGCTGGGCCACTCCATCACGAGATTGTAGGCATTGACCGAGCCTATGCCGCTCGGAAAGTCCCAGCCGACATTTGTGAAATAGGCCGGGTCAGAGCTGCTGTCGGACGTCGAGGAAATCCCGTACTTATCACCCTTCTCCAGGAAGCAGTCATAGGCCGTACCCTTGAATTTCTTGCAGGCGCCAACGATATCGCCTTGCGTGACGTCATAAAAGATACAACTGTTGCCGGTCTTCGCCACCGTCGTGGAATTGCAGGCGGTTGATCCTGCCTTACCGTACTCGCTTTTTGCCAAGGCGTAGTACACCGTGTTGGGATTACCCCAGCGGCTCTTGGTCTTTTGATCCACCAGCGCCTGGATTCCCGCCATGATGGGGGACGATACCGACGTGCCCCCGAAGCCAGCCCAAGTGCTCGGCGCGCCGGTGCAGTTGAATCCGCCGCCGACGTTCAGATCCGGATTGGACCAGCACACGACGTAGTAAGCGTCGAAGATGCCATTGGAAGCGAACAATGATACATCCGGGATGTCGCGCACCCCGTCGTTGGGATTTCCGAACAATCCGCTCTGCCACTGCGGCTTCGGATAGCCCACGCAGCTGCCGCTGACGACGCCGGCGATCGTCGGGGAGCCTAGGGCGCACCCGCTGGGTCCGCCACTACCGCCAAAGGCGTTCAAAAAATAGCTTAATGGATTCGTGCTGGTGGTGACTTCGGTCGAGTTGCAAAACACGGCTGGGGTGGTTCCGCCGTAGTAGGCGCTCAGCAGAGTGCTGGCACATGATCCGTTCCACGGAATCTCTTGTATATACGAAAGCGCGGAGCTGAACGTGGGACTGTTGGTCGCGCTCCAATAGATGGATGGATCTACGTCCAAGGCGGTATAGCCGAAATCCAGGCCGCCCACCGATACATTGTAGGGCGTTGAGGTGAAGCCGCTGACGCCGATGCCGTGCTTCGCCACGTTGCCATTGTCGGCGCTCATCGCGTCTTCATCGCCGGAGGAAACGAACACTGACACGCCCTCCGCAGCCGCTTGTTGATAAGCAAGGTAATAGGTGAGGTTGGCGCTCTCCCCGTTGACGGTTTCGGCCTCGCCGTAGCTGATGCTGACCACCGAGGGCAGCGGTCCGTTCGACCCGCCGAGCGCGTTGACCAATGCGATAAGCCCACCGAATGTCGTCGTCGTGTCTTCGCACGCCGCCAGAACGATGGCAGCATCTGGGGCCGCCGCCGACGCCCATTGCACGTCGATGGCGGCTTCACCATCATCGCCGTAACCCGGATCTTTTTTCTTGCCCTGGAATCCCGGGTTCGTGCAAGGGATGCCGCCCAACGGACTGACCTGACTCAGTGACCCCGCAGAATACTTCTTCAGACCGAACGTGTCGCGGAAGACCGCCCAATCGCTGGTGGTATAAAGATACGTGTCTTCCACGACCATGATCGTCTGGCCCTTGCCGGTGTATCCCGCATCGAACAACGGCTTCAGGTTGTAAATCGTGGCGATGTCACCGGCGACCAACGCGTGGAAGGTGCCGTTCGTGGTGGTATAGGTATAGCCCGGCTTAGGCCGCGGCACGAGTTGTCCCTTCGGGCGAAAATCGTGCAGCGACACGACTCCCGCCACTGCCGGCGCGAGTGCCGCCGGAATTTTCGGATCGCTGGCATTCGCGATATGCGACACGCCGTCCACGAGATAGTGGTGTATTTCGGTGCGAAACGCCTGAGTCACCTGCGCGGCCGTTCCGCTGAAGTCGATGAGTAAGCCGCTCGGCGTCACGCCGTTCACCGTCAAGCCTTGCGATTGCAGCCAACGCGTCACTGTGGCCACGTCTTCGCTGGCAACCCCGTAATGTGCCGCGAACTCTTGCGGGGTGAGCCACTGATGAAAACTCGCCGACTGCGAGTTGTGCAAGTCGTCGATCAGTTGGGTGAGTGCCGCTTCTCGCTCGGGCGTGCGCTTCAACTGCAGCAGCATGTGCTGCATCGGCATTGAACCTTCGACTGCGCCTTGGTCATTGGCCGCATTCGCTTCGGGACGTGTGTTGCCGGCGAGCACGGTTAGTTTCGCCTCATCGACGGCATTAACGATTGCCTGCTTCGGAAATCCACTTGGCGCGGCCAAGACGGCGGATGCGACCAGCATCGAGCAGACGCTGGCAAACGCCAATGAGATTGACTTCATGATTCACCCCTATGGTTTTTATGACCCGCCGGCAATCGCAATCCGCAGCTCATCGTATAGCGACTGCATGCGCGAGTCACGCGGCCCGGCAACATGGCACTACGATGATATGCCGAGTCTCGAGCACCGCAAGATCGGGCAATTCAGCGCGCCCGGCATCGTGGTCTGGAGCCAAGCCTATGCTGACCCAGGTGGCGTAAGGCGATCGGGGGAAACCAGCTGCGAGTTGACATAATCGCGGGTCAGCGCTGCACAAAGGCCCGCTCAATGACGTAGTCACCCGCCTCGCCCACACCCGGGGAGATCTGAAAGCTCCGCGTGTTCAATATCCTCGATACGTCCGTCAGCATCTCGGGTCCCCCGCAGATCATCACTCGGTCGGTGGCGGGATCGAGCGCGGACACATTGATTTGCTTGAACAGCTTTCCGGTCTCAATGAGCTCCGTGATGCGACCTTGATGACGGAACCGCTCGCGCGTGACCGTCGGTACGTAGGTCAGCTGATCTCGAACGCGATCGCCGAGATACTCATAGTGCGTCAAGTCCCATTCGATAAAATCCCGGTAAGCAAGCTCACTGCGGTAGCGAACGCTGTGAACCAGGATGATCCTCTCGAACCGCTCGTACGTCTCCGGATCCTTGATAAGGCTCATGAAAGGCGCAAGACCGGTGCCCGATGCCAGCATGAACAATCGCTTTCCAGGCCTCAGGTCGCGCAACAGCAACGTACCGGTCGGCTTGCGGCTGACGAGAACCTCGTCGCCGGGCTTCACGTGCTGAAGCCGCGACGTGAGCGGCCCGTCGCCCACCTTGATGCTGAGGAACTCCAACTGCTCCTCGTGGTTGGCACTCGCGATGCTGTATGCGCGCAGCAGCGGCCTGCCGCCGATATGCAGGCCCAGCATCACGAAGTGGCCGTTCTCGAAGCGCAGGCTCGGACTTCGTGTCGTCGAGAAGCTGAACACCGATTCGTTCCAGTGGCGGACGGACAAGACGCGTTCTTGATCTACCAGAGTCATGGAGTTTCCGTGCAACGGTGGGCCCAGCTGCCATTGTAAGGTAAGGGCGACCGCCTCTCATGCGCGATGCGCATATGTATATGCGCGGAATGCACTTCGACACCCGCGGCTCCGCTTAGAAGGTCTTGCGGAGTGTGTTAGTCAACTGCTCGATAGAGTTAGATAGGCAGTGTCGCGAACGGGCGCCGCTGAATCCACTTAGCCATCGAGTAAATGCCGCCAGAGCACTTCTTTCACTTCGTGCGACTGACCTTTGCGCAATATCACAGACGCACGCTCCCGCGTGGGTTGAATATTCTGGAGCAGATTTGGCAGATTGATTGACCGCCATATTCCCTGCCCCGTTTTTCTCACTTCCGCCGGCCGCAGATCTTTGAAGTGATGAAAATAGGAGGTCGGCCGCTGGAAGACTGTTCTCTGAAGTACCGAGAACCGCTCGACGTACCAATGCTCCACGTGAATTTGATCCGCATCGAGGTAGACGCTGAAGTCAAAGTAGTCTGCAGCCACGCTGGCGCCATCCCGGGACGCCCCTTGCAAGACATTGAGCCCCTCTAGAATCAGAACTTGCGGGTGGTTTATGGTTTGAAACTGTCCTGGGACAATATCGTACAACTCATGGGAGTAGACAGGCAGCCGAAGCTCCGTCTTCCCTCCCTTTAGCTCCGCCAGAAACACCAGCATCCTTTCAAGATCATAGCTTTCCGGAAAGCCCTTACGATGCATCAGGTTTCGCTTTTCAAGAATCGCGGTTGGCCACAAGAAGCCGTCGGTAGCGACCAGTTCTACTGTCCGACCCGCCTGAGCCAGCAACGTGCGGAGCACCCTGGAGAAGGTGCTCTTTCCGACAGCTACGCTACCGGCCACTGCAATCACGAAAGGACTGACGTCATTGGCCTGCATTTGTATATCAAGGAGCCGGCAAAGGGGTCCAATGACCTCCTCTACCTCCAATAAAGGCAAGGGCTCATTGACACCCTTGAGCAATGTCAACGCAGTTGGGTCAACCTGGTAGTTTCCCGTACCGAATCGCGCCCACTGTTGCCGAGTGAATGAATCGTAGAAGTATCGCGACGTGTCACGTCTCATTCGATCAGATTCCCTGCCCGATCCCCCGAGCCTTCTCGCCCGGACTCGACGCACCAGCCATTCAGTGAACTGACCTCGAGACTACTGCAGATGCTCAATAATGGCGAGCAGCCGCGTTAGAATATAAACCGCCCATTATTCAAGGTGCCGAAGCGCGGTCCCGAAAATACCCGTGGATACGAAGGTACACGGCCCCGCACGGCCGTCCACCTGCAGACGGAACTCTTGGACGACACCATTTGCCACCCGATGCACTCGGCGAGCGCACCCCTTCGCGGCAGGGTGCCGACGTCACGACAATCTCAGGTGGTGACCAATTTAGCGATGGCGTCCGCATGGATGCCGGCACAGTCGATGAGCGGGAAGTCGGTGTCTCGCTCGTTGAACACCAATGCGAGGTCGGTGCCTCCGAGCATGATTGCCTCGACGCCGGATTCATTCAGCAGCTTTTTGCTGGCCGCGGTGAAAACCGCGCTGTGACGTTCTGTAACGATCCCGGACGCAGCCATCGCAACATAGGCCTGGTGCACGTCCTCCAGATCCTGGCCGCTGGGCGGAACTACTTCCACGCTGGGAACGCCTCCATAAAGGCGCGTCTCCATGAGCGTGCGGGTTCCCAGGATGCCGATTCGCTCGAAGCCTCGTTGTTCAACGGCTCGGTTAACTTCGAAAATCATGTCAACAACGGGTAGCACGGACGACGCCTTGAACGCGTCGATACAGAAGTGGCCGGCGATGGATGTGATAGCGACACACTCGGCCCCCGCCGCCGCCAAGCGGTTAGTCAGCTTAATAAAGATGGCGACTTGAGTTGCGGCGGCATGACTTGCGAGATTGACGAGGAGCGTTGCAGTGTCGGCATGCACGATTGTCAGCTCAAGCGCCGCCTTTTTGCTGGCAAACGTTGAAATCAGGCGCCGATAGTAAAAATCAGTCGCCGCAGGGCCGATCCCTCCGACAAGGCCAATATGCATTTGCCAGCTCTCCAATAATGCCCGGTCGCGGCCACTTAAACTCAGCTTACGCCGGAGCCGACCCCTGCGCTGAGGGCAGCTTCCGTGACCCCGAAAGAGGACGTCCACAAGGGACCTTTTCTGGGAGACAAATCACCGCAGCTTTTGACAGTCCCGCTCGTTCGACAATTCCGTCAAATGCGTTCTTTTTGGGTTCCTAATGGCGAGCGCAATAAGCGTGATTCGCGTCACGCGCCAAAACACACGTTAGGATGATGATCCGAGGCAGGCAGTCCTACTCTCCGGACAAACAATCGGATTCACCAAGGAACGGCGATGAGACGGTTGGTTTTGTCCCTGTCTACTGCATGGATGTTGACGCTGGCTGGTTGCGCGAACCGCGACTTGGATTCTCCTCCGTGCGGTGTCAGCCACGTAGAAACGAGTCATCATGGGCTCAAAGTGTTTTTCGGCAAGGATGTCGATGAGGTTCCTCGCAACCAAGGATCCACCGGCCTTACCGTGACTAGAGCGAGATCGCCTGGGTCGTTCACTGTTTACGCAATTACGCACGGACAATTGGAAGATAAGCATTCCGTGGAATCTGACTATCTCTTACTACAGGTGGGTGACACTGCGGGGACCTTCCACGGATTTGGCGGTTGCTCCTATGTGGTTGAAGACGACGAGCACGGGTTGTACTTGAACATCAGCGGCGCCGACGGCGATATTTCTGATGCGACCTACAGCGATTCGATCAGACCCAGGAGCATTATCCTTGCTTACAAGCCCCCGTCGACCATCGCCGAGCTTCGAGCTGATGTCGACGGCTTCATCGCCGATATGTTCGCGACTCAGGACGAAGTCGTCATCTCGTTGGCAACATCGAGTGTCAAGTTAGGGGACCCTGCTTGGAACACAAGTGACCCGAATTGGAGCCGAGTGAAGGGCTTGGTACGCCGGGACTATCTGGCGGACACTGCAGCCACGCGGCCTAGCGGCCGAGAACGAGCCGACCTTTGGGAGAAAACGGTGGGCCTGCACCTTACCGAGCTCGAAATTGATGAGCTGCTCCGGTTCTACAGATCTGATGTTGGCAAGCATTTTGTGCTACTGCAAGACGGTCTTGACCCGATCGAAAGCGATTGGCAGGTCTGGAGCCTCGACCGACCGCATCCGACGGAGCCTATGCCGACGATGAAGCAGGAGGTGACTCCGGAGCGGAATGCCATCGTCATGCTCGCACTTATGGAAATCCTGATTGCTAACTCCGTGGTAGGCGCTCCCGCAGGGGATCCTCCCGCCGAAGTTGCGGCTATATCGAAGTGGGCGGCAATTTATTACGGTGCCGAATTAGACCGGCTATTTGTCGAGAATCAATCGGACATACCCGCCTATCAGGACTTCAGCCGATCCCCCGCATTGTTGCATCTCTTGTTTGAAACACGTCGAGCTGAAAACATTTGGTCGGGCTCTCCGCAAGGCGAGCGCTGGAAAGCGGCCGTGAGCGTTTCGTTGGGCAAACATATGGCCGAATGGAAGGCCGTTATTCGCTCACTCGAACCCCCACGATGATGGCATGCCCGGGAATCGCTGGCGAAAGGCGGAACCTGCCTTGACAGTCATTGCCTAGGCAAGTACTATGCGTGCGAGGTGGCAATCTGAGCTCCAAAGCGAAAATCTACGATCTCGAGACGTATCAGCCGGCCAATTGCGTGGGTCAGTTACTGTACCGCGTGAAAGCCGCACAAATGAATGCCCTTGATGAAGTGCTCGCGAAGAACCCAGATCTCGCGCCTCTCGAGATCAGCGCCGCGCAATACGTGGTCATCAGTGTCCTCGCAAAATCCGAGTGCGTGGACTCGGTGGCGCAACTGTGCAAAGACCTTCCTTACGATGCCGGGGCCATGACCCGCATGCTTGATCGCCTCGAAGCAAAGGGCTTGATCAGTCGACGACGATGTCCCAATGACCGGCGCTTGGTGAAGCTCGAATTGACCGAAGCAGGTCGTGCAGCTCTGCCGAAGATGCGCGAATGCTCGGTGCAAGTACTCAATCACTTCCTGCAAGGATTTAGCCAGGCGGAAGCGCGCCAACTGGAGAGCTTTTTGGTCAGGATGCTGCAAAACACCTGAGTTTTTTTATCTAAATGCTTGCCTAGGCATAGACAGCCGAGGCAACCGATTAAAGGTTTATGTCAATGAACAAAGTAAACGGACTACTGCGGCACGCGCGACTCGCGCTCCAAGAATTCGGGCCATCAATGGCGCTGTTGACGTTGCCCGGCGGCTATCTCATCGCCCTGACCGGCTTGATTCATCGCCACTGGCCAATTGGGCCGAATACGCCGCGATAGCACCATGAAGCTCCAGGAGTACTGATATGCCAGACGCTCTAGATTCCACGCATTTACGCCTGCCCGTATCGAACTATGGCTCGGCCGTTGCCCGAGCTCTCGAGTGGTTGGGGGATCGCTATCTGCTGGCGAAGCCGATCAATGCGAGTACCCGACGCCGTGCGCCAACTGCGGCGACGGGGAAGCCGCAAGAACGCGTTCGCGAGGATCGATGAGATGAACAAGAGCACCTATCGAGTCGTGAGGCATGAGGGCGGCTGGGCGTTCGAGGCGAACGGCACGCATTCGCAGGGATTCCGGACCCGCGAGGCGGCTCGAAAGGCCGCCAAAATGGCGGCCGCCGAGCGCACTGTCGGCGTGGCCCCGTCCATTTCCCATGAAAAGGTCACATGGCAAGACGATAGCGGCTGACGGCCATGATCGACCGACGAGCTCGGGCAAGGTTCGATGAATCTAATCGGTTCGCAGGTCTTAGATGCCTTGCGGAACCATCTGCAGGCAATTTTCGCTAGAGGATTTTCACACATGGCGCAGTCAATTCGCTTCGGCTCCCGATCGACAGCCGATCAAGTGCTCGCAGGGATCGATCTGTCACGAAAGCGAGTGCTCATCACCGGGTGCGACTCCGCGATCGGGCTCGAAATCATGAAGGCTCTGAGTGCCAACGGCGCTGCCGTGATCGGCGTCGCGGGCATACTGGCCGATGCAGAGGCTGCCTGCAGTGGAGTGGCACGCGCAACCCCGCTCGGCTGTGATCCGACGGATCTAGCCTCCGTCGACGCCGCCGTGGAGTCACTACGGCAGTTATCCAGTCCGCTGGACGCCCTTATCATCAGCTCCTTCGAGTTACAGTGCTTCGCCGATCACGTTGCGCAATTTGTGCTCGTCAATCGTCTCGCTGAATTCATCCGGCAGGGCAGCGGACGGATCGTGATTGCCAGCAAAGATTGGAGCAGGCAGGAGCTGCCGGTCGAGAATGTGGGATTCGATGATCTCAGCAACGCGCAGATTTACGATCCGCGCGCCTTTCATGGGCAAACTCAGCTCGCCGCTGCACTGTTTGTGGAAGAGCTCTCGCGTCGCTTGGTAGCGCGCGGCGTACTGGTCAATGCGTTCCATTCCGGAAGCGCCGCAGATCGGAATCTACGCGCCCGACCTATTGGACATCGACTGATTCAGTCGCTTCTGGGATATTTCACGAGGTCGCCCGCGCAGCGGGCCGCCACGCCGGCTTTGCTGGCGGCGAGTCCGCTCGTTGTCGGCGTAACGGGTGAGTACTGGCTGGACTGTCAGATCTCCCCTCGAAGTCCACTGGTTAAGGATGCAGGCCTTGCGAGACGGCTCTGGGACCTCTCTGTACAGATCGCGGCACTGATGTTCGGGCGTGTAAATTTGTCACGGGTCGCGGGACTCGGGGGCGATTCACTGCTCTCGAACGCCGGTTAGCAAAACCGCCTCACGTTTTGGTCTCGGGTGATTTTTCTACTTCGTCGGTTGCGGGATGTATTTGACGTTCACCTTGTCGATGGTGCCGTTGAACTTGAAAGGCATCTTTTTGTGATAATCGAGCGATACGGGTGAGCCCAAGGCAATGCCAATGTCGAGGCAATCGTTCGCGGTGAACAGCAACGGCGCGCTAATCGGAACCACGCCCGTCGCGAACACCTCACCGTCCACTTTGAGGGTGACCTTCAGCGGACCGCCAGGCTTGGGTTCGACGTACACGGTCTCGACCTGGATCTTCGCCTTGCCGGCGGCTAGCTTGTTCGTAGAGCGGATCTTAGTGCGCTTGATGATAAAAAGATTGTACTCGTAGCATAGGATGCCATCCTCGACGAACAGCGTGAGGCCACCGCTGTTGGAGCCCAACTTGTAGAGCACGCCATTGGCATTGGCGGGAATCTCAGCCTCGATGGTTACAAGGTTCGGTTTATTGCCAAGCGCCGGTGCGGCAAATTCCGGCATGCGATTGATGTCGCCGGTGAAATTCCATTCAGTTGTGGATGGCGCCAAACGCATTTCGGGATGCAACACGACGATCCAGAGACCACCGCCGACCGGAAGCGCTTTGTTCTTGGTCGCCTCGATCAGGAACAGATCTTTCATCTGCGCGAGCTTGTCGGGCATTTTCGCGGCAAGATCGTTGGCCTGCGTCCAGTCTTCCGCCAGATGATAAAGCTCCCACGCGTCCTGGTCCGGCGTCCACTCGCGGATTCCCGGCGGAATGCCGGGGACCCACGGGATCCGCGGCCCTAAGGCGGAAGCGATCCAACCGTCGTGATAGATAGCGCGGCTTCCCATGATTTCGAAATACTGAGTGAGCAGTCGGCCCTCGGCCTTGGGGTCGTCGAACGAATACGCGAAACTCACGCCATCGATCGGATCCTGCGGTATGCCGTTCACGACCCGTGGCGGATCGATGCCGATGACTTCGTAGATCGTCGGCACCAAGTCGTTGCAATGGTGGAATTGGGCGCGTGGAGTCTTATCCGGCTTGATCTTTGCCGGCCAACGGACCGCCATGGGATTGCGCGTGCCGCCCAGGTGCGAAGCGAGCAGTTTCGTTCCTTTATAGGGAGTGCTGCCGGCCCACGCCCACCCCGCGTGATACTGGTTGTCAGTGAGTGGCGTTCCGAGCGCGTCCAAGCCCCCCAATGAATCGAGCGTCGCTATATGCTGCTCAACCGTTGACGGAATGCCGTTCTGCGCCAGCAATTCGCTGATGGTGCCGTTCTGACCTTCAGAGGATGAACCGTTGTCGCCCCAGACATAGAAGACCAACGTGTTTTCACCATAGCCAAGCGCCTCGACTTCATCGACTATCCGGCCGACCTGGACGTCGACATGCTCGGCATAGCCGGCGGCCACTTCCATCAGGCGCCGTTGGAAGGGCTTCTCTTTCTCGGGGATGCTGTCCCAAGCCGCCATGGTCGGGTGACGCGGGGTCAACTGGGCCTCTGCCGGAATCCAGCCTTTTGCCTTGGCGCGCTTGAACACCCGCTCGCGGTAGGCGTCCCAACCATCATCGAACTTGCCCTTATATTTATCGGCCCATTCTTTCGTGACGTGATGAGGCCCGTGGATCGCGCCGCTCGCCCAGTACATATAGAAGGGCTTGTCCGCCTGAAAAGCCTTGTGTCGGCGCAACCAACCGATCGCATCGTCGGCGAGATCTTCGCTTAAGTGATAGCCCTCCTCGGGCGAGCGCGGCGGCAGGACGCAAGTGGTGTTGCGCACTAGATTCGGCTCGTACTGCGAAGCCTCGCCGGCTAGGAACCCGTAGAAATATTCGAACCCCAAATTCGTTGGCCAGTTTTCAAAGGGACCCGCCGCAGTGGTTTCTAGCGCCGGGGTGTTGTGCCACTTGCCGAAGGCGCAGGTGCTGTAGCCATAGTCCTTGAGGACCTCAGCGGCGAGCGCGCTGCTTTTCGGAATCGTTCCGGCATAACCGTCCCAATCGTTGGCAAGCTCCGCGATCTGTCCATTGCCGACGCGGTGATGATTGCGCCCGGTGAGCAGTGAGGCGCGCGTTGGTGAACACATGGCTGTGGTGTGGAATCGGTTGTAGGCGATTCCCTCGCCGACGATTCGGTCCATTGTGCGGGTGTTGACCTCGCCGCCGAAGGTCGAGGGCAGGCCAGGACCCGCGTCATCGATCAGCACGATCAGGATATTCGGCGCGCCTTCAGGGAGCCGACGAGGCTCGACGCGACGCTTGTAGATAGACTCCTGCATGGTGCGGCCGGCTGTGCTGGCCGAGGGGGTGGGGGGAAACGGAAGCGATTCGGCGGATGTCGCCCGATCTTTAGGCATCGTGATACAGCCTCTTGCAGTTACGGAACCACAACTCTCGCAGCCCGGTTTTAAATGTTACGGATACGTCGGCGCGAGCGACCTTCAGTTCACGATTGGAGCTTTATCGACCAGAACAAACAATCGGACCAAGGGCTAATTCAGGTCAGGTCGTCAAGTGGCGTAGCGTCGAAGGCCTAATGCAAAACCTCACGAAGATCCGCTCATTCGCGCTCGCCTGTTGCGGCGTTGCGGCGTTGGCGGCGCCGACATTCGCGCAGCAGAACGGCGTCGTCGTCGCACCCAGTGTGGGATACCGCGGTGGCTACTACGTGGGATATCGAGGGTATTACGGCTACCGTGGCTGGTATGGCGGTTACTACCCCTGGGGATGGGGCGGGCCCGGACCGGCGGTTTACTACGCATCCCTCCCCTATTATTACCCGGCCTACGCCTACGGCAGCATTCCTTATTACTACCCGACCAATGCCTACTTCGTTTGGGATCCCAAGGTGCGGCAATATCGAACCGTAGGTCGGCCTGCCGGTGCCCCCAATCAGCCGGGAGGACAGGCGCCGTCCGATTTGATGGTCTATCCCAAGACCGGCCAGAGCCAGTATCAACAGATCGCGGACAGATACGAGTGCTATCGTTGGTCGGTCTCAGAGCTCGGATATGATCCGACTTCTGCGGGCGGCGGGACGGTGCGTCGCGATCTTACCGATTACGATCGTGCCCAAACAGCGTGCCTCACGGCCCGCGGTTATAGCGTGAAGTAGTACGACCGCTCGCGCCGGCGGCGACAACAATCAACCTCCGACTCAGCTTCTGTACTGCGCTTTTTCGCCGCTACCTGTATCTGTTATTTCTTGACCGCCCGACTAGTATGTCGGTGGATGCATGTATCCGCAGCGGACGAGGAAATACCTCATGCGAATTGCAAAGCCATTGCTCCTGGTCACGACGCCGCTGGGACTCCTGGAGGGCTTTTATGAATGCTACAAGCTCGCCGGTGGATTGCTGTTTTTGATGGTGGCCATGGTGGGTGTGGTAGGCGTTGGATTCGGAACCGTCATTGCGGCCATTCGACGCGAGGAACGCGCATCCAAAACGAGGTCTATATGAAACCACTGATCGTGTTGGCTCTGCTCGCGATCGTCGCGAGTTTGGGGAAAGCACTGTTCTCAATGTCATCCGGTCCCGAGCACTCGGCGCGCATGGTGCAGGCGTTAACATGGCGAATTGGATTGTCGGTGGCTTTATTTGTAACCCTGCTGCTTGGCTACCATTTCGGCCTGATCGCACCGAATACCGTCCACTGAGGGCCGCGCTGGCGGCCGGCCCGGTCCCGCCGTATTGTGTTGGGTGTGAAGCTTTATAGGGCGGTAACACAAGAAATCGGCGATATGATTCGCGACGGCTCGTTGGCAGCCGGTGACCAACTGCCCTCGATTCGCGCACTGTCCCAATCACGCAACGTCAGCCCTGCCACCGTATCGAAGGCCTACGAGGCCCTCGAGGCAAATGGCCTGATCGAGGCGCGCCCGCGCTCGGGCCATTACATCCGCCTACTTCAAACTCGCCCGATGCTGCCCCGGACCTCTCGGCCGAAGGCGAGTTCCACGCGTCTCACGGTCAGCGATTTTGTTTTCGAGACCCTGGAGGCGTCACGAAATCGGGAAGTCGTGCCGCTCGGGTCCGCCTTTCCCAGTCCAGTGCAATTTCCCTGGCCAAAATTGGCTCGATGCCTCGGCAGCAGTGCACGCCACCTGGATCCCTGGTCGACCGTCGAGAGTCTGCCGCCGGGCAGCCTCGATCTTCGACGACAGATCGCGAAGCGATATCTAGGCCTGGGGATGTCGGTCGGGATCGACCAGATTGTCGTAACCGCAGGGGCGCTTGAGGCGCTGAACCTCGCGTTACAGTGCGTAACCCGTCCCGGCGACACCATCGCGATCGAGTCGCCAACATTCTACGGTTGTCTACAGGCCGCACAGCGTTTAAGGCTGAATGTGGTCGAGATTCCGATGCATCCGACCGACGGTCTGGATATTGAAGCGCTTAAGCTGGCTATCGCCAGGTTTCCCATCCGCGCCTGCTGGTTCATGACGACGCTGCATCATCCGACCGGCGCGACGCTGTCGCCGCCGCGTAAATCCGAGTTGGTGCGGCTACTGGCCCGTCATGAGATCCCGCTCATCGAAGACGATGCCTATGCTGAACTCCAGTTCGCTACCAAGATGGAGCCGCCGGCAAAGGCCTTTGACCGGAGCGGCCATGTTCTTCATTGCGGATCATTCAGCAAATGTCTGGCTCCCGGCTACCGCCTCGGATGGGTTGCAGCCGGCCGTTATGCGCAGGAGCTGTCGCGGCGCAAGATGGAGTCATCAATCGCCACCAGCCTCCCCGTGCAACAGGGGATCGCGCAGATGCTCCGTAGTGGCGGCTATGATGCTCACTTAACCAAGCTGCGTCGCCGTTTGGCCCTCTCGCAGCGCGCCGCCCTGGACTCACTGCAGCGGTACTTTCCTCCCGGCTTTCGAGTGGCCGCACCTCGCGGCGGCTATTTCCTGTGGGTCGAATGCGCCGCCCGCGTCGATTCTCTGGATCTACATCGACGGGCGCTCGACCTTGGTATTTCTATCGCGCCGGGTCCGATCTTCTCAGCGCGCCAGCAGTTCAAAAACTATCTGCGGCTGAATACCGGACATCCGTGGACGAATACCATGACGCAAGCAATCCAAAAGCTGGCTCAGCTGCTGAGCCGCTATTGAGGCCACTCGAGCTGTTCGCCAATTCCGTCGTTCTCGATCGAAATTTCCTACCGAATACCCCTGGGGGCAGATCGCGGAGGTGAGAACTAACTTCCGCGGACGCCGCTTAGGGCTAAGATGCTTGGATCCTCCCCTCACGAGTCGAATTCAGGATGCTTCAAGAACAATTCCTAAACGCCCTCGTCGAGGGGAGAGTTCCCGTCACCATCTATCTGGTGAACGGAATTAGGCTCACCGGCGAGATCGAGTCCCACGAGCAATACGGACTTTTACTGCGCGGGATGTCGCAGCAGTTCGTTTATAAGCATGCGATCTCGACCATTCTTCCCAGCCGCGATATGGCCGGCTCCGATCAACCCGGCGACGGAGCACCTGCAACGGAACGCCGAACAACGACACTGCGTCCCCGTAGACCGCGAACGCCTTGAAGGTTCAATGGCTCGCGGGATCGTGCGCAGCCACACCCGCCTTCACTTCTCCGTTTGGAAGGGGCACCGAGATGGGTTCGACGCTCACCTTGGCAACACCAGCTTTCGCATCGATACCGATCTTTTGGGCCGTCGAGGGGGACAGGTCGACAATGCGCCCTTTGACATACGGGCCGCGGTCTTCGATTCTGACGACGGCACTTGCACCTGTTTCTACATTGGTGACCTTCGCCGTGGTGCCGATGGGAAGCGTCTTGCTTGCCGCATTGTCGCCCTCCACTTGCATGGGTGCACCGTCGGCCATTTTGTGGCCCGCAAGGCGTTTCGCGTAAATCGAGGCCTTACCGACGCACTTATGACCGCTGAGGTCGGCGGGCAATTTGTCCGTCTTGTTTTCGTGTGGCGCGACCGCGGACGGCAGCGGCAGCTCGTTGGCCTGCGTAGGAGTCGTGAAAGCGGCGAGCAAAAGGTAAGCACCGAGCACGGGAAGGGGCCGGTGTTTCAATGAGTGTTCAGTGGCACTGCGTTTTCGAAGCTCTTTGGACAAGGCCTCATTGTACTACACCCCTTCTTCCATTCGCCGCCGCGGCGTGTTTTGCGGCGGATTACGCACTGCACCGCGACATCACAAGGGGATCAAGAGCCCGACCGCAGCGCAACGGAAACTGAGCGTTTTGCCCGTGTCGTTAGGTTCAATGGCCCAACGCGGGCTGCGCATCCGCGTCGGTGAGCGTATTCAGGAATGCAATGACATCGTCGATCTCGGCATCGTTCCAGGCGGGTGCGGCTCCCTCCTCGCGCGTCAACGGCTCGTCGCTCACGTCAACGTTGGCCTTGAGGGGCCGCGGTAGATCGTCGAATTTGTCCACCGATCCCGACGCGGAGACCGGGTACCAGAGTTTAGGATCCGTGTCGCGGCGCACGTAGAAGCGCAGTGCCTCTTTGAGAGAATGGAATCGGCCATTGTGAAAAAAAGTCGTGCGGGTCGCGACGTTACGCAGCGTCGGCGTCTTGAACATGCCGCAGTATGTGACCTGCTGGGTTTGGTCGGTGCGCAGCGGACCGCATAGACCGTCGTCGAAATAGCCGGTCGAAGCATTTGCGCGAATCTCTGCGTTGCGCGGCACCCCAAGCGCCTCGAATTGATAGTCGGTGAAGTTCGGGTGCGAGCCGTCCGCGCCTTTGGCATCGAGGTGGCAGGACGCGCAGTTGCCGCGACGCGGGTCATTGAAAAGCGCCAACCCGCGCAGCTCCTGCGCGCTCAATGCTGCAGTGCCCTCGAGAAAGGCATCGTACCTGCTGGTATAAGGATGGAAACTCGGATCGTCGAGCTCGAAGCGCTCCAGTGCCAAGAGTGCTCGAGTGTAAGCAGTACTCGGATCGTCGAACACTCGCGCGCCGAACAATCGGCGAAACTCTTGAGCGTAGGGCGCATGCTGGAATTTGGCGGCGATGTCCGCCGGGCCCGAGTTGGCCATCTCATTGGTCGCTAGCAAGGGAAATGCGGCCTGTTCGCGGAGCGTGTTAAAGCGGCCGTCCCAGCCGAAGCCGCCTGCCGGCGGCTCGTTACCTTCCAAGATACGATCGGCGGCGCTCGCGACATACGCTTTGCTCCAGACCGGCGTTCGGTTCAGCGTATAGCGTAAGGACGGCACGGCACGAGCGCCTTGCAGGCTTAGCTCGGGACCACCGAGCTGTACGGCGCGCCCGTTGGGCGGTCCATAGGCGTGCTCCGGACTATGACAGCTCGCGCACGAAAGCCGACCGGAGGCCGACAGGGAGGGATCGAAGAAGATTTGTTTGCCGAGCGCGGCAAGATCCAATGCGGTCGGCTCGAAATCTTGGATGGCGGCCTCGCCCGGCACGCTCACCAGCAATTGCGCCGAGCCAAGCAGCGCACAAACCAAAAACGATGAGCCTCGCGCCGCACGGCGCGAGGCTCGGACGATACTTAGAACTTGGGCCCAGCCGGCGTTTCGCTCCACGGCCCCCACTCGCTCTGATGATGAAATATGTTCTTGTCGTCGGCGATGCTATCCAAATAGTAACCCGTGCGCGGGTCATCGGCCGCATACCCGATATGTCCATCGAGCCCGAAGATATCCTCGAGGCTGCGCAGGAGCGAATAATGGTTGTAAGCCGTGCTCGAAGTGCTGCCGGGATTAACGAATGGCGAAAGCAACAGCGCGCCGATCCGGTCACCCCCGTAACCATTGATCACAATGTTCTCGACCAGCGTGGGAGTGTTCACCAAAGTGAAAGTGCCCGGCCGGGCGCCCGCGAGGTTTGGACCCGGTTGCTGATTGCAGCAGGTCTGACCCGGAAACGTGATATCCACGGTGGTCTGACCGGTGCTCGGGTTGCTACTGACGTCCTGCACGTAATTACTCTCATCGAAGGTGATGATCAGCAGGCCGTCCTTTTGATACGCGGGCGAAGCCATGATCCTTGGCACCCACACCTTCAGGAATGCATCCGCCGAAGTCAGTCCGCCCGGCTGGCCATTGGCGCAGGTGCTGCCCGCCGCACCCGTGCCGCTGCCGTCGTGACCGTCGCTGCACAGATTGGGCGTGATGAATACGTAGTTGGGCGTCGTACGCTCCTCGGCCAGATCTCGGGTGAGCGCGTTCAGATTCACGACGTGCGTATTGCAGCTCGGATAATCAATGATCGAATGAAAATACATGAAGGGATCGTGACGCGTCGCGTAGGCATCGCCCGACGGCACCGCGGCGCTGGGCGCTTCGGCCGTGTTGGTGTGATCCGTGCCGATGCCGATCGCCGGGTGTCCGCAGGTCGCCCTCTCCCGCGCGGGGTCATTGCCCATGTCCTCCATATAGCCCCTCCACTATAACCTGCGCGCTCGAGTTGTTCTGGCAACGTGCGCATTGACGGGAGTAGATGCAGCCGCCGCTTGCCGCAATCTGTCCTTGCGGCGCGACACCGGTCTGCTCCACGTCATTGTAGTTGCCGATGGAGCCGGTGAATCCCGGTAAACAGTCGTCGTCCGTGTCCTTGGTGGGCGACTGGCCGCTGATCATCGAGATGTAGTTGTCGAGACTGACATGGCCGGTGCCATAGTACTCGGTGAGCAATCCGCCCATGGGAACCAAGGTTTTTTGCAGGTAGGGATCTTGGGTGCTGGTGCCGAAAGTGTCGGTGTAGGTCTTGTTCTCGAGCACAATGATGAACACATGCCTGACGTGCGCGGCATCCGTGGTCACGTGATCGACGTGGCTCCGACCGAAGCTCGCGAGGCCGAGCATGGAGCCGAGTGCGGTGCCAAGGATGATCGAAGTCCATCGCCATCTGCGTTGCTTCATCATGGATCGGTACCCCAATCTAATTGTAATCGGCGGTGAGTTGCGCCGGCACGTACGATCGCATGCAGATATTGCAATCGCGTTTCGATCCAGGGCCTAAGCCGGTCAAATAGTGCGCGGGCGACCTCGGACGCCGGGTTGCCCAACCCACCAGCCTGTCTTTACATCTCCGCAGTACCGTCGTCGCGAGGCGTCACGTCGACAGGCAACCGCTCGGCGCTTATATCGGAGACACGGACCGGCGAAGTAAAACACCGCGACTTTGGGAGGTGGCTCATGCGAACTTCACTATCGAGGGCCCGCGGAGCAGCTTGGGCCCTGCTCATCGCGAGCTGTGTCGGCGGTGGATTCGCGCTTCCCCAAGGCTCTCAATCGCCTCGGGCCGTTGATCCGGGCGCGCGCCACGCGGCCACCGACAATGGTCCGCCGATTGCGCTCTCCGGGCTCGCCTCAGATGAACTTGCCTATTTCGAAGACGGTATGGCGAGGTTCGATACCGTCGAGGTGGTGGGCGGCGCCACCCAGAGGCAGGGAAACGGTCTCGGGCCGCGTTTCAACTCGAATCAATGCTCTTCCTGCCATTCGCAGCCGTATCTGGGCGGCAGCAGTCCGGCCGCGCAACCCGCTGCTGCGCGTGGCGAGCGCCGAGCGGCGCCTCCAACTCCATTCCTTGGTTCATCACGGCCAACGGCCCGATCCGGGAGGCGCGCTTCGTCGAATCGAACGGAGTCTACGACGGCGGGGTACACAATTTGTTCGTCGTCAGCGGGCGCAGCGATGCCGGCAGCTTGCAGCATCACGCAGCCGACGTTCACGCCGGCCGGCAATCCACTGACCGGGCAAGGCGGCAACTCCAACCTCGTATTTCGCATTCCCACACCGATGCTGGGCGCGGGCCTCATCGAGGCGATTTCGGATTCGGCAATCCTCGCGAACATGAGCGCCAATGCGGCCAAGAACAATCAGGTGGGCGTGCATGGCCATGCGAATGCCCTGCTCGAAGGCAACGTCAACCTGAGTGCAAACGACGGCAGCATCACCCGCTTCGGCTGGAAAGCGCAGAACAAGTCGTTGCTGATGTTCGCCGGCGAGGCCTACAACGTCGAGATGGGCATCTCCAATCAGTTGTTCCCTCAGGAACGCGACGAAACGGCGTCCTGCCGCCCGTACAATGTCACGCCGGAGGACACCAACAACATGTCCGCCTCGCAGAGCGGCTACCCGACGGCCGCGCTGTCCGACATCGAGGCCTTCGCCAACTTCATGCGCATGCTCGCGCCCCCGGCGCCGGCGGCATCCACGGCCTCTACGATCAATGGTCGCGCGCAGTTCATCAGCCGTGGGCTGCGCGGCCTGCCATACGCCGTCATTCACGACCGGAGCTGCCATCGCGACGGGCTCCTCTCGCAGCCCGAGCCCGGCGCTATCGGCCCAACCCGTCAACCTGTACTCCGACCTTTTGGTGCATCACATGGGGCAGGCTCTCGCCGATGGAATCACACAAGGCTCCGCGGGTCCCGATGAGTTTCGTACGGCGCCGCTTTGGGGACTGGGGGAGCGCGTGTTCTTCCTGCATGACGGCAGAACCAGCGATCTGGTCGCGGCCATTCAGGCGCATCAGAGTTCGGGCAGCGAAGCGAATACGATTGTGCAGCGATTCAACGGCCTGAGCTCTACGCAGCAGCAAGACGTGCTGAATTTCCTGCGATCGCTCTAAACACGGCCATATGAGCGTCGTTCTGTTCATCGACGACGACATCAAGATTGCCGCGCTTCTGGGCGCCCATCTTGAGCGGGAGGGCTTCTCGGTCCACATCGAAACCGAAGTAAACCGTGGAGTCGCCGAGGCGCTGACGGGGAGTTACGCGATCGCGGTGCTCGATATGATCCGCGCCCAATCGAGCGGCATAGAGGCGCTGCGGCGTATCCGCTCGAACAGTGAGCTGCCGGTGCTTGTGCTGACCGCCTCCAGTGAGGATGCGGAGCGCCTCGCGAGCCTTCAGCTCGGCGCCGACGGTCACGTCGCGAAGCCGTACGCACTGAAGGAATTCAGTGCAAGGATCCGCGCAATCCTCCGCCGGACAACGGACAGCGGCCGAACGCCCCGAGTTCTGATCTGCGGAGGATTGACGCTGTGGCCCGAGCAACGGCGCGTCGAATGGCTGGGCGAGCCCTTGCGCCTGACGAGTGCGGAACTCAGCCTGCTGGAGGTGCTGCTGCGGCATGCGGGACAGCCCGTAAGCAAGCACGAGCTATCTTTGCGGGCGCTCGGAAGAAGGCTTGCGCGCAATGATCGCTGTGTCGACGTTCACCTGAGCCGCGTGCGGCGCAAGCTCGGCGTGTTGACCGACGGCCGCTCCCTCATTCATTCAGTTCACAAGTACGGCTATCGCCTTCTCGAAGACCGCGAGTAGCGGCATTCGTCGCCACCTGGACCGCCAGATCACCGATCGGTTTCGGCTCGACCGCCCTGACCTGGTTATGCTCGGCGCGGAACCGCCCGAGTTGCGCTCCACGCATAGCTGCGCCTGCAGCTCCCACTCGCCCGAATTCGTGCAGAAGAATAGCGGACCGGCGAAACACTGACTGGTGCGGTGAAGATGCCTTCGGGCATGCCACCCCGAAGGGTTTTGGGCGTCGTCTGCAAGCACCTTTACCTGTAAGATAAAATGTTGGAGCGGGCTAGAATCGCCCGGGACAATCGCTGTGATGAGGCTTACAACAACTGCGAGGATGCGATGAGCTCCCCCGACCGATCACCCGCGCGCATCGCGCTTGGCCCGATGGTGTTGATCGCGCTCGTGGTCGGCGCCGTCGCCGCCGCTTTCGCTTACACCGCCGGATGGTTCTCGCCGGAGCGGCTCACGCCGAACAAGGTGGTGGATGCATTCGCCCCGCCCGGCGGTCCGGCGCTCGGGCATCGCCGCAACCACGTCAAGGGGATCTGTTTCACCGGCATCTTCGAGGCGAACGGCGCGGGATCGAGCCTGTCGGAGGCCCCGATGTTCCGCCCCGGGCAATATCCGGCCATCGGGCGCTTCAATCTCGCCACCGCCGATATCAAGGCGGCCGATGCGACGGTGCGTGTTCGCGGCATGGGGCTGCAGATCGCCGCGCCGGGCGGACAAGTGTGGCGGATGGCGATGATCGATTCGCCGTTCTTTCCCGTCTCGACGCCGCAGGCTCTTTACGGGCTGGTGGTCGCATCCGGGAGCAAGGATCCTGATGCGATGAAGACCTTCGCCGGGGCGCACCCGGAGCTCGCGCCACTTCGGCGCCTGGGCGCAGAGCGCACCCTGGACGGGAAGCTACGCGGAGGAGCCATACAACAGCCTGAATAGCTTCGTCTTCACGAGCGCCAGCGGCGCGACCAACGTCGTGCGCTGGTCGCTCCTGCCAGTCGGCGCAGCCCGTACCCGTTCCGCCGGACGAGCTCGCGAAGCGTCCGCCCGATTTCCTCGAGCAGGAGATCGCCGAGCGCATCAAAGGCGGCCCGCTGCGCTGGACCCTGGTGATCAAGGTGGCCGAGGCCGGCGATCCCACGGCCGATCCCAGTCAGGAGTGGCCTCAGAATCGCCGCGCGGTCGATGTCGGCACGCTCATCGTTCAGGACATCGAGCCCGAGGCGAACGGCCCGTGCCGCGACATCAATTATGATCCGACCGTCCTGCCGACGGGGATGCGGAACGTCGGACGATCCGTTCCCGGCGGCGCGCTCATCCGCTTACCGCAGATCCTACGATCTGCGCACGGCCGAAGCCGCTGATTATCCGGCCACCGCCCCCGAGGCAACGCCATGACCCGCGTGACTCAACGGTTCACGCCTCTGCAGCGCGCACTGCACTGGCTGATGGCGGTCTGCATCCTCGCCATGCTGTTCATTGGCGTCGGGATGGTCTCGACCATCGCGCCGAAATATCTGCCGCTCATCGCGATTCACAAATCGCTGGGCGCCGTCATTCTGCTCCTTGCCTTGATTCGCCTCGCGGTGCGCTGGCGCTACGGCGCGCCGGCGTTGCCGGCCGACCTGCCCGCGCCCATGAAGCTCGCGGCAGAGCTTTCGCATTACCTCCTGTATGCGTTGATGATCGCGATGCCGCTCCTCGGCTGGGGCATGCTGTCGGCTGCGAACTACCCGGTGGTGCTGTTCGGCGGCTTGCGTCTTCCCATGATCTTGCCGCCAAGCGACAGCCTGCACACGCTGCTGTGGAACGCCCATTTCTATCTGGCGTTCGTATTCTTTGCGCTCGTGCTGATGCATCTCGCCGCGGCGCTCTTTCATGCCCTGGTGCGGCATGACGGCGTGTTCGAGGCGATGGCGCCCGTACCGCGACGTGATCTCTAGCGCGACTTTGCAATTTCTGCACGACCCTGCCTCGCAGTAGACCGGGCCGCGCGCGGCTGGCTATGCTTGTTTGCGCCGCGAAGTCGACGAACGTCCACTTCCAACCGCTGGGGAGTTTGGCCATGCAGCTTTCCCGTCGCAGCTTCTTGAAGATCACCGGCGCGGGTTTTGCCGCGTCGGCATTCGGGGCCTTGGGATTCGCCGCAGCGGGGCTCGCGCTCGCCTCCGCGGTCCGGCCGTTCAAGCTCGCCCACGCCCGCGAGACCCGCAACACCTGTACGTATTGCTCCGTCGCCTGCGGAATCCTGATCTACAGCCTGGGTGATGGCGCGAAGAACGCGCGCTCGGACATCATCCATATCGAAGGCGATCCGGACCATCCGGTGAATCGCGGCACGCTCTGCCCGAAGGGCTCCGCCCTGCTCGACATCGTTCACGCCCCGACTCGTCTCACAACCCCGAGATATCGCGCTCCGGGAAGCGCCGCCTTCAAGGACGTGTCGTGGGATTTCGCGCTCGATCGCATTGCGCGGTTGATGAAAGAGGACCGCGACAAGCATTTCATCGCCAAGAACCCGAAAGGCGTCACCGTCAACCGCTGGACCAGCACCGGCATGCTGGCGGCTTCGGCGTCCTCGAGCGAAACGGCCTTTCTGACCTGGAAGGTGGTGCGCTCCCTCGGCATGGTGGTGTTCGACAACCAAGCACGCGTCTGACACGGACCGACGGTGGCCAGTCTGGCCCCAACATTCGGTCGCGGTGCGATGACGAACACTTGGCAGGACATCAAGAACGCCAATGTCGTGATCGTGATGGGCGGCAATGCCGCCGAAGCGCATCCCTGCGGCTTCAAGTGGGTGATCGAGGCCAAGATCGAGAACAAGGCCAAGCTGGTGGTGGTCGATCCGCGCTTCACCCGCACCGCCTCGGTCGCCGATTACTATGCGCCGATCCGTCCGGGGACGGACATCGCGTTCCTGAGCGGCGTCATCCGCTATCTTCTCGAGAAGGACGCGATTCAGCACGAGTACGTTCGCTCCTACACGAACGCGAGCCTCATCGTGAAAGACGGCTTTGACTTCAAGGACGGACTCTTCAGCGGCTACGACGAGGAGACGCGCACCTACGATAAGTCGAGCTGGGACTACGACCTCGACGACAAGGGCTTCGCCAAGGTCGACGACACCTGGCAGAACCCGCGCTGCGTCATCAACCTCCTGCGCGAGCATGTCGCCCGCTACACCCCGGAGATGGTCTCGCGCATTTGCGGCACACCGCAGGATGCCTACCTCGAGGTCTGCGGGCTGATCGCCTCCACCGCCGCGCCCGACAAAGCGATGACCTCGCTCTTTGCGCTCGGCTGGACGCAGCATTCCGTGGGCGCGCAGAACATTCGCACCATGGCGATGATCCAGCTCCTGCTCGGCAACATCGGCGTCGCGGGCGGCGGTATGAATGCGCTGCGCGGCCACTCCAATATCCAGGGACTCACCGATGTGGGCCTGTTGTCGGACGCGATGCCGGGATATCTGACGCTGCCGAAGGATGGCGAGCCGACGTTCGCCGAATACATGAAAACGCGGCAATTCAAGCCGCTGCGCCCGGGCCAGACGAGTTACTGGCAAAACTACAACAAGTTCATCGTGAGTCTGCAGAAGGCGCTCTACGGCGATGCGGCGCAAGCCGCCAACGACTGGGCCTATGACTGGCTGCCCAAGCTCGATGTGCCGCTCTACGACATCATCCGCGCCTTCGAGATGATGACGCAACGGCGAGATGAACGGCTATATCTGCCAGGGGTTCAATCCCCTGCAGGCGTTCCCGGACAAGGGCAAGATTCGCAAGGCGCTCGGTAATCTCAAGTTCCTGGTCACGATGGATCCGCTCGATACGGAGACTTCGCGCTTCTGGGAGAACTTCGGCCCGCAAAACCCTTCCGATCCCGCCAAGATCCAGACCGAGGTCTTCCAGCTACCGACCACGTGCTTCGCCGAAGAGAACGGCTCGTTGGTGAATTCCGCGCGTTGGCTGCAATGGCATTTCAAGGCTGCCGATCCTCCGGGCGATGCGCAATCCGACATCTTGATCATGTCCGGCATTTTTCATCGGCTGCGGGAGATGTACCGCAAGGAAGGCGGCGCCTTCCCGGATCCGCTCCTGAACCTCACATGGAACTACACCAATCCGGCCGATCCGGATCCGGAAGATCTCGCCAAGGAAATGAACGGACGCGCCTTGACCGACCTCAAAGATCCGACGCGGCGCGGTGACCCTGCACGCCGGACAATTGCTCGACGGCTTCGCGCAGCTCCGCGACGACGGGACCACGGCCTCCGGCTGCTGGATCTTTGCGGGGTGCTACACCGAGCACGGCAACATGATGGCGCGTCGCGACGCGACCGACCCGCGCGAGCAAGGCATCGCGCCGAACTGGGCCTGGGCGTGGCCCGCGAATCGCCGGATCCTGTACAACCGCGCGAGCGCCGATCCGGCCGGCAAGCCCTGGAATCCGGTGAAGCCCGTCATCGAATGGGACGGCAGCCGCTGGGTCGGGCATCGACACGCCCGACTACACGCCCACGACCAAGCCCTCCGACTCCGTGGGTCCGTTCATCATGAACGCCGAGGGCATCGGGCGGCTGTTCGCCCGCAACTTGATGGCCGAAGGGCCCTTCCCCGAGCATTACGAGCCGCTCGAATCGCCGTCGGAGAACCTGCTGCATCCGACCGTCAATTCCAATCCGGCGGCGCGCGTCTTCGCCGACGACCGCGCCGCTTTCGGGACCTCGAAGGACTTCCCGTACGTGGGCACCACCTATCGGCTGACCGAGCACTTTCACTTCTGGACCAAGCACGCCCTGATCAACTCCATTCTCCAACCCGAGGAGTTCGTGGAGATCGGGGAGGCGCTCGCCCATGAGAAAGGCATCGATCAAGGGGGCTGGGTGCGGGTCTCCTCGAAACGCGGCGCCGTGGTCTGCAAGGCCTACGTCACCAAGCGGATCAAGCCGCTGCTCGTCGCGGGCCACCCGACGCACGTCATCGGCGTGCCGCTGCACTGGGGATTCACCGGGCAGGCCCGCAAGGGCTACGGCGCGAATACGCTGACGCCCTCCGTGGGCGATGCCAATACGCAGACCCCGGAGTTCAAGGCGTTTTTGGTGAACGTCGAAAAGACGGGCCGCCCCGCGTCGTAAGGAGTCATCGATGTCAGATCTTCAAGCGCAAGACTACATCCGGATCTCGGCCTCGACGTTGACGCCGCCGTCGACGCGCCGGCATGAGGACCAGGTCGCCAAGCTCATCGACACGAGCCGCTGCATCGGCTGCAAGGCCTGCCAGGCCGCGTGCATGGAATGGAATGATCTGCGGCAGGACATCGGCCATTTCGAGGGAAGCTACGAGAACCCCATGGATCTTGAGCCCCTCGGTATGGACGCTCATGCGCTTCAGCGAGTGGGAGGACGAGAAGGGCAAGCTCGAGTGGCTGATCCGCAAGGACGGCTGCATGCACTGCGAGGATCCCGGGTGCCTCAAGGCGTGTCCGGCTCCCGGCGCCATCGTGCAATATGCCAACGGCATCGTCGATTTCATCAGCGAGACATTGCATCGGCTGCGAGTACTGCGTGAAAGGCTGCCCTTTCGACATCCCGCGGATCAGTCCCGTCGATCACAAGTCCTACAAATGCACGTTGTGTTCGGACCGGGTCGACGTCGGCCTCGAGCCCGCGTGTGTCAAAGCCTGCCCAACGGGAGCCATCCTGTTCGGCTCGAAGACCGACATGCAGGACTGGGCGGGCGAGCGCGTCGCCGATCTCAAATCGCGCGGCTATCGAGAATGCGGGACTGTATGATCCCCCCGGCGTGGGCGGCACGCACGTGATGTATGTGTTGCATCATGCGGACAAGCCGTCGATTTACGCGGGCCTGCCGGATAAGCCGCACATCAGCGCTCTGGTGGGCCTGTGGAAGGGTGTCGTCAAGCCGCTTTCCCTGCTGGGTATCGCAATGGCGGCCCTCGCCGGCTTTTTCCACTAGATCGTCGAGGGACCCAACGAGGTCCAGCCCGAGGACGAGATAAAGGCACGGGAGCTGCTCAAAGCCGCGGGAGAAATCGCCATGACTCGCCCTCCTGGGACGCTGGTCCGCAATACCACGGCAGCCCGCATCAACCATTGGATCACGGCCGGCTGCTTCGTCCTTTTGCTCTTATCCGGCCTGTCGATGTTCCATCCGATGCTGTTCTTCTTGGCGGACTTGTTCGGCGGCGGGCAATGGACCCGGGCCGTCCATCCTTGGATCGGGACGGTGCTGCTCGTGAGCTATCTCGGGTTGATCGTTCAATTCTGGCGCGACAATTTCTGGAACCGCGACGACATCGCCTGGATGAAAGCGATCGACCGTGTGCTCGTGAACCAGGAGGAAGGCGTGCCCGAAGTAGGACGATTCAACGCGGGGCAGAAGTTCGTCTTCTGGTCCATGGCGCTCTTGGTGCCGGTTCTTTTTCTGACCGGGCTCATCATCTGGGAGGTTTATTTCGGGTCCGCCACCTCGATCGAGGCGCAGAGGATCGCCGTATTCATTCACAGCGCGGCGGCCATCGCCGCCATCATCGTCTGGATCATTCATGTCTACGCCGCGATTTGGGTTGAAGGATCCGTCCGGGCGATGACTCAGGGCTACGTCACGCCCGGCTGGGCGTGGCGCCATCACCGCAAATGGCTGCGCCGGTTGGCAGCGTCCGGCTCATCAGGACCCACGCCCGGGCACGAGCGGTGAGACAAGGCGAGGCTGTACCGCCGCGAAAATGGACAGGCGCCGCCGGTGCGGGCGTATCGGCTCCGTTGCCCATAATTCTCCCGGATCCGGCACACCGCTTTGCCGTGACGGGGCGGCGGCTCGATACGCTCGCGAGGGGTCATCCGATGGAGGAGTGGCTTCGTTTCATGGCGCAACTCGCTTGGGCGCAGCACGCAGCCGTCACATCGCTCCCGACACCCGCCGCGGTGAGCCCCTCCTCCATCGAGGCGTCGGTCTTGGCTCGCACCGCCCCACTGGCGACTGACCGGCATGCTGTCGACCCCGGCTGGCAAGGCGCTTTGCACAAAGTTCTGCTGCACTTCGCCGCGCTGCCGCTTCCCGATCAAGCGGGCGAGGTGATTGCCGACCTTAAGGGTTGCGCTCCTGCGGTACTCGAAGCGCTGAGCGACGCCTTTCTTCGCGGTGTCCTCGAGACTCATCAGAGCGGCCATGCGCTCTATATCGCAGCTGCTCTGCAAGTCCACTTCGCACGGGTAGCCGCAACGCTCGCTGCCGACTCGCTCAGGCTCCTGCCGCAGCGCGGCTTGTGCCCTTCTTGCGGCTCGATCCCCGTCGCCGGCCTGGTGACGGCGTCGGGACGCACGCCCGGCAGCCGCTATCTGTATTGCTCGCTCTGCTCGACAGCATGGAATCATGTACGCGCGGTCTGCATCACGTGCGGGGAGTCGGGCACCTTGTCGCTCGAGTCGATCGAGGGCGACAACGGCGCCGTCAAGGCGGAAACCTGTGGCAGTTGCCGCACCTACGCAAAGCTCCTCTACGAGGCCCAGGACACACGAGTGGATCCCTTTGCCGATGACTTAAGCAGTTTGGCTCTCGATGTGCTCGTCGGGGAGGCCGGTTGGTCGCGACATGCGCCGAATCCGTTGCTCTTGATGGGATAGGCCGGCGCCCGCCACTCGGAGCGTCTCACCCCGGCGAGTGAAACAGATCGAGCCGCTGCTCATTCATGCGGCGCTGATCGCCGTGATGATGGGTGATTCCCTGCCGGTCGAAAAACTCGAGGATCTGGATCGCGACCTTCCGTCCGTTC
This sequence comes from uncultured Gammaproteobacteria bacterium, assembly GCA_963755935.1. GTDB lineage: Bacteria > Pseudomonadota > Gammaproteobacteria > Steroidobacterales > Steroidobacteraceae > Bog-1198. Next base: position 107,246 of record CAVWME010000005.1, read on the forward strand.
GCCAGCTGATCACGGAACTGTGCGGCAATGAAGGCGCCATCGGCGGCGTGACTCGCGAGCTTCGCGGCAATAGTCACCATCTCCGACACCGTCGAGCGCAAAAAAAAATGATCGTGGGCCACCTGGTCGACCCTGCCCAGCCGGCCTGCGAGCTTGAGCAGGCGACGGATATCCTCCTCCGGCCGGACGAGCACGGCAGCAATATCGCGCACTCGCGGCGGCCGGAATCTCGCCTCACCGCCGAGGAGCGGCGCAATTCTCGTCCACACATCCTCATCCTCGAGCGAGAGCTGCACGCGGTGAGACTCCAACCGCAGAAACCCACCCTCGCGCGCGACCTGCGCAAGTTCCGCGCGCGCGAGGGCTGCCTCGAAGGCGGCCGCCGACAGCGCCGGTGCGAGCGCGACACGCAGCGCGTCGCGACCGATGCCTTGCTGATCGGGGTGATCGACATGAAATCCGGCCAGTGCGGCAAGGAGGCTCGAGCAGTACGGCTGCCAGTGGTCCACCGCAAGGGCGATCCGGCTGGATCCGGCCTCGAGCACCACCGGTTGCAGCGCCGACAGGAGTTGCTCGATGACGCCGTTCGAGAGTGCGCGATCGCGTGCAAAGGCGGTGAGATCCCAGGCGAAGGGCGGGGTCGAAAGCAGGGCCGCGAAAGCGGCATGTGGGTCGGCAATCGCCAAGACGGCGCGCTGCAGCGCGCGCTCCCGGGTTCGCCGCCGCCGGCTGGGGGGCCGCAGATCGATGAAATGGCCGCCGCCGATGGTGCGTTTCGCCGACACGTCACGCAGCACAAAGCGGTCCGGAACGACCGCGGCGATGGGCCGGTCGAGCACCAGCTGCACGTGCGCTGAGCGGCCCGCGAGCAGGCGCTCGTCGTCGAGCACGACGACTCGCGCGCCGACCTCGGCCGCGCCGTGATGCAGGCGGACCGTGAAGCGCGGGCGGTCAATCGCCGCGCTTTCGATCAGCTTGAGGCGCGCGTCGATCCGCGAGGTGGGCGCGTGCAGCGCCGCGGCCAGCGCCATATCGCCCCGGTGGATCGCCCCCTTGGACACGCCGTCGCCGCTGAGATTGAGCGCACACCGGTCCCCGACGCGCCCCACCGTCATGAGGCGGCCCTGCGCATGCAATGAGCGCACGCGCGCCTCGATCCCGGATGGACTGATGGTCACCTGCTCGCCTGTGCGCACCGAGCCCGACACGACGGTGCCAGTAACCACCAACCCGATTCCGTGCAGCGTGAACACGCGATCGATCGCGAGACGGAATAAGGCGTCGGCTGACTTGCGGACGGATTCGCGCGCCGCTCCGCTCAGCCGAGCGAGCAGCGCGCGAATCCCCTCACCCGTCACTGCCGAGACGGGGACGATCTCCGCCTGCGCTAGGAAAGTCCCGCTCGCGGCCGCTCGGACTGCAGCGGACACTTGCGCAAGCTGCTGCTGCGAGGCGAGCTCGGCTTTGGTGATCGCGATGAGCCCGCGTTCGATTCCTAAGAGACTCAGAATGGCCAGGTGCTCGCGCGTTTGCGGCATGACTCCATCGTCAGCCGCGACGACCATCAAGGCGAAGTCGATTCCGCTCGCGCCCGCCACCATCGTATGCACGAAACGCTCATGTCCGGGAACGTCGACAAAGCCGAGAATGACGTCGTCGGCCACGGGAAAATACGCAAAGCCCAGATCGATGGAGATGCCGCGGAGCTTCTCCTCTTTCAAGCGATCGGTGTCGACGCCGGTGAGCGCCTTGACGAGGGTCGTCTTGCCATGGTCGACATGACCTGCCGTGCCGATGATCAAAGCGCGGTCCGGCGGGCCTTTTATCTCATCGACGCCGTAGGATGACGGCGAGGCGCTCGACCACCTCGGCGAGCTCACTGGCCGTCGTCTCTCGGCCGAGACTGAATCTCACCGCTCCCCTGCCGATGTGCTCGGGAACGTTCATCGCGCGCAACACCGGCGAGAGCTCCACGCGCCCGGCATGACAGGCCGAACCGGTCGAGGCAGCGACGCCATCCAAGGCTGCGAGCACATCAGCGCCGACGCACCCAAGGAAGGAGACATTGAGTGTGTTCGGTAAACATCGCTTCAAGTCACCATTGCGCACGACCCGCTCGCCGCAGCTCTCTTTAAGGTTCGTCCAGAACTCATCTCGTAATCCGCGCACCGCCTCCCACGGACCGGAGTCGCGCGCCAGCAAGCAGGCGGCGCCGAGCGCCGCCGCCAGAATGGCGCTCTCCGTTCCCGCCCGCCGCCCGACTTCATGCGCGGCGCCATGAATCAGCGGCTCGAGGCGCGTACCCGATCGGACATAGAGGACGCCGACCCCTTTCGGCGCGTAGAGCTTGTGGCCCGCGACGCTCAGTAAATCGACGCCGAGATTATCGACAGCGGTCGACATTTTTCCCACGGACTGAGCGGCGTCGGTGTGGAACAGGATGCCGCGTTCCCGCGCAATGCGCGCACAGGCCTCGATGGGTTGAATCGTTCCGGTCTCATTGTTCGCATGCATGATGCTCACGAGCACGGTGTCGCGCGACAGCGCGTGGCGCAGATCCTCCGGGTCGACCAGGCCGGCCGAGTCCACCGGAAGATAGGTGATGCGCGCGCCCTCGCGCGCGAGGAAACTCAAGGGTGAGAGCACCGAAGGATGTTCGATCTGCGTCGTGACGATATGCGCGGCGCGATTTTCCTGCGCGAAGAAGCTTCCCTTGATGGCGAGGTTATTCGCCTCACTGCCGCCGCTCGTCAATACCACTTCGGGGGACGAACATCCAAGCAAATCCGCGATCTGCGCACGGCTCGCCTCGAGGAGCTCTTTCGCCGGCATGCCCGCCCAATGCCGACTCGAGGGGTTGCCGTAGCCGTCTTCCATGGCAGCGCGCATCGACGCCGCCACGGCCGGATGAATCGGCGTGCTTGCGTTGAAGTCGAGATAGATTCGCCGCATAGCCGGGAGCCATCATGGCATTCTTGCCCGGCACCGTCCATCCGCGGCTTCACGCAGCCGCGCGCCGCCCATCCAGTGGAATATTGAAGGTGATCGTCGCACCGAAAGCCTCCGGCTCCTGAGGATCCACGCGCATTTTATCGAACACCAAGATCCGCGTGCCGAGCCGAAAACTTTCCTGTAAATCATGCGAGACCATGAATATGGTCATCTTGTTCATGTTCCAGAGCTTGATGATAAGGTTGTGCATGTCGCCGCGCAGACCGGGATCGAGCGCCCCAAACGGCTCGTCCAGCAACAGAATCTTCGGCTCGCAAATCACCGACTGCGCAATCGATAGGCGTTGTTGCATGCCCCCGGACAGCTGCTGCGGGTACTTATCCGCGGCGCTGCCCAAACCCACCGCATCGAGGAGCTCGCCCGCGCGCGCCATGGCGCGGCGCCTAGCCGCACCAAACAGCCGTCCGAGCAACGGGGCACCATGGAGCTCCAAACCCAGCAACAGGTTCTGCATCACCGTCAAATGTGGGAACAGCGAATAGCGCTGAAATACGATGCCGCGATCGGGGCCCGGCTCCGCGGGCAGAGGCTCGCCGTCGATCAGACACGTTCCCCGACTCGGTGCTTCGACGCCGAGCAGCATTCTCAGGAAAGTAGTCTTGCCGCAGCCGGACGCACCGACGATAGTCACGAACTCGTGATCATCCACGTGCAAATTGACGTTCTCGAGTACGACCTGGTCGCCGAACCTTTTCCACAAGCGTTTCACCGTGACTTGTGTCATGCGCCGCCCGCCTGCGCCCAATGAAACGCCTTGGCGCGCAACAGCCGCAGCAGCCAATCCATAATGAAGGCCAAGCACCGTGATCCAGGCCACGTAAGGCAAAATAACGTCCATCGCGAGATAGCGTCGCACCAGAAATATGCGGTAGCCAAGGCCTTCAGTCGAGGCGATGGCCTCTGCCGCGATCAGAAACAACCATGCAGATCCCAGGGTCAGGCGTATGGCATCCACCAGGCGCGGCCACATTTGAGGTAACACCACCCGTAGCACCAGCTGCCAGGTCGAAGCGCCCAGGGTCTGCGCCTTGATAATCTGCTCGTCCGGCAGCTCCGCCACCCGCAGAGCGAGATCTCGACGTCACGATGGGTGCCACCCCGATCACGATCAGCGCAATTTTGGCGAACTCTCCCAGCCCCGCGACGATGAAGAGAATGGGCAGGATTGCCAGTGGCGGTATCAAGGATACGGCGGCGACGAAAGGCGCGAGCGTGGCACGGACGTAGGGTAGTACGCCGAGCGTGACGCCCAACGCGGTGCCGATGAGGGCACTGATCGCCAGCGCAATCAATATTCGTTGCAGGCTGGCACGGGTATCGCTCCACAGCAAATATTCACCGCTCCGTTCGTCTTCCTCGAAGGCGTAGCGATGCACGGTCGCCGCGATCGTGGCGGGGGCGGGCAGAAGCTTGTCTCCCGGATTCGACGCGAGCCGCACACTCGAGCCATGCAGATACATCGCCAATACGAGGATAAAGGGCGCGGCGCTCAACACCAGCGCCCCTCCCCTTCCCGGTCGCAGGTTGATGAGGCGGCGCATACTAGCGTGCGCTCACAGCTTCCCGTCCATGGCGAGCTGCGTAATGGCGACATCGAAGCGCATTTTGAGGTTACGGGTGTCGCCGAGCGTCTTGTTGGCGGGAAACTGAATTCCGATGGCATCCACCGAGCTCGCGCCCTCTCCTAGAATTCCGTGCTCGAAGGAGAATCTGCGCACCAAGTCCATGCTTTTGACAATGCCCTCCGAGGTCGCGAACGCGTACGCATCGGCAGGCGTCGCAAACATATGGGTGGTGGCGAGTTGCGAGGCGAACCCCGCCAAGTCGGTGCCGGAGGCTTTGGCCATGGCCGACTGCGCGGTACGCGCCGCTGCATCGTTGCCGAACATCACCGCCAGCGTCTCGTACCAGGCGCCGACAGCGCCTTGCCGAGTTTCGGGTTGGCATTGAGGACATCGGTCTTGACTACCATGAGATCGAGAATTTCGCCGGGGATTTTGCTCGAGTCAAACACGAGTTGCGCGTTCGGCGCGGCGAGTACCGCACTCAACTGCGGCTTCCAAGTAACCAGGGCGGTGGTGTCGGGAGCGGCGAAGGCGGCGACGATGTCCGCGTCGGAGGTATTGACGATTTTAAGGTCGCGTTCCCGCAGGCCGACCGAGCTCAAGCCCCGCACCAGCAGGTAATGGGATACGGAAAGCTCCACCAGGTTCACCTTCTGCCCCTTGATGTCGCTCAGCGTCTTGCCTTTGCCCTTCAGTACCACGCCGTCGTTGCCATTGGAGAAATCACCGACGATCAGCGCCGTGGAGTCCACGCCGCCGACCGCCGGAATCGTCAGCATGTCCATGTTGGTCATGGCGCAGGCGTCGAATCTGCCCGCGGTGTATTGGTTGATCGATTCCACGTACTCGTTGACTTGCGTCAGCTTGATCTTGATCCCGTATTTGTCAGCCCATTTCTTTAGGATCCCGCTGCGATCGGCAAAATCCCAGGGCATCCAGCCGACGTAGATGCTCCAGGCGACATTGAAGGAGTTGCGTTCGGCGGCAGCGCCGGCGTTTGGATGCCGAGGACGAGCGATGCCGACAGCACCAGTGCTCCGGCCAGGCGATTGAAGCGACACAGCATTGAATCTCTCCCGTTAATGCCTCAGGCGACCGCTCGCAGATCGCTCGGGCGCAAAACCACCAAGGTCTGCGCGAGGAGCACGGTGCGGCCTTCCGCGCAACAGAGTTGCGCCACGATCCCGTCCACCGGCGCTGTCCACCGGCAGCTCCATCTTCATCGATTCCACCCACACCAGCGTATCTCCCGCCTTGACATGCTGGCCCGGCACCGATGAGATTTTCCAGACGCTGCCCGATACTGGACTTACCACCGCCACACAGCCGGGCTCGATTGGCTGCGACTCCTCGTCGTCGTACGGCGCGGGCAATTCCGCTGCGTAGCCGATCTGGCCGGTTGCCTCCCAGCGCCCGCGCTCGGATTCGAATGCGGCCTGCTGACGCGCCTTGTGCGCGCCGATGCTGCCTGCGTTCTCCTCCAGAAACTGCCGGTATTCTCTCAGGCAAAAAACGTCTGTCCCGGATGTCGAGCCGCGCGCGGCCATGCAGAAAGTCTGCGCGGAACTCGAGCAGCTCGGCGCCGCTCACGGGATAGAAGCGAATCTGGTCGAAAAAGCGCAGCAACCAAGGCTTACCGGCAGCGAAGTCGGCCGTCACCTTGTAGGTGTTCCACATCTGGCAGGTGCGGCCGACGAATTGATATCCACCCGGCCCCTCCATGCCGTAGACGCACAGATAGGCGCCGCCGATGCCCACCGCATTCTCCGGGGTCCACATGCGTGCCGGGTTGTACTTGGTAGTCACCAGCCGATGCCGGGGATCGAGCGGCGTCGTGACCGGCGCGCCCAGGTAGACGTCCCCCAGGCCGAGCACGACGTAGGTCGCGTCGAACACGATGCGTCTTACGTCCTCGACGCTGTCCAAGCCGTTGATGCGACGAATGAACTCGATGTTGCTCGGGCACCAGGGGGCATCGGCGCGTACCGATTGCATGTACTTGGCCATGGCCAGCTGCGTGGATTCGTCGTCCCAGGACAGAGGCAGATGCACGATGCGCGTCGCGATCTGCATTTCCTCGATGGCGGCGAGCGACTCTTCGCCCGTGTGCAATAGCCCGAGCAGACGCTCAAGCGGTAGTACTCGACTGTCGTAATGCACCTGCAGGGAGCGAATTCCCGGGGTCAAATCCAGGATTCCGGGCAGCGCCGCCGCTTGCAGCCAGAGCATGAGCGCGTGCACACGCAGCCGCAACTCGATGTCGAGTATCAGCGGACCATATTCCACCAAGAGATTCTTGTCACCGGCTCGACGGTAGATGACCGCCGGGCGCGTATCGTGCGGCGCCTAGCGTTGCTAGAATCGGCCCCTCTGGCTCGGTATGCACAGGCGCGCGGGACGATGACCGGCTTGTGCAGCGTTGCGAGCATGTGCTCCTGCGCTCGTTCCGCCGCGAGCGCCGCTTGCGCCGCAAGCGCTCTGAAGCGCACTCGGTTGCCGGCGCGCAGTTGCCCGAGTTTCCAAAGCTCTGCTTTCACCACGGTCACGGGGCACACGAATCCGCCGAGTGAAGGTCCGTCGGGGCCCAAGATCACGGGCATATCGCCCGTGAAATCGACGCTCCCGATGGCATAAGCATTGTCATGAATATTAGAAGGATGCAGTCCCGCCTCGCCGCCGTCGCTGCGTGCCCATTCGGGCTTCCATCCGACGAGTCGCACGCCGGTGCGACTCGAGTTGTAGTGAACCTCCCAGCGCGTGGCAAAGAACTCAGTCATGTCTTCGTCGGTGAAGAAATCGGGCGCGCCATGCGGGCCGTACAGCACCCCGAGGTCCCATTCATCGACGATCGGGGGCAGGAGCTCGGGGGGGATGGCGCGTGCCGTCTGCGCATCGAGCGGCGCAGGCGCGACGTGCAGCACATCGCCCGGCCGCAACGACTCGTCCTCCGTGGCCGCCGAATCGGCCCAGCGTAAAGGTCGAGCGGCTGCCCATGTACGGTGGTACGTCGAACCCGCCGCGAACGGCGAGATACGTGCGGCAACCCGCCCCCTGAACGCTGCCTATGTGAAGTGTTTGTTCGCGCCGCAGCGATCAGGGGCACCGAATGGGGCACCGGGACGCCATCGACGTCAGCCGCCATCTGTGCACCGGCAAGGCAAATCGTGACTTCCGTATTGAACTTGAGGGTCGGGCCCGATACGGTGAGTTCGAGCGCGGCGTGCGCCCGTCAGGATTCCCCACGGCCCGATTGGCCAGGCGGAACGACAGATCGTCCATCGGCCCCGAAGGCGGCACGCCCACATTCCAAAAACCGACTCGCCCGGGATAGTCTTGTACGGTCGTCTGCGTTCCGGCAGCCAACACCTCCACCGTGCGTGGCGTGTAAACGAACTCATCCAGTGCGCGCGTGGTCACGCCGCCCGACATAAAGACGGGATCCGCGAGTAACTGTCTCAAATAATCGAGATTGGTCTCGATGCCACTGATCACGCTCACCGACAGCGCGTCGCGCATGCGCGCCACGGCGTCGCCGCGGTCGGCGCCGACGCGTGATGAGCTTGGCGAGCAGCGGATCGTAGAACGGCGATACCTGGGTGCCGTCTTCGACCCACGTCTCGACGCGGCTCATCGGGTCGAAACGCACGTGCGTGAGCAAGCCAGTCGACGGTCGAAACTGGTGCGCCGGATCTTCGGCGTATATGCGTACCTCGATGGCGACGCCGCGCGGCGTCGGCGCCGCGAGTGCCCATCGCTCGCCCGCGGCCAGCCTGATCATCCATTCGACCAGGTCGATGCCGGTCACCTCCTCGGTGACGCCGTGCTCGACCTGAAGACGCGTATTGACCTCGAGAAAGTAGAATTCCTGGGTCTGCACGTCGAGGACAAATTCGACGGTGCCGGCGGAACGGTAGCTGACCGCACGTCCCAACCGTACGGCGGCATCGAGCAGCCCCTGCCGCACGGCATCGGCTAACCCCGGCGCCGGAGTCTCTTCGATGAGCTTTTGATTGCGGCGCTGAGCCGAGCAATCGCGTTCACCCAGGGCAACGACCCGGCCGGCGCCATCGCCGAAAATTTGCACCTCGATATGCCGCGCGCGCTCGATGTACTTCTCGAGAAAGACTCCGCCGCCGCCGAAGTTCTTGCCGCGCGAGGCGCTGCACGGCGTGAAAGCTGTCCGACAGCTCGCGAATCCTGCCGCACGAGCTGCATGCCGATACCGCCGCCGCCCGCGCGTGCTCTTGAGCATCACCGGATACCCGACTCGCGCGGCGCTCGTGCGGGCCTCCTCCACGCTCCCGAGCAGACCGCTGCCCGGCAGCAGCGGTACGCCGTTGCGCTCGGCCAATTCCCGGGCGCGATGCTTGAGTCCGAAGTCTTGGATATGCGCCGCGGAGGGCCCGATGAACACGAGGTCGGCAGCCTCTGCGGCGGCCGCGAATCCGGCGTTTTCGCTCAAGAAACCGTAGCCCGGATGAATCGCCTCGACGCCGCAGGCCTGCGCGGCTGCCAGCAACCGGTCCTGGCGCAGATAGCTCTCGGCGGCAGGTCCCGGTCCCAACCGCACGGACTCGTCAGCCTGCGCCACGTGCAACGAATCTCTATCCGCATCCGAGTACACCGCCACCGAGCGCACGTGCATGCGCTTTAAGGTCTTGATGATGCGGCAGGCGATCTCGCCGCGATTGGCGACCAGAACCTTATTGAACATCTGGGTCCCAGATCAGCACCTCGAGCGGAGTCGGATTGTAGGCGTTGCAAGGATTATTGAGTTGTGGACAATTCGAGATGAGTACGAGGATGTCCATGGCCGCGCGCATCTCGACATATTGTCCGGGACCGCTCAATCCGTCGGCAAAGGTGAGACCGCCCTCAGGCGTCACCGGCACGTTCATGAAAAAATTGATGTTGTGGCCGAGGTCCCGCTTGCCGAGGCCGAGCCGATCGTGCTCGGCAACCGCCAGCAAGTAACTGTCGCGGCAGGCATGCATGGTTCTTTTCTCCAATGCATAGCGCACGCTGTTGGATTCGGACGCACAGGCGCCGCCCAACGTATCGTGGCGTCCGACCGTATCGGCGACGATCTCGGCGAGTACGTTGCCGGCCGTGGACAGGAGTCGAGAACCCACGCCCAAATACACGTTGCGCTGCTCGCGGAGGGTATCGACTGCGCTGTAGCGGTCCGCGGTGTCCGTCGCATTGAAGAGTAGCGTGTCGGCAGCCTGATTCCCTTCCACGTCGACGATCCGAAGATACCCGTTCTCCTTGATGAGTTGAATCCAGTAGTCCCCGGCCGCAATGATGTGACGATGTCGCGCCTGCGCCGGCGACAGCACGCTTGCTCGGCGCGCGAAGCTCACGTCCCGTCTCCGACGCATTGTCGATACAGCTCGGTGTTGGCGAAACCCCGCTGGTTCTCCGGACGGAAGTTTCTACAGAAATCATCCTGCGTCACCGGACTCGACTCGCTGAGCTGCAACTTCACGGTGCGGCGCGGATACTGACTGGCGGGATTTAACGGATGCGGGCAGGTGTGCAGCAGCATCAGCGTGTTCATCTCGAAGCGCAGATCCACGAAGTCGCCGGCGCGTGAATGATCAGGCTCGAAATGCATCGCGCCCTCGGTGTCGATCGACACTTTGCTGAACCAGTTGACGTTGGCAGCGAGATCGCGACGCCCAAGGCCGTACTTGCCGCCCTCTACCAGGAACGCATCATGACCGTTTTGCGTCCAGTCATTGCGGTGGTCCTGGTAACTCTTCTCGCCCCATCGTTCTCGCACCACCTCGCGGTTCGTGTTGCCGCAGACCGTGTCGTGCCATCCCACGCGATCCTCGGTGATGGAGCAGAAGATGCGGCCCATATCCGAGTACAGACAATGACCTTTGCCAAGCCTGAAGGTGTGTTGGCATTTCAAGGTGTCGGGCGCGTTGTAGCGCTCCAGCAGGTTCTGCGGGTTGTAGAACAGCATGCCGACGTTTGCGCCGCCGTCCTGATCAGTGATGCGCAGCTGGGTGCCCGCACGCACGCTGAGCGACCAGTGTTTGCCGCCTTCTATGAGAGTTTCGTAAAACATGCGCCCCCACGAACTCCTGACCGGACCATGGAGGCTTGATCGCCCGGGACTTCTCACGGCCAGAGAGAAATCCCGAAGACGCTGACGCCTCCTCGACATTGTTCTCCCGGGCTTTTATCCCGCCGTGTATCCTTAAAATCTTAAGGACTGCATCTCTCGGACCAGTCACTCGACAGACAAGCCGGAACCCTAGACGCACATTTGCCTTAGGACGACTGCAAATCCCGTGCCTAGCCGGGTCGGGCAATGCGGGGATGATTTCCGCAGAGACATGGGGGTACTCGTGATTGCGGCATTGAGACTCGCACCACTTGGGAGCAAACGCTCGCTGTTCATGCCCCGATCGCGCGCATGCATGCGGCCGCGGCGACGGCTATATTGAGTCGTATGACCGACCGCTTGCTCATCGCGGACCTGCTCGAGGGGTATCGTCGCCGACGCTTCACGCCCGCCCAAGTCATGGAGGAGCTGATGGACGCGGCGGCGCGTGCCGAGCCGCGAAATGTGTGGATCACCCGGCTCTCGCACGCCGAGATCAGTCGCTACGTCGAGGCCCTCGAATCGCGCCGCATCGAGGACTTGCCCTTGTACGGCATACCCTTCGTCATCAAGGACAACATCGATTTGTCGGGCGTCCCGACCACTGCCGGATGCGCCGCTTTTTCCTATACGCCGACGCACTCGGCCGCGGTCGTCGAAAGGCTGCTGCAGGCGGGCGCCATACCACTAGGCAAAACCAACCTCGACCAGTTTGCCACGGGCCTTTCTGGGACTCGCTCGCCGCATGGCGCCTGCCGCAACAGCTTCAACGCGGCGTTCATCGCAGGCGGGTCGAGCTCAGGATCCGCTGTCGCGGTCGCCACCGGACTTGCGAGCTTCAGCTTGGGGACCGACACGGCGGGCTCCGGCCGAGTGCCCGCGGCATTCAACAATGTGGTGGGTCTCAAGCCGAGTCTGGGGCGCTTGAGTACCCGCGGTATCGTACCCGCCTGCCGCTCATTGGACTGCGTATCCATTTTCGCCTTGACCGCCGATGACGCCGGACGGGTGCTTGATATCGCCGAAGGCTTCGATGCCGAGGATCCGTTCGCACGGCACGTCGGCAACACGCCGCTGCGTGGTGCGCACGCCGGAGGGACCACTTTCGGAGGCGCTGCCTTCGGCGTGCCGCGCCGTGAACAACTGCAATTCTTCGGAGATTCGGCCTACACGCGGCTCTTCGAGGTCACGGTGCGGCGGGTTGAGGAATTGGGCGGCCTGCCGGTCGAGATCGACTTTGCGCCGTTTATCGAGGCGGCGCGGCTGCTTTATGAAGGTCCCTGGGTCGCAGAGCGTTATGCGGCGGTTGGCCGGTTCATCGACGCCCACCCCGATGCGGCGCTGCCCGTCACCGCGCAGATCATCAGCGGCGGGAAGATACCCTCCGCGGTGCAAGCGTATGAGGCTCAATACCGCCTCAAGTCACTTAAACGCGCGAGCGAGGCTGCCTGGACGGGGGTGGATTTGATCCTCACGCCGACCGCTGGAACCATTTACTCGATTGCGGCCGTCGAAGCCGATCCGATCCGGCTCAACACAACCCTCGGTTACTACACCAACTTCATGAATCTCTTTGATCTGGCAGGCGTTGCGGTGCCCGCCGGGTTCCGCGACGACGGTTTGCCCTTCGGCGTCACATTGATTGGTCCGGCCGCGAGCGAACGCGCCCTGCTGGCACACGCCGAGTTGCTGCACCGTGCTTGCGTCACCACGCTCGGCGCCACAGGCATACGGCGACCGCCGTCGCGCATTCGAGAATCGCGGCTGGCCCCGGGCCACGTGGCCTTGGCTGTCTGCGGCGCACACATGCAAGGCCTGCCGCTCAACGCTCAGCTACGAGAACGTGCGGGCTACCTACTCGAGCGCACCCGCACGGCGCCACGCTACCGCCTGTTCGCATTACCGGGAAGCTCGCCGCAGCGTCCGGGCTTAGTGCGCGTGGCGGACGGCGGCGCGGCCATCGAAGTCGAGGTCTGGGGACTCCCGGCGGAGCACCTTGCGTCCTTCATGGCCGGCATTCCGTCCCCCTTGGGGATCGGCCAAGTCGAGCTGCAGAGCGGCGGTCTCGTGCCGGGCTTCATCTGCGAGGCGTACGCCGCGGCGGGAGCCGCCGATATCACCTCCTACGGCGGCTGGCGTGCCTATGTCGGCTGAAGCAGTGCAAGGCGCGGCGCTCTTCTCGCTCGCGGACAAGGTCGCGGTGGTGACCGGCGCCTCCCGCGGCATCGGTTGTACGCTCGCCTCGGCGCTCGCGGAGGCCGGTGCCTGCGTGGCCCTGCTTGGCCGCGATGAAAGTGCGCTCGCCGCGCTCGAGACGGCGCTCACGCAAACAGGACACAAAGCAATGCACGGCGTCGCCGACATCACCGTGCCCGCAAGCATCGAGGCCGCCTTCGATCGAATTCTGCAAAGACACTCGCGGCTCGATATTTTAATCAACAATGCCGGCATCGAAGAGACCTGCCCGTCGCTGGAGGTATCCGAGACGCTGTGGGACCGGATCCTGGCCACCAACCTCAAGGGCGCCTTTTTTTGCGCGCAAACGGCGGCACGTCGCATGACAGGGGGCGGCAGCATCATTAATCTTTGCTCGCTCACCGGGGAGCGTGGTGTCGCGGCGGCGGCCCCGTACAGTGCTTCCAAGGCGGGACTCGCCGGCCTGACGCGTGCGCTCGCCACCGAATGGGCCGCAAGGGGCATCCGCGTCAACGGCATCGCACCCGGCTACTTTCGTACCGCCCTCACGGATTCGTTCTTCGAAAATGAAGACTGGCAACAATCGATGCTCGAGAAGATCCCCCTGCGCCGCTTCGGCCGGCTCGACGACCTGAAGGGCGCCGCCATTTTCCTTTGCTCCGACGCGGCCGCGTATATCACCGGACAGGTGCTGTATGTCGATGGTGGCTGCGTGACGTCACTATGAGAACCCAAAGGCGCGCGCTGCGCTTGTGGCCATTGCTCACCGGCACACAACGCTACGAGAAAGTGGTCTCGACGCGCGACCGTGGACACGGTCAATTCATCGATGCGCCGATCGTCGCGTATTTGATTGAGACACCCAATGGCCGGATTCTTTACGATGTGGGATGCGATTATCGCAAGATTGCAACGCCGGAATTGCGGACGCGCTTCTTCGAGCCGATGCGCCCCCGGTTCGAGCCGCCGTCCATGAGCGAGGAGCAGCGCATCCCTCACTACCTCGCCGGGCTAGGGCTTACGCCGGCGGACATCGATGTGGTATTCCTGGGTCATCTGCATTTCGATCACGCCGGCGGCCTCGGGGATCTTCCTGGCTGCGAGGTCCACGTCCACCGCGAGGAAGTCCGTGTTGCGGCTCTTGGGCTCGATGAAGGCGTGTTCGCCGACGAATGCGCGGCCGCCGCCGGCTGGAAAATGCAGGATGGCGAATATCAACTCGCCGCCGGTGTGCAGAGCATCACGACACCGGGACACACCGCGGGGCACATGTCGTTGCTCATCGAGTTGCCGCACGGCGCGCCCGTGATTCTGTGCGGGGATGCGGCCGACCTCACGGAAAATCTGGTCGATGAGGTGGCGCCGGGCTATTGCTGGCAGGATGACGCAGCGCTTGCCATTGCGAGCATCCGCAAGCTCAAGGCCCTGGCGCACGCGGAAAGCGCCGAGCTATGGCCCAATCACGACTTCGGGGCCTATCGCAGCTGGCCCCAGTTCCCGGCCTGGCGCTGAGCCGTTCAATCGCCCGCGGCGGCCCGAGCGGTGAAACGATGCAGCGCTCCGAGGTCGCTTTGCAAGGTAGACGTAGCCCGGATGCGCTCCAATATTTGCTCCTCCAGGATGAGAGATTCGGGCGCTCGCTTGAGCTGCTGCGTCCGTTGCAGCGCCGGCGGGAGGTTCGGACGCCACACTGAATCGATCCGACCCGGCGCGGGAGCCAGCACGATGATGCGGTCGGCCAGGTAGACGGCTTCCTCGACGTCATGAGTGACGAAGAGGATGGTGCTCCGTTCCACGGCCAGGACGTGCAGAATCAGATCGTGCATTACGCCCCGCGTCTGCGCGTCGAGCGCGCCGAACGGTTCGTCCATCAAGAGCAGATCCGGCCTTGAGAGCAGCGCCCGTGCGATGGCGACGCGCTGGCGCATGCCGCCTGACAGGGCTTGCGGATGCATATCGCGGACCCGTTCGAGCCCCATCAACTCGAGCAACAGCTGCGCACGTTCCGCGCCGCGCTCGACGGACTCACCGGCATTCGCTCGCAACCGCAGGCTGAAACGAATGTTGTCGAGCACCGAGAGCCAGGGATAGAGGCTATAGTCTTGGAAGACCAGCGCGCGATTGCGGTCAGGGCCCAAGATCGGACGCTCATCGACCAATATCTCGCCGCTGCTCGCCGTTTCCAATCCTGCAATGATTCGCAGCAGCGTGGATTTGCCGCATCCGGAAGCCCCCACCAAAGCCACGAATTCGCCTGACGCTACGTTGAAAGAGACGTCCGCGAGCGCCGGGACGCCGCTCCGATCGAAGTGCTTGCCAAGCGCTCTCACGATGAGCTTCGGGCTCATGTCGGCCGGACGCCGGCCCAGGGAAAGAGCCATCGATGGAGCAATCGCAGTCCTTGGTCGATCCCCAAGCCGATCGCTCCGATGAGGATGATGCCGACAAATATGCGGTCCGTTTGCAGAAAGCGCTGTGCCTTGAGAATCGCATAGCCGAGACCAGAATTCGCGGCTACCATCTCGGCAACCACGAGATAAGTCCATGCCCATCCGAATGTGATGCGCAGGGTGTCGAACATCGCCGGCAGTGCCGAGCGCAGCAGCACGCCGACGATGATCTCCCGTCCGGTAGCGCCCATGGTGCGGGCGGCCTCGACTTGCTGGAGCGGAACGCGCCCGACGTCTTCAGACAGCATGATCACCATTTGAAAGAACGTACCGATCCAAATCACCATGACCTTGGATGACTCTCCGATTCCGGCCCAAAGGAGCACCAAGGGCACGAACGCGACCGCCGGCAAGTAACGGGCAAATTCCAGCAGCGGCTCGAAGAAAGCGCGCAGCGGGCGATAGGATCCTATCAGCAGGCCGAGCGGCACGGCCATCACTGCCGACAGCAGGAAACCTGCTGTTACCCGAAACATGCTTATCCCGGCATCGGACGCCAAAGTTCCCTCGCGCAGCCATGCCGCGAATCGCCGCAAGACCGCGCCAGGACCCGGCAGAAACAGAGGATCCACCAACTCGAGCGCGGTGACAGCCCACCACGCCGCGAGCCACAGCGCGAAGCTCGCCGCAGCGATCAAGAGGTAGCTGCGCCGATCGAGCGAGCCGCGAATGTTCCAGTCGACGCGTAGCGTCGGCGGCCGCGGCGCCGCGCACTCGACAGGGTCGCGTCCGCGGGGGACGGCGCTCACTTGCGCCACGCGGACAGGGTTGCCGTGGTGTCCAATACATTGCCCAGGATTCCGCCCTCGCCGGCAATGCACGCCAGCATCGCCTCGTGGATGGCAGGATCTCCTGCCGCACACGCATCGCTCACCGTGGTGCAGTCGAACCCACGGTCCACCGCCTCACGCAAGGTCGAGTGCACGCAGATATCGGTGGTGACGCCCGCAATCGTCAGCCGGGAAATGTCCGCAGCGCGCAGAATCAGCTCCAAATCCGTCGCATAAAACGCCCCGAAGCCCGGCTTGTCGATGACGGTCTCCCCGGGAAGCGGCGCCGCTTCCTCGATGATGGCGTGCCCCGGCTCACCCCGAACCAACAAACGACCCAGCGGTCCCGTACTGCCGATGGCGGCTCCGGAACCTGCGGCGCGGGCGCGTTTGAAGGCCGTTAGATCGGATAAATCGGGACGATGCCCTTCGCGAGTGTGGATCACGCGCACGTTTGCGGCACGCGCCCCGTCCAGCAGGCGCCGTACGTTGGGGATGGTCCGGCGTAGTATCCCGACATCCACCCCGCTTTGGGCGACATAGCCCTGCGGATCAAGGAAATCGCGCTGCATATCGATGACCAACAGCGCGACGCCGCGACTTACATCCACCGCTCAAACCGCCGTCAGGAAAGACACGCCGATGGCGCCCAAGAATCCCGCCGCTCGATCTCCTGTTGGCGCCACCGACCCGTAGCTCTCCGCCATGACACGTGCCACGCGATGCCGGTGGTAACTCGCCGCAAGGTCGCGGCAACGGATAACCTGCCGATCGTTCTTGGCATAGAGTGAACGATGCAGCGTCGGCAGGCGGTGCCACGGCGCCCCGGGGCGGACGTGATGGGCATTGTGATACGGAAAATTGAGTACCAGCAGGTTCAGCCAGGACCAGCGCTCGCTCAGCAGGTTCGAGTATGTATTCTCATACTCGTAGCGCAAGTCCCGACGCGGATCGGCCGCGGCCGCTTCGAGCGAGCGCGATGCATACACCTCATAAGTATGCTGAAACGCGTCCATGAAACGCAGCGCCGTCAGGAACAGCCAATAGGCCAGCGCATAAAGCAGTACCGCCTTTATCGAGATCCATGCCAGCGTTGCGAAGAAAGCGACGCGCAGCAGCAGTACCGCAAGCACCCGAAGCCGCTCCGCGATGCTGCCGGCGGCCAACGGCGCTGCAACGATCATGCCACGGATCATGATCTCGACAGCTGGAACATAGGCCCATTCGAGCGCCAACATACCCCCTCGCACCCAAGCGGGCATGCGACACAGGGCCGCGCGGTAATCGAAGGTCACCACATCGAGACGATCCGAATGGTGACGCAAATGTTTCTTTTTCAATCGGACGTAATTCGCAATGCACGCGCCGTTGACCCAACTCAAGAGCACCCCCAGCCCATCGTTCGCGCTGGCGGTCGCAAAGGCGGCGTGGTGAATGCATTCATGAATCAGATAGGCTGAATAGATCAGCGCATGCGCCACGAGCAGAACGCCCAACGCATTGAGCGCGACCGCCGGACGCGTGAGCATCCATAGGCCGCCCGACCAGGCCCCGAGCGTGTAGCCGATGGCGAGCGCGCTGCGCCAGTCAGTGCGAAGCTTAGCCACCGGAATTGCCCTGCAGAGCGCGCACGAAACTCGCATCGTAGGTGCCCTCGATCGGCGGCGGGGTCTCGATTTGCCCTTCCCGCTTCAAAATGTCGCCGATGATCTTGCCGCTCGCATAGAACGATGGGAGGGAATCACTCCTCTTGAAGACCTCGCCGAGGACGGGCAATCCCGGATTCTCGATGTTGGCCAATTGTTCCGATGCCTCCTTGGACGTGATGTCCAAGGTCTTGGCGATGACGTCCGCCGCCTTGCCGGGTTCAGCCGTCATGAACGCGAGTCCATCCAACGTGCCGCGAATCAGTCCCTCGACCATCTTCGGGTTCTTGGCGATTACGCTGTCCTTGAGCACCAAGACATCGGTGATCATGCCGCGGGCCTCGCGCGAGGACATGAGGACGTGGAAACGCTTGCCGCCGCTCGATTTGACGATCGTCGAAACATTGGGCTCGTAACTGACGCCGACCGGCGCCGATCCTCCGACCATGATTCCGACCACGCCTTCCGGTGTGGTGTTGATCGGCTGCACGTCGCGCTCCGATAGCCCATCTTTGGCGAGCGCGTAACCCAGCAAGAAATCCGATGGCGAAGCCGACATGAAAGCCACTTTGAGCCCGCGTAAATCCTTGATGGAATGAACCTGGGCGCTCGCGAGGATCGCATCGCCGCCGACCGAGTAATCGATCGGCATCACCACCTTAAGCTTCCAACCATGCGCATTCGCCGCGATCACTTGGTCGTAAGTCATCGTGGTCGAATCGATCTCGCCGCCTTGTACGGCGCCCGCCATCACCGAATTGTCGGTGAAGGTGACGAGCTTTACATCGAGTCCGTAGCGTTTGTAATAACCGTTGGCAGCCGCGCAATAAATCGGGCCGTAGCCGATCCAGGTGACGACGCCCAACGTAACCGGAGTGCCCGCCGCGGCGAATTGCGGGAGGATCGGCAGGCTCACGACGGTAAGGCAAGCCAGCAGGTGCGTTCCCCAGTGCCGCATTACATACCCCTTTGCATTAGTTCTCAGTCGTATATTTCATTGGTTTGATACCAGGCGCAACAAGAAAGTCCTTCCATGCCTTGCAGCTCCACGCGTGCACGCCACCGGTGCGGGGCGCGATCGGTCAGGCACGGTTATCGTGCATCTTGAGGGTGGCGCACAGGCGCCGGGCGCCGCGCCAGGACGAAATACAGTACGCCCGAAGCGGCCAGCGCCACGAGCCACGACACGTCGACCCCGCCGAGCGCCTGGGCGGCCGGCCCGGTGTACAAATCGGTCGCCAGGAACGGCACTTGAATCACGATTCCGATCGCATAGCACGCAAGGGCGGTGCCGTTGTAGCGGCCATAGATGCCGCCATCCGGCGCAAAAAACGAGGGCACATCATAGGCGCCGTGCCGGACCAGATAGAAATCCACCAGGTTTACCGCCGTCCATGGCGCCATGACACACAGGAGAAGCGTCAGAAAGTTCTCGTAGTTCACCATGAAGTTGCTTGCACCGAGCAATGCCATCGTGAGCGCGAGCAGGCTGAAGATGATCGTCAGCACGATCCGTGCGGAGCGCCCCGCGCGCCAACCGGGTCGGAAGCTCTGACCCACCGTGATGGCCGAGAGGACGCCGCAATACACGTTCATGGCGGTAGTTGCCCCGATGCCCACCGAAAAAACCAAGATGACGGCGACGCCGATAGGCGCCATGGCGACCGTGAGCCCGGACACGATATCGCCGTTTGCGCCGCTCAGCCCGAGCAGCGCTCCGAGCAACATCGGCAGCGCCGAACCCAGCACGCAACCCCAGTAGCTGGCCCAGAAAGCCGGCCACACGCCGCTGACCGCCGGCATGTAACGCGAATAGTCCGAGACATACGGCGCGTACGCGATCTGCCACAACGCCCCGATCGACACCATGCCGAGAAATCCGCTCAAGGACACACCGCCCCGCTGCCACGCGTCGGCGGGCAGGCCGGTGACGGCGAAGATCCAGACGAAGCAAGTCAGCAGCGCAGCACCGCACACCCAACTCATCCAGCGTGCATAGGCGTGAATTAAATCGTAGCCGTAAATCGCCGCCGCGAAGCTCAGGAGCGCGATGAGACCGATACCCGCGTGATCGTTGAGGCCGCCGGCGATGCTGTGCAAGGACTGCCCGCCGAGCACGAGGTTGGAGGCGACAAAACCCAAGTACATGAACACCACCAGCGCAACCACGAAAATGGCGCCTATGGACCCGAACTGACCGCGGCTTTGGACCATTTGCGGCACGCCGAGCTTCGGCCCTTGCGCGGCATGCAACGCCATGAAAATGCCGCCGACCAAGTTGCCGACCAGGATCGCGAGACTGGCGGCGACCAAGGAGAGCTGAAACCGCAAGGTCGCAAGCGAGCCGGTCACGATGGTCAGAATCATGATGTTCGAGCCGAACCAGACGGTGAACAAATCCCGCGCGCGGCCGTGGCGCTCGTTCGCGGGAATGGGATATATCGTGTGTTGCTCGATGCGCGCGGCTTCGCTCATGTTTACTCCGTCGCGATGCCGGCCGCGCGCAATTGCCTGGCAAACGGCTCGAGCTGCGCCCGATAGTGGCGCCACTGAGAGACCGATGTCCGGTACAGCGGCTGTCGAACTTGGACGGCGCTCGCGGTCGTGGTCGGCGCCGAGTTGCGATGGAAATCGACACAGGCGTCCTGCCACTCGAGGCCACAGTATTCGAGGAGCTTGCGCGTTTCCCCGAGCTGATCCGCCACCAGTGCCTCATAGCTCAGGCAATGGATGACCCCCGGCAGGGAGGCCTGCCAGTGATCCATCAAATGCCGATAGGACACGTAGTAGCGGCCGATTTCGTCGAGGTCGTAGGAAAACGGATAGGCGTCCTTGAACAGCGTCTTGTACATGGCGTAGCAGGCGGCCAGCGGATGACGCGTCAGGTGCACGATCTTCGCCTGCGGCAGTGCGCGGTGAATCAGTCCGCAGTACAGATAATTGAGCGGCATTTTGTCGGTGAAGCGCCCCTCCGAGCCCACGACACGCCGCGTTCGCTTCAGGTACTCGGCACCGAGCGCCGCGAAATCGAGATGCGCGGAGCGAGCCACCAGCTCGCGGCGGGACATCGCAGCCGTAAGATCGCCCCGTGCCCCTTCGACGACACACCGGGCGAAGTGATCGAGCTCGCCGGCAGAATGGACTCTCGAGTGGCTGCCCAGAATTCGATCGACGAGCGTCGTGCCGCTGCGCGGCAGACCCACGATGAAGATCGGAGCGGCGCTTGGCATCCCGATCACATGCCCGCTTGCCGCCGGCAAGGCCTCGATGATCCAATCGACGGTCGCCACATCAGTCGCAACGTCATAGCGCAGGTGCTGCCTGCGCTTGCTCGCGCCTATCTTCAGGTGTTCGAAGGACTGTCCGTAATCGGCCAGATCCTCGTATTCCTTTGCCAAGGCGTAACGAATCTGCACGACGCCCCGCCAATCGGCGATCCCGGCCTTAAGAACCCGCTCGAGCTCGTCGATGTGATTCGCGGTCGGAGATTGCGTGCGCAATTCTGAGCGATTTTTGTAGGCTTCGTAGTCGTCGGGCTTGAGCTGAATGACACGATCGTAATCGCGTTCGGCCTCGATCAATCGCCCCAGGAAGCGGTAGACCGTGGCCCGATTGAAAAGGAAGTGCGCAACATCGGGTGCGAGAGCGACAGCGCGATCATAGGCCTCCAGAGCTTGCCGTTGATCACTGCCCTGACTGAAGAGGCTCCCGATCGCATCCAACATCACCGGATCCGGCGGTGCGGTGCGTCGCGCCGCGGCGGCGGCCTCGCAGGCTTCGGGGAGTCTTCCGAGCGCGAGCAAGCACTGCGCTCTGCCGATGAACCATCGTGGATCCTGTGGCGCCGTCGACAGGGCCTGCTCGATGCCCTCCAAGGCGCCGAGCCAATTACGTGCCTCCATGAGACGCCGCACTTCCTCGCGTAGCGCGCGCGTCGCAGGCGAATTCGATGGCGAGGAGGCGGCGTGCATGGCCTTACGGATCTCCCGGAACCCCGAAACTCGAGGCGCCGGTCGGATCGAGCGCCCGCTGCACGTAGTCCTCGATTTGGGGGGCATAGCGCCGCCACAGAGCAGCCAGCACTGCCACGGGATCAGCGTCGCTCCAGTCGACGCGCAAGTCGACGATCGGCCATTCCACCTCGCGCATGATGAGAAGGGCCGCCGAATGTACGGGACCCGCTTCTCCGCCCGCGGCAAGTCCGGCGCCCACACCCTCGAGGAGACGGTCGCCCAAATGTCCGCCTCCCGCCTCGAATGCGCTCACCATGACGCTCGGAACCGCCGCATGGGCCAATAGATTACCCGCCGCGGCCGCATCGATGCCGATGGCCTGGCCCGTCACCCCAAGGGCGCGGTCGCCCGTGTGAACACAGGGTGGTCCGCGCCGGCCGAGGGCGAGCAGTTGCCGGTAGGCACCGAACGGCGTACCCGCCAGCGCATGCTTCACGGCGTTCCCTGCATCGAGGCCGCCCTGCAGACCGTCGAGCACGCGGGGCGCCAATCCGGGATCCGTGATGTTCTGGGTGGCCACCACGCCCACCCCGGCGCGGCCATGCGCGCAGCGCGCGCCCACTGCCGGCGACGAAGACACGATCGCCATGCCGAAAAGATCGGGCCTCGATGACCGCGCGACAATCGAAAACGTCAATGCTCAGCCCTCTTCGGGAATGACTGCGATCACGTCCACTTCCACCAGCCACTCGGGTCGCGCCAGCCCCGCCACCACAATGCCCGTGGATACCGGATATACGCCGTGCAACCATCGCCCTACGATGCGATAGACCGCCTCGCGAAACCTCGGATCGGTGATGTAGATCGTCACCTTGCAGATGTGCTCGAGCCGCGCCCCGGCTTCGGCCAGCAGCCGTTCTATGTTGGACATCGCCTGTTCGGTCTGCGCGGTGGGGTCACCCACCCCGATGCTGACCGCCGTATCGAGGTCCTGGCCCACCTGACCACGCACGAAGACGGTTTGGCCCCGTGCCACCACGACCTGACACAGATCGTTGTCGAGCTTCTGCTCGGGATAAGTGTCGCGCGTGTTGAATTTACGAATTCGAGTATGCATGTCGTTGTTCTCAGCCGGCGCCCGGCATGACGCGGTCGGACAGGTCCGCGGCCCTGCGCACGAAGTCGAGCGGCACCGTCCCAACCGAAATTGTCTGTACACGGCAGCCAGATGGGCAAACGGGGGAGCTTGCGCAAATAACTGAAAGGTCAGGCGATGACCCGCATAATCGGAATTCAACAGATCGCGCGCGAAGGCGAGGAGCTTGCGCCGATCCTCCGCCACCCACTGCTCGTTCACCGAATAGTACTTTTCCAGCCACGGCTTCGTCTCCGGCGAATCGAATGCGGCCTTGTCGGGCGTGATGCAGATCTGGCCGCCACACAGCTCCCGTGCAATGTGCATCATGTGATGCAACTGCGAGCACGCCAGCACGCGGCCGGTGTATAGCAAAGACTGATTCGGCATCAGCAGCCCCGCCGGACTCTTCTCGGCCAGCGCGATCGCCGCGGTCAGATGAGCGTTGATGCCCTCGCGGTAGACGGCGAGCTGTGCGAGCTTCTCCTGCACCGCCTGTTGCTTGTCGAGCCCGGTTTGACGCACGTTGAACAAGCGCCGCGCCGATCATGAGGTCCGCGAACCGCAGAATCCGCTGCACGAAGGCGAACGCCGAGTAGCGGTGCAGCGTCGAGCGAATGAAGGTCGCCGCCTTCGTGTGGCGATAAAAAAGCACGTTCTCCCACGGCATCAGCACGTCGTCGAAAATCACCAGCGCATCGATCTCATCGAAGCGATTGGCCAATGGATAGTCCGCCGCCGGCGCGCGCCCCGCAAAACCGGTGCGGCAAATGAACTTGAGGTTGGGCGAGCTTGAGATTGCAGATAAAGCCGACCGCGTAATCCGACAGCGCCTGAGTTTCCCCAATTCGCGATGGTCGGTTTCGTGAACGCCTGGTTCGCATACGCGGCGGCGGTCTCATATTTCGCACCGCGCACGACGATGCCGGCGTCGGTCTCCTTGACGACGTGCAGCAGCATGTCGGGATCCTGCTCCTGCGGCGGCTTCGAGCGGTCGCCCTTCGGGTCGGTGTTCGCCGAGACATGAAACGGGTCGGCCTTGAGAACCGCGTCGATGTGGGCCGAATATTCGCTGAGAACTGCGGATCGACCTCGTTGAGCACGTCCTGACCGTCGAACAGCGACCACATCTCCCCGACCGTCTCGTCGCCCACGCGGGTGACGACGCCGCCGATGGCATCGAGAATCGTGTCGGTCGCGCGGCGCTTGTCCCACCAATCATCCTGGGTGCGCGGCAGCTTGTTGGCGACGGCGTTCCATTCATCCGTCCTCGCGGTAGGCGAGCAGGCTCGCGCGTCGCCTACTCGTGCTGCATGTCGTAGATGCGCGCTCGGATATCGATCAGCGGCTTCAACATCGGATGCGCGGCAAGATCCTTGACGCGCTCGCCGTTGATATAGACCTCGCGGGCATCGCGGATGGAATCCAGATATTCGCTTCCGGTTCGGATCATGACAGCCAGCTTCCCACTTACAATTCCTTGAAGGAATATCCCAGCGTGAATCCCACGGTGCGCGGCGTCGATACCACCGCCTGGGAGCGGTTGCCGTAGATGGAAGGATCGGTGTATGAGGAAATGCCGAGGTTGTTGGTCAAGTTGTTGACGTACAACGTGCCGATGAAATGCGACCGCGCCCAGCTCACGCGGGTATCGAGCATGTAGTAGCCCGGCACTGTCGGTACGGTCGCGGAAAGCGCCGGTATGACCCGACTTTGGTAATGCCCGTTGAGCGCGTAGCGCAACTGGCCGCCGGCCAACGGCACCCCCCCGTATTCGAGACCGGCCGCGAGGCTCGATTTCGGCGTGCCTGGCAAGGGACTGCCGATCGCCGGCGGCGGTACGGAGACATTCGGGAACGTGAATAGCGGATTGAGAGAGGTGAGCTTGGTCAAGTCGTAGGTGTAGCCGAGCTGTGCGGCGAGGTGCCGCGTCACGCTCGCCGAGACCTCCAACTCGACGCCCCGGCTGTAGGCCTCGCCGATATTGAGCGACGCCGGCAACACCAGCGGCGTCAACTGCACGCCCTCTTGAATGTTATGCCACTGTATATCGTAGATCGCCGCCGAATAGCGCAGCCGGTTCATCACCGTCCCTTTGGTGCCGATCTCGTAGTTATCCGCCGTATCGGGCTGCAAGTGGGTCAGCGCGGCCGGAGTCACGTACGGTTTGCCGGTCGAAGGATCGATAAAGGGCTCGCTCGGCGGCAGCGCGTTGACCCCGCCGCGTCGGAATCCTTGCGACCACGTGGCATAGACGAGATTGTTCTTGTCGAGCTCATAGGCGGAGTTCACTTTGAATTGGGCCCGGCGCCACTGATCGCTGGCCGACTCATTGGCGGCGTAGCCGGGACCGTCGAACAGAAGGCCCGTCTGCTGCGACTGATTCAGGGTTTGTTTGAAGACTCGCGCTCCCCCCGTGAGGCTCCAAGCCGAGGTGAGATGCCACGTCAGCTCGCCAAATGCCGCCAGATCCTTGAAATGAGTCTCGAAGTCACCGATGTATGCTTGGTCCACCACGAGCGGAATCCCGACGATAGAGGGGGCGACATTCACATATTCGCCGAGTCCGCAGTTGCCATTTGGGTTGGCTGCGATGCAGGCGTTGTAGTAGTCGTTATACCCCGGGTAGAATTCGTGCTCTTGAATGTAGGTCTTCTCGTCCTTGTAGAAGATACCCCCGATCCAGTCGAACATTCCGCCGGTCTTGGAGGCCAGGCGAAGCTCCTCTGCGTAGACTTTGTCGTCCAAGACATCATGGCCCTGGATGAAAGAGCGCGGATTCTCACCGTAGTACGGCTTATAGAAGCTGAAATTCGTGTAAAGCGCCGTCAAGTCGGAGTTGGTCTGGTTGTTGTGGTGCGCGGCCGAGCTCGATGAAGTCATGGTCGCAAATCCCAGGTCGTAGTCGACGGTGAGCGCCGTGACATCGATGTGATCCTTCGTATTCTCCAAGCTGTTCGTTGCGGATGACAGTCGGTCGACGCCCGGCGGAACCGGCGCATCGTACAGCTGCGGCAGCACGCCCGGGGGCTGTGCAATGGGTTGGTTGTAGGCAAGGCTCGAGGTCGCGACGTACGGGAATCCTCCTGCGCTCGCCACTTGATAATAATAGGACAGCTGCGCCTTCAGCTCATCGCTCGGCTTCCACAGCGCCGATACGCGTGCCGTACGATATTCATAGGAGTTCACGCCATCCTCCGAATATTTCACGGGCGGGGCCGTCAGTGCGTGGGTCGGGTCCGAAGAGATCGGCACGCCGGAGTTATTGAGCACGTACAGGTTCGGCTGATTGATGAATCCCGCGTCGTCGGTCCAGGATGCATTCAAGCGCACCGCGAAAGTATCGGACAGCGGTAAATTCACCATGCCGTTGATATCTTCGTTGAGCGCGTGGGTGTGAGCGGTTTTGCTCAAGCCCATCTCGCCTTTTGCATCGAACGCCGACGGATCGGGAGCGTTTTGCACGAAACGAACCGTGCCGCCGAGCGAACCCGAACCGTATAAAGTGCCCTGCGGACCTCGCAGGATCTCCACGCGGTCCAAGTCCATGAGACGCAGGTTGACGAACAGCGGCGTCTCGTCGATGTATGTCGCCACCGGCGGCACGACCGGCGAGGCGAGTGCCAACTGGCCCGCTGTCGCTTCGCTGTTCAAGCCGCGGATAATCAATGTGCTGCCATTGACCCCGCCAAAAGGACCCTTGTCGGTATAGTTCACGCCGGCGACCGAATGCGCGAGTCCGGAAATATCCTCGATCCCTGACTGCTCGAGCATTTGTCCTGTCACCGCCGTGATGGCAATCGGCAGATCTTGCACCGACACGGCGCGACGGCTCGCGGTGACGACGACTTCTTGCAGGGCATCGCCTTGCGCCGCATCGTCGGCGGCGCTCCCCGCCTTGCCGTATAACGCCGTGAGCACGGCCGCCGCGACCGAGGTGAACCGCATCAGTGATCGCCGATTACGCTGCCAGTCCGTGACCACCGGGGTTATTTGCTTCATCGAGTGCTCCTCATCAAACGTGGGACTGCCACTTGAGGAACCTACGCGTTCAGCTTCGGGATAATCCCACTCAGACGGGAGACCATCCCGAGGACGCGTCAGCTTCCTCGACCTTGATCTCCCGGGCTTTTATCCCGCCGTGTATCCTTGTTAGTAAGGACTGCCTCTCTCGGACCAGTCGCCTGACACTTGAGTCAAGCCGGAACCCTAGACGCACATTTATACCGAGGCATTTGCAATTCCCGTGCCCGCTGCGGCGTGCCGGACTCAAGACTCAGAAAGTCCTTAAAATAACGGGTTTTTTCGGTGCTATGCGCGAGCCGCGTCGCGTGCAGGGGACAGCCGTCGATCTTGCGCCGCACTGCTTGCGCGCAAGGGGAGCCTGAAACGCCCTAATATTGCCCGTGGCCCTCGAGAGGGGGCGAAAGTGGCGAGAACGCGTGAGGCAGACTAATTATAGTTTGCGGACCGATAGACCACCTCCCCATCCAGCAGCGTCATCAGGCACTTCATGTCCTTAATTTCAGCCGTAGGAATGGAGTAAAAATTGCGGTCCCAGATGGCGATATCCGCGCGCTTCCCCGCCTCGAGCGTCCCGATCTTGTCTTCCAATCCAAGCCAACTTTCCGGACACCGCCGACTCTGTGCCGGCGCTCGCGCAATTCGTCGCCGAGCAGATGAAGAAAAATACCAGCCGGCTCGGCGACACGCTCGTGATCAACGATATCGACATCGGCTATTGGTCGCACGCGGCCGAGATCGATGAGGCCCTGAGCCATGGCGCGTTTGCGAGCCAGCCAATCGTGCTGCTCGGCTCCGACGGCCACACCGCCTGGGCGAATCAGCCGGCAAGAGTCCGCGCAGGCATAACGGCACAGTACATCAAGAGCCTCAAGCCGAACGAGCAGCGCTATTTCGGCTTCGATGCCACGTTCAATCCGAATGGTTTCGTGGTCGATGCCGGCAAGACCAAGCTCGACAAAAGTCTGCCGACCCCGTCGCCGGAGTCGATGCTCGAGGCCGGACGAGCCGCGGTTCGATACATGAACGGCTTCGGCATCACGGCATGGCTCGATGCCGCGGCGAGTGGTGTCGTCGGAGGGACCATTCCTGCGAGCCCCGACGATCCGGGATACCTGCCGGTGTACCGGGCGCTGAGCGAGCACGGAGAATTGACGGCGCACGTAGTTGCCTATCCGGTGGTCCAGCCGGACCTCGGCTCCCAACAGATCGACGCGGTCGAGGCCATCCGCGCGAAGTTCAAGGACATCCCGAACTTGAACATTCCGGGACTCAAAGTCTTCGCGGACGGAGTCGTGGAAGTGCCCTCGCACACGGCCGCGCTCACCAAGCCCTATCGGGACACGGGACGGCTCGTGACGCCGCTGTTCACCCCCGCCAAGATGAACGCGCTGGTGAGCGAAGCTTACCGGCGCGGCCTCACCGTGCACATTCACGCGATCGGCGATCTGGCGGTCAAGGATTCGTTGGACGCGTTCGAGGCGGCGCGCAAGGCGAACCCGGACACCCATCTGCCGTTCGTGATGACTCACGTGCAGTTCGCTGATCCCGAGGACATCCCGCGATTCGGTCAGCTCCATGTGATCGCGGCGTTGCAGCTGATCTGGGCGGTCGCCGATCCGAGCACCAACGAGCAGGTGAAGCCCTACATCGATCCGGAAATCTACCGCTGGCAGTATCCCGCACGTTCCATTCTGGATACGGGCGGGATAATCGCCGGGGCCAGTGATTGGCCGGTGACGACGGCGAATCCGTTCGAAGCCATTTTCCAGGCGGAGACGCGCTCGGGTCCGCAGGGCGTTCTCGACGCCGCGCAGCGTATGCCGCG
Source organism: uncultured Gammaproteobacteria bacterium (assembly GCA_963755935.1). Classification (GTDB taxonomy): domain Bacteria; phylum Pseudomonadota; class Gammaproteobacteria; order Steroidobacterales; family Steroidobacteraceae; genus Bog-1198. Next base: position 135,942 of record CAVWME010000005.1, read on the forward strand.
GCTCGCCATGCTCTACGCCTATACGCGCAATTCGGCCGAGGCGCTGGATCAGTTGTCCGACATCGGCTCGATCAAGGCGGGCAAGCGCGCCGACCTGACCTTGATCGACCGCGACGTGCTCACGATCCCGGCGGAGGAACTCAAGCGCGCCACGGTGATCTTCACCATGTTCGGCGGCAGGATGGTGTACGGCAAAGCCCCTTGACCGGTGCGCTCGCACGCGGCGAGCGGCAGCTGCCGCCGGCGCACAATCCGGCGCTGGCTACTGGCCCGTCTTGAAGCGTGTCCACATGCGCATGAGCGAGCGCGTGAATTCCTGCGACCTTGCGCGCATCGGCACGAGCCGAGCGCGCGCCTCGGGCGGCGGGTAGACGGCGGGGTCGTTGCGCAGCGACTCGCTTACCAGGGCAACCGCACCCGCGACACCGCTCGCATAGGTGATGGCCGTGGCATTCTTGGCGGCAACATCGGGGCGCAGCAGATAGTCGATGAACCGATGCGCATTCTTCGGATGGGGCGCATCCGCGGGGATCGCAATCACATCGACGATGCTGAGCGCGCCCTCGCGCGGCACCGAGTAGCCGATCGTCACCGTCTTGCCCGCCTCGTTGGCGCGCCGCCGTGCCTGTGCGATGTCCCCCGACCAACCGAGGACGAGGCAGAGATCTCCGTTGGCGAGGTCGGCGACGTATCGAGTGGAGTCGACGTAGCGGAGGTAGGGACGGATGGCGTGCAGCACCTCCTCGGCGGACGCGAGATCCTCGGCCGACTCGCTGTTAGGATCCTTGCCGAGGTACGCGAGCGCGGAGCCCACGACATCATCCGGCGAGTCGAGCACGGACACACCGCAGTCCGTCAGCTTCGATAGCACCTTGGGATCAAATATCAGGCGCCAGCTATCGAACGGCGCGTCCGCGATCCGGGCCTTCACCTTGTTGACGTCGTAGCCCATCCCGACCGAGATGAGCCAAGTGTAATCGACGCCGTACTGATTCCCCGGATCGTAAACGGCGGTCGCGCTCGCCGCACCCGGGTCGAGATTCTTCAATTCGGGCAAAAATCTCTTGTCCAGCTTTCGGTAGACGCCCGCCTTCACGTCTCTTTCGAAAAAAGATCCTCCGGGGACAACGATGTCATAGTTGGCGTGCCCGGCGAGCAGCTTCACCTCCATCATCTCGTTCGTCTCGTAGACATCGTAATGTACCTTGATGCCGGACTCTTTCTCGAACTCGCTGACGATCGAGGGTCCGATGAAGTCCGACCAGTTATAGACGTTCAAGACATTGTCGGAGTCGCCCATTTGAGCGTGCGGTGCAGTCGTGGCTGCCGCCGTCGGCGATGCGGAAGGCGGCGCATCGGAGGTCCCAGAGCAGGCCGCTAGCACAGATGCCAGAGATCCCATAACCCATCGCGCACGAAAAATGGACATCGCTAATCTCCCTCCTAAGAGAGTACCCGATCACGGGAAATCCGGCGCTGCCGCAGTGGGCAGAAGCGAGCCGAACGGTTTGACCCAGGACTGCTCCTCATGCTTTGATCCATGCGCCGGCAATTAGAAATGGGATGATGTAGGAGGGATGTCGCGATGCTCCGCGCCCTGATGAACAATGCGCTGCTATTCGCCTTGCTGGGAGGGTGGCTTGGGGTCACGCGAGCCGCGGCGGATTCGGAATTGGCGTCGGAAGTCAGCGATGTGGCTACTTTGCCGCCGAATCCGCCGCATCGGTTTTTCACGGGCGGCTTCCGCGAACACAGCTTCGTCATCTTCGATGCGGACACCGGCAAGATGGAAGGCAGTATCCCGGCGGGCTATGTTTCGAACTTGGCCATCGCCCCCGACAACAGCCGTTTCTACGTCTCGGAAACCTATTGGACCCACGGGGCACGTGGGAATCGCCAGGATCTCGTTTCCATCTACGATGCCAAGACCTTGAACCTCCTCAAGGAGATCAGCCTCCCCGGCCGCGCACTCGTGGAAAAGATGCAGAATTTCGACATCAACGCCTCGGGTTCCCGGGCCTATGTCTACGTCATGATGCCGGTTGCCTCGGTGGTCTGGGTCGACTTGAAGGCACAAGCCGTGGGCGGCACGGCCGAGATTCCAGGTTGCGCGCTGGTCTTCCCCTGGGGCGATGGCGGCTTCTCCTCGCTGTGCGGAGATGGCTCTCTCGCCACCGTGACGATCCCCGCATCGGGGCCGGCGAAGGTCACTCACACCAAGTCATTTTTCGACGCCAACAGTGACCCGATTTTCGAGAACAGCATCGTGGACCGTGCCACAGGCAAGGCGATCTTCATTTCTTACACCGGCCTCGTGTACGCCGCCCAGCTGGGGACCGATACCAAAGTGAGCGAGCCTTGGTCCATCCAGAAAGCGGCCGGCTATGCGCCCGCGGGAACCGGCGTGCAGGAACTCGCCTGGCGGCCCGGCGGCGATCAGGTCGCGGCCTACCACAAGGCGAGCGGCAAGTTGTTCGTGCTGATGCATCCGGGGAATTACTGGACCCACAAGCACGGTGGAACCGAGATCTGGGTGCTCGACACCAAGACTCATGTGCTCCTGTCGCGGATCCCGCTGCGTCCCGTTCCCTCCAGCGGCCTGGGCTGGGATCCCGTGCCCTACTATACGAGTATCGGCGTCTCGCAAGACGCGAAACCCCTCCTCTATCTCCTCAATCCGGAGGGCAACGACGTCGTGCTCGATGGCACGACCGGCACGGAATTGCGCAAGATCGAATTTGCCGCCGGGGACTGGGTCTCGGTTCCGGGGAATTGATGCGCGATCTTTACACCATGCGGTGCGACCCGTGAACGCTCATCCTGCGATGGCGCCGTTCGCGCTGGCGATCAGAACGCTGCTCTCCCTGGTCTTTCTCACCGCCGCCTACGGGAAGTTCCGGCACGTGGTGCCGTTTCAGGGGGTCGTCGCGAATTACCGGCTGCTGCCCGATGCGATAGTTGCGCCGGCGGCGTACTTGATTCCGCCCGTCGAGCTGTTGCTGGGCGCGGCGCTTCTGGTCGGGCTTGCGTTTCCGTGGCCCGAACTGGGCACCGCCGCGTTCTTGGTGCTATTCGCGCTGGCCATGGGCGTCAACTTGCGGCGCGGCCGCCGTCACATCGATTGCGGCTGCTTCCAGAGCGCTCTCAGGCAGACTCTGAGCTGGACCTTGGTGGCGCGCAACCTGGTGCTGGCCTCGCTCATGGCCCTGGCGCTGTTCTCGAATGACGTGCCGAACGACATGCTCACGCTCATCAACGGATATCTGGCCGGCGCCATTTTATTCATCATCCTGCAAGCGCTCGGAATCCTGTGGAGCATTTCCCCGGCTTGGCGCCGAACCCCACGGGAGACTGCCGGAGCCGTGTCATGACGCCGATGATGATCATGCTGGTATTGCTGTGGATCGTGGTGATCTGTCTCAGCGCAGCGGTGCTGGCGCTCGCGCGACAAGTCGGCGTGCTTCATGAACGCGTCGCGCCCGCTGGCGCGTTGCTCAATGCCGCGGGTCCCGGCGTGGGCGAGCCCTCGCCGCGGCTCGAGGTGCATGCGCTCGCCGGCAACAGCATCACGGTCGGCGGTCGGCTCGCGCCCGGCAAGGCGCTCCTGCTCCTGTTCATTTCGCAGACTTGTCCGATCTGCAAGAAATTGATTCCCATCGCCATGGATTTCGCGAAGAGCGAGCGCTTGGAGGTGCTGTTCGTCGGGGATGCGGACCTTTCCGAGCAACGGCGATTGATCGATCAGTTCGGTCTCGCCGAGAACCGCTTCGTCAACGGTCCGGAGATCGGCATGGCCTATCGCGTGGACAAACTCCCTTATGCGGTCTTGCTCGATGATGCGGGTGTGATCGCCGCCAAAGGGCTCGTCAACAGCCGCGAACACTTCGAGAGTCTGATCATCGCCAAGGAGACGGGATTTGCCTCCATTCAATCCTATCTAAAAGCCCAACCCGAGCTCGTCGAATGAACGCCGCACCATCCAGTTGTTTCGTTATCCTGAGAGAGGGAGATATGCGTGTCGAAATCTCCGATTGACCGGCTCGGTGAGCGGCTCACCCGCAAGCTTGCGGGTTACTCCTCGCGCCGGAGCTTTCTCGCCCGCCTCGGAATGGCCCTGTCGGCGACTCCTATGTTGCCGCTGTTGCCGGTCGCGCGAGCATCGGCGGCCGATGCCCCGAAGACCGACTTCGAGCGCTACGCGCAGACGACCGATGCCACGAAGTGCAATTACTGGAAGTACTGCGCCTCGGATGGTGTGCTGTGCAGCTGTTGCGGTGGAGGTTCGCATACCTGCCCACCCGGTGCGGAGCCATCGCCTATCTCTTGGATCGGCACCTGTGTCAATCCCGAAAACGGCCGCTCGTACGTCATCGCCTATCGCGACTGCTGCGGAAAGCCTATCTGCTCGGCTGGCAAGTCCTGCTATTGCGATGGCGGCGACCGAGAATTGCCGACCTACCGCTCGCCGCTCAACAACGACATCATCTGGTGCTTCGGCAAAGCGTCGGCAACTTATCACTGCTCCACCGCCGCGCTGCTCGGCTTGGCGGACGGGGCTCGCAAATGAGCTGAAATCGAGCCTCTATGACAGGGATAGCTCGTTGCGCCGCAATGACATTGGGGCTTCTCGGCACCGCCGCTTTGAGGGCGGAGATACCGACGGCCGCATTCAGCGCGCCGCAACGCGACTACATCCTCGCCTGTGCCGGCTGCCATGGCCTCCATGGCGTCTCGAATCCGAGCTTGGTGCCGAGCTTGCAAGGTCTCGCGGGCTATTTTCTCGACTTACCAGAAGGCCGCGCCTATCTATCGCGCCTGCCAAACGTAGCGTTCTCGACGTTGAGCGATGAGCAATTGGCTGGCGTGCTCAATTACATGGTATTTGTTATCGGCGCCGGCAGCGCGCCCCCCGGAGTCCGACCCTACGTCGCGGCGGAGGTCGGTCAATGGCGCAAGCGGCCGCTGACGGAAGTCACCTTGTCGGCGTATCGTCGGGAACTCGTGGAAACGTTGATTCGTCGATATCAGGCACCGGCGACCTTGCGGGGCTACGCGGCCGATTTGCCGTGACGCGCAACTCTTGTGACTGCCCGGACATTACTAGCCGCCCGCGGACTCACGCGATTTTTTCAGATCTGCATCGATATTGGCCACCGTCCTGGCCGATGGACGCGCACTCCAGCGATCGACGTACGCCTTGATCGGGGGCACGGCCTCAATCAGGCCGAATCCTGTCATCCACGTCAAAGCGCTGCCCCACAGAACGTCGGCACACGTGAATCTATCTCCGAGCAGCCAGGGACCTTGGCTGAGTTGTGCGACCAGCGTGTTCACCGTCGCGTCGAAATCGCCGTACGGAGACATCGCGACGGAGCCCGGCTCGCGCTTCATTGCCTTGTCGATGAGGGCGGGCTCGAAGCAGGCGGCGTAAAAGACATACCAGCGCAGATACGGGCCACGCAGCGCGTCGCCGATCGCAGGCGTCATGCCCGCCTCAGGAAACAAATCCCCCAGGTAAATGCCAATGGCGACTTGCTCCGTGATCAATGCGTCTCCATGTAGAATCGCCGGCACTTTTCCCATGGGGTTGATCGCGAGGTATTCACCCTGTCGATGCTCTCCGGCCTGCATGTTCAGAACATGCAGCTTGTACGGTGCGTGCAGTTCCTCGAGCAGCGCCAACGCGCCGGACGAGCGGGTCTGAGGCGTATGAAAGAGTGTGATCGATTGTGTGGTGGGCATGGCGACTCCCAAGTTTTCTAAAGCTTGCCAGACAACTTCGCACGGGTCCATCCAGTGCTCGCGACCTCCGATCACTGGATGGATCGGGGCACGCTGCGAAATCGAAACGGCCCGCTCATGAAGGCGTGCGAGTACAGTCGAGCGAATCGCCGAGGACCAGCTCGCCGTTCGGCTTCGCCACGAACCATTCCACCGTCATCTGCGCCGCGGTCTTGCGACTGTAGGCGAATCGTTCCGCAGGCTTCACCTTGTCGAAACGCGTCCATGACAGGCTATCGCCGCTCCAGCCCGGTGAGGTGAGCCAGCGAGTGCCGCTGTAGGAATCGCCGATGGTGTTGCGATATTCTTTTGCCGCCTTGGATAGACCCCAAAGCTCGACTGCGTGGATTCTTGCCACGCAAAGGCGATGGTCGATTTGATGCTTGCGCCATTGGCCGCAAAGTGCCCGGCGCAATCCCAATGGCCGACGAAGTACTCGAACGGCGCCGAGCCAGACTCCGCCGCACGCAAGGATGTGGCGGCGGCGAACAGAGATAAAAGGGCTGCAAGCCACGGAGGTGCTGCTGCTGCGACTCGTGAGAAGCGAGTGACCATCATCATCCCTCCTTTGCCAGCCCGGAAAGCGCTCGCGCAATTATAACGAGTGGTCCTGCAGATCGCGTCTAATTAGCCCTTACCGGCCCTGCTGTTTCGCGGGTAAAATTGGCTCGCAGGGAACAATCGTTCTCCGCGGACGGCGGCAAGTCCTGGGAGACGAATTGGATCTGCGAGTTATCTCGCTAGCCTTTATCTTTTTGCAAGGGAGACGCGATCATGAAGACCGTCAAGACTTACTCGACAAGAGTCGACGCCGATCTGGCAAAGATCGCATTGGCTGCGGCCGATGTGCCCGCGGTCGTCGTCGGTGTAGGCACCGAGCTCGAGGGGGGGTCAGCGGGAGTGCAGTTGCTCGTTCCGGATGAGTGCGTCGAAGCCGCGCTGGGCATACTCGAACGCTCCTGAACTGCCAAGCGCCGGGCTACCCCAACGCGGGCCCGAGCCAATCAGTTTCGTCGAATGCCGGCCACCGGGCAGTGCCCGAATGAGAAACAGCCCATGGCGGAAGTGCGGGTGGGCTCATCGTGCGATCGCTGCGCTATGGTCATCACGTATCCCACAAAGAGCAGGTAGGAAAGGACCAATCCCCCGACGAGGCTGGACGTGATGTTAGCGAGAAATTCTTGGCGATGCATGCAAACCTCATGAGCGGGGCCCTAGTAGACTGCACAATCGATCTCTTTAGTAGTGTCTCTCAGCGGCGACTGCACCCGGAATATGTCCCGGCTATTCCCTTAACCTGGCAGAGGTCTTCGTAGCTCCTGCCGGTCAATTACAGTCGTCTATCATGAAGATACCACAATATATTGTTTTTTAAAGAAATATATTTCTACGGAATCAACTCTCCAAGGATGGTCGGAATGAGCTCCGATACCGTCGGGTGAATATGCATGGTGCGTAACAGGGTCGTGTACGGCGCCTTTGCAGACATAGTGTCGAGAACTCCGTGAACTGCTTCATCGCCACCCACGCCCAAGATGGCCGCGCCGAGAATGGCTTGGGTCTCGGCGTCGACGATGATCTTCATGAGGCCGTCGGTTTCACCTTTTTCGACCGCCCGGCCTACTCGCGTCATCGGGCGCTTGCCGATGCGGACCGACCGTCCCATGGCGCGGGCTTGAGTCTCGGTCACGCCGGCGCGACCCAGCGGTGGATCGGTAAATAGCCCGTAGCAGGAGATACGATCGCTCACCCGTCGCGTGTCGCCGTCGAGTAAATTCGCCGCGACGATCTCGAAGTCGTTATAGGCGGTGTGCGTAAACGCTCCCCTGCCGTTGCACTCCCCGAGCGCCCAGATACCCGGGACATTCGTGCGCAGTTCGTCATCGACCACAATGTAGCCGCGTTTGTCGACGGCGATTCCCGCGCGCTCGAGCCCCAGATCGTCGGTGTTCGGCCGCCTGCCGACCGCCAGCAGCACGTGCGAGCCCACAACCTCCCGGTCACCGGACTTACAGTCGAGTTCGAGGGCGACCTCAGGCTCGTGCGATGCAAGGCGAATGCATTCCGCCGCCGTGCGAAATTGGATGCCCTCACCTTCCAGTACTCTATGGATTTCCGTCGCGATATCCTCATCCTCGTGCGCAAGAATTCGGCTCCCCTTCTCCACCACAGTGACGTCACTGCCGAAGCGACGGTACATCTGCGCAAATTCCAATCCCACGTAGCTGCCGCCGACAATCAAGAGATGACGGGGTAACGTATCGAGTTTGAGCATCGAGGAATTCGTGAGATAGGGCACTCGATCGACTCCCGGCATATCGGGCACGGTCGCTCGACCTCCCACATTCAGGAAAATCTGTTCGGCCGAGATGACCGCATCCTCGATCCGGATTTCATGAGGCGATTCGAAGCGCGCATGACCTGGATATACGGAACATCGCTGCATGCCTCGCAGCCACTTCTCGAGGCCGTTTCGCGAGTTCGACACCACTGCGGCCATTCGTGCCTTTACAGCGGGCATGTCGATGGCCAGCTCGCCCCCGATTTTCACGCCGTAATCGCTCGCGCGGCGGACCTCGTGAGCCGCTCGCGCGCTCGCTATGAGCGTTTTCGTCGGGATGCAGCCGGTGTTCACGCAGGTGCCGCCGAACAGATGGCGCTCGATGAGCGCTACCGTCTTGCCGGCGGCAGTGAGCCGTCCCGCGAGCGAGGGTCCCGCCTGGCCCGCACCCACGATAATTGCGTCGAATGTCTTTGCCATCTGGAGACTCTGACGATCCTGCCGCGCACGATAACATGGGGAAGCGCCGCGGGAGGGGCGCCGAGCATCGTTAAGCCTTCCTTAACGTACCTGTAGTTACTGCGTTTGGCCGGAATCCTCGCGCGCTGCAAGCTATGCATCAACGGTTTGCAACTCGAGGGTCCAGCAAATGAAGCAATTTCAAAAAATCGCCATCGGGCTTCTTGGATTAACGAACCCGGAAATGTTTATCCCGAGACCGAAGTCCAGTGCGACTGCGACGCGGCCGATCGAGCCTGCTCCTGCCCGGGGTCCGGCTCAACGGCCCAATCTGCGGGAAGGCCGCGCCGCCCGCGCCCTGCGCGCTCTCAAGTTCACGGTCACAGCGCTCGCGATCGGATCGCGCACGGTAGCGCTCGCGGATAACAGCCAGTTACGCCAGGATTTGCGCGCGAGCGCCCGACTACTGTACGGCTCTGACGAAGGCTAGACCCGACCGCTCGCGGCGGGACCGGCGAGCCACAGCGCGAGATTGCGAGCGTACCGGCGGGTATCCGCCAATGCATCGGGTAGCCGGATCAGGGCATCGCCCGGCGGCTCGTCGACAAAGCTGGGCGCACCGAAGCGGGTGTCCCAGTTGTAGTCTGCGAAATGATGAAAGGTGCTTTGAGCAATGGCCCGTCCGCATCCGGCGTGCGCCTCGAACGCCACCGCAACGTTGAAGCGCCGTCCGGTCACCTTGCTCCGACCCGTCGCGATAACCCGGGCCTGTTCGCCGGGCGGCGCGCTGATGTCGCCCTCGTGCGGGTGCGATGGCAGGTACCTGATCGCGCCGGTGGGCGATGCAGCGTTGGCAAGTACGGGGTGCACGGGCATTAGTATCTCGACTCGTTGGTAATCGCCATTTGCACCAGAGTGATAATTTGGCCAGGAAATCTTCGTCGAATACGGGTCATCACGCTCTCGCCCGTCGTAATTCACATTGCGAGTATGAAAGTGGTGCGCAGCGCCCACCCCGGCGAGATCGCAAACAGAGGAGCCAAGATCCATATGATCCCGGCTCACCATGAGGCCGTGGCCGTTGCGACGGAACTGCGAAATGCCGCGGCAATCCTCGGGCGTCAAGCCATCGCCGACGTCGACGGCGAATAACCACATCTGGTCGAAATCGCTTCGATCCAGCGTGGACAGCAGCGAATCCGGCGAACCGCGCGGATCTCGGTCGCGCAGGGTCACCTCGAACAATGGCTGCCCATCAGCGCCACGTTCATCGCGCAGGACCTTTCCCAACTGACTGAATCGAGCGATCGACCAGTCATCGACCATCGTCGGGATCGTGCATTGCAAGAGTATCTTGCTTGCGCCACTCATCGATTCACCAATTCGCACCGTGACTGAAGAGGTAACTGTACTGACAACAACGGGTTACTACCAGGCTGGCGTCCGCGCGTCTGCAGTCTTAACATGAGCAGGACCCGGACACCCTGAGACGAGGAAACAACCTGATGTCATCCACTGAACGCGCGATTCTCGCTGGCGGCTGTTTTTGGGGCATGCAGGACTTGCTGCGGCGTTATCCTGGCATCGTGTCGACACGGGTCGGCTACTCGGGCGGCGATGTACCGCATGCGACTTATCGCAATCACGGAACGCATGCTGAAGCGATCGAAATCGTCTTTAGCCCCAAGCTCATCAGCTATCGCAAACTCCTCGAATTCTTCTTCCAGATCCACGATCCAACCACTCTGAATCGGCAGGGTAATGATCGTGGAATGAGCTACCGCTCGGCCATCTTCTATACGACCGATGAACAAAGGCGGATCGCCGAGGACACCATCGCCGATGTCGAGGCGTCCGGCATTTGGCCGGGGAAGGTAGTAACCGAGGTGGCCCCCGCCGGCGACTTTTGGGAGGCCGAACCGGAGCATCAAGATTATTTGGAACGGTACCCTGACGGCTACACTTGCCATTTCATCCGGCCCGATTGGAAGCTTCCGGTGCGGCAGAGGGAGCCCCAGACCTAGCGATCAGCGACTGCGCTTGATTTAAGCCAATTTGGCGTCGAGCGTGATCTCCGCCTTCAAGACCTTCGACACCGGGCAATTCAACTCCGCCTCTTTGGCCAACTGAGCGAACAAGGCCTCGGACAGATTCGGCACTTGGGCGCGCAGCGTGAGTGCCGAGCGCGTGATACGAAAGCCCTCGCCGTCGGGATCCAAGGAGATAGCGGCCTCGGTGCTAAGCTCGGTTGGCGTGTAGCCGGCCTTCTGCAGCTGAAACGCGAGGGCCATCGTGAAGCAACCCGCATGAGCAGCGGCGATCAGCTCTTCCGGGTTCGTGCCCTTTTCGTTTTCAAATCGTGTTTTGAACGAATACGGGGTCTTCGACAGCACACCCGAATCGGTAGTCAGGTCGCCATTGCCCGCCCGTCCTGTACCGCGCCAAACAGCCTTTGCCTTGCGAATCATCGTAAGCTCCTCCGCGGATCAAAGACCCAGGTCTGAAACGCCTGCATGCGCTTCACGCTTCGGGTAGCTGCCCTGATGCGTGTCGTCCGTCGCATCATCCGCATTATACGCCCTCATGCCGCCGGCCATTTCCGCTTCGGCCGACCGGCGCAGAAATTCGACCATATGCGCCACCGCCTGAGGCGATTTGAGTCCACTCCAGCCGCTGTGGCACACGCCGATTACGCGTTGTCGAAACGCGGACGGTCGCCAGCGCAAGGAGTCCGGCAGCGTCGGCGTCTCGCCCCTATCCATCACGGACGGAATCTTGCATTCCTCGCCGCGGAGAGTCGCCGTCGCAATCAGTTGCGTCAGCTTCTTCGAGACACCGGGCCAGTGCTTTGAAATATGCGCGGCGAACACGCCTGCATAGCCGATCAAGATGCCCGAGGCGACCAACGCGCCATGCTGGCGCAAACGTCGCGCAACCCACGGAACAGGCTTACGCGCGAACCCGTCCACCCGTAGAGCCTGTCCAGTGCGCGCGCGGCCGACCAACAGATAGTCCTCATCGACGCCTTCCTCCGGATCGAGCATCCCGAGAGTGACAGCGCCTTCCGGGATGCCCGGCAGTTCCGCCAGCGCATGATTCAGCGCGCGGCGCAAAATCGATTCATGCGCGACATGGCATCTGGCCGGCAGAATAGTGATGATGTCGGACATCGAGCGCGCCGCGACGGCGAGAATCGCGGCGGCGACGGAGAGTTGCAGGCCTCTCGGAGCTTCGCAGACAAACCGCTTCTCGGGCCGGATGCACCAGGCCGACGGCCCCCAGAGATCTCGATATTCTTCGAATGCCGTGATCAATACTTGCGAGCCCGGCGCGATCGCGGTCGCGCGGTGCAACGCGCGTTGCAGCAGTGTCGCGCCCTCACCGGGCCGACAATACTGCACCGGCGTGGAATCTCGCTCCAAGCCGATTGCGCGGTCTGGCCGATGATCATCCGCGAGGACAATACACCAGCGGGATGGCTCGAGCTGCTTCGCCAACTATGCGCACCTTGTGTTCTTAGGTGGCTGCCAGGTTAGCAATCGCGAGGCCCAGGCTCTTGTATGGAAATGCCGTTCGTTGGACGCGTCGGTCCGCCCGATAAGGCGGCGCGCTCGTGTCCCGCAGCGCCCTCAGGTAACGTCGATGCCCGTGGCTGCGCCTGTGCCTGCGAAGCGCCCGACTGCTGTTGCGCCTTCGAATCCGAACTTCTTGAAAATCTCGAGCACACTCGCTGCCGCTTCCGACGTGCAAGCGACGAGCAGGCCGCCGGAGGTCTGAGGATCGGTGAGAATCGCGCGCTGGACACTGTCGACCGGCGGCGCCAGCCGCACCTCGCTGCCGTAGGATTGCCAGTTGCGCGCCGAGGCGCCGGTCGTGATTCCCTCGCGGGCCAGTTCGAGCACGCCGGGCAGCAGCGGCAGCCGTTCGCTCTCGAGGTGCGCGCCAAGCGAACTCCCCCGGCACATCTCGAGCAGATGGCCGAGCAGACCGAACCCCGTGACGTCGGTCATCGCGTGCACGCCAACCTCGCGCGCCAGCACCTCACCCGGCAAATTGAGCTGCGTGGTCAACTCGAGCATCGCGCGATAGCCGTCCTCCTTGAGGAGCCCTTTCTTGAGTGCGGCCGAGAAGATTCCGACGCCGAGAGGTTTGCCTAAAATAATGACGTCGCCGGGCCGTGCGCCATTGTTGCGCGTGACGAGGCGAGGATCGACGACGCCCGTGACCGCGAGGCCGTAGATCGGCTCCACCGAATCGATGCTGTGGCCACCGGCCACGGGGATGCCCGCCTGGCGGCAAACCGTCTCGCCGCCCCGCAGAATCTGCCGGATCGTCTCCTTCGACAGGATATTGATGGGCATCCCGAGGATCGCCAATGCAAGCAGCGGACGCCCACCCATCGCATAGATATCGGAAAGCGCGTTGGTTGCCGCAATCCGGCCGAAATCGAACGGGTCGTCGACGATCGGCATGAAGAAGTCGGTGGTCGAGACAATCGCCTGAGACTCGCTCAATCGAAATACGGCCGCGTCGTCCGAGGTCTCGCTGCCGACCAAAAGATCCGGATAGGTGCCTCCGGCCGGCAGCCCCTTCAGCAACTCGGCGAGCACGCCCGGTGCGATCTTGCAACCGCAGCCGCCGCCATGCGACAGCGAGCTCAAGGAGGGCTCGGCTCTACCGGATGACATAGGGATATTGCACCCGCGGCTCCACATGATGCGTGTCGCGATAGGACTGTGGTTGCCGCCCGCCTTTGTCGACGATACCGTACTTCAAGGCCATCTCGGCGCCGATCACCGTCAGTCCACTCATGTCCATCAGTTTGGGATCGTTATATAGGGCCCAGAGGACATGCCCGGTAAATTCCGGTGTCTCGGTGATGCCCTCCAGATGACCATACTTGGCGCGGTCGCTGGCGATGATCATTTTCAATCGATCGGTAAGCAGCGCACCCATCCAGATCGACATGACCGCGACGTTGCTCTCCTTCAAGTCGACCGCCATGTCGGCGGCGAACTTATCCATCCCTGCCTTGTGCGCGCCATAGGCGGGCCCGTAAACATAATGGACCGCGCCCGACCCCGAGGTGAACACCATGAAGCCGCGACGCTGCCGAACCATCATCGGCGCAGCGAAATAGCTCGCGACGAAGCCGCTGCGCAGCCCGACGTCGAGCATGTCGGCAATCTCCAGCGGCTTCTCCCAGAAATTGCCGGGCGCCGCGAGCTGGTCATGGATCGCACAGGCGTTGTTGACGAGAATGTCCAAACGGCTCTGCTCGCGCTGCACCTCCGCGAACAGCGCCTTTATTTGCTCGTCGTCGCCGTGGTCGACACGCACCGCGATGCCGGTTCCGCCGGCGGCCGTCACCGCCTGCGCAGTTTCATGGATGGTCCCCGGCAGTGTGGCATCGCCCGGCTTTTCGGAACGCCCCGTGACATAAACCGTACAGCCATGGGAACCCAAGGCAATGGCGATACCACGCCCCGCCCCACGACTGGCTCCCGTGACGACCACCACCGGCTTGCTGTTTGCCATGAGCGTTCCTGCTGTTTCAGCGAATTATGAACTGGGCCGCGGGAATGGGCATTCCCGGAATCTCGGAGCGGCCACGATACATATGGGACTCCTGGGCGACCAAAGGCACTCCGTCTTTGAGACTGTCGCCGCCCGCGGCAGGGACCGCGTTGATGTAATAGTCCCGCAAATCCACGCCTCCGAAGCGAATCTGTGTAATGGCGCCCGCAGGGGTCGTGACAGGTTGCAGGCTGCTCCCATCAGGGCGCAGGCGTGTCAGAACGCCGGAGCGGAACCCGGTAATCCAGATATTGCCGTCCGCATCGAGCGCCATGCCGTCCGCATCTGCCTTCTCGAGCAGGCTGCGCTTATTTGCAAGCGCAAGATCGGGTTGCACGTCGAAGACCCAGGTGCCTACAAACGTATCGTTGCAATAGAACCGCTTGCGGTCCTGGCTCAACATCAGGCCGTTGGTGAAGTTCAACTCGTCCGACACCCGGGTGACTTTACCTGCGACGTCAAGCCGGTAGATTGCCGTCGGTCGGGGCGCCTCGGCGCGCACGACCCGCTCGATGTCCACGGTGCCAAAATAGATGCCGCCCGTACCATCCGGCATCATCTCGTTGACGCCGTTGATCGCTTCGCCGTCGATTTCGTGCAGCAGCCATCCGGAGCGCCCAGTCTCCGGATGATTCCACATGATGCCTCCCGGGCCGGAAGACAGGACCGATCCATCCGCGTTCATCAGTAGGCCGCCTGTCCACTTGCGGTCAGGGTTGCATGTCACCGTGCGGCCATCGGACATGACCCCATGCACTCCTCCGCCCACCACGTCGCTGTACCAAACGGCGCGGCGGGCGAAATCCACCGCCAGGCCCTCGAGATAAAGGCCGGAGGCTAGTTTCTGGAATTGTCCGACGATTAGCTCTTGCATGTGTGCGCCGGTCTGCTGATCGGAATGTTAGCACGCGGCCGAATCGGTGGGATAATGTGTTTGCTCCGACTCGATTGCATGGCAGCCCGAGGTCCAATTTTGCCAAAAACATCACCGCGACGGATGGGCCCGGTTAACTCCGCCACCTGGAGTCTTTTACTCGACGGTGCCGAGAACATTCTCAAGGAAGAAGGCTACGCCTCTTTGACATCCCGCCGCATTGCGGAGCGCGTCGGGATCAAACAGCAACTTACCTACTACTACTTCCGCACCATGGACGAGCTCATGGTCGAGGCGTTCCGGCGGTTGTCCAAGCGCGAGCTTGCGCGCCTCGAGAATGCCCTGTCGTCGGATCTTCCCTTGCATGAATTCTGGAGCGTCTGCAGCAATACGAGCGATGCACGGTTGATTTCCGAGTTCATGGCTCTTGCGCATCGCAGCGAGGGGGTGAAGAACGAGGTTGTCGAGTTCATCGAGCGATCACGGCGCATGCAGACCCGCGCCTTCGCGAAATCGATCAGGAGCCAGCGCGAGAAAAGCGGGATTGCCGCGCTGGCGCCGGCCGCCATCACCTTCTTGACCACGAGCGTTGCGCTCGCGCTCACCCGCGAATCCGCGCTCGGCATTACCACCGCACATCGAGAGATCAAGGATTTGGTGAAGCAATGTCTCTCCGCACTGGAGCCGGCCGGTTCGCGGCGACCGAGCACGGCCAAGACGCCGCACCTACGAAGCAAGCAAATAACCCGGAGGTTCAGATGAGCGAAGAGTTCTCCATCCAGCAGACAATCAGTCGCTACGCAGAGGGAGCCAGTCGGGCCGATTGGGATCAGGTCTTGTCGACCTACATGCCCGACGGCATCTGGGAAATTACATCTTTCGGCGCAAAATTCGCGGGCCGCCAGGCGATCCAGGACGCCTTGCGCCAGTTCAGCGACCCCATGGACTACATCGTGCAGATCAACGGACCCGCCCTGATGCAGATTAAAGGCGACACCGCCACGGCCCGATCGGTCATCCGCGAGAGCGGAAAATATGCGGGACGAAACGAGGCGCTCGAAGTGCTCGGCTTCTACGCCGACAAGCTCGTTCGTACATCGGACGGATGGAAATTCACCCACCGCATCTTCGAGTTGCGAGGAATGCACAGCTTCGCTCTGTCCCCGCCCGCTTGACCCGCTCGTGTCCATCTGCTAACAAGGTGACAAACAGAGCGAGCGGCACGGCAGGAGGTGGCTTATGGGGGTTTCCGGAGGGCGTCTCGAGGGGCGCGTCGCAATCATCACCGGCGCGGGTCAAGGTATCGGGGCGGCCATTGCGCTGGCTTACGCCGATGCCGGCGCAAAAGTCCTCATCACCGGCCGCACCCAGAGCAAGCTCGAGGAAGTGGTCAGAGGGATCATCGCCGAGGGCGGTGAGGCGCGTTGGCTTGTCGCCCTGGCGGGCAACCGCGAACACGCCGTCAAGACGGTGAACGAAGCCCTCGGCGCTTGGGGCCGGGTCGATGTTCTGGTCAACAATGCCCACACCTTCACCAACTATCTGCCGCTGGAAGACCCCAAGCTCGAGGATCACATCCGGATCGATATGGACTCGGCATTCATCGGCTCGCTGCAGCTGATGCAATGCGCCTTTCCGCACATGCGGGACGCCGGCGGCGGCTCGATCATCAACATGGGGTCGAGCTACGGCATCCGTTGCGAGCCCGGCTTCCTGGCCTACGCCTCCAGCAAAGAGGCCATCCGGACGCTCACCCGAACGGCGGCGCGTGAGTGGGGAAAGCACAAAATCCGCGTGAACACCCTTCTGCCGGCCGCGATGTCACCGAAGGCGCTTTGGTATCTGAAGGAGAGCAACTCCTATGACGCGGAGCTTGCCAAGGTGGCCCTCGGCTACTTCGGCGAGCCCCGCGACATTGCGCCGCTGGCACTCTTTCTTGCGAGCGAGGCATCCAACTACGTCACCGGGCAAACGATCGGCGTCGACGGTGGGAGCACCATGTTGTGACGCACAGAACGGCGCTGGTCACCGGCGGCGGCTCAGGGATGGGCAAGGCGACCTGCGAGAGACTGGCGCGCGAAGGGAAGGCCGTCGGGGTGCTCGACATCGACTGCGAGAGCGCGGCGCGCGTCGCTCGGGCCATAACCGCTGTGGGCGGGAAGGCCATTGCCCTGGGTGCCGACATAGCCGATCGGCGGCAGGTCGAAGCGGCCGTCAACGCGCTGCGCAGCACCTTCGGCGCGATCGGGATACTCATCAACAACGCTGCGGTCGAGAACTTCTGCGCGTTTGCCGAGATCCGCGACGAGAGCTGGGACAGGCTCATCAATACCAACCTCAAGGGCGCCTTCATCGTCACCCAGGCGGTACTGCCCGACATGCTGGCAATGCTCTGGGGACGCATCGTCAACGTGTCCGCCTTGGGTGCCCAGAGCGGCGCGCCGAACATGGCGCACTACACCGCCAGCAAGGGAGGCCTGATCGCCCTGACGCGCTCGCTGGCAATCGAGTTGGGGCCCAAGGGCATTACGGTCAACTCGGTGTCGCCTGGCTTCATCGATACGCCCATGTCGCGGCGAGCGATCGATGGCGGGTTATTCCCCGTGCCTTATGAGCAGATAATCGCCACCTACCCCATACCGCGCCTGGGCCAGCCGGAAGACATCGCTTGCGCCTGCGCATTTTTTGCAGCGGAGGAAGCGGGTTACATCACCGCTCAAGTGCTCGGTGTGAACGGCGGGGCGGCCGTATGAAAAGCGTCGCCGCGCTGGATCTTTACGACCTGCCCATCGGCGAGCAGATCTTTGCGAACGATCCCAATCCTCATATGATCGCCGCCCGCGAGAAACATCCGTGGCTCGCGAAAAGCCCTTTCGGCATCGTCATCACCGAATACGCTGCGTGCGGTGACATCCTGCTCATGGACGACCAGCTCAAGACACCTGCCGAGCACGTGGTTGAGATCATGGGCGGCGCAGGCACCAATTGGGCGCGCTTCGAGGTCGAGTGCCTGATCGCCCGCGACCGGGCGGACCACGATCGCATTCGCTCGGCGGTCAAGATGGCCTTCTCGCCGCGCGCCGTGAAGGCCTATCAGGAACGCATTCAGAAGGTGGTGTTGGCACTGCTCGACGAGTGGGCGCCGATGCAGCACTTCGACTTCGAGGCCTTTGCCTCGCGCTTTCCTGTTGCGGTCACGTTCGGTCTGATGGGCGTCGCACCGTCGCGTATCGCGGAAGTCAAGGACTGGCTGGAAATCGTCGGACAGAGCTTCAGTCTCGACCGTCAACTTTTTCCGCTGATCCTCAAGGGCTTTGACGAGTTGTGGGAATTCGTCGACGGCCTCATCCGGGAGCGCGAGGTTGCGCAGGTCCGGGACGCAACAGACTTGCTCGATCAGCTCATTGCGGCGGAAAGCGGCGGCTCGATCACTGCCACGGAACTACGGGACCTTCTGCTGTTTCTCTTCGTCGCAGGTTATGACACCTCGAAGAACCAGCTATCGCACATCATGAATTTCATGCTGGACAGACCGGAGCAATGGCAGCAATGCGCAAGCGACCGCGGCTATTGTAACCGGGTGGTCGACGAGTCCCTGCGGCATTCGGGCGTTGGCACCAGCTACCGCAACGTCGCTCTCGAGTTGCATTACCGTGGCATCTCTTTTCCGCGCGGAACCCTGTTGATTTTTCCGATGGGAATAGTCTGCCGATACTCCGGTCCTTTCGACGACGGGCTCAAGTTCGACCCGCAGCGGACGAACGCCAACCGCCACATGGCGTTCAGCCGGGGAATGCATAGTTGCCTCGGTATGTTTCTCGCCCGGCTGCAGATAGCCGAAGGGTTGCACCTCATTGCACAGCGACTCAAGAATCCGCGTCGTGACGGCGAGCTGGTGTGGCGACTGTTCCCGGGCGTCTGGGGACCGAAACATCTGCCTATTGCGTTCGAGGCCGCGCAGCCGAGTTGAGGGGGCGCTGCGCTCGCCTCACGTCCTGAAAAGGGGCATGACTTCCTTGCCGAACAGGCGCAATTCTCTGAGGTGCTGCTCAGGGTCGGGGACGCCGGTCGGCGTCAGGAACACGTAGTCGGGATTGATGAGATCCTTGATGCGTTGCATTTCTCGTATGCAGTCCTCGGGCGAGCCGACCAGGGCCCTGTTCGGTGCAAACTCTTCCAGGGTGACAGCCTTGCCGCCGAACATGACCTGCTTGGATAGCTCGTCGCGATCCGCCTTGGACCCCAGATCATTGTAGGTTTGCCAGACTTTGATCACATTGGGCAGCCAACCGGGATCGAGAGCCTGCCTCGTGGGCGCGATGTGCAAGTCGCGCATCAAGCAGAGCGTCGAGGGGCGACCGTACTCGGCAGCCACCGCCTTGTAGCGGCAGATCTTCGCCTGCAACTCCACGAGATGCTCCGCGAAGCTGATGAGCCAGCCGTCGCCGAGCCGTCCGGCCCGCTGCATGGCCGGCGCGCTCACCGCTCCGATCCACAGGGGCGTCGCCGCTCCCGGCATCGGCGGCGGCATCAATGTGCACCGCGGTATGTTGAAATGCGTGCCCGCGTAGGAGAACTCCCCTCCCGCAAAAGCAAGCCTAAGAATTTCCAGGCATTCCTCCAGTCGTCTCGCGCGACTCTTGAAATCCCATCCGACCGTCTCGAATTCTTCCCGCTGGTAGCCGATGCCCGCGCCGAGGACAAAGCGGTTATTCGACATCTCGTTCAGCGTATTGACCTCCTCCGCAATCTCCACCGGATGATGTGCGGGCAACAGCATGATATTCGTGCACATCCGCATATTGCGGGTACGCGCCAGGAGCGCTGCAAGCATGATGAGCGGCGCAGCCGGTTCGCTCGCTGTATCGCCTCCAAAAGCGGTGCTCAGGGAGAATCGGTGCTGGCCGCACCAACCCATGGCGTAGCCGAGATCCTCCATTTCATTGAGATAGCTGTAGAGGCTGCGGTAGGGATCGGATGAGCGCCGCTCGATCATCTTTCGGGAAATGATGACGCCGAACTTCATGCCGGGCTCTCGAGACTACACGCGCGTGGGCGCGTCCCCGAACGGAATGACGTCATCCGCATAATCGATGTCGCCGAGAATGATCCAGCTGTTCATGACCGCAGGCGCCGCCCGTTCCCGGAGGATGAGCTGGTGGTGCCACGGGGAATCCGCATGATCGTCCATCATCGGACCAAGACCCAGTCCCAGAGCCTCGAGTCGCGCCTGGTGCCGATCGAGGTCCTTGACGCCGAACACCACGCCGAGAAGACCTTCACCTCGAGTCTCCAGCCGCTCATGAAGCGCCTGGTTGAAATCCGTGCGCCTCGACATCGGTGCAACCACTTCGAGTCCCGCCTCCCAGGACAGATACATGACGAAACCCATATCCACGCGGTCGAAGCGCGTGAGCTTCGCGCCCGTGATCCTTTCCAAGTCCGCCACGTTCTTTTCGATGTTCTCGACGTGCGATATCCAGACGGCGTGATCGATGTGATTGGTGAATTTCTTCATGGATCCCCGGCCTTTCTTACCAGAATCGCCTGCTAATAATGTGACAAACTAACGGCTGGAAGCAAGCTGACATCACCGGCACTCGTCGCGCCCGACAACGCTTTTGAGTGGCATGGTGCTGCGCATCGCCTCGCTCATTGCCCCGCGATCGCACGGGGTGCTAGCCTACGGTGACGGCGAGTCGACGGGGACAGGCAATGACGGCTTTCGACACGATTATCAGCGGCGGACGGGTCGTCGACGGCACGGGCAGCCCCGCTTTCTATGCCGATATCGGCATTGCCGATGGCAAGATCGCCGCCGTCGGCAAGCTCGCTCACGTCAAGTCGAAACAAGTCATCGACGCCAAGGGCAAAATCGTTGCGCCGGGCCATGTGACGCAACACTCGCACTACGACGTCGCGCTCTTCTGGGACCCCTATTGCTCCAACTCGGGAGAGAATGGCGTCACCACCGTGGTCAACGCCAATTGCGGCTTCGGCGTGGCGCCAGTCCGCGCCCGTGACATCGAGCGCACCATGCAGATGCTGGAGACGACAGAGCAGATCCCGGTTTCCCACCAACGCTCGGCATTGCCCTGGGACTGGGAGAGCTTTCCGGAATACCTGGCTCGGGTGGAGCGGCTGCCGAAAGGCGTCAATGTGCTCAGTTATCTTCCGCTGAATCCGTTGCTCATCTATGTGATGGGAGTAGATGCCGCGAAGAGCCGTCGACCCACCGCGGCTGAAATGACCGAAATGCACCGCTTGATCAACGAGGCCATGGATGCCGGCGCCATCGGCATTTCGTTGTCCGCGATGGGCATCGAAGGAAACTCTCACGTTGATTTCGACGGATCGCCGATGCCCACAGACGTGCTCGCGCACGACGTGATCCTGGATATCGGGCGAGCGGTGATTGCACGGGGCGAAGGCGTCATCCAGTTGCTCTCACATATCATTACTTACGGCGATCGCTCGATCTCGGAACGTATGGCCGAGCTCGCGCGCGGCTCCGGTGCGCGCCTGATGCATAACAGCTTCCTGCCTATCGACCGGATGCCCGAAAAAACCGAGGAGAACCTCGCTTGGCTCGACGCGCAGCGCGCCAAGGGATGCGATATCACCGTAAGCTCCCTGCTGCACAGAGGATGGCTCGAATCGGGACTTCGCCAACTCGACGTGCCCGCAGGACAATTGGCCGCGGTTCGCAAGATCTGCGCGTGCTCCTCGGACGACGAGGTCCTGAGCCTCATCGCAGACCCTGAATTCCAGCGCGCCTTCATAGCGGAGTATGCGGCAAGGGGGCCCACTCATGGCGCCGGGCTGGAAGCTCAAACCGTCATCGACTTAGGCGGCGATTCACAACTCGCGTCTTACCTCAATCGGACGCTGCTCGAGATCGCGCGGCAAGAAGGACGAGACGTCGTCACGGTGCTGTTGGACCTTGCGCTGCGCTCGAGGCTTGCCCTGCAGCTGAAGTCCGGGCAAATCATCGCGACCGATCCCGCGCAAATCATCCGTTTGATGTCGCATTGCGCGGTCGTCGGGGGGAGTTCCGATGGCGGCGCCCATACCAAATCCTTCGGCGTGGGTCACTACGCCACGGACCTGTTGCTCTGGCTCGTTCGCGAGGAACGGCGCATGACTCTGGAGGACATGCATTTTCAACTTGCGCTGAAACCGGCGCGAGCCGTTCAAATCTACGATCGGGGCGCGCTGCTGCCCGGGTATTGGGCGGATGTTTTGATCTACGATCTCAATGAGCTCTATTTCGATCGGCAGAGGTATCAGATTGTCCACGACATGCCGAACGGCGACTGGCGCAGAAAAGGCCGCGCCGGCGGCTATGACTACATTCTGGTCAACGGTGTCGTCACGCATCATCGAGACGTGCCCACCGGCGCGACGCCGGGCAGGCTTGTGAGAGTTTGCAAGGATCGGCGCGGGCCTCAGGCTGCCGCCGCATGAGCGAATCGACCGCAGCCGCCCTGGACATCGATCTATTCTCCCCGCAGGTCATCGCCGATCCGCAACCTGCGTATAAGGAGCTGCGCGACAAATGCCCGGTCTATTACAGCGCGGACTACGACACTTACTTCTTTTCACGGTTCGCCGATGTCTGGGAGGTCTTGCGGCTCGGCGAGAACGCGCTCCTCGCGACCGAGAGCAACCTGCCGACACCGGAGTACCTGCGAGCGCGACGTAACAACGGCGCCCCGCCCTTCGCCTCCATCAATCCCATGGCGCCCGGACCCCGCCTGCCGTCGCCCTGGTACGAGGAAATGCGGCTGGCGCATACCGCGCCGCTGCGACCGAAGAGTGTGGCGGCTCTCAAGGACTTCATTCGCGCGCTCGCGCGTGAACGGTTGGCGCTGCTTCTGCCGCGCCGCAAGTTCAACCTGACGATGGATTACGCCGGGATCGTCGGCGTCACCGTCATCTGCTCTCTGTTCGGACTGCCGCCATCCCGAGCAGAGGACTTGATGAACAAGATCAACGAGATCACCCGCTACACCCCGGAAAAGAAGAGCATCGATCTCGCCACCTTCTTCACGGCGCTCACGCAGGACATCGTTCCGGCGATTCTGTCCCGACGCGCCGCGGGCGCCGACGGCAGTAATGGCCTCATCGATGGGCTCATCAACTATCGCATGGAGCCCGATCAGCGTGCCTTGAGCGATGCGGAAATCGCGGATCAGCTCGTTTGCGCCATGGTGGGAGGCATCGAGTCCATGCCCAAGGTCACGGCCCAGGGCGTCATGGAGCTATGGAGACGCCCGGAACAACTCGCGGCAGTCCGCAGAGATCTCGACGCGAACGTGCCCGTGGCCGTTCAAGAAATGCTCCGCTACTGCGCGCCGGCCCAGTACACCTTTAGGACGGCTCATAAAGACATCACGGTCGCCGGCCAACATGTCAAAGCGGGACAGCGCGTCGCCTGTATGCTGTATTCCGCTTCTCGCGACGAACGCGAGTTCGCGGATCCCGACTCGTTCATCTGGAACCGGCCGATCCGGCGAGTTCTCTCCTTCGGGCTTGGGCAGCACCATTGCATCGGCAAGCATCTCGCGCAGCTCGAAGTCACGACCCTCGTGCATGAGCTGCTGTCGCAAGTCGATTCGTTCGAATTCGATTTGGGCGATGCCGTGCAGAATGCGGGCGTAATGCAGCGCGGCTGGATCAACCTACCGATTGTCGTCGGCGCTTAGCCGCAACGCATTTTTCGGGCACGACTGCACCGCCGCTTCGGCTTTCGCGCGATACGCCTCGTCGAAGGTCTCCTTCAGGACCTGCAGCGTGTCGTCGTCCCGCATCGCAAAGAGTTCCGGCGCCTCCCTCACGCAATTGCCGTTGCCGTCGCACAGCGCGCGGTTGAGGATGACCTTCATTCGCTCACCACCGCTCGTCGGCGGCGGTCCCCCGAACCGGACGCCGGTACGAAGGATCCTCGTCGGACCTCAACCCCTTGAGGAACCCGGACATTACCGGTGTGTGTAGCCAAGAGGCGTCCCCTTCGGCGGACATATCGATGACCGTGCGCCGCAACTTGATTTTCCACTCTCCGTTACGGCGCTCCAACTGGTCGATATACCGTCCGAGAGCGATCTTGCAAGTTTTTTGATCGAGCGAAAGCAAGCCACCCATGACGTAAGTCTCGCAGTAGGCTACGTCGCCGTCGATCTCGCAGCTGTGGTTCGTGAGGTTGTGGCTATTACCGCTGAAGACAGCGCGGTGCCCGGCATTTGCCTTTTCGCCGTATTGCGGTCCAGGCGTCACGGAGAGGCCGTGCTCATCCTCCCCGTCCTCCCAATAACAGCTCGCGGTGAGCTCGGCGTCATGCCGGTCCCGTCCGCGCGCCTCGCGCGTGAGGCAGTCGAGAATATCCTGACGATCCCTCAGGCCTTGGAGCATCCCGCGAATGTGCCGGATCTCTTCCTCGAGCTGCATATGCTGACCTCCTCTTCTATCCCTTCAATCTCGGCATGAGTTTATTGGCGAAACGCTTCATCTGATCGTACACGAGCTCGTACGGCATCCCACCGTAACTGAAGTTGGCCACGATATCGTAATCGCCGACCATGGACTTGCGGGCGAGATGCTGATCCCACATTTCCTCGGGTGTGCCGATCAAATTGGCGGAGATGTAGTCCTTATAGGCCTTCTCGGGGCCGCCGGCAGCGGCCGACATCTCTCCTAAGGTCACATAGGTCGAGTAGGACGGCAGCGACTTGAAGTGTTCACCGCCGAACTCGTAGTGATTCGCCACCTGGGCAAACAGCTTGCTGAAATACTTATCGGTGTATTCGATGACCTGCTTTCTGTCATCGAAGCAGGCCATGAAATCGCAAATGATGAAGGGCGGCGCCTTGTGGCCGTGGATCTGCTGGAAGAGGCTCCGGTACTCATTGATCTCGGGAAGCGCCTTCTCCCACCGTCCCTGCGAAAACCGCAGCGAGGTGAGCCCGTATCTTGCCGCGACCTCGACCGAACCGGGCGACATGCTGACCATGACGGTGCGGCCCTTGAAAGACTTTACGGGCCGCGGCCGAACCTCGACGCGTGGTTGTTTGTACCATTTGCCATCGGCTTCGACGAAGCCTGTTTCGAGGCCATCCATGATCATGAGGGCGGCCTCGTCGAACATCTCGCGTGAATCACCGAGGTCAACCCTGAACGCTTTGAATTCCCGGCGCGCCGCGCCGCGCCCCATCCCGAGAATCATCCGACCCTCGCTCAAAATGTCGAGGATGATGGTTTTCTCCACGACGCGCAGCGGATCGTTCCACGGCAAAATGACGGCGCCCGTCATCAGCTTCAGCGTCTTCGTCTTCGCCGCGATATAGGTCAGAACTTGGAAATTGTCCGGGCACGCCGCGTAGTCCGTGAAATGATGTTCGACCGGCGCGACGTAATCGAATCCCATCGCCTCGGCCTCAATGGCGAGTTGGGTTTCAGTTCTGAAAAAATCGGCATCAGGCATGCCATGCAGATTTTGATACCCGAGTTGTAACCCTACTTGCATGACCTGCCCTCCTAGATTGTCGCCTGATTAGTTTCATATCATGCCGGAATGCAGAAGTCACTGCGATTTTTGCGCTGCCCGGCCTCAATATATCCCCAGAATAGTTTCGTACTTGTTCGTGTCACGCCGGCCAGTTCAGCCACGCCCTCAGCGTCCCGCCGAGGAGGGCGTCACGCTCCGCCGGCGCCAAATCCCGATTGCCGAGCATTCCGAACAGCAGCATCGCCCAGCTTTCGCCGGTCTGATTGGCGCTTACATCGCTGGCCCACATGATTCGGCCCGCACCGA
Source organism: uncultured Gammaproteobacteria bacterium (assembly GCA_963755935.1). Lineage (GTDB taxonomy): Bacteria > Pseudomonadota > Gammaproteobacteria > Steroidobacterales > Steroidobacteraceae > Bog-1198. The sequence goes on from CAVWME010000005.1 coordinate 161,724, forward strand.
AGCGATCCAACGCTTTGCGGAGGATCGGCCATAGTCCATCGCCGGGGTAGCCGGGCGTCTCGAACACGCTGGGCGCATGCGCCCACTTGAGCGCAACGTTGGGCAATTCCGCCAGGGTCATGACTTCTTCGAAGCCCGCCAGCATCGCCTCGCGGCTCACCGGCGCTCCGGCGCCGAGCGCTTGCCGCATGAGATTACTGAGAACCCCACAGTGATCGACGACGATCCGCAGGGATGGGTACTTGCGGGCGTATTGCCCGATATCGCCGGGGCGGCCCGGAGCGAACACGAACAGCGGCAGGCCGCTATCACACGCGGCGGCGCAGATCGGACCGTAGTCGCCCGCCGCGAAGGCGTCGACTTCGTCGGGCCACATCCCGGGCGTGATGCGCAGCGCCCGTGCGTGCGGCGCATCGCGCGCCATGCGGATAACGGTGGTCGCCTCCCGGTCCTTGCGGTCCAGTCGTACGAGATAGGAGAAACGCTCCGGATGCAGCAGAGCGGCCAATTCGGCCGTGGGCTGGATGGGTCGATAGGCGCCGTGCGGGACCGGGTAGGAGGGATCGCCCGGATTGCGGCCCATCCAGTATTCATCGATCAAGATGGCGCGGATGCCGAGCGCGTCCATGGCCGCCAGCGTCTCCTCGATACGCCCAGGACCGATGTGAACTTGTGAGTCGACGATATTCATCAACGCGCGGCGTTACGCTGCTCCGCGAATGGGTTCCTCGCCGTCCAGCGTGAAGCGATGGAGCCTGCGCCCGCAATTCACGTCGTAGGGGGTTGCGCGATGCATGGTCCCGGTGTTGTCCCAGATCAGCAGGTCATTCATGCGCCATTGGTGCCGGTAGACGTATTCGGGCTTCGTTGCCCAAGCCGTCAGACGTCGTAGCAAGTCGAAACTCTCCGCGATGTGCATGCCGACGATGCGCGCCGCCGAGGCAGCCAGCACCAGCGACTTGCGCCCCGAGCGGTGGCGCCAGACCAGGGACTGCGTACGCGCCGGATAGCTGCGCCACAGCGCCACCTGTTCCACCGTGGGGTCTTCGTAGGAATGCCACATCGCGGATTGCATGGTGTGAACGACTTGCAACGTATCGAGGAAGGCTTTCTCATCTGCAGGCAGGTCTTCATAGGCCGCGTAGGTATTGGCAAATTCGGTATTGCCGCCGCTTTCGGAAAGGACGCGGGGCGTCAGGACCGTGGCAAAGGGCGGAACTTCTTCGTAAGGGCCATCGAAGTGCCAGAAAAAAGTGCCCGGGAAGAATTCAGCATAGACGGGATTCTCCTTCCGGTCGTGGGTGACCTTCATGAGCCCCTGTTCACCCTCCACCTTGACGGTGCCAAGCCGTAGTTTGCCGAGGGTCTGGGTGAATGCGCGCTGCTCGTCATCGCGCAGCGCAATGTCACGCACCACGACGACGCCGCGTTGGATGAGTAGCTGCCTGATGTCCTGAGACACTTCGCCGCTGAGCAGGGTGGCTTTATCCACCCGGACCTCACTGCCGATGCGCGGGGTCAGGTCGACTGTTTTGAGCGCCATGTAGTAACTCCCCTGAGTTGCCCAACGGTCCGAGGCGCAGCACGGACTGCATTCCGCTCGGTCTCGAGGAAATGCTATATTATTACCCGTATCGTTTCAATCTCCAGTGGTATTGTTATGGCAGTAGTTTCATCAGGAAGAACCTGCGTGACCCACCGCGATGGCGTGGCTTCGCCCGCTTCGACAACACCGTTTCCGTCCGGGTCGCGCCGGCACGTCGACTCTCGCTTCAAGGATTCGAAGACCGTGAATGCAGCCGTTTCCGCCCGAGGCAAGGCAAAGAGCAACCAGAAGTTACGTCAGGGTCCGGGCAGGCCCACGCTGACCAACGAGGAACTGCTCGACAAAGCGCTCGATCTTTTTCTGGAAAAGGGATTCGAGCGCACCACGATCGACGCGATCACGGCCTCGGCCGGCATGGCGAAGCGCACGGTTTATCTGCGCTACAGCGACAAGACTGCGCTGTTCAAAGCGGCACTGCAGCGCGCAATCGAGGATTGGATCGTGCCGGTAGAGCGATTGCGGGCGGCCGAAAGCGAAGATGTGGAAGACACCCTGCTCCGCGTGGGGAATATTCTCCTGGAAAACCTCATGGGCCCGGCGGGTCTCAGACTCCTCCGCATCACCAACGCAGAATCGGCCCGTATGCCGGAAATCGGCGCCTATACCCATCAGAACGGTACGGCGCCGACGATCGCCTACCTGGCCGACCTCATTCAGCGGCGCATTCCATTCCGCGCCGACATCGCCGATGCGCAGGAAGCTGCGTTTGCTTTCCTTTATCTGGTCGCGTGCGGACCTGCCACCATGGCCGCCTGGGGCGTGGTGCTGGATAACGCCGCCATCGACAGGCATACGCAGTATTGCGTGCGGCTATTCTTATACGGCCTTCTTCCGCGCGAGGCATCCTCGGTCGGCACGCCGCGCAACACCAATGGCGGCGCGCAGCCCGGGCTTTCGCACTCAGAGTCGAATGCTTCGCGCTCGCAGCAAGCGCTCGAGACCGAAAACCGTCGGCTTAAACGGCTCCTGTTGGATTCGATGCTGCAGGTGGCAGCGTTGAAGGAGCGGCAAGGCAGCTGACCTTGAGCGCCTGAGACTCTCGCAAGCGTCAGCGGGTTTTGGCAATGCTTTTTTTGTCACCCGGGCGGCGTTTAATCCCGTGACCTGGCCTGTTGCACGCCCGCAACGACGCGTGCTAGCGCGCCCGCGCGTGCCGTCGACCCCCGAGGATACTTGCGCGCGCAACTAAGCAAATTGGGGCACAGTCGTGCATATGCAGGCAAGCATTCATGCCTCGTAGGACATGCCGGACGCCACTCGCTTGTGGTTTTGGCAATTGAAATGCCGCAGGAGACAATATTAGAATAGCAGGTAGCATATGCCGTACGGGGGGTGGACCGAGCCATGCATTGGACATACGGGTTGTCGAATACCTGTTGGGCGAATATCCCTCATCGCGGCTTGTTCAGCCGTGTCGAGCGACACCAGATCAAATATATCAAGGTCGCCGCAGCGACCGAGCATAGTTCTTGACCGGTATTTCGATCACTGAATGCCCTCCCTCGCGTCAACCGGCGCGAGGGGGTTTCTCACGGATTCCGTGATGGCACGAATTCAGATCTCCGGGCTGGGAATCGAATACGAGCTGTTGGGCCCGAAAGACGCCCCGGCCATCGCGCTCACGCCAGGCGGACGTTTCGCGAAGGATAGCCCCGGTCTGCCCGAACTCGCACAGGCCCTCGTCGCGGGCGGACGCCGCGTGCTGCTCTGGGATCGACCCAATTGCGGCGCATCCGACATTTCCTTCGAAGGACAGGGCGAGTCCGATCTCCAGGCTCGCACCCTGATCGAGCTGATTCGTGCGCTCAAGCTCGGCCCGACCGCTGTGGCCGCGGGCTCGGGCGGTTCACGGGTGTCCCTCATTGCGGCGGCGCGCGATCCCGAGGCAGTCTCGCATTTGATCGTTTGGTGGATCAGCGGCGGGGCTCTCAGCCTGATATCGCTCGCGGCTTATTATTGCGTCGGTTCTGCGATCGCAGCGAGCCGCGGGGGTATGGCCGCCGTGGCGGATTCGCCCGGTTGGGCCGAGCAAATCCAGCGCAATCCCAAGAACCGCGACATCCTGCTCGCGCAAGATCCGCAGCGTTTCATCGAAACCATGGAGCGTTGGGCGTTGGCGTATATGCCCTCCAACACATCGCCCGTGCCCGGTATGTCATCGGAAAGCTTCGCGCGATTGCGCATGCCGGTCTTGATATATCGTAGCGGCAAAAGCGATCTCAGTCACACGCGCCGCACCAGCGAGTGGGTACACGAGCTCATCCCGCACTCCGAGCTCAGAGAGCCGCCCTGGCCGGATGACGAGTGGAACAACCGCTCGGGCTACGCGATGAAGCATGGTAGTGGGCACTTCGCAGGGTGGCCCGCGCTCGCCCCGGCGATTCTCGATTTCTTGGGCCGACCTTCGCGCTAGTCGGCATCTTCGAGTCTCGGGGCGCATGTCGAGGAACGAACAACGAGAGCGACGACCACAGTTGCTCCACATGGCTTAGAAGAAAGAGGGAGTCCGTATGAAGTCAATTTCAAGTCGTTTTCTTTTCTTGGCTGCGTCCGTGTTGGCATTGCCGGTCATGACCGCGCCTGCTCTGGCTCAGCAAGCCCCGCCCGTTGTGGCGACAGGCTCGAGCGATGCTCTCGAAGAGATTGTCGTGACCGCCCAGCGCCGGGAAGAAAGCGTGCTGCAGGTATCGGACTCGGTGCAAGCCTTCACCGGAGCGGCGCTGACGCAGCAAGGCATCACCAATCTGGTCAATCTGCAATACGTAACCCCGGGCTACTTGCCCTCCGAGAGCTCAGGGTACACGCAGATATTCATTCGCGGTGTCGGCAACAGCATCTTCGTCGGCGCGGACCCGAGCGTCGCGACCTACATCGACGATGTGCCTCGCATCTGGGGCTCGATGGTCAATAATTTAGTGGATGTCGAGCGCATCGAGGTGTTGAAAGGCGCACAGGGCGGTCTCTACGGCCGCAACGCCACCGGCGGCGTGGTCAACATCGTCACTCTGCAGCCGGACACCAATCAGTTTGCGGCGAATGGCCTCATCGACTACGGCGACTACAATACCTTTCGCGGGGCGGGCTACCTCAACATCCCGTTAGCACCCCAAGTGGCCTTCAGCATGGCCGTCGAGCGCGATTCGCACAACGCGTACATCCGCAACATCTCGATCAATCCGACGCCGTATCAGCCTTCCATGTTTACACCGACCCCAAAAGCCGTTCCGGGATTAACCCCGACCATCATAGCGGACACCCTCAACTCAGGCGTCAGCCCCTCGGCGGGCTACAACGATGCGAGCTTCACCGCCTCGGACGCAAAGCTCCTGATCAAGTTCAGCGACACCTTCAAACTCACGATTGCGGGCGATGACTCGATCAAGACCGACAGCGATGGCGGAGCGATCTACCAGACTGAACCGGCGGTCACTCAGGGCGCGGTCGCGGGAACGATCACGGCCTTCACCGGTTACAATGCAAACCTGCCGCCGGGCTTTATCCCCGGGAGCGACGGAAAGTTCACCACCTCGATGGGGTTGCCCACGGTCGTCAATCTGGTCGACAACGGCATCTCCGCCACGGCGGTGTGGAATGCGCCTGGGGTCGATCTGACCTCGATTTCGGCCTATCGCCACCAATTCACCAATTTCTACACCGATCTGGCGGCTTCCAGCGTGCCCTCTGATGCGGTATCGGTGAAAAACTACAAGCATTTCACCTATCAAGAGCTGCGCGCCGTGTCGACCGATGCGGGGCCGTTCCATTTTCTCGGCGGCGCCACGTTCCTGCACAACGACTTCACCGGTAATACGCTGGTGTCCGTGCTCACGCCGCTCTACTTGGCACCGCTCACGCACGTGAACACCTACGTCAAGGACGAGTCGGTGTATGCGCAGGTCGGCTACGACTTCACCGAGAAGTTGAATCTGACGGTCTCCGGCCGCTATATCCACGAGACCAACGACACCGGTTTCTTGCAGCCGGTCGCATCCTCCGCAAGTGCCACCGAGTCGAAAGGCCTGCCCTCGGCGACGCTCTCTTACGCCCTTGATCACGGCACCGTCTATGCGCGCTTCGCCCGCGGCTTCAAGGCGGGCGGTGTGAATCCGGTGGCCTCGCCGACCGCATTCCCCGAGCCCAACGAGGGGAGCGTGTTCGGACCGGAGCAGGTGGATACCTACGAAGTGGGCTACCGGCAAGCCTTGCTGGACGGCAGAGCGCAGCTCACCACAGCCGCTTTTTATAATAATTACAAAGACTTACAAGTCTCGGCACATGCTCAGCCGCAATATGCGAGCGAAATCATCCTGGCGATCGTCAACGCCAAGTCGGCGCGCACCTGGGGGTTTGAGGAGACTTTCAATATGCGCGTCTTGTCGCCCCTGACGGTCGGAGTCAATGCCGGGTACCTCAACGCCCAATACACGAATTTCGAGATCCAGAACAACCCGGTCCTCTCGAACTTCAACCTCAACGGTACGGAGATGACCAACGCGCCCAAGTGGCAAATCGGGATGAATGCGGCGCTCGATCAGCCGCTGACCAGCGAGCTGCACCTGATCGGCAACGTTCTTACCTCCTATATCAGCGCCGTCAACTTCGGCCCCTCGGGCGCCCCCTATCTGCCGCCGCCCAACGGGTGGGCTTATTGGCTCACCAACGCTCGTATCGGGGTCGGTTCAGCGAATGGCCGATGGACCGCCCAGTTCTTCACCAACAATGTATTCAACCGCTCGTACATCACCTACGGAGAATCCGGGGCGGGGACCGGCAACGTGCTCGCCTGGGGCAACCCGCGCATCATGGGTGGCGAAGTCACGTTTAAATTCTGATGAATAAACCCCCTCGCGTCAGCTGGCGCGAGGGGGGTTCTCCCTGGATCCATCCCGCAGCTGCGTCAACGCCGCAAGCCCAATCGCCAGCGCAGCGATGACGTACCAAGGCGGCGCGAACGCGCTCCCCGTGGCATCGATCAATAGCTTCAAAACCGGCTGCGTCGTGCCGCCGAGCAACGCCACGCCGGTCGCATAGGTCATGGCGAAAACGCCCGACCGCACGGTGGGTGTCAGACATTCGACGAGGAACGCCTGCATGCAGACGATGGCGCCTATATGGATTGCCGACAGCGTGGCCGTCGCCACGAATAGCGATGCTGCCGTGGGCACGCGATTGATCAGCACGAAGGCAGGCAGCACGAGCAGGAGCAACAACGTGAAGGTAATGACAAGGATGCGCCGATGACCGAAGCGATCGCCGAGCGACCCGGCAGCGTAAGCGCTGCCTAAGTATCCGAGACCCTGCGCGATGGTTGCGACGAAGGCGAGGCGTGCGCCAAGCTTGAGCGTATCCTGCGCGTAGGTCGCGAGGTAGACCAAGGCATATCCGGCAATGGTGCCCGCACCGACGACGAGCAAGCCCACGAAGAATACCCGCCACGGCGAGTAACCCACCGATTCGCGCTTCGCCTCCGCCACGGCGCGCTCGATGGTCTCCGGCAGACGGCGGCGAATCAGCAACCCGATCGGCACCACCAAAACCCCCAGCAGAAGCGCGATGCGCCAGCCGTAGGAATCGAGAGCCGCGGGCGACAATAGCCGTGCGAGCGCATAGCCGATCAAACCCGAGCACAGCACCGCGAAGCCCTGCCCCGTTCCCAGCATGGACACGTAGCGCGCGCGATGACCTGGCGGGGCCGCTTCCGCGGCGTAGGCGGTAATGGGGCCCACTTCCCCACCCAACGCGAAGCCTTGCAGGAGCCGGAAACACAACAGCAGGACGGGTGCGGCAACCCCGATGTAGGCATAGGATGGCGTCAATGCCGTCCCCAGGATGCTCACACCCATCAAGCCGAAGGACCACATCATCGCCGGTTTGCGGCCGGTGCGATCGCCGTAACGACCGATCACGATCGCGCCCAGAGGTCGCATGAAGAAGCCGACGCCGAAGGTCGCCAACGCCAGCAACAGACCCCGCTCGGCGAATTGCGCGGGAACGATGGCGTGCCCGATCTGCACGGCGAAGAAGCTGAAAATCATGAAGTCATAGAATTCGAGCGCGTTGCCGAGGCTGATCGCCAGCATGCGCTTGAGCGGCACGGGCGCGGCCTTGGGCGCAGCGTTATGTTCCATGGGCAGTGACTGCATGAACGATTCACCCACGTGCTCGGCAGAGTAGAATAAAAGTCTATTACCGATCGGCAGGCAATACATGTCTTTCACAGCACTTGCGAAGGGTCGTTATCTGGAAGCATTGGCCATCGATGAGCGCCTGGTCTGGTTCAGCGACGTCATTCTGGGCGGAGTGCAGGGACTCGAGCCGGATGGCGGCATCTCGCATTGGCTGGTCGAGAGAAAATGGATCGGAGGTGTTTTGTTCAATGAGGACGGCTCCCTCCTCTGCTCCGGTCCGGGCGGAATTGTCTGGTTCAACCCGGCGAGCGGTCGATCGGGCACGTTATTGAGCGGCATCGACGGCGCGCCGCTGTCCGGTGTAAACGAGATGTGCTCCGACGGCAGAGGCGGTCTGATCTTCGGCACGCTGGATCTCGACGCCATCGTGAAGGCGCAGCGGCCTGCGCCGGCCGCGCTTTATCGCCTCGATGTGGAGGGTAAGGTAACGCTGCTCACCGACGGCCTGGCCTTCTGCAACGGTCTAGGCGTCAGCTCGGATGGCACGACGCTCTATCACAACGAGAGTTTCGTCGGCACGTTTGCCTATGACATCGCAGCCAACGGCAGCCTCGACAATCGCAGAATGCTGATCGAGAAGCAGGATTGCGATGGCATGGCCCTGGATATCTGGGGCAATCTCTGGATCACGGGTTTCAGTTCCGAAGAGCTGCTCTGTCTGCGGCCCGATGGCGTCATCCAGCAGCGCCTCGTGCTACCCGGCGGCGCATGCACCAATGCGCGTTTCGGCGGTCCGGACGGCCGCGAGATCTTCGTCACGACCGTTCCGCTGACGGCCGGACCCGAGATCGCCAAGGGCAACCTGCCCTCCGCGCTCGATTCGGTGCTCTACCGCGGGCCAAGTCCTGTCGCCGGACGAATTAACCTGCGGACTCAATTTCGCCTCGGATGAAGACTATCGCGCCGCCGTCCACGGCTCCCCTCTCGATCATCCAAGGTGTCCCGCTCGACCAGGAACCGGGTCTCGGTGCGCTGACGCTGCCCGGCTTTCTACGCGAGGTCACCGCGCGGTTCGCCGATCGGGAAGCACTGGTAATGCATGCTCCAAACGGCGCCGAGCGCTGGACTTACGCAGAGCTGTGGGATCGCGCAGTGCGGATCGCGCGCTCGCTGCGCGCTTGCGGTATCGGCCGGGACAGCCGTGTCGGCATTTTGATGACCAACCGGCCTGAATGGATCGCTGCATTTTTCGGGGTGGGTCTCGCCGGCGGGGTCGCTGTCGCGCTCAGCACATTTTCGACCCTGCCGGAACTCGAGTATTTATTGCAGGCCTCCGGTATTTCGATCCTGCTACTCGAGCGTTCGGTGGCCAAGAAAGACATGGCAGCGATGCTGTGCGAGCTCGAGCCGCAAATGCGCACGGCCACACCGGGCGGCTTGTTATCGATGAAGTTTCCGTTCTTGCGACACCTCGCTGCGGTGGATAGCACCGACAACGACGGCGGGATCGAGACCTGGTCGGACTTTCTCGCGCGCGGCGAGCGTGTCTCTGAAGCGCTCGTGGAGGCAACGCTCGCCGCCACCACCCCTGCCGATATCGGCGCACTGTTTCTATCCTCCGGCTCGACAAGCCGGCCGAAGGGCATCCTCAGCGCTCACCGAGGCGTGACCATCCAGTGCTGGCGCTGGCCGCGCTTCTTCGCACTCGGGGACGATGTCCGTACTTGGACTGCAAATAGCTTCATATGGTCGGGCAACTTCGCCACGGCGCTGGGCGCCACGCTCGCCGTCGGCGGAGCGATTGTCCTGCAGCGCATATTCGAGCCGAGTGAGGCGCTCGAGCTCATGCAGGCGGAAAGCGTGACGTGGCCCCACGCATGGCCGCACCAGTGGGCGCGGCTCGAGTCCGCCCCCAACTGGAACACGACCGATCTGCGCAGCTTGCGCTATGTGGACGTCTGCAGACCTGCGGCTCGGCATCCGACGTTTCGCGCGGCTCCATGGAGCGACCCGCTCTCAAGCTATGGCAACACCGAGACCTTCACGATCTCGGCCGCCCACCCGAGCGACACCTCACCCGAGATCGCGAAGGGGAACAACGGCGAAGCGCTGCCCGGCAATACGCTCAAGATCGTCGATCCGCAGACCGGCTGCGTCGTGACGCGCGGCGAGCGCGGCGAGATCGCGGTCAAGGGGCCCACGCTCATGCTCGGCTATATCGGCATTCCTTTGAGCGAAACTCTCGATGCGGAGGGTTTCTTTCACACCGGCGACGGCGGTTACATCGACGCGCGGAATCGCTTGCACTTCGAGGGGCGTCTGACCGATATCATCAAGACGGGCGGCGCGAATGTATCGCCGGTCGAGGTCGACGGTGTCTTGACCCAATGTCCCGGCGTCAAGATAGCCCAAACGGTCGGCGTGCCGCACGACACCCTGGGCGAGATGGTGGTGAGCTGCGTCGTCGCGCACGAGGGGGCGGCTCTCGACGAGGCTGCAGTGCGGGCGTTTCTCAAAGAGCGTCTGGCCACCTACAAAGTCCCGCGCCGCGTACTGTTCGTCGCCGAGGAGGATGTGCTATTGACCGGCAGCGCCAAAATCAAGGCCGGTGCGCTGCGTGAGCTGGTTTCCAAGCGGCTGGGATGATTTCAGCGGACATCAGCGTGAGCCTATTTTGGCGCGTAGCGGCCGCCGGATTGATCGCCGCGGCGTGCGCCACCGCCCTCGTCGGCTGCGGCGGCTTCAGCTTCTTCGTCGCCAATGCGCCGAATGCCTTTGGGTCGTTCCGCCGCAGCTCCGATCTAGCCTATGGCGACGATGCGCGCCAGAAGCTCGATATTTATGCGCCAAAGCATCCGGACTATCGCCCCGTGGTCATATTTTTCTATGGCGGGACGTGGTCCGCGGGTAAAAAATCCAATTACGCCTTCGTGGGCGCCACACTCGCCGAGCACGGCTACGTCACGGTGATCCCCGACTATCGACTGTATCCTAAGGTCAGGTTTCCGACGTTCATCGAGGATGGCGCGCGGGCCGTCGCCTGGGCTCAGCGGCACGCCCGCGATTTCGGCGGCGATCCCGATCGCCTCGTGCTTATGGGACATTCCGCCGGCGCGCATATTGCCGCGCTGCTCGCGTTGAATCCGAGCTATCTCGCGGCGGCTGGAGTACGCCCGCATTCCGTCGCTGGATTGATCGGGTTGTCGGGACCTTACGCGCTCGCTCCCGACACGGACACGCTGCACGCCATTTTTGGTGCGCCTTTTGCCCCGAGCGACTGGCAGCCGGTGCAATTCGCCGACCGCACCGCGCCCCCGACGCTGCTTTTGCACGGCGCCGACGATAAGGTCGTCTATAGCGCGCACACAGAAAAATTGCGCGACGCTCTGCTGGCGCAGGGCGCCGAGGTCGAGACGCATCTTTATCCCGGTCGCGGTCATGCCGATACCATCGCCTCGTTCACTGTCGTGGCGCGCCGTCGTACGCCCGCACTCGAACAAACTCTCGCCTTTCTCGACCGCATCCCTGCCGGCCCTCGCTGAACGAGGCTTAGCGCTTGAGCGCCAACGTCAGCCCATCGCCGATGGGAACCAGCACGGCATCGACACGCGTATCGCCGTGCACCTTTTTGTTGAGCGTGCGAATGGCGACGGTCTCCGCAGTCTTATCGGCAGGATCGATGACTTGGCCGTTCCAGAGCACGTTATCGATGGCGATGAGTCCGCCTCGACGGACCAGCTTCAGCGCGTACTCGTAATATGTATCGTAGTTCGTCTTGTCGGCATCGATGAACGCGAAATCGAAGGTAGCGGCAGCGCCCGCCGCCACCAACTCTTTAAGGCTCTCGGCCGCGGGTCGAATCCGCAACTCGATGCGCTCGGCAAGACCTGCCTTAGCCCAATGACGCCGAGCCACGGCGGTGAATTCCTCGCTCACATCGAGCGCCAACACTTTACCTTCGGGGCCCATCGCTTTGGCAACTACCATGGAGCTGTAGCCGGTGAAAACGCCGACTTCCAACGTCTTGCGCGCGCCGAGCATACGCACGAGCAAGCCCATGAAAGCCCCCTGCTCCGGCGCGATCTGCATCATGGCGTGAGGATGATGCGCCGTCTCTTCGCGCAGCGCCGCGAGATCCGCATCCTCGTGTATACCGACGCTGCGGATATAGGCAATCAAATCGTCCGTCACATTGATGGTGTCGCGAGACATGCAGGTCTCCTTAATGGCGATGAGCTAGAAGAACACGCTATTCACGGCAGTCTAGGATTATCAGGCATCTTGCCGTTCTTTTTCAGATAGAAGCAGATAGCCGCTCACAGCGCTCATGAGAGCAAGGGCGGCCGCGATCCACATGACGCGGCGAAATCCCGATATGAAGGCCTCATCGACGGCATGGCGCACGGCCGCCTGTAGATTTGGCGCTCGCGGCCGCGGGCGGTTCGATGGCCGCGAGTTTGGCGCGTTGCGCGATCACGCCCTCGCCGATTGCTGCAGGGATCGCCGCTGCGGCGAGACGGCGCTGCAGTTCGGTGTTGAATGTGCCGGACATGACGATCCCCAGACTCGCGATGGCCAGCAATCCGGCCACGCTGGCGACCGCGTTGTTGACCCCCGAGGCCACCCCGACCGCCTCCGGATTCACCGCTTGCATGACCGTGGTGGTGAGCGGAGCGACTGTGAGTGTCATGCCAAAGCCCAGCACCAAGGCCGCCGGGAAGAAGGTCGTCCAGTAACTTCCGCCGATCTGAGGTACGGCAAATAATGCAAACCCGGCGGCCGCAACGGTCGGCCCGATCACCAGAGGGCGCTTGGCGCCGTATCGATCGACCAGGCCGCCCGCCCAGCGGGACAGCACGAACATGAGCAACACGAGGGGCAATAGCGCCGCACCCGCGGCGGCGGCAGGGTAGCCTTGCACCTGAATGAGATTCAGCGGAAGAAAAAATAGACTTCCGCCGAGCGCGGCGTAAAGCAACAGCGTCAAGAGATTCGTTGCGGCAAAATCGCGCGAGCGAAATAGACCGAGCGGCAGTATGGGCGTCGGCTGACGAGATTCGACCGCGAAGAATGCGGCGAGCATCGACACCCCGATCAGCAGCGCGGCCAGCACCGGGCGATCGGACCAGCCGGCAGTCTGGGAGCGAATGAGGGCGTAGACCGATACCGCCCAGGCCCACCGCGGCCAGCGCTGCGCCCCACCCATCGATCCGTTCGGACGAGGCATCGTTGCGGCTTTCGGGAACGTATCGAAACGTCAATACCAATACGACAACCGCCAGCGGCACGTTCAAGAAAAATGCACTTCGCCAAGTGGTGTGGTCGATGAGAAAGCCGCCCAGCGCAGGACCGAAGGCGCGCGGTGATCGCGGTAAATCCAGACCAGGTCCCGATAGCCCGTCCGCGCCTCTCAGGGATCGAAGGAAGCGCTCAATAGCGCCAGGCTTCCGGGAATCAAGAGAGCGCCGCCCACGCCCTGCAGGGCCCGCGCCGCAATCAGCATGCCGACATCGATCGACAGGCCGCATATCATCGAGGCAGCCGTGAATAGGACCACGCCGATCACGAACACACGCCGGCGGCCGTAGCGATCCCCTGCCGCACCGCCGATCAGCAGCAAGGCTGCGAGCATCAACTCGTAGGCCTCGACGATCCATTGGCTGCTGGCGAGGGTCGCGCCGAGCGAGCGCTGCAGGGCCGGCAGCGCGACGTTCACCACCGTGCCGTCGATGAACGCCATGCTGGAAGCATGATGGTCGCAGCCAGAATCCACGGCTCCGCGTTGCGCGCGCAAGGTGAGACGGCTGGACCTGCCGCGGCCGGCCGTTTGCAGGGAAAGGACGAAATCTCAGGGCCTCACGCGCAACCCGTCGCTCGCAAAAGCGACCGGGCCGGCGTAATGGGCGGCGATCGAGGCGGCCACCGCCTTGCGATTCTCGTCGACCGCGGGAGACAGATGGCTCAGCAGCAAGTGCCCGATGTGATCGCGCGCGGCAAGCTCGCCGATGGCTGTCGGTGGGCTGTGCAGTGAATAGAGAATGGCCGGCGAGCCGGGCGGATCGAGTACCACCGCGTCGAACACCAGCAAATCCGCGCCTCGTGCGATGCTCTGCAGCGCGGGAAGTCCATGGGCATCGATGTCGCCGCTGAACACCATGCTTCGGCCGTCGACCTCGATTCGATAAATGACCGCCGGTGCGTCATCGTGATGACCCCGTAGGGCGCGGATGGCGACATTGCCGTCCTCATAGATAATCTCGGGCGCGACGGCATGAGGCGTCCGAGGCAGGTCTGTTACCGTAAAACTGACCGGTGCCGCGAAATCCTTCAGATAGGCAAACGCGCCGTCGTGGCCGAACAGGATTTCGATGAAGCGGCGTGTCGATGGGAAAAAGGGAACGTCGCCCTCTGCCGGATGGCCGTCGGGACCGAAGACATCGAAGTGAATCGGATGGGCGGTCGCCACGGCGCGCGCCTTGACGATGCCGGGTAACTCCGCGGCATGATCAACGTGCAGGTGAGTGAGCAGACACGACGTCGAGCCGTTCGAGATCCACATGCGCCTCGCCGAGACGGGCGAAGGAACCGGGACCCGCATCGACCAGGATCCGCGGCGTTCCCGCAACGATGACGAGGTAACTCGAGGACGCTCGACCCGTGCGCGCCGGGACCTCCCGAGCCGAGCACGAGCAACTCCACGCTGTCTGCGGGCGATCCCGGGCTGGCAACCGGCGTCTGTGCCGATGCGGCGGGAAGGATCGTCGGAACGGCGACGAGCATTAACCAGGACAGGCTCGAGAGTATCTTGCTCACGTTGGAAGTCCGCGGCGCTCGCTATCCCGGCAACAGGTAAGCATACTAACCTGACTCGCCTTGCCGTGACACCGCGCCCGAGGGAGCAGCTCATCCACACCAGGAGTTTTCCAGATGAAGAACACGAGTGGCGGGCGCCATTTCGCTGTGGGCTGCAGTCGGTCTGTCATTGGTCGCGACCTCCGCCATGGCGACCGACCTCTACGATTCCGCATTGACTCAACCCACGCGACCGGCATCGGACAGGCAGCGCGATGCCCTCGATCATCCTGCCGAGCTGTTGCGCTTAGCCGGCATCGCGCCCGGGATGCACGTGGCGGATGTGCTCGGGGGCGGCGGGTACTACAGCGAGTTGCTGAGTTATATCGTCGGTCCTTCCGGCAACGTGCTGCTGATCAACAATGCGGCGTACGACGCCTGGAGCGATGACCTGGGTGCGCGCCTGGCCGCGAATCGACTGCCGAATGTCGACCACTTGACCGTAGACCTCAATCATATGAACTTGCCGGCGCATAGTCTCGATGCCGTGCTGCTCATCAAGGTATATCACGACCTGTACTGGGTCAGCTCCAAGGAGGAGTGGCCGGAAATCGATGTCGACTCCGTGCTCACGCAGTTGGCCCGTGCTCTGAAGCCGGGTGGCAAGCTGCTGCTCGTCGATCACTCGGCCAAACAGGGCACGGGAGCGTCGGCGGCGAGTCCGCTGCATCGCATCGAAGAGGCCTATGCGATCAAGGATTTTGAGGCGCACGGCTTCAAAGTCGTGGCGAAGAGCGATCTGCTTCGCCGCGCCGATGACGCGCGCGATCAGCTTACCTACAAAGGACCGATGGTCGGAAAAACCGACCGCTTCGTCCTTGTATTCCAGAAGGGCTAGCCTTGAGGGGTCGGCCAAGTCGAATCCACAAGGTGCTCGTCCAAGGCCCGCCCGGGTGCGCATTGATCTGAATAGTAGGCGCTCTGCATTCCGCCTATTTTGCCCCGTTCCTGATAGCTGACGCTGTAGATGTCGATGGCGTTTTGTTTGGCGACGTCATCGGGCACTCCGAGGAGCTTCGCCGAGCGGTAATTTCGTTGGATCGCCTGGCATTCGGTTCGCGCCTCGTTCATCTCGCCGCGGATATGCATGCTCTCATGGGTAAAAATGTCCAGGCTCTCGAGCTCGCGCTGATTCGCACGGGCCGGATGACGCAGGTAGGCCGCCAGAATGTCGCACCACGGAGCTTGGATCCCGATCTTGCCGGTGCGCGGATTCGCATGCCCTGCAAACAGCATGTCGGGGTCGACCATGGTGTCGAACGCGGTATTGCAATGAACGCTTGCCCGGTGGTTGTCGGCCAGCACGGTGGCCATTCGGGACAGGAACCATTCGAAGTACCAGCGGTGCACGGGCGTCCACGCGAGAATCACGCCGAGCGTCAGCACGATCGCGAGATAGGACTTGGTTATCGGGGTAGGATGGTCGTAGCCCGAGCGCGGGACGATGCTGTTACGGATTTCGCGAAACGCACACCAGAAGAAGAACAGTGATGCCAGCATCCATAGCATGAGAGACCTCTTACTCGCGCGCGACGGATTTATCCCCGCGCCAGCCACCGCCCAAAGCCTTAAAGACCGCGATTTGATCCTGGATGATCTCGGCATCGGCCGAGGCGACCGAGGCATCCAGAGCCACCAAGGATTGCTCGGTGGTGAGCACGTCGAGGTTGCTCACACCGCCCGCGAGAAATTCGTTTTGGGCGATGTCGAAGGAGGCGTGAATACTATCCTGCGCCTGCGTGAGCGATCGGCGGTGATCGAGCGCCGCCGCGTACAGGGCCAAAGCCTGTTCGGTTTCCTTGAGCGCGGTCAGCACCACGGAATCGAATGAGGCCAGTGCGGCTGCCTGCGATGCCTTGGCCTGCCGAATTCGAGCGCGCGGCCCGGCCTGGTTGGGGAAGGTCCAACTGATCGAGGGACCGATGCCCCACGTCTCGCCGAGGTTCGTGGCGAGCTGGGAGACTTGGACCGCGGCTCCGCCATAAAAACCCGACAAGCGGATGGTGGGATACAGATCCGCCGTCGCCACGCCGATCTGCGCGGTCGCGGCAGCCAGCCGCCGCTCGGCCTGCCGTACGTCTGGGCGGCGCCGGATAAGCGCCGCACCATCGCCGATCGGCAGCAGTGCGCTCAGTTGCGGCGGCCGCCTGCACGCCTCGACGTCCTGCGGCGCCTCGCTCGGCGTTCGGCCAAGCAACGCGGTGAGCTCGAACAGCGCGGCGCGCCGTTGACCCACGAGGGTCGGGATGCTGGACCCGACTTCCCCCACCAGGGCCTCCGCCCTTTTCACATCGTATTGCGAGTTGCCGCCCGCCTCGTAACGATGGGTGGTGATAACTGCCTGGTGCGATACCACATCGAGGGAGCGCTGCGCGACGTCGATCTCCTCGCCCAGCGCGCACACCGCGGCATAAGCGCGCGCGGTCTCTGCGGCGACCACGACTTTCACACCGTCGCGAGCGGCGGCCACCGCATCCGCATTCGCATTCGCCGCCTCGATGGCCCGGTGCACGCGGCCGAAAAGATCGACCTCGTACGCCACTTGAAAGAGATCCTCGAACAGCCAGATCGTCTGGGGACGCTGACCTTCCAACTCCAGGATCTCGTCCGTGACGGCATCACGGCCGTAAACGCCGCCCGCAACGATGCCGGTGGAAGGGTAGCGATTCGCATGCACGGCGGAGAGAGCGGCCCGTGCCGCGGCGAAGTTGGCATCCGCCGCCGCAAGGTCGAAATTCGCCTTGAGCGCTTCCTGTACGAGCTGATCGAGCCGTGGATCGTCATACAGGCGCCACCACGCATCGGGGGGTGTTGCGGTCGTCTCCGCTGCCGCGTTCACGGAAACCAAGGGCGCCTCCGCCTTCGGCGGCAGCGCAGGTGCATGGTAGTTCGGCCCGACGCGGCAGGCCGCAAGACAGGCGCCTGTCATGGCAGCGAGCACGAGGCACCGGAGGCGCACGCCCGCGTGCACGCTCATCCCTTCGCCTCGCGCACGGGAAAGAGCGGCGGCGGGGATGCGGGGCCTGTGGGAGCCGCTTTGCGCAGTACCACAATCACGAGCATGACCGCCGTCAAGAAAGCGACGGCGACAAAGCAATCCATCACGGCTTGAGTCGTCGCCGCGATGCGCACGACGTTGCCGAGCACCGTTTGTCCGCGCTGCACCGCGCCCGTGGGATCGACGACGCGGGTGGTTACCGCGCCATAGGCTCGCACGCGCTGGATCACGTCGGGGTCTCCGACTCTGACGTGCTGCCCGATCAAGTTCGAGGCGACTTGCCCGCGTACCCGCGCCAGCGTGGTGACGAAGGCCGTGCCGATCTCCCCGCCCATGAGCCGCGCCGTTTGCAGCATGGCGCCAAACGTCAGGGCGTCCTGGGGCTTCAAATGCAAGACGCCGAAGAAAACCACTCCTGACAAGGCAAAACTCTGCCCGACAGCTTGCAATAGCGCCGAGGGAAGAAACTGGAAAGATCCCCAGATGGGCGTCAGGTTATAAGCCACCATGAGACAGGCGACGCTGATGAAAATGAACCCGATCGAGGCCACCAGCCGTGCATCTGTCCGGCGCAGCATCAGGGCCGCGAGCAGGCAGACGCCGAGTTGCGGGACCGCAATCCAGATCAGCGTCTCCCCGACCTCCAGGTCACGATAGCCGCGCACCGAGCCGAGATACAGCGGGATCAGATAGGCTGTCGCCAGTATTGTCAGCCGCAGGAAGGCGATCAAGACGAATTGAAATGGCAACGGTGAGGCGAACAGCACCTTGAGGTTGATGAGGGGGCGAGGCGTTACGGCTTCGTGAATGAAAAATGCCGCAAGCAGCAACGCGCCCCCCGACAACAGACTGCATATCAGTCCCGAGTGGAACCAATCCAGCCGATTACCCTGATCCAGGCCGGCATAAATCAAGGCCAACCCGGATCCACCGAAGACCAGCGCGAAAATATCGGACGGCGGCCGCACCGTGATGGGCTTTTGGGCGATCCCGCGATGCAGACACAAGGACATGATGAGTGCGAGCGGAACGTTCTGCCAGAAAATCCAGCGCCAGGAGTGGTGCTCGACGTACCAGCCCTCGAGCGAAGCGGAGATGTTGAGCGACAGCTCGAGATTCAAGGCATACACCGCAATGCCGAATGCCCAGTACTTCGGCGGCGTGTTGAGCAATATGAAACTCAGCGTCAGCGGTATGAAGCATCCCGAGGCGAGGCCGCCGAGAAACTGCAGAGTCAGCAGCATGGGCAAGCTCGCCGAATACGGCGTCAGCAGCGATATGAGCGCAAACGCGATGGATGCGCCGATCAAGACACGCCGCGGGCCGTACGCCGCTCCCATCCAGATTGCGCCCAACGTGACGGACATTTGCGCGACCGTTTGCGCCGTGGTGATCCACGCGCCTTCATCGAAGCCCGCGCTCACGGCGCCGCGTATGTCCGCGAGGCCGAACGTCGATAAGCGCCCGTTCAACGTCGATATGAACGTGCCCATGAGCACCGCCAGGAGACCCAGCCACGGTATGGACGTCGGCGGAGTCGCAAGCGTCGGTGCGGTGATGCCGGAACCGACCGCAGGCGCCGCGGTGCTCATCAGCGCTTGCCGTCTCTGGCGTCGACCCTCGCCTCGACCGACATGCCGGGCTCGAGCCGATCAGCAAGGCCGTCCGCATCGTCGATCAGGATTTTCACGGCGATGCGCTGCACGACCTTGGTGAAATTTCCCGTGGCATTGTCGGGAGGCAGCAGCGCAAATTCCGCGCCCGATGCCGGCGAGAACGCCTGCAAATGTCCGCGCAGCCTGTGGCCCGGAAAGGAGTCGACGGTAATTTCAGCCTTTTGACCGACCGCCATGTGAGTGATCTGAGTCTCCTTGTAATTGGCGATGACCCAGACATTCGGCAAGGGCGTGAGCGTCGTGATCTGAGTGCCCGCACCCACCAACTGCCCGGGCTTCACCTGGCGCTGCCCGATGACCCCCGCTTGGGTCGCGATAATCGCGGTATAGCTCAGATTGAGTTTCGCCACCACGAGCGCCGCTTGCGCCGAGGCAATCTGAGCTCGACTCTGCTGCAGCTGTGCCCGGAGCACGGGCAGCTGACGCTCGGCCGCGCTGGCCTGCGCCCGGTTTTGCGCAAGCTGCGCCGTCAGCTGCGCTCGTGTGGTCTCCAATTTCTCGCTGGCCTCGGTCGAAGAAGACCCGGTTTGCAACAATCGCTCCTGGCGCGCAACGTCGCGCTGGTTCTGAGCCAGCAAAGCCGTGGTGGCCGCGACTACCGCGTGCGCCGCCTGAATGGTCGCAAGCTGCAGCTCCTGCTGGCCCTGCAGAGCGTCGGACTGTGCGGTCGCCGATTCGATGCTCGCTTCGGCCTGAGCGACGGCAGCCCGAAAGTCGTCATCGACGAGCTGCGCGATCACCTGACCCTTCCGCACCCGCTCATAATCCTGAACGGGCAGCTCGCGCAGATAGCCCCCGACTTTCGCGGAAATGGGCGTCAAGTCCGCCTGCAAGTAGGCATCGTTCGTCGTCTGCCAGCCGGCCCCGCCCTCCCATCGGCTCCAGTTGGTGGATACGACGATGATGATGCCGATGGCGACGATGAACACGAGGATCCGCCACGTGAACTCGAAAGCCTTGTTCCAATCAACTTTCGGAATGTTATTGGCTCCCTGAATTATCGTGATCGGCGGCTCGGTAGGAATTTGACCACTCGACGCAGGAGTCGGCAAGCCCCTTGCCGGGGCGTAGACTGTGGTCACCGGGTCGAAATGGCCGGCGCCCTGGAGAACTGGATGTCGCACCCCATCGAACATGCGTGCGCGAGTTCGCGCGCCTCCGCAGTCGGCTGCATGCTGCTGCTCGCCAGCCTCGCAGCCCATTCGTCTGTGCCCTCCAAGGAACGCGAGGCGAGCGACGCCACCGCTGCGATCAGCGGCTCGCTGGCAGGCCGTTATGAGAATTCCGCGCAAGTGGAGCGCGGCAAGACGAGCGGCCAAAAACCGCCGCCGCAACATGTCACGATCACGATCGAGCCCACATCCCAGCAAGACTGGCAAATTTGGCGCGTACACATGGACGTCGATCCCGAGGTCGCGCAGCTGGCCGGATCCGATACATCCCTGGACGCAATCTGGGCGATGAACCTCTCCCGCTCCGCGCCCCACAAGATGCTCGAGCTGATTCCCTACACCTTGTCCCCCTCCGTGGACCTGGCCTCCGTGAAGGCGTCCGAGTTCGACCAGAAGCAGTGGTTGTCACTCGACGCCTGCGCGCTCGGCGGGCAGTTCACCGCCTCACGCATCGCCGCGCAGGCCCCGACCGATGAGATGTGTGTAGCCGAAACCATGGGGCTGGGCGGCAAGCGTGCGTTCTTGCCGACCACAGTGGAACGCGAAGGCAATTGGCTGCACGTGCAATTGATTTACTTCGGCAAGCCCTGGCGCGTGAACGCTCAGCGCACGTCGTAACGCGGCGACACCGAGGCGCTCAAGGATCCGTGGCGTAGCTCCGCGCCGCAACTTCGCTGATCGGAACGTCGCGCCGGTAGAGTTCCGCATCGGGCATGTCGAGCGCGCGCGCGTAGCGATGCCCGCTGTGCACGGCGTGCACAATGGCGCCCGGCGCGCTCGCATCTCCGATGCAAGTCACCGATGCGATACGCGCAGTCTTGAGATCGGCGCCGCGCGCGAGAAGCGCGTGATAGAGCGCATCGTTCGGCCGCCGCAATCCGACAATGAGCAACGATCGGCAGGGCAAACGGGTCTCGCCGTCGGTGAACTGGTTTCTTAACGTCGCGGTCGCGCCGTCGAAGGCATGCACCCGGCTCAACGTATGCAGGGCGACATTGGCACGCGCCAGGGCGCGGTGCACCTGCGGCTGCTCGTTGGTCATGATGGTCCATGCCGAGGCATGTCCCGCAGGCGTCACGTAGCTGACCGGTCCACCGGCCGCCGCGAGGTGCTCGGCGAGCACACCGCCCAGGTAGTAGTTGTCGAAATCGAAGACCACCACGGGCGCCTCGAGCGTCGCGCCGGCGGCCACGTCGTCCGGGGTGTATACCCCGGGTACATCGAGCTCGGTAATCGGTACTTCCATGGCCGAGTAGAGCATGCGCGACCAGCGCGCACCGGTTGCGACGACGACGTGCGTGTGCTCGAGCCCGAGGATCTGCTCGTCGTCGAGCTCGTTGCCGGGGTAGAGCGTCACATTGGACAACTGCGCGAGTTGCGACAGACGCCAATCGCGCACGCGGCCCCAAGTGGCAAGCCCCGGCAAGCGCGTCTCGAACCGCAGGCGGCCGCCGAATTCCCGCGCACTCTCCGCCAGGGTCACTGCGTAGCCGCGGCGTCCCAACGTCAGCGCGCATTCGAGACCGGCGGGACCCCCGCCGACGACGAGCACGGAGGCGTCGCTCGCGGCGCGGGCAAAGCGCTCGGGGTGCCAATCGCGACGCCATTCCTCGCCTGCCGTGGGATTCTGAGTGCAGCGAACGGGCACACCGTCATGCCAGCTCGAGATGCAGATATTGCAGCCGATGCACTCGCGGATGTCCTGCTCGCGCCCCGCGCGGATCTTGTTGGGCAGGAACGGATCGGCGATCGAGGCGCGCGCGCCGCCGATGAGATCGAGAACGCCTCGCTTGATCTGCGACACCATGGTATCGGGAGAGGTGAATCGCCCGACTCCGACCACCGGGCGGGAAGTCAAACGCTTGACGAAATCGATCACCGGCTCGTGGCTCGCCTCCGGCGAGAAGCGCGAGGGGGCGCAATCCGTGGGACTCGAGTCCATCTTGACGTCCCATAGATCCGGCAATTCCGCGAGCAGCGTCACCACCTCGTGCGCCTCGGACTCGGCATCTCGCCCCGGTCGGCCGCGAAGCTCCTCGAGACTGATGCGCAGGGCCACCGCCGCATTGCCGCCCACCGCCTCTCGAGTCACTTCGATGAGCTGCCGCACGAGGCGCACTCGATTTTCGATAGAGCCGCCGTAAGCGTCGGTGCGCCGGTTGTATTCCGGTAGCAAGAACTCATAGGGAAGATAGCCCATACCCGCGTACACATAGACAATGTCGAATCCGGCGCGGCGCGCCTTGCGCGCGCCCTCTGCCTGCCACGCGAGCAGCCTGCCGATGTCGCGCTCATCCATCGCGCGGGGGCGTTGGTTACCCATGAAGCCGACGTGAGTAGCCATCCATGGAACGCCCGAGGGCGACAGCGGCGGTAGGCGGCTCGCTCGATTCATTACCGAGGCCCCGCCGTGCCAGAGCTCGATGCCTGCCAGCGAGCCGTGGCGGTGAATGGCGTCGACCGCAAGCGCATGCGAGCGCACGTCGTTCTCATCCCACAAAGTCGCGAACGGCAGCGGCGCGTCGTCCGAACTCGGGTGAATCGACACGGCTCCCGTGCACACCACGCCCCAGCCGCCTTCCGCCTTCGTCTCGCGAAAGCGCGCGCGCACGTGCGGCAGGGCGTTGGTCATCCCGCTCGCGTGGGGAACTTGATAGAAGCGATTAGGCGCGGTGACCGGGCCGATGCGCACCGGATCGAACAAGGTGGCATATCTTGGGTTTACCGCGTGCGGGGAGTGCATGTCGTCGTGCTCCGATGTCTGGACATTTCTTGTGCGGGGTCACTCGCCCGGCGCTTCTCTCGAGCGCGTCGTTGTCAACTGGGCGAGATTGATGTTTTCGATCTCCGGCAGCGCCATGATGACGCGCGTGGCCCAGCGCTCTCCCGCGGCCAGATCGGTCCGGTACAGCTCTCGAGCCAATTCGCCATCGCGCGCGACGATGGCGTCGCGAATATTGACGGGCCCCGTGCTCCAGAACCTCGGCGCTTCCTGCGGCGGTGTTCCGAGGAATAAGACCCGCAACGACAGGTTCTGCAGATGCCCGATGGTGCGGGCGAGCAGCGCATTGCCGGTTGACTCGGCGATCGACCCGTTGAAGTCTCGATTGGCGAGCAGCACCTGCGTGAGCGCCTCGTTCTCGTCCGCCCATTCGGCCTCGCAGACCTGCCGCAGCCGATCGAGTCGCTCGACGTGCGCGACGTCCATCCCCCGCTCCGCGGCGAGCTTGGCAGCCTCGGGCTCGAGCAGATAGCGCATCTGATAAAGGTCACGAACCCCGCGCAAGGTGAGGGGCGAGATCATCGTGCCGCGCTCCAGGGATTTCTCGACAAATCCCTCCTGCACGAGGCGCGGCAGTGCCGCGCGCACCGCCGCCATCCCGAGCCCGTAGCGTCCCGCCAACAGCCGCTCGGATGTTCTCTCGCCGGGCCGTAAGCGAAAGGTGAGAATCTCGAGACGCAGCAGCTCATACGCTCGATCATTGAGCGTCACCGGCACCGCGGTGCGCGGCTCGGCAATTCCGCAAGCAAGCCGCTGTTTGGCTTGAGCGTTCCGCATTGGGGGATCCCTTACCAGTTCAGAGCAGAGTGTGACATGTCATTACGTCCTTGTCGACATGTCATTGATCCACGGGTGCAGACAATGCTGACGCGTGGAGCGGCAGGACGCCTCTTGATGTCGCTTCACCAGCCTGGGTAACGTCTCTCCATGCAAGACGCCAACGCTTCGGCCCTACAGGGCGACTGGGCCAAGCTCGGAAAGCTCATTCGTGACATTCGAGTCGCGCTGTTGACGACCGTCGATCGCGACGGCCATTTCCACGCGCGTCCCGTGCAGACGCTGCAGCTCGAGGGCCACGATACGCTCTGGTTCTTCACTGATTGGAGGAGCCCCAAAGTGCACGAAATGCATCGCGACGTCCGTGTGGCACTGGGTTACGCCGATCCGCATCGGCATGTGTACGTGGCGGTGAGCGGCTCTGCCAGCCTCCTGCGCGACCCGCAAAAGGCCAAAGAGCTCTGGGGCATCGAGCAGCGCGCCTACTACCCCGATGGCCCCGAGGATCGACGCTTGGCGCTGCTCCGCGTGAGCATCGAGCACGCCGAGTATTGGGTTGCCCCGGGCCCGGCCTCCTATCTGCTCGCCGCAGCGAGAGCGGCGGTCACCGGCATCCCCGCCGGAGTCATCGGCAAAAACCAAAAGCTCGAGTGATCCCGCACTACCAAATGCGCACACGCTGCCCTGGAGGAAGGTAGTAGGCATCCCCGGGTTTTACTCCGAAGGCCGCATACCAGTCGTCGACGTTGCGCGTGGGGCCGATCACGCGAAAGGCGCGCGGCGAATGAGGATCGGAGGCCACTTGCTTGCGCACATAGTCATCCCGCACCTTGCCGCGCCAGGCTTGCGCCCAGCCGAGCAGCACCCGCTGATCGCCGCTGAAGTTGTCGAGCATTGCGGCCGACTTGCCGTTCAATGAGCGGTGATAGGCCTCGAGCGCCACGTTCACCCCACCCAGATCGGCGATGTTCTCGCCCAGGGTCAAATCGCCGTTGATGTGCACCCCCGGGAGCGGCTCGTAGCTGGAGTATTGTGCACCGAGCTTTTTGGCCCTCGACTGGAAGGCCGCGGCATCCGCCGCCGTCCACCAATCTCGCAGTTGCCCTGCCGCGTCGAGCTTGCGACCCTCGTCGTCGAAGCCGTGAGTGAGCTCGTGTCCGATCACCCCGCCGATGGCGCCGTAATTCACCGCGGGATCCGCCGCGGGGTCGAATATCGGCGGCTGCAAAATGCCCGCGGGGAAGACGATGTCGCGCAACGATCCGTTATATGCATCATTGGTCTGCGGCGTCATCGACCAGTCGGAGCGATCGACCGGTTCGCGAAGTCGTGACCTGTAGAATCGCCAGTCGGTCTCCGCGGCCCGGCGCACATTGCCCACGAGATCATCGGCGCGGATCACCAACGCCGAGTAATCGCGCGGATGATCGGGATAACCGACTTTGATCTGGTAGGTATCGAGCTTCTTGAGCGCCTCCACTTTGGTGGCCGGGCTCATCCAATCGAGCCGTTCTAGCCGCGCTCGCATCGCCGCCTTGACGTTCATGACGAGCACTTCGATCTTGGCCTTCGCGGCGGGCGGAAAGTACCGCGCCGTGTACAGCTCGCCCACCCCAAAGCCCATGTTGCCGAAGCAATCGACGCGCTCGCCCGTGCAGTCTCCCCCACCCACCGCCCGCACAGCTCTTTTCCAGCGAAGCGGCTCCACCGGTTGGCCGGAGAGCGCCTTGTCGCGGAACTCGAAGCGCGCCTCCGCAAAGGGGCTCGAGAGATAAAAGGCTGCATTGTCGGCCACGGTGAACGCCTGCCACGCTTTTAACGTATCGAGCGGCGTCGAGCGGTAGACGGCGACAATTCTTGGAAATGCGCTCTTTTCGGCCACCACGACTCGATCGAGGTCGCCGAGCTCTGCGGCATTGAGAAAATCCTGCCAGGGAAATCCGGGGGCCAGAGCCGCGAGCTGCTTCACGGATTGCGGATTGTAAGTCGCCTCGACGTCGCGCTGCTCAGCTTTGGTCCAACTCACCTCCGCGATGTGAGTCTCGAAGGCGACGACGGCGGCGGCGCTCGCCCGCGGATCGGACCAATGCACCAGCGTCAGTAGCTGGGCGACATACCGCTGATAGGCAGCTTTCTGCGTGGCGAAGCCGGGCTTGAGATAGTAATCACGGTCGGGCAAGCCGAGGCCTGCCTGGCTTACATACACCGCGTAGCGGCTCACGTCCTTGAGATCCGCATCGGTGGCCAGCGAGAACGTGGAGCCATAGAATTCATCGTTGTTGCGGCCCATGAGCGCAACGATGTCTTTGCGGTCGTGCGCGTCTCGAATGGCCTTGAGCTCCGGCTCGATGGGCTCCGCGCCCAAGGCCTCGAGCCGACTCTCATCCATGAACGCCTTGTAGAAGAGCCCCACCTTGTCCTGCAGCGACGCCGGTTGCGCGGCAGCCGACGCAGCCGCCGCTTCCAGCAGATCATGCAGGCGTGCCTGCGTGCGGTCGGTCATCTCATAGCGCAGCGACGCCATGGGCTTGTCGGCGGGGATTTGCGTCCGTGCCAACCAGGCTCCCGAAGCGTAGCGATTGAAATCATCGCCCGGTTTGACCTGACGATCCATGGCGGTCAGATCGATACCCCATGCCCCGTAGAGCGGTTTGGCCGCGTCCTCGGCGTTCGCGCCGTCCGTGGCCATCAGGCAGGCGACCGCGACGGCCGCCCGCAACACCGTCAACGCCAGGATTTTCATTTTTGTCGCCTGCATTCCAGTTATGTCTCCATGCGCGGCACGGCATCGATCACATCGTCGATCGAGCGGAACTGCGCCGGCGCTTTGAGCAGCGTCGTTGCCATCGCGAGGGCCGCCGACTCGCACCTCGCCCGTGTGCTCGTATCGGCAATGCCGTCGAGATCGAGCACGTGCGCAAATCCGAGGATGCGCCGGATCATCTTGCAGGCGCCGAAGCCGAGCATGTCCGCAAAAAGGCCCTGCATGAAGTCCGCTCGCACCCGCGCGAGCGCACTGTCATCGCCGCGCTCGCCGAACATCCTTTTCGAGAACGCATCGCCCTCCCCGGCCTCGCTCCAGAGCGCCACGAAGCGGTCATGAAACGTCGTCCAAAACCTCCGTACTTGCTCCAAGATCCAATCGCGGTAGGCCTTGCGATCGTCCGCTGGTGCCGCATGGCCGGGCTGTGAATACCAGCTCAACAATAAATTCCCAAAAAATGCGCCGAGATCGAAGCCGATGGGGCCGTAGAACGCGAACTCCGGGTCGATGACGCGGCTGTCCTGGTCGGTCACCATGACCGAGCCGGAATGTAAGTCGCCGTGAATGAGGGCTTGCGGGCAATTGAGGAACTTGTGCCCGAAGCACGCGGCCGCGGCCTTGACGACGCCGTCGAGCCGCAGCGCACGCGCCGCCTCGTCGAGGTGCGGCGAGGTGTGACGGTTGCGCTCCGCCGCGAAATACGGCTCGGCGAAAATTAAATCCACTGTGACCCGCAGGAGCGGCTGATTGCGTGCGAACAACGCGATGCCGTCCAGCTTTCCCTCGAACGGCTGCGCGAGGTCCGAGGTGAAAAAGCACGCACGCGCCACGTACTCGCCGATGTCGCGGGCGATATGCGGGTAGCGCCGCCCCGCGATGAGGCCCTGGCGCAGGATGATATGAGGCGAAAGTCGCTCCATGACGATGCACTGCAGTTGCGGGTCATAGTGATGGATTTCGGGGATCGCGGCGCCGACATAAGGAGCGACGCTGCGGAAATAGGCCTGCTCGAAATAGGCTCGTTGCGGCGACATGGGCCAGCCCGGGCCGGCCACGCGCACGTACGGTAGCGCTTGCTTGACGCACACCGAGCCCGCGCGGCCCTCGACGATGAAGACCAGATTGAGATTGCCGTCCCCCACTTCGCGCACCCGCCACTCGGAGGCGGGTCCGTCGAGTCGCGCGCGCACCTGCTCGAGATCGGCGAGATAGGCCGGCAGTGAGTCCGCATCGAGGATACGGTACAGGCTATCCGTCATCGCGAATCTGCCGCGGCCGGCGGCACATCGCCGCCGAACTCGAGATCCGGCTCGGCGACGTCCTGCCGTCCGTAGGTGCGAAACTTCTCGACCACGCGCCCCATTTCCTCCGCGCTCAGAAGCTCGACATCCCCTAATGCAAGCGCTGCGCAGTACTTCAGCGCCAAATCCTCGACCTCCGCGGCGAGGGCCAAGGCTGCGCCGACATCCGCCCCCAGTGCGATCACGCCGTGATGGGCAAGCAGGCAGGCGCGCCGGCCCTCGAGCGCCGCGAGCGCGGCATCCGAAAGCGCCTGCGAGCCGAACGTGTGGTATGGCGCGCAGCGGATATCGGCACCCCCCGCAACCGCCACCATGTAGTGAAAGGCGGGTATCGCGCGTCCGGTGCACGCGAGCGCGGTGGCCTGCGGCGAGTGCGTGTGCACGATCGAGTCGATTTCGCGGCGCGAGGCGAGCAGGTCACGATGAAATCGCCATTCGCTCGAGGGCCGACGCCGCCCATACCAGTGCCCATCGAAGGTTACGAGCGGGACATCGGCGACCTCCAAACCCTGATAAGACATGCCGGTCGGGCTCACGAAAAAGCCCCCGGTATCGCGCCGTGTGCTGATGTTCCCGGAGGTGCCGGGAGTGAGGCCGCGGCCTGCAAGCTCGCGGCACCCGAGGACGATCGATCGGCGCAGCTCCTCGTCGCGTCCGGCGCTCATGGGGCCGGGCATTCCGCCGCGGACTTCTCGGGATAAAGCGTCAACAGGCCCGCAGAGCTCGCGGCGCAAATGCCGCGCTCGGTGATGAGGCCCGTCACCAATCTCGCGGGCGTCACGTCGAACGCATAATTGGCAGCCGGGCTCTTTTCGGGCACCACCCTCACCGTCTCGAGCACCCCGGCGGCGGTCAGACCGGTCATGTGCGTGAGCTCCGCTGCGGCGCGCTGTTCGATGGGAATGGCGCGGCCATCGGCGAGCGACCAATCGATGGTGCTCGCGGGCAACGCCACATAAAAAGGCACCCCGTTGTCATACGCGGCGAGCGCCTTCAGATAAGTGCCGATTTTATTGCAGACATCGCCCGTCGAGGTGGTGCGGTCGCTGCCGACCAGCACCAGATCCACCGAGCCGCGCTGCATGAGATGTCCGCCCACATTGTCCGCGATGACAGTGTGCGGCACGCCATGCGCCGCGAGCTCGTACGCCGTGAGCAGCGCGCCTTGGTTGCGCGGCCGCGTCTCGTCGACCCAGACGTGAACCGCAATGCCTGCATCATGTGCCATGTAGATGGGTGCCAGCGCGGTCCCCCAGTCGACGCACGCGAGCCAGCCTGCATTGCAGTGAGTGAGGATCTGTAGCGGGCCAGCCGATTGCCCGGCAAGCTGCCGAATCATGTCGAGACCATGCGATCCGATACGACGACAATGTTCCACATCCTCCTCGCAGATCCGGCTGGCCTCTCTGAAAGCCGCCTCGCAACGATCCGCAACGGCCAGCGCGTCGAGCGCGCGCCGCACACGGCGCAGCGCCCAGACCAGGTTGTGCGCTGTGGGACGCGTGGCGGCGAGCATCCGCTCGGCCGAGTCGAGGCTCGGATCCGACGCATCTGAACGCGCGGCCAACGCAAGCCCATAAGCGGCGGTCGCTCCGATGAGTGGGGCGCCGCGCACGGCCATGCTGCGAATCGCCTGCGCGGCCTCCTCCACGCTCGACAACTCCAGAATGCCGAACTCGAACGGCAGCCGCGACTGATCGATGACGCGAACGGCTCCCCCGGCCGTCGGCCAGATGGCGCGATAATGAACCCCCGCGATGTTCACAGGCGAGCCCGGCAGCCCTCGAGAAAGGCCTGCCGGGCCGGCGGCGCATCGATCTCGGCGGCAAGCTGCGCGGTGAGCTCGGTCCAACCCGCGGCGGTCGCCGCCGCCCGCTTCACCAGATGGCCTGCGACCGGCCCTACATGGTGCGCCAGCCGCCTTTGTAAGGAACTGAGCTCCTCGTCGGTGAAGGCGGCCCGCGGGGTCTGTCGCGGTACCGGGAGTGCCGCCCGCAAATCTCCGCCAGCCGCCGGCACCGCTCCGAGGAGCACGCTCACTTCGCGGCAGAGTTGTTCGCAATAGAGCGCAACCGGCGGGGGAAAGGCGTCCAGCCAGTGCTGCGCGCTCAGAAAGTATTCCATGCTCTTCGTCGGCAGCGCGTCCTCGATCCGCACCGTCAGGATGGGAACCTGCCGGTGCACCGCCCGCTCGACCTCCCGGCGCACCTGCGGCGAGCTGTTGGAGGCGCCG
Organism: uncultured Gammaproteobacteria bacterium; assembly: GCA_963755935.1. Classification (GTDB taxonomy): domain Bacteria; phylum Pseudomonadota; class Gammaproteobacteria; order Steroidobacterales; family Steroidobacteraceae; genus Bog-1198. Next base: position 192,013 of record CAVWME010000005.1, read on the forward strand.
GAGAACACCAGCACCATAATCTTCGAGGCCCCGATCGCCTCGATGATCTCCGCAGCCCATTCAGCGGAGGGAGCGATATCGCGGGGCGCAACCCACACTTTGATCCCGTGCGCCTCGAGTTGGGATACGATTTCAAAGGCCGGCGAGCGGTCGGGCTGCGAATACGAGACGAAAACGTCAGCGCGCATGGCTCAAGGCTCGAGGAGTTTCAAGGCTTTTTCGAGACTGACACGCATGCGCTCGAAGGCACGTGCGAGCGCTGTGATTTCCGTGTTCCCCCGGCTGGGGAAATTCTCGGCCGGCGATTCGCCGCGGCTCAAGGCGTCGGCGATGCGCGAAATGCGGCGCAACGGGCGCACCGTCAGCCGGTAGATCAGGGCGTTCGCCAGCAGCAGCAGCAGCGAAAACACGACCGCGATCGCGATCACGATGCCTTGCAGAGCCCGATGCGCATCGGCTTCGGCAGCCGCCAGCGGTACCGAGATGACTCGAGCGCCGACGATCTCGTCCTGCTGCCATCCGAATCCGTTGTTCGTTCCGTAGCGTGTGCGCAGCGTCGCGGGCGCAGCGCTTGCCGAGCCGTGACAGGTCAAGCATTCGGCCGTTGCCCGGATCGGCCGGGCGAGGTAGAGAGAGCGCCCGAGCGGCGTATCGCGCTCCCCGACGATCTCGTGGGATGCCGTCGAATTGCGGAACTGCTCAATGAGGTCCGCCTCCCAATCCATAGCGCGATCCCGGGGATTGGTCGGGTTGAGCGTAGCCTCCTTGAAAGAGTACTCCGGATGCTGCGCATGCAGCTTCAGGAAATTCTGCGTGGTCGCGTAGAAAGGCACCGACTGCGGCAGGAACGTCGACTGCATCGGCGCCTGCAACAGCGGCAGGATCTCCTCGGAGGTATAGGCGAAGGTCGCCACCGCGCTATCCATCATCAGCCCGGCTTCGCGCAGGAGTTCCTGTTGCGCATTCGTTTCCAAGAGCCGCGAGCAAACAAACACCAGCAAAAGCGCCGCGAGGACGAAAGCGGTCCCGAGAGCGAGATTGATTCGCAACAGCAAATTCATGTCATTCCGGGTGGGCAGGCGCGCAGCCCAGAGTTTGCCAGACACGCGCCCGGCATCGCAATGCGACTCCCGCGATTGCCAAGCGCAGGCCGCATGTGTGTAATGAGGCGAGGGAGACCCGAACGAAATGAGCGCAATGCCTATCTTCCGCTGTACCGGCAAGCCGGGCTTTTCGAGTGCCGTGCGCGATGTGGCCGCGCACGTGATCGCACGCAAGCTCGCGCGCGAGATCGACGTGCGCTTTGCCGACGAAGGGTGCATCGTCCGCACGGCCGAAGGCGCAGTGCGTGCGAAGCCGGGCGATGCCATCCTCACCGGCACCTCCGGTGAGCACTGGCGCGTCTCCAGGTCCCATTTCGCCGATAAGTACACCCCCGTCGCACCCACCATCGAGGGCAACGCCGGCCGCTACCGCGCCAAGCCCTATAAGGTGCTCGCGCTGCGCATGGACGAGGGCTTTCGGGTGATTCTGAGCGATGGCGTATCGGAGCTCACGGGCCGCGCCGGCGATTGGCTGGTCGACTATGGCGATGGTAGCCTCGGCATCGTCTCTCCGCTCGTGTTTGGCAACACCTACGAAATTGTGAGCTAAGCTTCCATGCTGCACCGTTTCGTCGAAAAAGTCTTTTTATACCGCTCGCCCGTAAGCCGTCTGCGAGCGCCGACCATCGCGGACCCCCCCGCCGCCCTCACCTCTCTTATCCGGGAACTCGACGCCGAACGCCGCCGCTACGACGAGCGGGCGCTGCATTTCGGCGAGCGCTACCGCAGCGGTTTCTGGCTGATTTACCTGCTGAGCGCCGTGGCGGTGTTATTTGCCGTCTTGCCGCTGGCGCTGGGGTGGGACGACAGCCGCCACATACTGCATCCCTATCTTGGCATCTGGGCGCTCGGCGAAGTGCTCATCATCAGCGCGGTCGCCGCCGTTTACTGGATCGGCCACCGGCGAGATTGGCAGGGCGAATGGCTGCGCGCGCGCACCACGGCGGAGCTCATCGGCTATCTGCCGATACTCGCCCCACTGGTCGACTTCCGGCACAACGCCGCAGAGGCCGACTGGTATCTGCGCGTGTTCGATCCCGGGCAGCATCTGCGGGGCAACCGCGAGGTAACCAGTCTCTGTCGCCGCCACGAAGCGGCGATGCGGGAGGCACTTGCCTCTGTGTGGGCCGATCCGCAATTCGTCGCCGCCTATGCCAATTGGGCCGCGAGTATCCTCGAGTCCCAGGAGCACTATCACCGCTCGGTGGCGCTGCGCCAGCACGTGCTCAAGCATCGCATTCACACGGTCAACATCTGGCTGTTCGGTCTCACGGCCCTCGGCGCGCTGACCCACCTCGTGCTGCACTCGTTGTATCTGTCGATCGTGACCACCTTCTTTCCGGCGCTCGGCGCATCGCTCCACGGCGCACTCGCGCAGTCCGAGGCCTACCGCCTGGAGGTGGCATCCGATCGGCTGGCGAAGGATTTGCGCCTGGCGGTCGCCAGAATTCGCGAGGCCGCCATGGGGCCCGAGCCGGCCGCGCGCAAGCTCGCCGCCGGCAGCGTGGCCTTCGTGCAGGATGCAGCGGCTGTCGCGCAGCTCGTCAGAAGCGCCGTGGAATCCGCCTTGTCGCTGATTCTCGAGGAGCACCAGGACTGGCACATGCTGGTGCGGCCCCATCGCCTGCCGCTTGGCTGAGCGCGGTCTTTCTCATGCAGTCGGAACGAAATCCTCGTCGTCCTGATGGGTGCGCTCGAATGCGAGAAAATCATAATAGCCGCAGGCATTGCCATAGGGATATTTGCGACACACGTTGGGGCGAGCGTCGTAGACCGTGCACCGCCGGGTCTCTCGGTCCAGGAACCGACAGACCGACTTGTAAATGTGGTCTTTATGATGCCGCAGAATGTATTCGTCGACGTCGCCGGCTCGATAGCGGTAACTCAGCCGACGCCGCGCGAGTCGCGCGCTGATCCCGAAGAACCGGGCCAGGCGGCTGATGTCGTGATCGCTGACCGCGATGCGTCCATGGCTGCAGCAATAGCCCGGACACTTGGCGCAATTGAATTTCATATTTCTCGATCCTCGTGAATCGAGGACACTATAGCGCTCGCAATCCGTCTGCCAAGTCCCACCGTCGATCAGGGGCGATCGAGAAATTCGCCGATGATGGGGTTCAGCCACTCCGAGCGGCTCGAGAACGTCATGTGGTCAGTCCCAGGCAATACGCAGAGCTCGGCGTTGGGCAGCGCGTGAAATATTTTCAGCGTGTGCTCGAGCGTAATGGCGTCCCGATCGCCGGAAATCACCAGAACCGGCTGCCGAATTTTCTCGAGCAACTCGAGGTTCAACTGTTGGTAGGTGGGTGAGGTGAGCCACAGCTGGGCCAACTTCTCATCGATGGTCGTCGGCTTCGGGATTTGATTGGCCCGCAAGTCCTCCAAGTTATCGGGATTCAATCCTTCCGGGGCAATGTTGACGCCGCTGATAATGAGCCGTCGGACCAGCTCGGGATGCTGGATTGCCAGCATGAGCCCGAGGATGCCGCCGTCGCTGAACCCGACAATATCCACATGTTTGAGCTTGAGCTTGTGCAGCAGCGCGACCGTATCCTCCATCATTGCCGTGTAGCTCAAGGGCCCCGGCACATCCGGCGTTCGGCCCTGCCCGACCTGATCGGGCGCGACGATGCGATGTTCCTCGGAAAGGAAATCGAGCTGGCGCTCGAACGAGTGCTCCCCCGAGTCGCCTCCCCCATGCAGGAGCACCAGCGTAGGTCCATTGCCGTGCACTGCGTAAAAGAGGCGATGGTCGTTGACGACGGCGACGTGCCAGTCCTCTGGGGGTATCGCTGCACGCGCATTGCCGCTTCCGACAGTCATCAGCCACCCCACACAGCAAGCCAGCCCCCAATACTTCATCGCGAACGCATCATGTGACTCCCTGCGGCCCGGCGCTCTCTGGGGAACGTTGCCCCGCCGCATTGGTTGACCAGGTGCATCAAGCCCGTAGCTGTAGGAAGCAGGGAGACAACCGTTCGCGGCGCTTCTCGATAGCGCGAGCGGCCGCGCCTTTTTATCGTATGCGTCACTACCAGCAATCGTAAAGGGGAAATGGAATGAAACGCATATTAATGGGCGCGGCATTCGCGGGTTTGATCGCCGTCGGCTCCTACGCCGTCGCCCAATCCGACCAACCTCCATCGGGACAATCCGCTGCCCAATCAACGTCGGGTGGGACCGATTACAGCAATTCCGGCAGCAGCAACAAGCCGGAGACGATGAAGCAGTGCATGGCACGCCAGAAGGCCACCAACAGCAGCATGACGCACGAGGCCATGCAGACCACGTGCAAGAACGAGATGAAGCAGCAGAAGCTGCAGCAACAAGGCCAAGACCTGGCCACCGGCACGCAGAACGGCTCGCAGACTCAGCCTAAGGACTGAGCCGAGTCAGCGAATGGCAACTGCGCTCCATTGCTCTGGAGCGCAGTTGCAGCGATGCTAATTGCGTAACTGAAATCTTATTTTGATCGGATAGCACGCAGGCACAGGGTGGCCGTCTTCGGTCGTCGGCCGATATTGCCCAGAGCCGGCCTTGGCCAATCTGACCGCCGCGGCGTCGAGCCGCCCGCTGCCGGAGGTCTCTTCCTTGACGGGATCAGTCATCAAGCGGCCCGCCGCATCGACGCATACCTTGAGGACGGCGGCGCCCTGCTCCTCCAAGCGTCTGGAGGCATCAGGGTAATAATCGTCAGGGTGCGGAAATGCGGCCCCCGTGCCGCCCTGCACGCGCACGCTGTCGTGCGGGGGTAATGTCACCGAGGGATCCTGCGAGGACAGCACGCCAGGGTCTGGGCTCAGCACCATCGTGGGCACTGGGCCGTCGTTTGTCGGGGGATCCACAGGCGGCAGAACAGGAGGCACCTTGGGTGCCTCGAGGACGAACTCGTGAAACTGCCACGGGGGTGGCTTGATCTGCGGCAGCGGCTGATCGATGACGCGAGGTTGCAGGGCGGGCGGTTCCGCCGGCTTCAGGAACGTGGTCCCCGCCATCATCAGACCGCCAAAAATCGCCGCGTGCAGGCTCAACACCAAGCCGAACGTCACCGCGCGAGACGAAAGAAAGCCCGGCGATTCAACGATCAGCGAGACGTTGCCGGGCGCGGAGCTCGCCACAGCCACGCCGGCCGATCGATGCTCGAGGCCGATGGCGACCCCAGCCCAGTAGCACCCGAGGGCGAATCTAAGGCGCGACAGCCCGGAGGTGCGCTCGTGAAGATCCGCAAGCCACTCCTCTTCCAGGCGCGCAGACAGGGAGCTGGGCGCGGCACGCGCGGCGCGCCGGACCAATGCGAGGCTGAGTGCTTCGGTCGCTTGGCTCATGCGAGAACCCCCCGATTGAAACTCGCGAATACTGCGCTCGCCTGCTTCAGTCCCGCGGACGTCAGACGATAAAGCCTGCGTCGCGGACGCCCGGCTTCGGATGGGTCGATGCTCTCCCATCGACTGACCAGCCATCCAGCGCTCTCGAGCCGGAGCAATATGGGATACAACGTACCCGAGGCGATTCGGCAGCGCTGGTGAACATCTGCGCCCGATAACTGCTCGAGCGGATTCTCGAGGAAAGACTCCAGCACCCGCAGGGTCTGCAGGGACATGCGCACATTGCCGGTCGTCTTGCCCATGGTAGTAAGTCTACATAGGGTCCTCGGCCGGCGCAAGTCCTGCGCAATCTGTCACATCGACCGCCCGGCCGCCGGCCAACAGGTCTCTACTCCTGCGGCACGAAGATCGCGCGCGCTCTGCCTGTCTTCTTGAACACGCCGAACGCGCCACCGGCGCTCACGCCCACCGCCGTATTGCCCGAGTAGGACTGTGAGCCTACGCCCGTGCCCAGCGATGCGGTCTGCGCGTCCGAAAAGCCCTCGAGCATCAGGCCGTTGGCGCCGAGCTTGGCCGCTTCAACCTTCAGCTCGGCAATCACCTTGTCCATTTCCTGTTGCCCGCCGGGCTTGAAGACACTGTGGCTCGAGGCGTTAAGATCGGCAATCGACTCGAAAGTCGCGGGAGGGCTCCAATAGAGTTTCACTTGATCCGGCGTAATCGCCGGCCGAGCCGGTCCGAGCATGACGGGTCCCGAGGAGGCACAGGCCACGAGCAAGCCGCACAAAGCCATAAAAATCGATAGCAGGCGCATCAGGAAGGTCACTCCGTCGCAGAAGGTGGGTGCGCGGCCAGCACACGCTGCAGCGCTGAAAATTCCACAGGCTTGACAAGATGGGCGTCGAAGCCGCTTGTCTTGGCCCGTTGCCGGTCGTCAGCCTGGCCGTACCCGGTCAGAGCAATGAGGCGCACATGGCGGTGATCCGGCGAGGCCCTGATACGGCGCGCGATCTCATAGCCGTCGATTTCCGGAAGACCGATGTCGAGCAGCACAATATCGGGCTTGAATTCGGCAAGCTTGCCCAAGGCGTCGCTCGAGGTATAGGTCACCACCACGGTGTGACCTTCGAGCTGCAGCAGGCTCCCGAGAGAATCCGCGGCGTCGGCATTGTCGTCGACTACGAGGATTCGTGCGCCCGGCATCGCGAGCGGCGACTCGCGGCTGGTCTCGATGTCCTGCAGCGACATCGGCAGGCGAATCTCGAAAATGGAACCCTCGCCCGGACCCGGGCTGCGGGCCGCGATGCGGCCGCCGTGCATCTCGATCAGACGTTTGACGAGCGACAGGCCGATGCCCAGACCGCCCTGAGATCGATCGAGAGTGCGCGCACTCTGTACGAAAAGATCGAAAATATGTGGCAACAGGTCAGAGGAGATACCGGGGCCGTTGTCGGCAATGCTGAGCACAGCCTCACCGGCCTCCTCCGCGGTTTCCACGCGGATCACGCCGTGCGGCTGCGTGTACTTCGCCGCATTGGTGAGGATGTTGACCACGCATTGCACGAGACGCGTCGAGTCGGCATACACGCGCAACGGCCGATAGCTGACCACCGAGATTTTATGATGCTTCTCCTCGATCAGCGGCTCCACCGTCTCCATCGCCTGGGCGATGATCTCGGCCAACAACACGGCGCGGCGCTTGAGCACAATCCTGCCCTGCGTGATGCGTGACACGTCGAGCAGGTCGTCGACCAGCCGGACTAGCACGCTCACCTGACGCTTCAGCATGTCGACGACCGCTTGGCCGCGCGGGGTCGCCGGCAGCGATCGCGACAACAGCTCGCTGGCATTCCTGATCGGCGCCAAGGGATTGCGCAGCTCGTGGGCGAGCATCGCGAGGAACTCGTTCTTTTGCCGGTCGGCCGCTTCCAGGCGATTTCGAGCCATCACATGCGCCGAGATATCGCGGAAATAACATACGACGCCCGGCCGCCCGTCGGGCAGGGGCATACGATGGATTTGCCACTCGTAAGCCTCGGTCACACCGCGATCCAGCCGTTGCTCGACGAGCTCCGGCGCGATGTACGATTCGCCGGTCGCCAGCGTGCGTCGAAATTGGGCGACCGCTTGATCGGCAAAATCCTTGGGCCAGAGGCGCTGCAGGATCTCCTCCAAATCCATTCCGATGATATTGGGAATACCGGCGAACACGGGCACTGCAATCGGATTGATCTGGCGCATGCGAAAATCCGCATCGATCACGAACATGCCGAGCGGCGCCTCGTTGATGAGCGCCTCGTTCTGCAGCGTGCGCTGACGCAATGCCTCCTCGACTTGCTTGCGCGCGGTGATGTCCACTGCCACGCCGGCGAGGCGCACGGCCTTGCGCGCCTCCCCCTCGAACTGCACCCGGCCGGTGATCTCGACCCAGCGCTCCGTGCCGTCCGGATGTCGGACGCGGATGTCGACGTGCAGTTGTCCGGTCCCGCGCGGCTCGAGCGCCTGACGTACCGCTTCGAGATAAATCGGCTTGTCCTGCGGGTGGATTATGGCGTCGAGCGCCTGTTGGACCGTAAACGTGCTCTGCGGCGGCAGCCCCAGTAGCGTCCGTGTCCGGGAATCCAGCTGCGCGACGCCGCTTTCTAAATCCGAAACGAAGGTGGCCATTGCAGCCGCATCGAGTGCCAGACGCAGCCGCTCCTCGCTCTCGGTCAGGGCAGCCGTTGCCTCGCGCCGCACCCGGGCGAGCTCCAGATGAGCGCTGATTCGTGCCGTGAGCTCGCGCGCCGAGAACGGCTTCGCCAGGTAATCGTCCGCACCGGCTGCGAGCCCCTCGATCCGCGACTCCTCGCCCGCCCGGGCCGACAGCAGAATCAGGGGTATCGAGCGGAGCGATTCGTCCGCCCGTAAGGCCTTGAGAAGGGCGAAGCCGTCGATACGCGGCATCATGACGTCGGAGAGCACGAGATCGGGCCGATGGCGCGCAACGGCGGCCAGCGCCTCTTCCCCGTCGACCACGGCCTCGACGGCATAATACGGCGCGAGCAGATCGTGAAGGTATTCCCGCATATCAGCGTTGTCGTCCGCGACCAGGATGCGGGCGCCGGCAGTTGCGGGGAAGCGCCTGTTCACCGCCGCGGTCGGAATCTCTTCGAAGGCGAGCGGCGTGCCCATGCCGCGAGGGATCCAGCGCAGCACTTCTTGAACGTAGGCGTGGCTCGAGGTTTCGCTCGAGATGAGCGAGCGAGGCGCCTTGATGCGGTCGACGGGCAAATGGGCAGTGCCGAGCGGCACTCGAACTTGGAACGTCGTGCCTCGCCCGAGCATGCTCGAGACTTCGATGTGGCCGCCATGCAGTTTCGCCAGCTCGTGGACCAAGGCGAGCCCGATTCCGGAACCCTCCTGCGTGCGTCCCTTGGTGCTTTCGACCCGGTGGAATCGCTCGAAGAGTCGAGGAATCTCATCGTCGGGGATGCCGACCCCCGTATCCGCCACTTCGAGCACGACCTCGCCTCCTTCGCGGCGCAGGCGCACGGCGATGGTCCCTGCGAAGGTGAACTTGAAGGCGTTCGAGAGCAGGTTCAGTACGATCTTCTCCCACATCTCCCGATCGAGAAACACCGGCTCATCGATCGGCTGGCAATCCACCTCGAATGCAATGCCGGCGGATTCCATCGCCGAGCGGAAATTGCTCGCGAGATCGCGTGTGAGCGCCGCGGCATCGACGGATTCGAAAGAGGCCTGCAGGCGGCCGGCCTCGATGCGCGAGAAGTCGAGCAACGAGTTCACGAGTTTCAGGAGCCGCAAGGAGTTGCGCTGTGCGAGCTCGAGCTCGACACGCACCTGCGGCGGAGTCGCGGGATCAGCGCAGGCCGCTTCGATGGGTCCGAGCATCAATGTGAGCGGAGTGCGGAACTCATGGCTCACGTTGGAGAAGAACGTGGTCTTGGCGCGGTCAATTTCTGCCAGCGCCTCGGCGCGACGCCGATCCGCTTCCTTCTGCTGGGCGTCGGCGATGGCGGCCGCGAACTGCGCGGCGATAAGATCGAAGAATCCTCGATAGTTGTCATCGAGCGCCCGCCGCGGTGAGACACCGACGATGAGCAACGCAACGCCCGCGAGCGAGCCCTGGCGCTGCACGGGCAGCACCAGCGCCTGCGATACCGCGGTATTCCAAAGCGGGCTTGCGACGGAGTGGATGCCGCGGGGCAAGGAGACGGACTGCGCCCCGCCACTGGCCAGCACCGTTGCCACAGGCCACGGCAAGCTTGCATCGTCCAGGGCGACCGACTCGGGGCGCAGCGGCGCAGGGACGGCTCCTGCGCAGGCCGCCAGGCGCGCATGGCCGCCGTCTTCATCGAGCACATACAGGCAGGCAAACGGCACGTCCCAGGCGTCCTCCTCCAGCACACCGATGAGCCGATCGCAGGCCTCCTGCACGGTCTCCATGCCCGTCGCGCGCGCGGCGAGATCGCGCAGCACCCGCAAGCGCCGCTCGCCGATCACCCGTTCGGTGACCTCCGTGACCACGCACAGCATGCCGGCGATGCGGCTGTCGTCGTCGTATACCGGGCTATAGGAGAACGTGTGATAGGTCTCCTCGGAAAATCCGCTGCGCTCGAGAAACAGCAGCAGACCTTCGTCCCAAGTCGCCTCACCGTTCTCGAGCACATGCGCGATGCGCGGACCGATGTCGGCCCAGATCTCTTCCCACACTTTGTCCGAGCGGGCGCCGAGCACCCAGTCGCGTTTGATGCCGACCGTCGGCAGATAGGCGTCGTTGCAAAAAAACGTGAGCTCCGGCCCCCACAGCATCCACATCGCATAGCGGGAATCGAGCATCACCCGCACGACGGTTTTCAACGATTGCGGCCAGTCTGCTGCCGCGCCGAGCGGCGTGCCCGTCCAGTCGAGCGCGCGCATACGCGCGCCCATCTCACCGCCGCCCCGAAGAAATCCAGGGACGTGAGGGGAATCCGGCGTGGAGGTATCGGGGACTGCGGAGGCGGCGCACATCGGCAAAAGATTAACCGATTGCCCTGGGCCGATCACTTGCTCACGGCACACGGCGGCTGTGTAATTTTTACAAGCCGGCTGGCTACCCTGCGAGGTCGGCACGAGCGCTGCGCGCGCCTTGCCCGTAGCCGCGCGCATACCAACGCTCCAGCCAATGATCGATCGAAACCTTTCCCGCTCCGGCGATCGCGAGCCACAGAAACAGGGCAAGGTATTCGAACTCGTCGAATCCGAGAAGCGTCTCGAGCGAATCGACGTCGCCCCATTTGGCCGCTTTGATGGCGACGATCATGGTGATGCCGAGTGCGCCCGCCGAGATGCGGGTGAGCAGTCCCACAAGCAGAAACAAGCCGCCGAAGAACTCGACCCCCGAGGTGAACGGGGTCAAGAGGTGCGGTAATGGGATGCCCCAGTCGATGAAATTTTGAGTCACCTGCGGCAAGTTATTGAGCTTGCCCCAGCCGCTCCACAGAAACACCCAGCCCACCGTGATGCGGGCGAAGAGCGGTGCCAGCCACAGCAAATGCTGTGCAACCCGTCGCGGCCAATCGATCAATGCTCCAACCACTATGTTCATGGGCACTCCCTGGCTAATAGTGATGATGAGACCGTGCGCCGGGCCACTTTATGTCACGGCAGTGGGTGAATGCGGGTATTGAACAGATATTGGCTCTGGAATTCCGTCTCATCGCCCGCTTTCTTATCTTTCACCGGCAGCAATCGGGCGGACAACGGTTTGTGCCATTTCCAAGCGAGCGCGGCGACGTCGCCCAAAATTCGGCCCAGTTGCTGCTCGGTAATCTCGCCGGGCAACGGCACCGTATCGAGACCCGTGCCGCACACCGCCGAGTACGCGAGCAGCGCATCCACCCCATAGGTATTCTGCGCCCAGCGCTCGGCGAGGAGCTTGTCCTCCATCACCGGCACCATCAATCCGGCATAACCGATCTGCTTGACCGGGACGGCCTTCACGGCCGTGGTGATCACCAGCGCCGCCGTCATGGTCCCGCTCGAGCCGAACCGGGCGCCGCTATAACTCTCCATGGCGGCGCCGATGGACGCCTCACCGAGCGGTGCCGGCGTCGGATCCATCCCCTTGTAAGTCCAGCCGTGCGCGGCAGCGACGCGCATTCCCACATCTTCTGCCACTTTGGCATGTACGGTGAGCGCTTCGGTGAGCGCCGTCACCGAGGCGGCGAACTCACCGTGAGTGCGCGAGAAAACGGCCTGCACGATATTCGCGCTCTCGTAGCCGATCGACAAAGCAGCGCCGTCGCCCGTGTAATACGTGCCCGGAAAAAACGGGCCGTAGGGTTTGAGCATGGCGGTCGCGGTGAAATTAAAATTTCCCTGACTGTGCAGACTGTGCTCCGAGAGATAGTGGATCAGAGCGGCGCTTTCGTGGACCACGCGCCAGTGAATCCCCTCCTCGTCCGCGAGAATGGCGTTGCCGTTGAGATGGGTGAGCGTCGCCAACGCCTGCCCGAGCAGTTGCATGGTCCGCGGATCATCGCTATCGCGCAGCATGGCAGGGCCGATGTCGGGCATGAACCCCTCCCGCGCGGACAATGCGTCCAGCTTGCCAAGAAATGCGAGCGCTTGTGAATCGCTTTGTCCTTGCACGAGTTCGGCAAGCGGTTGGGTCACCAAGCGGATGGTCTCGACCTCATAGCCGCGGCTTTGGAATTCTCTTTGCGCATCGTGCAATACGGCGAGAGCCGCATCGACCTCTTCGACATAGCGAGCCGGATCGAGGCGCACGAAGCCGGTGATGGCCCGCACCTTGGGACGCAAAGCCGCCGCGGCCGGCGCTGTTTGCGGACCGCTTGCAGGGGCTTCTGTATCCGCCGCGGTGGCTTGAACGAGGCAAAACGAGGCGAGCAACCAGGCGGGAAGCGCAATGCGAGTCATCGGCATTGCCCTGAGGCTACACTAGGTCCGCGCTTTGCAGTGGCCTTGAAACGGACTCGAGCGACTTGCCGGCTGCCTCGACGCCGATCAGATGCTCGCAGAGCGCTCCCGCCAGCATGAGCGCCGCCCCGAGCAGATATCCCAGAGCAAGATGCGCTCTGGAGCCGCCGGCGATCAAGCTGCCGAAGAAAAGCGGTGCGCCGACGCCGCCGATGAGCGTGCCGCAGGCGTAAAAGATCGCGATGGCGAGCGCTCGGATCTCCAGCGGAAATATCTCGCTCACGGTCAAATAAGCTGCGCTCGCTGCCGCAGAAGCGACGAAGAAAATCACCGCAAACCCCGCCGTGAGGGCATTCAGGCTCAGCATTCCTGCGCCGAACAGCGCGGCGATGATGGCAAGCGCGACGCCCGAAACGGCATAAGAGCCGGTGATCATGGGCTTGCGTCCGATCCGATCGAACAACGGTCCAAGAATTACGGGTCCGAGAAAGCTGGCGATGGCAAACGGCAAGAGCTGCAGGGGCAACAGAGCATCGCTGCGGTGATAGAACTGCTTGGCCACGAGGCCGAACGTGAAGAACATCGCATTGAAGAAAAACGCCTGTCCCACCATGAGCACCAGACCGAGGACGGAGCGGCTGCGACTCGGGCCGAGCATGTGGCGGAAGATCTCGCCCCACGGCGTGTGGTCGCGGGTCTTGAGCCTGAGCGCTTTCTCCGCGACGGGAGGCAGCGTCGGGATATGCTCGCGAATCTCGCTCTCGATGGCGTCAACCACGGCGCTCGCGTCCCGTCCCCGCCCCCGCAGCATCAGCCAGCGCGGACTCTCGGGAACGGCCAGGCGCAAAATGAGCACGCCGAACCCCAACAGGCCGCCGATGCCGAACGCCAGGCGCCAGCCCCAGGCGGGCGGCGGCCCATGGCTGCTCAACAGCAGCAGCGTCGCGACCGCACCCAAGGAGGCGCCCACCCAAAAGGTCGCGTTGACGAACAGGTCCACCCGGCCGCGGATCTTGCCGGGAATGAGCTCATCGACCGCCGAATTGATCGCCGCATACTCTCCGCCGATACCCATGCCTGTGACGAACCGCGCGATGGCGAACGATAGGTAATTCACCGCAAACGCTGTTCCCAGAGTGGCGATCGAATAGGTCGCGAGCGTGACCAGAAACAGCCGCCGACGTCCGTGGCGGTCGGTCAGACGCCCGAAGAGCAGCGCGCCGAGCACGGCGCCGGCCAGGTAGACCGTCGCGGCGCCCGTCACTTGCTGATCGGTGAGCGAGAGGCCATTTCGGGTCTGGAGCACACCGGATAGCGAGCCGACCAGGGTGACCTCCAATCCGTCGAGGATCCAGGAGGTGCCGAGCGCCACGATAATGCGTACATGCCATCGAGACCAAGGCAGCCGGTCCATGCGGGCCGGAACATCGCTCTCGATCACTGCCCCGTCCATATCCGCTCCTCGCTGAGCGCCGCGCCGCCGATGAGCGCAAGCTACGGGTTCGAAGAGTAACGCGCCGTCCGCCCCGCGCGTCGGATATCGTAGGAGAAACGCCGACCGATCAGCGGCCGAGGGTTTCGCGCAGCGACGCGAGCGTGTGCTCGGTGTGGCGCAAGATGGCGCGAAGGTCCTCTTCGCGGAAGCCGAGCGCGGCGAATGCCTGCACTCCCGCGCACCGCCCCAGATCTCCCTGCCGCTCGAGCAGCGCATCGGCAAGGAGGACACTCGCGATCAATACATCCGTGATGTCCGCGCGACGTTTGGATTTTCGCTCATAGTCATGTTGCTGGCCGACCGCCTCGCACATCACGACCTCGAAGCCCCATTTCTCCATCACGGCCCGGCCAATCGCCGGATGCCGTTCGGCCACGAAGTCCACAAAAGCGCTGTCGAGATCGATGCCGCTGCCGGGCTCGCCGGCTCGGACCATGATGTAGAAATAGCCAATGCCGTGCAGCAGGCCCGTCAAGAAGACTTTGTCCGTGGGAACCCGCAACCGGCCGGCGATGACCTGGCATATCGAGGCGACCGCGACGCTTTTCTCCCAGAGCGCGTTCAACTGTTTGGCGATGGGCCGAAGCGAGGGCTCCGCCCGGAGCTGTTGCAAGGCGAACGCCATGGTGACCGATTGCACGAGGTGATAACCCAGTCGGGTCACCGCATGGCGCAGATCGGAGAACGCGGCGCCTGAAGGGTTGAACACCACGGAATTGGCAGTCTGCAAGATGCGGGCGGCCAAGCGCGGCTCGGTGCCTGCGATGCGTACGATGTCGTCCGATGTGCTGGCGGGGTCGGCGAGTGCCTGGCGTACACGCGGCACGACGTCCGGAAAGCAGGGCAAATTGAGCGGCCCGGAGCCCAGGTCATCGCCGAGTTTCTGCAGAAAAGCGAATGCGGCCGCTTGGCCGGGATTCTGCGCGGGCGCCAGGGCAACAGGCAGACTCGGCGCCTTGGCGACTTTGAACGCCTTCGCGGACACCGGTGGCTTTTTGGGACGGTCTTGAGGCAGCACCCGACTATCATCGGCCGCTTCGCCAAAAAACGGTGCGAAATAGGTCTAGATTCCGCTAGGCGGCGGGCACGGTACGTCCATCCGCCCATTCCCGCAAGGCCTCCACTTTCTCGGACATGACCACGGCGAGGGGCCGAGTCGCGGCCATCTCCGCACGCAGAATCTGCGCGTCGGGCGCGCGGTGCTGCGCATTCGCGCTGTAGACCGCGGCCACCACGGCTTGCTCGATCTCGGCGCCCGCGAAGCCGTCGCACGCTTGGGCCAGCATCTCGAGCGATGCAGGATCCAGGGTGATGCCGCGGCGCGCCGCGTGAATGCGCAGGATCTCGGCCCGCGTCTTCTGGTCGGGGAGATCCACGAAGAAAATCTCGTCGAAGCGGCCCTTGCGGATCAGTTCCGGAGGGAGCGAGGAGATATCATTCGCGGTGGCCACCACGAACACGCGACTGCGCTTCTCAGCCAGCCACGTGAGAAAGGCGCCCAAGACGCGGCGCGACGATCCGCCGTCCGAGTCGCCCGTACCGAAGCCCTTCTCGATCTCGTCGATCCACAGAACGCAAGGTGCCAACAGATCCGCCGTGCTCAGGGACTCGCGCAGATTACGCTCGGATTCGCCGACATACTTGTCGAACAGCGCGGCGCAGTCGAGGCGCAGCAACGGCACGTTGAAAATGCCGGCGCAGGCGCTGGCGGCGAGACTCTTGCCGCAGCCTTGCACCCCGAGGAGCAGCACTCCCTTCGGGGCATCGAGCTGCGGCGCCGAGCCGTCGAACGCCGGACAGCGCTTTTCCAGCCATGACTTCAAGTTCGACAAGCCCCCCACATCGGTGAAGTGCGCCGTGTCGTGCTCGTAACGCAGGATGCCCTGGCGGTTCAACAAGTCGTACTTTGCGCGCATCACCATCGGCACGTCGGAGGCGAGGATGGCGCCGTGATCGCAAATGGCTTTGCGCGCCAGACGCTGCGTATCGGAGGCGGACAGGCCGCTCATGTTCTCCACCAGCAAGCCGAGCGCGTGCTTGTCGATGCGCAGCGGCTGCTTCGGATTGCAATGCATCCACTGGCGTGCGACATCCTCGATCAGCTGACGGCGCTCGTTGCGATCCGGCAGCGCGAGCGCGCAGCGTGCGGTCAAGTGCTCGATTTCGGGCGGAGTTGCCAGCTCGTAACTGATAAGCACGAGGGTGCGCGCGCAACGCTCGTAATCGAGCGCGATGTCCTTGAGCAACCGCACATGCGTCGGGTCATGCACGTAGGGATGAAAATCTAGCAGCGCAAACACGCCCGGGATATTGGTCGCGCGGATATGACGCAGCACGTCCGCCGGCTCGGCGACGGTACGCTGCGGGGCCCCCACGTCCCGGTCTATACGTTTCAGACCATCCGTCACCGACCATTGAAACAGCGGCAAATCGCTGCCCCCCAAAGCCTGCGACGGGCAGGCTCGCAGGAGCGCTTTCAGCACCTGCGGTTCGTCGCGCGACTCGATCACGATCATGGGGACCCGCGAGCGCAGCAGCGCCCCGAGATCATCGGGCGGCACGTCGCGAACGCTCGGAACGTCAGGCGGGCGGGCGATCGGTCGCAGCGGTTCATCCATGGCGGCACTTGGTACCATGCGTCCGCCCTGCCATGCCGATACTCAGACCACGTTTTGGGCATTATGATAGGCAGCGTCGCAATAACAATGCTCCATTTGGGGAACTCATGCTCAAGCTCCTGCTGTCCGCCGGCTGTCTGCTGTTGCTCATAAGCCTCGATGCTGCGGCAAGTGGTCCGGGCGAGGCGTCCTTCAAGGATCTTTACAAGGAGCTGGTTGAGACCAACACGACGCTCTCGAGCGGCAGCTGCACCCTCGCCGCCGAGCGCATGGCGGCTCGTTTGAAGGCTGCGGGCTTCCCCGACTCGGATCTGCACCCCTTCACAGCGCCCGATCACCCCAAGGAAGGCGGGCTGGTCGCCGTATATCCCGGCCGCGATCCCAAGCTCAAGGCCGTTTTGCTCCTGGCGCACATCGACGTCGTAGAAGCGAAGCGCGAGGACTGGACGCGCGACCCGTTCAAGCTCGTGGAGGAGAACGGGACGTTCTACGCGCGCGGTTCCATCGACGACAAGGCCGAGGCCGCGGTCTGGGTCGACACGCTGGTGCGCTTCCAACAAGAGCATTTTCGCCCACGCCGCACCATCAAGCTCGCTCTGACCTGCGGCGAGGAGACTGCCGGTGCATTCAACGGTGCGGAGTGGCTCGTCGCGCATGAGCGCGAGCTGATCGATGCCGCTTTCGCGGTGAACGAGGGAGCCGCGGGCGAGCTCGACGCCGAGGGTCACCGGGTACTGCTCGAGATTCAGGCGGGCGAAAAGACTGCGCAAAACTTCCGGCTGGAAGTGACGAATGCCGGCGGACACAGCTCGCGGCCGGTCAAGGACAATGCCATCTACCATCTGGCTGCGGCGCTGCTGCGCATCCAGAGCTACGACTTTCCCGCGCAGTTCACCGACGGGAGTCGCGCCTACTTCACGGACATGGCGGCGATTCAAGCAGCTCGCGGCAACAGCCAAGTCGCCGATGCGATGCGCGCACTGGTCAAGGATCCGCACAATGACGCCGCCATCGCGCTCGTCGCCTCCAAGGATCCCAGTTGGAATGCGACCTTGCGCACGACCTGCGTCGCGACCATGCTCGATGCGGGTCATGCCACCAATGCCCTGCCGCAGCGCGCACGAGCCAACATCAATTGCCGCATCTTCCCAGGCGTGGCAGCTGAAACCGTACGCGCGAAGCTCGAGGAGTTGATTGCGGATCCGGCGGTCAAGGTCACGACTTTGGAGACCCGCGGCCCGAGCTCTCCGCCGCCGCCTCTGACTCGGGAAATCTTGGGCCCGGTCGAGAAGATCTCGGCTGAGATGTTCCCCGGCATTCCCGTCGTGCCGATCCTGCAGCCGGGCGCGACCGATGGGCAGTTCTTGAATGCCGCCGGCATCCCGACGTACGGCATCGAGCCCATATTCGTAGGCCCGGACCTCGGCCATATCCACGGTCTCAACGAGTACGTGAGTGTGCAATCGCTGCTCGATAGCCGCGATTTCCTCTATCGGCTGATTAAAGTTTACGCGGACGCACGGTGAGGCAGACGTCGAGCATTCACCCTGACGCGCACATCGAGGAAGGCGCCCGGCTCGGCGAGGGCTGCGTGATTCACGCGCACGCGCTCATCGGCCGCCACTGCCATCTCGAGGACGGTGTGGTGGTGCATCCCTACGCAGTGCTCGGCGGCGATCCCCAGGATCTCGGCTTCAAGCCAGAGACGCCGTCGGGTGTGCGTATCGGAGCGCGCACCGTGATCCGCGAGCACGTCACCGTCAATCGCGCGACTAAGCCCGGCGATTCGACCACGGTCGGCGCGGACTGCTTCCTGATGACCGGCTGTCACGTCGCACACGACTGCCGCATCGGCGAGCGCGTCGTGATCGCGAACGCCGTGCTGCTGGCCGGTCACGTGCACATCGGCGACCGCACCTTCCTCGGCGGCGGTGCGGTCATCCATCAGTTCGTGCGCATCGGCGAGAGTGTCATGATCGGTGGCGGCGGACGCATATCGAGCGACGTCGCACCCTTCTGCCTCGCGACCGAGCGCAACACCGTATATGGCCTCAACGTGGTGGGTCTCAGGCGCCGCGGATTAAAGCGCGAGGTGCTGTCGGAGATCAAGCAGGCGTATCGGGAGACGCTTGCGCGTGGAGGGAATCTGCGCGAGCGCGCCGCAGCGGAGCTCTCGAGCGGCCGCTATTCGAGCACCGAGGCCCGCGCCTTTCTGGAGTTTCTGCTGACCGGTCGCCGCACGTTCGCGCGCGTTCGGCTCGATGCAGCGGCGAGCGAGGAGTAGCCTGCAATGCGCCAGGCGAGCGGCTCGTTGTCGGTGCGCACCCGCGGACGCGGCCTCGTGGACATCACCGAAGAGGTGCGCCGCTGGCTCGATGCGCAGTCCATCGCCACCGGCCTCGTGACGCTGTTCTGCATGCACACGAGCGCGTCATTGCTCATCCAAGAGAACGCCTCGCCCGCGGTGCGCGCGGACCTCGAGGCATTCTTCGAGCGTCTCGTCCCCGAGGATGCCGCTCTCTATGAGCACGACGACGAAGGTCCCGACGATATGCCTGCTCACCTGCGCACCGCCCTCACCCAGGTGCACATATCCATTCCTGTCATGGCCGGACGGCTCACCCTCGGGACGTGGCAAGCGGTCTATCTGTTCGAGCACCGCCGCCGGCCGCACGAGCGCCGCATCGCATTGCACGTGCTCGGCGAGTGAGCGCACCCTTAACGAGGCGCCGCCGCTTTATTGCTTCTGGGACTGTTCCGCCGCCTTCGCATTGGCCTTTGCCGCATCGTAATCGGCGTCAGCCTGCTTCCGGCACGTGGTTTGCGCATCGCCGCTCATGGAATCGCACTGCGCGAGCGCGACCTTATGATCACCGTCCGCCTTCGCGGCGGCGATCTTGTAGGCGTCGCTGGCCGCATCGTTGTTAAGATCCGTCAGCTTATCGCCAACCTTGCCGGCCGCGTTGGCCACATCCTTGTCGGCACGCTGCTCAGCGCCTGCCACTTCGGAGTTCGCCTTGTCCTGGGCTTTCGCGACTTCGGCCGCCACCTGATCGGGCGACTTCGCTTGATGGCATGCCATGAGCATGAGGGCGCCGAGTGCCAACGCTGTGAGCGCGGAGATTGATCGCAATTGAGTTCGCATGGGTTTACCTGTTGTTGTTGATGAGAATTGCTGATGCGGTTCTAGGGTGTTTTTTGCAGCTGCGCGACACGCTCAGCCTTGGCGTTTGCCGCCGCGGCCTGGTAATCGGCGTCCGCACGATCTTTACAGGGTTGCTGCTCGGCTGGCGGCAGCGTCAGGCACTGCTCCGTCGCGACCTTGCGAGCTCCGTCGGCATTCGCCATGGCGATATCGAAACTACCTGTCACCCGGGCGAGCGACACGTCTTTGGAATCACTGCCCGCGAGCTTCGCGGCATTCTTTACGTCTTTTTTGGCCTCGACATGCGCCTGCGCGATCTCTTTTTGAGCGTCAGCCTGTGCCGCCGCGATGTCCGCGGCGGTCGGAACGGGCTTCGCCTTCTGACAGCCCGCGGACGCCATACACAGCGCGAAGGCCGTTCCCAGGCCGATCAGGCGTCGGGATACTTGCCCCTGCATGTTTTTCCCCTTCTTTCTTTGAATGCTGCCGGCAGTGTAGGCGGGTGACCTGGTGACTCTATAGGGCAATGACGGCCGTCTTGTCGTCGGCGGAGTCCTGCAATAGCCGGTCTGTGGCGGGACTAATAGAGATTATCATTTCTTATTTATCTGCGTGTTATGTATGTTTATTATAGTTATTTCTAGTTTACGGTATTCGAGCCGGCAGAGCGCCTGAGGCGTCGCGCTCCAGCTGAGATGCGCCCCTCCCCGGGTCGAGGGGCACGCGTGGGGGACTTACCGCGTCTGCGCCTGCTCGTCAGCCTTCGCATTGGTCTTTGCCGCATCGTAGTCGGCATCGGCCTGAGTCCTGCACGTTTTCTGCGCATCGCCGGTCGCCGAATCGCATTGCGCGAGCGCCACCTTGTGATCGCCATCCGCCTTCGCGAGCGCCACCTTGTAGGCATCCTTGGCCGCGTCGTTGTCGAGGGCGGCCAGCTTGTCGTCGACCTTAACGGCCGCGTTTGCTACATCCTTGTCGGCGTGCTGCTCGGCGCGCGTGAGTTCCGCATTGGCCTTGTCCTGCGCTTTCGCGACTTCGGCGGCCACCTGATCGGGCGACTTGCCCTGATGGCAAGCGGCGAGCAAGCAGGCGCCAAGGGCCAGAGCGGATAATGAACGCAAATGAGTTCGCATGGGGTCTCCCTGTTGTTGTAGATAAATAGGCGCTGCTTACCCGGCGGCAGCGTCGCCATGGGACGCATACCGCGCCGCACTCCTCAATATTAACCGACGCGCCGGCCGCCGTAGAGGCCTGATAGGCCTCGTTCCTCGGCGACGTGCGCTTCGAAGCTCGGTCCACTCGCGCGAGCCTCGAGCAGGCGCGCTTGCTCATCGAGTCGGCGCAGGGCCGCCAGCGTCTCACTCGAGCCGAGATGCGCCCGCTCGACCGCGCGCTTGAGCATGCCGAGCGTCGCATCGTAGACATCGAGCGGCACTGGGAATGGATGCCCGTCCTTACCGCCATGAGCGAACGCGAATCGCGCCGGATCGGAAAAACGCGACGGCGCCCCATGCACGATCTCCGCAACGAACGCGAGCGCGGCAACGGTCCGCGCTCCGACGCCCGGCTGGAGCAACAGCTCCGCGAAATCCCGGGGCCCGCGCTCAGCCGCAGCCGCGAGCGTCGCGTGCAGACGCTTGAGCGAGACGTCCGTCGCGCGGAGCTCATGACGATGCGGCAAGTCCATGTGTGGCGGGGAAGGTGCAGCCGGCGGCGCGGCATCGAGATCGGGAAATAGCGGCAGCGCGAGATTTTCCGACTCGCGCCAGCGCCGAAGCGTCCCAACCGTGCGATCGGGATTCGTGCGTGCGAGCTCCAAGCTGGCGAGGCGGCTGCGCTGCGCGCGTGCATCGGCCAGATTGACGATGACGCCCACGTTGCGTCCCGCGATGCCGGCATGCGGCGAATCGAAGAACCCGTCGAGGTTCTCCGATTGCCAGTGATAGCGCCGGGCTTCTTTGAGCGCCTCGTTCATGCCCTGCTGCACCACGCACCAACCCCCGTCGAGGCTCACGAAGAAGGCGTGCAAATACAGATCGAACCCGTCCTGCACCGCCGCTGCGTCGATCTTGGCCACCAACCGGCTCGAAGTCGCAAGGGCGTGCGCGTCCATCCCCGTGCTGTCGCCGACTACGGCAAGCTCCGCGGGCGTCTGCCGCGCTTTCCGCCCCTTACCACCGCACACGTAGATCCCCAGCTCGCGCTGGATCGGCGCGAGGCCCCGCTTCAACGCCCCGACCACGCTCGTGGTGATGCCCGAGGAATGCCAGTCCATGCCCATCACCGCACCGAAGGACTGAAACCAGAACGGGTGCGCGAGTCTGCGCAACAGCTCCGCACGCCCATATTCGAGCACGACGGCTTCGACGATGACGCGCCCGAGCTCGGCCATCCGTCCGGCGAGCCACGCGGGTACGTGACCGGAATGCAGAGGAAGATTGGCGCTGCCTGAACGTTGTGGCATGCGATTACATGGAGCGCCGCAAATGCGAGCGTTGTTTTGCGCGCTCGAGCGCAAGGTCGATCAACCGCGAGACGAGCGCCCGCGGCGACAGCCCCGACAGCGTCCAGAGTTTGGGGTACATCGAAATGGCGGTGAATCCGGGAAGGGTGTTGATCTCATTCACCAACAGCCTGCCGTCTGCGGTCAGGAATAAATCAACTCGCGCCAGGCCTTCACATTCCAAAATCTCGAAGGTTTTTAGCGCGATGGCCTGGGCCTGGGCCTGCACGTCGGCCGTGATACGCGCGGGCAATGCGAGCTCGACCCCTTTATCGTCGATGTACTTGGCGTCATAGGAGTAAAACCCGTCAGGATGGCGGACGATGATCTCGCCCGCTACAGACACCGTTGGCGGATCGCCGCCGAGCACCGCGAGCTCGAGCTCTCGCCCCGAGATCGCGACTTCCCCGAGCACCTTGCTGTCGAATTCAAAGGCGTGGCGTACCGCCTGCTCGAGGTCCTCCGGGCGCTCAACCTTGGTTATACCGACCGACGATCCTGCATTCGCGGGCTTGATGAAAAGCGGCAAGCCGAGCGTCGCCAGCTCGCGGCACGCGCCCGCGGCGTCCCGATCGAACGATCGTCGCCGCAAGGTGCGAAAATCCGCGACGGTAATGCCGGCATCCCGCAGCAACCGCTTCATGACGTCCTTGTCCATGCCGACCGCGGAACCGAGCACACCCGCGCCGACGTAGGGAATACCGGCCACTTCGAGCAGGCCCTGCACAGCTCCGTCCTCTCCCATCGTGCCGTGCAACACCGGAAAGATCACATCGGGCATCGAGGAAGGAGCGACCGGCGGGACCGTCGACTCGCCGAAAGTCGAGGGAAGCCGCGCGGGTGCGCCCTCCTCGATGCGCACCAGGCGCGGGTCGCGCGCGCTCGTCAGGAGCCTTTGCGCATCCTGTACCAGCCAGCGGCCGGTCTTGTCGATCCCGATCAGCAGCGGCTCGAAGCGCGCGGGATCCAGCGCCTCCAACACGTTGCGCGCAGACAAGATCGATATTTCGTGCTCGGCGGACTGGCCGCCGAACAGGATGCCGACGCGTATCTTTTGACTCATACCCTGCGCTCACTGCCGACGGCAGGATCGCCGCGGTCGCGGCGTATTTTATCGCGCTAGAGCACGGAGCGCGCCGCCAATTTCAGGCTGCCGCGGGCTGTGGGAATGGCAGCTGCTGGAGTCGGCCAGATATCGTTCCCGCAGCATGCACAACCCATCTCCCGACCGGACCGAGCCGTAAGCGGAGCTGAGCGCAGACAATCCCGGCAGCGAGGACTCGAGGACCGCCGCCTGTTGCTCGAAGTATCGGCACGTCCGGCAAACGCGTGTGTCCCCGGCACTCATTGTCCGACTCGGGTCCAGAAATCTCCGAACACCCGGGTGGAGAGCACGAAACCGAGCGCCAGATTGACGCATACGCCAATCGCGAAGGCGTAGAACGGCCGCGCGCCCACGGACTTGAACTCGCGCAAACGCGTGGTCAATCCGATGCTCAGAAATGCGAAAGTAAATGCCCACGTGCGCAGCACCTGGAGCGGCGCGATCAACACGGGGACCAGCTCTTTCTTGTAGTCCGCGTAGCTATAGCCCCGCGCCACCACCGTGAGGATTGCCGAGGCGAGCAGAAAGCCCAGCACGAATTTCGGAAAGCGGCGCCAAATGTCGCGCGCGCTCGGCCGACTTTGCAGGCCGATCCGATCCCATCGATGCGTGGCAATGAGCGACAGCACGAAGGCCCACACGCCGATCCAGACGTCGCGGCCGATGACTTTCATCAACGTAAAGGCGGCCACCGCGTCCTCGGGGCGCCCGGCGATTCCCGCGACATGGCCGGCATAGCCGCCATAGGCCTGTGCCGCGGCCAGTCCCGCCGCATCGGCAAACTCTGAGGTTCCAATCCAGGCACCCGCGACGCCCGTCGACAGGCCGAGACCCCGGCAAACCAGCGGTAATGCGAAAATCATGACGACGGCCCATACGACCACCAACGAGATCGCGACCGAAACGTCCTGCTTCTTCGCACCCACGGCACCGCCAATGGCGATGGCGCCGGATACGCCGCAGACTGCACCGCCGGTCCCCAAGGTTGCGGCGAAACGCCGATCGAGCCCGAGTCGCACTGCGCTGAAATAGATGGCCGAGAATGTAACGACGCTGACGATTGCGGCTTGCACGATCGCCACGGGTCCCGCCCAGGCAAGCAGCGTAAGCGGCAAACTCGCACCGAGCAGCACAATGCCGGTCTTGATGTAGAACTCCACCCGCAGCGCGGGCTCGAGCCAGCGCGGTGCTCCGACGGTGTTCGACACCAAGAGGCCCAAACCCAGGGCAACCAGCGGGGGCTCGAGATTGTAATGCGCGGCCTGCGACCACAGGCCGAGGCCATAGATGGCCGCCGCAGCGACAAACAGTGGAATAAATGCCAGCAGGAACTTCGAGAACTTCAGACCCAACGCGGCGGCACCCGTACCGAACAATACCGCCCACAACAAGCCGAGAGCGAGGTAGCGGATCCCTTGCGGACGGAGCTGACCCGCCAGTTCGGCGACATCGCTCCATTTTTGCGGAGCCACCGCAATCCACTGCAGCGATCCGCCGCTCGCGAATTTAGCGATGGCAACGCCGATCAGCGCCAGGCTGATCCAAACAGCCCACCAGTCTTCCTTGCGGACCAATTCCGTCCATAGCGATTCTCGGACCGCTAGGCGAAGTCCGCGCAATTCAACGTTCGCCATGCAACATTCTCTATTGGCGTCGAGGGGGGTTCAGGTTAAAAGACCCTCGCGCTGCCGTCGCATAGCAACGGAGCATGCCCTCATGCCGGCGCGCTATATGCCCGACTCCGCGGGCGCCTGGGCTTCGGCATGTTCTTATGCTCATTCCTTCTTAGACGGGAAGCCTGTAGTTCATAACTATTCGACTCTACAGCGCCCTGCAGCAAAAAATGGGAGACGGGAATTCGATGGGTCACGCAATTGGATGGCAACCCCACGGATTTGCCGTAAGGCGCGCTCGGTGCGCGTCGGTCCTATTGACCGCGCTTATCGCTTCACTCCCCGCGGTCGCTCAGCAGAAAACCGGACCCGGTATCACGGGTGACGACAGCCTGACCTGGCACGGCATCACGCTCTACGGCGTGATCGACTCGGCGTGCAATACGATACCCACAGTGCGCCGTTTACGCCTTATCGGCCGGCTGCCAGCGGAAACATCGTCCGTCAGAACAGCAACGGCTCCGTGGTCGGCGTCACCCCGAGCAACATGGGCCAGTCGCGAATCGGATTGCAGGGAAACGAACCCCTCAACGACGATTGTCGGGAGTGTTCCAGCTCGAGACTTTCTTCAATCCGCAATCGGGCGAAATCGCCGATTCTCTGAAGTCGCTCACCGCGAACAACGGCCGATCCCTGACTGCTCAGACCGTGAACGTCGACGGCAGCTCGGCGGGGCAGGCCTTCCAGACGGCCTGGGTCGGCCTCAAGTCGGCGCGATTCGGCACGCTGACCTACGGTCGCCAGGTGACTCTCCTGATGGAGGGTGTCATCGAGTACGACCCCAACTACAACGCGACGGCGTTCGGTCTGCTGGGCGCCTCCAACACCTATTCCGGCGGCGGCGCCCAAGAGGACAACCGGCTCGACTCGACGGTGAAGTACACCGTCGGGTTCAACGATCTCGTGCACCTCGGCGCTTTCTACAAATTCAACAATTCGAGCGGCTCGGCCAATACGGCGTACCAGGCGAATCTCGGCGGCGATTACGCGGGCGCGTCGATCGACGCCTATTATTCCAAAGAGAATAGCGCCATCACCGCCACCTATCTGACCGCCGCTCAGGTCGCCAAGCTTCCGGCATTGGGCTATTCGATCTCGAACTCGCTCGCCGCGACCATCTCGGACAATACGGCCTACTCACTCATGGCATTTTATAAGCTAAACCCGTTCAAGTTCTTTGCCGGCTACGAGTACATCAAGTATCAGAATCCCACGCGGCCCTTGAGCGCCGGCTTCACCGATATCGGCGGTTATGTACTCGCCTTCGTCACCAACAATGCCTACAACAAATCGAAAACTGTGAATCTCTATTGGACCGGCGTTCGTTATACGGTCATCCCCGGCCTCGACCTGACCGCGGCTTACTATGGCTACAACCAGAACGCCTACGGCACGGGAGCACAGGCGGGCTGCACGACGACCGCGCACAGTAACTGCAGCGGCAGCCTGGACGCCTTCTCCTTCGACGCCGACTACCGTTTCACAATTCACTTTGATGGCTACGTCGGCGCCATGTACAGCGGCGTGCACGACGGCGCGGCGAGCGGCTACCTCCATTCCACCAATATCAACCCCACCATCGGCATGCGCTACAAATTCTAATATGGCGGTGGGACACTGCACCCTGCGCTCGCGCTGCTATGATCCTGCGCGTGCGGTTCATTCTCATCCATGGCGGGTTTCACGGCGCTTGGTGCTGGAGCCGTGTCGTTCCGGAGCTGCACGCCCTGGGGCACGAAGCGGTGGCCATCGACCTGCCAGGACACGGCGAGCGCCGCGACGAAGACTCGACCCTGCAAGGCCGTCGAGCCGCGATCCTGGAAGTGCTCCGGCCGGGCGATACCCTGGTGGGACACTCTGGCGGTGGTTATGACGTCACGCTCGCCGCCGACGCCGTGCCCGAGAAGGTCGGCCACATCATCTACCTTGCTGCGGCGCTGCCACTCGAAGGGCGTCCCTTGATCGAGGCAAGCGGCGGACGCCCAGCGGAGGATATCGACGCCGGCGGCAAGACCCAGCTCATGACCGAAGAGACCGGGATGATGCGGTTCGTCCGCCTGAACGACCGCGGTCGCATGGAATGTTGCGATTTCGAGGCGGTACGCGATTTCTTCTATCACGACTGCGACGAGGCCAGCGCGCGCTGGGCCTATGCGCAGCTCAGCCCGGCGCCGGTGGAGTTTTTGCTCGAGCCGATCCACCTGCGCAACTTCTGGAAAGCCGATCTACCGCGCAGCTATATCGTGTGCCGCCAGGATCGCGCCGCGCCTCCCAGCCTCAGTCGAGGCTTCATCGAGCGTCTGGGCGTCGAGCCGCTCGAGATCGACGCATCGCATTCGCCCTTCCTCAGCATGCCGCGCGCGGCGGCGGCGCTGTTGGTCGAGGCAACCCGGTCGCGGCCGCGGGGACCGCTGCGCCCGTACTAGGCGACGAACGCCTCCTTAGCGAGGAGCCTCCCCGCGCGCTTTCTCTTCATCCTTTTTCTTTTGCGCGGTGATCGAGACCGCGACATCCCAGGAATTATGTATTCCGATGAAAAGCAGCAGCAGCAACGCCGCCGCGATGCCGTACATGCTCTCGCGCTGTTCGCGCCACAGGAACAATGCCATGGCCAGCAGCACGCAGTAGACGAGGGCCGGCAAGATCACATGCCAAATCCAATCCTCCAGTACGGGCGCGTACGCATGCGCGAAGCGGCGCAGGTTCGCGGAAATGGCGCCCGTATAGATCAATAAGCAGATAGCCGTCGAGCCGAAGCCGAGACTCAGGCCGAGGACGTTCTGGTGCGGCACACTCATGAAGCAGGACAGCCCGAGCACGGTGCCAAAATGCACGACAGTCGGGGTGATATAGCCCGCCATTCCGGCCGGGTTGGCGCGCCGTTCCGCAATCAGCGCAATCACGACGAACGTGAGCCCCAGCAATGCCGCGGCGGCCGAGCCGAGAATCACATAGAAATTATCCCATCCTTCCAACGCTGCCATGCTTATCGCTGCGACCGCGCCCTCCGTGTCGGAAAAAGCCTGCGCACAAAGGAGATGTTCGCACCATGCCTGAGTCCGCCGCAGGCACGTTAACATGTATGCATGAGCGTTATCAGTACGCGCGAAGATTGCTGGACGCCAGACCGGCGCTACATGGTCATCCGTGGCCGGCTATGGCGGTTGAGCAACCCGTTCTTGGACCCGGCGGAGCACGCCAGGCTGGTGCGCGACCTCATGAGTGCGCGACGCGCGGTTCTAGAGTCCCGGGATTCGCGAGACCGGATCGCCGCCAGGCAGCGCGTGGATACTGCCAAGCGGGCCCTCGGGGAGCGCGGCGAAGTCTGGTGGGATGATGGCTCGCCGGATTACAACCGCCGGCTGGTCCGCAACACCCCCTATGCCACCTGGTTTGCGGACCGCGTGCGGAAGCCCGTTACGTCGGTGTCGGCGTTCACGACACTGCCGGCGTGACTTCCGCATCCGCGCAAGGCTACTTTTTCTTGCGTCCCCCGCGGCTGATCCGCCACTCGGGCGGATAGCTATTCTCCAGATCCTTGACGATGGTGGAGATATTGGTTTTGCCCATGGCATCACGGAAATCCAGATCACCCGGCTCGTGTTTCATGTAGGGCCAGAGTCCCTCTAATTGGGCGGACAACAGGCTGCCCATGTATTCGCCGCGGTATTGCTTGTAGATCTCCAAAAAAGTTTTTTGCGCCGCCACCATGTCGATGGGTCGAGTGCGTGCGCAGGCGCTCGCGTACTTGAGCGTTTCCTCGTCGAGTTTCTCGCGGGGCACGACACTGTTGACGAACCCGCACTCCTTCATCTCCGCCGCGGAAAACGGCCGGCCCGTGAATAGCATCTCCTGAAATCTGCGTAGTCCCATGGTTTCCAGCCATGTCCACAGCCGTGGCGCAACGCCGACGTAGCGAAACGAGGGATGCCCGAAGAGCGCATCCTCGGAAGACACCACGATATCGGCATCACCGGTCTGATAGAAATGCCAGCCGTAGCAGTAGCCCTTCGCCTCGACAATACTGATCTTCTTGAACTCCTGCAGGCTCCGGCAGCCCCCTCTTGCCTTCGCATAGTGCTCGCACAGCCCATGGATATACCGAAAGGCGTCCTTGCTCGGGTACTTCACGTCAGGGTCGTCGATTTCGAACTCGTGCAACAGCGACGGGTCGCCGCCGCCCTCGTAAGCACCGCTCTGTTCGTCGAGATCACCGCCCGTCCCAAAGTGATCGCCCGCACCGCGGATGACCAAGACCTTGACGTTATCATCGATGTTCGCGCGGTGAATAAGATCGCCGAACAGCAGCCGCATACCCACGGTGGTCGCGTTGTAATGGTCGGGCCGGTTGAGGGTGAGGTAGGCGATCTTGGTCTTCTTGTCCTTTTTGTACTCGATGTATTCTTTCGCCTTCTTGACGAGATCTTCAGCTTTGATGTTCATTTCTAATTGCCCCACACGCTGTTAATAAATGACCTTTTCTGCCACCAGCCGCTGTCGCTGCTCCGTCGACAAGCCGAGCAGTTCCCCGAGGACGTAGTCGTTCTGTTCGCCCAGTTGCGGGGCGGCACGACTTATGGCGGGAGGCGTGGCCGACATCCGCCACGGCGCGCCAACGATCGGTATCGAGCGCTGCGCGCGGTCGGTGACATGAGTGTAAAATTCGCGCTGCCATAACCTCTCGTCGCTCACGAGATCAATGGAATTCAGACTCTTGAATGCCGCAACACCGCGGCGTTGCAACTCGCCGCTGAGCTCCCCCGCGGGCTGGCTGCTCGTCCACGCTGCGAGCGTACCGTCCAGCTCGCGCACGTTCGCGCGGCGCGAGCGCAAATCGGGATACCGGGCGGCAAGGGCCGGCTGGCCCATGGCTTCGCACAGGGCGCGCCATTCCTCATCGGTCTGCACGGCGATGCTGATCCACTCGCCATCGGCGCAAGGGTAGAGACCATGCGGCGCCATCTCAGCGTGCCGCGCGCCCTGCCGTTCGGGCACTTGGCCCGTGACGAAATAGTCCATGAAACAATCGCCGAGCATCGCGGTCAGCGATTCGACCGCAGAGACGTCGACGAATTGACCCTCACCGGTGCGGCGACGCTGCAAGAGCGCGATGACCGCGGCATAGGCGGCGGCCGTGCCATAGCTGCTGTCGCCATAGCGCTGGTTGAACAGTACCGGGGGTCCGCCCTCGTAGCCTGCCATGTGACAGATCCCTGCCAGGGCCGAGAAGCACGGCGCGTAGCCCGTCTGATAGCTCAACGGACCTTCATTTCCGTGCATGCTCATCGAGACAGCGATAATGTCGCGCTTCGCCGCGCGCAACGCCTCGTAGCCCAACCCCATGCGCTGCGCCGCGCCGGGGCGCAGATTCTCGATGAAAATGTCCGATACCTTGGCGAGCTCTCGCACCAGCCGACGCCCTTCCTCGCCTTTCATGCTGATTTGGACACTGTACTTGCCTGGGTTGATGGCCTGAAACCCCGGCGCGTCGTTGATGTCCGTGTTACCGAAGGCTCGTGTTGCGTCGAGCGAATCGTAGCTCTCGACGCGGATGACCTCGGCCCCGAGAAAAGACAAGAGCTTCCCGGTATAAGGACCGGCCCAGATCTTGGTCACTTCCAGAACCCGCACGCCCTGCAGAGGACCCCCGCGCGGCGCCCTCTCGTCCGGGGGCCTGCCGCTCTTGCGGGCGGTCATGCCCTGCGACACCTCGCGCATGACTTCGTCGGTATGTTGCCCGAGGAGCGGCGCGGGTTTGTCGATTCGTGCCGGCGTCGCGCTGAGCCGATAGGGCACCGTCGGATAATGCAGCTTGCCGAGGCTCGGGTGCTCGATCTGCGTGAAGAACTTGCGAAACTCCAACTGCGATGAACGGAACACATCCTCCATCGTGTTGACGGGAACGAGCGGCACGCCCAGCTTCTGCGCCCGCGACGCCACGTCGGACTTGTTCTGATCCTTCATCCATCGAGCGATC
This sequence comes from uncultured Gammaproteobacteria bacterium, assembly GCA_963755935.1. GTDB lineage: Bacteria > Pseudomonadota > Gammaproteobacteria > Steroidobacterales > Steroidobacteraceae > Bog-1198. The sequence goes on from CAVWME010000005.1 coordinate 222,884, forward strand.
TCCATGCGGCAGCGATCGATGCGCTCCGGCGTGATATGCAGCTCCAGCCACCGCGCCGGATACTCGCGCATCCAGGCCGGGTCACCCATCAAGGTCGACATTCCGTCCCAGTGCCCGGGCTCGGACATCCAGAGATAGACATAGCCGTCGCGGCACTGAAAGAACGTCGCCGGCCCGCCGAGGTCGTAGGCCTGTCGGCGGTCGCTCACCTCCATGGTTCCCGCCACCATCTGGCCGAGGACGTAGTCGACCAAGCTGGACATCGATGCCTGTTGCGAGACGTCGATGAACTGTCCGCGCCCCGAGCTCTCGCGCCAGTACGCCGCAGCGGCCAGGGCGAGCGCCGCGACGAGGCCCGACTCGTAGTCAGGAAGAAAGCGGCCCACGCCGCTCAAAGGCGGCTTGGCAGGATCCGCGGCGCACGGAGAGTGATATCCCCAGCTGCTGTGCAGCACATTGATGCTGCGCGCGATCTGCAACGCCGCGGGCGCCTCGTAACCGAAGGGTGTGATCGAGCAGACGATGAGCGCAGGCTGCTGTGAGGAGCAAGTCGCCGGGCCGATGCCGAGACCCTCGAGCCAACCTTTCGGATGATCGTCGATGATCACATCGACCGTGCGGATCAGGGAGCGTAGCGCCTCGGGACCGTCGGGAGTCGCCGGATCCACCACGACGGATTGCTTGTTCGTGTTCAGATACGCGAACAACCCGCTCCTTTCGCAGGCCGCGCCGCCGGTTGCGAACGGTCCCATCGCACGGCTCTTTGCGCCCGTGGTGGGCGCCTCCACCTTGATGACGCGGGCGCCGAAATCCGCGAGCAGTTTGCCGCAATACTCGGCCGCGACACCGCTCGACAGCTCAAGGACTCGCAGATCGCTCAGTGCGGACACCGCCTCCTCCCCTTTTCGTCACATCGGATATTCCCACTATCGCCGATTGGACGAGCGCTTGCCTCGCTATTGCAAGCCCAGGCAAGAGAGTTTCGTGCAAGGACTAGCCGCCGGGCCTCACTCCAGGAGGCTTTGCCGCATGGCGAACAAGGCTTCTGCACCGATTCCCAAAGAATCCCGCAAATAGGCCGCGACGGTGCCGTGCTTCTCCTCCACGGCGTCGAGCGCCGCATGCAGATAGCTGGAATCGGCTTTCAGGACGGCAGATACCACCCCTCGAGATTGGTTGCTCAACTCGTTTTCGCGCTTGCGGTCCAGGAAAATAGCCTCGAGATCGACCACCCGGTCCGTAAGCACGTAATCTTCCACGACGGTCTCTCTCGGGACGCCCAACGCGCTCAAGATCAGGGCAGCAGCCGTGCCCGCGCGATCTTTGCCGGCCGCACAATTGAACACCAGTGGAACTTCGCCGGCGGCCAATCGGTTGAAAAGCACCCGATGCGCGGCCGCCTGCTCGAACGGTAACTGTCGATAGCCGGCGATCATCGCGGCACGAGCCCTCTCAGGGGTCGATACTCCCGGTACCATGACTTTGCGCAACTCGCCAAAACTGTCGCTATGCTCGCGCGCCCAATATCCGATGTGGGCAACCTCGCACCATCTGTTCGGCTCCGCCGTGCGTTCCTGGACAGTGCGTAGATCGCATACCGTCTTGATCGCAAGGGTGGACAGCCGCTCGTAGTCGGCCGGCGTCAGCCACGCCATGCTGCCGGAGCGATACAGCTTGCCCCATTTTACCCGGCGTCCGTCAAGCGCCCGATAGCCGCCCATATCTCGAAAATTGCGACCGCCCTCCAAGGCGATTACGCGCCGCGCATCGAGCGGCGGCTGCTTAGCCGCATCAGTGAGCGTTGGTGCCACGTTTCATACTCTTCAGCGACTGCAATGTATCAAGTTCCGTGAATGCCGCCGAGAATCTTCGACAGAGGGTCAGGGAGATTTCCTGGGGCTGCCAGCCGTTCGTTCCGAGCGTGGACAGCCAGATCGCCAACCCGTAGATCGGCGTCGCGCGGTATCGAGCCCACATCCGGTCCGCACTGGGCCGCTGGTCATCCGGCACCCGCAAGGCCTTGCGATACTCGTCGAGAAGTTCGGCCTCGTTCTTCCTGCGATTCTCTTCAGTCAAAGCGCTGATCAGAAAGTAGCCCACGTCCTGAGACCATTCCCCGCGCCGAGTGACTTGCCAGTCGAGGAAGCCCACGTCGTCGTTGGGCAGCACGTAGGTATTGCCAATGTGAGCGTCGCCGTGCAACAAAGTCATGGGGCCTTGAGTAAGCGAAGCCACATAACGAGTCCAGAGATCGAGAATACCAGTCGCCGAGTACTTTGTGATTTCTTGCGGCAGGGCAACCGCGCCTCTGCTCAGACCCATGGGAATGTATCTGCCCAGGCCGGCCTTCCAGCCCTTGCTCGGCTTCCAGTTTTTTACCCAGCGAAGCCGTGGATGCGTGCGTGCGGAGAAGCCCCAGTATTGACTATGGAGTCTCGCGAGGCCACGCAATCCATGCGCCACTTGCTCGACACTCATGGCGCGTGTGGCATCGCGCGGATCGGCGCCGCGCTCCAGGATGTCCTCCATCACGAGCAGGAAGTCCAAACGCAGATAATCGACGATCGCCTTGTAGACCAGCGGATGGTCGACATCGAGTGGCACTTCGGATTTGAAGAGCCGAGCCTCGTTGAACAAGTTGCCATTGCGCAGGTGAACAATCCGGTGGCCGGGTGCGTGCGCCTTGAGGAACACCTGTTCAGGGCCGGTTCCCGATTCGTAAGTGAGACGAAAGCGCGCGCGGCGATTGGTGCCGTCATCTCGGCTGACAAGACTTGCATCCTTGACGACGGCGTGAGGATGGCGGCTGGAGATCGCTGCCGTCATCCATTGCGGCGTAACGTCCTCCCACCGCTTGGGAATACGTGTAGGCCTGAGACGGCCCTTGCGCAGAGTCACCCCAACCGCACGGGCAAACTCTTCAAGCCCCGCAGAATGACCATGGTGTCGCTCAGGTCGAGTTCCTCCGGCGGCACCGCCAGCTCGAGCGACTGTACGTTGTTGACGATCTCCCTGACCGCGCACTTCATTTCCTGGCGTGCCAGCATGGCGCCCAGGCAATAGTGAATCCCGGTGCCAAGAGCCAGGTGCTGGTTGAGACTGCTCCGATCCATATCGAATTTATCCGGATCGGTGAAGCGCTCTCGATCGCGATTGCCCGAGGCCCAGCAAAGCATCACGAACGCGCCTTCCGGGATGGTCTTGCCGCGCAACACCGTTTCCGACCGGGTGATGCGGGGCAGCTGCGGCACCGGCGAGTAAAACCGCAACGTCTCCTCACTGAAACGCCCGAGTTCCTTGTCCTGCTCCTTGGATGCGCGCAGCCGTGCCAGTAAATCCGGTCGCGTCGCCAGAGCATGCAGCGCAAAAGCGATGCCGTTGCGGGTTGTGTCGACGCCTCCCGCGAGTGCGACCGTTGCAATCGCCATCAGCTCGCGCTCGGTGAGCTGCGAATCGGCCGCGTCATCGATTCGTGCGTGAACGATTTGTGAAATGAGGTCGGGGCCGGGCTTGCGCCGCCGCTCCTCGATGGCCTGCCGGACAAAGCGATGCATCTGCAGGACGCTCTGTGCGCGTTGATAGGCGACCTCCCGTGAGGCTCCCGCGCCGACCTGCGCCACCATGGCGTCTGCTCCACGGCTGATTTCATCGACGTGATCCATCGGTAGCCCGAGGGCATCGCAGATGACCAGGATCGGTATGGGCATTGCATATTCCCTGACCAGATCAGCCTGCGGCCGGCCAAGGAGAGCCCCTGCCTTGGCGCGGCAGATCGCGGCCACGCGCGCTTCCATGGCGGCCACGGTGGGGCCTGTAAAGGCATGTGCCACCAGCTTGCGGCGGCGCGCATGCAACTCGCCATCGACCTTGAAGCTGTCCGCAGGATCGAGCACCATGAAGCCTTCGCTCTTCATGTACTCCTCCACCTCATCCTGGAACGGCGAGCGAATCGCCTTGGAGACGCGCATCTCGTCGGAATACACCTCGGTGTTACGGGCCACCGTCAGGATGTCGTCGTGGCGGGTGACAAGCCAGGTCTTGATACCCTCGTCGAAGTGCACGGGGTCCTCCGCACGCAAACGCTCGTAATAGGGGTACGGGTTTTGCATGACCTTGGGATCGGCGAAGGTGTACGTGCTCAATGGTTGCATGCTTGATTCGTCCAGTCATCGAGAGGGGCAGGCGACGCCATCAAATATTACTCGTAATCAACCCGCCTTACAGGCGGCGTGTCTTGCCTGGACCTGCAATCAGGCGATGCGCCTCCAGCGGCTCACACCGCTTTCTTCATGCTCTCGCGGACCAGCCCGGCCAGCAGCACATCGACGAGCGTGCCGTTACGGCCGTCGCCGCCGCCGGCGACCACGTCCGGCACGAGCTTGTTGCCGGATTTCGCAAGAGCCTCGGCGACTTGCACGACCGCGTAGTTGCCGGCTTCCATCGAGTTGATCTTCAGCCGTATCACCTCGGCATCGGCGGCGCCAACCGCTTTGGTGCTCGCCGCTTGCGCCTCGCCGACGGTGCGCAGCACATTCGCGTCCGCTTCGGCGTTGATTTTTTTCGCCTGGCCGGCGCCCTCGGCCGACTTGACGGTGGCTCGAGCGCTGAATTCAGCGATCGCCACCTGGCGCTCGGCGTCGACAACCTTGGCCTGCGTGGCTGCGAGCGCCGTCGCCTGTTCCAGCTCCTGGCGCACGGATTGCGCCAGCCGCTGCGTCTCGAAGGTGACACGCTCTTGCTCGGCGATCTTGCGATCGGTCAGAGTTTTCATAAGTTGGTCGGGCGGCACGATATCCCCGATCAGGGTATCCACGGCGCCGACGTTGTATTCGGTGAGCGCCGTGGAGATCGACTGGCGCGCCTCGTTCTGGCGCAATGAGCGATTTTTCAGGAAGTCGATGATGTCCGAGCCTTGCGCGGCATTGCGAAAGTAGTTGCCGATGGTCGGCTCGAGGACCTGCGTGACGAGCGCGGACATGTCGCCGAAGCGCGCGATCACCTTGGGAGCATCATTGCGCGGGATGTGGATGATCTGCGAGACATCCAGGTTGAACTTGAAGCCATCGGCCGAGCGCACCGTGATGGTCGAGAGATTCTTGTCGAGCTGGTGTGCCTCGCTTTTCCCCGTCGCCCAATTCAACACGACGTTGGCGGTCGGCACGTTGCTCACCTTGTGGGTATAGGGATTCAGCGGGTACTTGCCGGGATCGAGCGGCGTGGCCCAAACGCCCTTCTCGCCCTTGCTCACAAGATTTCCGTGGCGGAACGAATCACCCGTGACATCGTTTCCTTCTTTGCCGACGAATGCGATCACCACCCCCACATGAGCAATCGGCACTTCCACCATGTCCACGAGCTCCACCGTGGCGAAGCGCGGGTTGATGAAATACCGCCCCGCGAGGAGAACTTGTTCCTGCAACCCTTTGCAGCCCTTGGCGTCGACGAATGCCTGCGGGTTCTGGAACATGTTGTGTCCCGCTACGCTTGGACCCGCGATCTCGCCATCGGGCAGCGGATTGCCTTCCCGCGTCATGACGACGCCGATCTTGTTGTCCGGCACGTCGACCGCGTCGGCCAGCGACACCGTGAACAAGAACGGATTGATGCGATAGATGCCGGGCGATATCACCGCCATTTGCGGACCGCGCTCGCCGCCATGGTCGATGAAAGCCTGTCCATCCTGAAAGGAGTCGCAATCGACCTGGCGCGCGATGATGCGGCCTCCCGTGAGGGGTTTGCCGTCGCGCGCCTCGACGACTCCGATCTTACCTGGAGATACTGCGACCGCATCCACCACGCTCACCTTGAACAGCAGCGTGTTGAGGCGATACGTCCCCGAAGGAATCACGGTCATTTGCGGGCCGCGCTCGCCGCCATTCGCGAGAAACGAGCGCGCATCCTGAAAGGAGTCGCAATCCACGTGTCGCGCCACGATGCGCCCGCTCGAGAGCGGCTTGCCGTCGCAGGCCTCGACACATCCCACTTTACCCTGCGGGATCGTCAGGAACTTCTGCCGATCGACCGAGAATTGCCACGGCCACAGACCCATGTGAAGTCCAGGCGAGAGCGTGTCCGCCTGGAATCCCGCCTCGCCGTTGAGGGCGACGATCCTGCCGTCGGGGAGCCTGCGATTCTTGCCGACCAATACGAATTTCTTGGTCACGACTCCGACCGAGTCGTCGGGAATGATGACCACCCCCATCAGCCATAGTATGAGTCGGTATGCCGCCAACAGCGCCGCGACTCCAATGAGGGTGACGATCAAATATCGATGATTGAGGATAACGTCCATGATGCACCTTTTGCTTGAGGTGCCCTGCCGTTGAACGCGTTCGAGAAGACTTGCGACGGTATGGCGGGCACCGGGTTCCCGGGATTTGCTCTTTTTTTTCGTTAGTCGTTCATACCGTCGTCAGCGTGCGGAAAGCACCGGCTGACCAAACGTATTATACATGCAGAGGCCAGTTGGTCACCGATCCTCGAGAGGAGTAAAATGATCATGGGCGGCCACCAGCATATGGGAGGCAGGTTATGGAAAGAATCGCATCCGCGCTCGCACGTCTCGGCGATGCGGCGGCGCTGAACGAGCTCCTCGCTCCGATGCGCGATAGCGCAGCGCTCAAACGCAAACTCCGCTTGGGGTTCCGCGGCCACCAATACACCTACGATGTGCAGACGCGCATTGCGCGCTGTTTGCTGACGAACGGCGAGATTGTCGCTTGCTACAGCGTCACCGAGGTGTCGCTCGAGGAGGCGAAGAGGATCGCGGTGGCGTGCGAGGACCTCCACGAGTGGTCGATGCGGACATTCGAGGCGGCTGTCGCCCGCGTCCTTGAACCACAGGGCCGGCGCACGCATTAGAGGCGCGCGGCCTCATGCGAGACCGGCTTCTCGCGCCATAAGAACGAGGCCGGCTCCCATGACGGCGGCCCCGATGGCTCGCGCGAGGCGTGCGCCCGCCAGACGTTCGATGTTCACGGCAGCAGTCGTGATCGCCATGGCGCGAAGATCCATCACCCCAATGGCCAGCAGGCTCGCCGTCAGCCCGCAACAGCAGCAACAGCAACGCAGGCCGAGGTGCATACCATACCGCCAAGCGCTGGCGGCATCTAAACCACCGCCGCGTTTCGGTGTCTCGCGGCAACATGCAAGTTGACGCGCCTTCCACGCGGTAAACTGGAGCAGCCCGGCGATCAGAACCACCATACCGACGGCAATCGGCACGGCACGCGCCACGGCCGGCTGCCGCATCGTTACTGCCGTAAGCGCGACGCCCAGGGGAAAAGCGCACAGGCCGAACACCGCCCAGATAGAAAAGTATCCCGCGCCCACCAGCGCCGTCAGCCGCCCCAGGTGTGTCGCGCCCGCCGTCCCGATGGCGCGACGGTAGCGCCACAGCACCGGCACCAAGGACGGCAGCATCATCGCCACCATCATGACGATCCACATTGCAAGAAACGACACGGCGGCGCCGAGCCAGGTCTGTCCGGGCATCCGTATCCAAGCCATGGACATCGTCCAGCCGCCGGGCATGGGCATACCGCCGAGGTCCGACATCGATGCACACCAGATGACAGTCACCGTCGCGCAGGCAGCGAAAAGCAGCACCGCCGCGCCCAGGAAGCCTCCGGATCGCGCGAGCATGCCGCAAAGCCGAGGCGCTGCCTGTGCCGTCTTGGTCATCGCAGTTCCTCCTCGGGTTAGCGGTCGTGGGTTAGATTAGCGGCGGGCGCCCAGACTGAGGGAGTGACAAGTGTGACGGGATTGCCATGGATTCGATGATCACCGCCGCGGGGCGAGCATTGGCGGCGGGCGATCCGCTGGGTGCACTCCGACGGGTCGCCCTGCGCGACGACGCGCCCGCGCTCGCGCTCCGCGGCATCGCGATGGCGCAGCTCGGTGATTTTGTCCGCGCCAAAGCGCTGCTGCGCAGCGCCGCGCGAAAATTCGGCGCCGCAGAGGCGCTGGCCCGTGCTCGCTGTATCGTCGCAGAGGTCGAGGTCGCGCTCGCCTCACGCGACTTGCGCTGGGCCGCGAAGGGGCTCGACGCGGCACGCGCGACGCTCGAAGCGCATCGCGATCGGGTAAACGCCGCGCACGCGCGCTATTTGGAGATCAAGCGCCTGCTCTTGATCGGACTTTTAGATGACGCCGAGCGCAAGCTCGCCGAGCTCGACCCCGCCTCTCTGCCACCCGCGTCGAAGGCTGCCCACGAACTCATGCGCGCCGGAATCGCGATGCGGCGCCTGCGGCCGAAAGCCGCACGCGCGGCGCTCGCCCGGGCTGAAGATGCGGCGCGCCGGGCACGTATTCCGGCGCTGGCGGCAGAGGTCGAGAGCGCGCTCCGCGTTCTCGACACGCCCGTCGCACGGCTGAGCGCAAAGGGTGAGGACCGGCCTCTCCTGCTCGAGGAAGTCGAAGTGTTACTCGCATCGCGGGCGCTCGTCATCGACGCCTGTCGACATGTCGTGCGTCGCCGGCGCGAGGTGATCACGCTGGCGAGGCGTCCGGTGTTGTTCACGCTCGCCCGAGCGCTCGGCGAATCGTGGCCGGGAGACGTTCCGCGAGACTCGCTCGTCGCCCGCGCCTTTCGATTGAGGCTCGCCGATGAATCGCATCGTGCGCGCCTGCGCGTGGAGATTGGCCGGCTGCGCCGTGCCTTGCGCCCGCTCGCCGACGTGAAAGCGACGCAGCGGGGCTTTGTGCTGATTCCGCACCGTGCAGCTGCAGTCGTCGTGTTGGCACGGCCCGTCGAAGAGAAGCATGCGGCCGTGCTCGCCTTTCTCGCCGACGGGGAATCCTGGTCGAGCTCGGCACTTGCGCTCGCGCTTGCAACCAGTCAACGCACCGTACAGCGCGCGCTCGATTCCCTCGCGGCAGCCGGCAAAGTGCAGTCCTTCGGACGCGGACGAACACGTCGCTGGATGACTCCGCCGCCGCCGGGATTCACGACGACCTTGTTACTCCCTTCCCCGCTACCGATCCTCTAGGCTGGGCCCATGAAATCATCAAAAGCCGAGATCCTGCGCGAGTACGGTCCTTTTGCGGGGTCCGACCGTGTGAATGGAGTGACCTATGACGGTCAGAACGTTTGGTTTGCCGCCGGCGACAAGCTGAATGCGTTCGATCCCGAGAGCGGCCAGATGCTGCGCTCCATCGATGTCCCCGCGCATGCCGGGACGGCATTCGACGGAGAACACCTGTATCAGCTCGCCGAGGCCCGCATTCAGAAAATCGATCCGCAGACCGGGTGCGTACTCGCGACCATCCCCGCGCCGGGCGGCGGCCGCGACTCGGGGCTCACGTGGGCCGAGGGAGCTTTGTGGGTCGGAGAATATCGGGACCGGAAGATTCATCAAGTCGATCCCGAAACCGGTGAGGTTTTGCGCACCATCGAGTCCAACCGCTTCGTCACCGGAGTCACCTGGGTCGATGGCGAGTTATGGCACGGCACCTGGCAGGGCGACGAGAGCGATTTGCGACGAATCGATCCTCGCACGGCGGAAGTTTTGGAAACCCTCGACATGCCGCCCGGTGTTGGAGTATCGGGACTCGAATCCGACGGCGCCGATCAGTTCTTCTGTGGAGGCGGAGAGAGCGGAAAAGTGAGAGCGGTGCGCCGGCCTAGGTCGCGCCGCTAGCCTTGCGATCGCGTCGCCCCAGCTCGTCCACCAGGACGCGAAAATTCTCGCGGTAATCGACCGGCACGGCCACCAGATGTACACCCCCCGCGGCCAACGCCTCGCGCAGTGTCGGCACCAGCGCCTCGGCCGATCCGACGTGATGGCCATACGCTCCGTAAGCGGCCGCGTACGTCACGAAATCGGGGTTGCCGAACGTCATGCCGTAGTCGGGGAACCGGTCGACGGCCTGTTTCCAACGGATCATACCGTAGGCGCCATCGACCACGATAAGCACCACCAGGCTCAACTTGAGCCGCACGGCGGTCTCGAGCTCCTGACTGTTCATCATGAAGCCCCCGTCGCCGCAGACCGCGAGCACAGGCAAATGCGGATTGAGCAGCTTCGCCATGATGGCGGAGGGCAGCCCCGCCCCCATGGTGGCGAGGGCGTTGTCGAGCAGCAGCGTGTTCGCGACGCGGGTGCGGTAGTTGCGCGCGAACCAGATCTTATACATTCCGTTGTCCAAGCACACGATGCCCTCTTCCGGGACCACCGAGCGCACGTCGTGCACCAAGCGCTGCGGGATGATGGGAAACTGACTCGATTCGGCTCGCTCGTTGAGGTGCGCGAGGATCTTGGGGCGCAGCGCCTGGAACGTTGAATCCGCCGGCGTGTGTCCCTCGAGCTGTGCTGCAAGGGCCAGCACGTTGGCGCCGATATCGCCGATGAGCTCGGCATCGGGATAAAACACCTGTTCGACATTGGCGGGCAAGAATCCCACATGCACCAGCCGGCGCGCGCCCCCGGGCTCATTCATCAAGAAAGGCGGCTTCTCGACCGTATCGTGACCGATGGCGACGATCAGATCCGCCTGATCGATGGCATCGTGCACATAGTCCCGCTCGGAGAGCGCTGCCGTGCCCATGTAAAGGCCCGAACTACCGGTTACCGCGCCCTTCCCCATCTGCGTATTGAAGAACGGAATGCCAGCCCGCCGTACGAACTCCGACAAGGGATCGACGAGTCGCGGGCGATTGCCGGCCGCACCGATCATGATCAGCGGGCGGTGCGCCGCGCGGATCATGCCGGCCACCCGCGCCAGGGCGTGAGACGCGGCAATCGGCCAGTCGATCGGGTGCGGCGGCACGAGCGCGGCGTCCGCCTCCTCGGCGGCAATATCCTCGGGAAGCTCCAGATGCACCGGGCCGGGGCGTTCTTCCATGGCGACACGGAAGGCGTCGCGCACCAGCGACGGAATCGAGGCGGCCGCGACGATTTGTCGCGTCATTTTCGTAAGCGGCCGCATGGTACCGACGATATCGACCATCTGAAACCGGGCCTGCCGGGGATTCTTGATGGGCTTCTGGCCGGTCAGCATGAGCATGGGCATGGCGCCCAAGTGGGCATACGCCGCGCCCGTCGTGAAGTTGAGCGCGCCGGGACCCAAGGTCGATAGGCACACCCCGGGGCGTCCGGTCAGGCGGCCATGCGTCGCCGCCATGAAAGACGCCGGCTGTTCGTGTCGCGTGACAATGAGTTCGATGCGCGACTTGCGCAGCGACTCGACCACGTCGAGATTCTCTTCGCCGGGAACGCCGAAGATGCGCTCCACGCCCTCGTTTTCGAGCGCCCCGACGAGCAAATCCGAGCCCTTGCTCATCGCAAGGCCCTGCTCATCAACGCTCCGCTCAGAGAACCATCGACAACCTCGTGCGCCATGGCGATAGTGTACTCGCCCGGCGCACGAGGAAGGCGGCTTCAGCCTAATGCGCTAAATACGCCGTCCGCTGTGCATGATGAAGGTGACGACGGCGCCGATGAGAAAAATCACGAACAGAATCTTGGCGATTCCGGCGGCACCGGCCGCGATTCCGCCGAAGCCAAACACAGCCGCGATCAGCGCGATGACCAAGAACACGATGGCATAGTGCAACATAGTTTAAATCTCCATCCCGATTGGATCTGGATGATGTTAGATGAAATAATCGCCCATCGGGGTGGGACCATGCGCGGCAGCCCTGCTGCAAACCGCATCGCGATCTCCTCTCCCGCGCGACAACACTAACGTAACAAACGCTTGCGCCCACCTACCCAGAAGACCGTTCGAGTGTCAGTTGATGCTGACAACGACGCCGTGGGCGACCCGATTGCGGGAAATCGCCCGCCGCGAACAATGAACGCGGGGAAACTCCTCGTAATTGGCGCCCTTGGCCTGTTGCTCTACGAAGCGCACGCGGCCTTCACGCCCATCGCGCTCGCGCTGCTGTTTGCACTCATCTTGTCGAGCCCTGTCGAGGCGCTGCATCGCTGGCGAGTGCCACGCGGTGTCAGCGCCCTGCTGATCTTGGTCTTGAGTCTGGCGCTGGCGGGGGGTGCTGTCGATTTGGCCTGGAAACCCGCGCAGCATTGGTTCGCCACCGCGCCCGAGACGCTGCAAACCATCAAACAGCGCATCACCCCGCTCGCCCGCTTCATGCGACACGTCGACGAGCTGCGCGGCTCGGCCGATACCCTCGCGGCCGTGCACCCCGGCGTCCCCGCGCGCACGGCCGTGGCGGTCGAGGCGCCCACCAGCGGCCCGGAATTGCTGCTCGACGTGACCCGAAACGCGATCGTCGGTGTGCTCACCTTCGCCATCGTGACGTTGTTCCTGCTCGCGGGCGGACCGCCGATGCTCGCGCGCATGACATCGGCATTCGTCGATGACCTGCACGCCGGTCACGTGCTCGATGTCATCGAGAAGATGCGGGCCGAGATGGGGCGTTTCTACCTCACCATGACAGTCATCAATATCGGCCTCGGTGTCGCCACCGCCGGCGTCATGTCGCTTTGGGGCATGCCGAATCCCTACCTGTGGGGAATTCTCGCGGCTGTGCTGAATTATTTTCCCTACGTAGGGCCCGGAACCACCTTGCTGGTGATCACCATCGTCGCGACCGTGTCGTTCACAGATCTCGGGCGCATTGCATGCATCGCGGGAAGCTTCGTCGGTTTGGCCACCGTGGAGGGCCAGATCGTGCAGCCGCTCCTGGTAGGGCGGCGCCTGGCAGTCAATCCCCTCGTCGTATTTCTTTCTTTGTGGTTCGGGGGTCTTTTTTGGGGTATCGCCGGCATCATCCTCGCAACGCCGACGCTGTTGGCCATCAAGGTGGTCGCGGCGCACACGGTGCGCGGTGAGGCGCTGCTCGAGTTCCTGGGTCCCAACAAAGAGGTCATCGAGCGCGAACAGAAGCTGCGTCAATTCGCGCGCCGTGTGACCGACTAAGGACACACTGAGCGGGCGCATCGCTCGCCGACTCGCCGTGCGGTGCGTTCTTGTATGATGAGCGCGATGAAACGGTTGACTGCTCTCCTGGCGGCATGCCTGGCCGCCGCCTCGTCGACCGGCCTGTGCGCGGACATCCCACCGGCTGCCACAGCCGCTACGCCCGGGGCTGATCAGCTGCAAGAACTCGTCGTGACCGGCGAGCGCACAGGTCCGGGCCTTTGGCACGTGCACAAGGGCGCAGCGCATGTGTGGATACTCGGCAGCATCTCGCCGCTCCCGAGGGACATCACCTGGCGCTCTACTCAAGTGGAGCGGCTGCTCACCTCCACCAATCAAGTGCTCGTGCCGAAACCTTTCGAGATCGGCATCGTGCGCATCCTATGGCTCTTGCTCACCGAGCGCAGCGTGCTCATGGTCCGCGGCGGCAAGCACCTCAAGGATGTGATGCCCCCCGACCTGTATGCCCGGTTTGCCAAGGACCGGGCCCGTTTCACGAGCGATGCGGACAAGTGGGAGCGCTTTCGGCCGATCATTGCCTCCGCGTTCCTCGAAAGAGACGCGTTTCACAGCGTCGGACTGTCGGCGCGTTTGGATCTGGGGGCGGCGATGCGCGCGCTTGCGAAGAAACAAAACGTTCGCGTGGAGGAAGTGAAAATCGCGGGCGTGGGCGACGTCCTCGATGCGCTGAAGACCATGGCGCCGGCGACCGAAAATACCTGTGTGGACGCCTCGCTCGTCACGATCGAGACCGGATTGCCACAGCTGATCGATCGAGCACGGGCTTGGGCCACCGGGGACATCGACAGCATCCAGAGCCATCCGGAGCCCGCGCAAGTGGATGCCTGCGTGAAGGCGCTCGACTCGGGCGCCACCGCCGGCGACCTCATTGGACGCATCCGCCGCACTTGGCTGCAAGGCCTGCTGAAATCACTGGACGCAGCCGGCACCACCATCGCCGTGGTCAACATGGACCTGTTGTTGGAGAGCGGCGGCCTGCTCGACGAGCTCAGGCAACGCGGCTACGAAGTCGACCCGCCGGTGTCGACGCCGCCCCCCGTAGCCGCGCCCGCTCGCTGAGCGGCCGCGAGAGTTAACGATGGATACGCGGTACCGTGGGGTCGACTGGATCGACGGGCGGCTGGCCGGCGACACGCCCCGCGCGCGCTTCGCGAGCCGCGGGTGTCTCTGTGGCGTACGCCGGATCCGGCATGGACGCACGGGTCGTGTCCGGTGTGAAACTCGCAACCCGCGGTTCGGCATCGCGCCGCTCGCTCGGCTTTGCTGCGGAGGCCTCCGACGTCGATGAAATATCCTGTGCACCGCTCGATTTCAGTAGATCTTTCGCGCGGCTTACCTGATCCGAGGTATCGCAGTGGACGGAGAGCAAGGTTCCACCATCTTTCACACGCCCTTCGTAGCGCTTTGCCTCATATTCGGGAATGCCCATGCCGATGAGCGCGCCGACGAGCCCACCCACGGCACCTCCGACGCCGAGCCCTGCAAGGCCCGCGACGATGGGGCCGGCCGCGATGAAGGGGCCCACGCCGGGAATCGCCAGAGCGCCGATGCCGGCCAGCACGCCGAGCGCGCCGCCGATGGCGCCACCGGCGGTGACCCCGGCGGTGGTGCCCTCGGGTGCCTTGGTATCTTTGTGGTGGGCGAAGGCACGGGTGCTTTCGTTATCCGGCAGCAGCACGGAAATCGCGCCGCTCGGGAACCCGTTGCCCATCAATGCGTCCACCGCGCGTTCCGCGTCCTCGGGTGTCCGGTAAATGCCGAACACCGCGGTATTCTTTGAAGCCATAGTGAAAATCCTCCGGTAATGAGTGACGATGCGCCGCTGCGTGACCAGCATTACGCTCGCTCCGTTGTGCGAAGGCTGTAGGAATGCAGCGGCAGTTGCGTCGGCAGCTGCCTTGAGAACGAGTCGGCGTTTTCGAAATTCGGTACTATCCGCGCCCTGGGGTGCCGCGCGCATTCCGCGCATTGAAAGGGTTGATCGCATGCTGATCGAGAGAAGCCGCCGTCGTACGCAATCGTCGCGGGTATGGGTCTGACGGGCAAGGTCGTCATCGCGGGCGGCGGCGCCATCGGCTCGGCCTGCGCCTACTTTCTGGCATCTTGCGTAGATTTTTCCGGCGACATCTGCGTGGTCGAGCCCGATCCGAGCTATCGAGAAGCTGCGAGCACGCGTTCGGCGAGCTCCATACGCCAGCAATTCTCCACCCCGCTCAACATCGACATCTCGCGCTTCGGCATGAAATTCTTGCGCGAGGCGCCGCGCCGCCTCGCTGATGCGCAGCTCGACTTAGGTCTCGTCGAATCGAGCTATCTCTATCTCGCGACTGCGCAGGGCCGGGAGACGCTCGAGCAACGGGCTTCGATTCAGCGCGAGCACGCCGTCGCGGTCGTGCTGCGGGATCGGCGGGGACTGGCGGCGCGCTACCCCTGGCTCAACACCGACGATCTTGCGGCGGGTTGCGATACGCTGCACGGCGAAGGCTGGTTCGACGGTCATGCGCTGCTTGCGGCGCTGCGCCGCGCGGGTGTGCGGCGGGGCGTGCGCTACCTGCGCGATCGCGTGATCGGATTCGAGCGTGCGGCGGACGGGCGAATCGAGGCGGTCCTGCTCGAGGAGCGCGGGCGCATCGTCTGCGATTATGCAGTCAACGCGGCTGGCACCCGCTCGCGCGCGCTCGCCGCAACCGCCGGGCTCGACCTGCCGGTCGTCGCGCGCAAGCGCAACGTATTCGTCTTTACCTGTCCGGTGCCGATTGCGCATTGTCCCTTGGTTATCGACCCTTCCGGGCTGTGGTTTCGTCCCGAGGGCAACCGGTTTTTGTGCGGTCCGCCGGAGGACCCCGATCCCGATGTCTCGCCGCGGGATTTCGAGGTGGATGTCGCGGCGTTCGAGGAGCGCGCCTGGCCGCTGCTCGCACATCGCGTACCCGCCTTCGAGGCGGTGCGCATGACCTCCGCGTGGGCCGGACACTATGACTATAATACGTTCGATCAGAACGCCTTCATCGGTCCCGCGCCCGGCATCGGTAATTTGCTGCTTGCAAGCGGGTTCAGCGGCCATGGCATCCAGCAATCGCCCGCCATCGGCCGCGGTCTCGCGGAGCACATTTGTTACGGCGAATACCGCAGCATAGATCTCTCGCCGCTGTCCTATGCGCGCTACCTCGCAAATGCGCCGCTGCGCGAGTTGAACATCATTTGACGGGACGGTAGCCGAGTGATGCTGCAGCTCGACGCTTCGGCACTCGCGGCGTGCCTCGACCGCGAGGCGCTGATCGATGCCCTCGACGCCGCCTTTCGCGGGTCCGCCGTGGTTCCCCCGCGTCAACAGTACGTCATCGAGGCGCTGCACGCCGGCGCCCGCGACGGCACGCTCCTCGTGATGCCGGCGTGGCGAGCGGGCTCGCTCGGCATCAAACTGGTGACCGTCTATCCGGACAATGCAGAACGAGGTCTGCCGACTGTCGCCGCCAGCTATATGTTGCTCGACGCCTCCACCGGCGTACCACGGGCGCTGCTCGATGGCGAGGAGCTCACCTTGAGGCGGACGGGCGCCGCATCGGCGCTGGCCTCGCGCTATCTATCCGCGCCGCAGGCTGCGCGCTTGACGATGGTCGGCACGGGCCAGCTTGCGCCGCATCTCATCGCAAGTCATGCCCGGGTGCGGCCCATTCGGGAGGTGCGCATCTGGGGCCGGCGCAGCGAACGCGCACGCGCCGTGGCGGCGTCCCTGCGCTGCCCGCAGTTGCGCGTCGAGGCCGTCGATGATCTCGAGGCGGCGGTCCGCTGGGCCGACATCGTGAGCTGCGCGACTTTGTCGCGACAGCCGCTGGTGCGCGGGACGTGGCTGCACCCGGGGCAGCACCTCGATCTGGTAGGCGCGTTCACCCCGCAGATGTGCGAAGCCGACGACGAGGCCGTCGCGCGCTCCCACCTCTATGTAGACACTCGGCTCGGTGCGCTCGCCGAATCGGGCGAGATTGTGGGCGCCCTTGCCCGCGGCGTCATCGGTCCGCAGGCGGTGCGGGCGGAGCTGAGCGAGCTTGCATCCGGTCGTTTCGAGCGGTCGGATTCCGCCGCAATCACACTGTTCAAGAGCGTGGGCACGGCCCTCGAGGATCTCGCGGCGGCGGAGCTCGCCATCGCCCGCCACGCTGTTACTTGAGGCCGGAGCCGCTGGTGAGATACACCGCGAAGGCGGCGAGCCAGTGGCCGCCCTCGTAGTGCTCCCCGGTCACCGCCGGCAACGCCGCGTCCCGGTGCAGCTGCGCGGCGGCGCGCAACGCGGCCACGCGGTGATCGCTCGCCGGCAACCCGTCGGCAATGCCCTCGAGCATCCACGCGCGGCTCAGATTCAATCCATCCGTATGCGCGAGCTTCGGATCCGAGCGATCGCTGACAATGGCCGGCTCGAGCCAGGGTTTGCCCGGGCTCGTGGGAATGTCCGGCAGAAAACCCCCGAGCCAATGGGCGAACGTGTCGGGTCCGAGCACGCGACGCATGAAATCGGCCTCGCCTAAGCAGGGGGAATAGAAGTCCTCCCCCGACGGTTCGTAACTCAGCGGACAGTCTCGATCGGCGACGTAAAAGCGCCGTGCGGCATAGGCGAGCACGCTGCGCATCTGCGGATCGTCTGCGACACCGGCCCAATCCCATACCAAGCTGAACGCCGCCGCGGTCTGATCGTGCTCGCCCACGCGGATGGGATAGCGGAGCTTGCCGGCCCAGTTCTCCAACCGCGTCGCGGCCTCGCTCTCCAGTGGCTTCAGGACGTTGGACCACTGCGCGGCCTGCGGATCATCCCAGGCGCGCAGCTCCGCGCACAGTTGCAGCAGCCACGCGAGCCCGTACGGCCGCTCGAAGTAGGCCCGATCCTCGCGACGCTGGTAAGCCAACTCACCCGCAATGTTCTGCGGCGTCAGGCTTTGCGCGACGGCGGCGCGCGCTAGGGGCGTGAAGTCGGCATCGGGAAAAAGCCTCATGAGGCGCACGAGTAACCAGTGTGCGTGCACGTCCGAGTGCCAGTCGTAGCAGCCGTAGAAGGCGGGCGTGAGCTCGTGGGGCGTGCGCGCATCGGCGTCGCTCGTCAGCGTATGTAGGATATGGTTCGGGTATTCCTGGTGCAGGCACTTGAGCGCGAGCGCCGCGAAACGGCCGGCCGCGGCCTCATCGAGGGCCGCAGGTCGAATCCCGCCGGTCGCGCTCGGGACCACGTCCGTCGCCCCGGCAATGAAGGCACAGAGCGAGAGGCAGAGAACAAGGCATGCCGCTTTCATCCAGGGATTATAGGCGACTCATGATCGATCGCCCTACGAGAACGTCGCGGCCGCCGCGCCGCTGCCGCCGAGCTGCGCTTCGGCGAAGCGGCGCGACAGATCGGCCAGCAAGCGCGAGCGCAACTGGTCGCGATGCGCGCCGTCGTTGGCGACGACCCGCAGCTCCAAGGTGACGGCCTCCGCCTCGACTTTGGTCAGAAAGCACCCGAGCACGCGCGCCGCGCCGTTCTCGTTCGCGACTTTCACCGCCAGATCCCGGGCCGCTTCGACATCGGCCGTGCGGGCGAGGCGAATGCTGATGACCAGCGGCCAGGCAGCGAACGCGGTATCCGTGTTCAGATTGATAGTCACCTGGCTCGCCGCCAGGCTGTTGGGCACCACGATCAGATGACCGGAGGGTGCGCGCAGGGTCGTGTATCCGAGCGAGATCAGCTCGACCACGCCGATCTCGGTGCCGGTGGGTGCCGCGACTTGCAGCGTGTCGCCCAGGCGAAACGGCCGGTAGATCGTGATGGACACCCCCGCCACCAGATTGCCGAGCGTGCTCTGCGCCGCGAGTCCGATCACGACGGATGCAACGCTCGCTCCCGCCAGCAGCGCCGTGCCCAGCGAGCGCAACACCGGAATGAGGTGCGCATACAGGATGAGCATGATCACCCAGATAGTGGCGGTGAGGATTTGCTGCAAAAAGCTGATGGTCGTGCGGTCGAGATGGCCCGCACGGGTCATCGATGCGTGCACGGCGGTGCGCAGCAGGCGTGACAACACGTAAGCAAGAACCACGAAGAGCAGGAAATAGGCCAGTGCCCCGATGAGCGAGCTCGGGCTTATGACGGACAGAAGATCGTGCTCGCCGACTTTGACTTCGTTCATGGGAATTTCCGACCGCCCTCAACCGGCGGCGAGCGCGCCGCCCACGGCGCGCGTGAGCTTCACGATAATCTGTTCGAGCTCGGCATCGCTCGCGTTATAGGGGGGTGCGAGGATGATGGTGTCGCCGGCGACGCCGTCGACGTTGCCGCAGCAGGGATAGCAGATCAGACCGTCGGCGAAGGCCCGCTGCCCGATGTCGAAGCTCAATCCGCGCTCGGCGGGAAAAGGCGCCCGCGTGTTCGCATCGCGCACCAGCTCGATGCCGACGAAAAAGCCGCGGCCGCGAACATCGCCCACTTCCTCGAATCCGGCGAGCGAGCGGCGCACGCCATCCTGAAACGTCATGCCCACACGCCTGACCCGCTCGAGCAGTCGGTCGCGCTCGATGACCTTCTGCACGGCGAGCCCCGCCGCGCAGGCCGCCGTGTGGCCGGAGAACGTGTGGCCGGTCAAGTACGCCCCATGCTCACTCAAGATCGGGTCTGCCACGTGCGCTGCGACCAGCGTCGCGCCGAGCGGGATGTAACCGCCGGCAAGGCCTTTGGCGACGCTCATGATGTCGGGCACCACGCCGTCGTGCTCGAGCGCACGCCAGGTGCCGCTGCGGCCGGCACCGCACATGACCTCGTCCGCGATCACCAGGACATCGTATTTGCGACACACCCGCGCCACGGCGGCTGCATAGCCCTGCGGCGCGGGCACGACGCCGCCCGCGGCGCCGACAATCGGCTCGAAAATGAAGGCTGCCACCGTATCGGGACCGGCGTCGATGATGGCCCGCTCCAGCTCCACAGCCAGGTACGCGACGAGCGCGCCCGGCTCGCAATCGGGTGGCGGACGATAGGCGTTCGCTGCCGACACGAAAATCGCGTCGACGAGACTGCCTTCGAAAGCGCGCCGTCGGGCGGCGAACCCAGACACCGACAACGCTCCCACGGTGTTCCCGTGCCAGGAGCGGCGACGCGCGATGAAGCGCCGCTTCTTCATCAAGCCGCGGGCTGCGAAATGCTGGAGCGCGACCTTGAGTGCGGATTCGACCGCTTCGGAGCCGTCGGCGCTATACAGCACATCTTTGAAGCAGCCACCCGAGAGTCGCAGCACCGTTTCGGTGAGCGACTCGAGGGCGGCGCTGGTGAATAGATACCGATACGCGCAAGCGATCGATTCGAGCTGTGTCGAAATCGCGGAGTTCACCTCCGGGTGAGCATGGCCGACGCAGAACACCGCGGGTCCGCCGGACCCATCCAGGTAAGCCTTGCCCGCTTGGTCATACACATAGGAACCTTTGCCATACGCGACGCGCGGCAACTCGCCCAACCCGAACCCGCTCCCTACCCCGCTCGCCATGATTCCGAATCTCCTCCAGCACTTGATGGCGGCAGTTTAACCGCGGGCGTGCCATTTTGCGTCGCCGCACGCGGCGAGTCAGCGTGCGCCTACAGGGGAGGCGACAAAATCGCCGTTCGAAAGCGGTGCGCGGTGCAATTCCACCGCCGCTCTTCCCACCGTGGAGGCCGATGGCTGCCGACAGGCGCGCGATGTGCAAGGGCGGATACTCCACGTTATGGAAACCGAACCTAGCGATGACAGTGCGCGCCTCGATCAGACACAGCGCGTCGACGAAACCGAGCTCCTCGTCGTGCCTTCGCGTGGACCCACCGCGGCGGTTGGAGTAATCGCAGCCGCCGCGCTGTCGTTGCTGGGCGTCGCAGGTGGCGGCTTACCGGCGGATGCCGCCGCTGCCATGGACGAGGCCGCACCGCCGCCCGAATCGGTTAGTCCGCCGAAAGCTCCGCGCGCGAAATCGCCCAAGCGTATTTCTCCCCTCGAGAAACTGAACATCGACCGCTCAGGCCGCAAGCGCTTCGGCAAGGCCTCCTTCTACGCGCGTATGTTCGCCGGCCGGAAAATGGCTGACGGCAACCGGATGCGTCCGACGGGCAACAACGCCGCAAGCCTCACCCTGCCGCTCGGCACCACCGCACAAGTGACCAATCTGGAAACCGGCAAGACGGCCGTGGTCACCATCCAGGACCGCGGCCCCTATGTCGGCGGCCGTATCGTCGACCTGTCGCCGGCGACCGCGAAGCAGATCGGACTTGACCACCATACGGGCGTGACCGAAGTCGAGGTCGCCCCGATAACGGTGCCGCAGCCGGATGGTCACATCAAGCTCGGTGACGGCGCGCTTGAGGCCAATAACAATGTGACGGTGACCAATAACAGCGTTGCGGTGACGACCAACTCGCGCGATGAACTCGCGCCAGGTGCCCGGCGGCGCAACTCGGAGTAGCATGAGCGCCCCACTGGTGCGAGGGATGTGCTCATGGCCACCGATCAATCCCGCCTTGCTGAGGTTCAGGCCGCGGTAGCGGCATCACTGCAACTACACTGGCGCTCATTTCTCATTGAAGGCATCGTGCTGCTCATACTCGGCCTGTTTGCCATCGTGATTCCCGTCGTGGCAACGATCGCGGTCGAGGTCTTCATCGGCTGGGTGCTTTTGCTGAGCGGTGTCGTCGGTTTGATCAGCACGTTCCGCATGCGCGGCACGCCGGGATTTGGCTGGTCGCTTTTGTCGGCAGTGATCGCGATCGCCGCCGGCGTGATATTGCTCGCATGGCCCTTGTCCGGCGTGCTGTCACTTACTTTGATTCTCACCGCGTTCCTGACCATCGAGGGGGTCGCCTCGATCATGATGTCCTTGTCGCACCGGCACGGTTTTTCCGCACGCTGGGCGCTGTTGCTGGTGAGCGGCCTGATCGATCTGATCTTGGCGGCGTTGATTTTCCTCGGGCTCCCGGGAACCGCTGCCTGGGCGATCGGCCTTTTGGTCGGCATCAACATGGTGTTCGGCGGCTCGGCGCTGATTTCGATGGCACTGCAGGCGCGCGCGCTCGCGGCCCCCGCTCCGGGTACATCGGCCGCCGCGCGCTGATCGAGATCATGGCAGGGTTGCCGCCAGCGCGATCAACCAGTCGCGAAATTGCTGGACCTCGCGGCGCGCGCGCTGGGCTCGTTCCGGCGCCACCACAAAATACGAGCTGTCGTCCGCAAAATCGTGCTCGAGCGCGACCACCAGCCGCCCGGTCGCGAGATAGGCATTTAGAAACACCCGATGGGCGAGCGCGCAGCCTGCGCCGCTCGCCGCGAGCTCGAGCGCGGCAATGGTGGTGTCGACCGCCGGCCCGGGACGCTCATCGCCCTCGCCAAGCTTGAGGGCTTGGCGCACCTGCGAGCCGTGGTTCTCGTATCCCATGATGGGAATAAGATGCCGCAGGAGCCAAGCCGCCGCATCACCGCTCGCGCGCGCCTGCGCGAGCAACTCGACGCGGCAAACGACCACGATGCGCTGGTTGCAGAGGAATTCGGAAGCGTAGCCGCGCCATTGTCCTGCGCCGTAACGAATCTCGAGGTCCGTGCTTTCGGTCGGTGCCGGATGGTCCCAGATCACGGACGAAAGCCGCACGTCGATACCGGGGAAGGCCCGGCTGAATGCCGGCAGCTGCGGCGCCAGCCAGAGCGAGGCCAGCGAGACCGGCGCATGAATGCTGATCTGTCCGCGCTCCGACCCACCGAAAAGGCCCAGCGTCGAATCGGCGAGCTGCTCGAATGCCTTGCGCACCGGCGGCAGATAGGCGACCCCCATCGGCGTGAGCTTGACACCGCGGGGCAGCCGCTCGAACAGGGCAAAGCCCAAGTGCGCTTCGAGGGCACGGATCTGATAGCTGATCGCCCCAGGCGTAAGGCGCAGCTCCAAGGCTGCGGCGCTGAAGCTCGAGGTACGAGCGGCGGCCTCGAAGGCACGTAACCAGGTCAGCGTCGGTAAACCGACCAAGGGACGGGGCTTGTTCACCGAAAGCGATACCTTTTAAAAAAATGTGGCCATTGAGGCTAAAATACTCGGTTGTGCACCCGTGAGGGGCAATTTATTGTGGCCTTATCCGGCCGGGACGGGTTCTTGATGAAAACACACGCACGCGTCGTCGTCATTGGCGGCGGGATGATGGGCGCAAGCCTGCTCTACCATCTCGCCCTCGAGGGCTGCACCGATACCGTACTGGTCGAAAAGAACGAGCTCACCTCGGGCTCGACCTGGCACGCCGCAGGCCAATGCCCGAGCATTACCGGCAGCTACAACCTCGCCAAGATCCACGCGTATAGCAACGCGCTCTATCCACGGCTCGAGGGGCTCACCGGCCAGTACACGAGCTGGCACGCGAGCGGCGGCCTGCGCCTCGCCAACAATCCCGACGAGCTCGCCTGGCTCAAATACATCCTGGGCTACTCCAAGAGTATCGGCTTTCGCATGGACATCGTCGGTCTCGACGAAATCAAACGCTTGAATCCGTTTCTCACCACGCAGGGCGTGCTCGCCGCCGCTTGGACCCTCGACGACGGTCACGGCGATCCCTCCGGGATCTGCAACGCGCTCGCCAAGGCGGCGCGCGATCTGGGGGCAACGATCGTGCGACACAATCGCGTCACGGACGTGCGCCGGCGTCCGGGCGGCGAATGGGAAGTGATTACCGAGCAGGGTCCGATCGTCGCAGAAATCGTGGTGAATGCCGCGGGCTGCTACGCCCGCGAGGTTGCCGCCATGGTGGGCGCAGACGCGCCTATCACCAACATGCAGCATCACTACGTGATCACGCATCCAATCCCCGCCTTCCAGGAGCGGCGCGAGGAGATCCCGGTGATCCGCGACTCCTACACTTCGGGATACCTGCGGCAGGAACAGAAATCGGGACTCATGGGTATCTACGAGAGCACGGGGCTCGCCGAGGCCTGGGCGCCACGAGGCCACCCGGAGTGGGAAGCCTCCAACGAGCTGTTCCCGGACGATCTGGACCGCATCGCGCCCTGGCTCGAGCGCGCCATCGAGCGCATGCCGATCTTCGGCGAGGTAGGTATTCGCCGCGTGATCAACGGCGCCATTCCCCACACCCCTGATGGGGCCCCGCTTCTCGGGCCTGCGCCGGGACTTAGGAACTACTGGATGTGCTGCGGAAGCTCGTTCGGCATCGCCCAAGGCGGCGGCTGCGGCAAGTATCTCGCGCAGTGGATGGTCCACGGCGATGCCGAGATCAACATGACGGAGTTCGATCCGCGGCGCTTCGGTAAGTTCGCGGACAAGACCTACGCGCACGACAAGGCTTTCCAGGACTACCAGCTCACCTTCACGACGCGCCTGCCGGGTGAGGAAGAACCCGCAGGTCGGCCGCGGAAGATGAGTCCATTGTACGAGCGGCTCAAGGCGCAGGGTTGCGTGTACACCGAGACCTTCGGTTGGGAGCGCCCGAAGTGGTTCTCGCTCGACGGCCGCGTTGAGGAGGCCAGCTATCACCGCACCAACGTCTTCGAGGTGGTGCGCGACGAAGTCGCCGCCGTGCACCGGCGCGTGGGCATTCTCGATCTTAGCGGATTCGCCAAGTACGACATCAAGGGCGCCGATGCCGAAGCCTTCTTGAACCGGGTCTGCGCGAACCGCATCCCTCGCAAAAGCGGCGGCATCGCCCTCGTCCACCTGCTTTCGCCCCAGGGCAGGATCCTCGGTGAGATGACGGTGACGCGCTTGGCCGACGATCGCTTCTACGCCCTGTCGGCTGCTGCCGCGGAGCTGCGGGATCGGGACTGGCTCACGCAAAGCCTACGGCAAGACGAGCGCGTGCAGATCGACAACGTCACGGAGGACCGGGGCGTGCTGGTGTTGTCGGGACCGAAGTCGCGCGAGCTGCTGCAGGGTCTCACGGACACGAGTCTCAGCAACGAGGGCTTTCCCTGGCTGACCGGGCGCGAGATCCAACTTCTCGGCGGCGATGTGCGTGCGCTTGCGCGTGAGCTACGTCGGCGAGCTCGGCTGGGAGCTGCATCCGCCGATGGAGGCGTTGCCGGCGCTGTACGAGGCGTTGTGGGAGCGCGGCCGCGGGCTCGGCATCGCGAATTACGGACTTTATGCGGTCAACAGCATGCGCATGGAGAAGGGCTACAAGGCCTGGTCGAGCGAGCTTACCAACGAGCTCAATATGATGGAGGCGGACATGCCGCGCTTCTTTGCCGCGCAGAAAGATGATTTCGTCGGCAAGGCGGCGACCCTGGCCGCGCCCGAGCGACCCTTCAAGATCGTCTATACGGAAGTCGACGCCCCGGACATCGATGCGCGCGGCGGCGAGCCCGTGCTTGCAGGCGGCCGCTGCATCGGCGTGACCACCTCGGGCGCCTACGGCCATCGAGTGCAGAAGAGCCTCGCGTTCGCCTGCGTCGATCCCGAGTTCGCTGCGCCCGGCAGCGTCTTCGACATCCTGTTGCAGGGCGAGCACCGGACCGCACGCGTGCTCGCCGCCCCCGCCTTCGATCCCGACAACGCCCGCATGCGAGCCTGACGCCGTGGCCGATCTTCCCAAGCACGCTCGGGTCGTGATCGTCGGCGGCGGCGTCATCGGCTGCTCGATCGCCTATCATCTCGGCAAGCTCGGCTGGAGCGACGTCGTGCTCATCGAGCGCAAGCAGCTCACCAGCGGCACGACCTGGCATGCGGCAGGGCTGGTGGGTCAGCTGCGTCAGAGCATGAACATGACGCGTCTCGCCCGCTACACCGCCGAGCTGTATCGCGGGCTCGAGGCCGAGACGGGCCAGGCGACGGGCTTCCGCCAATGCGGATCCGTTTCCCTGGCGACGACGCCGGGACGCATGGAGGAGCTCAAGCGCAACGCTTCCATGGCGAAGGTGTTCGGCCTGCCCGTTCACGTCGTCTCGCCGCGCGAGATCGCCGAGCTGTACCCGCTCGCCAATCTCGACGATGTGATCGGCGGCATTCACATCCCGAGCGACGGCTACGCGAATGCCGTCGACGTCACCCAGGCGCTCGCCAAGGGCGCCCGCGCGAGCGGGCGTCAAGATTTTTCAGGACGTGAAGGTGACCCGCATCCGCCATGACGGCCGGCGCGTCGCGGGAGTGGACACGAGCAAGGCTCCGTCGATGCGCAGTATGTCGTCCTTTGCGCCGGCATGTGGACGCGTGA
This sequence comes from uncultured Gammaproteobacteria bacterium, assembly GCA_963755935.1. Lineage (GTDB taxonomy): Bacteria > Pseudomonadota > Gammaproteobacteria > Steroidobacterales > Steroidobacteraceae > Bog-1198. Next base: position 248,967 of record CAVWME010000005.1, read on the forward strand.
TCTCGCGGCCAGCATCGGTGTCACCGTGCCGCTGCAGGCGTGCGAGCACTACTACGTGCTCTTCCAGGATGTGCCGGGACTCGATGCGCGCATGCCGGTGCTGCGCGACTACGATCATTGCAGCTACTTCAAATACGACGCCGGCAAGCTCCTCGTCGGGCGCGTTCGAGCCGCAACGCGCGTCCATGGGGCACGAACGGCATTCCCGAAGATTTCTCGTTCGGCGAGATCGACGGCGATTTTTCCCACTTCGAGCCGGTCCTCATGGACGCCATGCGCCGCGTGCCGGCGCTCGAGCGCGCCGGCATCCAGAAATTCTTTTGCGGCCCGGAGAGCTTCACACCGGACGTGCGCTATCACCTGGGCGAATCGGCCGAGCTCGAGAACTGCTTCGTCGCTGCGGGCCTGAATTCCATCGGTCTGCAATCCGCGGGCGGCATCGGCAAGGTCGTGTCCGAATGGATCCGTGACGGCCATCCGCCGGTCGATCTGTGGGAAGTGGACGTGCGGCGCAATATGCCGTTTCAAGTGAACCGCAAGTACTTGCAAGCGCGGGTGCGCGAGAGTTTGGGTCTTCTGTACGCAACGCACTGGCCGTTCCGCCAGTACGAGACCGCGCGCGGCGTGCGGCGCTCGGCCTTGCACGAGCGCCTCGCGCAGGCGGGCGCCTGTTTCGGCGAGGCGTTCGGCTGGGAGCGCGCGAACTGGTACGCGCCCGCAGGCGTTGTCCCCGCTTATGAGTACAGCTACGGACGGCAGAACTGGTTCGAGCCGAGCGCGCACGAGCACCGCGCCGTGCGCAACGCCGTCGGCCTCTTCGATCAGTCCTCGTTCGCCAAGTTTCGCCTCGAGGGAGCCGATGCGCTCCAGGTACTCAACCGCGTATGCGCGAACGACATCGACGTCGCACCCGGCAAGATGGTGTACACACAATGGCTCAATGAGCGCGGCGGCATCGAGGCCGATCTCACGGTGACACGCTTGTCGGAGTCGCTCTTCCTCATCGTCACCGGTGCGGAGACCGAGACCAAGGACTTCAACTGGCTGAAGCGCCACATCGAGCCGGGCAAGCATTGCGTCCTGACCAACGTGACCTCCGGCATGGGCGTGCTTTCCGTGATGGGCCCGCTCGCGCGCGAGCTGCTGCAGTCGCTCACGCCTCAGGATCTGTCGGATGCGGCGTTTCCCTTCGCCACCAGCAAGCGAGATAGAGCTCGGCTACGCGCTGGTGCGGGCCTCCCGCATCACCTATGTGGGCGAGCTCGGCTGGGAGCTGTACGTGCCGACCGAGTTCATGGCCGGCGTCTACGACGAGATCGTTGCGGCCGGCGCGCCGCATGGGCTCGTGCACGCGGGATATCACGCCCTCAATTCGCTGCGCATCGAGAAGGCCTATCGCCATTTCGGCCACGACATCACCGACGAGGACACGCCGTGGGAGGCGGGTCTCGGTTTCGCGGTGAAGCTCGACAAGCCGGGCGGATTCATCGGGCGCGAGGCGCTGCTGCGCCAGCGCGAAGCGGGCATTACACAAGCGGCTGGTGCAGTTTCAGCTGCGCTCTCCCGAGCCCCTGCTCTACCACAACGAGCCCATCTGGCGGGGCGATGCCATCGTCGGCTTCGTTCGCTCGGGGATGTATGCCCACACCCTCGGCGCCGCCGTGGGCCTCGGCTACGTGACGGACGCCACCGGCGCGATCGACGCCGATGCTTACGAGATCGAGGTCGCGGGCGTACGTCAGGCCGCCCTCGCCTCGTTGCGCCCCCTTTACGACCCCAAGAAAGAGCGCATCCGCCGCTAGGCGGAGCGTTTTCCTCCGGAGATATCGATGCAGAATCAGGAACGAGCGGTTGCACAATTGAGCCTTGTCGAGGCATTGGCCGCGAACCACCGGCCAGGCTACAGCCTGGACCAGCGCTTTTATTGCGACGACGAGGTGTTCGCGGCGGACTTGCGCGAGGTCGTCGCGCGCAAATGGATCGTGGCCGGACACGTCGATCGCGTGCGCCGCAAGGGCGACTATTTCCTGTTCAAGATCGGCAAAGAATCCATCATCGTCGTGCGCAGCGATGAGAACACCATCAACGCCTTCTACAACGTCTGCCGCCATCGCGGCTCGGTGATCTGCACCGAGCCGCAAGGACACGTCGCGCGGCTCACCTGCCCCTATCACGCCTGGTCCTACGGCTTGGACGGCGAGCTGCTCGCCGCCCGGCTCATGCCCGCCGATTTCTCCAAGTCGGAGAACGGGCTGCACCGCTGCCACGTGCGCGTGTTTCACGGCCTCATCTTCATCAATTTGTCCGAGGGCACGCCGGTCGATTTCGATGCCACCTTCGGAGATCTCGGACCGTACCTCGATTTTCACGGCATTGCCGACGCGAAGATCGCGCACGCCGAGTCCTACCCCACCGACGCCAACTGGAAGCTCGTGGTGGAGAATTTCGTCGAGTGCTATCACTGCGCCCCGTCGCACCCGGAATTCACCTCCATGCACCCGCCGCAGGCGCTCATCGCCTTCGGCGCGGGTCCGAGCTCGGGGCCCGCCGAGGCGGTGAATGCCTATCTGCCGGTGCTCAAGGCGTGGGAGGCGCGCGCGGCCGCGCTCGGCCGGCCCCTAGGCACCGTCGACGACGGCCCCGAGTCCTCGCATCTGCGGCTGCTCTTGCAGCGGACCATCCGCGAGGGATTCGAGACCGAGACCGAGGACGGCAGGCCGGCCGCGCCGCTCATGGGCAAGCGCACGGCGTTCGATCAAGGGCGCATGTATCTCTCGTTCAGCCCTTTCACCCAGCTCGTGGCGACCAACGATTTCGCCGTCCTGTTCGTCTTCTCGCCTCGCAGCACGACGAAAACGGACGTGGACCTTTACTGGCTGGTCGACGGCAAGGCAGGCGAGGTGGATGTGCCGCGGATGATCTGGGGCTGGGACCGCACCACCCGCCAGGACAAGATCATCACCGAGAACAACCAGGCGGGCATCGAGTCGACCCGCTACCAGCCCGGGCGCTACTCCGAGCACGAGCGGCGCGTCGTGACGTTCCAGCAGTGGTATCTCGGGCAGTTCGGATTTACGGCGGGCTGGCCGCAGCGGCTCAGCTGATGTCAACCGTAAACCGCCGCCTCAAGAGGCCGCGGTCAGCTTGCGCCTGACAATGGCCTCGATCTGAGGCTCGCTCAACGCGGACAGATCCACCACCTCGACTCCCTTGACTCGCTTCGCCACATCGGGGTGATGCGCTTTCAGATGACTCAGCAGCGCATCCACGGCGCTGCTCTTGCCGACTCCATGGCCGACGAGGACGACGTCTTTGGCGGCGACGAGCGCCTGTGCGATCTCCTCGTAGAAGGAGCTCTCCTCGGGAACCCGGTCGCCCTGATAATGCGCCTCTTTGCGATGAACCAAATGATGGTGAAAGTGATGAGGATCATAGGGCTTGATCTGCACACCTTGCTGTCCGCCGCTCGGCGTTTGCATCGCGAAAAAGGTGCGCCGAGTGATGATCGATGACGACTACCGTCGTGGAATCCGGCGCGCGCCTGCGGCGGCAGGCTCGGCGCCGGCCGCCTTCAGAAATTTACGCAGCCGCGACACTTCGTCGATTCCGAGATCTTGTCCGTGCGGCCGCTTGAACAGCTCCCGCTGCGCGCCGACGACGAATGCGAATTCCTCTCCGCCATGCGGCTCCACACGGCCCAGATGCTCGATGAGCTCGAACGCTTCGTCCCAGCGCACGCTGCGCGGCAACTTGCCCTGCAACAAATTCTGCCGAAGCACGGCGAGCTTATGATGGAGATGTTCACTCATGTTCGTTCTCGCTTGAGATTGGCAGGCTGAGATTCCACCGCAACCGAGGTTATCACGGCTGCGGCTGCGCCGGCTTGGACATCGCGCGCATCGACGACCTGCCGGCGGGAACCTAGCTCCTGCATGGTTGTCTTCCTGCCATGGCGTTGAGAATCCAGCTAGTCGTCGCGCTCACGATGCTGGGTCTCGCCGGCTGTAATTCCGGCACCAACGGCGGCTCGGGCACGGCGGTGAGTCCGCCGGCCCCACAGCGCGGGCAGTTGCTGACCAATCCACCGACTCTGCTCGCATCGTACAGCGCGGCAGATCTGCTCGGCCTGCTCGGCGTTGACCCGCTCGGGCAGGAGCTCCTGACGCTTGCCTACTTGCCTGTCTGCACCATCAACGTCTATCGCCTGCAATACGAGACCGTAGGAGCCAAATCCGAGCCCACGACGGCCACCGGAGCACTCATGGTGCCGAGCGGCACCGGCTCCTCCTGTAGCGGACCCCGCCCCATCGTCGAATATGCGCATGGCACCTCGCCGGACAAGAACTACGACATCGCGCAGCTGTCGGGCTCCAATGCCAGCAGCGAGGGGTTGATCCTCGCGGCTCTCTTTGCGGCCGAAGGCTATATCGTCGTGGCGCCTAACTATGCGGGTTATGATACTTCCACGCTGAGCTATCACCCTTATGTCGTCGGTGCACAGCAGGCAGACGACATGATGGATGCGCTGACCGCCGCACGCAGCGCACTGCCGCTATCGCTTGCACCGAACGTGACCGACAATCACAAGCTATACGTGACGGGCTATTCACAGGGCGGTTACGTCGCAATGGCCACGCACCGCGCGCTCCAGGCCGCGGGGCAGACCGTTTCCGCCTCGGCGCCCATGTCCGGCCCTTATGCGCTCGCCGCGTTCGGGGATGCCATCTTTCTCGGCGAGGTGAATCTGAGCGCGACGGAGAACGTCGCGTTGCTCGCGAACAGCTATCAGAACGCGTATGGAAATCTTTACTCGCAGCCGACCGATGTCTTCGCATTGCCGTACGCCACCGATATCGCCGGGCTGTTGCCGAGCACGACGCCCATCAGCACCATCTATTCGGAGGATTTGCTGCCGCAGAGCGCGCTCTTCAGCCTTACTCCACCGGCCCCGCAGTACGCCGCGATCACTCCGGCGACAACACCGGCTGGCCTTGCCACCGTCTTCGCGCAGGGCTTCGGCAGCGCCTATCTCGTCAGTAGCGCTTATCGGCTTGCCTATCTGCAGGATCAGCAGGCGAATCCCGACGGGGGTTTTCCGACGACGACGACGGGAGTGCCTGCCGCCGCGCCGGCAAACACGCTGCGTCAGGACCTGAAGACCAACGACTTACGCAACTGGACACCCACGGCACCCCTGTTGCTGTGTGGCGGCGATCAGGACCCCGACGTGTTCTTCTTCGACACGCAGCTCATGCAAGGGTATTGGGCGAAGCATTCGCCGAACGCGCCCGCCGGCGTCGTGGACATCGATTCGTCACCGACCGGCAACGATCCTTACGCGGACGAGAAGCTCGGATTCGCCGCCGCGGTCACGGCCATTGAGGTCGCCGCCATCGCGGGGGGAGCGAGCGACGGAGGACATGCCGCCGTGCTCGCGCATTATCACGCCCAGCTGGTGCCGCCCTTCTGCCTCGCCGCTGCGAAGTCGTTCTTCGACGGGCACTAAGCCCCGGCGGCCTCCACCTCGACCAGGCAATCGTAGAACAGCGGCGCACGCCCGAGGTCGGTCAGCGTGTCGCTGCCGGTGAGCTCGTTCGCGTTTTTACCATCGCGCGTGAGCTTCTTCCACCACACGGAGAGCGCCACCACCACACCGGGCCGGGCCCGGTCGCTCACGCGAGCGCGCAGCTCGAGCGAACCCCGATCGTTGAACACGCGCACATAACCGCCGTCGGACACGCCGCGGCGCTCTGCGTCGCGAGGATGAATATCGAGCCACGGCTCGCCTTCCACGGCCCGCAGACTCGTCACGTTGACGAAGCTCGAGTTCAAGAAATGCCGCGCCGGAGGCGAAATCATGGCGAGTGGAAATCGCCGCGCGAGATCGCTGCGCGTATCCTCGAGCGGCGGGATGTAATCGGGCAAAGAATCGAGCCCAAGCGCAAGCGCGGCCTCCGAATGAAATTCTACTTTACCCGACGGAGTGGGGAAGTTGCCGTTCGCAAAGCGCGCGGTGCCGGGCGGCGCGCCGAAGCGTTTCCAGCCTTGCTTGCATACCGCGTCGAAATCCCAATCCGCCGCCAAGGCACATTGCGCGATGTCGCGGTCGGAATCCCCGAAGCAGGGCTCGGTGAATTCCATGGCGCGCGCCAGCAGTCGAAACACTTCCGTGTTGGGCTTTGCCTCGCCGAGAGGTCGTATGGCCGCGTTGTTCGCGACCAGGTAATGGTGTCCATAGGGACGCACCACGTCGAGATGCTCGAGTTGCGTCGTTGCGGGCAAGAGAATGTCGGCGTAGTCGGCCGTGTCCGTCTGGAAATGCTCGAGCACCACCGTGAACAGGTCCTCGCGCGCGAACCCTGCGGCGACCCGCCGGGAGTCGGGCGCCACGGCCACAGGGTTGGAGTTGTACACGATCAGCGCTCGAACCGGCGCCGCCGCATCGGCGAGAGCCGTGCCGATGCACGACATGTTGATGGTGCGCGGCCGGCGCGCGCCGAGCAGGTCCGGCCGGGTTAGCGCCGCGGAGTCGATGGGGAAATTGCCGCTGGTGGAGAGCAGCAGGCCGCCCGCGGCATGGCGGAACGCTCCCACGAGCGCCGGGAGACAGGCGATGTTGCGCATGGCCATGCCGCCGCCGCGCACGCGCTGCAGTCCATAATTTGCGCGGATCAGCGCGGGCTTGAGGGTGCCGTAGGCATGCGCAAGCGCCTCGATGGCGCCGACCGTGATGCCGCAGGTGGCGGCGACGCGCGCCGGATGGAAGGCGCGCGCGCGTTCGCTGAGGCCCTCGAAACCGAGCGTATGTCGCTCGATGTAATCGCGGTCGATGAGCCCGTCGCGGATGAGCACGTGCATGAGGCCAAGCGCGAGCGCGCCGTCGGTGCCCGGCAGCAGCGCGATGTGCTCGTGACACTTCTCGGCCGTCAGCGAACGATACGGATCTATCGCAATGAGCCGCGCGCCGAGACGCTTCGCCTCTTGCGCGCGCGCCCAAAAATGGACGCTAGAGGTGATCGCATTGCACCCCCAAAAAATGATGAGCTTCGCAGCCTCGGCGGCCTCGATGTCCATGCCGATGCTCGGGCCGAGCGTGATCCGATGGCCGGCGGAGCCCGCGGCGGCGCAGATGGTGCGGTCGAGGAAGCTCGCGCCAAGCCGGTGGAAGAAACGCTGCGACATGGACTCGCCTTGCACGAGACCCATCGTGCCGCCATAACTGTATGGCAGGATGCCGGCGGGGTCCTCGGCGGCGATACGCCCGAGGCGCCCGGCAATGCTGGCGATCGCCTCCTCCCAAGAAATTCTCTCGAAGCGCCCTTCTCCCTTCTTGCCGACGCGTCGCAGCGGATGGAGCAGGCGCTCCGGATGGTAGGTGCGCTCGGTGTAGCGAGCCACCTTCGTGCAGAGCACCCCCGCCGTTGGGCCGTGATTCGCGGCGCCCGTGACCTTCAGGGCGACGCCGTCCTTCACATGCACCTCGAGCGCGCAAGTATCCGGGCAATCGTGCGGACACGCGGCCTTCACGATCTGAACACCGGCGTCGCTCCGTCGCGTCACGCCGGAAAGCCTCCTTCGAGGATACGTCCCATGAACGCCTCGCATTGCGCCAGCTGTTCGAGCGCGACGTATTCGTTCGGCCGGTGTGCCTCGGCGATATCTCCAGGCCCCAGGATCACCGTGGGCACCCCCATCTGCCTGAACAGGCCCGCCTCGGTGCCGTAGGACACCTTGCCGGTCGATTGGTTGCGGCTTTGCTTCATGGCCCATTGCACGATCGCATCGCTCTCGGCCGCCTCGAGACCTACAGTCTGACTCGCCCATTCGAGGTCGATCCCCGCCAGCGGCTCCGTGGCCCGCATCTCGCGGGCCAGGACATCGGCCTGGGCGCGAATTTCCTGATAGAGAGCATCGGCGGAGGCATGCGGCAGAGTTCGCAGATCGAACTGAAACTCACACTCTTTCGGCACGACATTTGCGGCGATGCCGCCGCGGATGAGGCCGGTCGATAGCGTCGTGTACGGCACGGTAAATCCGCAGTCGCGCTCCTCGAACTGCGCCAGGCGGTCCGCGATCTGGCGGATATACACGATCAGGCGCGCGGCATACTCGATGGCGTTCACGCCGTGCGTCACATAGCTCGAGTGCGCCTCGCGGCCGCGCACCGCACAGCGAAAGCGATTCATCCCCTTGTGAGCGATGATGGGCTGCATGGAGGTAGGCTCCCCGACCACGCACCCGGCCGGTTTTATGCCGTGCTCCTGCAGATCACGAATCAGACCGCGCACGCCGAGGCAGCCCACTTCCTCGTCGTAGCTCAGCGCATAGTGAATCGGGCGCTCGAGACGTCCGGCGCTCAACGCGCCGGCGAATCTCGGAGCCTCTGCCAGCGCGACGGCGATAAAACCCTTCATGTCGGCGGAGCCGCGCGCATAGAGCTTGCCGTCGCGCTCGACGGCTGTGAAAGGATTCGTATCCCAGTTCTGACCGTCGACGGGCACCACGTCGGTGTGACCCGAGAGAACCAGGCCGGGCAGCCGCTCGTCGCCCAGAGTGGCGAACAGGTTGGCCTTCTTGCCGCTCTGGTCGTAAGTGAGCCGGGCTGTCGCGCCGAGCTTGACGAGATAGTCGCGAGCCCACTCGATCAAGCCGAGATTGGAGTCGCGCGATACGGTCTGAAAAGCGATCAGGCGCTCGAGCAGGGTGCGCGCCGCGGCGCTTGGAACGGCTGAATTGGCAGCGGCGGCCACGCTTAGGTACCCGCAACGATGCGCACGTCCCGCACGGCGCCGTCCCCCAAAGCCTCAAGCGCTCGCCCGTAAGCCGCACTCTCGTACGCCGCGATCGCCTGGGCGACGGAGTCGAATTCGATGATCACGGTGCGCTCCAGCTGTCCGGATTCATAAGCTTGGGCGGCGATACCCCGCGCCAGGAAACGGCCGCCGGCCGCCTCGAAGGCCGGCCCGGCGAGCTTCGCATAAGCCGCAAGCTTGTCCGGATCCTTGACTTGCCGGTAGACACTCATGAAATAGCCTTTCGCCATTGAAGACTCCCCGGGGGCTTGCGATTGCCGGTTCCCCCATCAATATCAATTCGGCCGCGCGCGTGCAAGCTGCGGGGGCTCATGGGCTATGATTGGCAGGGCCGCTCAAAGAACACAGTGCATGCAACAGAGCTTCGATTCCAATCGCTTCAGACAGGCGCTCGGCGCCTTCACCACGGGCGTCACGATCGTGACGACGGTCGATGCCGCCGGCAAACCGGTCGGCGTCACCGCCAACAGCTTCAACTCGGTTTCGCTGACGCCTCCCATGGTGCTTTGGAGCCTCGCCCGCACGTCGGCCAATATCGGTGCGTTCCTCGCGGCGCGCCACTTTGCCGTGCACATTCTGGCGAGCGATCAACAGACGCTGGCGACACGCTTTTCGCAGAAAGTCACCGATCGATTCGCGGGCCTGCAGGTCGGCAGCGGTGTCGACGGGATCGCATTGCTTGACGGTTGCGCCGCCCGTTTCGAGTGTAGAACCGCCTTTCAGTACGAGGGCGGCGATCATGTGATCTTCGTGGGCGAGGTTCTGAATTTCGAGCACTGCGAGAGCGAGCCGCTCGTGTTCAAGCGCGGCCGCTTCACTCTCGCCGTCGGCAAAACGCCAAGCTCTCCTGGCGCAGCCGGTTCACTGGCGGCGGCCGCGGATGGGGCGTTTGGTGAGGACTTTCTGTTGTATCTGCTGGGCCGCGCCTACCACCAGATCTACCATCGCATGAAGCCGGAAATCGAACGACGCACCCTAGGGGACGCGGACTACCTTGCACTTACCCTGCTGGGAGTCCGCGACGGTCGCAGTATCGAAGAACTAGACGCTCTTGTCGCCTACACGGGCACTCGCATCACGCCGCGAGTTGCGGAACGATTGAGCGAGCTCGGCTATGTACAGTGCGAAGGGTCCGACCCTGCGCACCGACGAGTACTGCTGACCGCGACGGGACGACGCGCGGTCGTGGAGCTGTTGGCCGTGGCAGAGGCCGCCAGTACCGATGCCGAACAGAAACTGGACCCGAGCGAATCACTCGTCTTGCGCCAGCTGCTGGCGAAAATCGTCGAGGCGAGCAACCCGGGAATCCCGCATCCTTGGCAGAGCTGAGCGCCGCCGGGACGCCTCCCGCCGAGTTTGCTCCACTTAGCCACTGCGGCGTTGCATGTCTCCGGGGATCGGCACCAGCGCCGCATCTTCGTCCGAGAAATAGGCATCCGCAATCGATGCAGGAGCGCCGGGCTCGCCGACGAAGCGCGCGAACTTATGCGCCTCGAAAGTCGCCGCCGCCCACATTCTCGGCGCAAGCGCATCGCCGATCGTGAAGAGCTGCGCCACCTTACCGTCCAGGTCCTTCTCGAGATCGTTCACCGGTACACGTCCGGTCGTCAGCACCAGCGCATCGATATCGCTGATTACCCGTACCTGATCGGAGTGCACATCCTCGACGAGGACCTCGTGATCGCGGATCTCCTTGATGAATGACATCGTCGAAATCCGGCCGCCAAGAGCGCGCAGGCGCCGCACCATCGGTCGTCCCTCCTGAGCCGCCATGACGCGCGAGGAAAGCGGCAAGAAGTTCGGTGTCAAAAACTCGACGTCCGCCCCGTTCCTCGCAAGCAGTTCGGCGATTCCCATGCCGGTTTGCAGTCCCTCATCATCCTGCACGATGATCTTGCCTCGCGGCAGAACGGCAAGCGACAAGATCTCCTCCGGTCGATAGACGAAGTCGCGGTCGTAGCCGGGAATGTCCTGCTCGCTGTAGAAGCCGCGGCCGCTGCGATGGTAGGCCGCGCCGGTCGCGACGATGACGGCATCGGGCTGCTCCGCGAGAATATCGACGGCGGTTGCGCGCCTGCCCAGTCGGATGGTGACGCCCAGATGCTCGAGCTCGCGCGCCCACCAATCGATCGCCAGTTGATAGGCCTCCCGCCCGGGCAACGCCGCCCACAGCGAAAAAGCGCCGCCCACCCGCGCCCGCGACTCGATCAGGGTCACCTCGTGGCCACGCAACGCGCAGGTGCGCGCCGCCTCGAGGCCGCCCGGGCCGGCGCCCACCACGATGACTTTCGAGCGACGCGGCGCCGGCCGCAGCGCTTCCCGCCCCCACGTGCGCTCGCGATAACTGACCGGATTGATGGCGCAACCGGCGGAGCTGTCGTGAATGCCCGCCATGCACCAGTTGCAGGCGATGCAAATGCGGCTGCGGGCCTCTTGTCCCTCGTAGGCGTTGCGCACGAGATCGGGTTCCGCAATGAGGCCGCGCGCCGCGCCCACCACGTCGCAAACGCCGGCGGCGAGCATCGCTTCGGCGTCGGCAATGGACGTCATCCGTCCAAGAACACTCAGCACCGGAATCTTTCCCGCAGCTCCCCGCACGGCATCTACGTACGGCCGATAGAGATGCGGTTCCATGAATACCGACGGCATGCCGATGTAGTACTGCTGTGGCTCGGTGGCGACGTCGAGATCGGCGTAGTCGATCAGCCCCGCAGCCGCCACCGACTGAAGGACGCCGTAGGCTTCCGTCGAGTCGTAGCCGCCTGCAAGCAGCTCGTCGCAATTGAAGCGCATTCCCACGGCCATTCCGGCGCCGGCCGCGTCTCGAGCCACCTGCAGCGACTCGACGAGCAATCGCATCCGGTTCTTGAGCGTGCCGCCGTATTCGTCGGTGCGCCGGTTGAAATAGGGCGAGAGAAACTGCTCCGCCAGCGCGCCGTGCGCGCCGTGGATCATGACGCCGTCGAAGGCGGCCTCGCGCAGGTGCTCGATCGACTGCCGCAAAGCGCCGAGCATCATGCCGATCTCGCGCCGCGTGATTGCACGTGTGGCAAAGCCCTTTTCGTGGCTACGGAACTGTACCGGCGAGGGGCCGAAAGCGGGGGCCGGCGGGCTCAACGGTTGCCATTGCCCGTGAGTCGCCCATTGATAATACGGCTCGGCAAAGATCTTGCCGCCCGCCTCGTGCACGGCGTCTGCCAGGACGCGAAATGCGGGAATGTTTTCTTTTGGATAGGATGAAGGCTGGAAAGTACGGGCACGCCCGTGCAGAGATGTCGACAACATGACCAGGCCGCAGCCGCCTTTGATACGCGCAACGTTGTAGTGGATGAAGTCGTCCGATGGCTTGGTGCCAACCGCCATCGGCACGGCATGGGGCGACATATAGAAGCGGTTTGCAAGCTCGATCGGGCCGAGTCGGATCGGGCTGAAGATGCGAGGATATTTCGGATGCATGGTCAGCCTTCCGCCGTGATGGCTGCCACTCGCAACAGCATTTCGGCCACTGCCGCGGGTTCCGTGATCATCAAGTCATGACCGGTATCGATCTCCCACACTCGATCCCCCTCCGTGGCCCGCCTCGCGGATTCCGGCGGACGTACCTTGAGCGACCATGAGGCATTGATGTTGGTGAACGGGATGCGCCTGACCGCTGCTTCGTTCGCCAACCGCAAGGGCTGTGCAAAGCACTTCCACGGATGCGGCGTAAGCTTGCCCGCCAACCATGCCACATCCTCCGGACGCACGACGCCCATGATGTCGATGATCTCTTGATTGGGCCACAACGCGAGCTCGACGCCATCAACGATGCGCGATGATTTGCGCGCAAACTCCATCAGCGCCGGCGACTCGCCGGCGAGGGATTCTCCGTCTCGCGGATGGGAGGCATCGAGAAACACGAGATGACCGACACGCGACAGCGCGCGGTCTGCGACACCGGTTATCACCATGCCGCCGTAGCTGTGTCCGACGAGAATGACATTGGTGAGGTCCTCGTACTTGAGGACGCCGACCACATCGGCAATGTGCGTGTCGAGGTCGGTGTCCGGGCTCACCAAATGCAATCGTTCGCCGAGTCCGGTCAAGGTCGGTGTGTAGACGTCGTGCCCCGCTGCGCGCAGCAGCGGTGCGAGGCGCGACCAGCACCATCCGCCGTGCCCGCCGCCGTGTACCAGCACAAAACTTGCCATGTTATCCCCCGTTACCGTCGTTGCCGCTCGGGCTCGAGCGCCCTCAGCATGCGCTTCAGCGCGAAGTGCCGATAGCTTTCGAGCGCCAGCGAGGCGATCTCGGACTGGTCGCAATGCGCACTCACATCGAGTGCGATCCAGCCGCGGTGGCCAAAATATGGCGGGATGCGCAGGCGCGGATCGCCGGTCAAGAGACTTTGTTGGGCCGCGCCCACCCAAAAGCATGCTGTCAGGGTCGCGCCCTCGTAGCGGGCGACGGCGAATGTGCGCGTTCCGACCTTCCACACCGGATGACCGAATTGGCTGCCCTCGCTCGTTACCGGCAACGCGAGACAAACGCGTCGCAGAACCGCGAGCACGGCCTTGCCGCGCCGCGACTGGAAGGGATCCAAGTCGCGCGATGTCGGCATCTTTCGCGGAGCCGCAATCGCCGGGACCGCGCCCACACTTGGCCGAAGACGCTTTGGTGCCACGTGCAGATACGCTTCGCGCACGAGCACGGCCACGCGCTTCCAGGCAAGACCTCGATCGAGTCGCACGCCCAGCCAGCCGCGCGCACCAACGTAAGGCGGCACGAAGAAGTGTGCCGCAGAGGCCTCCACGTGATGCTCCTGCGCCCCCGCGGGCGCTGGCAGCCAGAGCGCAACTCGCCCGTCGCCATGATGATTGACGACGAAAGTCGCGAACGTCTTGCCACAGACACGAAAGTTGGGCGAGCCGTGCGACATGAATTCCTCTGCCTGGGGAAGCCACAGGCAGAGGTCGCGAACGGTTTGCTGGAGCTCCTGTCCGGCCCCGCTCAACTCAGGACTTCTGCGCCCACACCTTGCACCACCCGGTCGCCGGTACCGTGTGTCCGACGAAGATGTTGCAGCCACCGGTCGTCGCACCGGCCTTTCCCGTGAATTGCGCGCAAGTGCCGCATTTCTGGCCCGTCTTGTAGGTCGGATTCGCCGCCGCGTCGACCTTGCTCGCGTCGGTCACAAAGCTGAGCGACTTCGCGGTCGGATCGTTCGGGTCGAGAGGTGTCGGCGTCTGGGCACCGGCCGTCTTACCGAGAAGTCCGAGGGCAGGAACCAGGCTGCCAGCAATGAGGCCGCTCTTGACCATCGCGCGACGAGATATTTTGTGTTGCATCTTTGTAATCCTATCGGGTGGAGACTCGATTCGATTGCCGTGACCGCTTAATCGCGGGGACCAAAGTCTAACCAAATCTCGGGCGCGGCGAAACGGCACCCCCGCAACGGGCTTAACGCGACTCAGCCAGCGCCTTGCTGCTCGGCAGGGGCCGCCTCGGCAACGGGTGCGACGCCGGCGGTGGCGGGCCGCTCTCCTTGCCGGGCCGCCGATTTTGCCTCGGCCTCCGGCATCGACAGCAATCGCGCGGTATTGACGAGCGCCATGTGCGTCATGGCCTGGGGGAAATTTCCTAGCATGCGCCCGCCGCGGGGATCGTACTCCTCGGCGAGCAACCCTACGTCGTTGCGCAGAGCGAGCAATCGCTCGAACAACGCCTCGCTCTCCCGGCGCCGGCCGGTGAGTGCGTAGCAATCCGCGAGCCAGAACGAGCACGGCAGAAAGGCGCCCTCGCCCGCGGGCAATGCATCGACACCCGTCTCGGTCGAGTAGCGCAGCACGAGCCCGTCCACGATCAGATCGCGCTCGATGGCCGCGATGGTGGCACGCACGCGCGGATCCTCGGGGGGCAGGAAACCCACCTGCGGAATCAGCAGGAGGCTCGCATCCAAATGCGACGATTCGTAGGACTGAACGAAACAGCCGCGCTTGGCATCGAAACCCTTGTCGCACACCTCCGCATGAATCTCATCGCGTATCCGCTTCCAACGCTCGAGCGGCGCCTCCAGGCCGTCGCGCTCGGCGTCCTTGATGACGCGATCGAAGGCTACCCACGCCATGACCTTCGAGTGGATGAAATGCCTTTGCGGGCCGCGAATCTCCCAGATTCCATCGTCGGGACGCTGCCAGTTGGATTCGAGGAACTCGAGTAGCGCCACCTGTAGACTCCACGCCTCCGGCTCGGGATCGAGACCGCTGGTGCGCGCAAGATGCAAGGTGTCCATCACCTCGCCGTACACGTCGAGCTGGAACTGCGTGGAGGCGGCATTGCCCACTCGCACCGGCGCCGCGCCCTGATAGCCCGGCAGCCACGAGACCTCGTATTCGTCGAGGCGACGGACGCCCGTGATGCCGTACAGGATCTGCAGATCCTTGGGCGAACCGGCCACCGCCCGCAGCAGCCACTCGCGCCACTGCGTGGCTTCATCGATGTAACCCGCGAGCAACAAGGCGTTCAAGGCGAAGGTGGCGTCGCGCAGCCAGCAGAATCGGTAGTCCCAGTTGCGCACACCGCCCGGCTGCTCGGGCAGAGAGGTCGTGGGAGCGGCGATGATGCCGCCAGTCGGCCGGTACTGCAGTGCCTTGAGCGTGATCAACGACCGCTCCACCGGTTCCTGCCAGCGACCATGGATTTTGCTGCGTCCCGACCACTTATGCCAAAGCTTATCGGCCTCATCGAGCTCTTCGAAGGGATCGATCGCCGGCAAGGTGTCGACGTGCGAGTGTCGATAGTTGAGCGTGAGCCATTGCCGCTCTCCCGCGCCGACCGTGAACTCCGCCACGGTCTTCATGTCCTTCCCTTCGACGGCGATGGAGCCCGCCAACTCGAGCGTGTCGGGTCCCGCGGTGAACAACATCACATCGCCGCAGCGGCGTACCCACGGCATGATGGACCCGTAGTCGAATCGCACGATGAGCTCCAAGCTCATGGCGACGCGGCCGCTCAAGCCTTCGACGATGCGCACCACATCGAATCGAGTCAGCGAGGCCGGCATGAAATCCGTAAGCCGCACGCGTCCTTCGGGGGTCTCGAACTCTGTCTCGAGAATCAGCGTGCCTTCGCGGTACTTGCGGCGCACGGCGGTTACTTTGCCGCTCGGGCCGATGCGCCAGCGCCCATGCTCCGTCGTCCCCAGCAACGCCGCAAAGCAGGCGCCCGAGTCGAACCGTGGAAAGCACAGCCAATCGATCGAGCCGTCCGACCCCACCAGCGCCGCGGTATGGCAATCACCGATGAGCGCGTACTGCTCAATGGGCAGGGGCATTCAACGCTCCCGGTGACGATACGTGCGAGCCGCGCGAGTACGCGAACGCCCGCGTGAACTCGGCACCCAACAGGAAGATTTGCGCCGAGTAGTATACCCACATGAGCAGCACAACGAGCGAGCCGGCGGCGCCGTAAGCGCCGCTGAACGAGCTTCTGCCGAGATAGAATCCGATCAGCGATTTGCCGAAGGTGAACAGAAACGCCGTCACTGCGGCGCCGATCCAGACGTCGCGCCAGGCGATGGTCTCACGCGGTATATATTTGTAAATCATCGCGAACAACAGCACGGTCATTGCGAAGCTGAGTATCACGTCGAGAATCGGCAACGTGATGGCGAGCCCCGGCAGGCGTCCCTGCATCCAGCCGGCGAAGGCCGCGAGCACCGCGCTCGCGATGAGCGACACCAGCAGCAAGAAGCCGACACCGAGCACCATTCCGAACGACAGCAGGCGCCGCTGCACCATCGCCCACCAGCCGACGGCGGGTTTGCGAGTCGAGCTCCAGATGACATCGAGGGCGTGCTGCAACTCACCGAAGACGCTGGTCGCGCCGATGATCAAGGTCACGACACCGACCACGGCCGCCATGCCTTTCTTATCGCTGTATTGCGCGCTGGCGAGGACGCCGCGTACTGCCTGCGCACCCGCCTCACCGGTGAGATCGCGCAACTCTACGAGCAACTCGGTCTCCGCCGTATGCGGGCCGAAGAAATAACCGGCGAGCGAAAGCGCGATGATAAGGATCGGCGCCACCGAGAAAAGGGTGTAGAACGCAAGCGCTGCGCCCAGGCTCGAGGCGCTGTGATCCACCCACGCGGCCACCGATTCGACAAAGATCCCGCCGATGCCGCGCAACTTCTCGCGCAGCGGAACGTTACGGACGCAGCTTTCTTCGGGTTCTTTCGATGGCCTCATTGGGATTGGTGGGATCATCCGGGTCGTTCTGGAAGCCGCCGGGCTTCGAGACGGTGGGCTTGCGACTCTCCTCGATAGCTTTTTTCTCGCTCTTGTCCGGATGCCGATCCGTGTGACTCGGTCCCCGATCGCTCGGGGGCACGTTGGGGGTGCTCGTCATAGGGTACTACTCCTTGAAAGCCTTCAGAGCGAATACGCTACGGGCGTGCGCCACGCCCGCACAGTCCCGAAAGGGCAGCAGGCCCGGTAGGCGCGCGCCGACACGTCGCGTTAGCGCCAAGCGGTATGCGCCCGCGCCTATAGGCCCTGCCCGCGCGCGCCCATCAATCCTTCCGTGTAATAATCGATATTTCAATAACTTATAATATATTTATAATTTTATTTCGATAAGGACCGCGTCTCCATGCGCCATCCGCACAAGCTTATGCCGCGCCGGCAGAGGACAACCGCGCGTCGCGTCGCGATGATGCTCTGCTGCATGATTCCTCAACCACTTTTGTACGTTCTCTGCGGCGGATTCGTCGGCATGCTCATCGGGCTCACCGGCGTCGGCGGTGGCTCTTTGATGACGCCGCTACTTGTCCTGGGATTTGGACAGACACCGGCGATGGCAATCGGTACCGACCTGGTGTTCTCGGCCACGACCAAGCTCGCGGCAACCGCCTCATCGGGATTCAGCCGGCGGGTCGACTGGCGCATCGTGGGACGGCTTGCGCTCGGCAGTGTCCCCGCCTGTGCAGCGGTTCTGGCCTGGCTCTGGATGGCGCATCGAACTCCGCTCGTGCTGGATGCGGTGGTGTCGCGTTGCCTGGCGGTTATTCTCGCCATCGCGTCGCTCGCGTTGTTGCTGCAGCCGTGGCTGCGGCGCGCCGGACTGTCGCTCACCGCGGCGTGGCTCGACAGCGCGCAACGACACAAGATGGCTTTCACCGTGGCCGCCGGCGCCCTCCTCGGCGCGGGTGTCGGATTGACTTCCGTCGGCGCCGGCGCGCTCGGCATCGTCGCGCTACTGGCGCTTTATCCCCTGCGACTCACCGCGCACCGGCTGGTGGCAACCGACATCGCGCATGCGCTGCCGATCACGGCCCTCGCCGGGGCCGGGCACGCATTGCTCGGTCACACCGATTTGCGCGTGCTCGCATGCCTCCTGGTCGGGTCGATACCGGGGATATTGCTCGCGTCGCGGCTGACCATCCGCCTGCCCGCCGCGTTCACGCGCACGCTGATCGCCCTGATGCTGGCGCTAGTCGCCGAGCGCTTGCTGTTTGGGGTCTACTAAGCTGACCGCCCGGCCGCGTCAGGTCTCGTGCAAACCGCATTCGCGCTTCAGACCGAAGAAACGCAGGTCCTCGACACGCTCCACTTCGGTCAAAGAGCGGGTCGTGTGCCAGTCGCCGATCGATGGATAGCCCTTCTCCCACAGTGGGTGGTAGGGCAGCCGATGCTCCGCGAGGTAGCGCCCCACTTCGCGGTCGGTCCAATCGAATATCGGATGAACCTTGTAACGCCCACCTTTATGCTCGAGCGGCGCGATGTGGGCGCGCGTAGCCGCCTGATCTCGCCGCAATCCGGCGAACCAAGTCTCGGCGCCGAGGGCGCTCAGCGCAACCTCCAGCGGCTCGCGCTTATTCAAGCGATTGTATTTCTCGATGCCGTTCAGGCCTTGATCCCAGAGTTTGCCGAAGCGCGACTCCTGCCACGCCGGCGAGGCATTGGAACGGAACACTTTCAAGTTGAGGTTCAGACGCTCTGTGAGCTCGTCGATGAAGCGGTAGGTCTCGGGGAACAGATAGCCGGTATCGATGAGGATCACCGGGATGCGCGGGATCACCGCATTGGTCAAATGCAGCATGACTGCGGCTTGCGCGCCGAAGCTCGAGGTGAGCACATACTCCGCCGGCAACAACTCCGCGGCCTGCTCGATGCGCTTCTGCGCGGACAGCGAGACGAATCCACGATTGATGTCGGCAAGAGCGCGCTCGTCGGCGGACTCCCCGCCGGCGCCGAGCCAGCGCGCAAGCGTTGCCTTCAGTGCCATGCTCATAGTCCCATCATAGCCCGCACTCGAGCACTCGCTCGTTCGCATGTGTTATGGGCTCATAACCGCAGGTTGTAAGCGGCCCCAGACGCGTCCACCGGCCGCGTGGTGCGATGGGCTTCCTCAGCGATTCGCCTGGATCGGCGCGCTCGACTCCGGGATCGCCCAACCCGCCCCGAGAGCCTTGTAGACGGCTATGAGCGCAGTCGCCGTATCGGTGCGGGTCTGCGACAAGGTCAACTCCGCACTGAGTGCGGTGCGCTGTGCGTCGAGCACTTCGAGGAAGTCGATCAAACCGCCTTCGAAACGTTTCTGCGCGAGGTCCGCGGCCTTGTCGCTGGCGGCGGCCGCGACCTGGAGAGCTTGCCGGCTGACCTGAGAGCGGCCGTAGGTAATCATGCTCCCCTCGGCATCCTCGAGCGCGTTCAGCACGGCACTCTGATAGTGCGCGAGCGCCGCGTCGGTCTGCGCGCGAGATTCACCGATCCTCGCAAGCACGCGCCCCATGTCGAAGGCCGCCCACGAGATGCTGGGGCCCGCCTGGAAGACTCGCGCCTCGCTCTCACCGAATTGGCTGAAGCTCGGCGCCGAATATCCGACCTCTCCCACCAGAGTTACTCTTGGAAACAGATCGCCCATGGCCACGCCGACGCGCGCGGTCGAGGCGGCGAGCTGCCGCTCCGCCACGCGCACGTCGGGACGCCGGCGCAGCAATCGCTCCGGGGTGCCGATGGAGCTGAAGGCGGGTAACTGCGGCATCGGCGCGGCGGCCGAGAGCTGCGCAGAGAGTGCCGCAGGTTGACGGCCGGTGAGGACGCTGATGCGGTAGATGGTCGTGGCGATCGTCGCCTCGAGCGACGGAATCGTCGACAGCGTGGTTTGATATTCCGCCTCGGCCCGCGACGTATCGAGCTCGTTGCCCCTGCCTGCCTCGAGCCGCACGCGCGTGAGCTTCAGGGTGCTCGCCTGAACGTCGGCGTTGCGCCGCGTGAGCGTGAGCTGATCCTGCAGGCCCCGCAAGATGAAATAGTCACGCGCAACCTCGGCGATGACGGCCACCCGCGCATCGCGCAGGGTCGCCTCGCTGGCGCCGACGTCCGCGCGCGACGCCTCGACATTCCTGCGCACGCGGCCGAACAGATCGAGCTCCCACAGTCCGTCGAAACCCGCCTGCGCAGTATCGAACTCGCGCTCGTTGAAAGTGTAGCCCGGCAATTCCTGGGTCGATTCGAGCAACTTCGCGTAGCCCGCGTTCGCGGTCACCGTTGGAAACTGATCGTAGCCCACGAGCCGGCGCGCCGCGCGCGCCGCCTGCAAGTTCGCTGTCGCCGCCTGCAAGTCCGTGTTGTGCGTGACCGAGTCTTCGACGAGTTGCGTCAGCAACGGATCATTGAAGGTGGTCCAGTAGCGCTCGGTCGGGATCTCCGGCGGCGAGTCCCGGCTCCGAGGCGTTCACGAAGCCGGCGTCCACGCGGACCTGCGGCCGATGATAGTTGGGCCCCACGGCGCACCCGGCGAGTAGCGCGCCGATGCAGACGAGCAGCGCGGCCGCGTGCCCTCGTGTTTCACGCATGGCGCGGCTCCTCGGTCTCGACCGCCGCGTGGCCGAGATGCCGGGCCACATCTGAGGGCCAATGACGCGCAAGAAAGAGCTCTATGGTCACGAAGAACACCGGCGTCAAGAACAACCCGAACGAGGTCACGCCGAGCATGCCGGAAAATACTGCGATGCCGATCGCTTGACGCATCTCGCTGCCGGCGCCCGCGGCAACGACCAACGGAATCACACCCATGATGAAAGCGAACGAGGTCATGAGGATGGGCCGCAGCCTCAACCGGCACGCCTCGATGGCCGCATCCACCGGGCTGAGACCGGACACGACACGCTCGCGCGCAAACTCCACGATCAAGATGGCGTTCTTGCAAGCAAGGCCGACGAGGACGATGAAGCCGATTTGGGTAAGGACGTTGTTGTCCGAACCCTTGAGCCACACGCCGGCCATGGCGGAAAGCAGGCACATGGGAACGATAAGGATAACGGCCAGCGGCAGTGCCCAACTCTCGTACTGCGCGGAAAGGATCAGGAACACCAACATCACGCAAATCGGAAATACGATCAGCGCCGTATTGCCGGCGGTCTTTTGCTGATACGTGAGATCGGTCCATTCGTAGCCAAAGCCGTTCGGTAGCGTGTCCTTGAGAACCCGCTCGATCGCGGCGGTGGCTTGACCGGAAGAGATGCCCGGGGCGCCTTGACTGTTGACGTCGGCCGCCAGATAAACGTTGTAGTGTGAGACCCGATCGGGTCCTGATTCGAAGCGTACGTCAGCCACCGCTCCCATGGGCACCATGTCGCCGTGCAAGTTGCGCATCTTCAGGTTCGCAATGTCCTCGGGCTGAGCGCGAAACTGCGGCTCGGCCTGTGCGTACACACGATAGGTGCGTCCGAAGCGGTTGAAGTCATTGACGTAGGTAGAACCGAGGTAGGTCTGCAGGGTGTCGAACACGCTCGATAGCGGCACCGATTGCTGCTTCGCCTTCACGCGATCGACGTCCGCATAAAGCTGCGGGACGCTGTTCTGGAAGGTCGTGTACGTCGCATAGGGATTGAGCTCATGCTGCTCGCGCGCTTTGCTCATGACCTCGTTGGTGACCCGGGCAAGCTCATCGTAGCCGTGCGCCCCCCGATCCTGAATGAACAGCTTGAAGCCGCCCGTGTTGCCGAGACCCTGCACCGGCGGCGGCGGCACGGCGAAAATCACGGCATCCTGGATGGCGCCGAATTTTTTGTTGAGCGCTGCCGCGATCGCGCCGGCGGATAGATTCTTGGTCGTGCGCTCCTCGAACGGGGTCAGCGGAAAGAAGCATACGGCCGCATTGCTCAGGTTCACGAAACCCTGTACCGAAAGGCCCGTGAAGCCGATGGTGTGATCGACGCCCGGCGTGTGATCGGCGATTTCCGAGATCTGCCTCACCACGCTCTCGGTCCGATCGAGCGAGGCCGCATCGGGCAGCTGCACGATGCCGACCAGATATTGCTTGTCTTGCGATGGAATGAAGCCGCCGGGCACGATATGGAACAGGCCCCACGTGCATACCAGCAGCACGGCGAACACGGCAAGCACGAGGCCACGCAGCGCCGCGAGACGCGATACACCGTGGCCATAGCGATCCGAGGCGCGCTCGAACACGCGGTTAAAACGGCTGAAGAACCAACCCAGCGCTTTGTTGACAGCGCGCTGAAAGCCATCCGGCGGGGCATTCCGCGGCTTCAAGAGGAGCGCCGCCAGAGCAGGCGAGAGCGTCAAGGAGTTGAACGTCGAAATGATGGTGCTCGCGGCGATCGTGATGCCGAACTGCCGATAGAACTGGCCGGTGAGCCCAGTGACGAAGGCGACCGGGATGAACACGGCGCACAACACCAGCATGATGGAAATGATCGGGCGCGTGACCTCGGCCATGGCTGCGTGCGCCGCGGCACGCGGGTTCAAGCCGTCCTCGATCTTGCGCTCGATGTTCTCCACCACCACGATGGCATCGTCGACCACGATGCCGGTCGCGAGCACGAGGCCGAACAAGGTCAGGGAATTGATGGAAAATCCCGCGAGCAGCAGCGCCGCCATGGTGCCGATGATCGCGACGGGTACGGCGACCAGGGGAATGACGCTGGCACGCCAGGTCTGCAGGAACACGACCACCACCAGCACCACCAGCAGCACCGCCTCGAACAGGGTGTGCACGACGGCGTGGATCGAGCTGCGCACGAATACCGTCGGGTCGTAGTCGATCTCGTAACTTACGCCCTCTGGAAAGCTCTTGGCGAGCTCCTTCATCGTGGCGCGCACCGCGGTCGACAGGTCGAGCGCGTTCGCGCCCGGGAGCTGGAACACCGGGATCGCCACCGCCGGTTTGCCGTCGAGCATACTGCGCAGGGCGTAGGTTTCCGGCCCGAGCTCGAGCCGTGCAACGTCGCGCAGATACGTCGTCTCGCCGTTGGCGCCATTCTTGATGACGATGTTTCCGAACTCTTGCTCCGTCTGCAGCCGCCCCTGCGCATTGACGATGTACTGAAACTGCGTCCCCGGCAACGCCGGCTGGCCGCCGATCTGGCCGGCCGCGACTTGCACGTTTTGCTCGCGCACTGCAGCCAGCACCTCGTCTGCGTCGATGCTGCGCGCGGCAAGCTTGCCGGGATCGAGCCATAGCCGCATGGCGTAGTCGCCCGAGCCGAACACCTCGACGTCACCGGCGCCCTGCAAACGCGCCAGCACGTCCCTGATTTGAATGACGGCGTAGTTTCGCAGGTACAGCGAATCGTAACGGCCGGTGGCGGAGCGCAGGAACACGACCATCGTGAGATCGGGCGAGCGCTTTTGCGTCACCAGGCCGACTTGGCGCACCACATCCGGCAGGCGCGGCTCGGCCTGCGACACGCGGTTTTGCGTTTGCACCTGCGCGATGTCGAGATTGGTGCCCAGGCGGAAGGTGACCGTGATCGAGAAGCTACCATCCGGAGTCGCAGTGGAGTTGGTGTAGATCGCGTTCTCGACGCCGTTGATCTGCTGCTCGAGCGGCGTGATCACGGTCTCCGCAATGGTCTTCGGCGAGGCTCCCGGATACTGCCCGCTCACGACGACGGTCGGCGGCACGATCTCGGGATACTCGCTGATGGGAAGCGCGGGTATCGACAAGAGGCCCGCGACCGTGATGAGGATCGCGAGCACCGAGGCGAAGATGGGACGCTCGATGAAGAACGAGGAGATGTTCATGGCAGCGCTACGACGCGCCCTGCGCCGGCAGGTCGCCGCTCATCGTCACCCGCTGCGGCGCCACGACCAGGCCGGGATGCACGCGTTGCGCACCGTTCACGACGATGACATCGCCCGGCTTCAGCCCCTCGCGCACGATGCGCAAACCGTCGATCACGCGTCCGAGCTTGACCTTGCGATACTCGACTTTGTTGTCAGGTCCGAGCAGCAGCACGTATTTCTGGCTTTGATCGGTGTTGACGGCGCGATCGTCGATCAGGATCGCGTTGTACTCGTCGCTGCCGACGAGTTGTACGCGGGCGAACAGCCCGGGCGTAAAGCGGCCGTCCTTGTTTTCGAAGACGGCGCGCGCGCGGATCGTGCCGGTCTGCGGATTGAGTTGGTTGTCGACGAAATCCATCGACCCCGTGTGCGGAAAGCCCTCTTCGTCGGCAAGGCCGATATGCACCGGATTCGGCGCATCGCGCGAGCTCGCCCGCTCGCCCGCGCGCGCCATCTGCGTGTAGCGCAGATACGCTTGTTCGTCGCCGTCGAAATAGAGATAAATCGGATCCATCGACACCACTGATGAGAGCAATGTCCCGCCGTTGTTACCGCCTGTCACGAGATTCCCGCGCGTGACCTCCGCACGGCTCACGCGTCCGGTGATGGGGCTCTTCACGCTCGTCCACCCCGAGATTGAGGCCGGCGGATTCGAGCGCCGCCTGGGCGCCCGCCACATTGGCTTCGGCTTGCGCCACGGTGCTGGTGCGCTCATCGAGCTCCTCTTGCGAGACCGCGCCGCTTTCGCGCAGCCGCTGCACACGGGTCGATTCGATGCGCGCCAGCTCGAGCGCCGTCTTATAGCGCTTGACATCGGCCGCGGCACGATCGTAATCGGCTTGATAGGGCCGTGGATCGATGACGAACAAAAGATCGCCCTGCTTGACCAAGCCGCCCTCCTTGAAGGCGACCTTGTCAATGTATCCCGAGACGCGCGGACGGATCTCCACCGTCTCCACCGCCTGAAAGCGGCCGGTGAACTCGTCCCAATCCTTGACGCGCTTCTCGACGACCGCGGCAACGCTCACTTGCGGCGGCGGGGGCGGTCCCTGCGGCGCACCGCCCGATCGTCCGCAGCCGACCTGAAAGGCCGCAATTGCGACCGCAGCCGCAAGAGCCCAACGAATCTTTCCGGACACCCCAACCTCCTTCTAGCTGCCGCACTCCTTCGCCGCAAACTGATCCCCGATCTGGGGGGAGCCTCGATCTTACAAATTACTTCTTTCTATAGCCAAAGATAGTTTTGGCATGCCCGGCTCGCCGGAGTCCCTCTTCAGCCCAGGACGTCCGCTGCGGGGCGGCGAGCATACACCCCGAAAGCGAGGATTCCTGCATAGCACACCGCCGGTGCGAGGAGCGCGAATTGCAATCCCCGCCAGTCGGCGAGGTGCCCCGTAATGAACGGCACGATCGCGCCGCCGACAATCGCCATGCTGAGAAGACCCGACCCCTGTTTCGCGCGCGGCCCCAATCCCTCGCTCGCCAGCGAGAAGATGGTGGGGAACATGATGGAATTGAACAACCCCACTGCCAGGAGCGACCATGCCGCGGTCGATCCCGTCGCGTGCGCCGAGGTGAAGATCAGCGCGAGCACGATAGCCGCATTGAATGCGAGCACCTTGCCCGGCGAGATCACGCGCAACAGATAAGCGCCGATGAAGCGCCCGATCATGGCGCCTCCCCAATAAAAGGGGACATGCTTGCCGGCATCGACCGCGCTCAATCCGAGGACGCTCTGCTGCTCGAGATAGAAGACGATGAGCGAGCCGATCGCCACTTCGGCGCCGACGTACAGAAAGATGCAAAGCACACCGAAGGCGAAGCGCGGACGGCGCAAGAGGGCCGCCAGATGACCGAGCGCCGAGGGGTCATCGTCCGCAATCTCCTGCAGGCTCCGACGCCGCGTCCACACCACGGCCGCGACCACCAGGATCGCGGCCGCGAGCCCGAGGTACACCCGCACGATGAGCTGGCTCTCATGGACCCTGAATAGGGTCCGCGCCGCGCCGGAGAGCTGCGCAGGGTCCACGCGCGAGATCGATCCCAGGATGAGGACCGATCCCACATAGGGGAAGATCGTCGTGCCAAGGGAATTGAATGCCTGCGCGAACGTGAGTCGGCTGTGCGCGGTCGTGGGCGGCCCGAGCAGCGAAATGAGTGGGTTTGCGACGACTTGAATCACGGTGATGCCCGCGGCGAGAACGAACAGCGCGGCGAGAAATGCGGCGAAAATGCCGGCGGCCGATGCGGGGACGAACAACAGGCAGCCCGCGGCCATGAGCGAGAGGCCGATCACTGCCCCGCGCATATAGCCCGCGCGCCGCACCAGCACCGCCGCAGGAATGGAGAACATGAAATATGCCGCGAAGAAGGCCGATTGCACCAGCATGACTTGGCCGTCCGTGAGCGTGAACAACCCCTTCAGCTTCGGGATGACCACATCGTTCAAGCTGGTGATGCCGCCGAAGATGAAGAAAAGCGCGAACACGAACCAACGCAAGCCCGGCGCATCGACATGCGCAGTGCGGCTCGAGGGTTCTTGCGGCGCATGCCCCACGATGGCGGCCGGCAGAGGATCGGGTGCGGCGTTCATGGCCTCATCATGCCATGCGGATAGCGCGATCAGGGTATTGCCGACCATTGCATCAGCCGGGTGCCCTTCGCTTTTCGCCGGCGTTGGCGCAAAATCTCCCCTACCCCGGTCGCATCGTGTGAGCTGACATGTACCAATTGACGATAAATGGTGAGCAGCATGCCGTCGACGCGCCTGCCGATATGCCGCTGCTGTGGGTGCTGCGGGACATCATCGGACTTATGGGCACCAAGTTCGGCTGTGGCATCGCCCAGTGCGGGGCATGCACCGTGCAGCTGGCGGGCGACCCCGTCCGATCCTGTGTACTGCCCGTGAGCAACGTCGGTGACAGGCCGATCGTCACCATCGAGGGCATCGGCGCGACGCCGAGCGGCAAGGCCATTCAGCAAGCGTGGCTCGACCTCGACGTCGTCCAATGCGGCTATTGTCAGTCGGGCCAGATCATGTCCGCCGCCGCCCTCCTGGTCCGCGCGCCCTTGCCCACCGACCAGGACATCGATGCCGCCATGTCGGGAAACATCTGCCGCTGCGGGACCTATGTGCGTATACGCGCCGCGATCAAGCAAGCCGCGACCGGTAAGCCGCAAGGGCCGCAGACGATCGCTGCGAGTATCCCATGAGCTCGCGCGCGGTCGATCTCGGGCGGCGCAAAGCCCTTAAGCTCGGCGGATTCTCGCTCGCCTTCGTTTGGCTCGGAACCGGCAAGGCCCAGGCCTTCATGAGCGCGCGAGCGCAGCCCGGCGATCGTGCCTTCGCGCTCGCCGACGGTCATCCCGCATTCGCCCCGAACGCCTTCATCCGAATCGATGCCGAAGGACCGGTCCGCCTCGTCATGCCGCAAGTCGAAATGGGCCAGGGGATCTATACCGGCGCCTGCGCGCTGTTGGCTGAAGAGCTGGATATCGGCATGGATCAGATCAAGATCGAGCATGCGCCGCCCAGCGACGAGCTCTATGGCATCCCGGCGCTCGGCGGACAGGCCACGGGCGGCTCGACCAGTACCCGTACCCAGTGGGGCGTCCTGCGTGAAGCCGCTGCGATCGCACGCAGCATGCTCGTCACGGCCGCTGCGAACCGCTGGCACGTCGATCCCGCCGACTGCGCAGTGCGCCGGGGTATGGTGTCGCACGACAAGTCGGGACGAAAACTTAAGTATGGCGCGCTTGCAACGGCGGCGGCCGCACTGCCGATCCCGACCCGGGTGCCGCTAAAGGACCCTGCCACCTTCAGCTTGATTGGCAAGCCGCTGCGGCGCATCGATTCGGCGGACAAGGTCATCGGCGCCACGCAATTCGGCATCGATGCGCGCGTGCCGGGCATGAAGATTGCCACTGTGCGAGGCTGCCCCACTTTCGGCGGCAAGTTGAAATCCGTGCAGGACGAGCGTGCCCGCCAAGTTCCCGGCTTCGTCCAGGTGCTCAAGCTCGACAATGCGGTCGCCGTCGTGGGCGAGCATTTCTGGGCGGCGAAGCAGGCTCTCGACGCGCTCGACGTCGAGTGGGACCCGGGGGTGAACGCCAGCCTCACGACCGCCAATATCAAAGAGGGTTTGGCGCAAGCCTCGCGCAGCGCGCCGATCATTATCGGACGCAAGCGGGGCGAGAAGCCGGCGGCGGGGCGCAGCATCGAGGCTCTGTACCAGTTGCCGCTGCTGGCGCACGCACCCATGGAGCCTCTCAACACGACGGTGCACGTGACCGGCGACAAGTGCGAGATCTGGGTGGGCACGCAAGTGCCGACACGCTGCGTTGCCGCCGCGATGAAGGTGACGGGACTCCCCGAGAGCAAGATCGTAGTCAACAATCACTACATCGGCGGCGGTTTCGGCCGGCGCCTGGAGGCCGATTCGGTCGAGCAAGCCGTTGCGCTCGCCAAGCAGGTGAGCTATCCGCTCAAAGTCATCTGGACGCGCGAACAGGACATTCGCCACGACATCCCGCGTCCGATGTATTACGACCGGATCTCGGCGGTGCTCGGCGCCAACGGACGACCCGTGTGGTATGAGGATCACATCACCGGCGCGAGCGTGCTCGCGCGCTGGGCGCCGCCCGCCATGGGCAAGGACGGCATGGATGACGATCTCATCGAATGCGCGGCCGAGACACCCTACGACATCGCGAACATGCACGTCGATTGGGCGCGATACGACATGCCGGTGGGCCTCGACATCGGCTGGTGGCGAGGTGTCGGTCCTACGCACAACCTGTTCGTGATCGAGAGCTTCATGGACGAGCTCGCTCACGCCGCCGGCAAAGATCCCGTCGACTATCGGCGCACCTTGCTCGGCAACAACCCGCGCTCGCTGGCGCTTCTCGATCTGGTCGCGGGCAAAATCGGCTGGGGCTCGGGATCTTCACCGCGCGACGCCTCGCCGGGCGATGCTTCGGCGGGGCGCATCGGACGCGGCGTTGCCATGGGATCGCCCTTCGGCAGCCGCATCTGCGTCATCGTGGAAGTCCAGGTCAGCCCGCAAGGCGCGGTGCGGGTGCGCCGCGTGGTTGCCGCACTCGATTGCGGTATCGCGGTCAATCCGAGCTCCGTCGAGGCACAAATTCAAGGCGGTCTGATATTCGGGCTGAGCGCCGCGCTCTACAGCGGCATCACGCTCAAGAACGGCGCCATCGAGCAGAGCAACTTCCACGACTACCGCATCTTGCGGATCAATGAGGCGCCGCTGGTGGAGGTATACCGCATCGAGAATAACGAGCCGCCCGGCGGACTCGGCGAGGTCGGCACCGCCATCGCGGCACCGGCACTCGCCAACGCCATATTCGACGCAACCGGTGTGCGCCTGCGCGAGCTGCCCATCGATCCCAAGCTCCTGATTCGAGATTCCGGTGCGCTGCGCTCGGCCGTCGCCGCGCGGCACACCGCCCGAGCGGAGACCACACTGACATGAAACGATTGCTCATCGTCATCGTCGTACTCGTCATTTTGGGGGCCGCCGCGCTCGCGCTTCTCAGCCGCACCGATCGCTCCCCCGGCGTGGCTCCAGCCGTTGCCGGCGCGCCGACGAGTGCCGCGGTCGTAGCGCGCGGCGAGTACTTGATGAAGGCGGCCGATTGCATCGCCTGTCATACGGTCGGCGATACGGGAAAGCCGTTCGCGGGCGGCGTGGCGTTCAAGCTCCCGTTCGGCACGATTTATTCGACCAACATCACGGCCGATCCGACCTACGGCATCGGCGCCTACACGGACGAGGATTTCGTGCGAGCGGTGCGCGAGGGCGTGCGCCGGGATGGCAAACACCTTTACCCCGCCTTCCCGTACACCTCGTATACGCAACTCAGCCGGGACGATGTGCTGGCGATCAAAGCGTATCTGTGGACGCTGCCGCCCGTGGCGCAACCCAATCGCCCGAACGAGCTCGGATTTCCATTCGATCAGCGCTGGGGCATGAAGCTCTGGAAGGCTGCTTTCCACAACAGCGGCCGCTTTAAGCTCGACCCCACGAAGTCAGCGCAATGGAACAGCGGGGCTTATCTCGCCACTGCGCTCGGGCACTGCGGTGAGTGCCACACGCCGCGCAACCTCGGGTTCGGACTGGAGCACGGTCGCGAGCTCTCCGGCGAGGAGCTGCAAGGTTGGCGCGCCTACAACATCACTTCCGACCCCCAGCACGGGATCGGCTCTTGGAGCGACGATCAAATCCTCGCCTACCTCGCGAGCGGTCACGCTCCCTCGCATGCCTCGGCCGGCGGACCCATGCTCGAGGCGGTGGCGCACAGTTTGCAATTCTTGGACCCCGCCGACGCAGCTGCCTTGCTGGCTTATCTGCGCACCGTACCGGCCCACGAGGGAAAGCATCCCATTACCGTCGACGCGCAGCCAGCCGCAGTCGTCGCATCGAATGCGACGCTGCCGAGTGCAGACGAGCTGCGTAGCGAGTCCCAGGGACTCGCGCTGTTCGCGGGCGCGTGCGCGGCATGCCATCAGTGGAACGGTGTGGGACGCGAGACGCCCTACGCCTCTCTGCAGGGCACCCGGTCCGTCAATGATCCCAGCGCCAAAAACGTGACCCAGGTGATCCTTGAAGGCGCGAAGATGCGTGTCGGGGACAGCGACGTGTTCATGCCGGCATTCGCCGACGCCTATTCGAATGCCGAAGTGGCCGCACTCGCCAATTATGTGGTGGCGCATTTCGGCGGCAAGCACGCCGGCGTTACCGCCGCGGATGTCGCCGCGCGGCGCAAGTTTTAACTTAATCTGCGAAGACGCCACGCGCCCTCGGCGCCGCTTTAGACGCGCCGCATTCGCGGTATATAATTTGGGCGGATTGCGCGACGCGATATTTACGGAAGAATTCCCAGACACATCTGATTCGCCGCGACCTTGCCGCGATGGAGCCTGCCCTGAAAACAGCAGCATTGATTTGCGTTGTCGCCAGCTGCCTGTTTACTGCGTGCGATTCCGATTTGAATTTATCTGCGTCGACCTACACCGTCGGCGGAACCGTCGCCGGGCTGACGGGCTCGGACCTGGTGCTGCAGTACGTGTCGGGCAACAACGCCAGAAGCAATCTCACGATTTCCTCGAATGGCAGCTTCGCGTTCGCGGCGCGGGCCGCGAACGGCAGCAGCTATTCCATCAGCGTCGAATCGCAACCTGTCAACCCCGCGCAAATCTGCTCGCTGAGCAACGGCGCCGGAGACTTGGCCGGGGCCGACGTCACGAATGTGATCGTCAACTGCGCACCCACCACGCGGTTCGCCTATGTGGCAAATAAGCTGTCCAACAACATCTCGGTCTATACCATCAATTCGGCCGGCGGACTCACGCAGATCGCAGCTTCGCCCTTCGTCTCGACCGGCAGCCAACCCGACGCGGTGTGGGTCGGCCCGGGCGGCAACTTCCTGTATGTCGCGAACAGCGCATCGAACGATCTGAGCATCTTTGCCATTAATACTGGCACCGGGCTGCTCAATCCGCTGGGCACCGTCACCACCGGCGCTGCACCCTACGGCATCGTTGTGGATCCCACCGGTAGCTACCTGTATGTCTCCAACTATTCCTCGAACGACGTCTCGGCCTACGCCATTAGCGCATCGAGCGGCGCCCTGACCGAGGTCTCCGGCTCACCTTTTCCCGTCGGCGTCGCGCCGACCTCCCTAAAAACGGATCCGAGCGGCCAGTTTCTTTACGTCGCCAACTACGGCAGCGGCAACATCTCGGTGTTGCAACTCGACTCGTCCACCGGTGCTCTGAGCGTCGCCGCTGGCTCGCCCTTCGCCGCCGGCGTCGGCCCGATATCTATCGCGATCGATCCGACGGGAGCGTTCGCCTATGTAGCGAATCAATCCGCCGCGACCATTTCCGAGTATTCGATCAACTCATCCACCGGTGCGTTGACCGCCATCACGGCGCCGTTGGCAACACAATCCGCGCCGACCTCGTTGGCGATCGCCGGTGGATCCCTGTTCGTCGCGAACGTCACCCAAGCGGACAATGTGGGGACGTTTGCCATCGCCGGCACGGGTGTGCTCAGCTTCTCCGCAATGACCCAGAGCGGTGGCTCGCCGGTCGGCCTGACCATAGATCCCTCGGGCCAGTTCGCCTACGTAGCGTGCGCAGGAACCAACAATGTCTTCGTCTATACGCTCAGCGGCGGGGTTCTCACGCCGGCGGCGCCGTTCTCCGTTATTGCGGGCACCGACCCCGTTTCGATCGCCATCAATTGAAACGCGCGGCCTCGCGGGCGAATCGCGCAAATCCCGAGCCCCTCGTATACTTACGCAGCATGACCACCCAGGCTGAAGCCTTCGAGCAATGGATACGTACCTCCTTCGTCGAGATGAACACCGAGCTCGAAGAGCTCTATTTCGCACAATCCGACCGTGCCGCCGTCATCGGCCGCGGCGATCCGATCAAGGCGGCACTGCGCGATGAAGGCCGCGTCTATGTCACGCAACTTCTCGCCGAGGGCAATACCGGAGACGGTTTCGACAGCGCCTTCGGCGTGCTCGGCAGCGTCGGCATGTACCTCGCCGCGCTCCGACGCCACGAGCTCACCAATCCGATAAGCGAGGAACGCTCGCCCTTCGTGGAGGCCTCCTCGCTGGCTCTGCATATCGGCGCCTCGCTCGGCATGGCGCCGCGGTTCTCCACCGCGCACCTCTCCACTCACAACCGGGCGCGCGCCGGCATCCGCAAGAGCTTCACCTCGCTCGCCGACGAGTTCCTGTTCATCGATGAGAACACGCGCGGCATACTGTGCTTGCAGCGGGCCGCGGACGCACTCAGTCGAATCGTGGAACTCGGTGCCTCAAGCCCGGTGGCGGACGTCTTATTCGAGGACGCGAAGGCGGCGCTGCACGGGGTCCTGCGGATCAACGACCGGTTGATGCGCGAGCTCGATGTCGACCGGTTCTTTTATTCTGTGCGGCCCTATTACAAGCCTTACCGGGTGGGGCGGCAGGAATACCGGGGTGCGAACGCCGGCGATTTCTCCGGCATCAATGAAATCGATCTGCTCCTCGGAGTGTGCCGGGCAAACGATCCCTACTATGCGCAGCTGCTGGTCGACAAGATGCTCTTCATGATTCCCGCCGACCAGCAGCGATTGCGCGAATGCATGACCCGCACCAGCTTGCTCGATGAGTTGCTCGGACTTGCGGGCGAGCACGCAGGAGCCGACTGGTTTCAGCAAAACGCCGCCGCCTATCTCGAGGTGTGCAACCTGTTTGGACGTTACGCGGCTCAGCATCACGACGGCTTGGTGCAGCGTTTCATCGCGGCGCCCGCCAACGGCTTGGACGATCAGGGCTTGCAGGGCATCACCGCGAGCGGCCCGCCGCTGCCCGTGCTGCTGCGCTCGCTCGAAGTGCTGCGCGACTTGCGGCTGGCCGCGCCGCGCGAAGGGGTGGCCAGCCGCTACGAGGATTTGCGCCGCCTCGAAAGCCTGGTGCACCGCCATGAGCGCGCGAGCGTGCCCGCGGTGGTGCACGCGCCGTAACACGCCGGCCATCGCCACTCAGCGCGACAGCATTTCCCGAATTCGCTCAGCCGCGGCGGAGAGGTCGTAGGGCTTCGAGAGAGTGGCACGCGTCGCGCCCACCGTGACGCGGCGGAGCTCCTGACGATCCGCTGACGTCAGCAACATCGGCGTCTGCGGATGGTTGCTCGCAAGCCAGCTGGCAAGCGCATGACCGTTCATCTCATCGGCCAGATTCACGTCCGAGAACACGAGATCGACCTGCGTGCCGCTCGCCAGCACCGCGATCGCCTCGCTCGCGGTTGCCGCCTCGATGACCCGGTAGCCCGCATCACGCAAGTACTCAGCGGTGGGCCAGCGCAGCAAGAGCTCATCTTCCACCAGAAGCAACCTGGAACGACGCTCGTCGGTTTCTTGCGTCGCCGAGACTGGGCCCATCCCATTTTCTCCTCAAGTTTTTTTGGCGGCCCGCCGGCGCTCCAGCAATATCTTGATGCGCGCCTCCACGTCCTTGGCCTCGTAGGGCTTTTTAATCGGCCCTTCCTCGCATAACTCATGCGATTGCTGCACGCTGCCGGCGACTCCAGACGTCAAAATAACATCGACTTCGCGGCGTGTCTGTCGGATGCGATGCGCAAGCTCAAAGCCGTTCTCATCGCCCGGCAGGCTCACCTCGATGAGCAAGATATCGACGGCGTGGCCCCCGTCCAGTACGGCCCAGACCTCGGTCGATCCCACGGCCTCGATGACTTTGTACCCGCAGTCTCGCAGATACTCCGCAATCACCATGCGGACGAGCACGTCGGGCTCGACCACCACGATGGTACGGATTTCCGAAGGAACCGTGGGCGGCATCGCGTTACAGGTCGGGGGTCTTGCCGTCCTTCGGCCGTGTCGCGGTCGAAGGTCCCGCCGCCTGCACGAGCTGAGCGGCTTTGCGCGCACCTTCCAGGCCGAGGGCGGGGCTGAACGCTGTCACCGTGAAGCGAGTCACGAGCCGATCCGCGGGCAGCGCGCCGCCATTGGGCGTGAAGTGGTCCGCCGTCACGGTCGCATCGCCGCAGCGCTCCACCTGCGATTGCAGATCCTGCGCGGTCCTGCGCAATGCCAGATTCTCTCGCGGTGCGTTCGCAACGCTGAGGCCGCCGAGACCACCGAACGTGCCTCGCCGCCCGCAGGCGTCGCCAACCTGCACGCTGCCATCGCTCTGAAAGCGCCACGTAACCGACTCCGGCAATGCGCCGGCGCTGACGTAGCCGCCATATTTCTTGACGAGCCCCTCATCGAGCGCCGTCTCATGAATCGCATCCTGTGGCGAGAAACCCTCGGTATGGATGATGGCCATCGC
This sequence comes from uncultured Gammaproteobacteria bacterium, assembly GCA_963755935.1. Classification (GTDB taxonomy): domain Bacteria; phylum Pseudomonadota; class Gammaproteobacteria; order Steroidobacterales; family Steroidobacteraceae; genus Bog-1198. The sequence continues at coordinate 283,729 of CAVWME010000005.1, forward strand.
ACGCTCTGCGCCGGGCACGGGTGTGAACATGACCTCGAAGGACTCGCCTGCGCTCTCGAAATCCTCACCCGCCGCAGCCGCAGCGGGCGTCCAAGACGCAATGACGTTCACGAAGCGGCCGTTCGGAATCGGCTGACTGGCGCCGGCAGCACTCAAAGAGCTGAGCGTCTCGGTCCATTCTTTGTAGTGATGTAAATTCTTGGACTTGAGCACCGCACGCACCGCATCCGGCGACATCCCAAGCTTGATCCCGGCTACGTCGATCTTGTCGGCCGCCATACGCACCGGGGGGACGGGTGCCTCGACCGGGCGTGGGGGCGCGACGCTCGGCGGCGGCGCGACGGCGGCGACGCCCGGCGTGGCGACGCCCGGCGCAACCGCAGGCGGCGGCGGAGTCGACGCCGCGGCCATTGGGCGCGGCGGCGCCGCCCGTGCCCGCGCGGCGCCGAGCAGCACGTATCCCGTCGTCACGAGATAGCCCTTCTGCTCGGCTCTGGCGCAGGTGTACATGGAGACTGTGTCGATCTTGATGCCTGTCATGCCATCGGGCCGTGTCACGGTATTGCCCATTACGCCGTTTGGCTCGCGGCGGCCGCTTTTCGGGCTTACGATGCAGTAGTACCGCCGCACATTGGGCGGCTCGCCCAGATCGAAATGCCCGCTCACCACCTCGTCTTCGCTCTCTCGCAAGTTCTGCTTGATGGACGAGAACAACCCATCCTGAGGCATGGAGTTCCACTCTCGCGGAGCATCCGTTCCAGACACGGGCGGCGCAGTCTGCGGCGCACTCGCGGGTGGATCGGCGATCGCGATGCCGGCGGCGAGGATCCCCATGATGGCCAAAGCGACTCTCGAAGCATTACTTCGTGCACAGGTTGTCAAGCGTCCCCCTTAGACTCCGAACATATTGCTCTTGTCGCCAGGATTCTAGTCGCTGCTCCGCGATTGCGCACTAACCAAGCGCTCCCGATAGACGCAAAGGTTTGTATAAGCCGCTGCGAGCAAGGGTGTCGACAGAGATGCGTCGTGGGCACGAGCCAGCAGATCTCCCACGATTTGATCGGCCTCGATCGGGCGATGAGCCATCAAGTCGCGGTACAGGGAGGACGTCAGAGAGGATCCCTTTGCCGCCGCGAGCAGCGCACGGGTCTGCGAGAGAAATGCCGCATCGAGAGGCATGCCGACGGCGCCGATGACGGTGGTCACTTCCTCGAAGAAGCGCATCAGGAACTGTGCGCCGCCGGGCGCCGCCTCGATCTCGCCGAGATTGCCGCGCATGAGACAGGTCACACCGCCGAGTGTCGCGAGGAGCGCCCATTTCTCCCACATCTCGAGGGCGATATTGGCGGACAAGCGCGCCTCGAAACTCGCACCTCGCATGAACTCATCGACCGCCATGATTCGCGAGGAGCGGCTGCCATCCATCTCGCCGTATGCGATCTCCTGAAACGGCGCCAACTGGACGATGCACCCCTCGTCATCCAGCATCGCCGCGACCTTCGCCGCGCAGCCCGCCACGGCATTGCGGCCGAAGCGCGCCGCGAGCCGATCCATGTGCCGCATTCCGTTGAGCACCGGCAGGATGATCGTTCCCTCGCCGACGGCCGGGGCAAAATCCTCGAGCGCCGCCTCGAGCGAGAAAGACTTCACCGTGAGCAGCACCGCCTCGTACTTCCCATCGATCTCGCCCGCCGTTACGAGCTGTGGCTGCACCACGGCATCGCCCTGCGCGCTTTTCACGCGCATGCCGTGCTCGCGCAGCTTCGCCGCTCGTTCCGGCCGCACCAGGAAAGTGACGTCACGGCCGGCTTGTACGAGCCGCGTACCGAAGAATCCACCGGTAGATCCGGCGCCCACGATCAGCATCCGCATGCGCCCATGGTAGCACTCAAGCCGTTCGCCCCCCGCCACGCGACCTAAGCGGACATGCCGGGGCGATCTAAGCAGATTCGGATTCCTCATTTCCCCCAGCCCCGGCGCGGGCATAAGCTGTTGTGGTGCCCATTGCGGCCGCAACCAGGCGGAAAGCGATGAACGAGGAACTGACGCCGCGGATTTACCGCGAGTATTGCTGGTTCGCGCTGTTACTGCTCATACTGACGATCGGCTTTGTCGGTCGGCCGCCGCCCGCCGAAACGAATACGCGCGGCAACACGGCCGGCGCGCCCACGGCACCCGCGGTATTGGCGCCCTCAGCGCATCGGTGACGCCCCCTCCCGCGCTGCGCCCCTACCGCGAGATCTTCTGAACGCGCGCGCGCGTGGTTCTCCGGCCGAAGAACCAGTGCTGAATCGCGAACAATGTGACCGCGATCCCGAGCACGTCATGGGCTCCCGCGGCATAGCGCTGCCACGCGTCGCTGCTCAAAAAGAAAAGCGCAAAACCCGTCAGGATCAGGAGCGCGACAACGGCCGCGAGCGTGCCGCCGCTCATGCGCCGCAGCCCGCCGACCCACCACCGCAGCGCGTGGCGCGCGCCAATCCAGCCGAACAGATACAGGCTCGCGACCGCGGCCACGCCGTGCATCAGCAGCAACGGCGGCTCCAGCGGATGCGGGGTGCTTCCGAATGGGCCGCGCTGCGCGGCGAATTGGTCGAGGTACAGCCACGCACAACCCGAGATCCACAGCACCCCGACGCTGAGGTATACGGCCGCTCGCTGCCCGCGCGGCATGCGGCGCCGATACTGCACGACTAGCTCGCGCCTGCCGTCGGACGCAACGTGGCCTGCCAAAGCGCCAGCAGCCAGCGCACGCCTTGGGTGACGTGCTCCGAGGAGAGCGTAGCGCCGGAGATATTCTTGATGTCCGTGCGAAAGCGCAGCTGCTCGAGCGAGTCGCGGTGATCGAACTGGGCGCGCCAGCCGGGATTGCGGATTTCCCCACCATGACTCTCGCGGTACGACATGATCTCGAGGTTACGAAGCGCGCCGTCGGTGTCGATGCCGATCGCATAGGTGATCAGATTCTCCCGACCGATGACCTCATCGACAAAGACGTGTCCCAACACCGTGCCGCTGCGCGTCGCCTTGAAAATACGGATGGTACCGTGAGGGGGTTGCGGTCCCGCAAGCGCGACCAGCGCGTTGATCTGCTCCGGGGTTTGCTGCACGACCACCTCCTGGAAGGCGTCCGCGTCCGGATAGACCGCCTTTTGTGCGGCATCCAGGCTCAGATAATCGGCTGCGACGACGATGGCGACGGGCGACAGAGCCGCGAAAAGAAGGGTCGGAATACGAGAGGGGTGGCGCACGGCAAGCCGATGTCGAATAATAATGGGAATTATTATCATTTACTTTCAGGCCGCTGACAACGGGGCGGACAGTGCCGAGTCGCTCGCTTTACCAAATCCACTCGAGACTTCGGGTTGCCTTCGGCACATTTGTGGCCGTGGAAGCCGAGGCGCCGGACGACTCCGCCGCCGAGCGCGCGATCGGCGCGGCGTTCGGCACCCTTGCAACCGTCGAGCGCCTGATGCATCCGACCCGCCCGGGGAGCGACCTCGCGCGAATCGCGCTTTGCGAACCCGGCGGCAGCGTACTGCTCGACCGCTGGACCTATGAGCTGCTCCAGCTCTGCGCTCGGCTGCACCGGTCCTCCGGCGGGCGCTTCGATCCGTGCCTACCCTGCGCCGCAGGGCGTCTGCCGGATCTCGATCTCACCCACGCGCCTTTCGCGCGTGTGCGGGTACCGCTCTGCATTGATCTCGGCGGCATCGCCAAAGGCTTTGCGGTCGATCGTGCCCTCGATGCTCTGCGGCTCGCGGGCTGCATCGGCGGTCTCGTGAACGCCGGCGGCGATCTGGCGGCGTTCGGTGCGCGCGCCCATCGCATCATCTGTCGCAGCGCGCGCGGCAATGCGGTCGTGGAGCTGCGCAACGCAGCGCTCGCAACCAGCGAGGTCGGCCACGCAAGCAAGCGTGCGTCGCAACCGCCCGAGCATCGGGGCCTCTACCATGGCGTGGACGGTTCGCCCGCCGCACGCGGAGCGGTGAGCGTCATCGCCGCAACCGCCGCGCTCGCCGACGGGCTCACCAAATGCCTGTTGCTCGCCTCGGCCGCGGAACGAGGCCGCCTGCTGCGGCTATTCAATGCCCGTGAAGTGTCGTATCAGAACGCAACTCCGAGTCCAAGATCAAAGCGGGTGAAGTCCGAGTTCTCCTCGAACCACTGATAGTCGGCCTTGAACACGACGTGCGGCGTGGTATAGAAGTTCGCACCCACCGTCCACACGCGGTCATGATTGATGGGCCAATAGCCGTAGTCTCCGGGATTCGCCGAGATCGGCACGAGCCCGGTCGGCAGAACAGGCCCTGTCGTGCCCTCATAGCTCGAGCCCATGTTGTAATGCTCCCAGCGCGCGAAAGGCACGAGGCGATACTCGTTGTGATCCCACAGCGTATATGCGCTTTGCACGTAATAGCCATAGAACTGCGAAGGAATCGGATTGGGCGATCCGGGATTCGACTCGTTCGCGATCGCGAGGTTGCTGATGGAGCCCTTCGCGTACAGAGCGGAAAGATCCCATTTCGCCGGCGTCCAGCGCACGTGACCTTCCCAGAGCGTCACCCGCTCGTTGCCGGGAATCGGCACATTGGGCGGAGCCGCCACCTTGACCGCATCGCCGGTGCTGATCGCCCCGCCGATGGTGAGCCCGGGTATGCCGTAGTAGCTGAGCGCCAAGTACTGGCTGAGATGCTGGGCATTCGCGAGCGCGAGCTCCTGGTGCGTCGCTTGCAGCGGCGCCGAGTCACTGTCCTCGAGGCCGAGCGCAGTCGTGTACAGCGGAAACTCGGGCGCGAAATTCCACTTCGACAGGTCGAATCCCGTGGTGAGCCCGGCGTTCCAGCCGAGGCCGAATCCCGTGTCGCCATGCAGATTCAATCCGCCCTCACGCCAAGTGCTCGGAATGATCAGCGTCTCGACGAAGTTGCGCTGCACGCCGTAGAAATTGGTCGGCTCGTGGTGCTCGTTCAAGAAGCCGAACGGCATCAAGAAAAGGCCCGCGCGCAGCCCCACATATTGATTGAGCTCGCGATCGATGTAGAACTGCTCGACCTCGAACTCGCCCGGATCCGTCGCGGACGAGACCGCGTGCTCGACTTCGAACTCGGAGTTGAATTCCGTGCGACTGTCGAAGATATAGCCGATGCCGAACACCGCGCGGGCGAGATCGGCTTGCGCTTCCTTCTCGTCGTTCGTGGGGCGCGTGTAGTAAGCCTCACCGTAACCCCATAACCTGAGCCCATTACCGAACGGCGAGGCCGCGTTGGCCAGAGCCAACGTGCCACCGGGAATGGGATTTGCAGACGGACTCGACGTCGGCGGCACCGGGTTCGAAGTCGCTGCAACCGGATTCGACGGCGGCACCGGGTTCGAGACGACCGCTGCAGGATTTGCGGCGGGTGGCGCCCCGGCAGGGACGGCACTGGGGGTCGGCGCCGTGACCGAGTGCGCCATCTGTTGCTCGAGCGCTTGCTCGCGCTCGAGCAGGTGCCGGTTTTGATCCGCCAGATCCTTGAGCTGATTCTGCACGGCCTCGAGTTGACGCCTCAAGGCTTCGATCTGTTGCTGCTCGCTCGGCGGCTGATCCGCGAGCGCCGCGCCCCCGAAAGACATCAGCGCGCCCAGCACGACCGTACGTACTGAATTGCGAATCGGGCGTGGGGCAGTCTTCATCGGCTGATTCCTTGTGTAGTGCTCGTTGAGGCAATGGGCGCGCATTGCGCGGGAACGTTGTAAGCGGATGGTTTGGCCGGATCGAAACCGTCGGTCAGCGTGCAAAGAAACGCCACGATGTCGTCGATCTCCTCGGCGGTGAGCGTGGGCGCTTGCCCTCCGCCGAAAGTGGGCGGCGTATAGGGCACCTCGCCCACGTTGACGTTGGCGTCGTAATCGACCGGCAGGTCGTTGTACTCGTAGAGGTCGGGCGTCCCGGATGCGGTCACATAGAACGTGCCCACCGCCAAGTAGGGATTTCCACCCGGACCGGCCGCCACCGGGTTCGGGTTGTTACCGGTGTTGTTATTGATGTCCCGGGTGACGTACCACTCGAGCACCTGATGCAGGTTCTGGAAGACCCCGTTGTGGAAGTACGGCGCGGTCACTGCGATATTGCGCAGCGTCGGCACCTTGAAGATGCCGCACAGGCTCGTGGTCGCGGACAGATCCACGCGCGCGTCCGGATCATTGACCGCGGACTTGAACGGCCCGCACAGACCCATGTCGTAATAGGCATATTCCGCATCGTCGGGAACATCCACGGGCGTCATGACGGTGGTGAGCGGCGCGCCGTCGATGGGGCTTACCGAGCCCGGCGTGTTCGCAGGTATCTGCCAGTTGCGTGGAATGCCGATGTTGTCGAAAGTGAAATCCGTGAACAGCGCATGGCTGTCGTGGCCCTGCGGCTGGCTCGGATGGCAGGCGGTGCAATTGCCCTTCACGGGGTTGTTGAAGAGATTGAGCCCGTTCTGCTCCTGCGTGGTGAGTTGCGCTTGTCCCTGCAACCAATAGTCGTACTTGCTGCTGAAGGGATGGAACGACGGATCCTCGGTCTCGTAGGCCGCCAGCGCGAGCCCCATGTCCTTGAGGGCGGTGTCCGGATCGGCGAGCACCGCCTCGCCATAGGCGGCCGTGAATGCCGCCAGCGTCGCCGAAGAATTTCGCAAGCGGCTCACCACTTCCGCAGCGTCCTGATTTGCCATCTCGAAGGGCGTGACGAAAGGCTGCTCCGCTTGCGTCGCGAGCGATGACGCGCGGCCGTCCCGAAAGAAGCCGCCGGCCGGACCGTTGGTCAAAGAAAAAGGCGGCGTGAACGAGGCGTACATGAGCGACGGTGCATTGCGAAATCCGGTCTGGTCCATGTTTGGACCGCCCAGCGGCACCGGCAGGCCGTGATCGGTAGCAGGGTCGGCGGTAAACATGTGGCTCGGCACATGGCACGTGCCGCAGCTCTGCTTACCGGACGCAGACAGGCTCTTGTCGAAGAAGATCGCGTCCCCCGCCGCGGCCGCCGTGCTCTGGGTGACCGGGGGAGCCACCGAGCCCGTCTGATCGCTGCTGCCGCCGCCGCAGCTCGCAAGTGCCACGGCGCTTAGGACCGCGATGGCCCCCTGCCATTTGCCAAACCATCCCTCGCGATGCATCGCTTGTATCCGCTGAGCGTGCTCACGACGAGCGCCCAATTAGTATTGCGAATGCTATCGAGAACTATTCGCATTTGCAACTAAGGCGCTAATAAGCGTGCACCTCGTCCGCCGAGGTGCGCTTGCGATCTCAACTGGAGCGATGCCTAGGGGAGATCTTGTTCTGCCGCGAAGATTCCCGGCGACCCGGCAACTTGCAGCAGCACGCCCGGATTGTTGGTGTAGACCCCGTTCACCAGCGGATGAGACACACCCACCGGCACCACGATGTCGACCAAGCCGTCGCCGTTCACATCCGCGATGGCGATTTGCGTCGCGTTGTTGGTTGCGTAGCTCGTTGCGGCCAGGAATGTGCCCGGCGCAGAGGCATTGTTCAGCAACACGCTCACTACCGTCGAGCCACCGATGACGATATCTGGATGGCCGTCGCCGTTCACGTCCGCCACCACGATGGACTGCGGAATGCTGCTACCCGACAGCGCATAGCTCACCGGAGCGAGGAAGGTACCGGGCGCGCTCTTGTTCTGCAGCAAGATGTTGACCGTCGGCGGACTGCCGACGGGACCAGGATCCGTGATCACGAGATCGTTGAGACCATCGCCATTCACATCGGCAATGGCGATCAGGTTGGCGCCCGTGATTCCCGGATTCACGCTCTGCGTGAACACCGCGACCGGCGCCGCATACGTGAGGCTGGCGGCGGCCCCTGTGTGCAGCAGCACCTTCACGCCCACCGGATCGGTGAGCGCCACATCGGGAATACCGTCGTTATTCAAATCGCCGACAGCGACCCAATTGGCGCCGCCCGGATACAAACTCACCGGGCTTGCGAATGTGCCCGGCGCAGTCTGGACAAACAGCGACACATTAAAATCCGCGGATACGAGGTCTTGTAACCCGTCGTTGTTCATGTCGCCGATCGCGACTTGCGAGGCTCCCGGGGAGGACAGGATCAGCGGCGCGCCGAACGTGCCGGGCGCTTGCGCACTGTTGTAGAACACCGTGAGCGTGCCGTCATCGTAGCTCGCCGATACGACGTCGAGCGATCCCGTGCCCGTGAGATCCGCGCTCGCCAAGTAGAGCGGATCGTCGCCGTCCGGAGTGAGCACGGGAACACCGAATGTCCCCGCTCCGGTCGAGGGGTAGATCTTGAGATTCCCCGGATTGTCCTCGGGATAATAGTAGACGGTGCTCGTCGCGATCACCGAGGTGTGGCCGTTCTGGGTGAAATTGCCGGCGACCAAGCCGTATGAAGCCTCGCTCGGCGACGTGGGCGTGTAGCCACAACTACCGCACCAATTATTGTCGTCGCAGCTCGCAAACAGGGGCACGATCATGATGAGCGCGCAGGCGCGTAACCACGATACTGACAAGACTCGCGCTGTCCCCCGCTCGGCAAAACTGTTGGTCGACATGGCCTCTCCCTGATTCGAGCTTGCTCCAGCCTTTAACGGCCGCCGGCGAGGACGGTTGACGATGCGCGAGGCGCGGTGGTTTGCAAAGCCGACCCCCGCGTTCCAAGCCATGATTTATCATACCCTTACGGGCCTAATCTAGAACCTACCCGTTCTCTGCCGATCAGGCAATTCGGGCCAATGCCTCTGCGCTGCGCTCTGCATCTCGCAGCCAGGCGATGAGCCTCTTGCCGCCGATGAGCTCGATGGGCGTTGAGCGGGCGAACTCGCAGGCCTCGCGGGTGAAGGCGCCCGCGGTGAGCATATAGCCCCGTTGCGCCCCGACAGCCTGTAGTGCGGTGTGCAGTTCCCGCACCGCGAGAACGCCAATCTCTTGCTTGCGCCAGTGCTGGCAGTGAACCAGGTAACGCTCTCCCGACTTGAGCAACGCAAGATCCGCGGCGCCGGAGGCGGCACGCATGCCGAATCCTGCCAGGTGGAATCCGCGGCGCCGGAACGCCTCGCCGATCATTCTCTCGAAATCGCGGCAGGACATCGCGGCAATCGCGATCGGGTTGAAGCGCCGCCGGGCTAAGGCAGGGTGAGAATTCAATGGACGGGAAATGGCTGGCCACCAGCGAGGGTCACGACAATCGGCGCAGAGTGACTCAGTGTGCGACCGAAAACGATGAACGCGGTCACAACCGCGTCACACCGCATTCGTTCCCCGCGCGCGGGCCCCGTACAATGCGCCATGGCCGACGATACCGATCTGTTGCCATGGGTGCTGGGCGGGATGTTTGCGCTTGGCGCGGTCACTGCGATCGCCGTCGGCTTGCCCGATCCGCCGGGAGGCGCGCCGACTGCTTCCAACAGCGCGGCCTCTTCGAGCGCCGCGCAGGCGGTACCGAGCGCTGCGTCCGCTGTCCATCCTGTTGCACCGGCCGACCTCTCCCCGGTGGTCGTGTCGACGAACGCACGGCCGCAGCTGCCGCCAGGTCAAGTATGGGAATGCAACATCAACGGCCAGCGGGTGTTTTCCGACGTCCAGTGCGGCACCCATGCGACGGTGCGCCAGCTCACCGTGCTGAACGTCATCGATTCGAGCGCCGCATATGCACGCGGCACGCCGCGACCTTATGGCTACGGCTACAGCGCCGGACCCGGTTACTATCCCCAGCCCGCGCCTGCAAACGAGGCGCCGCCCGATGACTCGGATACCGGCAATTCGGTGTATACCCAGGTCATCGTGGTGCACGACCGCGCGCGCCGTGAGCAACTGGCTCATCACGGTAACCGCCCGCACCCGCGAGCCGCGCACCCGTAGCGGCCGCGGATCAATTCCAGTCGTTCGGTCGACTCGAGTTGTTCGAGAGCAGGCTGCTCAGTAATCCACCGACGATGGCGCCGCCGACCTGCAGTGCGATCTGCGCCCCGGCACCTTGCAGGGGCCCCTCGCCGGCGCCGAGCACTTCCTCTTGCGCTATGCGTGACACCACCCAGTCGAATTTTCCGCTCGTCACGGCCGCTTTGCAGTAGCGGCACTCGCCAATCTGTGTCAACGAAACGGGCGCTCCGCAATTAGGACACGTGTTCTCGAGCGTGCCCGGCTTCTGGGTGGTGGCGACGCCCACCGAGCGCTGAAACGTCCAGTCCTCCGTGAAGGGACGCACGACTCTGTCGCCGAAGACGATGCGGTTGTCCTTGTCGACCTCAAAGTCCGCGGCCGCGGCCGAGATCCGCACCGTGATGTCGTCGTACACCTGGCCGTGCACGATGAGGGTGGGCTCGATGCGTTGCACGGTGCTCTGCTCCATCATGTTGCGGCGACCCTCGGCTGCCAGGGTCTCGAGTTGCGCGCGCCAAGTGAAATACGCACCAGGACTCAAGAACGCGCGAGCGCCGTCGAGATTTTGCTTGCACCAGGCATCCTGCAGGGCCAGAAAGGCAGTTCTGACACGCTCCCGAAAGGCGTCGGGCGAGAAGGCGGGATCGGCGGCCCGCAGCGCTGCGATCCCCTGTCCGATACTCGGCGCCGCCACCGCCAGAGACGAATCGTTCGGGTATCCGATGAACGGGGCTTCCTCGACGCCCGCAACGACCCAGTCGACCGTGCCGTTGGTGACGCTCGCCCGGCAGTGCGCGCACGTGCCGTCGAGATTCAGGCGCAGCTCCGCGCCGCACGCGGGGCAACGGGCGGCAATCACGCCGCCGTTGGTCGCAGTGATCGCGCCGGCCTTGCGCATGAACGTCCAGCGCTCTCCGTGCCGGTGATCGGCTTGCTCGTCGGAGATCACCTGATTGGTATCGCTCAAGACCTTCGCCCGGTAAACGAGATCGAAATGCACTTGCACCTTTTGGCCCGCGTCGTCGCACTGCGCGTTCTGCACGTGCACGGCACGCACGTTCAAGCTCTCGAGCAATGCGTGTCGATGCTGCGCGGCCGAGGCGGCAATGCCGCTCGCGACCTGCTGGAATAGCGCATCGCTCAGAAAGGGTCGCACCGCGGCGGCATTGTTTTGCTGCATGCCGCGCTTTACCAGAAAGAAAGTCATTTCCGCGCGCTGCAGGAACACTTCGAGCTCGAAGCCCGGATCCTGCGCGCGGATGCGGTCGACAACCGGCCGCAGCGCGGTCGCGAACGCTGCGGCCGGCAATGATTGTGGCCCCAGGCGGCCCATCGCCGGGCTCGCTGCCGCACCGGCCGCGACGTTCTGGCCGAGCGCGGCGCCGAGCACGCTCATGACGGCGGCTTGCGCCCCGGTCGCCGGCTCCGACGAGGCCCCGGATCCGCCGCGTTGCGAGCGGCGATACCAGAAATAGAGAAGCAGCACGATGATCAGCACGGCGACAAATCCACCACCGCCGGAGCCTCCACCATGAGACGCGTGACCTCCGCCGCCGGAGAACCCGCCGCCGCCGTGCCCTCCGCCCCCTGCCCGCGCGAGCGCATCGCTCGTACCGCTCAGCACGGCGAACAGTGCTGCGCCGGCACGCGCAGAGCGCGTCATGCAGAGAGCGCGCTGCCGCAGTTGGCGCAGAACTTCGCGCCCGGCGAGGCCAGCGTGCCGCATTGCGTGCAATGCGTGACCTTGGGAGCACTGATCGCTGTACCACAGCTCGAGCAGAACTTTGCACCGGGTGGATTCGTCGCGTGGCAATTCGAGCACGCCACGGCCGCCGCCGCGGCGGGCCCCGCGCCGCCCGCAGGCGGGGTCGCGACGGCAACTCCGCCGCCGTTGCCGGGCGCCGTCCCGCCCGCGCCCGTGCCGATGCCCGCCACGAGACCGCCAAGTCCCATGCCGACACCGAGGACCGCGGCGCCGTTGCCGCCGCCCGCCGCCGCGCCCTCACCGATACCCTTCAAGGCAGCCCCGACGCCATATTCGCGAAAGCCTCCGGCGAGACGCGTGTACGCGCTGTCCTTGCGCAGTCCCTTGAGAGTTTGCTCATCCTCGGGAGTGAGGCTGATGGTGACGTTGCCCAAACGCGTGATCTTCACCCCGTAGGGCAGGAGCGCCGCCTGCACGTCGGCGAGCAGCGCCGCTTCGATCTCCACCGTGCGCCCGGCAATGCCGAGCACCGGCCATTTCTCGGCGGTGAGCTTGCGCACCACGCCCGTGCGCAACGACTTCAAGACCTGTTCGCGCGACCAGTCGGTGACGAGATCGTTGGAGGCCTGCCGCGTGCCGATCAGCGTGAGAATCAACGTCGCCGGATCGTTGACCTTGAGCGCGTATTCCCCGAAGACACGCAAGCCCACGGCGAGACCGGTCTCGGGATCTTCGATGTTGTCGATGGCGCCCCCGAAGGGCAGGCTCACGAACTCGCGCGAGCTCACGAAATAGAGCTCCGCGCGATACATGTTATCGCCGCTCGCCCAGTCCACGATGTCGCCGAGGAATGGGAGCAAGGCGCCATCGAGCGTCGAACGCCCTTGCGGCAAGGTGCCGGCCACCTTGCCTTCCTTGATGAAGAGCGCGGTCTCGTCAGGCTCGACGGTGACTTGCGTGAACTTGCGGATGGTGAGATCCGGCCACTTATACAGAATCGCGTCCTTCGCCGCGTCCGGACGCGCGATGAACTGACGGTTCAGATCGTTACCCTTGCCGAATAGGCTCACGATGCACCTCATCTATTGTGTGTGTGGCAGGCGAAATATAAGCCCAAATGCGGCGGACTGCGAACGCCGCCATCAGCGCCCCGCGAGCAATCGTGGTAAAACCCTCGCTCACTCCGTATCACAAGGTCTCTGCATGCACGACTTCAAAATTCCAGCCCGCGCCCGATCGGCGCGGGTCGCATTTCTCGCCTGTCTCGCCGCCGCCTCCCTGGTACGGGCGGCCGGCAACGCACCCCCGACCGCCGCAGGCACCGCCGCCGCACCACCACCCGCCGCCCCCGCCACGGCGACCGCCGATCAGCACATTGCGCCGACAATCGCACCACAATATGCCGAGCTCGCTCGCAAGCTCTCCAAGGCGCTGCCGGAGTACACCGTCGTGCGGATTTCCCCGAGCGGTGTCGAAGGAATTCTGGAAGTGCTGATGGAAGACAATCGCATCGTCTATACCGATGCCTCCGGCAAGCACCTCTTCAACGGCCACCTGTTCGATGTCGATGCGCACGAGGATCTCACCGAGCGCCGGATAGAGGCGCTCACTCGCATCGACGCCAAGCAATTGCCGCTCGCCGATGCATTCGACATCGTGCGCGGCGACGGCAAGCGGCAGCTTTATCTATTCGAGGACCCCGATTGTCCCTATTGCAAAAAATTCGAAGAGCAGCTGCGCAAGGTCAACAACGTGACGTTGCATATCTTTCTGTTCCCGCTTACCACCATTCATCCTCATGCTTATGAGCATGCGCTCGGCGTGTGGTGCGCGAAGGACCGCGAAAAGACCTGGACGGATAAAATGATGAAGGACATCGATCCGCCGGCGGTGGCGAAGTGTGCCAATCCGATCGATCGCAACCTCGCCCTCGGCGAGAAAATCCATATCGACGGGACGCCGACGATCGTGTTCGCCGACGGCCGCGTGCGCGCGGGAATGATGTCGGCGGAAGATCTCGAGGGCTTGCTCGGCGGCGGTTAGCCGACGCGGCTCTCCGACCCACGCGCGTCTGCACGCGCGTGGGTCGGGGAGAGCATTTCCGAGACTACTGCGAGATGGTGTACGAGTACGGTATGCGCACCAACTCGTCGCCCGTGCCCGAGTTGCCATTGTAGGTGTCGACGTACAGGTAGCCGCTGACCGTGCTGCCCACGGCCGTGGCATCCGGCGTCAGCGTCACCGTGATGGTGCCGCTCGCGCCCGGAGCCAGTATCAAGGGACTGTACGTCGTGCCGCCCAACACCAAATCCTGCCAGGGATCGCCGGTGTTCGGCGACATCGAGGCATCGAACGGCTGCATGAGAGCGAACGCCGTGCTCGCAACCGGCGTGGTCGGAGCGCCCGCGGGCCCATACGGCCCGATCAACGCGGGTATGGTGAGCCAGGTGCCCCACGGCACTTCGGGCTCGGTCAGCGTGGCGAGCACGGAATTAGGTCCCGCCGGCACGGCCCAGACATCCGGATTGCCCGTCGCTGCGACGTTGATCCCCACATCGTTATAAACATCCATTTCGATAGGCGCGGTGGCCGTTGCAAAGAATTGGATGGTGCCGACCTCGGTCGGCAGTACGTATTCCCCGCACTGATTGGGCAGCGTGTTGGTGCCGCTGCACGCATAGGATGGCAACTGCTGCAGGATCGGCGTTTGCAGCCGGGAATCGACGAAGTACGCCGAAGTCACCGAGCCGGTGTTCGTGACGTTCACCGTCACCGTGACCGGTGCGCCGCTTGCGGAGAGGAGCGTTGCCGGGTTGTCCGGCAGACCCGTCGCCTCCACCCCGTTGCTGTGACTGAACGAGACTCGGCCCGTGAAGGGCAAGGAAGTCTCATTGCCGGAGACCGTGAAGTTCGTTACCAGCGTGAACCGCCAGCGGCCGGCTTGCGGGGAGTAGTGGCTCAACGTCATCCCGTATTGCTGATTGCCGTTCACATCGGCGTTCGGCTGCACGCTCATTTGCATACCGTTGGGATCGACGAGCACGCCCTCGAGATAATCACCCCGGTCGGCCGTCTGCAGATTGAGGCTCATGCTGCCGTGGCCCGCCGGAACGTTGAACTCGTAGGTCTGGTACGGCCCCACACCCGCACGGCCGTTGCCACCGGTGATGGTGCCGGTGAACGAGCCGCCGGTCGGACCGATGGGTATTAGCGTACGCAAGCTCACCGGGATCTCCGGCACTGTCGTGCCGCTCGCACAGCTCGATCCTGTGAAGCGAATGGCCGCTCCCAGATCGCCCGACCGCGCGGGCATCTGGTAATCCACCGTGAAAGACGCCGACTTACCTGGCGCCACATCGAGTGCGGACGGATGCACACTGCCGATCGTGACGTAGTTTTCGGCGGCCCAGGTAAATACGACCGGGCCCGAATAGGAAGCCGCAACGCCGGGAGGACGAGTAAAGAACACCGCGGTCCAGGTGCCGCCGGCCGGCTTCACCACATCGACGTGGCCGTAGCCTTGGCCGAAACCTTGCGGGAGCGAATAGATCGCCTGGCGACCCGACGGATCGATGAGCGATAAGTAGACGATGAGAGAAGTCGATGCCGTCTCCTGCCAGGCGATCGAGGCGTCCAGATGCGCGGCGCCGGCCGGTACCGTGAACTCCCGCGTGGTATAGGAACGCGGATCACCGTCGGGGTTGAGGAGCACCGGGTCACTGGCGGGATCGAGGTTGACGCTGGTCGTCGCTCCGGCGATCGGCGACCCCAGGATTTCGAGCGAGGGGGTCAAGTACTGCTTGGACGTACCGGCGTTCGTGACGGTCACCGTCAAACTCTTGGACGTATTCGGCTCGGCGACGGCAATCGCGCTGGTGGGACTGAACAGCAAGCTTTCGGCCTGCCGCATCGGCGTGCCGTTTTGATCGTGGATCGACAGCGCCAGCTTTACGGCGGCCAAGGCGTCGATGAGTCCCGCGCCCTGCTCCGATGGCAGCGCCGAAAGATCCTGCGCCGTGCTCATGATGATTTGCTTCACCAGCGCCGGGGTCGGGGTCCTGCCGTAATGGGTACTGCGGTACGCTTGGATGATCAGGGCCGCTTCACCTGCGGTCAGCGGCGAGGACTCGCTGGTGCCTCCGGTGTTCTGTACGGGAGTGGGGCCGCCGCCATTGTAATTGGAGCAGTCGGTAAACAGGGCTTGGTTCGTCGAGCACGCGGCCCAGCTGAGGTCGCCCGGCGCCAGGATATCGACAGTGCGCGCCGTGGTCTGGGCAAAGCCGCCAGAGCTCAACGGGGAAATATTGTCGCTGATCCAGCCGGGCACCTTCACGAGTGATTGCGCCCCATAGCTCGTCTGCACGTAGGCGCGATATTGCGTGCTCGCGCCGGCGGCGATGACTTCGAGACTCGTCGACGGTGTTCCGTTCGTTCCCGAGTAACCGCCATCGCCCGTGCTTACGACGACCGTCACACCGGCCGCCACGGCGGCCTCGTCGGCCAGGGAAATCGGGTCGTTGTTGTTGTCGGGATAGGGATTACCGCCGAAGGACTCGTTGAGCACGTCCACTCTGTCGTGGACGACGGCCCACTCGATGGCCTGTACGAAGAAAGACGTCGTGGTGAATCCCGCATCGGAATAGACCTTGAGGCCGACCAGCGATGCACCGGGCGCCATGCCGCGGATACGGATGTTGCATGGCGAGGGCAGCGGATGCGCCGTGGACACGAACTGGCTGATGTCGTAGTTAAGGACCTTGCCATTGGACACGTCCTGCGCAGCGATCGAGCTCGCGTCCAAGAACGCTTCACCGCCGTCGGTGGGAGTCCCCGCCGGATCACCCGAGAAATTCTGATAGTCGATGAAAACGAGCGAGCCATTCGCGCGGATAAAACTCGGGTTGTGAATGTCGATGCCGTCGGCGATCCACGCGACCTTGACACCCTTGCCCGTGACCTTCTCGCCGTTGCCGTCCACCACTTCCTGCGCTTGCGGTGTGGACGTGTCGAGATACGCCGTATGCGTGAGCTGCAGTGCCTCGGGCTCGAGGGTATTGCACAGTCCGTTGTCGGTCGGCCCTGCGCTGGGCGCGCCGGATGACTTGCTCGGCGAGTCTTTCTGCACACGGGGCGCGTGGATGATGGCATCGGGCACCACGGCCTGCACATCCGGATGGCTCGCAAGCGCCGTCGCCTCGCTGGCCGTCACCTTGGTCGCAAACGCATTGATGGTGTTGAACGAGTGCACGCTGTGCGGACCGGATCGTTGCAACATCGCGAGCACGTCCGATTGCGCCGTGGCGATGGCCGCGCTGCGCGGCGTCATCGATTCGCGCGATGGCGGCAGGCTCGACAGCTGATCCTTGAGGATCACGATGACAGGAACCTGCGATGCCTTCGCCAGCTGCGCAGTCGTGAGTGAGCCCGGCAGCGCGCTACCGGCCGCCACAAGAATGGCGCACGAAAACACCAACTTCAATAAGGTTGAGCCCTTCATAGATGGAATCCCCTCGAGTCCGTTTTTTGATTGATTACTGGCTTTCGCTGCACTCCGTGCCCCTGCGGCGACGTGCAAACCAAGGCCGCGCTTTACGACGGCACCTAATCGGCGGGTTGCGTTATGTCAAGCGTCCTTGCCTAGCACAGCCTCATCATATCCCTGATCTCCTTCTGCAGGAAACCCGCGTCAAAGCCGTAATCCGCCGCTTCTGCTACGATCAAAGCGGGGTCGGAATGAACTTTCCCGAGTCGCTGATCGAGACACTCCGCGGCGCCCTGCGCGTCGTGGTCTTCACGGGGGCCGGTGTGTCCCAGGAAAGCGGCATCCCCACCTTCCGCGACGGCCAAACCGGACTATGGGCAAATTTCGCCCCGGCCGAGCTCGCCACGCCACAAGCGTTCGATCGCGACCCCGCGCTCGTGTGGGACTGGTACGAATGGCGCCGCGCGGCCGTGCGCGGCGCCCTGCCGAATGCGGCGCATCGCGCCATCGCACAACTCGCCAGCCGCGTTCCCGAACTCACCCTGATCACACAGAACGTCGACGACTTGCACGAGCGTGCCGGCAGCCCCGCGGTGCTCCATTTGCATGGCCGCATCGCGCGTCCGTACTGCGAGAGCTGCCGCCGCCCGTACGCTTGTTCCGACGCGGCACCCGCACAGGCTGAAGGATGCCGCGTGGAGCCGCCGCGCTGCGCAGTCTGCCGTGCGCGTATTCGCCCGGGCGTCGTTTGGTTCGGCGAGAGCCTGCCCATTGAGGAATGGCGGGCGGCTCAGGTTGCCGCGCGCAGCGCGCATCTGTTCTTCTGCGTCGGCACCTCCGCAATCGTGCAGCCCGCCGCCTCCCTGACGGACCTCGCATCCGACGCAGGCGCGGTGACCGTGCAGGTGAATCCGAATGTCACCGGCATCGAAGAACGCGTCAGCTTCGCGCTGTGCGGCCCGGCGGGCAGCGTCCTACCGGCGCTCCTCGAGCGCGCGTGGCCTGGCAGCTAGGGCGCGCCCTGCGCCCGCAACAAATATCGTCCCTGGGTAAGCACGAAGCGCTTGAACGCCGCGGCGGTCGGCGATAGGCGCTTCTTCGCCAGATGCGCAACGTGCCACTGCCGGATCACCGGCGTGCCGCTCACATCGAGGATCACCAATCTTCCGGTTTGCAGCTCGAGGTCGAGGGTGTGTCTCGAGATGAAGCTCACGCCCATCCCCGCCATGACCGCTTGCTTGATGGTTTCATTGCTCGCCATCTCCATGGCCACCCGAAAATTGAAGCGCCGTTCTTCGAAGAACTGTTGCATCGCGAGGCGCGTGCCGGAGCCCGGCTCGCGCACGATGAACGTCTCGCGCGCCACCCGATCGGCGGGCACACGGCGCACCCCCGCCAGAGGATGGTCGGGCGCGGCGATGATCACGTGCGGATTCGGCGCAAAGGGCTCGGCGACCGTGTCGAGCGTCTGTGGCGAGCGGCCCATGATGGCGAGATCGACTTCGTTCGCGACCAGCTGCTCGATCACCGAATCGCGATTGTTCACCGCCAGCCGGATGTCGAGTTGCGGAAAATCCTTGCCGAACCGCGCGAGCAGCCGCGGCGCGAAATACTTCGCCGTGCTTACCACGGCGAGATTGATGCGCCCGCGCTTCAGTCCTTTCAGGCCGTCGATCGCCTCCTCCGCATCCTTGAGCGAACGCAAGATCTCGCGCACGCGCGCGAGCAGCTCCTGCCCGGCCTCGGTCACGTGCAGCTTCTTGCCAAGGCGCTCGAACAACGGCAAGCCCGCGTTGCTCTCGAGCTCTTTGATATGCATCGAGACGCCGGGCTGGGTGAGATGCAAAAGCTGCGCCGCCTTGGAAAACGAGCGGTTGGTCGCCGCGGCCTCGAAGACCCGGAGCTGCCGGAGAGAGACGTGTTGTATCGACATGGGATCCCTCGCTGCGCCGCCACCCGGCCTATCATAAGGCCGGGCTTATTCTGTACCGAACCAATATTGATTATCACTGATGGATCGGCAGGTCTAGAGTCAGACGATTCCCAGGCGTCAGAGCCCACTCTTGAGGAGCCGCGCGAGATGGCCGAGCAACGAGATCGATACCAAGCCGGGGTCATGCCCTACGCTCAAATGGGCTATTGGGACCCTGACTACGAGCCGCTGGACACCGACGTTATTGCCCTATTCCGTATCACGCCGCAAGACGGTGTCGATGCGGTGGAAGCGGCGGCCGCCGTCGCGGGCGAATCATCTACCGCCACCTGGACCGTCGTCTGGACCGATCGCCTGACTGCCTGCGATCGCTACCGCGCCAAGGCGTATCGCGTCGAGCCGGTGCCGGGCTCTCCTGGACAATACTTTAGTTATATCGCATATAACCTTGATCTATTTGAAGAAGGATCGATTGCCAACTTGACGGCATCGATAATCGGCAATGTCTTCGGCTTCAAACCCTTAAAGGCCCTGCGACTCGAGGACATGCGCATCCCGGTCGCCTATCTCAAGACTTTTCAAGGACCCCCGACGGGCATCGTCGTCGAGCGCGAACGCCTCGACAAGTTCGGCCGACCGCTGCTCGGCGCAACCACCAAGCCCAAGCTCGGCCTCTCGGGTAAGAACTATGGCCGCGTGGTGTACGAAGCCCTGAAGGGCGGTCTCGACTTCGTGAAGGACGATGAGAACATCAACTCGCAGCCCTTCATGCACTGGCGGGACCGGTTTCTCTACTGCATGGAGGCGGTGAACAAGGCGGCAGCGGCAACCGGCGAGGTGAAGGGCCACTACCTCAATGTGACCGCCGCCACGATGGAAGATATGTACGAGCGCGCCGACTTCGCGAAGGAGTTGGGGTCGTGCATCGTGATGATCGACCTCGTGATCGGTTATACGGCCATCCAATCCATGGCCAAATGGGCCCGCCGCAACGACATGATCCTGCATCTGCATCGTGCGGGGCACAGTACCTACACCCGCCAGAAGTCCCACGGCGTGTCCTTTAGGGTCATCGCCAAATGGATGCGCATGGCCGGCGTCGACCACATCCATGCCGGCACCGTCGTCGGTAAGCTCGAAGGCGATCCCAATGTTATCAAGGGGATATATTCTAACTGTAGGGATAGTGTCACTCCACGAAACCTCGAGCACGGCGTTTTCTTCAATCAAGACTGGGCGGGATTGCGCAAAGTCATGCCGGTAGCGTCGGGCGGCATCCACGCGGGGCAGATGCATCAACTGCTCAGCTATCTCGGCGAGGATGTGGTGTTGCAGTTCGGCGGAGGCACCATCGGCCATCCCCAGGGCATCCAGGCGGGAGCGACCGCCAACCGGGTGGCACTCGAAGCCATGATCAAGGCGCGCAACGAGGGGCGCGACATTTGGAACGAGGGGCCCGAGATTCTCGCCGCCGCCGCCCGCTGGTGCGGCCCCCTGCGCGCCGCGCTCGAGACTTGGAAGGATGTGACGTTCAATTATCAATCGACCGACACCGCGGACTTCGTAACGACGGCGACCGTCGCCTGAAAGGAGCCACCATGCGCATCACCCAGGGCACTTTTTCCTTTCTTCCCGATTTCACCGACGACGAGATCCGCGCCCAGATCGACTATGCGATCGAGCAGGGCTGGGCCATCGGCGTCGAGTACACCGACGATCCGCATCCTCGGAATTCCTTCTGGGAGATGTGGGGTAACCCGCTGTTCGACCTGCACGATTCCGCGGACGCCGTGCGTGAGGTGCTGGCCTGCCGCGAAATGCACCGCCTGTGCTACGTGCGCGTGAACGCTTTCGACGCGACGCGCGGCTTCGAGACGACGCGCTTGTCATTCATCGTGAACCGGCCGGCGGAGGAGCCGGGCTTCCTCCTCAAGCGCCACGAGATGGCAGGCCGGCACATTCAATACACCCTCGAGAGCTACGCCGCGCAGGTCCCCGCGGGCCGCCGTTACGGGAAGGACATGATGTGAATCAGGCGAGCAGCAGCGCGAAGCAGCCCGACGGGGTCGACGCCAGCCCTAAGCGCATCGACCTGCGCGCGCTGCTGGCGAGCTCGCACGTGAGCGAAGTGCTGGACGAGCTCGACCGCGAGCTCATCGGACTGAAACCCTTGAAGGCGCGGGTCCGCGACATCGCCTCGCTTCTGCTCATCGAGCGCGCCCGCGCGCAATTGGGTCTGGTCGCCGGATCGCCCTCTCTGCACATGTCTTTCACAGGCAATCCCGGCACCGGCAAGACGACGGTGGCGCTGCGCATGGCGCAGATCCTGCATCGTCTGGGCTACGTGCGCAAAGCCCAGGTGACCGCGGTGACGCGCGATGACCTCGTCGGGCAGTATATCGGCCATACCGCCCCGAAAACCAAGGAGGTCATGAAGAAGGCGCTGGGCGGCGTGTTGTTTATCGACGAAGCCTACTATCTATATCGTCCCGAGAACGAGCGGGACTATGGTCAGGAGGCAATCGAGATCCTGCTGCAAGTCATGGAAAACCAGCGCGCGGACCTGGTCGTGATCCTCGCCGGATACCGCGAGCGTATGCAGGTTTTTTTCCGCTCCAATCCGGGGCTCTCGTCGCGCATCGCACATCACCTGGAGTTTCCCGACTACGGCGCGGGTGAACTCGAGGCGATCGCGCAGCGCATGCTCGACGCGATGCAATATCGGTTGAGCGACGACGGCCTCGAGGCCCTACGCGAGTACATCCCGTTGCGCATGCAGCAGCCGCATTTCGCCAATGCGCGCTCGATCCGCAATGCCCTCGACCGCGCCCGGCTGCGGCAGGCGAACCGGCTGTTCGCGCAGGCCGGCCACGAGCTCACCCGCGAGGAGCTCATGACCATCGAGGGCGCGGATTTGCGGGCGAGCCGGGTGTTCTCGTGAGGATCAAGGCGATCATCTTCGATGTCGACGGGACGCTCGCGGATTCCGAGGAAGCGCATCGCGAAGCCTTCAACAGCGCTTTCGCCGAGCATCGCCTCAACTGGCATTGGAGCACGTCGGACTACGCCCGCTGGCTCGCCGTCACCGGGGGCAAGGAGCGGTTGGCTGCATTCGTCGAATCGCTCCCCTGTTCGAGCGAGGAACGCGCGGCGCTCCAGACGCGCATTCCGGCCATTCACCGCACCAAGAGCGACCACTACGCGCGCCTCGTGCGCACAGGCTGCGTGCCATTGCGCGCCGGGATCAAGCGCCTGCTCAAGGAGGCTGAGAGCGCCGGCGTAACGCTTGCCATTGCCTCGACCACCACGCGAGAGAACATCGACGCGCTGCTCGGCGCCCATTTCGGCGCAGGCGCCGCCGGACGCTTCAGCGTCATCGGCGCGGGCGATGCGGTTGCGCAAAAAAAGCCCGCGCCGGACATCTATCGGTTCGTGCTGCGCGAGCTTGGCGAATCATCCGCCGACTGTGTCGCCGTCGAGGATTCGCTGCAGGGGCTTGCCGCGGCGAAACGTGCAGGACTCTTCACCGTGGTCACACCGAGCGATTGGACCTGCGGAGAGGATTTTTCCGGAGCGGATCTCTTACTAACCTCCTGGGATTCGTGCGATAGGCCATTCCTGGAGCTCGAGTACGCGTTCGCGACCAAATTGGGCCGGCGCCCGCGATACGCCGCAGGGAGGGAAGCATGAGCACCAGAGAAAAAAAGACCATCACGGAATTCATGATCGAGGAGCAGCGGCGCTTCCCCGAGGCCACGGGTGATTTCACGGCGGTGCTCAATCACGTGCGACTCGCGTGCAAACGGATCAGCTTCATCGTCGGTCGCGGTGCGCTCGGCGCCGCACAGGGCGATGCCGAGGCGATCAACGTCCAAGGCGAGCGGCAAATGAAGCTCGACGTCATCGCCAACGATATCTTTTTGCGCACCAGTGAGTACGGCGGCCATCTGGCGGGCATCGTGTCCGAGGAGCTCGCCGGACCCTATGCCATTCCGGAGGAATATCCGCTCGGCAAGTACCTGCTCGCTTTCGATCCACTCGACGGCTCGAGCAACCTCGACGTGAACGCCCCGGTCGGTAGCATCTTCTCGGTGCTCGAGGCGCCGCGCAAGACCAAGCCCGCGTGCGTCGAGGACTTCCTGCAGCCCGGATCGCGGCAGCTGTGCGCGGGCTATGCGATTTACGGTGCGACCACCATGCTGGTGCTCACCCTAGGACGCGGCGTTCACGGGTTCACCTTGGACCGCGGGTTCGGAGAATTCGTCCTCACCCATCCGAACATGACCATCCCGTCCGACACCAACGAGTTCGCCATCGACGCCTCGAACGAGCGCTTCTGGGAGCCGCCGGTGAAGCGTTATGTGGTCGAGTGTCTGCAGGGCCACGCGGGCCTGCGCGCCAAGGACTTCAACATGCGCTGGATCGCCTCGCTGGTCGCCGAAGTGCATCGAATCTTGATCCGCGGCGGCCTCTTCATGTATCCGCGGGATACCAAGGTGCCTAGCAAGCCCGGGCGTTTGCGTCTCCTCTACGAGGCCAACCCCATGGCGATGATCGTCGAGCAGGCGGGCGGCGCCGCCTCTTGGGGCCGCGGCCGGGTTCTCGACTGCGTACCCGACGAGTTGCATCAGCGCATCCCCCTGATTCTCGGCTGCCGCTCGGAGGTCGAGCGCATCGAGCGCTACCACCTGGAGCACGATCAGGGGCTCGACCGCATCTACAGCTCGCCGCTGTTCAAGGAGCGTTCGCTTTTCATCCAGACTGAATGGACCTAGAGGGCCGCTTATGTCAGCCAAGCATCCCATCATCGCCGTCACGGGCTCCTCCGGTGCGGGCACGACGTCCGTAACACGCACGTTCAATTCCATTTTCCGCCGCGAGCGCATCAACGCGGTGCTGGTCGAGGGCGACTCGTTCCACCGCTACGACCGGGAGGAGATGAAGGAAAAAATGGCCGAAGCGGGCACGCGCGGCGATCAGCACTTCAGTCACTTCGGCCCCGCCAACAACCTGTTCGAGGAGCTCGAGACGCAGTTTCGCGGCTACGGGGAAACGGGAAGCGGCAAGACTCGCCGCTACCTGCACAACGACAAGGAAGCGGGTCCTTACCGGCAAGAGCCCGGTACCTTCACTCCATGGGAGGAGATTCCCGAGGGAACCGACCTGCTTTTCTATGAAGGCCTGCACGGCGCCGTGGTCACTCCTGAGGTGAACGTCGGCCGGCACGCGGATCTCATCATCGGCGTAGTGCCCATCATCAATCTCGAGTGGATCCAGAAACTGCATCGCGACCGCGAGACACGCGGCTACTCCACCGAGGCCGTGGTCGACACGGTCCTGCGGCGCATGCCCGACTATGTGAACTACATCTGTCCGCAGTTCTCCCAAACCCATATCAACTTCCAGCGCGTGCCGACGGTCGATACCTCCAATCCGTTTACCGCGCGCTATATTCCAACGGCGGATGAAAGCTTCGTCGTGATCCGCTTCAAAAATCCCAAGGGAATCGATTTTCAATATCTTCTGTCGATGATTCACGACTCGTTCATGTCGCGGCCGAACATCATCGTGTGTCCCGGCGGCAAGATGGAGCTTGCGATGCAGCTGATCTTGACGCCCATGATCCTGAAGCTCATGGATGTGCGTCGTCGCGCGTTGGGGCTGCAGCCCGCACGCGTGCCGGTGGCGACGGCTTAGCGCTCGGCGCCGCCGACTTATCGGCCGCGCAAGCGGCCGATCCATTACAATTGTTGCGTAAACCATGCGCAACCCCACGCTTGCCGTCATCGCGGCCCTCTCGCCGTCCAACAACCGCCTGCGCGGCATCATGTCCATGATCGCCGCGGTGTTCGTCTTTGCCATCATGGACTCGCTGCTGAAGCGCTTGTCCTCTCATTACGGGCCGATGCAAGTCGCCTGCCTGCGCTGCTTCTCCTCGCTCGCGCTGCTGACGTGCACGATCGCGTTCCAAAGAGCGTGGCCGCAGTTGCGCGGCGGTCAGCCGCTCTTGCATTTGGCTCGAGGAGTGCTCGGCATCGCCATGCTCGGCTCTTTCGTGTTCGCCGTGCACCGGCTCAGCATGGCGCAGACGTATTCATTGTTCATGGTCGCTCCACTCCTCATGACGGCTCTGTCGGTGCCGATGCACGGCGAGGTGGTGACCGGGCGGCGCTGGTGCGCCATCGTCGCCGGCATGGGCGGCGTGCTAATCATTCTGCATCCCTGGAGCAAGGGATCCGTATCTTTCACGGCGGCTGCGGCTGCCACGGCGGCGACGGTATGCTATTCCCTCTCGGCATTGACCGTGCGGTCGCTTGGCCGCAGCAACTCCAACATCGGCACCATATTCTGGAATTTCACCCTCGTGGGGTTGGGGTCCGGCGCTCTCGCCCTATTCGATTGGCATCCCGTGCCGCCCGCCGAGTGGCCGTGGCTTGCCGGGGTCGGCATCGCGGGTGCGCTCGGCCAGTACTGGATCACGGATGCATTCCGGCGCGCGCCACCATCGGTCGTGGGTCCGTTCGAATACACCTCGCTCTTGTGGGCCTTCGCCATCGACTGGATTTTCTGGTCGGCGTCGCCCTCCGCGAGCTTGCTCGCCGGCGCAGCCGTCGTGGTGGCGTGCGGCACGTACGTCATCTGGGACGAGCACCGCTCCGGGGACCTCGCCCTGATCAGCGCGAGTCCGCCGCCTTGAAGGCGGATCAGCCGGTCTGCAGGCGAGCCCGCATGCCGCCGCGAGAGCGGCAACCTTCCGCGCCGGGCTCGATCCCGGCGGTTGCGTCGCGCCGGAAGTCGACTCGTAGCAAGCCGGTAAGCGCAATGGTGCTGAAGCCGATCTCGCTGCGAAATTGATAAGTGGAAAGACTCAAGAGGCTCGGCGCGTCGGCAAAGCTCGCCAGCACCAAATAGTCGAAGCGGGTCGGACAGGGTTGCGCAGCGAAGGCCTCACCCGGCCCGCCCGGGCTCCCGCCCGCCCGATCCATCGCGATCGCCGGCGGGAGCCCGACTAATACCATCCCCAGTGCCGCGACCGTTCGGCCGCATACGCCCTGCCCCACGCGACCTGTCTCTGCGGCGCGCGCTCCTGGCACGCGCCTAAATCCGCCCGGCGACTACCAGCACCAACAGGATGATGACCACCAAGCCGAGACCGCCTGCGGGGTAATAACCCCAGCCTGTGCTGTATGGCCACGTTGGCAACGCACCGAGCAGCAGCAGAACCAAGACGATGAGTAGGATCGTGCTTATTGACATCTTTATATCTCCCAAACGTGTTGATTCCGATTTAGCCGGGAGAAGAGACTATCTCCGAAGCGCCGCAACGACAGCAGGGCGCCCCCGATACCCTCTGTAGGGGGTCTCCTACCCGGCGGACGGCCGCTGTCGTGTCCAGTACCAATAGAACGGCAGGCCGACGATGAGTGTGGCCATACCTTGCAGCGCTTGGCGCGGTGTCGCAATGAACGTGTTGATGAGGAGTGCGGCGGTCACCAGCAAAAAAACGATCGGGATGAACGGATAACCGGGCGCGCGGTACGCCCGCGGCGTATCTCGGAGGGTGCGCCGGAACACGAATAGAGCGCCGGCCACGAGCCCGTAGAACAGCCAGGAGGCAAAGATCACCGAGTCCGTGAGCGTGTCGTACGTGCCGGAGATCGCGAGCAGGCTCGCCCATGCCCCCTGCGCGAGGAGCGCCCGCACCGGAACGCTCGAGCGGGGCGACAATCGCGCGAGCGCCCTGAAGAATAGACCCTCACGCGCCATGACGAAGGGAATGCGCGAATTGGAAAGCACGCTCGAATGCAGCGACCCAAACGAGGAGATCACCATGGCGATGGCCGTGAACGCGACGGCGGTCGGTCCCAGAAATCGTTTGCTGACCTCGGTGGCCACCGATGAGATCTGCGGAACGCTGGCTATTTGCAGCGGCGTCAGCACATAGTAGTAGCCGGCGTTCACGAATAGGTACAACGCCGCGACCAGCAGCGTGCCGCCGATGAAAGCGCGCGGCAGATTGCGCTGTGGATCGCGAATCTCCCCGGCAAGGGGCGCCACGTTGTTCCAGCCGTCGTAGGCCCACAGCGCACCCAGCATGGCCGCGCCGAAGCCCGCGATGCCGCCGCGCGCGCTCGCTGCCACGCCCTCGCAGGTACCGCCAAGTCCGGATTCGCTGAAATGATTGAACGCACCCGGTGCAAGCAGGAAGGCGCCGGCCCCCACGCCGACCACGAGCACCACTTTGGCGATCGTAACCACGAGCGCGGTGCGTCCGCCGGTCGACACGCTCGCGCAGTTAATGGTGGTGACCACCCAGATGGTCGCGACGGCGACGAGCGTCGTACCGCCGAGACTCGCATGCAAGCCAAGAATCTCGACATCGGCATGCCAGCGCTCGAGTGCGCCGCCGAGCGCCACGTTCATGAAAATGGCGAGGCCGACGGCCAGCGCGGCCTGTGATCCCGTGCGCAAAACTGCGAACGCCATCCAGCCGAAGAGATAACCGACGATGCGCCCATAGGCGCGGCGCAGATAGACATAGTCTCCGCCCGCTTCCGGCATGAGCGCGGCGACCTCCGAATAACAGAACGTGCCGGCGAGCGCGAGCAATCCCGCGGCGATCCACACCAGCATCACGATCTTCGGGCTGCCGACGTTGCAGGTCATGACGCGCGTCTTCAGGAACACCCCCGCGCCGATCATGTTCGAGACGTTGACGGAAATCGCCGCCCACATTCCGACGCCGCGAATCAGCTGAGGAGCCGCCACTTGAACGCTCGGTTGACCTATCCCTGGTGTAGTATCGATGAAATGCCGCCCGACTACTCGCGAATTTTGCCCTGGGTCTTCGCGCTTCTCATTCCGCTCGCCATGTACCGGCGATTCAGACGCACCTTCGGACGCCAACCCTTGGCGCAGACGCGGATGATCGTGCGCATCGCGATCTTCCTGCTGCTCGCCGTCGTGCTCACACTGAGCGCGCGTCACTTTATTTTGCAGGAGCTCGGGGGTCTGCTCATCGGAGCCGCACTCGCGTTGTGGGGTGCGAGCCGCACGCGCTTCGCGATCGAGAACGGACGGCGCTACTACATACCGCACACCTATACGGGCATTGCGGTCACCTTATTGTTCGTCGGCCGTTTGATCTATCGCTTCGCGCAGTCCAGCAGTGTGCTGGGCACCGCGGGCGACACCGCGCCGACGGCCGGGCCGAAGGCAGCGATGCAAAGCCCGCTGACGATGGGAATCTTCTTCGTGTTAATCGGTTATTACGTGTGCTACTACAGCTGGGTGCTGTGGAAATCGCGGCACATCACGACGGCGGACCTGGAAGTCCCGCCGGATACTCGAAATTTAGCGCGTGACGGACAGAACCGCGAGAACCAGGAAGCTGGCCCCCACGAGTAGCACGTTGTGGCCCCAACGGGCGATCAGACTGAGCATTGTTATCTCCTACTCCATGTAACTCCGTCGCACCGTGCGAGCGGACCCTTTACATGGGGGCGCAAGTTAACATTTCCAGTGTTTTGGAAGATTGCGCCAGGTCGCATAATCACTGAAAAAACCCTGGAAAACTTGCGTTCCGGGCGCCTCCGGCGGTCCTGGCGGCGCAAGCGGCGCCCCGGCGCCGCCACGGCCTGTCACTGCCCCGTTTTGATGCGCGTCCAGACGCGCGTGCGCGCCCGTTCATAGTCGGGACGGAGCTCGCCCGGCAAGTACAACTGCGCGCGCAGCGCGGCCGGCGGGTACACCGACGGATCGTCCAAAATCGACTTATCGACGTACGCACCCGCCCGCACGTTGTCGTTGCCGTAGTGGATGTCGTTGGTGATCTCGGCGATCACTTTCGGATCCAGGATGAAATTGAGAAACTTATGGGCAGCGTCGGGATGCGGCGCCGAGGCCGGAATGAGCAACGCGTTGTAGGTGATGTTCGAGCCTTCCTTGGGCAGCGAAAAGGCGAGATGCACGCCGGTGCCGTCCTCGCGGGCTCGCGCTTGGGCAACGTAGTAATCGCTCGACCAGGCAATCGACAGGCAGACATCCTTGGCCGCCAGCTGATGCCAATAATCGTTCGAATCGAAGGTGCGGATATAGGGTCGCACCGCCATCACCACGTGCTCGGCGGCCTGCAAGTCCTCAAGACTCTGCGAGTTCGGGTCGCGATGCAGATAGGCCAGGGCCAGCTGGATCACGTCCGGCGGCGAATCCAGAAACGTCACCCCGCAATCGGCAAACTTGGAGATGACCGCCGGATCGAACAGCATGGCGAGGCTATCGGTCGGGGCATTGGGCATGCGCTTCTTGATCTCGTCGACGTTGTAGACGAAGCCATTCATCGCATGCAGGTAGGGCACCGCATAGCGATTGCCGGGATCGGCCTGGGCCTGGATCGCGAGCACCTGCGGATCGATGTTGGCGAGGTTCGGCAGCTTGCTCTTGTCGAGCGGCAGATAGGCGCCGGCCCGGATTTGACGGCCATAAAAGCCGGTGGTGGTGCTGACGATGTCGAAGCCGGAATGCCCGGCCATGAGGACCGCCTCCAGCGTCTCATTCGAGTCGTAGGTCTGATAGACGACCTTGATGTGCGTCGTCGCGCTCGAACTCCGCGATGGTGCGATAGCCGATGTAGTCGGCCCAGTTGTAGATGTTGAGGACCTGCTCCTGCGAGGCGGGGCCTTGCGGAGCTCGAATGGCTGCAGGCGCAGCGAGCAGCGCGGCCGCCAGCGCGCAGGGGAGCTTAGGCACGTGCCAGTTCTAGGCCGACCCACTCGTGAAACTGCCGGATCACGTACTCTTCAGGCATCACCACGCCGCGCACGTGATCGCGCGCGCGCAGTCCCCGCTGATTGATCTCGCACACCTCGGCATCCTCGATCATCACCTGATTGGTGAAATCGACGACCTTGCTCATGTCGAATGCCGGATCCGCCAAGGTTTCGCGGGAGAACAGATACTCGACGCGCAGCTCGGTCCGCTCCGGCCCCAGCGGCAGCAAGCGCACGACACGCACATAGTCGACATGGCCGACGATGAACATCGAGGGCAAGCCGGTGAGATAGATGTGGCCCGTCTTGCGGTCCTCCTCGCGTCAACGCCGGGAAAGGCGCGCCCACCGACTGGCCGTCCGTCGACCAGGTGGCGGCGCCTGCGCGCAGACCCCCCTTGTACTTCGGATCGGGATCCCCTGCATGCCGGCTCCATTCCGGATCGTCCCGTTCCTCGAGAAGTCCGCGTCCGAAAATCGGCACGAGGCTCGAGAGTCTCGGATGCACGCTCGGGACAGTGCAGGCACTCGTTGTAGTTCTCCCAGAAGATCTTCCAGTTGCTCTCGATGGTCTTCGAGAGCACATGACCGAGCACGAGATCCTCGAGCGGCCATGCATCCATGCGATTCAAGGGCAGATCGAATTGCCGCTCGAGCGGCGGCGGATTGCGCGCCAGGCACACGAACACGAAGCCGCGCCACTCGAGCACGCGGACGCCGTAGAGCGGATAGTCGCGCGAGATCGAAACCCTGCGGATGGGCCTTCGAGGAGGTGCGCAGCAGCTCGCCCTGCAGGTTGTACATCCACGCGTGATACGGGCAGACGATGGCGCCGGTGCGCAGCGACCCGGCGCTCTCGCGGCACAGCTCGGCGCCGCGATGACGGCAGGTATTATGGAAGGCCTGCAGCGCGCCCGCGTCGTCCCGCACCACCAGGATTTTTTGATCGCCCATTCGAAGGTATGAAACGAGCGCGCTTCGCGCGAGCTCGCTCGAGCGGCCGACGTAGATCCAGTTGCGATACCAGATGCGCTGCAGCTCCCGCTCGTAACTGGCGCGGATCGAAATAAGCCTCCGCCGGCAGCCCTGCGGTGAGCTCGGTAAGCCCGTTGTAGCCCGGCGCGGTGTTCGGGGTGCTCGACATTCATCCTCCTCGCGCGCCGAGTGCTGCGGAGCCCCGCATTAACGCGATCGCCGGTGCCGGGCGTGCATCGATACGCCGGCGCGCAGTCAAGGCGCTCTGAGACGCTGCGCGACGCGTTCACCGATGATTTCGATCTCGAATCCGGCGTCGGCAGACGCCAGCTCTGCGGGGACGTAGCCAAGCGCGAGCGAAACGCCGACGCGGTGCCCGTAGGCCCCGGAAGTCACCCAGCCGACCGGCTTACCCTCGTGCCAGATCGGCTCATCGCCGATCGCATCGGCATTGCCCGCCGCCACCTTGAAACACTGCAGGCGCAGCGCGCCGCCCTGTCTTTTTCCTCGCCGCCGCCGACACGTCCGATGAAATCATGCCTTCTTCAAGTCGACGAAGCGGCCGAGACCCGGCCTCGAAGGGCCCGTAGATGGGCCGATATTCGCGCGCCCAGGTGCCGAAGCCTTTCTCGATCCGCATGGCGTTCAGCGCGCGTCCGCCGAAGAGCCGCAGACCCGTGTCCGGCGCCGCCGCCTTCAACAGCTCATAGAGCGCCCGCTGATACTCGGTGGTCACCCACATCTCGTAGCCCGAGCTCGCCGGTGAAGGACACCCGGCCGACGATACGCCGGCACCATGCCGACCTCCATGCTGCCGAAAGGACATGAAGGGAAAGGCCTCGGTGGCAAGATCGTCGCGCACCAGGTTTGCAGCATGGCGCACGAATTCGGCCCGGCGAGCGAGAGACCGGTGTATTGCATGGCGCATGGCCGTACCGATCACGCCGGCTGGCGGGCACGTGCCGCTCGAACCAGCGCAGGTAGTAGGTTTCGGCCGCATAGGTGCCGATCAGGAAGAAATGATCCTCGGCGAGACGGCAGAGCGTGAAATCGCCAATCAGCTTGCCCCGATCGTTGAGCATCGGGCGTCAGCGCGATGCGTCCGACGGCCGGTATCCGGTTGGCCATGATGCGCGAAAGCCACGCCGCGGCCTCGGCCCCTGTCATCTCGAACTTTCCGTAATTGG
Organism: uncultured Gammaproteobacteria bacterium; assembly: GCA_963755935.1. GTDB lineage: Bacteria > Pseudomonadota > Gammaproteobacteria > Steroidobacterales > Steroidobacteraceae > Bog-1198. The sequence continues at coordinate 315,663 of CAVWME010000005.1, forward strand.
ATATCTCGAGAAGACCTACCGCATCGCTGCACCGCGCTGGCACTCCGCGCCACGTGCTCGTGCGAATTGGAGCGCCAAAAGCTCACTTCATCGTTGCGCCTCGGCTGCACTCGGCGCGAACCACAGCGCATGCTCGAGCCCGCAATAATCGCCGAACACCGCATGCTCGGCCTTCGAGCTTCTCGTAAATCGGCGTGGTACGCAGCGGCCGCGCGGCCGGCAGCTCCTCGTTCGGAAAACGGATGCTGAAGCGGCGCGAATAATTCTCGCGCACTTTGGCGTTCGTGTAGGCAAGCGTGGTCCAGTCGCCGTAGCGGGCGACATCCATGCCCCAGACATCCGCGCCCGGATCGCCGTCGACCATCCAACGCGACAGTGCAAGGCCCACGCCGCCGCCCTGACTGAAGCCGGCCATGACGCCGCAGGCGACCCAGAAATTTCGCAACCCTTTGATCGGGCCGACGAGCGGATTGCCATCGGGTGCGAAGGTGAACGGTCCGTTCACGACTTTCTTGATGCCGGCCGATCCGAGCGACGGGAAATGCTCGAAGCCGACCGCCAGACTCGGCGCGATGCGCTCGAGATCGTTCGGCAACAGGTCCTGGCCGAAATCCCAGGGCGTCTGTGTCGGCGACCACGGCACGCCGGCGCGCTCGTAGGTGCCCATGAGCATGCCGCCACGCTCCTGCCGCAGATAGATTTCACCCTCGAAATCGATGGCAGTGGAGCTGCTCCTTCTGGCCGGCGAGTTCGGGCATATCGCCGGTGATCAGGTATTGATGCTCCATGGCGAGCATCGGCAACTCGAGCCCGACCATGCGGCCTACCTCGCGCGCCCACAGGCCCGCCGCATTCACTACGTGCTCTGCGTGCACGTTGCCCTGGTCGGTGATCACGTCCCACGTACCGTCGGCGCGCGCCTTCAAGTCGGTGACACGGGTGTGGCGCACGATCTCGGCGCCGCCGATCTGAGCGGATTTCGCATAGGCATGCGTCACCCCATACGGGATCGACGTGACCTTCGATGGGATCGTACATCCCGCCGACAAAGTGCCTCTTATCCATGAGCGGAAAGAGCTTCGCCGCTTCGTCGGCCGAAAGAATCTCGAGGTCCATCTCGAGATAGCGGCCGCGCGCCTTCGCCATTTTCAGCCATCGAGCCGCTCGCGCGTGCCGGCGAGCATCACGCCGCCGGTGATATGCACACCGCACGACTGGCCCGAGATCGCTCGATTTCCTTGTAGAGCTGGATGGTGTATTGCTGCAGCTTCGCGACGTTCGGATCGCCGTTCACCGTGTGCATGCCGCCGGCGGCATGCCAGGTCGAGCCCGACGTAATTCGGCGCGCTCGATCGAGCAGCACGTCCTTCCAGCCGGCCTTGGTCAAGTGATACAGAACACTCGCGCCGACGACGCCGCCGCCGATCACGACCACCCGGGCATGACTTCTCATTGAGTTCGGAATACTGCCAAGTGCACGGTCTGGGCGCCGCCGCACCCGTGGCGTTGCCGAAGCGCTCGATCAGCCAGGAGCGGAACAGCGCGATCGCGGTATCGCCAGCCCCTCCGGATGGGTGACGAGGTAGTAGCCGAAGCCGTCGTCCAGAACGTCGTCGAACGGCCGGATCAGCCGGCCCGAGCGGATGTAATCGCCGAACAAGTAATTGTCGATGAGTGCGACGCCCTCGCCGCTCAGGGCGTACTGCACGGCGAGCAGCGCCGTGTCGAACACCAGGCCGCGCTCGACGTTCACGGCGTTGAGTCCGGTCTGGCGCGCGAATTGCGTCCAGAGGTAATGGCGCGGCAAATCGGAGAGGCGCACGTGGATCAGTTCGTTCGCATTCGATGAACTCCGCGAGGCTTTTCCCCTGGTGCCGCTCGGCGACCGTGCGGATGACAGAGCACGCTCTGGCGCACCGGCCACAATAGGTCGCGCACCAGATCCGTCACCGTGGGCTTGGAGTACACCACCGCCACATCGACCTCGTTGAGAGGCGGGCCGACCCCATAAGGGCTCACCAAATCGATTTCGACGTCCGGCGCCGCATGCCGGAAATCGCGCAGGATCGGCACTGCGAGATGGGCGGCGAACGTCGGCGGCATCTGCACGCGCAGGGTACGCATCGGGCTGATTCCCTCGTTGCGGATATCGTCGAGCGCGAATTCCAGGCGGTCGAAGGACTTCATCACCGCCGTGAGCAGATGTTGACCGGCCTTGGTCAGCACGAGCGCATGCGGGCGGCGCTCGAAGAGCTGTACGCCGATCAGCTTCTCGAGCGCGATCACGTGGCGCGACAGCGCGCTCTGCGAAATCAGCAGCGCATTGGCCGCGGCCGTGAAGCTCAGGTGCTGCGCGACGCCCTCGAACGCACGCAACGCGTTCAACGGCAGCCAGCGTCGATCCATCGAAGTCCTGCCCATGCCCGATAGCCTCAGGGCGACCATGCCTTGGTGTAGCCGATCGCGCGCTTCTGATCCTCGATGATGGTGCGCGAGGCGAGCCACAGATGATAGGCGGCCCAGAAACCGCTGGGGGCCAGAATCAAGAGCGCCGCGCGCAAGGACGCGGCATCGACTGCCGCCGGGACCGGCGAACCAGTCGCTGAGTGCACCCACGCGCCTGCGGCGCGACGACGATGTTCAGGATATTGGCCACCAGGAGCGAAATGGCGATGAACATGTTGCGCATGTGGCACGGCGACAAATTGTTCAGCAATCCGAAACAGGGACCGATGTAGAAATAGATTGCCGGGATGAATATCCAGAACATGAGCTTGCAGACGCCAGAGCGAATGGGTCCAGTACGCGATGATCGAGGGAATGGTGGCAAAGGCGATGCCGGCGGCGAGCAGCCACACGACGCGCCGCGGATCGGCCATGGTCGGCCGCGACAGGATCCAGGCAGTGCCGATGGTCGCGAGCGATCCGCCGATGAGATGAATATTGCCCGTCACCGCACCCGCCTGCCCCACGTCGAGATTATAGGCGCGCTGCAGAAACGTCGGCGTCCACCAGATGAGGCCCCACCCCCAAAGCGCGCACAATCCCCCGCCCATCACCACATGAAAGGCCGCCTTCTGTTGCCACAGAAACTTGAGCGATTGCCGCAGCGACGGACGCAATTCATCGAGCACGCCGTCGAGACGGCCGCGCACCGGCTCACGCACCGTGAGGTAGACGAGCACGCCCATGACGAGGCCCGGCAGTCCCAAGGCGATGAACGCGGCGCGCCAGTTGTAGAGATGCGCGATCTTGCCGGCAAAATCCGCGCCGAGGTAAGCGCCGATCGGCGCGCCCAAGGCGAGCACGGTCATCGCCATCGGCCGCCGGTCCGCCGGAAAATAATCCGACACGATGGCGGTCGAGGGCGGCGTGCCGCCGGCCTCGCCCACGCCGACGCCGATGCGCCCGAGCAAAAATTCGCAGGTAGTTGCGCGAGCGTCCGCACAGGATGGTGAATGCCGACCAGATGATCAGCGAGGCGGCGAGAATGTTGCGCCGATTCATCCGGTCGGCGCACCAGGAAATTGGGATGCCGAAGGCCACATAGAAGAGCGCGAGCGGCGTGCCGGTGAGGAACGCAACGCCCTTGTCGTTCAGGTGCAGCTCCAGCCGGATCGGCTCGAGCACCGTCGACACGACATAACGGTCGGCGATGTTGATGGCGTAGATCAGGCAGGTAAGGATCAGCACATACCAGCGCAAAATCGAGGTCGGTGAGCGCGCTGGCGTGAGGTCGATGGTGGTGCTGCTCAAATCCGGACACCCCGTACATGTGATCTTTCGCACCATACAGGGTTCGACCGCGAGATGCGACGGCGGCAGTTTCATCGCGAGAAAATGACATGGGCGAATCGCGAAATTGCATAACGCGTCGCGCCGGGAGGATTAAGCTGCCCCGCGTGGAGAGCTTCGACTACGTCATCGTGGGCGCGGGCACCGCGGGATGCGTACTGGCGGACCGGCTGTCCGCCAGCGGCCGCGATCGCGTGCTGATCCTCGAGGCCGGCGGCTCCGACGCGCGGTTCTGGATCAAGGCACCGATCGGCTACGGGATCACGTTCGCCGATGCCGCGCGTCAATTGGAAATATCAGGCCCGAGAAAGCCCCGGCCTCGACGGCCGCGGCATGTACTGGCCGCGCGGCCGAGTCGTGGGCGGGTCGAGCTCCATCAACGCCATGGTGTACTGCCGCGGGATGCCGGCGGATTTCGAGGACTGGCGCGACGCTGGGAAATCCCGGCTGGGGCTGGGATGAGGTGCGTCCGTATTTCGAACGATCCGAGCGGCGCGTGGCCGCCGATGGGCGGGCGCTCAGCGACGGGCCGCTCGACGTCAAGGATGTCACTCCTTATCTGCACCCCATGCGCAGGGAATGGCTCGAAGCCGCGGCCGAGCTCAAACTGCCGGTCACCGATGACTTCAACGGCCCGCATCCCGAAGGCTTCGGCTGCCTACCAGGTCTCCATCCGCAATGGCCGCCGCTGGTCGTCCGCGCGATGCATTCCTGCGTCCTGCGTTGAAGCGCCACAACGTCAAGCTCGTGACCGGCGCTTGGGCAAGTCAAGCTGCGCTGCGAGGGCCGGCGCGTCGCTCGGCGTGGAATTCTTCCGCGGCAACGAGCGCTGCTTCGCCGCGGCGGAGCGCGAAGTGATCGTATGCGCGGGGACGGTGAACTCACCGCAACTGCTGCAGCTTTCCGGCATAGGCCCGGGTCGGCTGCTTGAGCGAGCACGGCATCGAGACCGTGCTCGACAATCCCGCGGTCGGCGGGAATCTGCAGGATCATTTGGCGGTGGTCTATTCATTCAAGGCATCGCGCCCCACCCTCAACGACGAGCTGCATTCGCGCATCGGCCGCATGCTGGCAGGCATCCGCTATCTGTTGACGCGCAGCGGTCCGCGTGAGCTTGAGCGTCAATCATTTCGGCGGCTTCGTGCGCGCCAACCCGCAGGCCGCGCGGCCCGATGTGCAGCTGTATTTCAATCCGGTCACCTATCAGGCGGGCGATGCGACGCGCACGCGCATCCAGCTCGATCCGTTTTCCGGGTTCTATCTGTGCTTTCAGCCGACGCGTCCCGACCAGCACCGGCCGCATCGATCTCGCCAGCGGCGACTTCCGTCGCGCCGCCCAGCATCGCGCCGAATTATCTTGTCCACCGAGAAAGACGTCGCCGACGTCGTGCACGGCGGCCGATTGATGCAGGCGATCGCCCGCACGCGCGCCATTCAGAGCCTGATACGCGAGCCGCTCGCGCCCGATCTGTTGCGCATGAGCGATGCGGATCTCGTCGCCGACTTTCGCGCACGCGCCGCGACGGTGTATCACCCGGTCGGCACCTGCCGGATGGGACCGAGCTCGCGGGGCCAGGGCTTCGTGGTCGATCCGACACTGCGAGTGCACGGGATGGAGCGCTTGCGCGTCGTCGACGCCTCGGTCTTTCCGACGGTCACATCGGCCAACACCAACGCACCCACACTCATGGTCGCGCAGAAGGCCGCCGATCTCGTCGCGGCAGGATGAGACCAACCCAAAAGGACGAAGACAGCCCATGAAACTCGAAAACGTAAAGGTATTCGTCGTCGGCAATCCGCCGCCGGGTTACGGCGGCCGCTATTTCGTGTTCCTCAAGCTCAGGACCGCATGCGGAATCGAGGGCGTCGGCGAGGTGTACGCCGCGACCTTCGGCCCGAAAATCATCGCGTCCATGATCGAGGACGTGTTTGCGCGCCACTTGCTCGGGCGCAATCCCTTTCACATCGAGGCCCTATGGCGCGAGTGTCACGGAACGGGCTTCACCTTGCGGCCGGATCTGTCGCTCATGAGCGTGGTGAGCGGTTTGGAAATGGCCTGCTGGGACATCATCGGCAAGTCGGTCGATCAGCCGGTCTATCAGTTGCTCGGGGGCCGAGTGCACGAGCGCTTGCGCACGTACAGCTATCTTTATCCCGCGGACGGAGAGGGCGAGGATTTCTATCACGATGCCGAGCGCTCCGCGGCGCGCGCCGCGCGAATACTTGAAGCAGGGATTCACGGGCGTCAAGTTCGACCCCACCGGCGGCTTCTCCGCTTACGACCCCCGCCAGCCGACGCAGGAGCAGATCGAGCGGACGGTACGCCTCGTGCGGCTGGTGCGCGAGGCCGTCGGCGTGGGCGCGGACCTCTTGGTGGGGACGCACGGACAATTCACGACCTCCGGTGCCATCCGCCTGGCCAAGCATCTCGAGCCCTACGACCCACTTTGGTTCGAAGAGCCGGTACCACCCGAGATGCCGGAGCAAATGGCGCTCGTTGCGCGCGCCACCGCCATCCCGATCGCGACCGGCGAGCGGCTCACCACCAAGTACGAGTTCGCCCGCGTGCTCGCCGCGGGCGCCGCAAATATCCTGCAGATGAATCTTGGGCGCGTCGGCGGGATCCTCGAAGCAAAGAAGGTCGCTGCGCTCGCCGAGGTCCATTACGCGCAGATCGCCCCTCACCTGTACTGCGGTCCGGTGGTGGGCGCGGCCAACATTCAGATCGCGACGTGCTCGCCCAATTTTTTGATCCTGGAAAGCATCCAGCAATGGGGAGGCTTCCACGCGAAAATCCTGAAAACCCCGATCCGCTGGGAGTCGGGCTACGTCATTCCGCCGACTGCTCCGGGCCTCGGCGTGGAGCTCGACGAGGCCGTCGCCCTCGCCCATCCGTATTCAGGCGAGGGGCTGCATCTCGAGATGGTAAATCGTCCGCTCGGTTAATTCGCCACCACATCCTGGAAAATCATGCGCTACGGCTTCGTCGGACTGGGTAATTTAGGCCGTCACCTCGCGGCGAACCTCGCGCGCGCAGGCTTCGCGCTCGGCGTCTTCGATCTCGATCGATCCGCCGCACAAACGCCGCTCGAGGCAGGGGCCATCTGGACGCCGTCGCGTGGCCGACCTCGCTCGAGCGAGCGATGCCCTCATCACTTGCTTACCCTCGCCCGCCGCCACGGCCGCGGTCCTCGAACAGGCCCTGCCCGTGATGCGCCGCGGCAGTGCGTGGATCGAGATGAGCACTAATGACTTCGCGGAAATCGAGGCTCTCGCAAGCCGCGCCGCGAGCCGCGACATCGGCACCCTGGCCTGCCCGGTCACGGGCGGCGTGCATCGCGCCGCAGCCGGCGAGATCACCGTGCTTGTGGGCGGACCGCAACAGTTGTTCGAGGCTCATGCTGCAGCGCTCCGCGCGATGGGGGGACAGGTCATTCACCTCGGCGGCATCGAGCAAGCGGCGGTCACCAAGGTCGTGACCAACATGCTCGCGTTCATCCATCTGATCGCCGCCGGCGAGGCCTTGATGCTGTGTGCCAAGGGAGGCGTCGACTTGCGCTCCGCATTCGAGGCGATCGCTGCGAGCTCGGGCAACAGCTTCGTACACGAGACCGAAAGTCAGGTGATCCTCAACGGCAGCTATGATATTGGTTTTACGATGGATCTTGCATGCAAAGACGCGGGATTCGCGCTCGAGTTCGCACGCCGTTTCGGCGTGCCCGTGCGGCTCGCAGCGTTGATGGAGCAGACGTTCGTCGAGGGTCGTGCACGCTATGGCGGAGCCGCCTGGTCATCGATGATCGTGAAACTCCTGGAGGATGCCGTCGGCACACCGCTGCGCGCGCCCGGATTTCCTGCGCGGCTCGGTCCCGAAGATCCTAGACCCCCGCTCCCAAAACGCATCTAATTTTCGCATAGGCGGATCGAAATTCGAGCATGCGACGTCCCCGGACCCGCCTCGATACGGCCGGAGTTTCACAAAAGACGGCGCGCCGTGCATAGTGCGAGTCGGGGTGAGTGCGTAAAACACACACAATGGGAGGGACTCGGCGAGTGCATGAGGTGACGAATCGTCCGATGTCCCGGGTCGAAGCGGAGGTGCTTCGCCTGCGCGCGCTCTTGGAGAAAGGCCAGTTCGCGGCGGCGTTGGCGGATGCCGAGACGTTGCGCAATCAAGTCCCGGAGAATCGCGACGTCTGGTACGTCATTGCCGTCAGCCAGAGATATCTGCAGCGCATACCCGATGCCCTGACGACGCTCGCGCGGCTTCGAGCAATTGCATCCGAACTTCAGCCGGCTGTTTCAGGAACGCGGCCATTGCTACGTCGCGCTGAAGGAGGCCGAGCCCGCCATCGAGGCGTTTCTGCGGGCGGTAAACATCAATCCGGCGCTGCCTGCGAGCTGGAACGCCCTGAAGGTCCTGTTCAACATGACCGGGCGCACAGCCGATGCCGACTTCGCCGGCCAGCACGTCGCCAAGCTCGCAACCCTGCCCGCGGAAGTGATCACGCGCCACGAGTCTGTTTTCCGACGGCGAAATCATCGCCGCCGAGCAGCTCATCCGCGAGTTCTTGCTGAGGCACGGCGATCACGTCGAGGCGATGCGGTTGCTGGCGAAGATCGGGATGAAGCTGGACGTGTACGACGATCCCGAGCTGCTCCTCGAGCGCGCATTGCGGCTCGAGCCCGACTATCACGCCATGCGCTACGACTACGTGCTCGCGCTCCTCGCGCGGCACAAGCATGTGCAGGCGCTCGAGCAGATCGAGCGGTTGCTGAAGATCGAGCCGCGCAATCGCGCCTACCGGATCACGCACGCGACCGTGTGCGTCGGCATGGGCAAGCACGAGCAGGCGATCGAGTGAATACCGGCAGATCCTGGCGGAGACGCCGCGAGACGCCGATATCCATCTATCGATCGCGCACGCCTTGAAGACGCTCGGCAAGCAGTCGGAGGCGGTGGCCGCCTATCGCACAGCTTTCGAGCTCCGGCCCAGCTTCGGCGATGCCTACTGGAGCCTCGCCAACCTCAAGACCTATCGATTTGCCGGCGAGGATATCGCGCGGATGCGCGAGCAAGAGCGCGTCCCCGACATCGACGGCGCGGACCGCTATCACCTGTGCTTCGCCCTCGGCAAGGCCCTGGAGGACCGCGGCGATTACGCCGAATCGTTCGGCTATTACCGGCGCGGCAATGCGCTAAAGAAAGCCGAGCTGCGCTTCAAGATCGAGCCGATCGAGAGGAACGCCCGGCTACAAGCGGCCGTCTGCACGCGCGAGTTCTTCGAGGCCCGGCGCGGCTACGGTTGCGATTCGGACGAGCCGATTTTCATCGTCGGACTGCCGCGCTCCGGCTCGACCCTGCTCGAACAGATTCTCGCCTCTCATTCGCAGGTCGAAGGCACGACCGAGCTGCCGAATATTCTGCGCTTCGTGGCCGAATTGCAGGGACGCGATCCGGATACCCACGAGCCGCGCTATCCCGCCATCCTCGAGCGGCTGACCGCCGCGGATTTCACGCAGGCTCGGCGAGAAATACCTCGCCGATACCCGCGTCTACCGCACCGGCAAGCCGCGATTCATCGACAAGATGCCGAACAACTTCAGACACATCGGGCTCATTCACCTGATTCTGCCGAATGCCAGGATCATCGATGCGCGGCGCGAGCCGATGGCGTGCTGCTTCAGCAATTTCAAGCAGCTGTTCGCATCCGGGCAGGAGTTCACCTACGACATCGAGGATATCGCCCGCTACTATCGCAGCTATGTGCAGCTGATGCGCCATTGGGACGACGCCTTGCCGGGCAAGGTGCTTGCGGATTCAGTACGAGGATGTCGTGGAAGACTTGGAAGCCAACGTTCGCCGCATTCTCGATTTTTGCGGACTTGCCTTTCGAGCCGGCATGCCTCGACTTTCACAAGACCGAGCGCAGCGTTCGCACCGCGAGCTCGGAGCAGGTGCGCCGGCCGATTTTCAAGGAAGGGCTCGATCAGTGGCGGCACTTCGAGCCGTGGCTGGGCTCGTTGCGGTCGGCTCTCGGCGATTTGGTTCCCGCCACCGAGGAGTGCGCGGAGGTGTCCGCCATGTAGTGCTTGGTAGTCTTTGAGTTCGGGAGTGAGAAACGACAATGACGAGGGGATGAAGCATGAATGCCAACACCAAATTGTGTTACGCCATCGCGGCCATTTTGAGCGGTTCCGCCGCGGGCCTCGCCTACGCGGATCCGACGCCCGACAGTAGCGGCACGAGCGAGACAGGGCCGTCGGACTCACTCGCCGAGATCACGGTCACCGCACAGCGCCGTACTGAGAATATTCAAGACGTGCCGATTTCCATTCAGGCGTTGACCGGGGAAACGCTGCAACAACTCAACATCCAGACGTTCGACGACTACGTCAAATACCTGCCGAACGTCACCATGGCGAGCAACGGTCCGGGCCAGAACGAGGTCTTCATGCGCGGCCTCAGCGCCGGCTCGCAAGCGAGCCAGGGCAGCGGCTCGACCGGGTTGTGGCCGAACGTCGCCATTTATCTGGATAACCAGTCCGCTCAGCTGCCGAATCGCAACCTCGACATCTATGCCGCGGACTTGAACCGCATCGAAGTTCTGGAAGGCCCGCAAGGCACGCTGTTCGGCGCCGGTGCCGAAGCGGGCGTCATCCGCTACATCACCAACGAGCCGAAACTCGACGTGACCGAGGGGAACGTCAAGGCCGGCTACAGCGTGACGGCACATGGCGACCCGAACAGCGATGTGACGGCCGTGTTGAACGTTCCGATCATCGAGGGCGTCTTCGCCCTGCGCGGCGTGATCTACGACGACCATCGCGGCGGCTACATCGACAACGTGCCGGGGACATTTACCCGCAAGGACACGGACCTCGGAATTGCCGAAGAAGGCTACGGCGGCTATCCGACCGGGTGCGTCGGGGGCGGCACGCCCGCTTGCCAGGTGCCCCCGGGGAGCCCGACCTTGCAGAACGGCAGTCTCGTCGGCAACGCCATCAACCCCGTCGATTATCAGGGGACGCGCGTCGAGGCCTTGTACAAGATCAACGAGGACTGGAACGTGCTGATCACGCAGTCCTATCAGGAGCTCAACTCGCAAGGCGTGTTCTATCAGCAGCCGAATGCCTCGGACGGCGGGGCCCTCGCGCCGCTCGAAGTCACGCTGTTCAATCCGGCCTACGACAAAGACCGGTTCGAGAGCACGGCGTGGACGGTGAACGGCAAATTCGGCCCCATCAAGGCCGTCTATACCGGCGGCTACCTTGATCGGCACGTCGAGCAACAGGGCGACTACACGAATTACGCGCGCGGCTTTTATGCCGATTATTATCAGTGCCACGGCCCGTCACCCGGCGTCGCCGCCGACGTGCTACTCGCCGAGCGCCACCTGGCACTCGAACGAGCAGAACGAGCACGAGCAACATGAGTTGCGCTTCAGCACGCCCGACGACTGGCGCGCGCGCGGCATCCTCGGCGCCTTCTATGAGGACAACAAGCTGTACGACCAGACCGCCTGGAATTACAAGTCCCTTCCGCCGTGCACGGCAAACACCGGGGCCGGCAATACCAATTGCTTGTCGAACGTCGGCACGTTCCCGGGTACTTACGTCCAGAACCCCGGTGTCCAGGGCGACAACACCTCGTTCTATCAGGACCAGTATCGCCAGACCAAACAGACGGCTTTCTTTGCCTCCGGCGATTTCGACATCATTCCCAAGGTGCTGACGCTGACGCTCGGCACGCGCCATTATCTGTTCCAAAACGACATGCAGGGCAGCGTCCTCTCGAGCTTCGGTTGCTTCGAGGCGGGCGTGCCGCCCGGCGGCTGCCACAATCCGAGCTATAGCTACAATTTGAATGCCGACAATCTTCGCGACACCGAGTCGGGCTTCAAGAGCCGCGGCAACCTCACCTGGCACATCACGCCGGACATCATGGTCTATTACACGTTCTCGCAGGGCTTTCGCCCCGGCGGCTTCAACCAGAATGGCGGTGCCCAGCACGCTTACGGCACCGACGCGAATCCACAGTATGCAATTCCCACGGCGTACTCCTCCGACAAATTGACGAACAACGAAATCGGCTGGAAGACGGAATGGTTCGATCATCGCCTGCAGTGGAACGGCGCGGTTTACCGCGAGAACTGGGACAACGTGCAGATCGAGTTCTTCAACCCCGGTGTCGTCGGCAATCTGTTCTACGATACCAACGGTCAGGACTTCCGCATCAAGGGCATCGAGACCTCGTTCGTCGCCCGGGTCACGAGCGGGCTGACATTGCAATACGCGGCATCTTGGAACCAGAGCGTGCAGACGAACTCGCCCAGCCTGATCGACAACATCCCCGGGAGCGCGAACTTCGGCAAGCCGATCACCACCGTTTGCGGCGGCTCGTTCTACACAGGGTCTTGCTCGACGATCTCGAATCCGTTCGGTCCCATCGGCGCTCCAAGCGCCGATGCGCCGCCGATTCAGATGAGCGGCCGCGCCCGCTATGAGTGGAACTTCCGCGGGTACTCACCTTTCGTGCAGGCTGGCTTCACCCACACCGGACATTCATTCACGCAGGCTGGATCGAACCCCACGATTCTGCCGGGCGGCGCCATCAATACCTCCCGCGGGCGGTTCGAGGTTCCCGCGTATTCGACGGTCAACGCCTCGATCGGTGTCGCGAAGGACAACTGGTGGGTGAACCTATACGGCGAGAATCTGGAAAACTCGAACGCCAGCACGTTCATCAGCACCGATCAGTTCATCGTCGAGCAGACGCCGCTGCGGCCACGGGTGCTCGGGGGCTCGTTCGGTTACAAATTCTAATATGGCCCCCTCGTGTCAAGTGGCACGAGGGGTCTTCGCGGGCGAGGCGGCGTCTGTGCGCCGCCTCGCCCGCGCGTTTCAGACCCGCTTAATCAGACGCGTGATCCCGACCAGGATCACCGCACCGATGAAGGCGACAATGATCGACCCGACCATACCGCCCCCCTGCCATATTCCCAGCGCTCCAAACAGCCAGCCGCCGAAAAGACCACCCAGGATTCCGAGGACGATGTCCATGAGGACGCCGTAACCACCCCCCTTCATCACCTTCCCGGCCGCCCAGCCCGCAATCAAACCGACGATGATCCAAGCGAGAATACCCATGATGAGCTCCATTTTTTAGGCACTCGAACGTGCCAGCTTTGACGTCTGCGATTCCCCCTTCGACGGGTATGGTACGCCGAATGTCTCGGCGCGGAGGCAATTACGGGGGCCGGAACTTAGACGGTCGGCTTCAGCCGCTCTTCGAGCTCTGCGGCATACCAGTCGACGAACTGGATGACGCCGCCTTCGTGCACGGGTGAGTAAGGCGCGGGATCGTAGGCCGGGGAGTTCACGCCGATCTGATTTTCCTGACACACGCGCCGATCCGACTCGTTGGTGGCGAGCCAGACCTCCGTCATGCGTTTGACGTCATAGTCGACCCCCTCGACTGCATCTTTGTGGACCAGCCACTTGGTGGTGAGCAGGGTCTCCGTCGGACTCAGCGGCAGCAATCGAAACGACGTCGCGTGATCGGCGAGCACATGATTCCAGATGCTCGGATAGTGAAACAGCAGCAAGGTGCCGAGGTCGGGCTCGGCGATACCGTCGATAAGCGGGCGGCGGACCGCTGCCTTGCCGTCCATGGTGAAGCTCACGGTTCCCTCGATGAGGGGCATGCGCGTGGTGCGGTACTGGCCGTTCTCGGATAGATAAAAGCGGCTCGGCAATCCGAGGGATTCCCAATGCTGCCACTTGCCGGTGATGACGGGATTGCTCTCGGCGCCGTCCACCCCGGTGATGGTCGGGGTTTCCGGAAAGCTGCGGGTCAGCTCCGGGTGGTTCGCGGAGCAGTGATAGCACTCGCGGTTGTTCTCCCAGACGAGCTTCCAGTTCGCCTTTTCGACGATGGTGGTCTCGAACGCCACCTTGCTTTGGCGCAGATTGTGCGGCAGGAAATACGGCTCAATGTGTCGCCGGATCGGCTCGAAATCCGGCGCGACCTTGGCGAGGCACACAAAGATGTAGCCGCCGACGCTCGTACAGTGCACGACATGCAGTCCGTACTGAGAGCGGTCGAATCCCTCACCCATGTCGCGCGCCGCGAACAGGCGTCCGTCGAGGTGATATGTCCATTGATGGTACGGACACACCAGCCGCGCCGCCGTGCCACGCTCCGCTGAGCAGATCCTCGAGCCGCGATGGCGGCACGCATTGTGAAAGGCGCGCAGCTCGCCGTTGCGATCGCGGACCACCACCACGGGATACTCTCCGATTTGCACCGTCAGATAATTGCCCGGATTCGGCACTTCACAATCGTGGCCGACGAATAGCCAATCGCGGTACCAGATCATCTCGAGATCGACTCGGTACTCTTCCTCGCCGCAATAAAACTCACGCTCGAGGGCGGTCTCGTGCTTGCGCCGCCGCAGTCGATCGAGGATGACCTGACGAGTGCTCATCGTGAATCTCGCATGCCGGTGATGTTCAAAACGTGGAAGAGCTGAGTTTAGCAGCACGGTTAGCCGCAGCATGGCTGCGCGCGACGTGTTCCACCACGGAAACGACGGCACGATGGAAGCCTGATCAGGCGCGAGGTCGGAGAGATCTGAGTAATAATGGAAATATGAACTGCCTGTCATACAACAAGATGCTCCGCCCGCTGGTGGCCGGCCTCGCGTGCGCGAGCCTATTCGCCCCATGCACAGTGCCTCGCGCCGCCCCGGCACGCTCGGATGCAGCGCCGCTGCAGGCCCGCCTGTTGCGCGTTGGAGCCATGACGCTCGAGCGCTGTCCCGACGCCCCCGCCTATTGCGGCCGGATCGAGCGGCCGCTCGACCCGACCGGCGCAATCGGCGGGCGCATTTCGGTGTATTTCGAGTTCTACCCGCACACCGCCGCCGGCCCCTCCGCCGGTACGCTGGTGGCCACGGAAGGCGGCCCTGGCTATCCGGCGACCGAGTCACGCGAGGACTACCTCGCGCTGTTTCAGCCACTGCGGGCAACGCGCGATTTCGTGCTCATGGACAATCGCGGCACCGGCAAATCGGGCGCGATCGACTGCGCGGCGCTGCAGAGCGCGCCGCAGTGGACGGTGGCTCTCGTCGCGAGCTGCGGAGCCTCGCTCGGCGAGCGGTCCGCGCTCTATAGCACCGCCTACGCCGCCGACGATCTGGCCGCCATTCTCGAGGCGCTCGCGGTGGGGCCGGTCGATCTCTATGGCGATTCCTACGGCACGTACTTCGAGCAGGTGTTCGCCGTTCGTCATCCGCGCGCGCTGCGCAGCGTGGTGCTCGACGGCGCCTATCCCCTGAACGGCCCCGATTATCCCTGGTACCCCACGTATGCGCCGGCGATGCGTGCCAAGTTCGATCTGGCGTGTCGGCGCTCCGCGTCGTGCGCACGCTTGCCCGGCAACTCGCTCGATCGCATCCAGCCTGTGCTCGAGGAGCTGCGTCGTGCGCCCTTTAGCGCACACGCCTTCGATGCGGACGGACGCGAGCGCAACTTTCAGGCCAATGCGTCGCGGCTCGCCATCGTCATGTTCGGCAGCGCGCCGGCACTGGCGACCATCAAG
Source organism: uncultured Gammaproteobacteria bacterium (assembly GCA_963755935.1). Taxonomy (GTDB): domain Bacteria; phylum Pseudomonadota; class Gammaproteobacteria; order Steroidobacterales; family Steroidobacteraceae; genus Bog-1198. The sequence continues at coordinate 331,063 of CAVWME010000005.1, forward strand.
GAACTCGACGCCGCGGCCCGCGCGTTCCAGGCGGATGATCGCGTGCCGCTCCTGCGGCTCATCGCCGAAACTCTGAGCGGAGTCGATTCCCGCGATCCGGCGGCCGATCCGACCAAATGGAGCGCAGGACTCGCTGCGGCCGTGATGTGTCAGGACCCGCCGCAGATCTTTGACATGGGCTTATCGCCGGCGCCGCGCGTCGCGGAGCGCGATCGCGTGCTGGCCGAGCGGCGCCGTTCGCACCCCGACACCTATGCCCCGTTCACGATCGATGAGTATCGGGGCATGCCGCTCGACTACAGCTTTCTCGATCAATGCGTCGAATGGCCGGTCGCACCGGCCAACCACCCGGCCTCGCAGGTTGTGTCCCCGGATGAGGCATACCCCGATGCACCGGCGCTGGTGCTGTCCGGGGATCTGGACAATATGACGACGTTGGCCGACGGCGCCGCGACGGCGCGCGCGTTCCCGCACGGCCGCCAAGTGATCATTGCCAATGGGCTGCACGTCAACGCCCTGCCGCGGGCACGCAGTCCCTGCGGCGCCGAGCTCGTGCGGCATTTCATTGCCAAACTGGACGTCGGAGATACGCGTTGCGCGGTCGAGGCGCCGCCGGTGCGCCTGGTCGGCAGCTTCGCGCGACACGCGGCCGAGGTCGAGCCGGCGCAAGGTCTCGCATCGAATCAGGCGGCCGATCTGCAGCTGCGCTTCGCGAGCGCAGCCGTGCTCACCGCCGGCGATGTCGTGACACGCTTAGGCTTGAGCTCGAGCGCACAGGGTGTGGGCCTGCGCGGCGGCCGGTTCACTTTCATCGAGCGGCAGGGCGTGCAAGTGGTCACGCTGGACGCCGTGCGCTGGACCGAGGATCTCGCCGTGTCCGGTACCCTCGAGAAAACCCGCGGCCCCGCGAGCCGCGTGCGAGCGCATCTGCGGCTGGGCGGTGCGGGCTCTCCCGACGGCGCCCTCGACATCGTCTGGGACGACAAGGACGCCGCGGCGGACGTTCGCGGCAGCCTGGGCGGCGCGCGAGTGGCTGCGCGGACCCCCGCGCCCTGAGTTCTAGACGTTCGGCGAAGCCGCGAGCGCAGCGGCGCGCGGCGTGGTGGCGCTTTCCTCCGCGACCGCGCGGGTCTCGCCGATCTTTCGCTCCGCGCTCGGCGGATAGCCGTATTGATTGCGATAGCACTTGGAGAAGTGCGGCGGGGATTGAAATCCGCACGCCGCCGTGATGTCCATGATGGGCATCGCGGTCTGCAGCAAAAGCTCGCGCGCGCGCCGCAAGCGCATCTCGAGATAGTAGCGCTTCGGCACGCAGTTGAGATCGCGCTTGAAAAGCCGCTCGATCTGCCGGCGCGAGAGCCCGGTGGTGCGCGCGATCTTCTCGAGCGACAGCGGCTTCTCGATGTTCTCCTCCATGAGTTGCGCCACGCGAATGAGCCCACGGTGCGAGACGCCGACCCGGGCACGCAGCGGGATGTACTGACGATCCCGGTCTTTGCGCACGCGATCGACTATGAACTGCTCCGATACGCGCTGCGAGACGCGCGAGCCGAGTTTCGTCTCGATCAGGTTCAACATCAAATCGAGCGGCGCCGTGCCACCCGAGCAAGTGAAGCGGTTGCGGTCGATGGTGAACAGCTGGTCGCTGATGAGCACGCGGGGAAATTCCTCGCGCAGTGCCGAGATGTTCTCCCAGTGAATGGTGGCGCGATAGTTGTCGAGAAGGCCCGCGCGGGCGAGCGCGTAGCCCCCGGTGCACAGTGCCCCCAGAGCGACGCGGCGCTCGGCGAGACGGCGCAATGTCACGAGCAGCGCGGGCGAGACGGCCTCGCGGATGTTCACACCGCCGCAGACGAACAGGATGTCGAGCGGCTCGAGCTTATCGAGCGTCGCGGTGGGCGAGAGCTTGAGTCCGGAGCTCGATTCGCTCGGCGCCCCGTCGAGACTCAGCACCGACCAGTCGTACACGTCCTTGCCGACCAGGCGATTCGCCATGCGCAGGGGCTCGATGGCATTGGCGACGGCAATGAGGGAATAGTTGGCGAGCGTCAGAAACGCATATTTGCACTTGCGTAAGACGGCCGGCGATTCCACGGAGCTCACTCCCATCCGGGAACCCAGTCCCGGCCTGTCCATTATGCACCGAAGCACAGCCAAAGTGCCTATTTCCGACATATGCTGTCGTTTTCCAGACAGCCGCGCCCATGGGCAGGGTAACTCCGCCCCGCACTGGTCGGCGGGCGCGGACAGGCGGGTACCGGGGACCCGGTGACGCATTTGCACAAGTGACTGTCGCTATTAGCGTCTTGTTTGCCCTGCCGCTCGTTACACTGCCGTGCGCATTCACTCGGGGACCCCTCAAATGAAAACTCATGCCCGCGTCGTGGTGATCGGTGGCGGCGTGGTCGGCGTCAGCACGCTTTATCATCTGGCCCACAAAGGCTGGTCGGACGCCGTGCTTCTCGAGCGCTCCGAGCTCACCGCCGGCTCGACTTGGCATGCGGCGGGCCTCTTGCCGCTGTTCAACATGAGCTACACGGTCGGACAGCTCCACAAGTATTCCGTGGACCTCTACAAGCGCTTACCCGCCGAGACGGGACAGGACGTGAGCTTCCACGTCACGGGAAATTTGCGCCTCGCCACCTGCCGCGAGCGCATGGACGAGTATCAGAAGTATTGCGGAACGGCGAACACCATCGGCGTGCCGTTTCAGATCATCACGCCCCAAGAGGTCAAGAAGCTGTGGCCGCTGGCCGAGCTCGGCAACGGCGGGGACACGCCGAATATCATCGGCGCCCTCTATCACCCCGACGACGGCCATATTGCGCCGGCCGACCTCACCATGGCGCTGCGCAAAGGCGCGCGCGCGCTCGGCGCCGAAATCCAGGAACAGACCGAGGTGACAGGCGTCAAACGCACGGCCTCGGGTGAATGGCAGCTCACCACCAACAAGGGTGAGATCACCGCGGAGCACGTGGTGTGCGCCACGGGGAACTACGCGCGCCAGACCGGACGTCTGTTCGGCTTGAACGTGCCCTCCATTCCCGTGGAGCATCAATACATCGTCTACGACGAGGCCCCCGATCTGAAGGCATATCGCAAGGGCGGGGGACGCGAGCTCGCCGTGCTGCGCGAGTCCGATCAGTCCTACTATCTGCGCGAAGAGCGCATGGGCTGGATCTTGGGACCGTACGAGGCCGGCGCGCCCGCGCGCTTCGCCGACGGCGTGCCCGACTGGTTCGGCAAGAGCTTGTTCGAGGGCGATCTCGAGCGGCTCTTGCCGCACGTCGAGGCGGCGCAGCGCCGCGTGCCCTCCCTCGCCTCCTGCGGTATCAAGGACATCGTCAACGGCCCGATCCCGTATTCCCCCGATGGGAGCCCGCTCATCGGTCCGGCGTGGGGGCTGCGCAATGTGTGGCTCAACGAGGCGCACAGCTTCGGCATCACCGCGGCGGGCGGATCCGGCTGGCAGTTGGCCGAGTGGATCGTCGAGGGCGAGCCGGGCATCGACATGATGGCGGTCGACCCGCGCCGCTACGGTCCCTACACCAGCAAGCGCTACGTCGTGCAGAAGAACGAGGAGACCTACCGCAACGTCTTCGTGATTCATTTCCCCGACGAAGAGCGGCCCGATGCGCGGCCGGCCAAGACCAGCCCCGTTTACGACAAGCTCAAGCGCATGGGCGCGGTGTTCGGCCAGCGCTACGGCTGGGAGCGCGCCAACTGGTTCGCACCGCCGGGTGTCGAGCCCAAGGACAAATGGAGTTTCCGCCGCTCGAATTATTTCGAGCATGTCGGCCGCGAAGCCGTAAATCTGCGCCAGCACGTGGGCGTCATCGATCTCACGCCTTTCAGCAAGCATGAAGTAACGGGCCCCGGCGCCGAAGCCTGGCTCGACGGCCTGGTCGCCAACAAGGTGCCCACCAAGATCGGCCGCATGGCGCTCTCACATGCGCTCACGCGCCGCGGCGGCATTCGCTCCGAATTCACGATGACCAAAATCGCCGACGAGCATTTCTATGTAGTAAGCGCCGGCGCCGCCGATCGCTACGACAGCGATTATCTGCAGTCGATGCTGCCGCCCACGGGCGTGACCCTGCGCAACATCACCGGGTCCCGCGGCTGCTTCGTCGTGGCGGGACCGCGCGCGCGCGACGTGCTGGAGAAACTCGTCGACGCGCCGCTCGACAACGCGGCCTTCCCCTGGCTCACGGGCCAGGTGACAGAGGTCGGGCTCGCGACCGATGTCTATTTGCTGCGCGTCAATTTCGTGGGCGCGCTCGGCTGGGAGCTGCACTTTCCCATCGAGTACGCCCAGCACTTGTTCGATGCCATCTTCGAGGCGGGTGCCGAGCATCACATTGCCATGGCCGGCATGCGGGCGATGGAATCGCTGCGCTTGGAAAAGTCGTATCGCATGTGGGGCAGCGACTTGACGCCCGATTACACCCCCTATGAGGCGGGACTCGACCGCTTCGTGCGCCTCAACAAGGGAGCGTTCATCGGCAAGGCAGCGCTCGAGCAGCAGCTCGCCCGCGGCGTGCCGAATCGTTTCATCACGTTCGAGGTTCACGGGGTCACCGATGCCGATGCGCTCGGCAATGAGCCGCTCTTCGACCGCGGCGGTCGTATCGTCGGGCGCGCGACAGCCGGCTACTACGGACACTCACTACGCAAGAGCTTGGGGTTAGGGTACGTGAAGCCCGACTTCGCCGCTGTAGGCACTGAACTCTCGATCGAGATCTTGGGGGAGCGTAAGCCGGTCACGGTGCTCATCGACTCCCCCTACGATCCGGAGAACAAGGAGCTGCGAGCCTGATCGCGCCATGAGCCGGCAAAGGTTTTCCGCCCTCGCGCTCATCCGCCGCGGTCTTTCGGGCCATCGCGGCTGGCAGCCGCAATGGCGCAAGGCCTCGCCGCAACCCGACTACGATGCCGTCATCGTCGGCGGCGGCGGCCACGGCTTGGGCGCCGCTTATTATCTGGCGAAGGAGCACGGCATCGGCCGCGTCGCCGTGCTCGAGAAAGGCTGGATCGGCGGCGGCAACACCGGCCGCAACACCACCATCATCCGCTCCAATTATTTGTTCGCGGAAAGCGCCGCACTCTACGATCACGCGGTGAAGATGTGGGAGGACCTGTCGCAAGTCCTCAATTACAACGTCATGTTCTCGCCGCGCGGCGTCATGATGCTCGCGCATACCGTGCACGACGTGCAGGTCTCGAAACGCCATATTCATGCCAATCGCTGCAACGGCGTCGACAACGACTGGCTCGAGCCGGAGGAAGCAAAGGCGTTCTGTCCGCCGCTCAATATCTCGGACAATATCCGCTACCCGGTGCTCGGCGCCGCGCTGCAGCGTCGCGGTGGAACGGCGCGGCATGACGCCGTGGCCTGGGGCTATGCACGCGCCGCCGACGCGCTCGGCGTCGACATCATCGAGAACTGCGAGGTCACGGGCATCCGCAAGGACGCGAGCGGCGCGGTCGAGGCGCTGGAGACGACCCGCGGCCTCATCCGTGCCCGCAAGGTCGGGGTGTCCGCTGCCGGGTCGACCAGCGTCGTCATGAAGCTCGCCGGCGTGCGCTTGCCGCTCGAAAGCTATCCTCTCCAGGCGCTGGTCTCCGAGCCGGTGAAGCCGATCTTCCCGTGCGTCGTGATGTCGAACACCATTCACGCCTACATCAGCCAGTCCGACAAGGGTGAGCTGGTGATCGGCGCGGGCACCGATGCCTACACCTCGTACACGCAGCGCGGCGCACTGCATATCAATACGCATACCCTCGATGCCATCTGCGAGTTGTTTCCCCAATTCAGGCGGCTGCGGATGCTGCGCAATTGGGGCGGCGTCGTCGACGTCACACCGGACCGCTCACCCATCATCGCCAAGACTCCCGTCCCGGGTCTCTACGTCAACTGCGGCTGGGGCACAGGTGGATTCAAGGCGACACCCGGCTCGGCGCACCTGTTCGCCTGGACGATCGCGCGCGACGAGCCGCATGCGATCAACGCGCCGTTCACCATCGAGCGCTTTCGAGATGGATTCTTGATCGACGAGGCCGCGGCGGCGGCCGTGGCGCACTAGCGCATGCTGCTCATCGCCTGCCCCTACTGCGGCGAGCGCCCGGAGATCGAATTCTCATACGGCGGTCAGGCGCACATCGCGCGCCCCGCGCGACCGGCGGAGCTCGATGACACGGCATGGAGCGAATTTCTGTACATGCGTGACAACACCAGGGGCGTTCATGCCGAGCGCTGGCGACACAGCCACGGTTGCGGACGTTTCTTCAATGCCCTGCGCGACACCACGACCGACCGTATTCTCGCCATCTACGAGACCGGTAAGCCGCGACCCGACCTCGGCGCCACGCGGGATCCGGCCTCGTGAGCCTGCGCGACGCCGAGCGCGGACGTATCGATCGCAGTCGGCCGCTGCAGTTCACCTTCGACGGCCGCGACTACCAAGGCTTCGCGGGAGACACCCTCGCCTCGGCGTTGCTCGCGAACGGCGTGCACTTGATGGGGCGCTCCTTCAAGTATCACCGCCCGCGCGGCGTTCTCGCCGCCGGGTCGGAGGAGCCGAACGCCCTGGTGACCGTGGTTCGCGACAACGCGCGCAACACCCCGAATCTGCGCGCCACGCAGGTGGAGCTCTACGACGGCCTCGTCGCGCACAGCCAGAACCGCTGGCCGAGCCTCGCCATCGATGTGGGACGGGTGAACGATTGGCTGTCGCGGTTCTTTCCCGCCGGCTTTTACTACAAGACGTTCATGTGGCCTCGCAGGGCCTGGAAGAATTTGTACGAGCCGTTCATCCGGCGCGCGGCGGGGCTTGGCGTTGCGCCCAAACGCCCTGATCCCGATCGCTACGCGCAGCGCTACGCCCATTGCGACGTGCTCGTGGTCGGGGGCGGCCCCGCAGGCCTCGCCGCAGCGCTTGCCGCCGGGCGATTGGGCGTGCGCGTCATGCTGTGCGATGAGTCTTCCGAATTCGGCGGGAGCCTGCTCGGCGATGCCGCGGGCCGCATCGCAGGCTTGAACGGGCCCGAGTGGGTGCAGGCCTCACTCGCCGAGTTGCGCTCATTCCCTCATGTGACCTTGCTGACCCGCACCACCGCCTTCGGCTACTTCCCCCACAATCTCATCGGCTTGAGCGAGCGCGTCACCGATCATCTGGCCCCGCCGCCCGCCGATCAACCGCGCGAACGGCTCTGGCAAGTGCGAGCGCGCCGCGTGGTGCTCGCGACCGGCGCCATCGAGCGGCCGCTGGTGTTCCCGGGCAACGACCGACCCGGCATCTTGCTCGCGGGAGCCGCGCAGACCTATCTCAATCGCTACGGGGTCCGGGTCGGCGAGCGCGTCGTGATCGTGACCGCGGATGATGCGGCCTACCAGGCCGCCCTCGACTTGCACGCCGCCGGAACAGTCATCGTCGCCATCGCCGACCTGCGCGCCGCGCCCGCGGGCGAGTTGCCGCAGGCCGCCCGCCGCGCGCACCTGATGGTGCTACCGGGATCGACGGTGCTCGGCACCGAAGGTGGCCTGCGCGTGCGCGCCATCTCGCTGAGCGACACTGCCGGCGTCCTGCGGCAATTCGACTGCGATGCGGTGTTGATGTCGGGCGGCTTCACCCCGAGCGTACATCTGTTTTCCCAGTCGCGCGGCAAGCTCGCCTGGAATGAGACCCTCCAAGCCTTCGTACCCGGCGAATCCGCCGAACACGAGCGCTCCGCGGGCGCTTGCCGTGGCCTTTCAGACCTCGCGGAGGTCCTGGCGGACGGAGCGAGCGCAGGCGCGGCGGCATCGTCGAGCGGGCTCACAGACAAGCCAGTGTCTCAGTTCACGGTCGAGGCCGCGCGCCGCGCGCCGGGCTCTCACTTGGGCCCGCTGCCCGCAGGCAGCACACCGGCCCGCCAGAAATCGTTCGTCGATTGGCAGCACGACGTGACCCTCAAGGACGTGCAGCTCGCGGCTCGCGAAGGCTTTCAGTCAATCGAGCATCTCAAGCGCTATACGACCACCGGCATGGCAACCGATCAGGGCAAGACCTCGAACATGAACGCGCTCGCGATCGTGTCGCAAGATCTCTCGAGCCCGATCCCGCGCGTAGGTCTCACGACCTTTCGCGCGCCATACACCCCGACGACGTTCGGCGCCTTCGCCGGCATCTCGCGCGGCGATCTGTTCGATCCCATACGCACCACGCCCACCCATCCGTGGGCCCAGGCTCAAGGTGCGGTGTTCGAGAGTGTGGGGTTGTGGAGGCGCGCGCGTTATTTTCCGCGAGCCGGTGAGGACATGCACGCCGCGGTTGCCCGCGAATGCCTTGCGGTGCGCAATGCCTGCGGTGTGTTCGACGCTTCCACTCTGGGCAAGATCGAGGTGGTGGGAGCGGATGCCGCTGAATTCATGAATCGCCTCTATGTGAACAGCTGGTCGGGACTCGCGCCGGGACGCGCGCGCTACGGCATCCTGTGCCGCGACGACGGCTTCATTTACGACGACGGCGTGGTTGCGCGCCTCGCTGCAGATCGCTTCCACGTCACGACCACCACGGGCGGCGCACCGCGCGTGCTTGCGCTCATGGAGGATTACCGGCAAACCGAATGGCCCGATCTCAAGGTGTGGCTCACTTCCACCACCGAGCAGTGGGCCGTGATCGCGGTGCAGGGACCGAACGCCCGGCGCGTGCTCGAGCCGCTTGTCTCCGAAGTCGACGTAAGCGCCGCTGCCCTACCCCACATGGGCGTCGCGCGCGGCAAGATCCTCGGCGTGCCGATGCTCCTGTTTCGCGTGAGTTTCACGGGCGAGCTCGGGTTCGAGATCAACGTGCCGGCGGACTATGGCGCCGCCGTTTGGGAACGTATGCATGCCGCAGGACAGGCGCATGGCATGGTTGCCTACGGCACCGAGACCATGCATGTGCTGCGCGCGGAAAAAGGCTACATCATCGTGGGCCAGGACACCGACGGCACTGTCACTCCGGATGATGCGGGCTTGACCTGGGCAATCGGCAAGACCAAAGCCGATTTCGTGGGCAAGCGCTCGCTCGACCGCCCTGCCATGAAGGCGCCGGACCGCAAGCAACTCGTGGGGCTCAAGACGCGCGGCGGCGAGCTGCTCGAGGAGGGCGCGCAGGTGGCGGCGAAGCCGGGACAAAAGCCGCCCATGGAGCTGATCGGTCACGTGACCTCGGCTTATTCAAGCAGCGTCCTCAAGGCGCCGATTGCGCTCGCGCTCGTCGCCGGAGGCCGAGCCCGCCTGGGCCAGACGTTGTACGTGCCCATGCCCGGAAAAGACATCGAAGTGGAAGTCACATCGCCGATTTTCTACGACCCCAAGGGAGAAAGGCTCAATGGCTGAAGCCGCCCTGCGCCGGCCACCGCAAGTGAACGCGGCTGATTGGCTGAAGACGCTGCCGCCGGCAGCACGCTGGGTGCTGCACGGCAATGCGCAAACCCGCGCATTGGCTGCCTCCGCCTGGGGCGTCGGCTTCTCCGAGACGGCGTGCCGCGCCGTGCGCAGCGGCGCGCGCGCGACGCTCTGGCTGGGTCCCGACGAATACCTGCTGCTCGATCTGGCCCCTCAAGACGGGAGCGCGCTCGCGACGGCAGCCTCGATCGAGGCTGCGCTGCACGATTCACCGCATGCGCTCGTCGATGTGAGCCATCGGCAATTCGCGCTCGAAGTGAGCGGGCCGCACGCCGAAATGATTCTGCGCGGCGCCTGCCCGCTCGATTTGCACATAAGCCAATTTCCAGTCGGCATGTGCACGCGCACGCTCCTGGCAAAGGCGGACATAACGTTGTGGCGCACGCGCGAAGATGCGTTCCACGTCGAGGTGTGGCGATCGTTCGTGGGCTATGTGGGTGGACTGTTGCAAGAGATTGCCCGGGAGTTCCGACCCGCCTAGGGTGCCACTCGCTTTGCAAGCGCTGAGCTTTTAAGCTCCCGGGATACACCATGACGCAGGAGCAGTCACAAGCGCAGTTGCAGGCGGCTTACTCAGAAGCATTTGCCCTGCTCAAGACCGGTCGCGCCGCCTCGGCGGAGCGACAGCTACGCGCCATCCAGGCCGCGGGACCCGGTGAGGTGAACAGCCTGCATCTGCTGGGTGCGGCGCTGCTCTATCAGGGCAAGGTGACCGAGGCGATCGAAGTTCTGCAGCGCGCAATTGGCTTGCGCCCCAATTTCTGGCAGGCACGCACCGACTTGGCCCGCGCGTACCGCGCTGCCGAGCGGCTCCAAGAGGCTCGCGAGGAACTCAAGCGGATCGTTGCCGCAGCACCGCTTCTGGAGAGCGCCTGGCTCGCCTACGGCGACGTGCTGGTCGAGCTCGAGAAATATCCGGACGCGCTTTATGCCTACGAATGCGCCCGGCTGGCGGACCCGCAGATTCGCCGCATCGAGCAGGCACGAGAGGCGCTCTCTGCGGACGAGCACAAAACGGCCGAGACGATTTTTCGGGATATCTTGCGTGCCGACCCGGCGCACGTGGCAGCGCTCTGCGGCCTGGCTGCGGTATCCCTCACGGCGAGTCGCGCGCAGGACGCGGTTCGCTTGCTGAAGCACGCGCAGAAACAGTCGGCCCATTTGCCGCTCACCCGGCGCGGCCTTTCGCAGGCCCTGCTGGCGCAGGGCGCTCTTCTCGAGGCCAAGTCGACCATGCAGGGCCTGCTCAAAATGGAGGGCGAGAACCCCGGCAATTGGGTCCTGCTCGCGACCGTGTACACGCGCCTCATGCGTCAGGAAGACGCGCTCGCGGCGTTCGAGGAAGCGGCGCGCCTGAATCCCGCAGAAGTCCGGCTGCGGCTCTCCGATCGGACACCTCAACAAGACGCTCGGCCGACGCGGCGAATGCGAGCAGGCGTACAAACTGTGCCTCGAGATGAGCCCGGGCTTCGGCGAGGCGTACTGGAGTCTCGCGGACCTAAAGAACTACGTTTTCTCGGACGCCGAGATCGTCTCCATGCAATCGCTTCTCAAGGGGGAAGACGGCGACGACGAGGACCAGGCGCACTTGCATTTCGCGCTTGGACGGGCCTTCGAGCACAAGCAAGACTACTCCACGGCCTTCGATCATTACGCCACGGCCAATCGCCGGCGGCGCAAAACCGTGCCGTTCGACATCTTGGCGTTCGAGAATAAGACGCGCCGCGTGCGCGAATGCTTCGACCCCGCATTTTTCGCCTCCCGGTCGGGAGGTGGATATCCCGACCCCTCCCCCATATTCATCGTCGGCCTGCCGAGATCCGGCTCGACGCTGGTCGAGCAGATCCTCGCCAGTCACTCCAGCGTCGAGGGCACCTTCGAGCTCCCAAATCTCCTCACCATCGTGCGCGAGTTCGACCACGCCGACGCAGCGCACGATGCCTATCCGGAGATCGTGCGCACAGCCCCGCTCGAGCATCTCGGCAATCTCGGCCGACGCTACATCGAGGAAACCGCACCGCTGCGCGGCACCCGGCCGTACTTCATCGACAAGATGCCGAACAACTTCAGCCATGTGGGCCTGATCCAGGCCATTTTGCCCAAGGCAGTCATCATCGATGTGCGCCGCCACCCGATGGATGCCTGCTTTAGCACCTACAAGCAGCATTTCGCCGAAGGGCAATCCTTCAGCTACGACCTGGAGGATCTGGGCCGCTACTATCGCTGTTATCTGAGCCTCATGGATCACTGGGATGAGGTGCTGCCCGGCAAGGTGTTGCACCTGCAATACGAGCAGCTGATCCGCGAGCCCGAAGCGCAGATCCGCCGTCTTTTGAGGCATTGCTCGCTGCCATTCGAGCCGGCCTGCCTGTCGTTCCACGAGACCAAGCGGTCGGTGCGCACCGCGAGCGCCGAACAAGTGCGCCAGCCCCTATACACGTCCGGCGTCGGCTACTGGCGCCATTTCGAGGCACAACTGGCACCACTCCGGCGCGCGCTGGCTGAATCACTGGACCGATTCTCCGAGATCGAGTAGGCCGCCGCCACTACTGAACGCTCGATCAGCTTCCCGCTCGCCGGTCATTGACAGGCATCGCTGCCGCAGGACATGATCCCTGCAAGGCACATCGCAGCGTGCCTCCAAACTCAAGACAAGGGGATGATGCAATGCGCATGACAAAAATGCGTCCCGTGGGGAATCGGATCCGAGCGCTTCCGACGCGCCCATCTGCCTCGCCCACCCGGCTGAGCCTTGCGATCGCTGCGACCCTCTCCGGAGCCGCGACGGTACACATGGCTCCCGCACTGGCCGCAGACGCATCGACATCGACGGAGTCCTCCACCTCCACGCTCGAGGAGGTCGTCGTCACGGCCCGCAAGCGCACGGAAAATCTGCAAGACGTTCCGATGAGCATCGACGTCTACACCGCCAAGGACCTGCAGAATCTCGGGATCTCGCAATTCGAAGACTACGCGACGATGACGCCCTCTATCTCGTTCGTGAGCGCAGGGCCCGGCACTCAAACCTTCGTCATGCGCGGCGTGTCGGATGGCAGCAATCCGAACTACTCCAACACGGCGACCACCGCGTTCCTGGTCGACGACATGTCGATGAACTTCGAAGGCATCACCCCGGATCTGCACTTGTATGATATCGAGCGCATCGAAGTGCTGAACGGGCCGCAGGGCACCACGTTCGGCGCGAGCGCGATGGCCGGGGCGCTGCGCTTCGTGACCAACAAGCCGGATCCAAGCGGGTTCAGCGCGGGCGCGGATCTGGACGGCGGCAAGATCGAAGGCGGCACCAAAAATGGTACCGTCGAGGGCTTCGTGAACATTCCGCTGATCCCCGACTGGACGGCGCTGCGCTTCTCGGCCTACCGGGATTATCACGGCGGCTACATCGACAATATCAACACGACCCGTAATTGGGTCAATGGCACCGTCTCCAACAATTCACAGTGGGCGGGCCAGAACTACAACGTCGAGCGAGTGACCGGCGGCCGACTCGCGCTCGGTCAGAAAATTGCGGACGGCTGGAAAGCAACTCTCACGGCAAGCTATCAGAAGCAGCTCACGCACGGCGCCTGGGACGAGGACCCGACCATCGGCGGCGCGATCGGCGTGGACCCGACGACGGGCTTGCCGACTTTGCCCAATGGCCCGCAGCGCTCTCTCGGCCAGAAGAACGTGGCTCGTTTCGGTCCGGAATACAAGCAGTACTACGCGAAGACGCTGGACTTCCATCTCGAGGGCGACGTCGGGATCGGCGATCTGGTATACGCAAATACCTACTGGGCACAGGACGACACGTGGGTGAACGAGTACTCGGAGTACATGCAATACGCCAACACAGGGCCGCCAAACAACTACACGGCGGTCAACCGCCAGGGGTTCGCGTGCCTCACCGACCCGGTTTGGACACCGCTCAGGACTGGCGCGGCCTCGGCGAACTTCAGCGGCTGCGGCGTCCCGACCCAGTACTACAACTACACGACGAAGGTGTACCGTTGGTCGAACGAGCTGCGGTTGCAGTCGAAAGAGGATGGCGGATCGTGGTTCCACTGGCTGATTGGCGCCTACTGGGAGAGGACGCGCGATGACACCAGTGACTATTACGCAATCCCCGCCCTGAAACCCAATGGTGACGCATTTCAGTACTACTCGTCCTATTACGGCGGGGGGAACAACCCCTCTCGGCCGGGCGAGTGGTACGCCTACACGTCGCGCTATGACTATCTGCAGATGACCGAATTCCTCAACATGACTTTCGATCTCACCAGGCGGCTGAAGCTCGAGGCCGGAGCCGTGCACTTCGAGTCACACTTCAATGACATCGTGAACGGCGGCAACTTCTCCTACGCCCCGTTGACGTCGAGCGATGGGCCCGGGGGATCGGAAAAGTGGAACTTCAAAGGAGGTTTGAGCTACAAGGCGACGGATGAGCTGCTGCTGTACATCGATGCTGCGCAGGGATTCAGGGACGGCGGCGTCAACCCGGGACTCCCGCCTCAGTGTACGAAAAATGGCGTCCCCACGACGTTCAAGCCGGACACGTTGACCAACTACGAAGTGGGTTGGAAATCGACGCTTCTCGACAAGCATCTGCAGTGGAATGGGGCCTTTTACCTGATGCCCTGGAAAAATTACCAGTCGCTGCTCTTCGATCCGAATATTTGCGCGTCTTCCAGCTTCGACGCGAACATCGGCAATGCCAAGATTTACGGTACCGAGACCGACGTCAAATACTCGCCGAATTCGCATCTGAGCATGGATGTCTCCTTGAGCTACAACGACTCGCGGATCACCAGCGACAACTTCTATAACTATAGCCCCTCGAACCCAGGCGGGTTCGACGTCAGGCCCGGCGAGCGGCTGCCTTACGTTCCTTACTTCGATTGGAGCGGCAACGTCCGATACGAAGCACCCGTCGCAAGCAGCGAGTTGCACTGGTACGGCCAGTACGATATCGCCCACAAAGGCGACATGTTCAACAGTTTGCAGGCGAACGGGACCAATGGGCTGCCCTACGTCCTGCAGCCCGGCTACTCCATCATGAACCTACGCTTCGGCCTCACCCGACCCGATCAGGGCTGGACCACGGAGTTCTACATCACCAATCTTGCGAACAAGAACGCCGTGATCTATACCAACGAAGGCAACTTCGACTTGCGACAGACCGTGAACGAACCGCGAGTGTTCGGCGCTCGGTTGACTTATCGATTCGGCAAGGGGCAGGCGTTCAACAACGAGGATTGACGAGCTCCCCTTCAGTTCATCTTCATGCCCGGCATGCTCGAGCTGTCCATATTGTCGTGCCCGGCATCGTCGTCGGAGGTGGACCAGATCATCTTGGGATCCTGGACGTACGGATACACATGCACCATCCAGCCGAAGATGTGCGGATAGAACGTCCCCCCCGCCGCATCGCAGGCCTCTTGCGTGTCGATCGATCCGAGGAGCCCATATTTGGCGTTCGGACCGAAATACTCGGCCTTATGGCCCATGGGCGCCTTGCAGAAATTGACGTGCTGATGCCAGCGGGCAATGCTCAAGGGAATGCGCGCGTCGATCTCTTCTAGAGATGCGTCGACGCGGTCGGTGTACATCACGCCCACCAGTCGGTAACCGCCGTCCGCCGTCTTCTTGTATAGAAGCGATGTGGGCTTCGCTGGATCGAAGTGCGACCGGGCGGCCAGGGCGTTCACGGTATTGGTGAAGTGATATTGCGGCTGCGGAATGTTCGGCAGAAAGATCTCGAAGCCGTCCGCGATCGCCTTGCGGTAGTCTTGATACGGGGCCATGGCGTCCTTGGCCGCCGCAACGATCGCATCCGTCTTCTGCTGATCGCCAGCTGCCTTCGGCCTGAGCTCCGTCATGTGCATATGGCCCGACATGCCCGGCATATTCGCCATCGCCGTCGCGCCGGTTGTCGTTGCGGATGCGGGGATGTCGTCGGCAACCGCGAGCAGCGCGCCGGCGGTGTTGCAGAAGAGGACTGTCCAAAGAGCGAGCGGCAAAATGTCACGGCGGGACATGTAGCACCTCGAACGAAAGCCGGCGTCACGGGAACTGCGCAGCCGCAATCCTTAGTAATTCGACTCTCCGAGGTTATCATGGCGCGCGCGGGATCGGCCAACGGCGCCCATATCCGGTGTTGATTGCGTGACCTCCGTCAAGACAGGAAAATTGTGTTAACTCAGCGCCTGGCTCGCTCCGAATGGTTTCTGCCCGTGAGTATCGCCACGAGCCTCGCGCTTCTGCTATTTCCCGACGCGCTCACGGGGGAAGCCACCGGCCCTGCCGTGCAAGCGGCCGTCTTCATTTGGCTGTTTGTCGCCATTCTGTGCTCCGCCATGTCCGTCGTGCGCCATGCGGAGCATCTCGCCGAACGATTGGGCGAGCCGCTCGGCACGCTCATTCTGACCCTGGCCGTCACAGCCATCGAAGCGGCGAGCATCTCGGCCGTCATGGTCCACTCACGCGATCAGCCCACCGTGATGCGCGACACGCTGTTCGCGGTCATCATGATCATCCTCAACGGCATGGTCGGCACCGCGCTTCTGGTCGGCGCCTGGCGGCACCGGGAGCAGTCGTACAATCTGCAAGGCGCAAATATCTATCTCAGTGTGGTGGTGCCGCTCGCGGTCATGAGCCTCATCATGCCGAACTACACGCATACCACTCCCGGGCCGACACTGTCCTTTTATCAACAGGAATTCCTCGGCGTGATGTGCGTCGGGCTGTACGTCGCCTTTCTCGCCGTACAGACCGGACGACACCGGGGATATTTTACGCTCGAAGCCGAAGAGAACGGCCATGGGCACGGCCTCGCCAGCGGCGCGGCGGCGCCCGACGCAGCGGCGCCCGGCGCTTCGGCGCCCGGCGCTTCGGCGTGGCACCACGCCCTGTTGCTGCTCGCGTACATGATTCCAGTCGTCTATCTGGCGGAGCAATTCGGTCAACCCATCGACCACATGATTCAGCGTCTCCACGCGCCGGCCGCCCTGGGCGGCGTGATCATCGCGGCACTCGTTGCAACGCCCGAGGGGATCGGCGCAGTACGCTCGGCGCTCGCGAATAAGCTGCAACGCTCCGTCAACATCTGTCTGGGCTCGCTGCTCGCCACCATCGGCCTCACCATTCCGCTCATGATCGTCATCGCCCATCTGATGGGGGCCACGATTTTTCTCGGCTTGCAGGGCACGAGCTTCGTGATGCTGCTCCTGACGCTGGCGGTCAGCGTGTTGACCTTCGGCAGCGGGCGCACGAACGTGCTGCAGGGCGCGGTACACCTCATCCTATTCATCGCCTACGTTCTGCTGATTTTTCAGGGTTGATGGCCATTGCGGTCGTGGCGACGCCGTAGGGAATGAGACCCATCTGGCAGAATGGAAAACCCTAAGGCGAGTTATGTGAAGTGCGCCGCGACTCCGCCTGGCGCCTGGGTTATGTTCCCGATCGCATGCTAATCGACAGAGGAAATGGTCCCAAGGAGCCGGGTGCCAAGCCCGCGAAGCGCGAGCCCCGCAACCGCTGGCACGCGGTCGCTATCGTGCCCGGCGCGACTCACTGTCAGGCCGCGGAAGCTGCCAAGGGACGCCGATTTTTGTCGAGCGAGGCCCCGATCCTGCCCTTACGAGAATGTGATGTCGCCACCTGCAAGTGCAAGTACCGTCATCACGAGGACCGCCGTGGCGCTCCGCGCCGCTCGGAGGAAGCCGATGGCGGTGGCCTGCGCTCCCGCACCGGTGCCGATCGACGCAACAGTCGCGGCCGCCGCGAAACTGACTGAGCTGACTCCGGCGATTCGCGCGCCTCTCAAGCGAGCTTGCGCAACTCCCGCAGGAAGTCGTCGACGTCCGCCTCCCTGGTCATATAAGAGCTGACGAGCCGCACCGCCGCCCCCTCGGGAACCTGGATGAGCGGCCAGCGATAAAAATGGAAATCCGCCTGCTCGAGCCGCTCGATCAGCCGCTCCGGCAGCGCCACGAACACCTCGTTCGCCTCGACGTTCTGCAGCAGCGGCGCAAACGGTAGCTCGCCCAGGCCTCGAGCGAGCCGCGAGGCCATCGCGTTCGCTTGCGCCGCATTGCGCAGCCACAAGCCGTCCTCGAAATACGCGAGCAGCTGGCAGCTCAGGTAGCGCAGCTTCGACCATAGATGTCCCGCTTGCTTGCGGCGACGCTCGAACCCCTCCGCGAGCGCACGATTGAAAAAGACCACAGCCTCCGCGCACAGCGCCCCGTTCTTCGATGCGCCGAGCGAGAGCACGTCAATGCCGCGCTTCCAGGTCGCCTCGGCAGGCGTGCAGCCAAGGCGCGAGAGCGCATTCGCGAATCGCGCGCCGTCCATGTGCACGTTGAGCCCGTGTCGTTTCGCCGCAGCCGTGAGCGCCGACAGCTCCTCGAGACCGTAAATAGTGCCGAGCTCGGTGGCCTGCGTGACGCTTACCGCGGAGGGGCGCACGTGATGCACCCCCATCTCCTCGGCGAATGCGACGGCGGCGCCGAGCGCTTGCGGCCCGATCTTGCCGGTGGACGAGGGCAGTCCGAGCAGCTTGGCCCCTCCCGTGAAGAATTCCGGCGCGCCGCATTCGTCCGTTACGATGTGCGCACCCGTGTGGCAATAAATGCCTCCGTAGGGCGGCGCAATCTGCGACAGGGCCAACGCGTTGGCCGCAGTGCCGGTCGCAACGGGGTAGATCAGTACTTCCGTCTCGAACAGATCCGACGCCACGCCGGTCAAGCGCTCGGTGTAGGGATCCGCGCCATACGAAGCCGTAGGGGCGTTGTTCGCCGCCTGAATCGCCGACAGGATGGGCGCGCACACCGGGGAGATGTTGTCGCTGCCGAAATTGCGGGTCAATGCATCTGCCATCGTCTTACCTCGCCGCGCACAACACCCGCAGCTTGCTATCGAAGTCTTCCTTGTTCAAGTAAGCCCCGCACAAGCGCCGATAGCCCTGATAGGCGCGGCGCCCATGCAAGAGGCGCCAGTTATCGAATAAGAGCGCGGTGCCTGGAGCGAGACGCATCGTGAGTTCGTTCGCCGGATCATTAACCATGCGGTTAAATATCTTCAATGCCCGATAGAATTCACTCATACGCGCGCTCGGCAAGCTGAAGGGAGCCCGGTCGTAGTTATTGTAGGCGATCTGCGCCGGCTCTCCCTGAGCATCCAGCCCAATGATCGGGTGCTCCGCCCGCAGATGCACCCCGTCCCCCAAGTACTGCGCGGGCACTTTCACGCTCGACAGCACTTCGAAGGCCGCCGGATCGCTGCGGCGGATGTCCTCGGCGACCTTGAAGCCGTCGACCAGGGTGCTTTCCCCGCCTGTTCCGTCGAATTGCAGGCAGTGAAACATCTGGAATCCCGGCGAATCGAAGCTATACGTGCCGTCGGTGTGCGGACCGATCGCCGCCGAGGTATACGCGGTGTCCTTGAAGGCCAAGTTGGCAGTGAAGTCCCACATCCCGCCGAAGATCGTCTCGCGCACATATCCGATGCGCGTGGCCAGTTCCCGGGTCGCTTCGAGCGTGACGGGCACACCCGTCGCCAACGCAAAGCCGTACTCCTCTACTTGCCTGAGCCACTTCAGGAGCGGGCCATTGCCGGACATGATCTCCTCGTGGCTCATGCTGGGCAGGCCGCCCGCGAGGGTGTCTCGACCCCATAGCCGCCGAAAGGTCGACTGCGATCGGCCCGGCCGTTGAGCTGCGCTCCATAGGAACTCCGCAGGCCACATGCTGCTGCTGCCATCGTGCTGCCAGACGATGCGCAGGGTCTCTCCCCTCCCCTCCACATCGATGCGTGCGGGCCTGATATCCGTCGGAATGGCGAAGGTGTCGACTTGCCGCTGCAAGGTGTCCGGGTGCAGGCTTTCGCGCGCGTGGCAGTGATCGCGTAACCAGAAGGGAGAGAACCGGTCAGTCGCGGGCTCTCCAACCCAGGACACTTCGACCTCGCCGCCGACCACCCGCGCTCCCGCGAGCAGGCTGGGTCCGGAAATTTCGTCTCGAGCGCACGATGCCATCACGTCCTTCTCCTTTTTTGGCGGGCCAGGCATTGCCTTTTGTCGCCTCTGATCGTCCCACTTGTTGAACGAGTGTATAACAACGAGATTCTTCCGGTCAAACCTCCGATGGCGAATCAAACGCACTGCAGTAAGCGCCATGATGGCAGTGCGCTGACGCATGCGGAGTGCCGTAATTAACTGGCCCGCTATCCGGTCTAGTGGGTATCTCGGAACCTATGGGAGTTGACATGAAAGCACTCGTCTCGGCCGGAGCTGCACTGGGATTGATTCTGTTTGCCGTCCTCGGCTTCGCCGCCGAAGTTCCCTTCAATCAGGCGCAGTTCGATGCCGCAAAGGCCGCCGGCAAGCCGATTGCCGTCGTATTCCACGCGGATTGGTGTCCCACGTGTCGAGCGCAGGCGCCGCTCCTCAAGGACTTGAGCGAGAAGCCAGAATTCTCTTCAGTCACGTTGTACATCGCCAACTACGACGCGGAGAAGAGCCTGAAAAAGTCGCTTGGAATCACGCAGCAGAGCACTCTGGTGGTCTTCAAACGGGGCCGCGAGGTGGGACGCTCGACGGGTGACACCAACGAGGGGACCCTGGCGGCCCTCCTTCGCCGATCGATTTCATGAGTCATAAGCCAAGTTGAAGTTCGGATTCGCGACATACGGGCTGGCGCTGCTCGCGGGCGCGCTTTCCATCTTATCGCCCTGCGTCCTGCCGCTGGTGCCGGTACTGGCTGCGGGCGCCACGGCTGCTCATCGATTTGGGCCGTTGGCGCTGGGAGTGGGAATCGCGACATCCTTCACGCTGGTTGGGCTGGCACTTGCCACCTTTGGAGCGTCCTTGGGCCTCGATCCGGATACCTTCCGCATGGTGGGTGCCGTGCTCCTCATCGCTTTCGGAGTCATACTGCTGGTGCCGCGCTTACAGCAGGCCTTCGCGCGCCTTACCGCCGGGGTAAGCGATTCAGGCAGCACTGTGCTCGCGCGCATCACGGGCGAGGGCTTGACCGGACAATTCCTCATCGGCTCGGTGATCGGCATCGTCTGGAGTCCGTGCGTAGGTCCGACCCTCGGTGCGGCGACTACGCTTGCCACTCAGGGAAAAAGCCTGCCACAAATCTTCCTCTTGATGCTTATCTTCGGCATGGGCGCTGCAGCGCCTTTTGTGGCACTCGGATCGCTCTCCCGGTCACGGTTCGTGGCGCTCCGCGGGCGTCTCATGAGCGCCGGTCACTACGGCAAACAGGTCTTCGGCCTCCTTCTCGTGGGAACGGGCATTCTGATTGCGACGGGCCTGGATAGATCGGTCGAAGCTTGGCTCCTCAACCACAGCCCGGAGTGGTTGACCCGGCTCACGACGCGATTCTGAGCCGAGGCTCTTAAGGCATCGCCGTAGCATTCGCTTCGACACCGGCGTGAGTGAACTCGAACTGTATGAGCCATTTCCTCGATTGCCGAGCGGCCGCCGGGGCGAAGCGCCATGCTTTGGCGGACTCACTCGCCATGTGAGCAAAATAGCCGCTGGGGCCGGCAGATTGGAGGGCGGTGTCGGTCACATTGCCGGCATCATTGACCGCGACGCGCACCACCACTTTGATGCGACCGCGGATGGTCCCAAGAGCGCTGCGCGGAACGCGGGGTATCTCCTGGTGCAGCACGGGCCCCGCCGCGGCGCCCGCAACCGCCGCCGGTGTACTGGCCGGACGAGCGATGACTCGCGGTGGTGCCTGTTCGGTTGCCGGCGCGCTCGCGACCACTACAGATGCGGCACTCACTGGCGGAGAAGCCGGAGCCTGTTGCACAAGACCGGCTCGGGCATGCATGAAGTGCACACCCAACCACACAGCGCCCGCCAACACGGGAATTGCGCCGAAAATGTAAGGGGTCGGAATCCTACTGCGCGACTTCTTCGCGTCGACCCGAGCCGCTTCCGCCGCCACGGGAGGTTGGGGTGCCGATGCGACGGGATCTGCCGATTTGAGTTGCGCCTCGAGGTCCGCTGCACTGGGTCTGCGGGCAGGATCGAGGCTCAAGCATTGTCTGATGGCGGCGGCGAACGCCGGCGTGACGCTCGCGGGCAAAACGATGTCGGATCGCTCGTGTCGCCTCGCGACGGGGTACCGGGCGAGAGCCGCGACCACGGTCATGCCGAGACCCCAGAGATCGCCGGCACTCGAGCTGCTGCCGGCTGTTTCCTCCGGCGCGTCATAAGGGGAAAACTCGACCGTGCCGACCGAGGATTCACCAGCCGGACGGAGCACATCGCTCGCGAGCTTCAGCGCGTCATTGACCACACAGACGTTCGACGGCTTTATCTGGCCATGCACCCAGTCGCTGCGGTGAACGAAGGAGAGCGCGGCAAGCGTCGGGCCCATCATTTCGAGCACCTCGTCGAATGTGAGGGCCCTATGGACGAGAATCTGCGCAAGGCTCTGCTCAGCATATTCCATGACAACGAACAAGAGCTCGTGAGTTCCCAAGCGACATTGTCCCCACCCGAGCAGGCGAATCAGATGAGGATGAGAAAGCGCTGCCGCCGCCCGCCAGCGCGCGAGTTGCAGGTCCGCGAGCGGCGCATCGGCGCGGATGAATTTGATCGCCGCATCCACCGCCGCGTATTCGGTCAAGAAGACAGCGCTATGACTCGAGACGCCCAGTAAGCGGCGCAGCGGGAACAGTCCGTCGATGACCTGGTTTTCCCACTGCTTCCAGAACTCGGACATCAGCGCTGCAGATCCCTTTCCAACACGTCGGAAATGCGCGCCGAGAACCGGGTCGCCTCTTCCTGAAGCGCCTCGATCTGCACGCTCAGAATGTACCGCCGCAGGTGCCCGGACGGCTCGGGCAAGCTCTCGTGCTCCTGTTGCAGCCGATCGACCTCGGCTTGCAGGAGGCGCTGAACGGCATATAGCTCATCGAGACTGTCGTTGGCGGCGAGCGGCACGCCCTCCACTCTACAATCACCGGCGGTTTACCGCGACCGGGAAACCGGATATTGCGCACCGCGCAAAGCCTGCCAATCCTCACATTCAGCCCTGCGTCCCTGTCAGCGCTGCGAGCTGCGCCAGTTGGCTGATCGATAGAAAGGCGCATCGTCCGCGGGCAGCATGCCCCGGCCGAGAATGTGATCGGCGGCTTTCTCGGCGAGCATGATGGTCGGCGCGTTCAAGTTGCCGGTGGTGATGGAGGGCATGATGGAGGAGTCGACCACCCGCAACCCTTCCAGTCCCTGGACGCGGGCCTGCGGATCGACCACCGCGGCCGGGTCGCCGGGGGCGCCCATCTTGCACGAGCACGAAGGGTGGTACGCACTCTCCACCTTCGCCCGCACGAAGGCGTCGATTTGCGCGTCGGTCTGCACCGGCGCTCCGGGTTGCAGCTCGCGACCCCGGTAGCGATCGAACGCCGGCTGCGCAAAGATTTCCCGCGTGAGACGCACGCAAGCGCGCATCTCGGTCCAATCATCGGGCTCGCTCAGGTAGTTGAATAGGATCTTTGGCTTGTCGAAGGGATCCGGGGAGGCGAGCCGCACCCAGCCGCGGCTCTTCGAGCGCATGGGACCGACGTGCGCTTGAAAGCCGTGCTCCTGCGCCAGCGTCGAGCCATCGTAGGCAACAGCCATCGGCAGGAAATGGTACTGAATGTCCGGATACTCGACCCCGGAGCGGCTGCGGATGAATCCGCAGGTCTCGAAGTGATTGGTGGCGCCCAAGCCGTCCTTGCGCAACATCCAGCGCGCGCCGATGAGCGCGCGGCTCCACGGATTGATGGACGAGTACAGAGTGATCGGCTCGTTGCAGGCGACTTGAAAATAAAACTCCAGGTGGTCCTGAAGATTCTCCCCAACCCCCGGCAGATCGTGGACGACCTCGATGCCGTGCGACTGCAATTCCGCGCCCGGTCCGACCCCGGAGAGCTTGAGCAACTGCGGTGTGTTGATCGGCCCCGCCGACAGGATAAGCTCCTTGTCGACTTGGATGCGATGGGTCCTGCCCGCGCGCACGTAATCGAGTCCGCGGACACGGCGTCCCTCGAACCGCACCCGGGTGGCGAGCGCGTGAGTGATGACTGTCAAATTCGCGCGGCCGAGCGCGGGATGCAAGTACGCACGGGCGGCGCTGCAGCGTCTGCCCTCGCCCACCGTCATGTCCATCCGGCCGAAGCCCTCTTGCTGAAAGCCGTTGACGTCCTTGCTGTATGGATAGCCCGCTTGCCCGGCGGCGGCAAGCCACGCGGCGTGCAGGGGGTTGCTCAGCGCTCCGTAGCCGGTCATGAGCTTGCCGGAATCGCCGCGGTACCGATCGCCGCCCTCCTGGCGGCGCTCCGCACGTTTGAAATACGGCAAGACGTCGCGGTAAGACCATCCCTGGGCGCCCCCCGCCGCCCAGCGCTCGAAGTCCTGAGGATTGCCGCGAATGTAGACAAGGCCGTTGATGGACGATGAGCCCCCCAGCACTTTGCCTCGCGGTGTGTGCAGGCTCCTGCCGTCCAGGTGCGGCTCGGGCTCGGTGTGATAAAACCAGTTGTACTTGGGCATGTTCATCGGAATGGACAGCGCCGAGGGCATCTGAATGTAGATCGAGCCGTCGCTACCGCCGTACTCGAGGACGAGCACGCGAGCGCGACCGTCCGCGCTCAGTCGGTCCGCCAGCACGCAGCCCGCCGAACCCGCGCCGACGATGACATAGTCGAATTGTTGCTCCGCCAAGATAGACTCCGATTGCCTGCCCACGCTGCCCGCCGGCTGCCGACGACTCAATAGGGTGCGTCCACATCCCCCAAGGCGACGTAGACGCTCTTCAGTTGCGTGTAATGCTCGATGGCGGCGCGCCCGTTCTCGCGCCCGAGGCCCGACATTTTGACGCCGCCGAAAGGCAGCTCGATCGGCGTGATGTTGTAGTGATTGATCCAGCAAGTACCCGCTTGCAGCCGGGCGATGACGCGGTGAGCGCGGGTCAGATCATTGGTGAAGACGCCCGCCGACAATCCGAACTCGGTGGCGTTGGCGCGCTCGATGGCCTCTTCCTCATCGTCGAATGTCAAGAGCGACATGACCGGCCCGAAGATCTCCTCGCGCACGATGGACATGTCGTCGCGACATTCGTCGAACACCGTCGGCGCGACGAAGAACCCCTTCGCCAAAGCACCGTCGGTCACCCGCTGCCCTCCGACCACCGCCCGCGCGCCCTCGGCGCGCCCTCGCGCGATGTAGCCGAGCACCTTCTGCATGTGCTGTTCCGACACCAAAGGTCCGACCTGTGTCTGTGGATCCATGGGATCGCCGATGCGCATCGCGCTCACCCGTTTCACCAAGCGCTCGCGAAAGGCCGCCTTGACGGAGCGGTGCACGAACACGCGCGTCGCGTTCGAGCACACCTGCCCCGAGGAGTAGAAGTTGCCGAGCAGCGCGCCCGCAACCGCATTGTCCAGCTTGGCATCGTCGAACACGATCAACGGGGATTTGCCGCCGAGCTCGAGCGTGACGTGCTTCAACGTCGCCGCCGCATCGCTCATGACGGCTTTCCCGGTGCCGACCTCGCCCGTGAGCGAGACCTTGCGGATATCGGGATGGCGGGTGAGCAAGCGGCCGGTATCCGCAAAGCCCTGCACCACCTGAAACACGCCCGGCGGCACGCCGGCCTCGAGCAATATCTGCTCGAGCTTCACCGCGCTGAACGGCGTGATCTCGGCGGGCTTGAAGATCATGGCATTGCCGCACGCGAGCGCGGGCGCCGCCTTCCAGCAGGCGATTTGCAGCGGATAGTTCCAGGCACCGATGCCGGCGACGACTCCCAAGGGCTCCCGCCGCGTGTAGCCGAACGCCTGGCCGCCGAGATCGATGTGCTCGCCGCTCAAGGATTGCGCGAGGCCCGCGAAGTACTCGAAGCAATCCGCGCCCGAAACGACGTCGACGACGAGAGTCTCCTGGATCGGCTTGCCCGTATCGCGCGTCTCGAGCTCGGCAAGCTCGCGATTGCGCGAGCGCAAGATTTGCGCGGCTTGCCGCAGCACGCGGGCACGCTCCGCGCCGGTCATCGCCGCCCAGCGCGCCTGGCCACGCTGCGCGGCGCGCACGGCGGCGTCGATATCCGCAGGACCCGCAACGCTCACATAACCGAGTACCGCGCCGGTGGCGGGATTGATGGATGCAAAGCGCTGCGGTCCCGCGGCGCTCTCGATGGCTGTGGGCGTCTCCCCCAAGGCGCGGTCGTCGGCGGGCGAGACACGTCCCGCGCTCAGCCGGCGGTCGACGAACTCCGTGAGCAGGGCACGCGCGCTGGCGCTATCCGCCTCTCGCCAGCCCGAGAGCGCGGCCCGCAGCCATACCCCATCGATCATCGCGGCAATCATGGCCGCGAGGCTCTGAGCCTCTTCGGGCGGGACCAGTTTCTTGAGCGAGGTTTTGAGGTTGGTCAGGGTTCGCCGCTGGTATACCGACTGCACCCGCCGCAAGCTCGGCACCTGCAGTACCTGACCCCAGAACGCGAGCCACGCGGTGCCGGTGCGCCTATCGAATTCCTCTGGGGCAAGATTCGCATCGATGATGGCCTGGATGCGCGCGCGTGGCGTGGCGATGGTGCGCAAACGCGCGCGCACCTGATCGCCCACGCGCCGCGCGAGCGATCGGAAGGCGGCATCCAGCAAACCGTCCTTGTCGCCGAAATAATGGGCCACCAAACCGGGCGACACACCGGCCCGGCCGGCAATCTGCGCCAGCGTCGTACCCGTAAAGCCCACTTCGGCTAGGCTATCGATCGTGACTTCGACGAGCTGGGAACGCCGCGATTCTTCCGGGGGCTCTCCCTTAAGGTCAATCGAACTCGTTGATTGGTCGTTCAATTGGATCTGTCCTTGCGCCTCGGCACGCGTGGGAATGGACGCGCGAACGAGCGAACGCTTAAGATGCCGGCACGAGAATTATAGTTTTATATCAACATTTTAGGGATGCAAGGTGAGCGCTGATCACAGCCCGTTGAACGGTCATTCAAAGCCACCTTGCGCCAAGCCATCATGCCGCCCGCCGGCGCACCGGGTCAAGCCTCAGGAAAGACTCCGGGGCAGGCTTTTTGGGGCCCCTCTCATACTCATGTTCGCCTTGGGCTTCGTGCTGGCGGGGTCCAGGACCGCCGCCGCCGCCACGCGCGATGTCGAGCCGGCGAGCTGCCGCAGCGTGCGCTTCTCCGATGTGGGCTGGACGGACGTCACCTCGACCACGGCGCTCATCGCGGAGCTCCTGCGCAAGATCGGCTATACGCCGAGCATCACCGTGCTATCGGTACCAGTCACGTTCGCATCGCTCAAGAACAGGGACATCGATGTGTTCCTCGGCAACTGGATGCCGGCCCAGGCCGCCGATCGGGCGCCGTACGATGCCGACGGGTCGATCACGGTCGTCGGACCGAACCTCTTCGGTGCCAAATACACCTTGGCAGTGCCGGCTTACTCCTATACCCAGGGGCTCAAGGACTTCAGCGACATCCACCGCTTCGCCGACACCCTCAGCCATTCCATCTACGGGATCGAGCCCGGCAACGATGGCAACCGGCTGGTGCTCAAGATGCTGAAGGACAACCAGTACGGTCTCGGAGATTTCAAACTGATCGAATCGAGCGAGCAGGGCATGCTGGCGCAAGTGGAACGGGCGTATCGGGACAAGCAGCCGATCGTGTTCCTGGCGTGGGAGCCTCACCCCATGAACATGCGCTTCGACCTCAAGTATCTGGCCGGCGGCGACGCCGTGTTCGGTGCGAACTATGGCGGGGCGACCGTTTACACCGTGACGCGCAAGGGCTACGGCGGCGAGTGCCCAAATGTCGGCCGCTTGCTCGATAACCTCAAGTTCACACTGCGCGGCGAAAGCGAAATGATGGCGGCTATTCTCGACCGGCATGAGCAGCCGGCCGGCGCCGCGGACGCCTGGCTGAAAACGCACGCCGATGTCGCCAAGACCTGGCTCGAGGGTGTCCGCACGTTCGACGGGCGACGCGCTTATGACGCGCTCGCGCAGGTCACGCAGCAGCGCACCGGCGGTTTCGAGGACTGGGTGGTGAGCCACAAGATTCCCGTGGGTGACGCCATGACGGTGGCAATCGACTGGATCAAGACGCATGGGACGCTGCTGTTCGACGGCATCTCGATCGTCATCCGCGGCACCGTCGACGGCGTGACGGCGCTGCTGCGTGCAGTGCCCTCCCCGTTCCTGATCGCGCTCGTGGGCGTGCTCGCCTGGGTCCTGCGCCGCTCGTGGTCGCTGACCGTGTTCGTGGTCCTCGCGCTGCTGTTCATCTTGAACCAGGGGTACTGGGATGCGACGCTGGAGACGCTTTCGCTGGTCGTGGTTGCAACGCTCGCTTCGGCGCTCATCGGCGTGCCGCTCGGCATTGCGGCCGCGCATCGTCCGCGGCTTTACTCCGCCATGCGGCCCGTGCTCGATCTGATGCAGACCCTGCCGACGTTCGTGTATCTCATTCCGACCCTGGTCCTGTTCGGACTCGGCGTGGTCCCAGGCCTCATATCCACGGTCATCTTCGCGTTGCCCGCACCGATCCGTCTCACCCACCTGGGGATCTCCTCAGTGCCCAAGCCCCTCATCGAGGCGGGCGAGGCTTTCGGTGCAACGCCCCTGCAGCTTCTGTGGAAGGTCGAGTTGCCGAGCGCGGCCGGCACCATTATTGCCGGCATCACTCAGTGCATCATGCTCAGTTTGTCGATGGTGGTGATCGCAGCGCTCGTCGGCGCCGGCGGACTCGGCGTACCGGTGGTGCGCGCGCTCAACTCCGTGCAAATTGGCATGGGCTTCGAGGCAGGCTTCACCATCGTACTGCTCGCCATCATCTTGGATCGCATCAGCCGGCCGAAAGAGGTCAAGGACCCGCGATGACCGCAGCCGTTGAATTCGAGCAAGTCGACATCCTGTTCGCGCGGCAGCCCGGACGCGCCGGCCGCAACGCGATGCGCGATTCTCTGGCGGCGCTCGACGGCGGCGCGAGTCGCGCCGATATACAGAGCCGCTTCGGCGTGGTGGTCGGCGTTGCCGGCGCCTCCTTGAGCGTCGCGCGCGGCGAGATCTCGGTGCTCATGGGATTGTCCGGATCCGGCAAATCCACGCTGCTGCGGGCGGCGAACGGCCTGAACCGGGTGACTCGGGGCCACGTGCACATTCGCGACGGCGAATCGGGCGTGGACGTGGCGACGTGCGATACCGCGCAGCTGCGGCGGGTGCGACGTGAACGCGTAGCCATGGTGTTTCAGCAGTTTGGGCTGCTGCCCTGGCGTACGGTCCGCGACAACGTGGGCTTCGGTCTCGAGCTTCGCGGCGAATCCGCGGCAACGCGCAACCGCATCGTCGCCGAGAAGCTCGAGCTGGTCGGGCTCTCGCAATGGGCCGATCGCCGCTTGAGCGAGCTCTCCGGCGGCATGCAGCAGCGCGTCGGGCTGGCCCGGGCATTCGCCACCGACGCCGACATCTTGTTGATGGACGAGCCTTTCTCCGCGCTCGATCCGCTGATCCGCGGCAAGTTGCAGGGGGAACTGCTCGCGCTGCAGGAACGGGTCAAGAAGACCATCTTGTTCGTGAGCCACGATCTCGATGAGGCCCTGCGGCTCGGCGATCGGATCACGATCTTGCAGAACGGCCGCATCATCCAGAGCGGCACGGCCGAGGACATCGTCCTCGCCCCCGCAGACGATTATGTCGCCGAGTTCGTGCGCCACATGAATCCCCTCGACGTGCTCACCGGCGCAATGATCATGTCCGAACGGGCGCGTCTGCCTGCCGAGGATGGCGCTCTGTGGCTCGACGAGCGGCGCCGTTACCGGCTGTCCGTGAGCGGCGGCGGTGAGGCCGTCGCCCTGCATCTCGACGGGATCGAGCAGGTGCTGCGCCACGTGCGGGACGACGCGGCGCTCGCGGCGCTCGAGCCCGGGCTAGCCGTGGTTCCCGCCTCTTTCTCCCTGCAATCCATCATCCGGTTGCGCCAGGCCACCGGGCATCCCGTGCTGCTCGCCGAGGACGGCAAGATCGTCGGGGTGTGCAGCGAGGACGAAATTATCGGCGCGCTGGCCCGCAACCGTCACTAAGAAGCGAAGGCGCTGCGCACCGGCCGCCGTCGGGCGCAATCACTGCCAGTTGCCGTTCTCCGTTTTAAATATTATCATCGAGATAATATAAACACACCGCCCCACTGCACCCTCCCCGTAGGCACCGTCACGAGGCATCCGCCATGGCAATGAATTACGACGTCATCATCTCCTGCGCCGTCACCGGCGACGATACCAAGGTCACGAAAAGTCCCTATTGCGCGATAACGCCCGAGCAAATCGCCGCCACGGCCGTCGAGGCGGCCCAGGCGGGCGCCGCCATCGTGCATATCCACGTGCGCAACCCCGAGACGGGCACCTTCAGCATGGAGACGAAGTACTACCGTGAGGTGGTGAAGCGCATCCGCGAAAGCAACGTCGACGTGATCGTGAACCTTACCTGCGGCATGGGCGGCTACATCGTCATCGGCGAGCACGGCCTGAAAGACACGCCGGCGCCCGGCAGCGATTTCGTGACCCAGGAAGAGCGCATGCGGCACATCATCGATTTGTGCCACGAGGGCAAATACCGTCCGGACATCGCGACGCTCGACTGCGGGAGCCTGAACTTCGGCGACGCCAACCGTGCCTATATCTCGACTCCCAACTATTTGCGCCAGGGCGCCGCCATCGCCCGCGACCTGAAGGTCAAGCCGGAGCTCGAAATCTTCGATACCGGCAACCTGTGGTTCGTCAAACAGATGATCAAGGAAGGGTTGATCGATTCCCCCTCGCTCATTCAGCTCTGCATGGGGATTCCGTACGGCGTGCCGGCGGATGTCGGCCACCTGATGGCAATGGTCAACGAGCTTCCGGATAACTGTAATTGGGGCAGCTTTGGCATCAGTCGCATGCAAATGCCCTGGGTGGCACAGTCGATCTTGCTCGGCGGCAACGTACGGGTCGGACTGGAAGACAACCTCTACTTGAGCAAGGGTGTGTACGCAAGCAATGCGCAGCTCGTGCAAAAAGCGCGCACCATCATCGAGTCCATGGGTGCGCGGATTCTCACGCCGGCGCAGGCCCGCGAGCGCCTGAAGCTGCATTGAGGCGCGCGTGAACGAGCTGCCCGCTTACGTTGCGCAGATCGAGCCCGGCTGGATCGACTACAACGGCCATTTGCGCGACGCGTACTACTGCGTGGTCATGAGTTTCGCCGTGGACGACATGATGGAGCACCTCGGGCTCGATGCGGCGTATCGCGAGCGCACGCATTGCACGCTCTATACCGTCGAGCTGCATATGCATTACTTTCACGAGATCAAGGCCAGCGACCGGCTTTCGGTGTCGACCTCGGTGATCGACTCGGACCGCAAGCGCATTCACGCCGGATGCGATTTTCTCTGTCCCCGCATCGACGGCCCGGCCGCGACGGCCGAGCTCATGTTGCTGCACGTACAGCAAGGCGCGAAGCCGAGAGTCGTCCCCTTCCCTGCGGAGATCGAGAAGCGGCTCGAGAATCTGCGACTGTCGCCGGAAGCGGCCGCGCTGCGCGGTCTCGGCTCGCGCAAGATCGAGCTCAGGCGCCGCTAGGCCCGATGGCGGCCTCCGACATTCGACGTCTAATCGCGCCGCAGAGCATTGCGCTCATCGGCGCGAGCGTCTGGACCGACGCGGTGGCGGCCGGCAATGCCACCATCGGCTATCGCGGCACCGTGTGGCGCGTGCATCCGACGCGCGCATCCACGCCCGAGCGGCCGTTCTATCGCTCCATCGCCGAGCTGCCGGGCGTGCCCGATGCGGCTTTCATCGCCGTGCCGAATCACGAGGCGCCGGGCGTGGCCGGCGCGCTCGCCGCACGCGGCGCCGGCGGATTCGTCTGCTTCAGCTCGGGCTTCGGCGAGCTCGGCACCGAGGTCGGGCACCGGCTGAACGGCGAGCTGCTCGAGCAGGCCGGTGCCCTGCCCTTCTTCGGCCCGAACTGCTACGGCTTCGTGAACTTCTTCGACCGCGCGGCGATGCTGCCCGATCAGATCGTCGGCGAGCCCCTGGAGCGCGGCGTCGCCTTGATCTGCCAGAGCGGCACCATCTCACTCAGCTTGAGCTTCAACGAGCGCTCGGTGCCGATCGGCTACTTGTTCTCGGTGGGCAATCAGAGCCGGCTCGCGGTCGAGGACCTGATCGAAGTTCTCAGCGACGATCCGCGCGTAACCGCATTCGGCTTATATCTCGAGGGCATCAAAGACGCGGAGCGGTTCGCGCAGGCGGTCGACAAGGCGCGGCGTGCCGGCAAACCGATCGCCGCAATCAAGACCGGCCGCACTGCGGCCGCGGCACGCACCGCGCATAGCCACACCGGCGCGCTGGCCGGCGCCGACAGCGTGTTCGATGCGTTCTGCCGGCAAGCGGGCCTCGCCCGTTGCGACACCCTCGGCGGCCTGTGCGAGACGCTCAAGCTGTTCCACGCGGGCGGCGCGCTCGGCGGACGCAAGGTGTTGATCATGGGCGCCTCGGGCGGCGACATGGCCATGACCGCAGACGTCGCGCGCACGCTGGACCTCGATTTCGCGCCCATCCCGATGGAGCACGCAGCCACGCTCCAAGAGCTGCTCACCGAGCGCGTGACGGTCGCGAACCCGTTGGATATTCACACTTACCTGTGGTTCGATCCTCCGGCGCTCGAGCGCGTGTTCACGCGAGCGATGCGCGCGGGCTATGACGCCGTCGGCTTCATGCTGGATTTCCCCCCGGACGGCAAAGCCGATGCGTCGTCGTTCGACGCCGCCGTCGAGGCGTACATCCGCGCATCGCGCGGCGCGCCGTCGCGAGTCGCGCTCATTTCTTCGCTCCCCGAGACATTGAGTGCGCGCGTGCGCAAGTATTGTCTGGACGGCGGAATCGTTCCCCTGCAAGGCCAGCGCGAAGCGCTCGAGGCGCTTGCGGCCGCGGCCGCGGTCGGCATCGCCTGGCGCTCGGGACCCGGCGTCGAGCTTCGGCTTCCGCCGCGCACAGGAGCCGGCACGGCGGGGAGAGCCGAGGTGTACAGTCTTACCGAGGCCGAGGGCAAGGCCGCGCTGGCGCGCCACGGCGTCGCCATCCCCCGCAGTCATGTGGTGGCGGCAACCGAGGCGCCTCGCTGCGCCGACAGCTTGGGTTATCCGGTCGTCATCAAAGCCGTCGGCGCGCACCTGGAGCACAAGACCGAGGTCGGCGGAGTCGCGCTCAATCTGCGCACCGCCGCGCAGGCGGCCGAGGCCGCGCAACGGCTGCGCGCGCTGTCCGATACGCTGCTCGTCGAGGAAATGATCGTTGACGGAGTGGCCGAAGTGCTCGTCGGCCTGATCCTCGATCCGCAGTTCGGGCAAGTACTGGTGGTCGGCGCCGGGGGCGTGCTCACGGAGCTGCTCGCCGACAGCGTGACGCTGTTGCCGCCCTTCTCGCCCGCTGCGGTGCGCTCCGCCCTCGCCACGCTCAAGCTCGGGAAGCTGCTCGAGGGTTTTCGCGGCAAGCCGCGCGGCGATATCGATGCGCTCGTCGAGGTCGTGTCCGGCATCGCCCGCTACGCGTCTGCGCAGCTGGCGACGCTTCAAGAAATCGATGTCAATCCGGTCATCGTACGGCCCGCAGGAAAAGGTGCGGTGGCCGTGGATGCGCTGATACGTCTCAAGCAATCCAGACAGTAAAGAGGTCCGCCATGTCCGATGGAGTCAAGACCGTCACCGACGGCAGCATACTCGAGGTCACGATCGACCGGCCCAAGGCCAACGCCATCGATCTCGCGACCAGTCGCCGCTTGAACGACGTGTTCGTCAAGTTCCGCGACGACAAGTCGCTGCGCATCGCCATCATCACCGGCGCGGGCGAGAAGTTCTTCTCCCCCGGCTGGGATCTGAAGGCCGCGGCGGGCGGTGAGAAGTCCGACGAGGACTGGGGCGTGAGCGGGTTCGGGGGCCTTAACTACCCGCGCAATCTCAACAAGCCGATCATCGCTGCGGTCAACGGCATTGCCTGCGGAGGCGGCTTCGAGGTCGTTCTGGGCACTGACATCATCGTGATGGAGGAGCACGCAAAGTTTGCGCTGCCCGAGATCAATGTGGGTGTGCTGGCGGACGCCGGCACCGTCAAGCTGCGCCGACGCATCCCCTATCACGTGGCGGTGGAGTTTCTGCTGACGGGCCGCTGGATGGACGCCGCGGAAGCCAAGCACTGGGGCCTGGCGAACCATGTGGTCCCCAAGGGACAGAGTCTCGCCAAAGCGCGCGAGATCGCTCGCCAACTGGCCGAAGGGCCGCCGCTCCTCTTTCCCGCGATCAAGCAACTGCTGCGTCATACCGAGATGGTTCCGGAGCACGAGGCCTTCGAGCTGCACGATTCACTGGACGTCGTGCAGCAGGTCATCCGCTCGGAGGATCTCAAGGAGGGTACTCGGGCGTTCACCGAAAAGCGCAAGCCGCGCTGGACGGGACGTTGAGCGTGCTGACTAATGTCAAATCTTCGAACGCCCTCTAGCCAGCGAGCTGAATTCCGTCCATGCTGACTGCCAGATGGAAGTATTGCTCGTCGAAGATAATTCTGAAGTAAGCCTGATAACCGTTGAATATTTAACGGAATTGGGACATTCCACTGTCGCTGTTCCGGCTGCGGAGTCCGCCCTCGAGCGCCTGGCAGAGCGTCGTTTCGACGCCGTGCTGACCGATGTGAGCCTGCCCGGGATGTCGGGAATCGATCTCGCGAAACACCTATCCGAGCAGTACCCGGAACTCCCGGTGGTCATTGCTTCCGGTTACGGCTCGCACAAGCTCGAATTTGGATTGGGTCCGCATCGACCCAACGTCTTCTTCCTGTCGAAGCCCTACGACCTGCCCATGCTCGAGAAGACCCTGAGCGACGCGGCGGCCGTCTCCGGCACTTAGATCAACCGTAGCGTCGCCGGCTCCGCGCTCTTCGCGGCCATGGCACTCGGGCAGTGAGGACAGCTGCGCGGGGCCGAACTGATGGTCTCGCTCAGCAAGTCCGTCAAGCGCGTGGGCATCGTCATGAAACTCGCCCACGTACGGCGTGTGTTGGCGCACCAGCTCCACCGCGAGAGCGAAAGCGCTGGACGGATCCACGTCGTCGTCATAGAAAATCTCGTTGTGGACGGGGCACGTCTGCAGGACATGGGTCTGCAGCGCGATCTCAAAGGCAATGGCTTGTTTGTGTTCCATGGTGTTTCTTGGTGAATGCCGATCTCTGTCGCTCTCTTTAATGGCGCGCTTTGGCGCGGCCGCGCTTATGCGTTCGCCAAGGACGTACTTTGCTCGCGTCGCCCGCGGGGTGCGCGGTGCTCTCCATGAAAACAACGCGCAGGGCTCGATTCCACGCTGCAGCCTGCGGCGCCGGGTCGGGCGGGTCGTGCGGCGCCAGCGGCGGACGCTCCGGACTCGCGGGCGGCGGAACGCTTTCCTCGCTCCTCGGAAGATGAATGCCGGACATAACAGCCTCCTGAGATGACGCACTGCAAATTCGCCGCGCTATTATGGAAGCGGCCAAGAATGCGGTGGATCGGTCTGCAGCCTCGACCGCTGTAGGAAAAATCAGACGGCTAGGAGACGGCCGATGTGCTGATCGCGGAGTCAGACTGGGGTGGACGCGTGCGCACGCCCGAGAAGATATGGTCCTCGATGTGCTCATCGAGCATTGCGCTCGAATCTGACTCGAGGATGGCCAATAGCTCCTCGTGTTCGGCGATCCACAGCGACAGCGGATACGAAGTCTCGCCGTGCTCTCTCATCAAGAAGACCAGCACTCCGCGGGCCAGCAACCTCCAAGTCGCCTCGAGCATTGGACTCGCGGCAAGATCGATGATGCGATCGTGGAACCACAGATCCGCCTGACACAAGGCGAGGCGGTCGCCGATTGCAGCCGCGCGACGCATAGCCTCGATGGCAACGGACAGCTGGCTCGCAATCAGCGCTTTCGGCGTTCTGCGCTCGATGATCCGGCGCAGCGCGATGCGCTCGACCGCGAGGCGCAGCTCGAACATCTCGTGCAGCTCCTCGGCGGTGAACCCGGTCACGTAAGTGCCGCGATTCGGCTCGGTGCGGACGACGCCCTGCGCCTGCAGCAGGCGCAATGCCTCGCGTACCGGAATCCGGCTAACGCCCTTCATTTCGCAGATTTTCTTTTCGAAGATGCGCTGGCCGGGCTTGAGCTCACCCGTAGCGATCATCACGGCCAGCTGATCCGCCAACTGGTCCGGGAGATTCCGCGCTTCCAAGCCCTGTCCGTCCATCCCGTTCCCTCGGCTCATTCGCTGCTGCGCGACATGATACGCGATTCAGCGAGTGCCGGCACTCGGGCCGATCTCCGCAAGGATGCGAATGTCCGACGAAAGAAGGGCCCCGTCAGGGGCCCTTTGCCTCTCGTTCAGAAGGCTAGATAAGGCCAGTCCCCCTCGAAACCCTTGGCGAGCTCCCCGACCAGGCCATCGCTTCGAGCGACGCTCCCCGTGCGGGCGCTGCGAACGGGCAGACGCGTCTCGACCGGGACCGCCTCCGTCGCGGCACCGTTGATTTCGACACTGAGTGCGCGCAACAGCGTCTTGATCTCCCCCTGCGAGCGTCCCAAGGCGTCGCTGAAGTCAGTCGACCAGGTCAAGGCGCGGGCATCGTCCAGCTGTCGCGACAGCGATTGCAGTTGCGCGCCGTAAGCCTTGAGTCCGGAGGATCGATCGTGGCTCGCCAAGGCGATCCATTCGGCGGCGAGACGGTTGCCGATGAGCGACCCCACGCCGGCACCTTGCTGATAACGCAGATACGGATGTTCGATGAGCTTACCGGTCACCACTCGAGCGATACGCCAACTGGCGCAGGCTCCGCGCGCAAGCAGCGGATCCTTGATGCCCCATCGAGCGGTGCCAAGACGACGAGCGATCTGACGCGCCCGCAGCGCCTCGTCTCGCAATCGTCGCAAGCGCGCAACTTCTGGATCAATCATGCTCTGCCCCTTTGTGTTTATAGGCAATACCTGTACCGGTACTGCGTCACTATTCTCAAGGATTTTCAGAGGGAATGCTGTAGGAGGAACGCCGATCTGCTTGCGGGCAACGAACTGTGGGATTATGTTGCCTAAATGTCACGCGGCGGCGTTTCGGGTGCCTGAACGCGCACTTAGCGGTCGCGTGGCGGCCAACACTCGGTCGGGCGCGAGTGTCATGGTGCACCACAACATCCTCTTATCCGCCCAGCGGACGCAAAAGGGCTCGCGAGATGATGTGGCGCTGAACCTCGCTGGTGCCCTCCCAGATGCGCTCGATACGCGCATCGCGCCAAATCCGCTCGAGGGGCAGATCGGACATCACACCCAAGCCACCGTGGATCTGGAGCGCCTCGTCCGCCACCATGGCGAGCATCTCGGTGGCCTTGAGCTTGGCCATCGCCATGTCCATATCGGTGGCCGTTTTCTGATCATGTTTCCAGGCGCCCTCGAAGCACCAGGAGCTCGGCGGCCCGCAGCTCCATCGCCATATCCGCAAGCTTGAAGCTCACGCCCTGGAACTTGCCGATCTGCTGGCCGAACTGCACCCGATCGACCGCCCACTGCTTGGCCAGTTCGAGCGCCCGCTCGGCGCGTCCCAGACACGTCGCGCCGACCTGCAGACGGGTCGCGCCCAGCCAGTCGTTGGCGACCTCGAAGCCGCGGTGAACCTCGCCCAAGCACGGCGCTCTTCGGCACCCGGCAGTTGTTGAACTCGAGAATGCTGTTGGTGTAGCCGCGGTGCGAGACGTTCTTGTAGCCCGGGCGCACCTCGAAACCGGGGTGGCCCATGTCGACCAAGAAGGCGGTGATCTTCTTGCGCGTGCCGCGCGCGGGTGGCCTCTTCGCCCGAGGCCGCGAACAGGATCACGAAATCGGAGTGGTCGGCATGGCTGATGAAGTGCTTGGTGCCGTTGATCATGAAGTCGCCGCCCGATTCGACGGCCGAGGTCTTCATGCCACGCACATCGGACCCCGCGCCGGGCTCGGTCATCGCCAGGCACTCGGCCCGCTCGCCGCGCACCGCGGGCAGCAGATAGCGCTCGCGCTGCTCGTCGTGGCATGCGAGCAGAATGTTCGACGGCCGTGCCGACGCAGGACCAATGCAGCGCATAGTTGGCGCGTCCGAGCTCCTTCTCGTACAGGATCCAGGTCACGGTATCGAGGCCCGCGCCGCCGACTTCCGCGGGCATGTTGGCCGCATACAGCCCCGCCTCGATCGCCTTGGCCTTGAGCTCGCGGCGCAGATCGTCGCGCAGGACGCCCGGTCTCCTCGACTTCCTTCTCGTGCGGATAGAGCTCGTTGACGACGAAATCGCGCGTCGTCTTCACGATCATCTGCTGCTCGTCGGTCAGGGCGAAATCCATGGCACGTTCTCCCTGGAGTTTAAGCCGCGAGCGCCGCGGGCCAGCCGTCGCGTCGTCGCGATTGGGCGCCGCCCAGCGGTCGCAGGAGCGTCAAGTTGCAGATCGAGATGCTCGATCTGCCGGTGCGCCGGCCAGTCCCGCGGACTGGTCACCGCGCTCGCCGTGAGGCCGTTGATACAGGTCACCACCGAGCGCAGCACCTGATCGCGCACGTCCGTCGTGCGCGTCTCCACTCCGGCCAGTATTCGCGCGAAACAGCGGGCGAACAGCCGCATGTACTCGCGATGCACCCAGGCGTTGAGCCGCTTGAGCTTCGGGTCCGCCGACACCTGGCCCCAAAACGCCATCCAAAAGGCGCACTCGGTGAAGCGCTGCGCATCGATGGGCAGCGCTTCGGAAAGCACGCTCAGCAAGTTTGCGCCGCCTGCATCGCGCTCGCGCGTCAGCCGCTCCTCGATGCGCCTCAAGATCAGGCGCAAGCGCGGCGAGAATAATGTCCTGCTTCGACTCGTAGTAGTGCGCGACCATGCCCGTCGTATAGCCGGCCGCGCGCGCGATGCGGGCTACGGTGGCTCGCTCGAAGCCGTGGTCGGCGACGACCTGGCAGGCGACGAGCGCGATTTCGTCGCGGCGCTTGGCGTGATCGACGATCTTCGGCACGTTAGCCTTTGGCTCCGGCTGCCCACGGGCTTCGCCCGGCCCCTGGCGGGACGCCGAGCTTGGCGTGCGCTTGGCGCAGAGTGCTCGAGCTTGGCGCGCACCGCCGCGTCCATCAGCGACGCCTTGGGCTGGGTCGTGTCCACGTACAAGATGCATCTGCTCGCCGCTGGCGATCAAGGCATCGTCATCGCCGCCGGTAGCAGCCGATGAAAAACGTGCAGCCGCTTATCATCGACGCCAGCATCTGCGTCGTCACGTACAGAGTCCTCGCCGGCCTTCGCTTCGCCGAGATGCTTCACATGGCTCTCGACGGTGTAGAACATCCGGCCGCTGCGCCGGGAGCGCTCGTCGATGCCGACGCGCCGGTACAGCGCGTCCATGGCATCGCCAAACACCTGCCGATAGCGGAAGTCGGTCATGTGGCCGTTGTAGTCGACCCACTCCGCCCGCACCGTCGTGTCGAAGCGCGGCAGAGCGCTGTCGCCCGCCTGGGCTCGCGGACTGCCTGTCGAGCGCCGCGCCGGGCGCCGCCGCGCCGGCCTTGGCGCCGCGCATCCTCGTACAGCCGCTCCTCGAGCTTGCGCAGCGTCGAGCCCGCGCCGATGTTGAACTGGCGCAGCACCTGCTGGATCGCGACCAGATAATCATCGCGCAGGCGCTCGAGCTCGCGGATCGAGCGGCCAGCGGCCTGCTCCTGCGTGCCCTCGACCATGCGGTCGATCAGCGTCTCGGTGAGCTCCGGCGCCTCGAGCTTGGTCCACGGCCATTTCAAGGCCGGTCCGAACTGCGCGAGCATGTGCCGCATGCCGGTCTCGCCGCCGGCGAGGTGATAGATGAGGTTCGTGCCCATCGCCGGCCCAGCGCAGTCCCGGGCCGTAGATGATCGATTCGTCGAGCTCGCCGGTGGTCGCGACGCCGTCATTGACCATGTGCAGGATCTCGCGCCACATGCGCCTCCTGCAGCCGGTCCGTGAGATGTCCCGGGACCTCGCGCCGCACCTGCAGCGCATGCATGCCGATGTAGGTGAAGAAAGTCGCCGCGGCCTCGATGGTCGCGCGGCGCGGTTCTTGCCGCCGCACGAGCTCGACCAGCGGCAGCAGGTAGACGGGATTGAACGGATGCGCCGACGCAGAAGCGCTCCGGCGCGACCATGTCGCGCTGCAGATCGGTCGGCATCAGCCCGGACGTGCTCGAGGCGATGACCACATCCGGCGCCGGCATGGCGGCTGACGTCCGCCAGCATGCGCTGCTTGAGCTCGAGCTGCTCGGGGATGTTCTCCTGGATGAAGTCCGCCTGCCCGCGCCATGTCGCGTGCAGGTCGGTCGTGAAGGAGAGCTTGCCCTTCGGCGGAAGCGGCGCGAAGGTCAGCGTGGCGAGCGCGGGCTCGGCATTCTCGACGGCGCCGCGGATCCAGCTCCTCCATTTCCGGCTTGACGTCGGCGGCGATGACATCGATGCCGAAGTGCAGCGCACGTGCCGCCCAACCGCCGCCAATGACCCCGGTCCCCAGCAAGCCCGAGAGTCTTGACCTTCCGCATCGCGTAGTCCTTCAGCACACTGCCTTCTTTTATAATATCCTCACTATAATATAAAAACCAGCGCGATCCGCTCTCTTCCGGTGATGCGGGCGACGCCGGGGGTGCGCGGGCACGCGCGGCGCTCGCCGCCGCTGTAGAATTGCACGAGGCCGACGGCGCGGCCGTCTTAGCCGATACAGCACTAACAATGTCCACAATCATCATCTATCAGATCAAGAGTCACTACACGAACCCAGCTGACCTCGATCCCACCTGCCGCGTGCTCGATAACTCCGCGAATGAAAGACCGGATTGGTACGAGTATTGGCCGATCAGGCGTTTCCTGTTGAATGAGTCGCTGGACGAGACCGCCTTTTACGGCTTTCTATCGCCCCGATTCAAACACAAGACCAATCTCACGGCCGGGGCGGTTCGCGATTTCGTGACGCGCGAGAACTGCGCCGGTGCCGACATCGTGCTTTTCACTCCCAGCCTGCATCTGACCGCCTACTATTGGAATGTATTTCAGTACGGCGAGTATTGTCATCCGGGGCTTCTGGAGCTCGCGGGTCAATTCTTCAGGCGCATTGGGGAGCCGACCAATCTGACGGAGCTCGTGAGCCATTCGCGCAATGAGGTTTACTCCAATTATTTCATCGCCAAGCCGCGATTCTGGAGAGCTTGGCTGAGGACGGCCGAGCAGCTGATCTCGATCGCCGAGTCGGAGACTGACCCCCTCGGCGCCGAGTTGCGCAGGCACACCACCTACCGGGGTCACCGGGATGCGCAGCTCAAAATATTCCTTATGGAGCGCATCCCCACGTGGCTGCTCACCCATAACTCGGAGTTCAACGCGCGCGTGCGAGATCCGTTCGTGGTGCGGTCGCGCGTGTATAAGCTGCCTGGCGCCATTGTCTGTGACGCGCTGAAAATTGCGTACGTGACCAACGGTCGTCAGGAACAATACAGAGATGTGTTTCGACTCATGAGCAAAATCGGCAAGCTGTTCAGCCTGCAGATCCGCCTCGGCGACTTACTTGGCGTGAAGGCCATACGCTCCTGCGTCACAGCTCTGTCCGCCTATTGGACCACGTCGGGAAAGGCCAATCCTTGATTAGATGGGCACCGCGCAGGCTCCAGCCGGGTTGATCGAATTCAGCAGCTCGTGGGGGACTCGAAAGTCGGTGAGGTCACCGAGCGCTGAGATTTGATCCCGATTGGACGGTCCGAGCAACGCGCAACAGATCGCAGGATTCGACAGCACCCAACCGAGCGCGAATCGCCACAGCGGCATC
This sequence comes from uncultured Gammaproteobacteria bacterium, assembly GCA_963755935.1. GTDB lineage: Bacteria > Pseudomonadota > Gammaproteobacteria > Steroidobacterales > Steroidobacteraceae > Bog-1198. Next base: position 372,401 of record CAVWME010000005.1, read on the forward strand.
GAGCAGGACACGGCGGCCGCGTGTAAGGATTGAACGACCTCACCGACCGCCGCCGTCAGCCGAGCCTCGTAATTGTTCGCCGGCGAGGCCACGGCAAACCGACTGTCCACGGGAAAGGCGACCCCGGCGCGATATTTGCCGGTCAATAGCCCTTCCGCCAAGGGACTGTACGTGAGATTGGCGACTCCGCGTTCGTACGCCGTAGGAATGACGTCGGTTTCGGCGCGCCGATCGAGCAAGTTGTAGCGGGTTTGGTGGCTTGCAATCGAGCAGAGCTTATTGAGATCTGCGCACTCCACGGCTGCGGATAATTGCGAGCCGGTGAAATTGCTGCAGCCGATATAGCGCACTTTGCCGTCGCGAACGAGATGATCGAGGCCGTAGAGGGTCTCTTCGAGCGGCACATCGGCGTCGAAATTGTGTATCTGCAGGAGGTCGATCCAATCGGTCTGAAGTCTGCGCAAGCTGAGCTCGCATTGCGCCATGAGTGTGCGGCGGCTGTTGCCGAGCTCCTCGGGTTTCGCGGCGGCTGTCGCCGCCCCGCCAAATTTCGTTGCAATGAACGCCTGCCTGCGCCGGCCGGTGCGCTTGAGCGTTTGGCCCAGCATGGTTTCGCTCACTCCCCGCCCGTAGCTCACCGACGTATCGAATAAATTGATTCCCATATCCAAAGCGGTCAGGACGATCGCCTCGGCTTCCGCTGCGTCTGCGCGCCACCCGAAGGTCATACACCCCACCCCGACCGCAGCGACCTGCACGTCAGTCCTTCCGAGACGTCGGGTTTCCATCCTGGAACGCTACTTCGAGTCTTTCTTGGCGCTCGCCTGATAGTCCTTTTGCAAGCTCATGCCGTATGGAGAATTTTCCGGCTTATAAAGGGTGAAATGCGGGGCATCCCATTCGGCATCATCCTTGCGCGTCGTGTAGTAAAACGCGCTGAACACCCGCCGATAAATCGACGGCGGCGTCTGCAGCGGATGCGGTTGTCCATGATTGGAATCGTCCGTAACCTGGAAGATCACGACTCGATTGAACAACGGCTCGACCTGCACGCGGCGGTCCATCTCTTTCGACCACAACTCGAGGTGACCTCCCCACTCCGCCTGCCAATTGGGAGTTAGATACAAGAGCACATTGATCCTGCGGTGCGCCTGCAGCTTGTGGTGCCAGTTAAAGTCCGCATGGACCTTCAAGAATTGATCGCGTCCCGTCACCATGGCGCCGCCGCCGATAAAATAGGGATCGGCGAAAAGGCAATCGATGCCCGTTAGCGCCTCGAGGAAGAGGAGGAATTGCCGGCTGATGACCGCGTTCGCGTAGACCCTCATAGGCACCGAGAGCGCCGAAACATCCTCGACGAACTTGCGTACGACATTGCTATTCGTGTGCGTCTTCCAGCGCACGGAGGAATCATTCGGATCCGGGTATGAGGCGGCGAGCGCAGCGGCGACGTCCGCCGGTAAAAAATTGTCCAAAACGACGTGCGGAAAGGGGTCTCCGTTACTAAAACTCTCTTTGACCTTCAATGCCAATTGAGCGTAGTGAACATCGTCGAAAAGCGTCACGATCCGGGGCAGCAGAGACTCCGCATCGACCTCAGCCTTCGGCAACTCCTTCATCCATACTGATCGCATAGGGATTTCCCGCGTTAGAGCACAACCGAGTATCGCACATGCGGTTCGATCGATCCTCTAGTGCAGCACGTCCGCGATCGGCACGGCAGCCTTCGGTACCGCAGCGCGATAGTCCTTGCCGAGCAGGGCCGCGACGGTGGCGGCGATCTGGCTTTGCGTGACGGGAGCGGTATGCGTGCGCTCGCCCAAGGGTGAGGTGTCGGGGCCCATCACCGCGATCCAGACGTTCTCCGAGCCCTTCTCCTCGACGCCATGCTCCTTCCACTCGGAGAGTCCGCTGCCCCGCCCGTGATCGCAGGTGATGATGAACGTGGTGCTGCCGCGGTACTCGGGCATGGCCTGCATGGTGTCCCACAGCTCTTTGACGAAGCCGTCCATCCGATGAGCGCTGTCGAGCACCAGATCGTAGCGGCCCTGGTGTGCCCAGTTGTCCGTCTCGCCGTAGCCGACGAACAGCACCCGCGGCTGCGCCGTTTTCACATAGTCGAGGAGCGGCACCTGCAGCAGCGAATCCTCGACATCTTCCTCGTCGAATCGCGTCGTCGTCTCGTACAGCCGTCGCAACAGCGCCGCGCGCGGGGTATTGCCGGTGTCGACGGGCGGTGTCCATCCCGTCTGCATCACGAGGCCGCTGCGGGCTTTGTTGAATATATCGTCGAAAATCTGCCAGGTGCCGTACACCGCAACCCGGCCGTGAAACTCATCGAAATGATTGAGCCATTCGAACACCGTGGGCGTCGGGTTCGGACCGAACTCGTTGCGGTCGATGGCATCGTTCGGAAAGCCCGTGGTCATCTCGTTGTACCCGGGATACGAAAATGCCTTGCCGTTGGTGACGTGCGCATCGCTGCCGGCGGTGCGGTTGCCGAAGATCTGGCCTTGCTTGGCCACCGTGCCCCAAAGAAACGGAAACAGAGCCGCGCGGCGCGCGGCGGGCGTCGTCGCGCCAGTAGCGCTTGCGCAGATCCTCATCCGACATCCAGCTGCCGCCGGCCTTGTCGTTGAGAAGATCCGCTTCGGCGCCGCTGAAGATCTCCTGCCAGCGCAGCCCGTCGCTCACGATGAGCACCACGTTCTCTGTCTTGCCCGCGAGCGCGCAGCGGCGCTCCAGAGGAGCAGTCAGCGCCAGCATCGAGGCGGCACGTCATGCGCCCTCACTGCTGCAGCACCACGGCGCAATTGGCCGTCCAACTCACATACACCTCGTCGCTCCAGTCGATGGACCACTCCGAGGTGCGCCGGTCATTCTGCGCAAATACCGTCACCATCTTGCCGGTCTCGGTCTTGATCCGGTAAGTCGAGCGGTTGCCGAGGTAGCCGAGCTCCCACACCATGCCCTTGATCTGGTTGGCCGGCTCGCCGGCGACGGGCTGCTTGCTCAGGCGGATCTTCTCCGGCCGCAGCGACACCCAGACGCGTTGCCCGTGGTTAAAGCGGCCGGCATCGTCGACGATGAGATCGCATCCCGCCTCCGCGCTGCGTCACCAGACGTGTCCCGGCAGCGCCGCCGTCGACGGTGCCCTCGAACAGGTTCGTCGTGCCGATAAAGTCGGCGACGAAGCGGCTTTGCGGAAACTCGTAGATCTCGGACGGCGTGCCCACCTGCACCACCTGGCCGCGATTCATGACGGCGATACGGGTCGACAGGGCCATCGCCTCGTCCTGATCGTGAGTCACGAAGACGAACGTGATGCCCACCTGGTACTGGATGTTCATCAGCTCGAACTGCGTCTGCTCGCGCAGCTTCTTGTCGAGCGCGCTCAAGCGGCTCGTCGAGCAGCAGCACCTTCGGCCGGCGGATGAGCGCGCGCGCCAGCGCAACCCGCTGCCGCTGGCCGCCGGAGAGCTGATGCGGCTTGCGCTTGCGCCAGCGGCGCCAAGCTGCACCATGTCGAGCGCTTCCTGGACGCGCTTCGGCTTGCACGGCCTGCCTCGAGCGGCAGCGCCGCAGGCCATAGCCGACGTTCTGCTCCACCGTCATGTGCGGGAAGAGCGCATAGGACTGGAACATCATGTTGACCGGCCGCTCGTGCGGCGGCACGCCGGCTCATGTCCGCACCCTCGATCAGGATGCGCCCGCTGCTCGGCTGCGCGAAACCGGCCAGCATGCGCAGCAGCGTCGTCTTGCCGCATCCCGACGCGCCCACCAGCGCAAACATCTCGCCCTTGTAGATGCGCAGGTTGACGTCATCGACGGCGGTGAAGGCGCCGTAGCGTCTTGCTGACGCCCTCGATGACGATCTGCGGCTTGGCTTGACGGATCGAGCCAGGGCCGGTCGGCGTTGGACTTCTGCTGCTGCGAGATCACGGCGCTAGAAATCCCCGGCGGCGTGGCGCGGCGGCGCTCCGGCGCGAAAAACGGCCGCTCGACGATCTGCGCGCGCGCACATGCGGCGCTCCCAGACAAGTTCGCGATTCAAGTAGATATCCGCCCAGATCGTCGCGCCCGTCTAGAAATGCGGTGCATCGACCATGGCAAGCGCGATGTTGCGCTTGCAAGTCGGCGACCAGGTGGCGGAAGTGACGCTGCCGACCTCGCGCTTGCCGGCCTTCGTCGGCATACAGCAGCGCATTGTGCGCCGGCTTGTTGCCCTCGATATCGAGCCCCACCAGCCGCCGGCGCGGACCCCGCTCGCTGCTCGTCGAGCAGCGCCCGCCGGCCGGTGAAATGCCCTTCTCGAAGTCGACGAGCCAGCCGAGCCCGAGCTCGAGCGGCGAGCGCTCGCGGCCGACGCGCAGCGTCTGTTCGGCGGACACGAAATCGAAGTTCGGCAACATGAATCCCGCCTCGATGCGCGCGATGTTGAGCGCCTGCGAGCCGATCGCCCGAATGCCGCGCGTGCGGCCCGGCGTCCATCAGCGCATCCCAGACGCCGTCGGCGTCGCCGGGCGACATCCACAGCTCGTAGCCCAGGTCGCCGGTGAACCCCGTGCGCGACACCATGAGCGTGCGCCGCGCCGAGCGCGAAGTGGCCGATCTCGAACGGCTTGAGGCGCTCGATTCCGGCGAGGCCCGAATCCTTCAGCACCGCGCAGGACGTCGGGCCTTGCACCGCGAGCGCCGCGATCTCCTCGGTCGACTTCGCGATCTCGACATCGAACCCGATCGCCGAGTCGAGCAGCCAGTCGAGCTGCCGCTCGGCCGTGCACAGCCGGTACTCGCCTTCGCCCGAGGCGGAACACCGTGCCGTCATCGAGCAGATGCCCGGCATCGTTGCACCACACGCAGTAGGCCACCCGGTCGGGCTTGAGCTTGGCGATATCGCGCGTCACCAGCCGGTTCAGATAGCGCACCGCTCCGGGACCGGCGATCCGGTACTTCACCATCGGCGTCAGATCGTAGAGCGTCGTCGCATTGCGGATCGCGAAGTATTCCTGCTCGACCGTGGTGAACACATCGACGGTGGTGTAGCCGGCCCACGGAATGAAACTGTCGACCTGGCTAAGCGCCCGCGCGCGCTCGTGAAACGGCGTCTTCAGCAGCGGCTGGCTGAAGTGCGAAGCGATGTTGCTCATCTAGGCTCGCCTCCTGAGGACTTGCCGCGCGGCGTTCGGCCGGCGACGCCCATCACGCCGCCGCCCGGATGACAACCCGCGCCGCACAGAAACAGACCCGGCCACCGGCGTGCGATGCTGCGCCGCGCCCGGCACCGGCCGCACCATGAAGAACTGATCGAACGCGAGGTCGCCGTGATGCCAATGACCGCCGGTGATCCGAAACTCCTGCTCGATATCCGCAGGCGTCAGCAGCTCGACGCCGACGACGACTGCTCGACAGACCCGGCGCGTGGCGTTCCAGCAAGGACAAGCACAGCTCCGTGAAGCGCTCGCGCTCGTCGAGCCAGCCGTCCTTGAGCGCGTACGGCGCATACTGCACGAGCGCCGACAGCACGTGCTTGCCCGGCGGGCGCAAGCGAGGGATCGTTGAGCGTCGGCACCGTGATTTCCATGCGCGGGCGCGCTCGAGTACTCGCCGTATTTGGAATGGTTGTACGCGCGCTCCAGATACTCGAGCGAGGGCGCGATGCAGCAGCCGCCCGCGCAGATCGGCTTCCGCGGCGCCGCTGAACTTGGGCAGCCGGTCGAGCGCGAGATGCAGCTTCGCCGCCAGCCCGCGCGAGCGCAGATGCTTGACGCGACGGACGAATCCGGTATCGAGCTGCGCGGTGCCGAGCAGCTGCAAAAAGGTCGTCTTCGGATCGGCGCTCGAGATCACGGTGGCGCGCGGCGATACGCTCGCCCGATTCGAGCTCGACGCCCGCCGCGCGATCTGCCTCGACCAGGATGCGCTTCACCGGCGTGCGCGTCCGGATCTCCGCGCCGTGCGCCGTCGCCGAACTGCGCGAGCGCATCGCAAAGCGCACCGACACCGCCGACCGGTTGCGATAGCCCACCCCCGGCCGCGGCTTGCGCCGCGAGCCGATACAGCAGTGTCAACACGGTGCCCGGCGAGCGCGGACCGAAATTCGTGCCGAGCACGGCGTCGAAGCCGAGAGCGCCCTTGAGCAACGGCGTCTCGAAATGCTCCTCGAGCAGGTCGTATACGTTCATGCCGCCGATGCGCAGCAGCTCGCGCATGTCCTCGCGGCCCGAGTCGGCGAATCTGCCAGCCGAGTCTTGCCAGCGCGGCGTAATCCTTCCAGTCGGCAGTGCCGAGCCGCGGCGGTACCCGGGAAAGCACCGGCACCAGCGCCTGGGCGAAGCGCTGCATTTGCGCGCGTATAGGCCTTGAAAGCCGCTGCGTCCGGTCCGCTCGAGTCCGCGCCCACCCGCAAGCGGGCACCGTCAGCCCCCAACGCCGTGGTGGGCATGTCGCGCGCCGCCCATTTAAGCCCGTGCGCCGCGAAGCTCCAGATCGCGCAGCACATCGGCGCGCAGCTGATGGACAAGGTGCGCGCAGGCCGAGACTTGAAAGCCCGGCGGCGAACTCGCGCGTGAGCGCGGCGCCGCCGACTTGGGCCTGCGCCTCGAGCACGAGTACCGAGCGGCCGCTGCGCGCCAGCGTCGCGGCGCAAACCAAGCCGTTGTGGCCGGCGCCGACCACGATGCAGTCGTAGCGCGCGCTCAATGCAGTCTCCCGAGATCCTTGAGCACCGCGCGCGCCGCATTCGCGCCGGGCGCGCCCATGACTCCGCCGCCCGGATGCGTGCTCGAGCCGCACATGTACAGGCCGCGCACCGGCGCGCGGTATTGCGCGAAACCCGGCACCGGTCGATTGAAGAGCAGCTGATCCATGGTGAGCTCGCCCTGGAAGATGTTGCCTTCGGTCAAGCCCACCTCGTTCTCGATGTCCCAAGGCGTACGAATCTCGGCGTGCAGGATGAGATCCTTGAAATTCGGGCTGTGCCGCGCGATGGTCTCGATCACGGTGTTGCCGAAGCCCTGGCGCTTGTCCGCATCCCAGGGGCCGTCGGCGAGCTCATAGGGACAGTACTGCACGAACACCGACATGTAATGCTTGCCGTCGGGCGCCATGGTCGGATCGATCTGCGAGGGAATCAACATGTCGATGTACGGAGCGCGCGACCAGCGGCCCTCTTTCCAATCGTCGTAGGCGCGCTCCATCATCTCGAGAGTGTCGGTGACGTGCATGTCGCCCCGCGTGCAAGACGAGCCTTCAGGAATCGCGGGCCATCGCGGCAGGCCGTCGAGGGCGATATTGAGCTTGCCGGAGGAGCCGCGGATTTTGAAGTTGCGCACTCGATGCACGAAATCCTGCGGCAGGTCCTTCGCGTCCACGAGCTTGAGGAACGTGCGACGCACGTCCAGGTTGGAGATCACCAGGGAGGCGTGAATCTCCTCGCCATCCTCGAGCACGACACCCGTGGCGCGGCCGCCCTTCACCAGAACCCGGCTGACCGGCGCCGCGGCGCGGATCGTCCCGCCGCTCGCCTCGAATGACTTGCCGAGCGCATTGCTGACGGCTCCCATGCCGCCGCGGGCGAATCCCCAGGCGCCCACCGTGTCGTCGATGTCGCCCATGTAGTGATGCAGCAAGACATACGCCGTCCCCGGCGAGCGCGGGCCCAACGCCGTACCGATGATGGAGCTGCCGGCGAAATGCGCCTTGACGATTTCGCTCTCGAAGTACTCGTCGAGAAAATCGGCGGCGCTCATGCTCCAGAAGCGCAGCGTGTCGTACATGCGCGCCTCGCCTAAGTTGTGAAACCGCTGACCGAGATACAAGAGCTCCTTGATGTCGCGCGGCTTGAAAGAGGTCGGATCGGGAGGCTCGCGCATCAGCAACGGCTTGATGAACTGGCACTGACGCATCACATCGCGCGAGTAGCGATCGTAAGCCTCCGCATCGCGCTTCGAATGCCGCGAGATCTCACGGCGCAACGCATCGTGATTGTCGTAGAGCGCCAGATGGCCGCCGCCCTGCATGAAGGTGCACCCGCCCTCGTACGGGATCACCTGCAGGCCGTGCCGCGGCAGCTCGAGCGCCCGCATGATCTCCGGGCGCAGGAGACTGCACACGTACGAGCAATTCGAGTAGGTGAAGTCCTTGTACAGCCGCCTGCTCACCGCGGCGCCGCCGATGAACGGCTGACGCTCGAGCACCTGCACCTTGAGTCCGGCCCGCGCCAGATAGCAAGCCGCCACCAGCCCGTTGTGGCCCGCCCCGACGATCACCGCATCGAGCGGCTCGCGCGCCGCGACCGCGGCGCTCAAGCGGTGACTTTATGGGTTGCGCCGCCCGCGCGCAGCGTCGTGTCCACCGCGATCTCGAAACCCTTCAGTGTGTCGCTCAAACATTGTGCATCGTGCGCAGCCGATACGAACCACGGCTCGCGCGAGTCGGGCTCGCACAGCACGCCCTCATCGTGCAGAACCTGTGCCATGGCGTCGTAGAAGGAATAATCGCTGCCCTTCCAGGCGCGGTAATTGCGCGGCGGAGTTTGCGCGAAATACAGCCCGCTCATGGACGGATGGCCGACGAAGCTGTGGGCGATACCGCGCGCCTGCAGGATGGCACGCATGCCGGCGCGCAGCTTCGTGCCGTAGTCCGCGACGCGCTCGAGCGCGTCGGTCTCGTCGAGAATCTCCAAGGTCTTTTCCGCCGCAGCCAGCGATACCGAATGCGCCGTGTACGTGCCGCCGTGCGCGACGCCGCGCCCGATCTTGCGCATGATGTGCTCGCGACCGGCGAGTACCGAGATGGGGTAGCCGTTACCGAGCGCCTTGGCGAACGTGCACAGATCCGCATGCACATCGTACAGCTCCTGCACTCCGCCGCGCGCGACGCGAAAACCCGTCTTCACCTCGTCGATGAGCATGACGACGCCGTGCTTGGTGCACAGCTCGCGCGCCGCACGCAGGTATTCCGGCTCCGCCGCGATGCCGAGGCAGTTGCCCATGATGGGCTCGATCAGCATACAGGCGATCTTGCTGCCGTGACGCTTGAACACATCCTCGAGCTGATTCGCGTCGTTCGCTTGCACGAAGTGAGCGAAGCTCTTCGTGCTCACCGGCACCCCCTCGCTGTACGGCTTGATCTCGGGATCGCCGATCTGCGTCCACTTGTCCATCGGCGTAAACCACATGGCGGCATCGAACAGCCCGTGGTAGCTCCCCTCGAGAATGACGTAGTCGTCCTTGCCGGTGAAAGCGCGCGCGAGCCGCAGCCCCGCCATGACCGCCTCGGTCCCCGAGTTCGAGAAGCGCACGAGTTCCGCGGCCGGCACCATCTTGGCGATTCGCTCGGCGACATTGAGCTCGCGTTCGGTGGCGAGCGCAAACACGCCCCCGACACTCATGCCCTCGCGCGCAGCCGCATCCACACGCTCGTCCGCGTAGCCCAGAATGGCCGGGCCATAACCCATGCGATAATCGACGTACACGTTGTCGTCGAGATCGGTGATGCGCGCGCCCTTGCCGTGCTTTACATAAATCGTCCGCTCCTCGCCCCAGTAACGGAAGTTGGAGGCAACGCCCAACGGCAGCCGCTTCACCGCGCGTTGGAATTGGGCATTGTTGTTGGTCAGTTTTCTGGCCATGGGGCTCTCCTGGTTTTGTTGGCTTGGGCAGCGCTGCGCGTCCGGCCGGGACGGGGAGTTTATATGACTATATAAGCGATTGCACCTGCCGTGTGCGCGCGCTCAAGTGGCTTCAATAATCAATCTTTATCGAGGTTTTTAGCGTACCTTTCTGCTGCACCGCCACTTGCCAAGCAATAGGCCCGGAGGTAAATTGAATGACCATATAGGGTGACGGAGAACGATCATGAACGGCCTGTCCGCCACGAAGCTCGACGCCGCCACCCCCTCCCCCGAGATCGCCACCCCGAGCCACCGTGCGCTGCCTGCCTGGGTGTACAGCCATCCGGCGCTCACCGCCCTCGAAATCGAGCGGGTGCTCATGCCGAGCTGGCAGATTGTCTGCCATGTCAACTCGATCCCTCGGCCGGGCGATTATGAGACGTTCGATTTGGGTCCGGAAAGCGTTTTCGCCCTGCGCGACAAAGACGGATCCATCAAGGCCTTCCACAACGTGTGCCGACACCGCGGCGCTCGCCTGCTCGACGGCGCAGGGACCTGCGCGGCGACCATTACTTGCCCCTATCACGGTTGGAGCTACCGCCAGGACGGTGGCCTCGTGGGGGTGCCACTGCGCGATACCTTCCCGGGTCTCGAGCGTGCCGAGCACAGCCTGCGGCCGGTGCGCGTCGACACGGCGCTCGGGTTCGTTTTCGTGTGCCTCGCGGGCGATCCGCCGCCGGTCGCCAAGTCCTGGGGCAAGCTCGCCGAGGAGCTCGCGCCCTATCGCTTCGAGGACATGGTGCCGCTCGCGCCCATCTCCACGGACGTCTGGAACGTCGACTGGAAAATCGCGATGGACAACTATCTCGAGTCCTATCACGTGCCCATCGGCCATCCCGGCTTGTATCGCATGTTCACGCCGGACTATGAGGATCAGGCAAACGTCCCAGGGGTCGCACGCGGCTTGAGCTGGATGCGGGAACAACCCTCCTCGCGCTGGTCGGAGCGTGCCTATCAGAGCATCATCGGCGAGGCGGCCAGCCACTTGCCGGAAAAACTGCGCCGCTGCTGGCGCTTCTACAGCGCGCTGCCGAACCTCGGCATCGACGTGTTCCCCGATCAGATGGATTTCTTCCAGCTCCTGCCCGGAGGTCCCGGCAAGTGCATCGTGCGAGGTACGACGTTCGGTCTTCCGGATGCGAACCCGGCGTTGCGGGCCGCGCGATTTCTATCCAACCGCATCAACACGCAAGTGAACAACGAGGATAAGTGGCTGTGCGCCCGCGTGCAGCGAGGCCTGGCCTCGAGCAGTTACCGGCCCGGCCCGCTATCGAGGCTGGAAGGTTACATGTACGAGTTCCACAACCTCCTGCGTGAGCGCATTCCCGAATTCCGGCTGGCGAATCCGCCCGAACGGTTCGCTTAGCGGCTGCGCCCGTTATCCACCAGGCGCCGCGCCGCCGCTAAAACCTCCGGCGGCATGAGGCGGGCATTGACACCCATTCGGTCGTAGCTTTTGTCGACCGGCGCCCAGTGCGTGATGCAGCCGCACATCTTGCAGCGATGGAATTCGAGCCGCCGCTCGCCCCACAGGTAAATGTCGGTGGCGCCATTGGGTGGCGACACCTCGACGAGCGGCGGCGAGTAATACGCCCAGAGCGTGCCGTATCGGCGGCAAATCGAGCACGTGCAGTCGTTCACCGTTTCCGGCGCCTCGGGGACGCCGATACGGACACGACTGCAGTGGCACGACGCTTCGATCATGGGTCCGCCGGCGCGGAGCCGTTTAGCCGAGATTGATCCAGGCCGACTTGGTCTGCGTATAGGAAATCAAGCTCTCCACGCACTTGTCGCGCCCCTGTCCGGATTGCTTGTAGCCGCCGAACGGCTGCGTCATGTCGCCGTGGTCGAAGCAATTCACCCAGATGACGCCGGCCTCGAGATCGCGCACTGTCTTGTGCGCGACGGTCAGATCCCGAGTCCAGACCGAGGCTGCGAGGCCGTAGATCGAGTCATTTGCCACCTCGAGGCCCTCCGCCACGCCGTCGATCTCGATGGCCGCCGCCACCGGGCCGAAGATCTCCTCCTGCGCAATGGTCATGCCGTTCTGCACGCCCGAAAAGAGAGTCGGATTGACGTAAGCGCCCGGCAAATCCGGGGAGCTGCCGCCGAACTCGAGCCGGGCGCCCTCACGCTTGCCCTTGTCGATGTAGCTCAGCACGCGCGAACGGTGCGCGGCCGTGACCATGGGCCCCATGTTGGTCGCCGGATTCAAAGGATCACCGGCGCGGTAGGCATCCTTGCCCTTCTCGATGAAGCGCTCGATGAACTGCTTGGCGATCGGCTTGTCGATCAGGAGACGCGAGCCTGCGTTGCAAACCTCGCCCATGTTGCCGTAGATGCCGTTGATGGCATACGTGACCGCCGCATCCAGGTCGGGCAAATCGCGCAGGAATATCTGCGGCGTCTTCCCGCCGCACTCGAGCGCCACGCGCTTCATGTTCGACTGCCCTGCGTACACGAGCATCTGCTTGCCGATCTCCGTCGAGCCTGTAAAAGCGATCTTGGCGACGTCCATGTGCAGCGCGAGCGCCGCCCCGGCGGCCTCGCCCAGACCGTTGACGACGTTGAACACCCCCGGGGGCCCGCCCGCTTCCACGAACAGCTCCGCCATCAAAAGCCCCGAGAGAGGCGATTGCTCCGCGGGCTTGAGAACCACGGAGTTTCCCGCCGCCAACGCCGGCGCCACTTTCCAGGCCGCCATCAGCAAGGGATAGTTCCATGGCACGATGCAGCCGACGACACCGAGCGGCTCGCGCAGGATGTAATGAAACGCATCCTGCGCCGTGGCCGTGACCTGCCCGTCGATCTTGTCGATGAGCTCACCGAAATAAGCGAAATTCAGGGCCGCCGCCGGCACGTCGATGCCGACCATATCGGTGATGGGCTTGCCCATGCACAACGTATCGAGCAGCGCGAAACGCTCGGTGTTCTGCTTGATCAACTGGCTGAAGGCCGTAAGAACGGCCATGCGCTCGCGCGGCGCCTTGCGACTCCACACCCTCGAGTAGAAGGCCTTGCGGCCCGACGCCACGGCCAGATCGATATCCTCTTTCGTGCCCGCACTGACCTCGCACAACACGGTGCCGGTGGCGGGATTGACCACGTTGAAGCGGCCCTTCTTCACCGAGTCGACGAAGTTCCCGTCGATGAAGTGACGTGTCTCGTAACGCGCACGTGTCGCGCGGCCCTGCCAATCGCTGGTGCTCAAGGAAGCCAGATTCATTGCATTCTCCCGAAAAGCCGCAACGGCTGATGCGGCCTACGGATTATAGTGAATTCTGTTGAGTCGGTGGCCGCTCGAGCGCAAGCGCCGGCACGTGAGCCGTCAGATAGCGACGAAACCAGCTCAGGGCGGGAGCGAGACCCGGGCCGGCTCGATATCCGAAGTCTGTCACGCCGCGCTGCGCGGACTCCGCGACTGCGCGCGTCGTGGCCCGCGTCCAGTGCGTGAGCCTCGTGGCGAGGTAATGCCCCGCGCGCGCCTCGGGCCCTTCGGGCATACGCGCGGCGCTAAGGACCCGCAGACGACAAGTCTGGGGCGATGCAGGGATCGCCTGGATTACCGTGAGTCCTTCGGGACGCCATTGCAGCAATTGGTTCGGCGCGACGAAGCGGTGCAGCCAGGGCTCCTCTGCGGCGTCCTTGACGAGCGTTCGATAGCAGCGTGCACTGAAGCTCTTGCCCCCCTCGAGCGGGCACGAGGCCCAGCTGATGGAGTCTGCCGGGGCTGACGCCAGCGCGGCCGCTGGCACCGCCTCGAGCCATTGCTCGACGAGCAGTTTCCAGTTCGCGGCGACTTCGACCTCACTGATGGTCGTTGCGACGCCCTGCGCCTCGCGCCCACTCGGCATGTTGCCGCCCGACTCCTGGCGCCGCGGCGGATGCCGCGCCCCGGGCGTCCCGACCCAGATCAGATGATCGGCGGTGTGCAGCCCGAGTCTCGTCAGATTGCCACGCCCCCCGCCGACGCAGTGGCCTTCGAAATCGAACTCGATGCCATGCACCCGGCAGCGCAACGTCCCCGCGAAACGCCCGCGGCTTTCCACCACCAAGGCATGCGGCACCTCCGGGCAGCTGTTGCGCAGCGCATGCAAGGTACCGCGGGCATCGCGCACCACCACGACGCGTTCCGCGCCGAGATCGGCTGTCACGAAATCGCCGGCACGGGGTATCTGCGCGACGTGCGCGGCGATTTGCCATGTATATCGAAACAGCGCGTCGCGCTCGAGCAACGCGGCGCGCGGACTGCCGTACGCCCAACCTGCGAATCCATCGGCGACAGCGCGCGGCGCGGGCTCGCGCGCACCGGGTGTCTGCGCGAACCGCCCGGGAAATACCGAGCGCAGGTACGCCATACAGCGATGTTTGGCCGCCGCCCGATCGATGTCCTCCTCGGAGCGGAATGCAAAATCCTGCCAGAGCATTTCTAGCGCCCCGATGAGCCCGAGCGCGACCCCGTCGGGATCGAGTTGCGGTTGCGAAGTCTCGTCGATCAGCCGGCCGATGAGCTCGCGCACCAGCGCAGCGAAGCTCTCGTCCTTCTGTCCACAAATGTCGTAGTATTCCTGCCGCGAGCTGGCTTCGCCCCAGAAGGCATACCAAACGGACACCTTGCGTGGGCTGGCGATCTCGGGATCGAGATAAAGATCGACCAGGAGCTCGAGCGCCGGCACGGGGGTCGACTTCAGCCGGGCTACCGGCTGCAGCACCCTCTCCTCGAATTCCGCGGAGAGGAACTGCAGCGAGGCGACGAGCATCGCGGCCTTGGAATCGAAGTAGAAACGGACGATGCCGGGAGACATTTTGGCGATCGCGACCACTTTCTCCACCGTGGTGCGCGACGGGCCGTGAATATGCAGGGCCGAGATGCACGCGTCGATCAAGCGTTGCCGTTGCAGGCCGCGTGCGGCGCGTGCGCGCGGCGCGCCGGTCAGGGGTTTTTTCTTGCGCGCGTTCACGCGGGGGTATGACGGGGAATGAGGGACGGGATCGATAGCGTCAAGAACCTGGTCGCGGGACCGAGAGGCCGCGGCGAATGGCTGATGCGCAACGGCAAGTGGTTCATCATCTTGCCGCCGATGCTGTATCTCTTGATATTTTTTCTCATTCCATTCGCCTTCGCGCTGAAGATCAGCTTTGCCGATACGGCGTTGCGCGTCCCCCCCTTCACCGACATTCTATCGATCAGTCCCGATCGGCACATCCATTTGACCCTGAGTCTCGGCAACTTCCAGTATCTATTCACCGACGAAGTCTACGGCCTGTCCTACATCTATTCGATCAGGACGGCATTCTTTTCCACGCTGATCTGCCTCGCGCTCGGCTATCCCATGGCCTACGCGATCGCCCGCACCTCGAAGAGCACGCAGAGCGTGCTGCTGCTTATCATCATCTTACCGTTTTGGACCTCGTTCCTGCTGCGGGTCTACGCGCTCGAGGGCATCATCCGCGAGACGGGGCTTCTCAACTCGGCGCTGCTGTGGCTGGGGATCATCCATCAGCCGCTCAAGATCATGCACACCACCCTGGCCGTGTATCTGGGCATCATCTACTCGTATCTGCCTTTCATGGTGCTGCCCCTGTTCGCGACGCTGGAGAAGCTCGAATACCCGCTGCTCGAAGCGGCGGCGGACCTGGGCAGCCCGCCTTGGCGCACGTTCCTCGACGTGACGCTCCCCCTGTCCATGCCCGGGATCATCGCCGGCTCGATGCTGGTGTTCATACCCGCGGTCGGCGAGTTCGTCATCCCCACGCTCTTAGGCGGTCCCGACAATCTCATGATCGGCCGCGTGCTCTGGGACGAGTTCTTCGGTAATCGCGACTGGCCGGTTGCCTCCGCAGTCGCGGTGGCGTTCCTCGTGCTGCTGGTGGGTCCCATCGCCCTGTACCAGCACTACAGCACCAAGCAGCTCGAGGCCTGACGTGCAGGACCGCCCTTCGCCGCTGCTGATTTCCATCCTGTGCGTCGGTATCGCGATCCTCTACCTGCCGATCCTCGTGCTGATCGGCTACTCGTTCAATGCCTCGGCCCTCGTGAGTATTTGGGGAGGATTCTCGACGAGTTGGTACCGCCAGCTGGTGCACAACGATCAGATCCTCGATGCCGCCTGGTTGTCGCTGCAGATCGGCGTCGTCGTGTCGACGGGTGCCGTGATCTTAGGCACGCTCGCGGCCATCGCCCTGGTGCGCTTCAGCCGTTTCCGCGGGCGGCTGCTGCTCACCGGCATGGTGAATGCGCCGCTGGTGATGCCGGAAATCATCACCGGCATCACGCAGCTGTTGCTGTTCATCTCGATGCTGCATCTGCTCGGCTGGCCGCATCGCGGCTTCACCACCATCGTCATCGCGCACATCGCGTTCTGTACCGCGTACGTCACGATCACCGTGCAATCGCGATTATCGACCGCCGACCGCTCGCTCGAGGAGGCGGCGATGGATCTCGGGGCCGGCCCGGTGCGCGCGTTTGTCGATACGACCCTTCCCATCATCATGCCCGCCATCGCGTCGAGCTGGCTCCTGAGCTTTACCTTGTCGTTGGATGATCTGGTGATTTCGAGCTTCGTCTCGGGTCCCGGCGCGAGCACTTTGCCGATGGTGATTTTCTCCAAGGTGAAGCTCGGCGTGAGTCCGGACATCAACGCCCTCGCCAGCCTCATCATCTGCCTGGTGGGCGTTTGCGTACTGGTGGCCGGTTACCTGATGCGGCGTACGGAGCGGCAGCGGCTCCTCGATGCGCAAATGGCCGAGCGCTGACTTAAGGCGAGTCGACCCCGACGTAGCGGGGATCCCACGCCTTGCGCGTGAAAATCTCGCGCACCAGGGGCTCGAAGGATTCGAGCGGCTCTGCCGCGTAGCTCGGGTCGAACGAGTTCTGGTCCCACTGGGCGCAAAAGTCCTCGCACGCACGATACCAGCGGTGCTCGCGGTGCCTGTCGCGCCCGTGGCGATCGCCGCCCAGGTGATGAGCATAGTAATAGCTCTGGAAGAGGCCGTGCTGCTGGACGATCCACGTCACCTCCGGCCGCACGAACGGGCGCAGGACGGTCGCGGCAATTTCCGCATGATTGAAGGGCGCCAGATCGTCGCCGATGTCGTGAATGAGCGCCGCCACGATCATCTCGGTGTCCGCCCCATCGCGTTGCGCGCGGCTTGCCGCTTGCAGGGAATGTTCCAGACGTGTGACGGGATACCCTCCGAGCCCGCTCTGCAGGGCCTCGAGCGCCCGCATGATACGGTCGGGGAGCATCCGCAAGTAGTCCTGCTCGTGACGCTCGAGCAGCTCGTAGTCCTCGCGCGTCCCGTGCTGCATTTGCGTGAAGCCGACGATGTGGCCCAGATGCGATGTATCGTCGATCATGTCAGCCTCATTTCGCGGTCTTGATCCGCGTCCACGTGCGCGTGCGCAGACGCTCGGTGGCCGCATCGATTTCCGCGGATTTATAGAGCCTTGCCTCGATCTCGGGCGTGGGATAGAGCGTCGCGTCGTTGAGAATGTGCGGATCGATCAGAGGCCGCGAAGCGATATTGTCGTTGCCGTAATAGATGGCGTTGCTGACCGCGGCGATGACGTCGGGGCGCAGAATGAAATTGATGAATTGATAGGCGGCCTCGGGATGCGGCGCGCCCGCGGGGATGAGAAGCGATGAGAAGGTCTCGTTGGCGCCTTCCTTGGGTACCGTGAACGCGAGATTCACGTTGACACCCGCCGCGCGGGCGCGTGCATGCGACATCGCGTAGTCGGGCGACCACGACATGGCGACGCACAGCTCCTTGTTGGCGAGACCGTTGAGGTACTCGGAGGAGTCGAACGAGCGGATGTAGGGGCGCACCTTGAGCAGCAGCGCCTCGGCGGCCTTGAAGTCCTCGCGCCGGGTGCTGTTCGGATCGAGACCCAAATACTTGAGCGCGAGTTGGATGACGTCCTCGGGAGAATCGAGAAAGGTCACGCCGCAATCGGCGAATTTCGCGACGACTTCCGGCTTGAACAGCATGTCGAGGCTGTCGACCGGCGCATCCGGCATGCGTGCCTTGACCATGTCGACGTTATAGGCGAAGCCGTTGATGGAGTGCAGGTAAGGCACTGCGTGCGCGTTGTTCGGGTCGTACGCCGCCTGCACCGCCAGAATGCGAGGATCGAGATTCTTCAGGTTGGGGAGCTTGGACTTGTCGAGCGTTTCGTAGACTCCGGCCTTGATCTCGCGGCTGAAGTAGTCCGAGGAGGCACTCACCAGATCGTATCCGGATCCCCCCGCCAGCAGGCGCGCCTCCATGGTCTCTTCGGCATCGTAGACATCATAGGTGACCTTGATCCCGGTGAGCCGCTCGAACTGCGCGATGGTGTCGGGACCGATGAAATCGGTCCAATTGTAGATGAAGAGCTTCTTTTCCTCCGCGGCAACACTCAGCCCGGGAACGGACCAGACAAAAAGAAAGAGTACTGCGAGAATGTGCGGGCGGCAGCGCGGCATCGGCGCGAGTGTACCATCGCTGGCAGCCGGCGAGGCAGACCCGCATTATGCAGCTAACGGAGAGAACATGCGCCTCACTCGATCGCCTCGTGCCCTGCTTTGCGCGCTCATCGCCCTGTTGGGTGCGGCCGGCGTCGTCGCCAAACCGGCAGCGCCAGCGGCAGCCTCCGTCGGTGCCGTGCCGCAACCGCGTGCGCGCGATCTCGGCATTCCCTTCGACGGCACGCCGGGACCTCTCAACGCCATTACCGACGTCGCGGGCGTCCTAGTCGGTCATACCACGCTCATTTCCGGCGCCGGCAGGTTGAAAGTCGGACGCGGTCCCGTGCGCACCGGCGTGACGGCGGTGCTGCCGCGCGGTATCGACTCGATCTCGAATCCGGTCTTCGCCGCTTGGTTCGCGCAGAATGGCAACGGCGAAATGACCGGCACGACCTGGGTCGAGGAGTCGGGCTTCCTCGACGGGCCCGTGATGATTACCAATACCCACAGCGTGGGAGTCGTGCGCGACGCCGTCATCCAGTGGCGGGTAAAGCACGGCAATCTCGGCCCGGACGATGACAGGTGGTCGCTTCCCGTCGTTGCGGAGACCTGGGACGGGTGGCTGAACGACATCAACGGCTTTCACGTCAAGCCCGAGCATGTCTATCGCGCGCTCGACGGCGCACACGGCGGTGTGGTCGAGGAAGGCAGCGTGGGCGGCGGCACCGGGATGATCTGCAACGGCTACAAGGGCGGCATCGGGACGTCCTCGCGACGCCTGGGTGCGAAGAACGGCGGCTACACGATCGGTGTCCTGGTCCAGTGCAACTATGGGACGCGGGACAATCTGCGCATCGCGGGCATCAACGTGGGGCGCGAAATTGCCGCTCCCGAGCCGTATGCGTTCATCCCCTCGGACAAACAAGAGCTCGGCTCCATCATCGTCGTCGTCGCGACCGACGCACCGCTCCTCGCGCATCAGCTGAAGCGGCTCACCCGGCGGGTCACGCTGGGACTCGGCCGCAACGGCAGCATCTCGGGCAACGGCTCGGGCGATATTTTCATCGCGTTCTCGACGGCCAACCCCGGCGCCGCCGCGGCGGACCACGTGGTCGACCTCAAGATGCTACCGAACGACTTGCTCGATCCTGTGTTTCGCGCCACCGTCGAGGCGACCGAGGAAGCGATCGTGAACGCCATGATCGCCGCGCATGACATGCTCGGCGTGGACGATCACAAAGTCATCGCGCTTCCGCACGACCAGCTGCGCGCCGTCCTCAAGAAATACGGGCGGCTGAACGATTGAACGGCCTGCGCGGCCCGGGCTGCGCGGCCCGGTCAGACCGCGGCCACGCCTCGATCGACGGGCGGGCGCTGATCGGCCAGCACCTCGTCGAGCGACTGACTCAGCAACTCCATCGCCTCGTCGACGTCCGCCTCGCCGACCATGAGCGGGGGCATGAAACGCACGGTGCTCTGGCCGCACATCAACAACATGAGGCCGTTGCGGTAGGCACGGTTGATCAGAGCGTCGCAAAGCTTCTTCGCGGCCGCCTTGCTCGAGGGATCGAGGATGAGCTCCATGCCGATCATCAATCCCTTGCCGCGCACCTCGCCTATGACGGGATATTTGTGGGCGAGCGCATGCAAGCGCTTCATGAAGTAGTTCCCGACCTTGGCGGCGTTCGCACAGTATTCCCGCTCGACCAGATCGAGGGTGGCAAGCGCGGCCGCGCAACACACGGGGTTGCCGCCGAAGGTGTTGCCGTGCGCGCCACGCGTCCATTTCTGCATGATGCTGCGCTTGGCGACCACCATGCCGATGGGCAACCCTGATCCCAGCCCCTTGGCCAATGTGATGATGTCCGGCTCGACCCCCCAGTGCTCCGCCGCGAACATTTTGCCGGTACGGCCGACGCCCGACTGCACCTCGTCGAAAATCAATAAAATGCCGTGCCGATCGCACAGCTGCCGCAGGCCCGCCAGAAAGCCGTCGGGCGGCACGAGATAGCCGCCCTCGCCCTGGATCGGCTCGATCAGTACAGCCGCAACTTCGCCCGCAGGCACATTGCGAACGAACAACTCCTCCTCGATATAGCGCAGCACCGCCTGGCCCTGATCGGCGCCGGCGAACAGCGGCCGGTAATTGTTCGGATAGGGCACGTGCGTGACCCCCGGCATCGTCGGGAAGAAGCCCTTTTGCTGGGTGTATTTGCTCGACGTGAAGGAGAGCGACCCCATGGTGCGGCCGTGAAAGCCACCGAGAAATCCGATGAAGCGCCCGCGACCGGTGACATCGCGCGCGAGCTTGAGCGCGCCTTCCACACTCTCCGTCCCGGACTGTGCAAAGAAGCTCATCACCGGGCCCTCGATCGGCGCCAGATCGTTCATGCGTTCCGCAAGGCGTACCTGACCTTCATGCCAGTAGTCCGAGGAGATGTGCAGGAAGCGCTCTGCCGCATCCTTGATTGCCTGCACCACCACGGGGTGACTGTGCCCGGTGCTGCACACCGCGATGCCGGCGGCGAAATCGAGGAAGCGGTTGCCGTCGACGTCCCACACCTGCGCGCCCTTGCCATGGGACATGACGAACGGATATTCCCGCGGATACGAGGGCGAGACCACGAGGGCATCACGCGCCAAGAGCTCGCGCGCCTTGGGTCCGGGTAGGTCGGTCTTGATGTGATGTTTCTTCATGCGAAATTTC
Source organism: uncultured Gammaproteobacteria bacterium (assembly GCA_963755935.1). Taxonomy (GTDB): domain Bacteria; phylum Pseudomonadota; class Gammaproteobacteria; order Steroidobacterales; family Steroidobacteraceae; genus Bog-1198. Next base: position 393,237 of record CAVWME010000005.1, read on the forward strand.
CTTTACCGGAGTCAGCAATGCGCCCCGGCACGAATTATATCGCGGCCACGCGGCGACTGGCGCAGCGCTTGCAATTGAACGGTCGAAACGGCACCCTCTGAGAGGTACCGTTGCGCTCGACAGAGCGAGTAATTGCAAGGAATAACAGCAAATGGCCACCGCTCGACATTCGCTCACCCACCTTGAGGCGCCGTCGCGCCGGGCGCCTGCGGCGCTTTCTCCCACGGCCCTCGTGGCCCTCGTCGCGTTGCTCGCGGTCACCGTCTCACCGCGCGCTGCGCACGCCGCGTCCTACCAGATCGTGGTGTCCAACGAGCGCTCGAACGATGTCACCGTGATCAGCGGCACCGATTATTCGGTGCTCGCCACCATCCCCGTCGGCAAGCGACCCCGCGGCATCCATGGAAGTCCGGATGGCAAGCTCGTGTACGTTGCCTTGAGCGGCACGCCGATCGCCGCGCCCCCGCAGCTCGACGCCCACGGCAATCCGATCTTCAAGCGCGGCGGCGACGATGACGACAACGACGCCGAATCCGACAAGACCGCCGACGGCATCGGTGTCGTCGATCTCGCCGCCCGCAAGCTCAAAACCAAGATTTTCGCCGGCTCCGATCCCGAGGAATTTGCCCTGAGCAAGGACGGAACCCAGATCTACGTGTCGAACGAGGACACCAAATCGGCGAGTGTGGTCGACATCGCCAAGGCCAAGGTGGAGCACATCATTCCCGTCGGTCAGGAGCCCGAAGGGGTGGCAGTGACACCCGACGGCAAGCAGTTCTACGTAACCTGCGAAAGCGGTGGGGACGTGTATGCCATCGACACCGCCGAGTACACGGTGGTCGGCCATTTTAAGGTCCAGCCGCGGCCGCGCAGCGTGGCGTTCCTGCCGGGCGCCGGAATCGCCTTCGTTCCTTCGGAATCCGTGGGCCTGATCAATGTCATCGATTCCAACAAGTTCGCTCCCATCAAGACCATCACTCTGCCGACCGGTGCCCGTCCCATGAACGTGAAACTCGGCAGCGATGACCGCTATCTGTACGTGAGCAATGGGCGTGCGGGCACGGTGTCGGTGATCGACGTACACAGCGATGAAGTGGTAACGAACATCAAGGTGGGCACGCGGCCCTGGGGCATGGCCCTCTCGCCCGATGGCAAGTACCTGTTTACCGCCAACGGTCCATCGGATGATATCTCCGTGGTCGATCTCAAGAGCAACCAGGAGATCCGGCGAGTCAAGGCGGGCAAAAGTCCCTGGTCGATCGCGATCGTTGCCGCCGATTAGCGAGGGGCGACCACGAACACTTCCTGCGCAGTGATGCTGCGCGTGAATCCGTCCTTGAACGCCCGCGCGCGCACCACGGCGGGACCCGTGAGCACGATCGGCTTGTCGTAGCGCTTGTCGGCGGGACCCGGGACGCTGCCATCCAGGGTATAGCGAATATCTGCATCCGCCGAGGCTTCGGTCAAGCGGATCTCGACGGGCTTGTCGAACGTGCCCCCCGCCGGCTCGATCACCGGCGGAGCCAGCACGGGCCGGCCGGGCATGCTGTCGATCCATGCGCGCAGCAGGGCGACGCCGTGCTCATCGATGGTCTCGCGATCGATGGGCGGCATGCGGATGTCGCCCATCGTGTCGATGCGCATATAGGCGATCGATCGCCAGATATCGTGCGGCGAGATGATGCGCGGACGATCGATGCCCTCGTCGATAAGCACCGCGCCGTTCACCAGCCCCTGCCGATCGAGCGGGGTGTCGTAGCGGGCGTCGAATCCCGCCACCGTGCCGCCCGGCCGATGGCACTGCGAGCAATTCGCATCGAGGTAGGATCGCGCGCGATCCTCCACGCTCCGCGACTCATCGCCGGGCGCCGCGAGCCGCGGCAGGTTCTTGATGTCGGCCTCCCGAAGCGGCGTTGCGAACAACCCCAGGTGATTCCATTCACGCAGCTCGTTGTCCGAGACGCCCGACGGGTAGGCGAAGTCGTGATTCATCTGGCGCGCCTTGACGCCGAGCACGCCGCCCGAGAGCTTGGTGTGGCAGGTGATGCAGTCTTTGCGGCTCGGGTAGTCCCAGGTCTGCGCATGCGTCTCGCCCGCCGCGTTCGTGATCGACACGCTTTCGGTCAGACCATCAGGCAGCAAGTCGGCATCGCTCAAGTCCGGCCTCCACTTGTACACCACGCCGTACACCAAGCCGCCGCCCCGAATCATCAAAAGACGGGTCTCGAGCCGACGCTTGCGCTGCGGATCGCGCGCATCGATGGGCAGCTCGAAGGTCTTCACGAACACGGTACCTGCGGGAAAGACCCACTCGCCGCTCGGCGAGAATTCGATCTTCCCGGCCGGCACGGCAATCCACCGCAGCTTCTGGGCGCCATCCGACCAAAAGGGAACGATCAGATCGTAAGGGATGAGCTCATCGCTCGGCACCAGATGGGCCGTATCCTTGAATGCGCCCGTCTGCGACAGAAGCTTCGGAATAGGGCCGTCCGGGCGCGCCGGCATGCGCAGATACGGATGCGCCGCGATCCGAGAGGCGATCGCATAGGGCTGTGCGGCGGAGTCCGGGAGCGCTGCGAGCGGCGACAAAGACGACAGGCCGGTCATCAGCCACAACGCGTATCTCAACCCTGCCCTCATCCTTAACCCCATGCGCAAGTAGACCGAACCACCCCATGATAGTGCCGCAGCGTGCCCAGCGGGACCAGAGTCGTGCCGGCGGGAACATCTCCCGGATGCCGCGGCCACCGTGAAGCCGCCGCCGTGCTTTGCGTCGGCCTTGCAAACCGACTAGGATCGGCGCGATGCGATTTTCCTCATGACCCCACCCGCGCGCGCTCCGCTGCTTGGGTTCTGGATGTGCGTCGCGTTGGTGGTCGGCAATTCCATCGGCTCCGGCGTCTTCTTGCTGCCCGCCTCACTGGCTCCCTACGGCCTCAACAGCGTCGTGGCCTGGGGCTTTACGTCCGCGGGCGCGCTGCTGCTTGCCGTCGTGTTCGCAAGCTTGAGCCGATCCTTTCCGCACGCCGGCGGTCCCTATGGTTACGTCAAGAACGCCTTCGGTCCGTTGACGGCCTTCCTCATGGTGTGGGGCTATTGGATCTCCATCTGGGTCGGCAACGTCGCCATCGCAACCGGGGCCGTCAGCTACCTCACCCCGTTGATGCCGTGGATCGCTAACGTGCCGGGCGCTTCCGTCGGGGTTACGCTAGGCGCGCTGTGGCTGCTGACCTTCGTCAACTGTTACGGCGTCAAGGAATCCGGAGGGCTGCAAGGTGTCACGACGGTGCTCAAGCTCATGCCCCTGATCGCAATCTCGGCGCTTGGCTTCTTCGCGGTGCGCTCGAGTACGGTGAGAGCCGCGGCCGGTATCCCGCTGTCGGCCGGAGCCACCACCGCGGCAGCGACGCAGACCCTCTGGGCGCTGCTCGGCCTCGAGTCCGCGACCATTCCGGCCAGCAAAGTGCACGATCCAGGACGCACCATTCCGCGCGCCACCCTGGTCGGCACAGCGGTGACCGCGGTGATCTGCGTCATCGCATGCACCACCGTGGTCCTGCTCGTGCCGCCTGCACAGCTTGCCTCCTCCAATGCCCCGTTCGTCGACGTCGCCACGCGCTACTGGGGCGCGGGGGCCGGCAAGGTGCTCGCCGTGTTTGCCGCGATCAGCGGCCTGGGAGCGCTCAATGGCTGGATTCTCCTGCAAGGCGAGCTGCCCAACGTGCTCGCCAAGAACGGTGTGTTTCCGCGCATTTTCGCCCGCGATTCACGCCGCCTCACACCCACTTTCTCGCTCGTGTTCACGAGCGTGCTGGTGTCGATATTGATTCTCATGTTCTATCAGCAGTCGATGGTGAAGGTATTCACGTTCATGACGCTGCTGTCGACCACCGCGTGCCTGGTGCTGTATGCGCTGTGTTCGCTTGCGCTCCTGAAGCTCCATTGGCGCGCCGGGCGCGCGGTGCGCCGGCGCAAGACGCTCGCCATCGCCGCCGTCGCGGTGCTGGCGACGGTGTATTCAGTCTGGGCCATCGTCGGCGCAGGCCTCGAGACCATGGCCTGGGGCGCGGCGCTGCTGGCCATCGGCGCGCCGGTGTACTGGCTCAGCGTCAGAAAGGTCGCCATATGATCTGGTGGAGATCACTCGTGGCCGTCGCCGTCGGCGGAATGCTCGGTTGTCTGCTGCGCTGGGTGCTCGCGATATTCCTGAACAAACTGTTTCCGGCGATCCCACCGGGCACGCTAGCCGCGAATCTCATCGGCTGCTACATCATCGGCGTCGCCGTGGCGTTCTTCATCCAGTACCCGGCGTTCGCGCCGGAGTGGCGGTTGTTTCTGACCACGGGATTTTGCGGCGGCCTCACCACGTTCTCCACTTTCTCCGCTGAAGTGGTCATGCTCATGCAATCCGGACGCAAGAGCGCCGCCCTAATGGCGATCGGGGCGCACCTTATCGGCTCGCTGCTGATGACCTTCGCGGGTATCGGCACGGTGACCTGGTTCCAGAAGAGCTGAGGTTGCGCCCGCCAGCTGACGCAACAACCGCGAGCGGGATGCGAGCGCGCGCACGACGGAATGCGAGGCCGTGCGGTCGATCTCGATGACCAGCAAGTGTGTGAGATTTCTTCGTTCGAACACCGCCAGCAGCTCGCCGGCGCGCGCGGATTCGACGCTTTCCCAGTCCAACGCGACGAGCTCGTCCCACGGTGTCATCACGTCCATCACGCGTATGTCCTGATGGCGGCTGTAGTTCGAGGACTGCAGGAACTGCATGGGGCGCTCGCCCTGAATGTCGTACGAGGTCACGAGTCCCACCAGGCGCTGATCCTTGGCGACGAGCAGCGCGCGCACCCCCAAACGGATCATGTCGGTCAGCGCATCGTCGATTTGCCGCTCGGCCTCGACGGTCATCGGGTAATCGCGCTTGAAATCGGTGATGGCGTAAATGGCCGGGTCGCTCGGCGCGAGGCGCTGGCCGTCGAGAATCGAACGACGGGGCAATACCGGGTCGCCGAATCGTCGCATGGGCACTAAGGACAGCAAACCCGAGGGGATCCCCTTCATGAACGATATGAGCACGCCCGCGGTGGGAAGGTTCCCATTATCCATTGGTGCGGCGCAGCGCGACCCGTCGTGACGGCTGTGCCGGCGTCTTAGCTTCCCGAGCCCGCGCCGGGCACGCTGGCCGGTGGGGGCGCAAGCGCCGCGCCGGGCGAGGCGCCCTCCCCGCCCACCGTCCCCGGCGGGGGCGCGAGCAGCTTGCTCGCGCGCGGCGCAAGCCAGCGCTCGAAGTCATCGAGAATGGTGAACACGGCGGGCACGACGACCAGCGTCAGCACGGTCGAGGTGAGCAGTCCACCGATCACCGCGATCGCCATCGGTGCCCGGAACTCGCTGTCTCCGCCCCAGCCGATCGCGACAGGCAGCATGCCCGCGACCATGGCGACGGTCGTCATCACGATCGGCCGCGCGCGCTTGTGGCCGGATTCCAGCAGAGCCTCCATACGCGATTTGCCCGCGCGCATTTCCTCGATCGCGAAATCGACCAGCAAGATGGAGTTCTTGGCAACGATGCCCATCAGCATCAGAAAGCCGATCATCACGGCCAGCGAGAAGGGCTGTCCGGTGATGACCAGCGCCAGCGCCGCGCCGCCCAGGGACAGCGGCAACGCCGACAGAATCGTGAGCGGCTGGAAGACGCGCACGAACAGCAGCACGAGGACGGCCAGCACCATCAAGATGCCCGCGCCAATCGCGAGCGCGAAACTCTTGACCATCTCGCCGAAATACTCGCTGTCGCCTTTCGGAACGAGATGCACGCCTTGCGGCAGATGCGTGAGCGTCGGCAGCGCGAAGACTTTCTTGTTCGCGGTGCCGAACTGCACGCCCGGACTCAAATCCGCCTCGATGAACACGCGTCGCGTCTGATTGTAGCGACGCACCGCCGAGGGGCCCTGGCCGAAGCTCAGATCCGCCACGGTCTTGAGGGGCACCGCGCCCCCGGACGAGGTCGGAACGGGCAGGTTCTCGAGGGTGGTGAGGTCGCGGCGCGCGCTCTCCAGCAAGCTCACACGGATTGGGATCTGCCGATCGCTCAGCGAGAACTTGGCGCCGTTCTGCGGCAGATCGCCCAGAGTCGCGATACGGATGGTCTGACTGATGGCCTGCACGCTCACGCCGAGCTGGGCAGCGACGTCGAAGCGCGGATGCACGATGATCTCGGGACGGGGCAGGTCGCCGCGGATGCGCGGGCCGCGTATTTCCTTCACGTCCTGCATCTCGGAAATCACGCGGTGCGCGGTCTCCTCGACCAGCGGCGGGTCATCACCGGTCAAGTAGAACTGCAAGTCGCGCCCGCCGCCGTTGTCGGAAAAGTACAGCTGCCCGTCGGGCACCTGGTTGAGCAGGGGCATCATGCGCTGCTCCCACTGCTTCTGGCTCACCGAGCGCTGATTGCGCGGCACGAGGCTCACGTAAATGACGGCATTCTGAATGAGTCCGTCGCTCGAGCCGATGAACTCGACGAGGTTGGTCACTTCGGGCGACTTTCGCAGGATGGCGCTCGCGTCCGCGGACACCCGCGCGGTGTCCTCGAGCGTGCCGCCCGGCGGCAGCTCGATCGAGAGCTGCGCATTGGCAAAATCCTCCGGCGGCATGAACGTCGACGGCACGAGGAACGCCACGGCGACGGAGCCGACCATCCACAGCAGCGCGAGGCCCATGGTCTTCCAGCGGTTCACGGCGCACCAGCGCAGCGCCGCGAGATAGACCGTCATGACGGGACCGTCGGCCTGCTGGTGCCGCATCGAGTCGCCGGTCAACGAATAAGCCGCGAGCACCGGCGTGATGAGCCGCGCGACCATGAGCGAGATGAACACCGCCACTGCGACGGTGAGCCCGAACTGCTTGAAGAATTGACCGACGATGCCGCCCATGAAGCTCACCGGCAGGAACACCGCGATGATGCTGAAGGAGGTCGCCACGACCGCAAGGCCGATCTCATCGGCGGCATCGAGCGCCGCCTTGAAGCCGCTCTTGCCCATGCGCATGTGGCGCACGATGTTCTCGATTTCGACAATGGCATCGTCCACCAGCACACCCGCCACCAAGGACAGCGCCAGCAGGGTGATCTGGTTGAGCGTGAAATCCATCCATTCCATGAAGGCGAACGTCGGAATCGCCGATAGCGGAATGGCGAGTGCCGCGATGAGCGTCGCCCGACCGCTGCGCAAGAACAGCCACACCACGCCCACGGCGAGGATCGAGCCCTCGATGAACGCGCTCAGCGAGGAGTGATACGTGCGCAGCGTGTGATCGACCGTGGTCGAGATGAGCGTGATCTGCAGGAAGGGATTTTCGGCGTGGATCTTGTCGAGCTCCGTCTGCACGGCCTTCGCCACGGCCACATCCGAGGAGCCCCGAGCCTTGTAGACGCCGAAGGCGGTCGCCGGGCGGCCGTTCAGGCGGGCGATCGAGCGCACCTCCTCGATGCCGTCGCGCACCTCGGCGACATCGCGCAAGCGATAAAAGCGCCCGCCCCGGGCGATGATCTGCGTTTCGGCAAGGCCTTCCGCCGATTTCGCGCCGCCCAGTACCCGGATCGATTGCTCCCCGCCCCCGACCTCGGCACGGCCACCGGCCGCATCGAGATTCAGGGCGCGCAGCTGCTCGTTCACCTCGACCGCGGTGAGGCCAAGGGCCTGCAGGCGCGCGGGGTCGAGCTCGACGCGAATCTCACGGCTCACTCCGCCGCTGCGTGACACCTGCGCGACACCGGGAACCGCCAGCAGGCGCTTGGTGACCGTGTTGTCGATGAACCAGCTGAGCTCCTCCGGCGTGCGTGACGTCGTGGTGACCGCGTAATACGCAATCGCATCCCCATCGGTGTTGACCCGCTCGATTTGCGGCTCGAGGATGCCTTGCGGCAAATCGTTGCGCACCTTGGTGACGGCGTCACGGACATCGGTGACGGCGCGATCGATGGGCGTGCCGATCTGAAACTCGATATTGATGTAGACCTGACCCTCGATGATCCAGGTGGTCATGTTGCGCACGTTGCCGATGCTCGCGATGGAACCCTCGACCTTCTGTGCGATCTGGGTTTCCATCTCCGTGGGCGCAGCGCCGGGCTGCGACACGGTCACGGTCACCATCGGGAAGGTGATATCCGGATTCAGATTGACGGGCAGGCGGATGAACGCCGCCACGCCCATGAAGGTAAGCACCGTGAACAACACCAGCGGGGTCACCGGGTGCCGGATGGCCCATGCGGAAATGTTCTTCACGAGCGGCCGCCCCTCATGAGATGCACGCTCAGGAAGCGCTCGCCGGAGCGGGGACCGCGGCGCTGGTCACCGGCTTCACGCTCTCGCCCACCTGCAGGAATGCGCCGGCCGTGGCCACCACCTGGTCGGTGGCATTCACACCGTCCGCAATGGTGACGCCGTTCTCCACCATGCCCGACACGCGCACTGGGCGCCGTTCGATCTTGTCATCCGAGTTCACGACGAGGACGTAGCTGCCCTTCTCATCGGTCAGCACCGCCGTCTGCGGCAGCACGATGCGCTGCGCGTTGCTTACGGTAACCTCCGCGCGCGCAAAAGCACCGGGACGCAAATTGGGATCGGACCCGAGCGAGACGCGCACCATCCCTAAGCGGGTCTGCGGATCGATGACCGCACCGAGCAGGCGCACCCGACCGGGATAGGCTTGGGCATTGCCCGTCAGCCGCACCGTCACCGCCTGGCCGACTTTCAAGAGCGGCAAGTCTGTCTCGGCGACATCGCCGCGCAGCTCCACCTCGTCGCCTTCCGCCATCCGGAACAACGGGCTCCCGGCGGGGCTCACGGTCTGTCCTACCTCGACCGTGCGCGTGAGAATGACGCCGTCGGCGGGCGCGCGTACCTCGGCCCGTGCCAAGCGCGCCTGCGCCTCCGCGAGCTGCGCCGCGGCCACCTTGACCTTGGCATCCGCCGTGACGGAACTGGAGCGGCGGCGCTCGGTCTCCTCGGTCGACAGCGCGCCCGATTTGCCGACCGCCAGCGCGCGGTGGTACTCCGCGGCGGCGAGCTCGGATTCGGCGCGCGCGAGGTCGAGCGCGGCTTGCAAATTGGCGACTTGCGGGACCAGCACGGACGTATCGATGCGCGCGAGAATCTGCCCGCGCTTGACGTGATCGCCGGCCTCGACGTACACCGCGGCCACGCGGCCCGCGTCGCCCTCGGCGCCAATCGGGGTGTCGTAACGTGCACCGATGGTGCCCGTGATGCTCACGGTCGTCGGCGCAGCACTGCGGCCCGCCTCCGTGACGGTCACCGTCGGCGTGACCCGGTTGGTCACGGCTTTCTTCGCCGCGAGGGTGTGGGTAAGTCGAACCGCGAGCGCGACGGCCACCAGGGCGGCGGCCGCTGCGAAAAGCAACACGACTCGGCGCGGCGTCAGCCACGACGCCCGGGCCGGCGCCCCGATGCTCACGGGCGTCTCGCCCCGCTCATCCCACGAGATGCTCATTTAACGATGTCCCACGGATAACGTCCCCTGTCCACGATGAAGCCCGCCAAGAGGTCCATCTCCTCGTCCTCGTTCCGCTCGATCCGGCGCATATTATGGGCCAAGCGCCGCCGCGCCTGCCGCGCGAACGCGTGCGCGATGACCATGGCCTGCGCGCCCTCCTCTCCCTTGTCGGCGGAAAGGGCTGTCGCCCGCGACAATACGCAAAGCCCAACGAACAAATCAATGGTCATATCGGCGACGCGCTTCAACGCATGCTGGCGGCTGGCAATACTTTTCCCGTATTTACGTAGTAGATAGTCGGAAGCCTTCGCAAGTTCCACAATGTATTTCTCGTACGTCGTGGCGGCCTCGCGCAGCTGCGGCGGAATCTTGCCCAGAATCTTGTCTCGCCCGACCCCCGTGGCCCGGGTCAAGCGCTTCTCGGCGTAGTCGGCGAGCACGCCGAAGCCCTTGATCGGACTATTGAAGATGTCGTCGACGGCCGCCTTGAGCTCGCCGTAAGACCTACCGATCTCCTTCAGGCCGGAAAGGGCGATGTAGAGCCGCAGCACCTCGTTGGTGCCCTCGAAAATGGACAAAATGCGGCAATCCCGCGTGGCCTCCTCATAGGGGAACTCCCGCATGAAGCCGTTGCCGCCGGCGATCTGCAAGGCCTCATAAGCGGCGCGCTGGATGGCTTCGCTCGCGTATACCTTGCTGATGGCGGCCTCGACGGAATAGTCCTCGAGCCCCGAATCGATGTAATGCGCCACCATCCAGACGACGCTCTCGGCGGCGAAGCACTCGAGCGTCATCTGCGCAAGCTTCTCGCGAATCAATCCGAAATTCGCGATCGGCTCGCCGAATTGCTTGCGCGCGAGGGCCTGCTGCGTCGCGAGCGCGATGAGGGCCTTCATGCCGCCCACCGCCCCGCCGCCGAGCCCCGTGCGACCGTTGTTCAGGATGGCCATTGCGACCTTGAAGCCCTTGCCTTCGGCATCCAGGACGTTCTCGGCCGGCACTTTCACATCGCTGAAGCTCACCGTCGTGGTGGAGGAGGCTCGGATACCCATCTTGTCCTCGTGATGCCCATGGCTCACGCCCGGCCAGCCGGCCTCGACGATGAAGGCCGTGATCTTGCCGCCCTCCGAGCTGGTGCGCGCGAACACCGTGTAGAGATCGGCGATCCCGCCATTGGTGATCCAGATCTTCTCGCCATTGAGCGTCCAGTTTCCGTCCGAACCCTTTTCCGCGCGCGTGCGAATCGACGCCGCGTCGGAGCCCGACCCCGACTCGGTGAGACAAAAGGCAGCAATCATCTCGCCGGATGCGAGCTTCGGCAGATAGCGGGCGCGCTGGGCGGGCGTGCCGAACAGCAAAATGCCTTTCATACCGATCGAGCTGTGCGCGCCGATGGTGAGCGAAACGGAGCTGTCATGGGAGCTGGTCTGGCTCAGCACACGCGCATAACCCGCGTTCGATAGCCCTAACCCCCCCTCCTCCTCGGGAATGATGAGGCCGAACAGGCCGAGATCGCGCAGGCCCTGGATGAACTCCGCCGGTTGTCCCGCGTCCCGGTCCCAGCGCTTGAAATCCTCGCGCCGCGGCGCGAGAAACTCATCGATCGCCTCGAGCATCATGCCGAGCACTTCGCGATCCTTCTCACGCAGCTGCGGATAGGGAAACAGGTTGTCCTCGACGATGCGCCCCGCCAGCAAGTTCTTCGCAACACTCATGATGAAAACCTATTGTGCAATTCGATCGATGACGAGATCCCGCACGCCGTCGCGGCCGACATCATAGGTAAGTTCGCCGTACAAATCGCCGGCTGCGGGCAACGGCTGGCCGCTGAAGGAGATTCGCGCGGTGATGGACACTTTCTGCCCGGCGACCAGCGAGCGCCCTGGGATCAGGGAATCGGCCGAGGAGAGACGCACCTCGGAGCCGAGCGCGGCGCTCGTCAGGCGCTTCGCTGCCAGGGGCGGCCCGCCTCCGCCTGGCTCGCGCGCGAACACGAACAGAGGCACATCGCCGGTCAGATGCGACTTGAGCGCCGGCGCGATGCGGATGTTCACGGTCGCGAGCGCCGCCGCAGCGCTCACAGCCCCGGAGCTCACGGCCCCGGCGCCCGGGGATCCGGCGACCGGTGCGTTCGCAACCCCGGCACCGCCCTCCAGATCGGCCGCACCCAGCTCGGCGATGCGGTCATTCAACATGGCGTCGATTTCCGCCGGCGGGTGCATCCCCTTGAGCTTGAGCCATCGTTGCCGTGCCGTTCCGCGATCGCCACGCGTTGCCGCGCCGAAGCCCGAGTAGAGCAATGCCCGCGGATTGTCGGGATCCAGCGCGACCGCGCGCTCGAATAGGTCGCCGGCCGGGGGAGTCACGTTGCCGCCCGCTCGGATGCTGAGTGCCTCGCCAAGTCCGAGCAGCGCCACGACGTTATTCGGATCGAGGCGATGAGCGTGCTCGTAAGCGTCGATGGCGCCATCGGCGCGCTCGAGCGCCAGATCGGATTGCCCGAGTAGCAGCCAGCCCTTGATGTCCTCCGGCGCATCTTTCATATGCCGCTCGAGTTTCGCGATCATCTCGAGCACCTGCGTGTCCGCGGCGGCCGGCTTTTTAGCGAGTGCCGCATGCCAGTTCCAGTTGGACCAGAGCGGATAAAGGCCCGCTGCCACCGCCATCACGACAACGCCTGCTATAGCGCCCGTCAGCCGGCTTCGGGGGCTCTGCAGCAGCGGAAACGCCACGGCCGTGGCGGCGATCGCGGCCATCACCGCCGCGATAAGAATGAATGTACTCATGGATTACATCGATCCGGGCGCGGGCTCATCGTCCAGCGGCATGCGCGAGCGCTGGCGCACGATGCGGTACACGATGAGCACACCGAGGAGCAGCATGACGAATGGCGCCCCCCAGATGAACAGCGTCTTCGTCTCGAGCGGCGGATTGAATCGCACGAACTCGCCGTAACGATCGGTCATGAACTTGAAGATCGCATCGTCGCTCTGCCCCGCAAAGAGCATCTCGCGAACCTGCCGGCGCAAGTCGGAGGCGAGCTCGACGTTCGAGTCCGCGATGGACTCATTCTGACAGACGAGGCAGCGCAACTGCGCCGTGATGTGCTCGAAACGCGCTTGCAGCGCGGGGTCTTGCAGCTGCCCATAATCATCGAGCGCGCGCGCGGGTTCCGCGCGCACCGGTGGGCTCGCCGCGACCAGCACCGCGCCGAGCACCGCTGCCAGCAACGCCGCGAGCGACGCCGCCGAAGCCGCGCGTGCCGCCACCGCGCCCTTCATGCCCCGCTCCGGCGCGCCGCCTCGATGCGCGGCAGGAAGTCATGCTGCCAAACCTCGGCGGTCATGGGGGAAATGAACTTGTAGATGACTCGTCCTTGGCCGTCGACCAAAAAAGTCTCCGGCGCCCCGTACACGCCCCAGTCGATGGCCGTGCGTCCGTCGGTGTCGAAGCCGACCGCTGCATACGGATTACCGAGCTGTGTCAGCCACTGCTGCGCCTTGTCACGCTGATCCATGTAGTCGAGGCCGACGATCGGCAGCACGTGTTGGCGCGCGATGTCGAGAAGCGCCTCGTGCTCTTGTCGGCAGGCGTAGCACCACGTGCCCCAGACGTTGAGCATGTACACCTGTCCCTTCAGCGCCGCATTGCTCACGGTGCGCGCCGGATCCATGACATCCGTCAGCTTGAACAGCGGCGCGGGCTTGCCGATGAGCGGCGACGGCAGCGCATGGATGTCGCGGTTCGGGTTCAGTCCGAATGCAAACAGCACGGCGAGCGCCACGAAGGCCCCCATCGGCAAAAGAAACTTCCACATCAGGCGGGTCCAAGTTCCGGCGTGCCGGGTACGGGATCAGTCGCTGCGACCTTCACCCTCGACCGATAGCGCCGATCGGTCGCCGCCACGATGCCACCCAGGGCCATGATGATCGCGCCCAGCCAGATGTAGCGAACCAACGGCTTGTACTGGATGCGCATGCTCCAGGCGCCCGCCCCCAGAGGGTTGCCCATCGCGACGAACAGATCGCGGGCCCAGTTCACCGAAATTGCCGCCTGGCTGTTGTCGGTTTGCTGTACCCAGAAGTGTCGCTTCTGCGGCTCGAGGGTGGTCACGAGCTTGCCGCCGCGGGTTACCTCGACCGTGGCCTGCACGGCGTCGTAGTTGGGGCCGCGCACATCCACGGCCTTGACGAAGCGGAACTCGTACCCCGCAATGGAGTAGGCCATACCGGGCTTGAGCGCGACATCCTTCTCGATCTTGTAGCTCTCCACGCCGCTTGCACCGATGGCGAACACTCCGACGCCGGCATGCGCGATCACCATTCCCATCAGGCCGGCGGTGAGCGTCTGTCCACGGCGCAAGCGCTGCACGGGCTCGAGGAGCGCCGACAGGATGATCCAGAGGCCGAACACCACGCCGACCAGTCCCACCCAGTGAACCTTGCCGTAGCCGAACTGCAGCGCGAGGGCCAGCAGCACCGCCGCCGCAAGCATCCACCACAAGGGCCGCGCGGCGGTCAAGAGCTTGCCGCGACGCCACGCCGAGTGCATGCCGATCGCGAGGAAAATCATGAGCGGCAGCATGGGGACCAGGAACATGACGGCGAATACCGGCGGACCCACCGAGATCTTGCCGATTTTCAGAAGCTCGTACACCAGCGGCGAGAGCGTCCCCCATAGAACGAGGCCCGCGACGCTCACGAGAATCACGTTGTTCACGAGCAGGAAAAACTCGCGGGAGAAGAGCTCGAAGCCGCCGGGCACATAAAGCTTCGGCGCCCGCCAGGCGTACAGCGTGAGCGAGCCTCCGATGGTGATCACCAGGAACGCCAGGATGTACAGGCCGCGCGTCGGATCGGTCGCAAACGAGTGCACCGAGACGAGCACGCCCGAGCGCACCAGGAACGTGCCCACCAAGCTCAGCGAGAAAGCGAAAATTGCGAGCAGCAGTGTCCAGCTCTTGAAGATCCCGCGCTTCTCGGTGACGCTCAGCGAGTGAATCAGCGCCGTGCCCACCAGCCAGGGCATGAAAGACGCATTCTCGACCGGATCCCAGAACCACCAACCGCCCCAACCCAACTCGTAGTAGGCCCACCAACTGCCGAGCGCGATACCGATGGTCTGGAACACCCAGGCAAAAATGGTCCACGGCCGGGTCCACTTGGCCCAGGTCTGATCGAGCTTGCCCTCGAGCATGGCCGCGCAGGCAAAGGCGAAAGCGACGGAGAACCCGACGTAGCCCATGTAGAGCATCGGCGGATGAATCGCGAGTGCGAAATCCTGCAGCACCGGGTTCAAGTCCGCACCGTCGCGGGCGGCCGGCATGAGGCGCTCGAAGGGATTCGAGGTCCACAAGGTGAACAGCAGGAAGCCGCCGCTGATGAGGCCCATGACACCGAGTACGCGGCTCGAGAAGCTGGCCGGAAGCTGGCGGCTGAAGGCGGCAACCGCAAGGCTCCAGAACGAGAGGATCGATATCCACAAGAGGAGCGATCCCTCGTGCGCCCCCCATAGCGCCGCGACCTTGTAGAACAACGGCAGGTTCGAGTTCGAGTTGCGCGCGACGTAGAGCACCGAGAAGTCGTTATTCACGAACGAGTACACGAGACAGCCGAATGCCATGCCGACGAACACGAACTGCCCCGCCACCGCCGGGCGCGCAACGCTCATCCAGTCGGGTTTGGCGCGCCAGGCGCCCACCAGACCGAAGAACGCCTGCGAGAGACTGAGCACGAAGGCGAGGATGAGAGCGAATACGCCGAGTTCGGGGGCCATGAATGCTTCCTCTAACCCGCCGGCTTCGGGCCGGCTGTATTGGCGGCTGCGGATTTCTGCTTGAGCGAGGCGGCAACTTCCGGCGGCATGTACTTCTCGTCGTGCTTGGCGAGCACCTCGTCCGCGACGAACGCGCCGTCCGGACCCATGGTGCCGTGCGCGATGATGCCCTGTCCCTCGCGGAACAAATCGGGCAAAACGCCGGTGTACTCGACCGGCACCTGGTGGGCGAAGTCCGTGAGCACAAAACGCACCTGCAGATCCCCCGGCTTGCGTGTGACGCTGCCCTTCACCACCATGCCGCCGATGCGAAAGCGCTTCTGCAGCGGCGCCTGGCCGGCAGCGATCTGGCTCGGGTCGTAGTAGAACATGATGTTCTCGCGCGACGCGACCACCGCGAGCGATACGGAGGCCGCGACGCCACCCAGGATGGCGAGCACGACGAACAGGCGTTTGCGGCGCGGAGTCATCTATTAATCCGACATGAGAAGCGCGCGCTGCGCGCGCACACGAGCCGCCGCATGAAAGCGGCGGGCCGACCATACATTCCAGACGAGCACCAAGCCCGCGAGTCCAAAGCACGGCCATACGAACCGTGCGTAGCCTCCCATGGCCCAAAAGTTCACGACTTGATCGCCTCCCGCACCCAGGCCGACTGGCGCTCCCGATTGAGCACCTCGCCGCGCAGCCGCATGCAAACCACCGCCCCGTAGAAGCACATGAATCCGAGCAGCATCGTCAGCAGCGGCCACAGCATGCTTGCAGGCATGGACGGCTTGCCGATTTTAGCAATCGTGGCGCCCTGATGCAGTGAGTTCCACCATTGAACCGAGTAATGAATGATCGGAACATTCACGACGCCCACGATCGACAGGAGCGCTGCGGCGCGATCGCCGCGCGCCGGATCCTCGAAGGCCGGCCGCAGGGACATCACGCCCGCATATAGAAACAGCAAGATCAGCTCGGAAGTGAGACGCGGATCCCACGCCCAGTAAGTTCCCCACATGGGCCGTCCCCAGAGCGATCCGGTGACCAGCGCGAGCGCGGTGAACGATGCGCCGACCGGGGCTGTCGCCGCGGCGAGTGCATGGGCCATCTTGATGCGCCAGATGAGCCCGATTGCTCCGGCCAATGCCATCGCCGTATAACAGAATAACGACATGTAGGCGCTCGGAACATGCACGTAGATGATGCGAAACGCGTCGCCCTGCTGATAGTCCGGCGGAGCCAGCCCCAAGCCGCCGATCACTCCGCAGACGATCGCAATCACGGCCACCGTCATGAACCAGGGCGTGAGCGCAGCGGCGGTTCGGTAGACGTAGGGCGGAGAGGCGAGCTTATAAAACCAAGTCCACATAGCTTCCGTGTGCTTAGCCTTCGAGCGTGATCCGCAAAGCCGCGGCGACCGCGAAGGGCGCCAGAGTACACGTAAAAACGCATAGCGAGCCCAATAAATACAGCGCTCCCGCCGGGCTGATCCCCGCGGCGGCACGATCCGTGGCGCCCGCCCCGAAAATCAACAACGGCATGGCGAGCGGCAGCACGACGAGCGAGACCAGCACGTTGCCGCGCTTCAGCCCCACCGTAAGACCTGCGCCAATCGCTCCGAGCCAGCTCAAGCTGAGCGTGCCGAGCGCCAGGCTGCCCAGCATCGTCGGGAATACGCCCGAAGGGATGCCGAGCGCGACACCCACGAGCGGCGACACCAGCACCAGCGCGGCGCCGCTCACCAGCCAATGAGCAGCCGTCTTCGCTATGACGATCGCCGTCAGGCTCTGACCGGACAGCGCGAGCTGATCCAGAGTTCCATCGTCCGCGTCGCCCTTGAACAAGGAGTCGAGCGACAACAACGACGATAGCAGCGCGGCTACCCAAAGGACACCGGGTGCCATGTCTCGCAGCAGCGACAGCTGCAAGGTCAAACCGAGCGGAAAGAGCGTGGTAACGATCAAAAAGAAGACCAGCGGCTGCAGCACCTGCTCGGGCCGCCTGAAACTGAGACGCAGCTCACGCCGCACGACGAGAGCCATCGCGCGCACCGTGGACACTTCTGGCCCCGCGGCGAGGCCGGACTCGACATCGGCCATGCTCATTGCAATTCCAGACGCAGCCGCCCGGACAGAGCGATCTCGTGGTGCGCAACCACCAGGGCCATCCCTGCATCACTCACGTGCTCGCGCAGCAAGTCGGTCACCAGCGCGGAGCCGGCCGCGTCGAGATTCGTGAACGGCTCATCGAGCATCCACAAGGGACTTTGCATCGCGAGCACGCGCGCGAGTGCCACGCGGCGGCGTTGCCCGGCGGAGAGCACGCGCACGGGCAAATGCGCGCACATCGCGACGCCGGTGCGCTCGAGCGCCGCCTCGAGCTCGGCCGTGTGAATGGAGCGCTTCAGGCCCACCAGATAGCGCAGATTCTCGAGCGCAGTGAGATCGCCCTTCAGCGCCGGCTCGTGCGCGGCATAGACGAGCGCGCTCTGGAATTGCGGCCGGATCCCCGCGATGGGGCGGCCACACCAGGCCACCCGCCCCTGCTCCGGTCGCAACAGGCCGCAGGCGACACGCAGCAGTGTCGTCTTACCGGTGCCGTTGGGGCCGGCGACCTGCAGCAGTTCACCGGGGCCCAGTGTGAGGCTCACGCCTTTCAGCACATGACGATCGCCGCGCCAAACGTGGATCTTCTCGACCGTGAGACCGTAGGGCGCGCTGTCCATGAGGCCGCGATGGTAGCTAAATCAATGGGTTGTGGCTACCAATTCATACGTGACGCATCTCGCACCTGGACGGTCCGATCCCACGGGGGCGCGCGCCTCGCGTCTCGCGCGGCCCGGCCCGGCGCGGGGCTAGAGGGCCAACGTTGCACTGAGGCCAGGTAGAGGACGGCGTGTCGACAGATCCAAGAGGCGCACACGCAGGCGGTCCGCTCGAACCTCGATCTCACCGGCGGCGACGGGCAGGCTGAAGCGGCGGGGCCCCGCGCTGCCCGGATTTACGACGAGCCCGCCGTCCCAAGTCTCGATGAACGGCTTGTGTGAGTGGCCGACGACGATCACGCGCGAGCCGCGCGGTGCGGGCCGCCGGGCGAGCTCTGCGCGGTCGTGAACGATGTGGATGCACACACCGCCCACGCGCACGGTGCGCCGCTCGGGAATGCGACCCGCCCAAGGCTCGGTATCGTTGTTACCGCGGACGACGTACAGCTTGGCGAGCGCGCGCAACTCACGCAGCAGGTTCGCCGAGCCGATGTCTCCCGCGTGGACGATGCAGTTCGAGTGCTCGAGAAATGCCTTTGCCTCGGCTCTCAATAAGCCGTGCGTATCGGAAATCAGGCCGATGCGGAACGGAGAAGCGCGGGGCGGCCGCGATGAGCCGCGCCCGCGCGATGCTGGAATCTCAGCGCTCCCAGTGGCCTTTCCAGTAGTGCCAATGATCGCCGCGCTGCTCCCAGCGGTCAGGGACCCAGCGCCAACCCGGACGCTCGGCGATCCAGTGACCGCCGACCCATACGTGCGCTCCGCCGCGCCAGCCCCAGTAGCCCGGAGCCCACACGTAACCCGCCCTCGGCCCGGGCACGACTTCCACGCGCGCCGCCGGCGGCGCCACCGTGATATCGATTTGCGCCGAGGCAATCACCGGTGCCAGCAGCGCACTGCCGGCAATGCTCAGACTCAAAATCAGCGCTTTTCCACCTGTTTTCATTTTTCGAACTCCTGCGAGACAGACATGAAACATCAACGCTCGGCTGTGATCGTCGGTTGACACCCGCACGCCGTCTGTAGGACGGCGTCCCAAATGCGCACACGTTGCTGAAATTTAAGACTCGGCTCGCTGTCGCATCCCTCAGCCTGCGAACCGCGGCGGGGAATGCAAAGAGCTGCCGCGCAGCGCGCGCTTCGCCAGACCGATGGCGTGCTCCTCCGCAATGGACCCGGCGAACGGCAGCGGCCCGCAATGCTCGGCCTCGTCGTACCTCGAACGCTCCGCAGGCGGCAGAGGCTGATCGTTCAGGAAGGCGAGCAACGCCTCGTTGGTTGCGCGTACGGAATCGAACGGCGTGCCGTGCCTGGACCCCCGCACCATCATGAAATCGGCGCCGAGCCGAGCCGCGAGCACGCGCTTCTCCTCGAGGGGAGTGAAGTCGTTCTCGGCCGCAATGACCAGCGCCTTGGCTTTGAGGCGCTCGAGACGCTCGATCGCCGACCACTTGAGCAACGCTCGTCCGGTGCCGAGATAACGAGCGACCGGGACCGCGCTCACCGCGGCGGCCGCGCGTTCGCGCAGCGACTCCTGCCAGGGCATCGGGAACAGCCGCCGCGCCGCGAGCCGCGCGGCATGGCGCATCCCGATGATCGGAATGAGCACCAGCGTCAGTGCGGCTTCCAGCCACTTGCTCCAGTGATCGAGCCGATAGGTGGCCAGGCTGTTGATGAGGCCGAGCTTGCTCACTTGCTCGGGACGCTGCAGCGCCATTTCCAGGCCCACAGCACCGCCCAGTGAAAAACCGACGATATGCACGCGACGACCGACAGCCAAATGGTCGCAGAGCGCCCAGAGCGCCGCAGCCATGCCTTCGACGCTGTAACCTTCTCGCAAGGGCTCGCTGTGTCCGCTGCCCGGCAGATCCGGAACGATCAGGCGACAGCGTCCTTCAAGGCTGGGAACCTGCAAGGCCCAATCGGCGCCGCTCGAGCCAAGCCCATGTATGAGAACGAGGGGTTCGCCGCAGCCGCGCTCCAGATAGTGAATCGATCTTTCGTTATGTTCAAAAAAAGCCATTTTGCCAGACTCGACGCCACGAATTGCCTTTCTTCTCCGACACATATTTATAACGTGTCAGCGGCCGAACCGTTGATCGGGCCGGGTCTAAAATAAACTGTCGGACTGCTCCGATTTGGCTGTAGGTCATCGCGCTCAGGACGAGCGTACCCGTGAACTTCGCGAGACGAGAAGTTCGAGCCGGGATCTACGACAAAATGTATCGGCGCCCGCCGACACACGCTCGTGGTTTGCGCCCGATTGCAGGGCACCCGCAAAACTCACCTCGCGCCCCATCTGTGCTATAGATAGCGCGATACATCGGGCGGGCGATGTCTCACACAACCGGGAGAAGGGATGGGAAAGAAAGCGATCGGCAACGTGGTGACGCGTCGTCAGCTGCTTGCCATGATCGGGACGTGCGCAGGCAGCGCGGCCATGTATCAAGCGATGTCGAGTCTCGGCTTCGCCGCAGAGTCGAGCTTCAAGGGCCCGACGCAACTCAGCGCGGCGCCGCCGGGCGCCTCGGTCCTCATTCTCGGCGCCGGTATCGCCGGCATGGTGGCGGCGTACGAGCTGCGCAAAGCGGGCTACCGCGTGCAAGTGCTCGAGTACAACGCTCGTGCCGGCGGCCGCAACTGGACGCTGCGGGGCGGCGACCGCTACGTCGAGCTCGGCGGCGCCGCTCAGGAATGCCGCTTCGATCCCGGTCTCTACATCAATCCCGGCCCCTGGCGTCTATCGCACCATCATCGCGGCATGCTGCATTACTGCAAGGTCCTCGGTGTCGCGCTCGAGCCCTTCATCCAGACCAATTACCAGGCCTATATCCACAACAGCCACGCTTTCGGCGGCGCACCGCAGCGCTATCGAACCGTCAAGGCGGACTATCAGGGCCACGTCGCCGAGCTCCTCGCCAAGGCGACGCGCGCCAAGGCACTCGACGATGCGGTGAGCGCCGAGGACCAGGAGAGGCTGCTCGAATCTTTGCAGGAATGGGGTGCGCTCGATAACAACTACCGCTATGTGAAGGGCCTCGTTTCGAGCGAGGTGCGCGGCTATGACGTGAGCCCGGGCGGGGGCTTGAGCGCGCGCCCCGTTTATTCAGACCCCGTGCAGGTGTCCGAAGTGCTGGGCGCCGGACTGTGGCAAGGCATGTTGCTCGCCGAGAATTACGACATGCAAACGACCATGTTCCAGCCTGTCGGCGGCATGGGCATGGTCGGCCAAGCATTCGCGCGCGAACTCGGACCTTTGATCCGTTACAACGCCAAGGTCATCGACATCGCTCAGGACGAGCGCGGCGTCAGCGTTACGTTCGAGGACACCGCGCAGTCCATGAGCCGTCAGACGGCACGTGCAGACTGGTGCGTGTGCACCATTCCGCTGTCGATTCTCGGCCAGATTCCCATGAAAGTTGGCGCGCCCCTGGCCGATGCGATTGCCGCCGTCCCCTACGCCGCATCGGTCAAAGTCGGTTTGCAATTCAAGCGGCGCTTCTGGGAAGAGGACGAGCAGATCTATGGCGGCATCACCTACACGAACCTCCCCATCAGCAATATTTCCTATCCGAATTACGGCTTCTTCTCGAGCGGCAAGGGCGTACTGCTGGGCGGGTATCTGTTCGGGCTGGACGCGGCGGAGTTCACGGCGATGTCGCCGCAGGAGCGAGTCGCCAAGGCGGTCGAGTACGGCAGCCGCATTCATCCTCAGTACCCCGCAGAGTTCGAGAACGGTATTTCAGTTGCCTGGCACCGCTCCCCCTTCACGCTCGGCTGTTTTGGCATGTGGACTGAAGACGCGCGTGCCAAGCACTACGACAATCTGTGCGCCATAGACGGACGCATCGTCCTCGCGGGCGAGCATGCCTCGTATATGCCTGCGTGGCAGGAGGGTGCGCTCACCTCGTCGGTGGATGCCATCGGTCGCTTACATCGACGCGCGCTCGCGCAAGGAGCGCCCACGTGAGCGGCGTCGCGCACTGGCGCAAGAGGGCGGCGCGCGCCGCGATGGCCGCGATGCTCGCACTGGCTGCCGGCGGCGCGCGGCCCGATACGACGACCGGGGTCGTCGGCATGTTCGGCGCCGGCCATCTCGAGAGCACCTCGGGCGAGGTGATTTACCAGCAGATCTGCCAGGGATGCCACATGCCCGACGGGCGCGGCGCGAGCGGCGCGGGGCACTATCCCGCACTGGCCGGAGATCGGGCGTTGATGTCCGCGCAGTTCATGGCGCTCACCCTGATCGAGGGACGACGCAACATGCCGGCCTTCGGCGGCAAGAGCCAAGAAGGATTTACCTACATCGTGCCGACGCTCGACGATGCGCAGATCGCCGCCGTCACGAACTACGTGCGCACGCACTTCGGCAATCAATTCAAGGGCACGATCAGCGCGGCGGACGTGAAGGCGCTGCGCCGCCCGCACTGACATCGCAGCGATAACGAGGAGATCCCATGCACAAGCCCATCCGACTGCTCTGCCCGCTCCTGATGCTGTCCTCGCTCGCCGGTGCGCAGGACATCGTTCGCTACAAACTGCCGAATGGCAATCCCTTCCCCATCTCGGCCGCGGTCGAGGTGCCGGCGGGCAAGACGCTGGTGTTTCTAAGCGGGATGGTGCCGCCGGTGGCCGACGCGAAGGCCCCAAAAGACAGCATCGCCGCGTACGGCGACACCAAAACGCAGACCATCGGCGCGCTCACCACCATCAAGACGGAGCTCGAGAGTCTGCATCTGACGCTCGGCGATGTGATCAAGATGCAAGTCTTCATGGCGGGCGATCCGGCGAACGGCGGCAAGATGGACTTCGCCGGATTCATGGAGGGCTATAAGCAGTTCTTCGGCACGCCGGCCCAGCCGAATCTGCCGGTGCGCTCTGCCATGCAAGTCGCGGCGCTCGCGAGCCCGGGATTTCTGGTGGAGATCGAGGTGACGGCGGTACGGCCTAAATAGCCGGCTCAGTCGGGTAATCAGCCGCCTTGCTTGGGAGGCGCGGGCTTGCTTGGCGCCGCCGCATCCGGCCCGAGCAAATAGGCATCGAGAACCTTGCGGGCGATGGGCGCGGCATTGGTAGCGCCAAACCCCGCATTCTCGACCAAAACCGAAACGGCTATCTTCGGATCATCGACCGGACCGAAGGCAATGAACCACGCGTGCTCGCGCTTACGCTCGTCGGCTTCCACATGCTTGGTGCTCTCGGTCTGTTTGACGGTAACGACTTGAGCCGTGCCGGTCTTGCCGGCCCATCGGTACTTTGCGCCGGCGCCTGCCACATGCGCAGTGCCGCTCGGTCCCACCGCGCCCTCCATGCCGTCGAACACGACGCCCCATTGCTCGTCAGTCGCGATATCGACCGGCTTCATGAACTGCGGCTTGCGCGGGATGACCACATCCGATCCCGCGGCGCGAGTCGAAACGACGAGGCGCGGCGCAGCCACGATCTTGCCGCGTTCAGCGATTTCGGCCGCGAAGTGTGCCTGTTGCAGCGGTGTCACGTTGATCGGGCCCTGGCCGATGCCCATACTGATGGTCTCGCCTGGAAACCACACCTGATCGGCCTTCTTCTTGAAGACATGCCGCTTCCATTCGGGCGAGGCGTACAGCCCCGGTTTCTCGCCTGGAATATCAATGCCCGTCAATTCGCCGTAGCCGAAAGCTGACATGAACTCATGCATGCGATCGATGCCCATCTTCTCGGCGACTCGATAAAAATACACGTCGCACGATCTGGCGATGGCAGTGCGCATGTCCACATTGTGGTGGACCTCGTCATCTCGATACTTGTTGCTGCTGCCGGGTAACTGAAAGTACCCGGGACAGTATTGCGTCTGCAGAGGCGAAATGATTCCGTATTTCTGCGCCGCCAAGGCATACAACGGCTTCACCGTGGAACCCGGCGGATAGGCGCCGCGCAAGGCGCGATTCAAGAGCGGCACGTCGATGTCGTTCGCGAGTGCGCTGTATTGCGCCATCGACAGCCCCTTGACGAAGTCGTTCGGGTCGAAGCCCGGTGTGCTCACCAAGGCGATGATATCGCCCGTCTTCGGGTCGATCGCCACCACCGAGCCGCGCTTCCCGGCGAGCGCCTCCTCGGCGATCTTCTGCACGCGCAGGTCCATGCCGAGCACCAGATCGTCGCCGGCGACCGGCGGCCGGGATTTCAGCTCCGGCGCGTAGTCGCCGACGCGGTCCACGGGACGGCCCGCCGCATTCACCAGTATTTCTCGAAAGCCCGGTTTGCCATGCAGCTGCGCTTCGTAAGCGCGCTCGACGCCCAGCTTGCCGATCAAGCTCGTGCCCGCGTATTCGGCGCTGTCGATGCTCTTGAGGTCCTCATCGTTGATGGCGCTCACATAGCCGATGGCATGCACACCCACTTCCTTCAATGGATAGTGGCGCGCGAGACGCGGATGAATGTCCACGCCGGAAAACTGGAAGCGATGCACGGCGAAGCGCGCCATCTCCTCCTCGTCCATCTGCAGCTTGATGGGAACGCTTTCGTACACCTTGTGCGACTGCACGGTGCGGTGAATGGCGTTCACCTCCTCCGCCCGCAGCACGCCGATGCCGACGAGCTGAGCCAGCGTCGCATCGACCGCCTTCATGTTGCCGACCTGCTCGCGTACGAGCTCGAGATTGAACGCCGGTGCATTGTCCGCGAGCACCAGCCCGTTGCGATCGAGGATCAGGCCGCGGCTGGGGGGAATCGGCTCGGTGCGGATCCGATTGCCCTGCGACAGCTCGGAGTAATACTGGTATCTCAAAACCTGGAGGTAAAACAGCCGCCCCGCGACGGCGAGCAGGAGCACCGAGGCGAGGACGCCGGCGACGATGCTGCGGACAGTGAATAGTCGATTCTCGGCGAAGGAGTTCTTGATCTGTGCCCGGCGGCTGTTCACCATCTCTTTCGCTCTATCCTCGAGAAGTCATTGCGCGCGCGGATTGTAGGCACTTGCGCGGCGGCGGGCTATGCGGCTTTCCACAGGTCGAGCAATCGATCACCCGCAGACGATAACAGCAATTGTTCGAGATTTACATCGTAAATAACTGTATTTCAACAATTTAGTGGTGCCCCCGGCCCGACTCGAACGGGCACTCCCTTACGGGAAACGGATTTTAAGTCCGTTGCGTCTACCGATTCCGCCACGGGGGCTCGCCGGCCTAAAACGTTACGCGCTCGGGCGCGGGAACACACCAGATGTCGAGAGGCGCCGTGCGCCCGCGCAGCTCGAATTGCGGCAACTGGAGAAACGCGACGGGCATGGGAGCGTGGCCGTTCACCGCACGCACCGCGTCGAGCGCAGTCGCCACGGTGCACGACAGCAGCAGTTCGCCCGCGCGCGCCCGCCCGCAAAGCCGCGCCGCTACGTTCACGGTGTCGCCGACTAAGGTGGTGCGCTTGTGGCCGGGGGGTCCGAGGGTACCGAGCGCCACCTCTCCCAAGTGCAGCCCGATGCCGACGCCGGTCTCGATGGAGAGCTCCTCGCGCCAGCGTGCTGCCACCTGCGCGAAATTCTGCAGAATGACCTGGCCCGCGCGAATGCCCTCCTGGGCACCGTCCTGCGTGCCGCCCACGCCGAACCCGGCCATCATGCCGTCGCCCGCCATATGAAAGACTTGGCCACTGTGCAACGCCGTCGCAGCGGCGAGTACGCCGAAGAATTCGTCGAGTAGAGGCACGATACGCGCGGGTGCCAGCCGCTCGGCGAGCGCTGTATAGCCTCGCAGATCCGCAAACAGGACCGTGCCCCGCGTGGTCTTGGTGGCCCTTGCGCGGGCGACGCGCGTCACCGTCATGGAAGCAGTTGCGCGAACCTTGGGAGAACCCCTCAACCGTCAGCCTCCGAACATCCCGCCCAAAGTCTCCATGAAGCGTACTTTCCCCCCAACAGCGGCTGCACGGCCCCGAGTATGCGGCACCCAGTATGCACTAATATGACGCATAACGGCGACAAGATCACTTCATCCACGCTTTGGGATATCCAGCCCACGCATCACGGCCGGACGCGCGAGGAATGCTTTCAAGGCGCGCGCCACATGGGTGAAATCGCCGAAAGCAACGAGCTCCTCCGCACCATAAAAGCCGATCAAATTGTTGATCCATGGGAAGGTCGCGATATCGGCAATCGTGTAGTCCTCGCCCGTGAGCCATGCGCGATCCGCCAAGCGCCGATCAAGCACGCCGAGGAGCCTGCGAGTCTCGGCGACATAACGGTCGCGCGGCCGCTTGTCCTCATAATCCTTGCCCGCAAATTTGTGAAAGAAACCGACCTGCCCGAACATCGGACCCACGGCGCTCATCTGGAACATCAGCCACTGCAGCGTCTCGTACTTTCCTGCGGCGCCCTTTTTCATGAAGCCACCGGCCTTGTCCGCGAGATAAACCAGAATGGCGCCGGATTCGAACAATGACAGCGGCTGTCCTGCAGGACCTTCTGGATCGATGATGGCCGGAATTTTCTTGTTGGGATTGAGCGAGAGATATTCCGGCGACAGCTGGTCGTTCGTCTCGAAGCGCACGAGGTGCGGCTCATAGGGAAGCCCGGTCTCCTCGAGCATGATGGAAACCTTCACACCGTTGGGCGTCGGCAGCGAATAAAGCTGAATGCGATCGGGGTGGCGAGCGGGCCACTTGGTCGTGATCGGGAAGCTGTCGAGTGACCGCACGAGTGACTTCACCGTTGCATATTCATCAAGTCCTGCATCGGCACCATGTTGTGATTCAAATGCTCCATGACCCATAAGGACCCAAACACGATCAAACACACGATCAAAACTCCGAAGGCAAGCGCGAGCACGTTGTTCGCGTTATCCGGATCCGTGGTGATGTGCAGGAAAAAGATGAGATGGATGCCCATCTGGGCGACGGCGAGCACCAGCAGCGCCATGGCAAGTCCGGGTCCATACACCAGGTCGGTGCCGCGGACCCAGAACGAAGCTGCGGTGAGCCCCACGGCGAGGGCGAGTCCGAGTACGTACCCGCCCACCTCCTGACCGAGGGTGCGTTCCCGGGCGGCAGCGCTGGAGCCGGACGGGCGGTCCTCGCCGACGTTCGAGCCTGCATCGAATTCGTGTTCGCTGCTCATGGTAGAAGCTCCGGGGGCAGGGTTCCGACCAGGTATACCAAACTGAAGATGCCCACCCAAATGATGTCAAGGGCATGCCAGAACAGGCTGAAGCACAAAAATCGATGGCGGATATCCTGGCGGAACCCCTTCGCATAAAACTGCGCCATCATGGTGCCGAGCCAGAGCAGCCCCGCGGTCACGTGCACGCCGTGGCATCCAACCAACGTGAAGAAGGAAGACAGGAAGGCGCTGCGGCTTGGACCGGCCCCGCGGCCAACCAAACCGACGAACTCGCGAACCTCGAGCGTGATGAATGCGAGGCCAAGGAGTCCTGTGGCCAGAAGGAAGATCTGGGTCCACTTCTGACTGCGTTGACCCACCGCGAGACTCGCCATCCCGCAGGTAAAGGTCGAGGCGAGAAGGCAGGCCGTCTCCACCGCGGTATTGTGCAGATCGAACAGCTCCTGGGCCGCGGGGCCGCCGGCGGTATTCTTGAAGAGCACCGCGTAGGCGGCGAAGAAGCTCGAGAACATGATCACGTCGGAGAGCAAGAATATCCAAAAGCCGTACCCGACGACGATGCGCTTGGGCGCCGGTCCGCCGGCGCCATGCCCGGTCACCGTCGGCGGCGCATGCGCTCCCGCCGGGCGTGGCTCCAACGGATAAGGATCCGCGCCGCGCAGCGCCTCGGTACTCATGGGCGTGCCTCGGGGCTGAGCTCGCGCAGGGAATCGGCGCGCGCCTGACGATTGGCGCGGTCGATCCGCGCGACTTCCTCCGCCGGAATCTCGAACTCAGCGACATCGCGCCAAGCGAACACGACGAAGGTCGCATAGGCGCAAAGCAGCCCGAGCACGACGAGCCACCAAATGTGCCAGATCAAGGAGAAGCCGGTGAAGGTCGCGAAGAATGCCGTGACGAAACCGACCGCGCTGTTGCGGGGCATCTCGATGGGCTCGTAGTGCGGCTCGGGCGTGATCAGGCGCTTCTGCTCGCGCGCTTGTTGCTTGACGCTCCAGTAGGGCTCCTCGTCCGTGACGGTGGGCAGCACAGCGAAATTGAACGCCGGCGGAGGCGACGAAGTAGACCATTCCAGGCTGCGGCCGTCCCAAGGGTCCCCCGTGGGCTCGCGGCGTCGCTCGCGGCTGCGGATGGAGACCGCGAGCTGCGCGACCTGCAGCGCAATGCCTAAGAGAATGATCAGGGCGCCCACCACGGCGACCAGCATCCACGGGTGCCATTCCGGACGATCGTAGTGCTGCATGCGCCGTGTCATGCCCTCGAGGCCGACGATGTAAAGCGGAACGAAGGCGCCGTAGAAACCGATAAACCAGCACCAGAACGCGGCCTTGCCGAGCCTTTCATCCAGCGTGAACCCGAAGGCCTTGGGAAACCAATACGTGTAACCGGCGAACGCCCCGAAAAGCACCCCCCCGATGATCACGTTGTGAAAGTGCGCCACCAAGAACAGGCTGTTATGCAACATGAAGTCCGCCGGGGGCTCCGCGAGCAACACCCCGGTCATGCCGCCGATCACGAAGGTGACCATGAAGCCGACCGCCCAGAGCATCGGCGAAGTGAAGCGCACGCGGCCCCGATACATGGTGAACAGCCAGTTGTAAATCTTCACACCCGTCGGGATAGCGATGAGCATGCTGGCGATCCCGAAGACGGCGTTCACATCGGCGCCCGCGCCCATCGTGAAGAAATGATGCAGCCACACCGTGAAGGAGAGGATGCAGATCGCCATGGTGGCGATCACCATGGAGCGATAGCCGAACAGTGGCTTGCCGGAGAACGTCGCGACCACCTCGGAGTACACCCCGAATGCCGGCAGCACCAGGATGTAGACCTCTGGGTGTCCCCACGCCCAGATCAGGTTCATGAACATCATCGCATTGCCGCCCGCCGCATTGGTGAAGAAATGAAAGTCGAGGTAGCGATCGAGCAGCAGCATGGCAAGGGTTGCCGTCAGAACCGGGAACGCCGCGACGATCAGCAGACTCGAGGCGAGCGCGGTCCAACAGAAGACCGGCATGCGCATGTAGGTCATGCCGGGAGCGCGCATCTTGAGAATCGTCGTGACCATGTTGATCCCGGTCATGAGCGTGCCGATTCCCGAGATCTGCGATGGCCCACAGATAATAATCCACCCCGACTCCCGGCGAGTAAGTGAGCTCGGACAGCGGCGGATAGGGAAGCCAGCCTGTGCGGGCAAACTCGCCGACGACGAGCGATAGGTTGACCAGCAGTGCGCCCACGGCCGTGAGCCAGAAACCCGTCGAGTTCAATGTCGGAAACGCCACGTCGCGAACGCCGAGCTGCAGGGGCACCACGAAGTTCATCAGACCGATGACAAAGGGCATGGCGACGAAAAAGATCATGATCGTGCCATGCGCCGAGAAGATTTGATCGTAGTGCTCCGCAGGCAGGTAGCCTCCGGCGTGGAACGCGAGCGCCTGCTGCGAGCGCATCATGATCGCGTCGCTGAAGCCGCGCAGGAGCATGACGAGCGCTAGGAGGCAGTACATGATGCCGATACGCTTGTGATCGACGCTCGTGATCCATTCGCGCCAGACATACGGGATGTAGCCCTTGATCCACACCCAGGCCACTGCGCCGACGATCACGAAGACCACGAACGCTCCGGCGGCGAGCGGGATGGGCTGATCGAAGGGGATGGCCTGCCAAGTCAGCTTGCCAAACACGTCAATTCTCCTGCTGCGCGGATACCGCGGTATTGATCGGCCCCGGGGCGGCCCCTCCCCGGGCGGCAGCCTCTGCGAAACGATGTCGCCGAATAGATCGCGCGCGACTGCCCGATACGTGTAGGGCTTGAGATTCTGTGTTTGCATGAGGAGCTTGCGATACGCCGCCTCATCCAGGACCGGGCCGGAGGCAGAGGCACTCGTCGCCGCAGCCCAGGCGGAGAATTCCTCGGGCGTGACGGCGTGCAGGTCGAACGCCATGTCGGAGAAGCCGTCACCGCTGAAGTGAGCACCCAGGCCGTTATAGATGCCGGGATGATCGGCCTGCAGGTTGAGCTGCGTGACCATGCCGTACATCGAGTAGATCTCGCTCCCGAGCCGGGGCACGAAGAACACGTTGAAGACGCTCGCGGAGGTGAGTTGAAAATGCAGCGGAACCCCCGCCGGGGCCACCACCTCGTTCACCGATGCCACCCCCTGCTCGGGGTAAATGAACAACCACTTCCAGTCGAGCGAGACCACCTGGATTTCGAGCGGCTTGGTGCTCGAGGCGAGCGGGCGAGCAGGATCGAGCAAGTGAGACCCGATCCAGGCGATCCCGCCGAGAAAGAAAACCACGAGCGCGGGAATCGACCAGATGATGAGCTCGATGCGCCCCGAATAGGTCAAGGTCAGCGAGCGACGCGCATGCGGGTTCGAGGCGCGGAACCACCAGGCTACCGCCAGAATCGCCATCAGGGTCGGAACGACGATGGCCAGCATGATCGCCAGGGCATCGAGCAGGATCGTGCGGTTGGCCGATCCGATGGGACCCGCGGGCGAGAGCACGGCCAGCCGCTCGCACCCGCCCAGCGCGAACGGCACGAACGCTGCACACAGCGAACGCGACAAACACCTATTGGCTCGGATGCCCAATAGCCTTCACCTCATTGGTTCGTTGTCATTCTTGGCGACCAATGGCATTT
This sequence comes from uncultured Gammaproteobacteria bacterium, assembly GCA_963755935.1. GTDB lineage: Bacteria > Pseudomonadota > Gammaproteobacteria > Steroidobacterales > Steroidobacteraceae > Bog-1198. The sequence continues at coordinate 424,020 of CAVWME010000005.1, forward strand.
GAGACAGAAGCGCACGGGGGATTCTATAATACGAAGGTGTACGGCACGACACGATCGGTGCGCCGGGCGACGGTCGCGCAACGCAACATTCGGGAGACCTCGCGGGCGACTAGAAGGGGTAATTGATACCGGTGAACACCGCGGCGCCTTCGCTGCCGAAGCCAATGTCCACAAAACCGACGACGTAGGGCCGCGCGAGACCACGGAATCCGAGCCCATACACCTTGTGCAACTGCTCGAAGGGCAGCGTGCTGGTGCGGTCGAACACACGCCCGACGTCGATGAAGGGGGCGAGCTCGATCTCGACCTGCGTCGCCACGGCCTGAAAGGTCATGACGTTGCGCCGAAACTCGACGGATGAGGAGAAAGAGTCGCGGTCGTAGAATCGCCCGTCGCCGAACCCGCGCAACGGCTGGTTGCCGCCGATCACGGTATCGGCGCCGCCGAGGCTGGAGAGCGCCCAGAAAGGCACATCGTCCGCCGACAGCAAGTAGCGCAGCGCCATGTGGGTGGCGAGGATGGTCTTGTCCATGATCGGGAAAAACGCGCGCCCATCGAAGCCGGTTTCGGTGTACAGCGAGTCGTTGACGATGCCATTACGGCTCGCCATGCCGGCGTAGGCGACCAGTTCGGCGCCCTTCGACGGAATGATGATGTCGTCGCGGGTGTCATAGACCAAAGATAAGCGATTCAGCACTTGCTTGTTGGTGCCCTCGCCGAGCAACTTCGCGAAGCGCGTCTGGATGGACGCGATGGTGGAAAGTGTCCCCGGGAGCACGTCCACGTCCTCGAAACGAGCCGTATATTGCAGTTGCCAGGTGTGATTGAAGTTGTAGCCGATCTGTCCCTGGACCAGGTATGACTGCGCCGTATAGTCCGTCTCATTGATCGCCGGAGACTCGTTGCCGATGCCATAAAAGCGCGGCGTGCCGTCCACGTCGTAGATGGCGCTGCCGTTGAACGACCAGTCCGTGTTGCGCAGGCGGCCGACCTGATATTCGCCGTCGAATTCGCGCTGCACACGCTCGTAAATGCCGCTCACGATCGAAAACTGCTCATCGGGGGAGGTGTAGTTGTAAAGGCGCCCGTGCACGCCCCAGCCGAAGTAGGGGTTGTGGACGATGTCGGGCGCGATGATCTTGCGGATATCATCGTTTTCGTCCGTCACCAAGATCGTGGGTATGACGCCGAGCGTCGTACCGGAGTCCGGATCGACCGCGATCTCCGGCACCGGAATGAATGGCGCTTCCTTCGGATCGATCCAGCGCGTAATGGCGTGGTACCACTTCTTGGGCTTGTCCGGCTTTTTCTTCGGCTTCTCGGGTCCCTGCTTTTCGCTGGGCACGCCACGCGGCGCCACCGGTCCGGGCTGGCCGGGTGCCGGCGGCGGAGCGGCCGGCGCGGCCGGCGATCCGGGCACCACCTGCGCGAACGCCAGTGCGGTGCACAAGACCCACGAGATGCCCGCGCTTGCCCAAGCCCTCGAGCCGGTCACCAACAGCCTGCGTGCCAGGTCGCCGGCCGGCTTCACTCGACCAACCGCGCAACGCATTGCAGCAGACGGTCGATATCCCCCGAGGACACATCACCCATCGTGGAAATGCGAAACAGGGTCGATGTCAGGTGGCTCTGGCCCGCGTAGATCACAAATCCTTCGGCCTTCAATGCATCGTGCAGCATGGTGTAGGTCATAAATGGTGGCAATCTGTAAGCGCGCAAGACCACCGACGATTCTCGTGCGGGAATCGCTCCCTCGATGCCGCGCTCGGCAAGGCCTGACCGAACTCGCTCGGCGAGCGCCGCGTAGCGGCGATGGCGGGCTAATTTGCCGCCTTCATCGGCGAATTCTCGTAAGGCTTCGACCAGCCCATAGCACGCATGGACCGCAGGCGTGAATGGCGTTCCGCGCTCATCTTGCAAGCGCGCGAGCCGGCCGAGGTCGAGATAATACGTGCGCGGGACGGCACGCGCCAGCGCCGCGCGACGAGCGATCACGAACGAGACCCCGGGAACCCCGTGCAGGCATTTGTTTGCGGTTCCGGCGACGGCCTCTAGGCTTGGATTCGCAAAATCGATGTCCTCGGCGCCGAAGCTGCTCACGCAATCGGATAAAAGACCGACGCCGCGAGCGCGGCATAGCTCAGCAAGCACGGACAAATCGTTGAGACGGCCCGTGGTGGTCTCGTGATGCACAACCGCCGCGTGTGAGAACGAACCTTGGTCGAGCCGTGCGGCCACCCCAACCCAGTCGGGTGCACACATCCAGTCGCCCGAAACGCGCTCGTGTGCGATCCCATACTGCGCACAGATCTGTGCAATACGATCGCCATAGACGCCGTTTTCGACGATCAGTAGGCGGCCGGCCGCGGGCACCAGCGAGGCAATCATAGATTCGACCGCACCAGTGCCCGAAGCGGTAATCAAGGCGGCGGTCCATACCGCGGCGTCGAGCGCATACACGTCGAGGAGCCTCTGCCGCGCCTCGTCCTGTAGGTCGAAGAACTCGCTTTCGCGGTGGCACAGATCCGGCTGCAGGAGGCTCCGCCGCACGCGCTCCGAGAGGGTTACCGGGCCGGGATTAAGGAGCAGCATCAAGAGGCCCCAGCGGCAAAATGCCGCATGAAGCGAGTTTTCACCTCGACGGGCGAGATCGACGGCCGCGGCAAATCCGCCGGTGTGCCGGGGCGGATCCACAGGCGCGCAAAGCTCGGGCCGGAGTGCCACGGCGCCTCCAGCCACGCCGCCAGCTCGCCGAGATCCTTGCCCTCGATGGCGCGCGAATAGCCACAGGCCGCCGCCACGCCGGCGAAGGAAATGCTCGGGGAGACCGTTGCCTGTCCGCCGGTCGAGTCATGTGCCCCGTTGTCGAGCAGCAGATGCTTGAGATTCGGCGGTCCGTAGGCCCCCACGGTCGCCATGGCGCCCATCCGCATCAACGCCGCGCCGTCGCCGTCGACGGCCAAGACCTTAAGATCGGGACGCGCGAGGGCTAGCCCCAAGGCCCATGGGATCACGCATCCCATCGATCCCACCATGTAAATCTGATTCGGACGATCCGCGATAGCGTACAGCTCCCGGCCACAATATCCCGTCGAGGCAAGAATCGCCGTGGAGCCGGGCGGAGTGCGCGCTACCACCTCGCGTAGCGCGTCATGCCGGGAAACGCGCCGTGCCTGACTCGCGGGCTGCGGCGCCGGCGAGACGATCGCTGCGTTCGAGCGCGAGCCTTGCGGGGCCTCGAGAGCGTACGGCGCAACGCTGCCCTTCTGCATCAGCAGGCAATAGGGTCTGCCGCTCCTCTGCATGTGCGCGAGCGCTCGATCGAGCGCCGCACCGATATGAATGGCATCGCTCGGGAAGAGCTCCCAGGGAATCTGCATGGTCTCGAGCAGCGCGGGCGTGATCGGGCCCATGAGGGCATGCTGCGGCTCATCCGCGATGCCGGGCTGTCCGCGCCAAGTGACGATGAGCAGCTGCGGCAACTGAAACGTCCACGTGAGCGAGGTCAACGGGCTCACGGCATTGCCCAGCCCGGAATTTTGCATCATGGTGATGCCGCGCCCATGCCCGCCCTCGCCGTCACCCGCGAGCGCAGCACCCGCGATCAGCGCCACCGCGTCGCCTTCGTTACCCATGGACACGTAGCGAAGCGAAGAGTCCCCGAGTACGAAGTTGATGAAGGGCGTCAGGAACGAGCAAGGCACGCCGGCGTACCAGCGAAAGCCCCGATTGCGCGCCGCCTCGACGAACTGATGCGCTTCAATCACGCGCGGGAGGAGCCGCGGCCGGCTCCGTGCCGAGCTGCGATTGAGCGTGGGCGAAATCGACCGCCTGTCGCAGATCGTCGAAATCGTTGACTCCGCGCCAGTGGCCGTGGACGTACAGCACTTCGATCTCGGCGCCGTCGGCAATCAACTCGTTGAGCAGCGCGGGCATGTCGAGCCGATCGAAATCGGACCGTGCGCGCAACCGTTCAAGCACGATTTTGAATCGCGCAAGCCCGCGAACGCCGACTTTCAGCAGGCCAATCCATTGACCCTGCGGCGGCTCCGCAGGGTGGCGCGCGCCCCCCTCCGGATCCGCTTTGCTGGTCACCCGCTCGAGCAGCACGCGAGTGCCGAACAGGTCGCGATCGTCGCTGCGCGAGCAATACGCCAAGTCGCGGACGGTGCGGTCGCCCGGCGATGAGCCGAGGGAGTCCACCACCACGGTGAAATCGGCCTTGCTGTCGACCAGATCGCGCAACACATAGCTGCGAAACAGGATGTCGCCGTAGGAGATGATCGTATCGGTCTCGATGTCCTGCGCAGCGCAGCCGAGCGATGCCAGCTCATCGGTCTCGGCATAGCGCTCGTTCACCTTGAGCGTGATGTCGGCGGTGTCGATGGCTTCGGCGTGGTAGCCGCCGACCACGGTGATGTCGTTGATGTTCTGTTTTTTGAAGCCGTCGACCAGCCAACGCAATAGCGGCTTGCCCGCGATCGGCAGCATGACCTTCGGCCGATCGCTGGTAATCGGCTCGAGCCCGCGCCCGCGCGTAGCGGCGAGTACGATCGCCGAACCGCTCGAGGTGCCGGTCGCGAGATACTGCCGCTCGGCGGCCGCGTACTCCTCGGCATCCTGCAGGCGAAATATCTCGTCCACCGACACGATGCGGTCCTCGACGTTCACCAGCGTCTCGCTATCGTGAATCTCCTTTGCGACGCTCTGCATGGCCGTGGCCGCGGAGCGCACGAGGTGATTGGCCCAGATCACCGTGCTGATGCCGGCCTGCCGGAATATTTCGGTCGGCGTGCTGTAGTAGCGCGTCGGCACGATCACCAGCGGGCACCTGCGCGCCCACTCGCGCGCAAACTCCAAAATCTCATCCGCCTTCGACAGTTTGCTGTGGATCAGGATGGCGTCCGCGCCCGCCCGCCGATAGGCCTCCGCGCGGCGCAGTGCTTCCTCCATGCCGCGCCCCGCAATCAACGCCTCGACGCGGGCGACGATGGAGAAATTCGGGTCCGTCTGGGTGTCCTTGCCCGCAGCGATCTTCCCGGCGAACTCATCGATATCGGCGAGTTGCTGCCGTTCCCCGTTTATGAAGCTGTTGGTCTTCGGGAATTGCTTGTCCTCGATGCACACACCGGCAATGCCGCGCTGCTCGAGCTTGCGCACCAGACGGCGCAGATTGTTGAAATTGCCGTATCCGGTATCGCCATCGAGCAAGATCGGCAAGTCGCTCGCATCGGCCATGAACTCGAGCATATCAACGACCTGCGTCCAGCTCGCCTCGTTGTTGTCGCGCACGCCGAACTGCGCGGAGATCGAAAGTCCCGACGCCCAAATGCCCTTGAAGCCCGCCTCACGCACGATGCGCGCGGACAGGCCGTTGTGCGCCTCCATCAGGAACTCGAGCTCGGAACTCTGCAGCATGCTGCGCAGCTTTTCGCTGCGGGTCACGGCGCCGCGCCCGCGTTCCGGCTGCGAGGGCGAATCGTTCGCGGAATTTGATGGCGAAAAGGTCGATGCTTTCATAGTGTCACTCTCGGCTCCAGCTCGGGCAAAATCTCTCGCTCGGCGCGGACCACATCGTTCGGAAAATCGATCTCGATCCAGGGGAGCCCGGTGACGTCCGCCACCTCGAACGCATGATCGCGCTCGCGGATCAGGTCCCGGACCGCCTCCTCGTGCGGCATATCGCTCGCGCCTCGCGCCACATAGCCGGCCACGATTTCCGTGAGACGACGCGCGCCCGCCGCGTTGAAACGAAAAAAGCCGACCGACTCGCCGACGGTGTCGTATTGCAGATCGGGTGCGACACGCTTGCGCAACTCCACGGGCACACCCGCGCGCACACAGAGTTTCACGGGCTCATCGCCCGCCTCGAAGTCGCGGTCCATGAGCACCCTGTTCACCGCCCGATCGCCCGCCACCAACGCTCTTAGGATCTCTGCGTGATAGAGAACGTCCGCGTCCATGAGAAGCACTTCGCCGCCGCGCCCGAGCGGCAGAGCCGCGGTATGCACCGTGAGCACACTGCCCAGCTCGAAGGCCGGGTTGAGGACGATTTCCGGCGCACGCGTCACTCGCATACGCTCAATCTCCGCCTCGATGAGCTCGTGCATGAAGCCGAGAGCCAAAACGACTTCCGAAACACCGCATTCGCGCAGCGCGAGCAAATGCCGCTCGAGCAAGGTCTTGCCTCCGAAGCGCAGAAGGCACTTGGGTATCTGTTGATCCTCCGGCTGCTGAAGACGCTGTCCCCGGCCGGCTGCGAGAATAATGGCGCGCATTCGATCCTTGGTGTGTGGAAGATGGGCGCCAAGATAGCCCAGATGCGGGCGGATTGCTCATGGCGGAGCCGGGCGTACCGTCCGCACGCCTCCTCGTTCGGCCCAGTGCAGATACAAGAGGCCCGGCAGCCCCAGCAGGAGCTCGCGCGCGCGCTTGGCCAGGGACAAAGCGAGTCCGGTCTCGGCATGTAGACCCACGAGCGATCCGAGCAGTAAGTAACCGCCCTCCTGCACGCCCAGGGCACCGGGAATCGCGAACGCGGCGCCGCGAATCGCCTGCCCCACGCTCTCGAGCATCAGCGCATCGCTCCAGCTCACCGGCGAACCCAGCAATTGCAAGATCCAATACACCTCGACAGTGCCCACCAACCAGCCGATCAAGCTCAAGGCGAAGCTCGCCGCCACGGCCGCGCCGCGTCGATAGGTCACTTCCACCGCTGCGTCGATCGCGCGGGCATGGCTTATCCAGTCCGACCAATCGCGCTTGCCTACGAAACGGGCTGCGGCGCGCAGGAGCTTGCTGAAAAATCCACGCCGTTGCAGCAGGTAGAACCCGCCGATCTGCAGCGCGAGAAACGCGCTCGCGATCAGCGACGAGTTGCGCAGCGTACTCTCCGACACGTGCGTCGCATGTGCGCCCAACAGACTCACTCCATACAGCGCGAATCCGATCTGGGCGAACGTCTGCAACGTGGTGCTCACGGTGATCGTGGCAACGGCCTCGGGCAGCGGCAGGCCGCGCAGCGATAAATGCCGCGCCATGAGCACCGGGCCGCCGATCTGGCCCGCGGGCATCAAGCTGTTCGCGGACTCTCCGACCCAGCGCGCCAGAATCGCCTCGCGCATCGGGGCCGCGGCAATGTTCGCCGCGCCACCGGTCGCCGCGCCGGCGGTCGTTGCGGCGCCGCCGCTGGCGGCATCGGCCGCCGTGGTATCGGTAACAAACAGAACGCGGATCGCCGCGGCATCGAGGACCAGCGGAACGAGATGAAAGAGTGCGACGAGAACCAGCCCCCAGCCGGCGAGGGCCAACGTGGCAAGCACGGTGGACAGCCCTTGCGAGGCCAACACCGCGACGAAAATCACGAGGCCGATGGACAGCAGCCAGCGCGCTGCGCGTGTCATGGCAGCGAGCGATCGGCCTTGACTGCGCGCCGTTGCGCGCGACGCGCGTCGGCGCGGCCGAACACCTGGCGGAAACCGAAGTAGGCCACCGCGTCCTTCATCTGCGAAATGAGCCGGCGCCCGCGGCTCATCTGCGGATCGGTCACGTACTCGAACGTGAGCGACACGCGCTTCTCGCCCGCTTGGAGTGGCGTAATCCGATGCCGCAATTTATCGCCGTCGAAAAATACCGCGCCCCCGGGCGGCAACTGCAGCGAGCCCGCCTGCACCTGGGCTCCCGCATCGCGGGTATGCAATTGATAGTCGAGGCGACACGAGGAGTCGTCGATGACCCCGAGCAGCAGCGTGTAACGGCGCCCGGCGTAATACGAGGTATCGTAGTGCCAGCCGATGTGATCGCCCGCACGAGTATAAAAATAGAGCGCATAAGCGTGCGGATCGTCCGCAGGCGAGACCTGCAGAGACTCCCCCGCGAGCCGTGCCAACCAGTCGGTCAGCCGCGGTGATTCGTACAGCTCCGCAATGGCGGGAGCCAGTTGGTCGATCGCGTGGCGGCTGACGCTGCCGCCCTGCTTGTGACCGGGAAGATAATTGCGGTTGACCGACGGCTCGGTCCGCGCGACGCACTCGCGCAGCTCAGCGATGCCATCGCTGCGCAAAAAATCGGGGATGAAGACAAAGGAGCCCTGAGCCTGATAGTTGCGCTGCAGCGCGGGGAGATTCAAACGCCACCAGTCCTCGGCTGGGCGCTGCGGCGCCGACGCCGCCTCGCTGGGTTGGACAGCGGCCACGACTGCTAGCCGCAGCTCGTGCTGGTCGTTACCGCCTGTGGCCGATGCATCACACGCCGATATTCAAACACCACCCACACGGCGTAGAGCGGTGCAACCGCTGCCGCCGCGATCAGCAAGGAGGCCGTGCGGTCACAAAGCGTGGCAATGGGTATCAAGTACAGGACATCTTCGGTCTCGAACCCGCCGAGCGAGGCCTGCAACGTGCCCCCCTTGCCGAGTCGCTGCTCGATTTGCATACGCAGGTAGAAAATCAAGGCGATCGCGCATCCGGCGATGCAGCCGAGCGCCGCGGGCGGCAGCGGCAACGTCAGCCGCGCACCGACACCGATGCCGAGCGCGACGAACACCAGAACCGTGACGAGTGCATCGCTCGCCAGATCGTAGAGATGACCGGCGCGGCTCGATTTACCGCTGATGCGCGCAAGTTCACCGTCGCAGTGATCCAGGAAATTCGAGAGCGCCAGCAACAGGGCCGCGGCGTTCGACCAGGCATACGTCCCCGGCATGAACGCGGCCGCGGCCGCGAGACCCACCAGCAAGCGCACGGTCGTCAGATGGTTGGGAGTGACCCAGCTGTTGCTGAAGGGGCCGACCAAGCGGCGCGCCAGACGCGCATCCCAGGGAAGACGTGCGCTGCTGCTCGCGTATATGAACTGATCAAGCTCGGACATAGTCGATGTAAGGCACTCCACGGAGACTTCCACTCACCCAATGTACAATTTTGTCACCAAAATGAAACGGGCAGAACCCCCGAGCCGCACAAACGTCTGAAAAGGCGTTAACATTGCGCTTGCGGCCACTCCTACAGGCAATGCGTTGAACTTCGGATTTCTCAGGCTTGGGCAATGGGTGGCCACACATCCGCGGACGATCCTTATTGCCTGGATCGTGGCAATCGCCCTCGGCGCGTGGGGCGGGCATCGCCTGCCGGATGTGACGGTCGGCGGCGCGGCCGGCATCCCCGGCAGCCCCTCGGATCTCGCCAATGCAGCCCTGCGCACACAGTTCAGCAATCCTTTCATAGATCCCTTGATCGTGGCGGTGTCGGCACCGCGGCTCGACGTCGCCAAAGAGCCGTACCTCGGTTGGGTGAGGCGGACTTCGCAGGCGCTGTCGCAGCTGCCCGGAGTCGCGCGCGTCGAAGATTATGCGGATACACAAAATCCGGATCTGCGTTCGACCGACGGTCAGATCACGATGCTCATCGTCGGCTTGACCGGCGCCGAGGAATCCGCGCAGCAGCGCGAAGTGGCCGCGGTGCGCACTGCAGTCGCGACGTGGCGCGCCGCTCTCGTGCAACTCGACCCGAGCGCACAGCTTGCCGTGACCGGCGGCCCGGCTGCGGATTTCGACGTGAATGCCCTGAGCGCCTCGGGCGGCGATCGCGCCGAGAAAAGCGCATTGCCGTTGACCCTCATTATTTTGCTGATGGCGTTCGGCACCCTGGTTGCGGCGAGCTTGCCGTTTCTCATGGGACTCTGCACGACCACTCTCGCCCTCGGGGCGGCCTTCGTGCTTGCAAAGTTCATCCCGGTGTCGAACTTGCTGAGCAATGTCGTGACCATGGTCGGCCTCGCGATCGGTATCGACTATTCGCTGCTCATGGTGACGCGCTATCGAGAAAACCAGCCGAACGAGAGCGTCGCGGAACGCGTGGCTGACACCGTCGCGCGCGCGGGTCAGACCATCACCTGGTCCGGCATCACCGTGATGATCGGCTTTCTCGGGCTCTTGTTCAGCCCCATCCTGGAAACGCGCTGCGCCGGTATCGGCGGCGCACTGGTGGTGTGCGTGTCGGTGATGGCGGCGTTGACGCTTTTGCCTGCGGCGCTGGTTCTGGTCGGGCCCTACATCGAACGCTGGTCGGTGATCCCCAGCCGGTTGCGCCTCGGCAACACCACCGCGCTGTGGCTCTGGCTCGGCCGGTGGATCGTCAAACACCCGATCAAAGTACTCATCATGTCGGGCGCGTGCGTCGTGCTGCTCGGGCTGCCGCTCACCAAAGCGACCACGGGGGTGAGTAACGAGCGGTGGTTCCTGCCGCCGGCCGCCGAGGCACGGGTGGGCGCCGACATTCTGGCGAAGATTCACGATGACAATTCGTCCCTGACCACATACGCCATCGTGCGCGCAACCGACGGCCGGCCCGTGCTCGACGCTGCGCACATCAAACCGCTGGTCGAGTATGCCGAGCGCTTGAGCCGCGACCCGCGCATTGCCGCCGTCGCCTCGCCCTTCACGCTGCAAAAGGGCCTCGGCGCGAACGAATACGCCGCCTTCTATCAAAATCCCGCGGAGACCCTGCGCGCCCATCCACAGATTGCGGAACTGTATTTGAGCAACGCTCGGGACGCGGTCTTGTTTCAGATCACGCCCGTGAGCACCCTGCGGGTGAAGCAGATCGAGCGGCTCGCCCGCGATCTCAAATCCGTATCGCCCACCGGTCCGTTCAAGGTCGAGATCGGCGGCGATCCGGCGGAGCACAACGATTTCGACGAGTCCATGTACAAGAGCCTGCCGAAGATCTTCAGCTTCGTCGTCGGCGCAACGCTCATCATGCTGTTCTTCGCGTTTCGCTCGTACTTGCTCCCCGTCGAGGCGGTGATCATGAATCTGCTCGCCGTGACGGCGGGAATCGGCGCCGTGGTGGCCGTCTTTCAGCTCGGCTGGCTCAACGGTCTGGTCGGCCTCGAGCGCCCGTTCTCCGCCATTCCACTTGAAGTACCGATGATGGTGTTCTGCTTGAGCTTCGGCCTGTCGATGGACTACGAGCTGTTCCTGTTGTTTCGCATCAAGCGCGAGTACGCCATCGATCAGAACAACAACCGCGCCACCGTCGCGGGCCTGGTCGCCGTCGCACCCGTCATTACCGGCGCCGGCCTCATCATGGCCGCGGTGTTCGGCGCGTTCGTCGGCGCAGAGCTGCCGGTGCTGAAAATGATGGGAGTCGGGTTGTGTGTCGCGGTGCTCATCGATGCGACGGTCATTCGCACATTCGTCGTCCCCGCCGCGATGACGCTTGGCGGCCGGTTCAACTGGTACCCCGGACACTCTGTACGGCAACCACCGCCGCTCGATGCGGTGCCGGTGGCGCAACCGGCGCGCGACTAGGGCTGGCCGCCCGCCTCCTACTCCATCGGCTTGCCGCAGCGCGCGAGCACACCGCGTAAGTCCCGAATCGCGGGAAACACTTCGTTGTTCCAGTCCGCACCCTGTGAATCGTAGGCACGCTGCTCGTATTCCACGATTTCCTTGTCCTCGCGGAAAATGTTCTCCGTGAACCACACGACGAACGGCCACACCGCATGGATCACGAGCGGCACCTTGGGTTTCTTCACCGACAGATAGCCATAGGTACGATTGGTTCGTTGCTCGGCATCGAGCGGCGTGTACCCGAGCCAGACCTCGAGCACGGGATCGTCGGTTTCCTGGATGTCGCGCCCCACCCAGACTTTGAGGTTCTGGGTCGGATAATCGGTGCGGATCTGCATGTGATCGGAGAAATCCTTTTTCGCCTGGCTGCGCTTGCGCATGAGATCGACGATCACCGTCTCGCCCATCGACTGCTTGCCGCCGGTGCGGCTGAAGCTGTACTCGACCTGCGCCCAGTCCTCGCCGTACTTGCGCCCCAGACAGTTGGCCCGGATCGAGCCCATCTGCTTGCGATGCATGAACTGGTGATTCATGTCGAACAGGTTCTCGTGCATGAACGTGTAGTGGCAGGCCACCTCGCGGTTCAATCGGCGCGTCTTATAGTCCGGGCGTTGCGATGCACCCAGCCGCTGCGGGAGCCGGCTCTCCGCCAGCGCCGGGTCGCCGGGAAACACGAAGATCAGACCGTCCACCTCGCGCGCCGGATAACTCTTCACGCCGTTCGGCAGCCGCTCCTTGCCGAGGTAGGGAACGCTCGTACACTTGCCGCTGCTGCAGTAAGTCCAGCCGTGATAATGGCACTTGAGCTCGTCGCCGCTCACCACGCCTAGGTGAAGCGGCACCTGCCTGTGCGCGCAACGATCTTCCAGGGCGAAAACCTGGCCGCTTGACCCCCGGTAGATCGCGATGGGCTCTCCGGCAAAACGTCGCCCGAGGATCTTTCCGGGCTTGAGCTCGTAGGACCAAGCCACCGGGTACCAGTAGTCCGGGTGCGCACCGATCCGTCGTAAGTCCAGGCCGTTGGGGCTGTTCGCCAGCCTGAGGCTGGTGAGGCTTGAACTGTCTTCCGACGTGGACATCCTGAACGCTCCGTACACACCCCCAAAGCGATACTTTAGCGCGTCGGCGCGGGCGGTACCTAGGAGTTAATCGGGAATGACAGGGCCGACCCCGCGAGCACGGGCGCAAGACGCAGCGGCGCAAAGGGATCGGCCGCCGGGGCCCTACCGGCCGCTATCCCGTTTCAGCCCCTCGATGAACGCGGCGATCTTGTGCCAGCTCTCCCCTGCGACGAGTAGCTCGCAATCCTCGACTTCCAGTGTGCTGAGGTCGAGATAAGAGGGGCATTTATCCACCGTCACGATCAGCCGCGCGATTCCGGGTGGGATGTGCAAGGAACCGGACTTGCAGTGAATGGATTCGAACGGAATCCGGGCGAGATCGAGCTCCTCGCGCACGTGTGCGGCGATCTTGAGCTTGCCCTTTTCGAATGACGTGAGCGGCACTTCGATTCCGCAGCCTTGAATTCTGAGCGTTTCTACGGGACGAGTGGCAGTATGCTATCCCAATATGCCATTTTCTAATGACCGCCGGCATCATGGACCGGCGTGGTACGTCGTGTTACTACCCCTCGTCGCAACCTTCATCGTGCCGCCCGCAGCCGGCGCGACGGAGTCGGTTCCGCGGGCGTGCGACGAAATGAGCTTCAAAGTGATTGCCCAGATGTTGGATGCCGCGAGCAATTTCGAAACGCGCCTGGTGCTCTTGGGGAAGTCCTTGGTCCAAGAAAGAGACATGAAACACCTGGCCGACAATCCAGGCGGATCGACGGCGAGCGATATGGAAGTCCTCAATATCGGAACGCTGCGCAACTCGCTCGGAGAGGTATGGGGCTATCTTTTGGCAGCGGAGAACCTGGCCGGCGTCAGGGACTTCATGATCGACGAGCGCGACCGCGCCGTCGTGGACCGGCAACTGAAGCTCGTCGCCCAACAAATCCAGGAGCCCCTATCGTTCGGACTCGAGTCTGCCGAGAACGTCTCCGCGATGACCAAGCACCCAGGAATCGCCGCCGAGGTTTCCAAGATCCATTACTTCATCGACGCAACGCGCACGCAGTTTGCGGCTTGTGCGGGACGAGCCAGCCACTAGCGATAGGGGCTGGAGGCTAAGGTCGGAATCGAACCGGCGTACACGGCTTTGCAGGCCGCTGCATGACCACTCTGCCACTTAGCCCGGGGGCGCCGGATTTAATTTACTGGAGCGGGAAAGGAGGCTCGAACTCCCGACCTCAACCTTGGCAAGGTTGCGCTCTACCAACTGAGCTATTCCCGCCCTTAAGCAGACGCGCAATTGTAGAGACGTACCGGCGGGAGTCAAGCCAGGCGGCTCGAAAAGCGCGGCTAAATGCTTGAGCTGGGGCGCAAATCTCGCCCGGGGGCCACGGGCCGCAATGCTCGGCAGGGAGCGGGCGGTCGGGCGCGCGCCTCAGAGCGTTGCGCTGCCGCGCAGCTCCGGCCAGGCAAGGCGGAGGTACAGAAACATCGACCAAAGCGTCAACACGACCGCAATGCCGGTGAGCACCAGACCCATCTTATAGATGGGCAGATCGAACAGGTTCTGTTTGTAGAGCAGGAACGACAGTCCCACGATCTGCATGATGGTCTTGTACTTGCCCCATACCGACACTTTGATACGGCCGCGCGCGCCGATCTCGGCCATCCATTCGCGTAGCGCCGATACCGCGATCTCACGACCGATGATCACCACGGCCACGATGACCATGAACCAGCGTGGGTCGCGGCTGACAATGAGCACCAGCGCCGCCGTCACGATCAACTTGTCGGCGACGGGATCGAGGAACGCGCCGAGCCGCGAAGTCTGTCCCCAGCGCCTCGCCAAATAGCCGTCGAGACTATCCGTGATCCCGGCGAGGGCGAAGGCGCCGCAGGTGACCGGATCCTTCCAGCCGTATGGCAGATAGAAGATGACGATCACCGCAGGGATCATCAAGATCCGCAGCCAGGTGAGCGCGTTCGGCAGACTCAGATACCAGGCGTGCTTATTTTCCGGGATGGAGGTGCTCATAGATCGCTTCGGCAAGTTCCCGCCCCAGGCCGCGGATTTGAACGAAATCGTCGACGCCCGCACGCAAGATGCCCTGCATGCCGCCGAACTGTTTCAGCAGCTCGCGCCGCTTGACCGGACCCAAGCCCGGAATCGTCTCGAGTATAGACTGGCTGTGGCGCTTGGCGCGCCTGCGGCGGTGTCCTGTGATTGCGAATCGGTGAGCCTCGTCGCGCACCCGCTGGATGAGGTGCAAGGCACTCGAGTCGGGCGGCAACAGCGTTGGAATGACTCGATCGAGCGTGAATAGCTGCTCCTGGCCCGGGCGGCGGTCCGCGCCCTTCGCGACGCCGATGAGTCGGATACCGGCTACCCCGAGTTCCTCGAGCGCCTGTGCCGCCTCGGACAGCTGTCCCTTGCCGCCGTCGATCAGCAGCACGTCGGGGGCCGTGACCTCGCCGTCGCGCACGCGCTTGTAGCGCCGGGTGAGCGCCTGGTTCATGGCCGCATAGTCATCGCCGGGCTGAATGCCCGCGATATTGAACCGCCGATATTCGCTCTTCATCGGTCCCTCGGGACCGAACACCACGCAGGAGGCCACCGTCTCGGTCCCGCCGGTATGGCTGATGTCGAAGCATTCGAGCCGCTGCGGGACCTCGTCGAGATCGAAGGCATCGCGCAGCTCCTCGAGGCTGGACACGATGCTCGAGCGTGCGAGCGCGCGCATCTTGAGCGCCTGCTCGGCGTTGTTGTGCATCATCTCGAGCCAGCGCGCGCGAATGCCCCGCACCTGCGAGGCAATGCGCACTTTGTGCCCTACCCGCTCGCCGAGCGTCGTCTCGAGCACACGCCTCCCCTCGAACTCGTGCTGTACGATGATTTCCGGTGGCGACTCGCGCTCGAGATAGTACTGGGCTACGAAGGCCTCCAGCACCTCGGCCAGCTCCGCGAGCGGCGCCTTGGGGAAGAAATTCGTGCTGCCGAGGCTGCGGCCGCCCCGTACGAACATGAGCGCGACGGCATACTCACCATGGGCTGAAGCGATGGCGATGACGTCGGCGTCGTGATCGATGTCGGCGTTCACGATCTGCTGCGCCTGGATCACTTTGAGGTGCTTCAGCTGGTCGCGCACGCGCGCCGCTTCCTCGAAGTTGAGCTGCTCGGCCGCCGTCTCCATGCGCCGGGCGAGCTCGACCTGAGCCTCGTCATTGCGTCCCTCGAGCACCTTGATCGCGGACTGGACGTCGCGCGCATAGTCCTCTTTGGATATCAGCCCCACGCAGGGCGCCGTGCAGCGCTCGATCTGGTACTGCAGGCAGGGACGCGAGCGGTTGGAGAAATACAGATCGTCGCAGTTGCGCAGCCGAAAGAGCTTCTGCAGCTGGCCGAGAGTCTCGCGCACCGCACCGGCCGACGGATAGGGACCGAAGAAGCGTCCGGCCTCCTTGCGCGAGCCGCGGTAAAAATTCAGGCGCGCGAAATCGTGATTCGTCTCCAGATGCAGGTAGGGAAAGCTCTTGTCATCGCGCAACACCACGTTGAACCGCGGGCGATGCTTCTTGATCAGATTGAATTCGAGAAGCAGCGCCTCGGTGTCGGAATTGGTGATGGTGACTTCCATGCTCGCGGTCTTCGCCACCAACGCCTGGACCTTGGGCTGAACGTTGCTCGGCTGGAAGTACGAGCCCACCCGGCTCTTCAAGTTGCGCGCCTTGCCGACGTACAGAATCGTGCCCTGCGCGTCGAGCATGCGATAGACGCCCGGCTGCGCAGGCAACGAGTCGACAAAGCCCTTGGCATCGAACGGCGGCGGCGTTGCGGACTCGCTCTGATTGGCCGACTCGGCGCTCATCATCGCTTATTCGCAGCTTTAGACTTATTCGCAGTTTTTGGCCTATCTGCAGCCTTTAACGGCGCGTCCAGGAGAGCGACCGCCCGCTCGACAACCGCTTCGAACATCGACGCGGTGAGCCTGCGGGTCTGGGTGTTGTAGCGGCTGCAGTGATACGAATCCAGCAAAACGCGTCCTCCGGGAAGAGCGTGCTCAGCGCCGTGCGCGAAGCGATATGCGCCGACGCGCAACCCATGGGCGCGCAGCACCGCGATGTGCGCAATGGCACCCAGGGCGAGAATAACTCCCGCCTCCGGGCTCTGCTTAAGCTCAGCCTCGAGATAGCGGTTGCACTCCCTGATCTCTGCGGGCAGAGGCTTGTTCTGCGGCGGCAGGCACTTGACCGCATTGGTAATGCGCGCGCGCGCGAGCGTCAGCCCGTCATCGGTGCTTACCGAGCGCGGTGAGCTCGACAGCCCGAATTTATAGAGCGTCTCGTAAAGCAAGATTCCGGCGAAATCGCCCGTGAACGGGCGTCCCGAGCGATTCGCGCCATGCATCCCCGGGGCGAGGCCGATGATCAGGAGCGCGGCCTTGGCATCGCCGAACGGCCCCACCGGCTTGCAGAAATAGCCCGGATGCTGCTGTCGCACGGCATCGAGAAACGTCGCCAGGCGCACACAGCGCCGGCAGCCGGAGTCGTAAATGCTGTTCATGTCGCAAGAATTATGGCGTGAAGGTAGCGTCGCTACCCTATCAGGGTCAGCAAGGGGCAGAAGAAAAAACGGGCTACGCGGTGCTTCCGCGTAGCCCGCCGTGATCGCGCCTCGAATTTGGACTAACCCGAGCGCAACCCAACCTGTGCCACCAGGGGGCCGATACGCCCGACCCGGTGCGTCGCCGACGCTTATCTTTGACCGCGAAGGCCGGAAAGATTCCGCGTTCGACTCATACTTTTTGCGTGCGGTCCGTGCAGTAAACGAGACCCTTTAAGGGGCCTCGGGAAGACGAGAAGACTCACCACGCGCTCGCTTTTGAAGGGCGGGACAGGTTTGCGCCGCAGAATAGCACCTGCGTCGCGCAGGGCAATGGAGTTTTTCCAAAATCGCCGCCGGATCGGCGAGATTGGATCGAGGTTATGATCTCAAGTTATTGATTTAAAACAATACCGAACTGCGCCAAATAACTACCGCAGCTTCATTAGGGGTTTCCCCGAGCCGGTTTTGACGGCCCGCGGCGGCCGCCGGAATGCCGAGCGATCCGCATGGCCAGCTCGAGCGCCTGCTCAGCGTTCAATCGTGGATCGACCTGGGATTTGTAGGCACGCGCGAGATCCGCCTCTTTCAAATCGCGCGCACCGCCGATGCATTCGGTGACATCCTCGCCCGTGAGCTCGATGTGCACACCGCCGAGTCGCGAGCCGAGCTCTTCGTGAATGCGAAACGCTGCCTCGACCTCGCCCAAGATGTTGTCGAAGCGCCGGGTTTTGATTCCGCCCGCGGTGGTCTCGGTGTTGCCGTGCATGGGATCGCAAACCCACAGCACCGACGCGCCCGTGGCGCGCACCGCCTCGATCACGGGCGGCAACCGCGCCGCGATGTCCTTCACTCCAAAGCGGTGAATGAACGTGAGGCGCCCGGGCTCGTTCTGCGGATTCAGAACCGCGACCAGCTCCTGCAGCCATTCCGCGCTCATCGAAGCGCCCACCTTCACGCCGATCGGATTGGCGATGCCGCGAAAGTACTCGATGTGCGCCGCTTCGATCTGCGCAGTGCGCATGCCGATCCACGGCATATGCGTCGATAGGTTGTACCATTTCTTCTGGCGATCGATGTAGCGGGTCTGCGCCTGCTCGGACAATAGATGCAGGCCTTCGTGACTCGTATAGAACTCGACCCGGGTCGCTGCGTGCACCTGCAAGCCACTCATCGACTCGAAGAACTCCAGCGACTCGGCAATCGAATCGACGATCTTCTGATAGGCATCGCGCAGGGCAGCGTGGCGCAGGAAGCCGAGGTCCCAATATTCCGGGTGGTGCAGATCGGCGAATCCGCCGTCGATGAGCGCGCGCACGAAATTGAGGGTGAGCGAAGCGCGCTCGTAACCGCGCAGCAACAGCTCCGGATCCGGCTCGCGCTCCTCGGACGTGAAGCCGGGGCGGTTGACGTTGTCGCCCCGGTAGGAAGGCAGCGTCACGCCGGCCCGTGTCTCGGTATCCGCGGAGCGCGGCTTGGCATACTGTCCGGCGAACCGCCCGACCCGAATGATCGGCTTCTTCAATCCTTGCAGCAGCACCAGGCTCATCTGCAGAAGGATCTTCAGGCGCTTAGCGATGTTGTCGGACTCGCAGTCCGCGAAGCTCTCCGCACAATCGCCGCCCTGAAGCAAGAATTCCTCGCCGCGCTGCGCGCGCGCGAGCCTTGCCCGCAGGGCCTCCACTTCCCAGGAGACCACGAGCGGCGGCAGACGGCTCAGCGAGGCGACCACCCGCTCGAGCGCGGCCGGATCGGCGTACTTCGGCTGCTGAGTCGCCGCACGCCCTTGCCAGCTCGCCGGGTGCCAGTTCGCCAATTGCGGGGATTTGGACATGGCGCGAATGCTACACAGCGCGCGCGCAGGGCGCAAAAGCGGCTTCCAGCAGTAGCGGTGGCGCTTCCGGCGGCGGCGCGGCAGAATGCGGCCCCCACGCGTCAACGGAAGTGCTGTATGTCCAGAGCCCACGAAACGCTTGCAGCCCTCGGGCTCGCTGAACTGAATGCCGGCACCTGGTCGGGCAGCCATGGCTGGAGCCCGCTCGATTCCGGTCCGGCGATCGAGTCGCTCAACCCGACCACGGGCGAGAGGCTCGCGCGGGTGCGCGGGGCGACGGCTGCCGACTACGAGCGCGTGCTCGACGCGGCAGTCGAGGCGGCAGGGCAATGGCGTCTCGTGCCGGCGCCGCAGCGCGGCGAGGTGATCCGCGCCCTGGCGGAAGAGCTGCGCGCCCACAAGGATGCGCTCGGCAGCCTCGTATCGCTCGAGAACGGCAAGATCAAGGCCGAGGGTGACGGTGAAGTGCAGGAGATGATCGACATCGCGGACTTCGCCGTCGGCCAGTCGCGCATGTTGTACGGCGCCACCATGCATTCCGAACGCGCTCAGCACCGCATGTACGAGCAATGGCAGCCGCTCGGCGTGGTGGGAGTGATCTCCGCCTTCAACTTCCCCGTTGCCGTTTGGTCGTGGAATGCGTTCCTCGCCTGCATCTGCGGCAACGCCACGGTGTGGAAGCCCTCGCCGAAGACCGCACTGTGCGCGCTCGCCGTGCAGCGACTGTGCAACCGTGTGCTCGAACGGCACCGCTTGCCCGCGATCTTTCAAATATTCATCGACGCAGGCACGGAGCTCGCGGAGCGTTTCGTGGACGACCGCCGCGTTGCGCTCGTGTCCTTCACAGGCTCGACTCACGTCGGACGGCGCGTCGGCGTGCGCGTGGCCGAGCGGCTCGGCAAATGCCTGCTCGAGCTCGGCGGCAACAACGCCATCATCGTGGATGAATCCGCCAACTTGGACCTCGCGATTCCCTCCATCGTGTTCGGCGCAGTCGGCACGGCAGGACAGCGCTGCACCAGCACGCGCCGCGTGATCGTGCAGCGCTCCCGCGCCAAGGAGCTCGAGGAGCGCCTCATCGCCGCCTACAAACAGGTGCGCATTGGCGACCCGCTCGATTCCACGACGCTCATGGGACCGCTCATCGACGCGGGCGCCGTCGAGCGTTATCGGACCGCCATCGAAGCGGCACAAGCGCAGGGCGGGACCTTGCTCTGTGGTGGCCGAGTGCTCGATCGCCCCGGCCACTTCGTCGAGCCCGCCATCATCCGTGCCTCGGCCGCCATGTCCATCGTGCGCACCGAGACCTTCGCGCCCATTCTGTACATCGTGAGCTACGAAAGCCTCGATGAGGCGATCGAGCTGCAAAACGGCGTGGCCTACGGCCTGTCGTCCGCCGTGTTCACCGATCGCCTACAAACAGCCGAGCGGTTCCTGTCTGCGGGAGGCAGCGACTGCGGCATCGCAAACGTCAATCTGGGCACCTCGGGAGCCGAAATCGGGGGTGCGTTCGGCGGCGAGAAAGACACCGGCGGCGGCCGCGAGGCGGGCTCCGATTCCTGGAAGGCCTACATGCGGCGGCAGACCACCACCATCAACTGGAGCTCGCAGCTGCCGCTCGCGCAGGGCATCCGCTTCGATTTATAGGTCCGTACTCAGCATGTTTAGCGGGCGAGCCAGCTCTCGAGCGCTGCGGCACGCTCGGCCAACCGCGCCGCCGATATCGGGCCGACGGTCTTGAGGTCCTGCGCGTAGAGCGACACGCGATACTCCTCCACCCAAAGCCGTAGCGCATCGAGCTCAGGGGGGCGGCGCAGCTCCGCAGCCGCTTGGCTCCCGAGGCTCTCGCTGCGCGTCCCCCACGTGCGTAATTCTGCGAGCACATGCGCCGGCTCGGACCCGCGGGCAAGCGAGCGCTGCCAGCGGCGCTCTTCGCCTCGCAGCCAGCGCGGAACCTGCCGCAACCAGTCCGGTGCGAGCGATCGCAGGAACCCCGCATCGAGCACGCGCTCGAGATGTGCGCGGCTCTCCTGCGCCGCCTCGCCGAGCACGCGCGCGCGCGGATCGTCAAGCAAACGGCGTACATCGCGCGCCTGAGCGAACCAGCCGGCCGCGGTCGCCACGATCTCCTCAAGGCTCGAATGCAGCTCGGTGCGGCCCCGATCGAGCGCCGCGTCGAACGCCGCACGCTCGCGCGGCGGCTCGGCCTCGGCAAAGCAGGCACGGCGGAAGGCCAGATCGAGAAGCGTATCGACCAGCGCATCGCGGGTGAAATAGGGGACCGCACTCAACAGCAGCGGGGCATTGCCGCCGATGCGCTTCTCGAGGTCGCGAGCTTGGGCGTAGAGCACGAGGCGGGCGAGAGCGACTGTACCGTCGCCGTAGGTGCGCGCGGCCTCTTCCGCCGACCACTCGAAGCGAACGTCCACGGTACCTGCCGCGCGGACGAGCGCCGGATACACACGCAGCGGACCTTCTGCCAGCTCGAGCGCCTGGCTCTCGGGCAGATTCTGCGCCTCGAAGCGGCGCCAGGCGCCGGGGTGAGCGGTGTGGGCGTGGGCATCGAGCTCGCGTCGTGCCTCGAGCGCAAATCGCCGGCGCAGCCCGGCCAAATCGGTGCCCGCACCGAGCTCCTGGCCGCGGGACACCACGAGAACGCGGGGCTCGAGATGCCGCGGCACCTGTGTGGAGTCGAACTGCGCAAGATTCTCCGGCACGCCGCGCACCTGCGTGATCCACGATCGCACCGCCTGCGCATCGGCCCGCGGTTCTCCCTGGGCGAGAAACGCCTGCGCCGCCGCGGCAATGGGAATGAGACTGCGCCGCGCCTCCTTGGGCAAGGAGCGCAGCAACGCGCTCACGCGCGGCTCGATGAGTCCTGGAATCGCCCTGTCCACCGCAGCTCGCGCGAGCGTCGGCAGCGCGAGCAGCGGTACACGCAACGTGGCGCCGTCGTCCGCCTCGCCCGGCGCGAAGCGATAGTCGACCGGTATCGACAGCGCGCCTATCGCGGCGGCGTTCGGGAACAGCTCGAGCCGTTCGCGCTCCGGGGCGCGCGCAAATATTTGCTCCGGCGTCAGCGTCAATGCCTGCCGCTGCGGTTCGCTCAAATGGCGCGTGAGCTGCTCGAGGGCCGCGGCGCTCGACACCTGTCGCGGCAGCGAGCGTGCGTAAAGCTCCACGAAATGCTCGGCCGGTTGCTTGAGATCGCGCACGCGCAGCCGCTCCTCGAGCAGCTCCGCATCGCGCAGTGCGGCGTCGTTGGCCAAAAGCCATTCAGGGCGCCGTCCGAGCCGTCCATGGACAAGCGCCTCGCGCGCGAAAATCAGCCGCGACTCTTCGGGCGCGATGGGACCGTAGTTGACGATGCGGTTCGCGCTCAGCGTAAGCCCCAGGAACGTGATGCGTTCGCGCGCGATGACCTGCTCGCGAGCCTCATCCCAGTCGGGCTCGAGATACTCGCGTTTTAGAAGATGGCGCGCCGCCGCCTCGACCCAAGACGGCTCGATCTCGGCCACGCGCCGTGCATAAACCCGGCTCGTCTCAACGATGTACGCAGCCATCACCCACTTGGGTTTGCGGCGCCGCAAGGGCGAGCCGGGAAAGATATGAAAGCGCACGCTGCGCGTGCCGAGGTATTCCCCCTCTTCCCCGCGCGTGCCGACGTTGGTGCAGAAGCCAGCGAGCAGCGATCGATGCACCGCCGCGTAGCTTGCGGCCCGCGCCTGCGGCAGGATGGTCAGTTCCGCCGCCCGATCGGCGACTTGCGCATAGACATCGTCCCACTCCGAGAGGCGCAGCAAGGACAGTTGCCGCTCCTTGCACCAGCGCCTGAGCTCGCGCCGCGGTCCCTGCCGCGCTTTGCGGTAGGCGCGCCAAAGCCTCACGAGCCCCGAGAACTCTGAACGGGGATCGTCGAATGCCGCCGCCGGATCATCCTCGCCCGACTCTTCCTTGGTCTTCGAAATGCGCACATCGGGCACGCTCAGTCCCGCGACGAGCGCGAGCAGCTCGCTTTCCGCCCGATAGCGCCGACTCTCGAGCAACGCCCGCGCCAGCCGCGGATCGAGCGGCAAGCGCGCCATAGCCCGCCCGCGGCTGGTGATGCGCCGCTCGCCGTCCAGGGCCTCGAGCTCCTGGAGCACGCGATAGCCATCGCTGAGCGCGCGCGACTCGGGTGGATCGATGAACGGAAACGTCTCGGCCTCGCCGAGCCCGTCCGCCGCCAGGCGCAGCAGCAGGGCCGCCAAGTTGGTGCGCAGCACCTCGGGCTCGGTGAACGCCGGTCGCGACTCGAAGTCCTCCTGCGAATAGAGGCGCACGCAGAGTCCGGCTCCGATGCGCCCGCAGCGGCCCTTGCGCTGCTCCGCGCTCGCGCGCGACACGGGCTCGATGGGCAGCCGCTGCAGCCGATTGCGCGGACTGTAGCGGCTGATGCGCGCGAGCCCGGAGTCGATCACCGCGCGGATGCCCGGCACCGTGATCGAGGTCTCCGCGACATTGGTCGCGAGCACGATCCTTTGCTGCGCCCCGCGCTTGAAAATCTTGCTTTGCTGCTCCCAGGACAGACGCGAGAACAGCGGCAGCACCTCGACCTTCGACAGCTCGCGCTCGAGCAGATCCGCAACGTCGCGGATCTCGCGCTCCCCGGGCAAGAACACGAGCACGTCGCCTGACCCGATAGGACCAGGTGTGGTGGCAATGTCAAGGTAGGCGCCGAGCACCGCCGCCGGCAGGTCGGGGTCGTCCGCATCTTCGGGCGCCGCGGCATAGCGCACCTCGATTGGGTGGCCGCGGCCGCTCACGGTGAGAATGGGCGCATCATCGAAGAACCGGGACACGCGCTCCACCGCCAGTGTCGCCGAGGTCACGATGACTCTGAGATCGGGCCGGCGCGGCAAGAGCCGCTTGACGACCCCGAGCAGCAGATCCACGTTGAGCGAGCGCTCGTGCGCCTCGTCCACGATCAGCGTGTCGTAGCGGCGCAAGTCCGGATCCGCATTGAGCTCCGCGAGCAATAAACCGTCCGTCATCAGCGTAAGCCGCGTCGCCTCCGACACCTGGTCGGCGAACCGCACCCGAAACCCGACGGTGCGGCCCACAGGCTCCGCAAGCTCCTCGGCAATGCGCGCCGCGAGCGAGCGCGCGGCCAAGCGGCGCGGCTGCGTGTGCGCGATCACTCCGCCGCGCCCGCGTCCGGGTCCGCGGCCGAGCTCCAAGCAATATTTCGGCAGCTGCGTGCTCTTCCCCGAGCCCGTATCGCCCGCGACGATCAGCAGCTGGTGGCGCTCGAGGGCCTCGAGAATCTCCTGGCGGCGCGCAAAGATCGGCAGCTCGGGGTCATGCTTGTACACCAGCGGCACCGGACTATGCCGGGGCGCCTCATTCGGCACGCTTCACGTCCAGCCACAAAGCCTCCTGCGCCGCGAGGCTCAAGCTCGAGAAGATTTCGCCGCGCTCGCGCGCACGCGCTTCCATGGCGCGAAAACGCCTTTCGAATTTCGTATTCGCGGCGCGCAGCGCCGCCTCCGCATCGACGTCGAGCTTGCGAGCGAGATTCGCGGCGGCAAACAGCAAGTCGCCGACTTCCTCGAAAATCTCCTGCGAAGGACCGGCGGGCGGCGACGCACCGTCCCCACCGATGGCGGCCGCGGACTCGTGGGCGGCCGCGGCTTCGCGCACTTCTGCGAGCTCCTCCGCCACCTTGTCGGCGGTCTGGCTCGCGTGCTCGAAATCGAATCCGACGCGCGCGGCGCGCTTGCTCAGCTTGTGGGCGCGCATGAGCGCGGGCAGCGCGCGCGGCACACCATCGAGCGCGCTCGCCGCAGCGCCGCCGCCGCGTTCCGCGGCCTTGATGTTCTCCCAGACGACGCTTTGCTCGGCGGCGCTCAAGCGGCCTTGGCCGTCAAACACATGCGGATGACGCCGGCGAAGCTTGTCGCAAATCGCTGCGGCCGCCCCTTCAAAATCGAAGGCGCCGCGCTCGCGCGCGATCTGCGCATGAAATACCACTTGGAACAATAGATCGCCGAGCTCGTCCTTGAGATGCCCGAGATCCTCGCGCTCGATGGCATCGGCGACCTCGTAGGCCTCCTCGATCGTGTACGGCGCGATGCTCGCGAAGGTCTGCTGCCGGTCCCACGGGCAGCCGTCGGGCGCGCGCAGCCGCTCCATGATGGCGAGCAATTCCTGGATGCGCGAGCTCACAGCGCGGCCGGAATCGGCCGCGCCAGCAACATGCGGCGGAACGTGTGCAGCATGCCCGCGGTCGCGCCCCAGATGACGCGATCGGCATACGGTATGTCCCAGACCTCGATCGTCATGTCATTGAGCTGCATCATGCGCGACCTGTGATTGGCACTGTCCAGGATGACCTCCAGCGGAACCTCGAACACGTCGTGCACCTCGGCCGTGGCGATGCGCAACTCGAACAGCGGATTGACAAAGGCGACCGCGGGTGTGACGCGAAAGCCCGTGCCGACCCAGTGATCGGGCAAGAAGCCGGCGAACTCGACGAAGCTCTCGGACAGGCCGATCTCCTCGTGCGCCTCGCGCAGGGCCGCCCGCCAGGCACTCTCATCCTGCGGGTCGATGCGGCCGCCGGGAAAGCTGACTTGGCCGGCGTGATCCTTCAGGGTCGCCGCGCGCTGTGTGAGCAGCACGGTCCAGCCGTGGTGCCGCTCGACCAGCGGCACGAGCACCGCCGCCGGCGTGCGTCGCACCGTCGCCGCAAACGCCCGCATCCGCTCGACCAAATGCGGCTGTCCCTGCGCGAGCCACAGCATGTCATCGTCCGGCGCGGAGGGCTGCGGCTTGAGAGATTCGCGAATGTGCGCCTTGCTATAGAGCGGATCCATCAACCGGAGGATCCCCCACCTTTGATACCGCCCATCGTGAGCGCCAAGGGATCGAGCAGCGGACGCAGCTCACGCTCCGGCATGCGGGTCACTTCCGCGGCGACCTCGAGAATCGGCCGGCCTTCAGCGTAAGCCTTCTTCGCGATTGCCGCGCCCTTCTCGTAGCCGATGATCGGATTAAGCGCAGTGACGAGAATGGGGTTGCGATCGAGCGCTTCGCGCAACCGCTCCGCGTTAACCGTGAAGCCCGCGAGCGCGTGATCGGCAAGATTGCGGCTCGCGATGCTCAGCAGGTCGAGACTCTGCAGAAGATTGTAGGCAATCACGGGGAGCATGACATTCAGCTGGAAATTGCCCGATTGGCCGCCGATGGTGATCGTCGCATCGTTGCCGATCACCTGCGCCGCGATCATGGTAACCGCTTCGGGCACCACGGGGTTGACTTTGCCGGGCATGATGCTCGAGCCCGGCTGCAAGGCCGGCAACGCAATCTCGCCGAGCCCCGCCAGCGGTCCGCTGTTCATCCAGCGTAGATCGTTGGAGATTTTCATCAAGCTTACGGCCACCACTTTGAGCTGGCCGGAGAGCTCCACCGCCGTGTCCTGGCTCGACAATGCCTCGAAGTAGTTGTGGCTGGGCACGAACTCGAGCTGCGCCTCGGCGGCCAGATGGCGGGCGAATACTGCACCGAAATTCTCGCGCGCATTGATGCCGGTGCCCACGGCCGTGCCGCCTTGTGCGAGCGCGAGCAACCGCGGCATGACCGAGACCAGCCGCGCGCAACCCTTGTCGATCTGCGCCCGCCAGCCGCCGAGCTCCTGAGCGAGCGTGATGGGCATCGCATCCATCAAATGGGTGCGGCCCGTCTTGACCAACTCCGCGAACTCGCGCGCGCGCACTTCGAGCACCGTGCTCAGGTGCCGCAGGGCCGGGAGCAAGCGCTCGCTGAGCAGCAGCGCGGCGGATACGTGGATCGCGGTCGGCACCACGTCGTTGCTGCTCTGGCCCATGTTTACATGGTCGTTCGGATGGACCTTCTTGCCGAGCCGCCGGCCCGCGAGCGTCGCGATCACCTCGTTCGCGTTCATGTTGCTGCTCGTGCCGGAGCCGGTCTGGAACACGTCTACGGGAAACTGATCGTCGTGCAGTCCCGCCGCGACCTCGAGTGCCGCGACTTGAATCGCCGCCGCGATCGGCTGTGGCAGATCGCCGAGCTCCGCATTCGCGCGCGCGGCCGCGTGCTTGATGAGCCCGAGCGCGCGAACGAACGCGCGCGGCATACGTAGCCCACTCGGTGGGAAATTCTGGATTGCACGTTGCGTCTGGGCGCCCCATAGCGCCTGCGCCGGTACGTCGAGGGCGCCCATGCTGTCATGCTCGACGCGGAAATCGGCTGTGGTCATCGCGTCTTCCTACTAGGGCCGGTCAAGTTTCCTGTAAGATTCAATATTCTATCACCTAGCGACGGCATCCGAGATGTCCATGCCCGCCACGGATCACGCCAGCGACGCGCTCTCGCCGCTCGATGGGCGCTATGCGGCAAAGCTCAAAGCGGTGCGGGAGATTTTTTCCGAGGCGGCCTTCATGCGCGAGCGGGTGCGCGTCGAGTGCGGCTGGCTGCTCGCGCTTGCCGCCGGCCCGGCGGCGGCCGCGCTGGCCTCGCTCCCCGCGAGCGCGCGCGACTGGGCGCGGCGCTTCGCTGATGACCCGAGCGCTACGAACGTGCTCGCCATCAAGCACATCGAGTCGCGCACCAAGCACGATGTGAAGGCGGTCGAATACTGGATCCGAGGCGAGCTCGAGGCTCGCGGCGCGACCGCCGCCGAGCTCGAATGGGTGCATTTCGCCGCGACCTCGGAAGACATCAACAACCTCTCCTATGCGCTCATGCTGAAGCGCGCGCGCGACAGCGTGCTCGTGCCGATGCTCGCGGCCCTCGGCAAGGTGATCGATACGCTCGCGCTGCGCCACGCGGACGCCGGCATGCTCGCGCGCACGCACGGTCAGGCCGCCACGCCCACCACCGTCGGCAAGGAGCTCGCGAACGTCGCGGCGCGCCTCGAGCGGCAGCGCAAAGGCATCGCACGCCTGGAAATCCTCGGCAAGATGAACGGCGCGGTGGGCAACTTCAACGCGCACGTGGCTGCTCTGCCGCACGTCGACTGGCCGGAGCAGAGCGCCCGGTTCATTCGCTCGCTGGGCCTCGAGCCGAACACGCATACCACGCAGATCGAGCCGCACGATTGGATCGCCGAGTACTGCCATGCGCTCGCGCGCGCCAACACCGTGCTCATCGATTTCGCCCGCGACATGTGGACCTATATCTCGCTCGGCTATTTCAGGCAGAAGCCCGTGGCTGGCGAGGTTGGCTCCTCCACCATGCCGCACAAAGTGAATCCAATCGACTTCGAGAACTCCGAGGGCAATCTCGGGCTGGCGAATGCCCTGCTCATGCACTTTGCCGAGAAGCTGCCGGTTTCCCGGCTGCAGCGTGACCTCAGCGACTCCACGGTGATGCGCAACTTAGGGGTCGCCTTGGGTCACGCGGTCCTCGCGTATCAATCGCTCGAGGCGGGACTCTCCAAGGTGGAGCTCGACGAGTCACGGCTTGCCGAGGATCTGCACGAGGCCTGGGAGGTGCTGGCGGAAGCCGTACAAACCGTCATGCGGGTGCATGGAATCCCCGATGCCTACGACCGGCTGAAGGCATTCACCCGCGGGCGCCCGGTGGATGAGCGCGCGCTGCGGGACTTTATCGGCTCGCTCGACTTGCCGCCCGGGGAAAAGGAGCGCCTGCTGGCCCTCGAGCCCCGCAAGTACCTCGGGATTGCCCCGATTCTGGCCCGGCAGCCGCGCCAATAGGCCGTCGAAGTCCTATTTCCCGGTCGAAACGTGACACAGTTGGCACGTGGGCGCCAAACCAAACGGTAGTATCAAAACTCGAAGTACGAGGTTCGCATACACGAGCCCTCCTACCTTCAATTGAGGCACAGGGATCTTATGGCGGGCAATTCGGATGAACGGACGCAGCTAGCACCCGAGAAGGTGACCGTTCAGGGTAACGCTTCGAGCACCCGCACCATCTTGACGACGATGCCCGAAGTTCGCGAGGCGAGCCTCAAGGTAGCCAAATCGGCCACCCGTCTGTTGTCGATTTTCACCCAAGACCTCGAGCCTCTCATTTACGGTGAGGAGCCCTTTCTCGAGGCCATCAAGCGCTTGGTGCTCGCCCGATCCTACGCCAAAGTGCGCGTATTGCTCGCCGACCCCTCGCGCGCCATGGTGGACAACAATCGTTTTCTTGCGCTCGCGCGCCGTCTCACGAGTTGCATCGACCTGCGCGCCATGAGCCCCGAGTATCCTGCGAGCGCCGGCGCCTTCATCATCGCCGACGACAAGGCACTCGTATACCGGCTGCAGGCCGATCGCTGGGATGGAATCTCGGACATGAACGACCCCGCCGTCGTGCGCCGCTACCTGAATTTCTTCGACGAGGTCTGGCAGACCAGCATGCAAGAGTCGCAGATGCGACAAATGCTGATGTAACCCCCGCCGCGCGATTGCCGCGCGGCCCACCGAACCCTGACGCCCCATCGCCCTCACGCGCCGGTATAATCGGCGCATGCCGCCCTCGCCTCCCTCTAGCCCCCGGATCCGACCGGATCTCGTCATCGTGGGCATGTCCGGTGGGGTCGACTCGGCGGTCGCGGCGTTGCTCCTGAAGGAAGCGGGGCACGCGGTCGAGGGGCTCTTCATGTCCAACTGGGAGGACGATGAGGACGCCTACTGCACCACCGCGAGCGACTGGCAGGACGCACGCCGCGTCTGCGACACGCTGAAAATCCCCCTGCACCGGGCGAGCTTCGCCGGCGAATATCGAGAGCGGGTGTTTGCCCACTTTCTGCGGGAGTACGCCGCCGGCCGCACGCCGAATCCAGACGTGCTCTGCAACCGCGAAATCAAGTTCGGCGTATGCCTCGACTACATGCACCGGCTCGGCGCCGCGAAGATTGCGACCGGGCATTACGCACGGGTCGCGCGAGCCGACGCGCTCCCGGGCCCCGCCGCCGCCGGCGGCACCCGGGGCGATGCGGTGCGGCTGCTGAAGGCGGCTGACCGTGCCAAGGATCAGAGCTACTTTTTGCACAGCGTCGCGCAGCGTGCGCTCGCCGACACGCTCTTTCCATTGGGTGAGCTGCGTAAGCAGGAGGTACGGGCGCGGGCACATGCGGCCGGCTTGAGCGTGAGCGACAAGCCCGATAGCACCGGCATCTGCTTCATCGGCGAGAGACCGTTTCAGGACTTCTTGAGCCGCTACCTCAAGACCCGTGCCGGTCCGATCGAGGACGCCGCAGGAAGAACGCTCGGCGAGCATCGCGGGCTCGCCCTCTACACGCTCGGCCAGCGCTCGGGACTCGGACTGGGCGGCCGCGCAGGCGCGGCCGAGGCCCCCTGGTACGTCGCGGCAAAAGACATCGAGCGAAATGCGCTCATCGTCGTGCAGGAGCATGACCATCCGCTACTCATGTCCGACTCGTTCATCGTCGAGGACATGCACTGGCTCGTCTTGCCGGACGGAGCGGAACTCGAGTGCGCGGTGCAGACGCGCTATCGGCAGAGCGACCTGCCTTGCAGCGTGCGCCCGGAAAAAGCGGCCCGTTGGCAGGTAACACTTTCCCGACCGGCGCGGGCCGTCACGCCGGGTCAGTATGCGGTATTTTATGCGGACGACTTGTGCCTCGGCGGCGGCGTGATCGCAGAACGCGACCTTCGCGGCGCTTCCCTGCCGCCCGCCGCGCGCAGCCTCTCTTATAATTCTCCTAATCCTTTTTTTTCGCTGGAGGAAACATGACGGACAGCTTCAAGGCCAAGACGACGCTCGACGTGGGCAAGCACAAATACGAGATCTTGAGCCTCGCTGCCCTCAAATCTCAAGGCGTCGATCGCTTGCCCTTTTCCCTGAAGATTCTGCTCGAGAACTTGCTGCGCTTCGAAGACGGCCTGAACGTCAAAAAGAGCGACATCGAGGCCCTCCTCGCCTGGGATCCGAAAGCGGCGCCGCATCACGAGATCGCCTTTACCCCGGCACGGGTGATCATGCAAGACTTCACCGGCGTGCCCTGCATCGTCGACCTCGCGGCAATGCGCGAGGCGATTGTGAAGTTAGGCGGTGATCCGCAGCGGGTGAATCCGCTCGCGCCCGCCGAGCTCGTCATCGATCACTCGGTGCAGGTCGACGAATACGGCACGTCGAGCTCCCTCGAGCACAACAACCAGATCGAGTTCAATCGCAACGGCGAACGCTATATGTTTTTGCGTTGGGGCCAGACCGCCTTCAGCAATTTCAAAGTCGTGCCGCCCAACACCGGCATCGTGCATCAGGTCAACCTCGAGCGCCTTGCGCGCGTCGTGTTCGCGGAAGAGTCGGGCACCCCACCGCGCGCCTTCCCCGATACGCTCGTCGGAACCGATTCTCACACGACCATGATCAACGGGCTCGGCGTGCTCGGCTGGGGTGTCGGCGGTATCGAGGCCGAGGCCGCGATGCTCGGTCAACCGGTGACCATGCTCATCCCACAAGTGATCGGCTTCAGGCTCACCGGCAGTCTGCCCGCCGGCACCACCGCGACGGACCTCGTGCTCACGGTGACCGAAATCCTGCGCAAGAAAGGCGTCGTCGACAAGTTCGTCGAATTCTTCGGTGACGGCCTCAAAGGCTTGCCGCTCGCCGACCGCGCGACCATCGCCAACATGTCGCCGGAGTTCGGCTCGACCTGCGCTATTTTCCCGATCGACGAGGAGACCGTGCGCTATCTGGAGCTCACCGGCCGACCCAAGGAGCAGATCGCGCTCGTCGAGGCGTACGCGAAGGCCCAGGGAATGTGGCGCGTCGACGGCGCGAAAGCCGCCGACTACACCGATGTGGTCGAGCTCGATCTCGCCCGCGTCGAGCCTGCGCTCGCCGGCCCGAAGCGACCCCAGGATCGAGTGCCGCTGCGCTCCGCGCAAAGCGTGTTCCGCAGCAGCTTGAAAAAAATGGCGGACGAGCGTGCTCAGAAAAATCCCACGGCAACCGGCAAGGCGGCTGCAACGCTCGCGCAGAAAAGTGTCGAGATCAGGGACGGTGCCGTGCTGCTCGCTGCAATCACGAGTTGCACGAACACTTCGAATCCCGCGGTCCTCGTCGCGGCGGGTCTTCTCGCCCGCAAGGCTCGCGCGCGCGGCCTCGAATCCAAGCCCTGGGTGAAGACTTCGCTCGCGCCCGGGTCGCGCGTGGTCACCGACTATCTCAACAAGGCGGGCTTGATGAGCGACCTAGAGGCACTTGGGTTCTATACCGTGGGGTACGGGTGTACGAGCTGTATCGGTAATTCGGGACCTTTGAAGCCCGAGATCTCCGAAGCGATCAAAGCAGGTGACGTCGTCGCCTGTTCCGTCCTCTCGGGCAATCGCAACTTCGAAGGCCGCGTCCACCCCGAGATTAAGATGAACTTCCTCGCCTCACCACCCTTGGTGGTGGCCTACGCGCTCGCAGGAAACCTCGATGTCGACATCACCACCGAGCCACTCGGCACCGGCAAGGACGGTAAGCCCGTCTACTTGAAGGACGTCTGGCCGAGCGCGGCAGAAGTCGCGCAGACAGTCGCAGCGTCGTTGGACTCGGCCATGTTCACCAAGGGCTACGCGGACGTCTTCCGCGGCGATGAGCGCTGGCGCGGCATCAAGACTCCGGCGGGGAAGATTTACGCCTGGGATGCCAAGTCCACGTACGTCAAGAATCCGCCCTACTTCGATGGCATAACCATGACGCCCGCCGCAATCGGCGATATCAAGGGCGCACGGGCGCTCGCGGTGCTTGGCGATTCAGTCACCACGGACCACATCTCGCCCGCCGGCAACATCTCCAAGTCGAGCCCGGCTGCAAAATATCTGATGGCGCAGGGCGTGGCCGCCGCCGACTTCAACTCCTACGGGGCGCGGCGCGGCAATCACGAAGTGATGATGCGCGGCACGTTCGCGAACATCCGGCTGCGGAATTTGCTGGTGCCGGGCACCGAGGGCGGCGTGACGGTGCACATCCCGAGCGGCGAGCAGACGTCGATCTTCGATGCGGCCATGAAATACAAGGCGGAGGGAACTCCGCTGGTCATCCTCGCTGGCAAGGAATACGGCACCGGCAGCTCGCGTGACTGGGCCGCCAAGGGCACCATGCTGCTCGGTGTGCAAGCGCGGTTATCGCCGAGAGCTTCGAGCGCATCCACCGCTCGAATCTCATCGGCATGGGCGTGCTCCCGCTGCAGTTCAAGGAAGGCGAAAACGCCGAGACCCTCGAGCTCACCGGGAAGGAGACATTCGACATCGTCGGGCTCGATCGCGGCGCCGCCAAGACGGTCCGCGTCGTGGCGCAGGGCGAAGGCGGCAAAACCCGCGAGTTCCAGGCGCGGCTGCGCATCGACACGCCGAAGGAGCTCGACTACTACCGCCACGGCGGCATTCTGCATTACGTGTTGCGACAGCTGGCCGCAAGCAAGAAGGTCGCGTAGCGCGGCGCCGCCGCCGCGCCTCATCGTGGCGGCGGCGGCTCCTCGTTGCCTTTGGCGGGCGCGCCGACACTGCCCGCCTCGACCAATACCATGGAGGCCGGGTCGAGATGGCTGCGGATCGCGCGGTTGACGTCCTCGCGCGACATGGCGCGCACGGCCTCGGGATAGCCGTCCAGCCAGCTCAAATCGTAGCCGCGCTGGATGGTGGTCAATATCGTGCTCGCGAGCCCGCCGGTGGTCGACAAACCCACGAAATATCCGCCGATAAGCCCCTGCTTGCGAGCCGCGAGCTCATCGTCGGTGACGCCATCCTTCCACCACGCCTCGAGCACCCGGCGCGTCGAGGCGATGCCGTGGTCGAGGAGCGCCGGCGCAAAAGTTGCCGAGATGCTGAAGGCGCCGTCCGCGACACTGTCCGCGCTCACCGCAGCGCCGATGCCATAGGTGAGTCCCTCGCGGTCGCGCACGGTTCCCATCAGACGCCCTGTGAACCCCTGGCCTAGAATCGCGGTGCCGACGCGCAGCGGCAGCGCATCGGGATCGCGGTAACGCAGGCCGTCCGCCTGTCCGAGCACGATCGTCGTGCTCGGCTTGTCCTTCAGGGGCACTTCGATGGCGTGCGACGGGGCTGTGCCGGCCGGCGAGCCCGGCGGGGCTGCGCGCAAATAGTCCTCTCCGCCCTTCCAACCGGCGAAATCCTTGGCCACCTCGCCACGCACCGCTGCGTCGGCAACATCGCCCACGAAAACGAGGCTGAGGTGCTTCGGGCCGACGTACTTCGCGTGAAAGGCCTTGATCTCATCGAGCGTCGCCGACTGCGCCGCGCTCAGCATGTCCTCGACGGAATGCGGGCGGTTCGGATGGCCGGGTGAGAAGACCGCGCGCGAGAACGCTTCCTGGGCGCGCGCGCCCGTGCTCTGCAAGGATTCGCGCAGCGAACCGATGAGCTGCTGTTTTGCCTTGGCGAGCTCGGCCGCGGGAAGCGCCGGTGTTCTGAGCTCGGCGGCCAGGATCGATAGCACCAGGCTTAAGTCCTTCCGCAGACACTTGGCCCGAATCTCCAAACTCTGCGTGCCCACGCCGAAGGAAATGCTCGCACCGACGCCCTCGAGCCGTTCGGCAATCGCGAACTTATCGAGCGTCGTCGTGCCGCGGTCGAGCATCATGCCGGTGAGAGTCGGCACCGCGGCATTGCCGCTGCCCGCCATCGCATCGCCCGCTGGCAGCGCACCCAACACGACGACCACATCGCGCACGTGCGTCGGATAGGTGACGACATCGATCCCCACAGTATCGGCGCGGTGTCCGCGCGCGGCCATGCTTGCCGGCGCGACGACCCCCGCCGCGGCCGCCGCCGCTGCCGTGGCCGGCGACCCGGCGCCCAGCGGCACACCGCTCGCGAACGCACAAGCGGCCAGAATGCTACCCGGGAAGGCTCGGCGCGTGGTCATCGTGACTTCTCCTGGCTCGGCACGAACCAACCCGTCGTGCTCTGACGCTCGTCCAAGTACTCGCGCGCGACCCGTTGCACATCGGCCGCGGTGACCTGCTCGACCTTCTGCGGGAAGGTCACATACAGCGTCCAATCGCCGATCGCGATCCATTCATTGAGCTCGCTCGCCGCCCCGGCCGTGCCGTCGCGCTTGTATGCCTCGCCGGCGAGCACTTGCTGCTTGACGCGGGCGATCTCCTGCGCGGTCACACCGTCGGTCTTGATTTTCTCGACCTCCGCGAGCAGCGTCTGCTCGACCTTCTCATGCGTGGCGCCCGGCGCGAGCGTCGCATACAGCGTATGCAGCGAGAGGTCGCGGCGCAGATCGGTATCGGACTCGGCGCTCAACGCGAGGCCGCCATCGACCAGCGCGTGATACAGCCGTGAGCTCTTACCCGAGCTCAAGATACCGTCGAGCATCTCGAGTGCCGGCTGATCCGCATCACGCCCGTTCGGCACTTTGTACGCGATCACCACGGTGCCGAGCTCGCCCGGGCGGTTCACCAGGACGCGGCGCGGACCGACCTGAGCCGGCTCCTCGGTATAAATCTGCGGGATCGGCTGCGGCGATTGTGAGTAGCCGCCGTAGTACTTCTGCACGAGCGCAAGCGCCGCGGCCGGCTGTACGTCCCCCACTACGCTGACCGTGGCATTGTTCGGCCAGTAGAACGTGTCGTAGAACTGCGCGCAGTTTCTCGATCGGTACGTGCTCGATATCGCTCTTGTAGCCGATGGTCGGATGGTGATACGGGAGGGCGACATAGGCTGCGGCGGAAACCTCCTCCATCAAGACGGTGTTCGGGTCGTTCTTGCCGCGCTCGTACTCGTTGCGCACGACGGTCATCTCCGCTTGCCGGTCGGACTCGCGCAGCCAGAGATTGCGCATGCGATCGGACTCGATCGCGACATACCCGTCGAGATCGTCCCGGCCGAGCGTCGCGAAGTAATTGGTGCGATCGAACGAGGTCGTTGCGTTGAACTGTCCGCCGACATGCTCCAGGTACTGCTTGATGCTATTGCCCTTCGCATCGTTGAAGCGCTCGCTGCCCTTGAACATCATGTGCTCGAGCAGGTGCGTCGCACCGGTGGTGCCGGTGACCTCGTTGCGCGAGCCGACGCGATAGGTCACTTGAAAGGTGACTACCGGCGCCGAATGGTCCGGCATGATGAGCACCGACAAGCCGTTGGCGTCGAGGCGATACTCGTCGATGCCACCGAGTGATTTGATGTAGGTGAAACCGGCGGCTGTCGCCGGCGCGGGCGCAGCCGGCGCTCCGGCCGCCCGCGTGCCGCTTGCGCCCATCGCTCCCAGCAATACGAGCGCCGCCGCCGCGGCGCTTAAGCGGCCGCGCACCCGTCTCATATCTGCGTTCACCATTGACGTACCTCGTGTATCAAACCCAGGCGCCGCCGCGCGCGACGACACGGCGCGGTATTCTAGTGCGCTTGCCGGCGACCTTTCGGGCAAAATGGGCTTATTGACACGCCGCAAAGCGTATCAAGCTCAATTCGAGATAATACAGATAAATACCCGTATTCTCTGGTAATTCCCTGAACATACCCTCCGCAACCAGCGTCGATCGCCCGCTCAGCGCTCCCCGTCCCGTGGCGCTCTTCGACCTCGACGGCACGCTCACGCATCGGGATACGCTGTTCCCATTTCTCGTCGGCTACTTGACGCGGCATCCGGCGCGGCTCCTGCAGGTGGGACAGATCGTGCCGGCGGTGCTCGGCTATGCGTTCGGCGGACGTGACCGCGGGCTCTTGAAATCGCGCGCCATCCGCACCGTGATGGCCGGCGATGCACGCGCGCTCGTCGCGGGATGGGCAGAGCAATTCGTCGCGGATTTGCAGCCGCGGGGCGCGTTCCGTGCAACGGGGCTGACAGTGCTCGAGGCGCATCGCAGCGCCGGGGACCGGTTGGTGCTGCTCTCCGCGAGCCCCGATCTCTATGTGCCCCTGATCGGGCGTGTGCTGGGCTTCGAGCGCACGGTGTGCACCGAGGTCCGCTGGAACGGGGATCGGCTCGACGGCGCTTTGCAAACGCCCAACCGGCATGGCACGGAGAAGGTGCGCTGCCTCGAGCAGCTGCGCGTGGATTACGCGCACGCGGCCATCACCGCCTACGGCAACAGCCTCTCCGACATCCCCCACCTCGCGCTCGCCGAGCGCGCGCTGCTGGTGAACGGCAACGCGGCGGCGCGCCGCGGCGCCGCGCGTGCCGGTATTCCGACCGGGGAATGGCCCTAGCGGTCGCGCGCTGAAAGCGCGCGGCTAACGCGGGCGGTTCTGCAACGCCGCGTGCAGCTTCAAGAGCAGCGTCTCGCTGCTCTGCCAGTCCATGCAGGGGTCGGTGATCGATACCCCGTATTCCAGCGTGCTCAGGTCCTTCGGGATGGGCTGATTGCCCGCCTTCAAATGACTCTCCAGCATGAGACCCACGATCGAGCGATTGCCGTCGAGGATCTGCGTGACGCAGTTTTCCGCAACCAGCGGCTGCACGCCCGGGTCCTTATTGGAATTGCCGTGACTGCAGTCGACCACGATATTGGTCGGCAGACTCGCCTGTGCGAGCTGGCGCTCCGCGAGCGCGATGCTCACCGCGTCGTAGTTCACGCGGCCGCCGCCGCCACGCAGCACGAGATGGGCATGCGCGTTGCCACGCGTGCGGAACACCGCGGATTGGCCTTGCTGGGTGATGCCCAAAAAATGATGGGGATGACGCACGGACTCGAGCGCGTTGATGGACGTGGCGAGCGCCCCATCCGTGCCGTTCTTGAAGCCGACGGGCGTGGACAGGCCGCTCGCCATCTCGCGGTGGGTTTGCGATTCGGTCGTGCGTGCCCCGATCGCCGTCCAGGTGATGAGCTCGGACAGATACTGCGGCATGATGGGATCGAGCGCCTCGGTGCCCGCCGGGAGCCCGAGATCCGCCACGTGCAAGAGCAGCTCGCGCGCGAGCAAAATTCCCTTCTCGATGTGAAACGAGTCATCGAGATCCGGATCGTTGATGAGCCCCTTCCATCCCACCGTGGTGCGCGGCTTCTCGAAATAGACGCGCATGATGAGCAGCAGCGTCGGCGCCACTTGGGTCGCGAGCGCCTGCAGTCGGCCGGCATAGTCGCGCGCCGCCGCGACATCGTGAATCGAGCATGGACCCACGACCACGAACAGCCGCGGGTCGCGACGCTCCAGAATGGCGCGCACCGCCTCGCGACCTTTCAGGACCGTGTCGGCCGCGCGCGCGGTGAGCGGCAAGCGGCGCTTCACCTCCTCGGGGGTCGCCAATAAGTCGCTCGAGGCGACGTTGACGTTTTGCAGTCGGTCTTGGAATTCGGCCACGTTTGCCTACATGGACGTCCGGATGGTCCAAAGCTCCGGAAAGAACCTCAGATCGAGCGCCTTGTTGAGATAGGCGACTCCGCTCGTCCCGCCGGAGCCGCGCTTATAGCCGATTATGCGCTCGACCGTCTTCACGTGCGTGAAGCGCCACAGCTGGAACTTGTAGTCGAGATCGACGAGCCGCTCGGCGAGCTCATAGAGATCCCAGTCTTTCACCGAGTTGTGATACACGCTGAGCCAGGCCGCCGCCACTTGCTTGCTCGCCTGATAGGGCAACGAGAAGTCGCGGTCGATCGCCTGCGCGGGCACGTCGAGGCCGCGGCGACTGAGCAGACGCAGCACCTCGTCGTACAAGCTCGGTGCGCGCAGCGCGCGCTCGAGCATCTCGTAGGCCGGCGGGTCCGCGCGGAACACCTCGATGAGCTCCGCGTTCTTGTTGCCGATCAGGAACTCGAGCAGCCGGTATTGCGCCGACTGGAATCCGGACGAGCGTCCGAGTGTGTTGCGGAACGCCGAATAATCGTAAGGCGTGATCGTTGCGAGCACATCCCAGGCTTGCAGCAACTGCTGCTGGATGGTCGATACACGCGCCAGCCTCTTGAACGTCGGGCCGAGATCGTCGCGCCGCACGCAGTCGACCACCGTGTTGAGCTCGTGCAGGCAGAGCTTCATCCACAGCTCCGAGACCTGATGAATGACGATGAACAGCATCTCGTCGTGCTCGTACGACAGGGGGCGCTGGGCATCGAGCAGCTTGTCCAACCCCAGATACTGGGAGTAGCTCAGGGAATTCGTGAGGTCCCAGTGAATCTGCTCGTCGCTCAGATCGACGAACGGTTTGGCCGCGGGCTTGGTCTCGCTCACCGGCTAGTTTCCAAATAGCCAGAGCGGCACCGCGCGCCAGCCCGCAAGCAACTCGCGGTCAAGCCGGCGGTAGTCGGGCTCGAGGCTCTGCACCAAGCGCCAGAAGGCCGGCGAGTGATTCATGTGCTTCAAGTGCGCGAGCTCGTGGACGAACAGGTAACGCACCACCTCCGGCCGCAGGAACACCAGCGAGCAATTGAGGCTCACGGTGCCGCGCGTCGAGCAGCTGCCCCAGCGGGTGCGCTGGCAGCGAATGGCGACCCGCTCGACAGAATAATTCAAATCGCCGGCGAGCCTGAGGAGGGGCGGCGTGAGGCGCTCCCCTGCCGCCTGCTTGAGCCAATCCTTGAGCTTCTGCCGCGCCTGGTCCGTATCCGGCGCGCGCACGGAGAGCCTCCCGGCCTCGAGCGTCAGCTCCCGCCGCGGAGCTTGCTGCCAGTGCACATCGAAATGCTCCTGGGTGTAGGCGAACTCGATACGGGTCGGCACGCTCGCCGCAGGTTCCGCGAAACACTGCATCGCGGCGACCTTGCGATCGATCCAGGGGGTAAAGCGCTGCACGAAATCGCGCACTGCCCGCGCCTTGACGCCGACCGGCACGACGATTTCCACACGGCCGCCGACATGCACGCGGGCCGTGAGCCGGCGTGCGCGGGCGCTCACGCGAACCGCAAACGCCTCTCCGGTGCTGCGCGCCTGGAACAGCGACAGTTGCGTTCCCTGTGCCTTCATCGGCTGCGATGATACCAGGTTCGACGCGAGCGGCGATCGTGCCCCGGCTAGCGCTGCACCAGCATCGCCAATTGCTTCTGCGCCGCCTTGTAGTCGGGGGCGACGATCAGGGATTTCTCGATCCAGTTGCGCGCGCCGAGCACGTCGCCGCGCGCCGCCAGCTGCGTGCCGAGCGCGAGATACGCTTCGGCATGACCCCAGCCCGGCACGTCCGCACGCGTGGCGGAGGATTGCTCGAAGATCTGGGCGGCCTGAAGCAGGGTTGCGAACGCCCGCTGGCCGTCCGCCGAGTTGGGCTTCGACCCCGCTAAGCCCACCATCGCCACCAGATAAAGCACGCGTGGATTGCGGGGCGCGAGATCGAGCGCAGACTTGAGCCTCTCGTCCGCGCGGTTCCTCAGCAGCACGGCCTCCAGATGCCGCTCCTTGGCGAGCTCGCGGTAGCAGGCCGACTGCAGGAGCAACGCCTCCACCGACCGAGCGTCTTGATCGAGCACCGGCTTCAGCTGATCGATGCAGTCGGAGAATGCGGGGTCGGCAGCCTTGCGCCGCTTTTGCTCGGCGAGGAGCCCGAAGCGGTAGTCGGCATGCGCGAGGTGATAGCGAAGCGCCGCATCCGCGCCGCCCGCCTTGACTTGGTTGCTGAGCCTCTGCGTGAGGTTGCCGAGCTCGCCGAGATCCTCGGTCTGGTAAGCGTAGAGAATCTGCGCCTGCAAATCGCCGCCTTCTTGCGCGCCGAGCGTCGCCGCGAGCGACAACAACAGCACCATCCCTGGACCTCTCACTGACCGCATGCGCGCCCCTCCACCACCGCGTGTACGATACGCGCCGAAGATAACACAACGAGGTGGCGGTTCTTGGCGCACGCATTGATCGACATCGGCTCGAACCTGACCCACACAAGCTTTGCCGCGGACCTCGATGAGGTGATCGGCCGTGCCGTCGAAGCCGGCGTCGCCCGTCAGGTCGTGACCGGCACGGATCTCGCCAGCTCGCGCGCGGCAGCCGATCTCGCTGCACGTCATCCGCGCATGCTGTGGAGCACCGCCGGCGTGCATCCGCATCACGCGAGCGCGTTCGAGCCGCCGCTCCGCGCGCACCTCGAGGAGCTTCTGGCGCAAC
Source organism: uncultured Gammaproteobacteria bacterium (assembly GCA_963755935.1). Taxonomy (GTDB): domain Bacteria; phylum Pseudomonadota; class Gammaproteobacteria; order Steroidobacterales; family Steroidobacteraceae; genus Bog-1198. The sequence goes on from CAVWME010000005.1 coordinate 464,809, forward strand.
CCCAGGTGGTTGCGGTCGGCGAATGCGGGCTTGATTACTTCCGCGACATCTCGCCGCGGCCGCAGCAGCGCGCCGCTTTCGTCGCGCAGCTCGAGATCGCCGCCGGCAGCGGCAAACCCGTGTTCCTCCATCAACGCGACGCGCACGCGGATTTCACGGCCATCCTGCGCGAGCACCGCACGACGCTGCGCAGTGGGGTGGCCCATTGTTTCACCGAGGGCCCGCTCGAGCTCGAGGTCTATCTCGGTCTCGACCTGTCGATCGGCATCACTGGTTGGGTGTGCGACGAGCGCCGCGGCGGTGCCTTGCGCGAGGCGGTGCCGCGTATTCCGCGAGAGAAGCTGCTGCTCGAAACCGACGCACCGTATCTGCTGCCGCGCGATCTCAGACCGCAGCCTAAGTCGCGGCGCAACGAACCAGCCTATCTGCCGCACATCGCGGCGACGGTCGCGGCGCTGCGCGGCGAGTCGCTCGGCAGCGTGGCCGAGGCAACGACGCAAAATGCCGAACGGCTCTTCGGGCTCGATACCGCCTAGCGGCAGTGGATCTAAAGGTTGGTGAATAAATGCGGACTCGGCTTGAGCTGAGAGACCACCCGGCCCCAAACCTCCGCAAAAGGCTCGAGCGCGGCGGAGCCCTTGAGACTGCGGTCGACTTGCGGAAATTCCACCTCGATGCCGTCGAGCATCATCACGTACTTGGGCATCCCCTTGGTGAACTTGCCGATGTTCGAGAACAAGAGGCGACCCTCGACGGGGAAGTCTCCCGCCAGCGCCTTCACGGCGGCGAGGCGGTCGTAGAGCGCGGGTTGCGGATTGTCGAAGGTGAACCGGCGACGTCCGATGACGGTCCAATCGCTCATCTGGTCGCCGCCGAAGATGAGGCCCGGAACGCGGCGCGTGTCGAGCACCAGAAGTCCGCGCGGCGTCAGCAGCAAATGGTCGATGTGGATGTAGCCGCCCATCCCATCCGGCACCAGCACTTGATGGGCGGACTCGTAGGCGATTCGATCCAAGCGCGACAGGAGCTGCTTGCGCCGCGCACGGCGCTGATACGCGCCTACGGCCACATAGCCGCCGGCGCCGACCAGAACGATCGCGACGCCCGCCGCGATCCAATCCGGATCGATGTGCAGATCATTCATCCGAGCACCGCGGCCAGCGCCCCGAGAGAGGGTGCGATATCGGTGAAGTGCCGCGGCAGGGCCAGCAGCCGCGCCAGCGCGGGCGGTATGTCGACGGACCGGCCGATGATCGGCTCCACGATGTCATTGAACTTGGCCGGATGCGCGGTGGCGACGAGAATCCACGGGTTGTCGCGGCGCTCGCGGTCGCTCAACCGCTGATACACCTCAGCAGCGGTCGCGGTGTGCGGACACCATTCGCGTCCAAATCGCATGAAGTCCTCTCCGATTCTGCGACGAATTGTAGCGTCATCCACGCTTTCCGCGCTTAAGTGTTCGCTCAACGCGGCGAAAGTCGGGTAAAGCGCGCGCACGCGCTCCATATTGCTGGGATTGCCCACATCCATCGCCGAAGCGAGCGTCTGCACGCTCGGACGGGGGCGCCACTCGCCGTCGTGCAGAAAATCGGGAACCGTCCGATTGGCATTATGTGCAAGGATGATCCGTCCAACGGGAAACCCCACGGCGCGCGCCCACATCGCGGCGAAGGCATTGCCGAGATTGCCGGCCGGAATGATGTACGAGGCGCTCTTGCCGGTGCGCCGTTGCACCTCGAGACTCGAGGCCGCGTAATACACCGTCTGCGGCAGCAAGCGGCCGATGTTGATGCTGTTGGCCGAGCTGAAATGATGCCGCGCGCGCAACCCTGGATCGACGAAGGCCTCCTTCACCAGGCGCTGGCAATCGTCGAACGTGCCGCCGACCCGCAAGGCGCGCACGTTCTCGCCCCAGCACGTGAGCTGTTGCTCCTGACGGTCGCTCACCAGACCCTTCGGATACAAAATGACGACCCGCACCCAGGGACGCCGGTGAAAGGCCGCCGCCACCGCGCCGCCGGTATCACCGGAGGTGGCGACCAGGATGGTCAGCGGCGGCTCGGATGGGGACTGCGCGCGCTCCAGGGTCTCGGCGAGAAAGCGCGCGCCGAAATCCTTGAACGCCGCGGTTGGTCCATGAAACAGCTCGAGCACGAATAAGGGATCTTGACACTTCTCGACTGCCGTCGTCGGTGCAGGGAAATCGAACGCCGCGCGCGCGATGGCCGCAAGCACCGGCTCCAGCCGATCGCCGCGGAAGAACCCGTCGAGCGCGCTCTGCGCGATGTCGGGCAGGCGCGTCGAGCGGGCGACCGCTGCGACATCGACCGCGGGCAGCTGCGTCGGCACGTACAGTCCACCGTCGGGCGCCAACCCCTGGCGAATCGCCTCGCTCAAGGTGACGGGAGGCACGCCGCCCCGCGAGCTCAGGTAGCGCAGCTCGGCCATCAGCCGCTCACCACCCGCGCGCCCGGATTGTCGATGGCGGAGATCCACGAGTCGGACTTCAGAGCGTGATTCAAGAAGGCCGATATCATGGCGGCGCGTACCGCCTCGGTGTGCTGCACCTCGGCCCACGCGAAGATGGTCGGGCCCGCCCCGGAGATCGAGCAGCCAATCGCCCCCGCAGCCATGGCGCCGCGCTGCACATCCTTGAACCCAGGGATCAGAGTCTGGCGCTGCGGCTCGATAATGACATCGTTGAAGGATTCTCGAATCATGTCGAGATCGTTCGAGTAGCAGCCGCTGATGAAACCTGCGAGATTCGCGCTCTGCCAGACGAAATCGGAGCGCGTCACGTCGCTTTTCAGCACGGCCCGCGCCTCGCGCGTGCCCAAGTGCATGTGCGGGTGAACCAGCACGCAGCGCAGGGAGCGCGGCACCGGAATTTGCTTCACCCGCGGATGATCGATCCCGACCGTGAGGACCAAGCCGCCGTACAGGCAGGGCGCGATGTTGTCCACATGGGCGGAGCCGCTCGCGACGATCTCTCCTTCCATGGCGAACTTGAGCAGCCGCAGCGGCGGTACCGGCCGCTCGATGAGTGCGTTGGCCGCGACGACCGCGGCGACGGCGGATGCCGCGGAACCGCCCATGCCGGAGGCGAGCGGGATGCCCTTGTCGATCTCCACCTCGAATCCATGCTCGAGCTTGAGCGCGGCTTGCATCGCCTGCAGCGCCCGGCCCGCGGTATTTCTTTGCGGGTCGACCGGCAACTCCCCCGCCACGCCCTTGACCGCGCGAATGCGCACCACAGGCTCGTCGATCCGACGGAGCCAAACCCGATCACCCACGGTCTCGACCGTGTGCCCGAGGATATCGAAGCCGATGCCTACGTTGGCAACGGTGGCGGGAGCGAAGGCGGTGACCTCGTGCGGCGGCATGTAGGCGTCCCGGGGCTACAAATGCGCGCCGAGATAGGCCGACAAGCGCAATAGATCCGAGAACACACCGCCGGCCGTCACCTCGGGTCCGGCGCCGGGACCTTGCACGATGAGCGGGTTGTCGCAGTAGCGGCGGGTCGCGAAACGCACCACATTGTCGGTGAGCGCAATGTTCGCAAACGCGTGCTTCGCGTCAAGGCGCGTCAAGCCAACGGTCGCCTTGCCATCCGCACTCACCCGGCCCACATAACGCAGCACTTGCGCCTGCGCCTTTGCCTCGGCGAGCGTCTCGGCCATGACGGCGTCGAACTCCGGCAGCCGGCGCATGAATTCCTCGACATCGCAGGCGATGAGTGCCTCAGGTACGAGGCCGGTCACCTCGACGTCGGACATCTCCAGCGTCAATCCCATCTCCCGCCCGAGAATGATCAGCTTGCGCGCGACGTCCATGCCCGATAGATCGTCGCGCGGGTCGGGCTCTGTGTACCCCTTCTGCTTTGCCGCGCGCACGATCGAGGAGAAGGACTCGCTGCCGTCGAATACATTGAAGAGATAGGCGAGCGTCCCGGAGAAGATCCCCTCGATGCGAATGATCTCGTCCCCCGTCTCGCGCAGGTCCCGCAGCGTGTGGATGACGGGCAGACCGGCGCCGACCGTGGCTTCGTAGAGATAGTGAGTGCCGGCGGCGCGTGCCGCCTCCCTGAGGGCCCGATACGCCGGCAGCGCGCCGCTGTTCGCCTTCTTGTTCGGCGTCACGACGTGAATGCCGCGGGCGAGCCAATCGCGATACAGGCTCGCGACGTCCGCGCTCGCCGTGCAATCGATGAGGGCGGTGTGCGGAATGTAGTCGGCTTGGGCATGCGCGGCGAACTTCTCCAGATCGACCGGCACGCCCTTCGCTTCGAGGAGCGCCGGCCAGTTGGCGAGATCGATGGCGCCTTCCGCGAGCAGCATGCGCGTCGAGCTCGCGATGCCGCGCACTCGCAGGTCGAGGTTCAAGGCCCGCAAACGCTCCACTTGACTCGCGAGCTGCTCGAGCAGCACCCGTCCGACCGTACCGGGGCCGATCAACCCGATGGAGAGCGTATTCGGCGAGAGGTAGAAGGCGGCATGCACCGCGCGCAGTGCTTTGGCCGCAAACTTACCGTCGACCACCAGCGAGATGTTGCGCTCGGAGGCGCCCTGCGCGATTGCCCGCACACTGATCGCGGCATCGCCCAAGGAGTTGAACACCTTCGCCGCGACGCCGTGCGCGCCCGCCATGCCGTCGCCCACGACCGCGAGGATTGCCAGATCGCGTGCCACGTCGACGTGCTGTATCTGGCCGTCGCGCAATTCCGAATCGAACGCGCGACGCACTGCCTCGTCAGCGCGCTGCGCTTGTGCGGCGGGAACCGCGAAGCAGATCGAGTGCTCGGAGCTGCCCTGTGAAATCAAAATGACCGAGATGCCGGCATCGCGCAGGGCGCCGAACAACCGGTTTGCGGTGCCGGGGACACCGATCATTCCGGCACCCTCGAGATTCACGAGCGCCACGGGGTCGATGGTGGTGATGCCTTTCACTTTGAGCGCCGACTTAGGGTTGGCGCAGATGAGCGTGCCCACCTTCTGCGGCGCAAACGTGTTGCGGATCCAGATCGGAATGTCGCGCGCCACCGCCGGCTCCATGGTCTGGGGATGGATCACTTTGGCGCCGAAATACGCGAGCTCCATGGCCTCGTTGTAGGAGAGCTGATCGATCGTCTGGGCGTTCGGCACGAGCCGCGGATCGGCCGACAGCACCCCGTCGACATCGGTCCAGATGATGATCTCGGGGGCCTTCAACAGCGCCCCGAAAATGGACCCGGAAAAATCGCTCCCATTGCGCCCGAGCGTGGTCTGGATACCCGCCGTGGTGGTCGCGATGAAGCCGGTGACGATGAGGCGCCCGCGAAACTCCGCGGCCACCAGCCTCTCGAGATTGCGCTCGCTCTCTGCCCATTGCACCGTCGGGCCAAGGGGGCCCCATTCGACGATGATGACCTCGCGCGCATCGATCCAGCGCACCTCGCCCTGGATGCGGCCCCTTTCGCGCAGGAACGGTGTGAATAAGCGGGTCGACCAGATCTCGCCATACCCCGCGATCACGTCGCGCATGGAGTAGGTCGCCGCACGGATGAGCCGTACTGTCTGCAGCACCCCCGCGATGTCCTTGCAATCGCGCGCGAGCTGCATGCAGTAAGTGTCGCACGCGGACGGCGACAAGAGCTCTGCGGCGAGCTTCTCGTGGCGCTTCCACAGCTGCTCGAGCGCGCCCGTCATGTCCCCCTCGGGTTGCTCGGCGAGCGTGACGGCATTCAACAGCGCATCGGTGACGCCGCGACAGGCCGACAACACAACGGCCTCGCGCGCATGCGGGGACGCCTCGATGATGTCGGCGACCCGGCGGAAGCAATCCGCGTCGGCGACACTCGAGCCGCCGAATTTGTGTACGATCCACTTGTCCATAGTTCACACGCGCTCAGACCGCTCGAGCGTTGGTAAGAGTCCTCAATCAATGAATGGCGGGCGGCAACCGCTAGATAGCCCGGGACTTTAATCGCACGGCGGCCGGCGTAGCAAGCACAAAAGCTCGTCAGCGCTTGGCGCGAGTCTTCAGCCGCGGGCTGCCGCTGCCAGACGGCGGCAATCCCGTGTGCTGGGTGCGGAAGGGACGCCCCGGGGCGCGGCTCCCCGGGGTGCCAAACCCGGCGGCGCGTGAGCCCACGGGTTGGTACGCCGGGATCAGATGGTGCTTGCCGTTGCCGATCAGATCCGCGCGACCCATGCGCCGCAGCGCCTCGCGCAACAGCGGCCAGTTCGCGGCGTCGTGGTAGCGCAGAAACGCCTTGTGCAAGCGCCGCACGCGCGTGCCCTTCGGGATGACGACCTCCTCGCTGCCGCGCGTGATGCGCTTCAAGCGGGTTCTTACCCGAGTGATACATCGCGGTTGCCGTCGCCATCGGCGAGGGTAGGAACGCCTGCACTTGATCGGCCCGGAAGCCGTTCTTCTTCAGCCACAGCGCGAGCTCGAGCATATCGCTGTCGCGCGTGCCCGGGTGCGCGGCGATGAAATACGGAATGAGATACTGTTCCTTGCCCGCCGCCTTCGAGTACTTCTCGAACTGCTCCTTGAACTTGTAGTACGCACCCACGCCAGGTTTCATCATCTTGGAGAGCGGGCCTTCGGCGAGCGCCTCGGGTGCGATCTTGAGGTAGCCGCCCGTGTGATGAGTGGCGAGTTCCTTAACGTACTCCGGCGATTCAACGGCCAGGTCGTAGCGCACGCCGGAGGCAATGAGCACTTTCTTGATGCCTTTGAGCGCGCGGGCGCGACGGTACAGGTTGATCAGCGGTGCATGGTCGGTGTTCAGGTTCGGGCAGATGCCGGGAAAGACGCAGGACGGCCGGCGGCATGCGGACTCCACCGCTGCACTCTTACAGTGCAGACGATACATGTTGGCCGTTGGGCCGCCGAGGTCCGAGACGACACCGGTGAAGCCCGGCACCTGATCGCGAATGGTCTCGATTTCGCGGATCACCGAGTCCTCGGAACGGCTCTGGATGATGCGGCCCTCGTGCTCGGTGATCGAGCAGAAGGTGCAGCCGCCGAAGCAGCCTCGCTGAATCGCCACCGAGAAGCGAATCATGTGGTAGGCGGGAATGCGGGCATCGCCGTAGGCGGGGTGCGGCCGGCGCGCATAGGGCAGCTCGTAGATCGCGTCCATGTCGGCCATGGTCAAGGGAATGGGCGGCGGATTGATCCACAGCTCGACGTTGCCGTGCCGCTGCACGAGCGCCCGCGCGTTGCCGGGATTGGACTCCAGATGCAAGATCCGCGAGGCGTGGGCATAAAGCACGGCATCCTCGCTCACGCGCTCGAAGGAAGGGATGCGGATTACACTGCGCTCGCGCGCGGCGTTCGGTACCTTGCGGAAAAATTTCACCACTTGATGGGGAGCGGGCGCCTGCACCGCCGGCCCTTGTGCAGCGAGTCTCGTGGACTCGTCGGCGTAAGGATCGACGGGCGGCGCGAGCGGCCCCGGCGTGTCGAGTTCGCTCGAATCGATCTCGATCCAGTCGCCGGGGACGCCGCGGCGCAGGAACGCAGTGCCGCGCAAATCCGTGATGCCGGCGAGCGGCTCGCCCGCATCGAGTCGCTCGGCGATCGCGAGGATCTGCCGCTCGGCATTGCCGTACACCAGCAGATCCGCTTTCGCGTCGACGAGCACGGATCTGCGCACCTGATCCGACCAGTAATCGAAGTGCGCGATGCGGCGCAGACTCGCCTCGATCCCGCCGAGGACGATGGGCACGCCCTTGTAGGCCTCGCGTACGCGCTGCGAGTACACGATGACACATCGGTCCGGGCGCTTGCCGGCGGCCCCGCCCGGCGTGTAGGCATCATCGCTCCGCACGCGTCGATCCGCGGTGTAGCGATTCACCATCGAGTCCATATTGCCGCCGGTGACCCCGAAGAACAGACGCGGCGCACCGAGCTGCGTGAAGTCCTGCGTGCCGCGCCAATCGGGCTGCGCGATGATGCCGACCTTAAAGCCGCGCGATTCGAGCACGCGCCCGACGATGGCCATTCCGAAGCTCGGATGATCCACGTACGCATCGCCCGTCACGATGATGATGTCGCACTCTGACCAGCCGAGCGCGCGCATCTCCGCGAGCGTGGTGGGCAAGAACGGTGCCGGCGCATGCGGCCGCGGTGCAGCGCCGCTCGAGAACAGGGGAGCAGGATTCGACACGTTGAGAGAGCTAGCCGATGTCGATGGGAACGTAGATTTGTGCATCCTCGCGCTGGATCAGAAGCGCCACGGCATGGCCCGCCCGCGCCACCTCGCGCTTGAGCTCCGCAACCGTCGAGACTCCCGCGCCGTTGACGCCGAGCACCACATCGCCGGCCTGCAGTCCCGCCGCGAGGGCCGGCCCAGAGACGTCCTCGACGACCAGGCGTCCGCGGGTGTGAAGCTCCTTCTGCTCGCTCGGATCGAGAGGCCGCACCGCGAGCCCCAAGGCGCCGCCGCCGTCCTGGGCGCCATTGCGCGCGGCCTGCGGCGGCGTGTCCTCGAGCAGCACGGTCTTCACGGTCACCTCGGTCGGTTTGCGCTCGTGCCATATACCGAGGTGCGCATCGCTCCCCGGCGGCAGCTGGGAAATCACGCTCGGCAAATCGTAGGAGTGCTCGATGTTCTTGCCGTTCACGCTGGTGATGACGTCGCCGGGCTTCAATCCCGCGCGCTCGCCCGGGCCCTGCGGCTCCACCGAGCTCACCAATGCTCCGTGCGGGATGGTCAAGCCGAAAGTGAGCGCAAGCTGCTGGTTGATGTCCTGTACGGACACGCCGATGCGGCTGCGGCTCACCTTGCCGGTCTTCAGCAGCTGATCCCTCACGTTGAGCGCGACGTCGATCGGAATTGCGAACGACATGCCCATGTAGCCGCCGGTGCGGCTGTAGATCTGAGCGTTGATGCCAATCACCTGCCCGTCGAGGTTGAACAGCGGGCCGCCCGAGTTGCCCGGGTTCACGGCCGCGTCGGTCTGGATGTAGGTCACGAACGAGCTGCCGCTGTCGTCGGGTAGCTGCCGGCCGAGGGCGCTGATCACGCCTGCGGTCACGCTGTTCTCGAAACCAAAGGGCGAGCCGATGGCGATCGCCCACTGCCCCGGCCGTAGCTTCGAGGGATCCCCGAAGCGCACGACGGGGAAGTCCGTGCCCGGGATCTTGATGAGAGCGACGTCGCTGCGTTTGTCGACACCGATGACCTTGGCCCGGAACTCGCGCCGGTCGGTCAGCTTGACCGTCACTTCAGAGGCGTCGGCCACGACGTGGGGCATGTACTCGACGAGGTCAGCGCGCTACTGTCTACGGGGGCTCCCAACAGATGCAGCTCGACACCGTCGCCAAGCAGATCCTGCAGTTGCCGGCGTGACCGTCGTTGAGGACGCAGATGACCTGTTTCTGAGCAGCGCACAGGACGCGCTGCGGTCCACGGACGGCGACGACGCCCTGCGCGTGCTGGGATGGAGGGACCTCCTGGGGTCGCTCGATGCAGATGCTGAGGCGCGCCTCGGCGTCTTGGCCTACTTCCGAGCCCAAGGTCGCGAACTCGGGTCCTCGGGTGCGCTGGGAGAGCTAATGGCGCAGCCGTACGCCGAGGCCCTGGGCAGCGAGCACGCCATGACGGCAAGTGTCGAGCGCCAGTCGGCACGGCACGGCACTCGAGCGGTGGTCGTGGGAACACAGGCGACAGGCAGGATCCTGATCGACAGGCCCGGGCACGGCGCTTCGTTGGTGCAGCTCGACACACTCGAGCTCAGGCCTCTCGGTTTGAGCGACGGGCTGGCCTTGCACGAGATCGAATCAGACCTGAGTGCTCTGCCCGCCTCGCTGAGTGAGGCAGAGACGGTGCCGTTGCGCGCTCGAAGCATGCAACTGGGGCGCCTCGCCATCGCAAACGAGATCCTGGGGGCCGCCGAGGCTGCTCTTAGCGGCGCGGTGCAGCATGCACTCGACCGCATGCAGTTCGGTCAGCCGATCGCCCACTTCCAGGCCGTGCGCCATCTCTTGGCTTCCGCACGAGTCGATGTGGCGGCGATTGCGGCCGTGACCCTGCAGTCAGCCGAGCAATTTCCCGCACTGCCCCCCATGCGTGACGCCATTGCCAAGGCCTTGGCTGGTCGCAACGGCAGGCAGATCTGTGAACGATCCCTCCAGGTGCTCGGCGCAATGGGTTTCACGACGGAGCACGGACACCACCGATTCCACAGCCGCGTCCTCGTGCTCGATGCGCTGCTGGGCACTTCGAGCTCCTTGACCCATCAGATCGCCGTGACACTCAGGGCATCGGCGGGCACGGTGCCGGAACTGCACCAGTCTGTTGGGTCCCTCCGGGGCATCTGAGCGGCTCCCGGCTCCGGCCTCATCCGGGAGCGGAATTTCGCGGCTTGCGGTGGAAACGAATCGACCGATGCCGGAACCGCCAAGTGCCATCGACCTTCACCAACACGTCCTCGTACCACCCGGCGAGCATCCGCCCGGTTTCGGCGTCCCGGAACATGAACGTCTGCTCGCTCTCGGCCGTGTCCATCGCTCTGCCTGGCCGGATGACAGGCGGCGCGGCCAGGTGGGTTCCCGAGGGCGCCGTGCGGCCGAGCTCCGCTCGTTCTGCTGCCGTCGTCAGGGGCGACCGACCTTCCATCTCGAACACGGCATCGTCATCGAAGAGCGCCATCCACTCGTCGACCTGTTGCCGGTCGAGCAGCAAGCCGTACTGCGACAGGAGGTCGGTGATCGCACTCCGATCTTCCAGGCTCAGGCCCACGATGTGCTCCCTATGACGCGCTAGCCCTCGGAGCAGCCGGCGGCGGATGAGTCGGGGCCGACTTCTGGAGGAAACGGTCCACAATCTGACGGTGCGGCGCGCTGGCGCTGGAGATGCTCTCGGCAGCCAGGGCGAAATCCAACACGTCGTGCATGGCACGCTCCAGATGCTTGTTCAGGGCCCGCTTCGTGTCGATGAGCGCCTGCGCTGGCTGCCGGGCAACCCGCTCGGCCAGGGAGAGCGCCTCGTCGAGGCTCGACCCGTCGGGCACCACGCGGTTCGCCAGCCCGAATTCCACGGCGTCCTTGGCGGCGATGCGATCGCCGGTGAACAGGTACTCCTTGGCCCGCAGAAGGCTCGTCATAGATGGCCACGTGAGGGCACCACCGTCGGCCGCCACCAGGCCCACGGAGACGTGCGGATCGGCCAGATAGGCGCTCTCCTCGATCAGGACGACATCGCTGAGTCCGGCCAGGGAACAGCCGAGCCCGACCGCCGGGCCGTTCACGGCGGCGATCACCGGGAACCGGAACCGGATGAGCCGCTCGACGATCTGGCGCGCCTCGCGCAGGATGGCTGCCCTGACCTCCTCATCCTCGTTCATCCGCTTGAGGAGGGTCATGTCACCACCGCCACAAAACGCCCGCCCATTGCCGGTGATCACGACCACCGAGCAGCCAGGGTCCTCCTCGAGCTCCACCCAGACCTCGGCCAGACGGCGGTGCAATTCAGGATTGGCCGCATTCAAGGCCTCAGGCCGGTTCAGCCGGACGACCCGGATGCGATCACGGCTTTCGACAAGGAGGACGGGGGCGGGCTCGTTCACCCGTCACGATGCTACACGGACCATAAGTCGATGTCGATGTCATAATAGCGAGATGGACGACCTCTACCGACCGCAGTTCCTGCCGGACTTGCTCATCGCCGCCCTCGACCGCAATGGCGATCGACCGTGCCTGTACATCGACGGGGACGTCCTCACGGCAGCACAGATGCGGGACCAGATCAGCCGCTACGTGCAGGCGTTCGGCGCTCAGGGGATCCTCCTCGGCCAGGGCGTGGCGACGTTGTCGAAGAACCGCCCCGAAGTCCTGTTCTCCATGGGAGCCGTGATGGTGACCGGCTGCCGGAATACTCCCCTCCATCCCCTCGGCTCGCTGGACGACCACGCCTACGTTCTCGAGGACGCGCAGATCGGCACGTTGATCTTCGACCCGGCTTTCGCCGAGCGGGCGCAACAGTTGCAGGAGAGGGTACCGACCCTCACGCGGCTGTTGTCCTACGGCCCGAGCGACGTCGGCGAAGACCTCATGAAGCTAAGCGAAGCATTCGAGCCCGGGCGTCTCGTCGGGCCTGACGTGGGCCCAGAGGACGTGTCCGCGCTTGCGTACACCGGAGGCACGACCGGTAAGCCCAAGGGTGTAATGAACACCTTCAGGGCGAGCGCCAGCATGACGCAGATCCAGATGTCGGAATGGCAGTGGCCCGATGAGGTCCGCCATTTGGTCTGCACTCCGCTGAGCCATGCCGGCTCTTCCTTCTTCGTCCCGATACTGCTCGCCGGCGGGTCGATGGTGGTCCTTCCGGCCTTCGAGCCGGGCGCGGTGTTGGAGGCGATTGAGCAGCACCGGATCACGACCACGATGCTCGTGCCGTCGATGATCTACGCCCTGCTGGACCATCCCAGGATTCGCCGAGCGCGATCTTTCCAGCCTGAAGACGATCTACTACGGAGCCTCCCCCATGTCACCCGTACGGCTCCAGGAGGCGATCCGGAAGCTGGGGCTGATCTTCTTCCAGTTCTACGGGCAGACCGAAGGGCCGATGACCGTCTGCGTGCTTCGCAAGGAGGAGCACGACCCCGACGACCTCGCCCGGCTCGCATCGTGCGGCCGACCCGTGCCGTGGGCGCGCGTCGGGCTCCTGGACGACGAGGGGCACGAAGTCCCAGACGGCGAGGCGGGCGAGCTGTGCGTCCGGGGGCCGCTCGTCATGAAGGGTTATTGGAACAAGCCCGACGAAACAGCCGAGGCGCTCGAGGGCGGCTGGCTCCACACGGGCGATGTCGCACGTAAGGACCAACATGGATTTCTCACGATCGTCGACCGTAAGAAGGACATGATCGTCTCGGGAGGGTTCAACGTCTTTCCTCGCGAAATCGAGGACATCATTGCGACGCACCCTTCGGTCTCTGCCGTCGCTGTGGTGGGAACCCCCGACGACAAGTGGGGCGAGGCGGTGACCGCAGTGATTGTGCCGCGGCCGGGAGCGACGGTTGACATTGACGCGATCGTTGCTCTCGTCAAGGAGCGCAAAGGCTCCCACCACGCGCCGAAGACCGTGGACATCGTCGACTCAATCCCAGTCAGCCCGCTGGGCAAGCCAGACAAGAAGGTGATCAGGGCCCGTTACTGGGCCGGCAGCGACCGTCTCGTCCACTAGAGATCATCCGTCAAGATCCATCGGCGTAGCGCAAGCCATAACCAAATCCGAACAGCGGATCCTCCGTGTCGAAGGGCATGTCACTCCGGCTCGCCACGACGGCAGCCATGGACCGAGGGAGATCGAAAGGCAGGTTGCCTTCGGGTGGACGCGGCGCCGAAAAGCACGTCGAGCAGTGCTTCCTCGTCGATGCCGTAATTGCCGATGATCGCCGCGGCTTCTCCGGCGAGAGGTGTGAGGACGACTGGCCGCTCCAGGTAGATGTCGATGACCGTGGGAACGCTGCGGCAGACGTTCCGCAACCGCTCGAGCTCCTCCGATGGAAATTCGAGTGAACCCCCATGGAATAGGTCGACAAATCCGCCATGACCCGAAGGTTCCCAAGGCGTCTTCACCCTGAGGATGGCGACGTCGGCTTCGCGTGGATCGCTGACGACGGACGCGTAGCGGGAGAGCGCCTCATCGGTCGTCCCCTCTCCATAGACCTTCAGGCCCCGTTGCAGTGGAAGGGTCGGCGACTCGGTCTCGGAGGTGCGGTTGGTGAGGAGAGTGAGGGCCCGCTGCTGAGCACGCAAGCCGGCAGCCCGGAAGTCCGCCCGACCGAGGGTCGTGCCCGCCTGGGTTTCGTCGACGAATGGTCGATCGAAGAGGCCGAGAGTGAACTTCTCCCGGAGGAGTCGGCGAACGGACACATCGAGCCGAGATTCGGTGATCCGGCCGGCCTTGACGAGACGGACGAGGCTGTCAGAGCAGTACTCGCCGCCGATCTGGTCGACGCCCGCTTCGAAGAGCTTCAACAACCGCTCGTCGGGACCGAGGTGCTCGACACCCCATGCCCGGGCAGCGCTGAGAGGTCCCGGCTCGGAGGCGTCGACGACCAGGCCCCAGTCGGTGCACACAACGCCGTCGAAACCCAATTGCTCACGCAAGAGGCCCGTGACCACCGACCGGTTGAAGCTGAACCCGACCTCCTCGTACTCGGTTCCCACTGGCATGCCGTAGTACGGCATGATCTGCGACGTCCCTGCGGCAAGCGCCGCCCGGAAGGGGCGCAGGTGGTAGTCGAAGTTCTCACCCGGGTAGACCTGCTCACGGCCCCAGGCGAAGTGCGGGTCTTCCCCGTCCTGCTGCGGGCCGCCCCCTGGAAAATGCTTGGTCATGGTGGCAACGGACTCGGACCCAAGCGTCTCTCCCTGAAACCCCCGGATGTACGCCACAGCGAGTCGGGCGGTGAGCTCGGCATCCTCGCCGAACGTCTGGCTGATCCGCGGCCAGCGCGGCTCAGTCGCCAGATCAATCTGGGGGTGAAGCGCGACTCTGATCCCTACGGACAGGTATTCCTGCCTGGCGATCTCCGCGAACTCTCGGACGAGCTCCTCGGAACCGATAGCGGCAAGCCCTAGCGGTTCGGGCCATTGCGAGAACGGACCGGCAAGGATGGACAGCATTGGATTATCAGTGAAGTGATGGCGTGGATCCGTGGAGATCGTGACCGGGATGGCAAGCGGGTGCTCGGCTGCGAGACGCTGGAGCTCGTTGTGCCACAGGGCGAATTGTCGTCCGTCCGGTGCCGCCCCAAGGAGGTTGAAGTGCCTGAGCCGGAACTCGGAAAGCAAGGTTCGAGGCGACGGCAAAGACACCATCGTGTTCGGGGCATCGAGGTCGCCCGGTGCCACCATGTCGTGGAAGAGAAGCCCGGCCTTGTCCACCAAGAACATCCGGTCCATGAGGTCTTCCACCCGTTGCTCGACGGGGAGTCGCGCGTCCTGGTACGGATACGGGCTTTCTTTCTCAGGTGCCATGCGACTCCTGGCTGGCGTGATCCCGAAGCCACGCCGTCAGCCGGTCGAGGCTGGCGGCGCGCCCGGTCATCCGGCCCGTTGACGTGGCCATGGTGCGTCTCCGGCTCCGTTTCGACCGTGACGTCGACGCCGGGCGGCGCGGAGATCCGCTCCGTAGGCCTCACCCGAAGCTCTGAGAAAGTCGATCTCCGAGTTCAGAATGTAAACAGGGGGCTGGCCTGCCAACGGTCCGTTGACCGCAAAGGCATACGGATCGCCGAAAACGTCCTCGGATCCCGCATATTGCAGGTTGAACTCACGGACGGTCTCCGCAGGGAGGGACACGGCCGCCTTCTCGGTCGTGAGCTTCTCACGCAGTTCGACCGAGAGGGGCGGCAGCTCGGGATGGACGATGGGATAGACCAGCATGAGCGATGCCGGCGACGGCCCCGCGCCGTTACGTGCTCGCTTGGTGACGCCGGCGACGAGATTGGCCCCGGCGCTGGCGCCTCCTAGGTGAAGATCGTCGGGCGCGCTCCAGTTCGGGGGCATGGCGTCGGCCCACAGCCATCCGGCCAAGATGTCATCAGAGGGAACCGGGTAGTGCACGCCACGAAGCGCCTTGCGATAATCGAGCGAGAGCACCCCGAAACCTCTCGCCGCCAACGCGAGCGACACCCAGTGCGCCTCGAGCATGTCGAGATCTCCGCCGATAAAGGCCCCGCCGTGGACCCATACCAGCCCAGTGCCGCTTTGCTCGGGACCTCGATAGATCCGTCCTGGGACATCACCGTGCGGCCCGTCAATCAGGATGTCCCGAGCATCGACACCTGCGAACTCTGGGAACCTCGCGAGGAGGTCAGTGGTGCTCTTGGAGTCAAGTTCGGCGCAGCATCCTGCGACTCCAGCATCTGAACGATCTGCTGGAATTCCGACTTCGCCTGCTGTTCGACGGCCGGCTGGGGGTCGGCGGTCACTGTTCTCCCATGTGCCACGATCACGTCTCCTCAGTCAACCACGTCTCCATACCTTCTGTCCGACACCCCGGCCTGCTCAAACGAGCTCAAAGCTCCACCGGAAAGTAACAAAAGTTGACATCAATATCAACAACGTGGCTACCCTGACGGCCAGGGCAGTTTGCAGCGAGGAAGGGACGGGCCGGCCCGATGACGACGGACATATACCGGGATGCCACCGAGGCGACTCAAGTTCGAGTCGGCGATTTGTTGGCCCGGATGACGCTGGAGGAGAAGGTCGCGCAGCTCACTGGCGTGCTCTCGTTCGATCTGCTGGGTCCAGCCGGGCTCGACGACAAGCGATTCGAAGAGCATCTGACCGAGGGCATCGGACAGATCTCGGCTGGCGGGCTCCTGTCGCCTGATCCCGCCGGTTGGTCTCGATGCTGAATGACATCCAGCGATTTCTCGTTGATCACACGCGACTCGGCATTCCCGCCATCGTGCACCATGAAGCTTTGGCGGGACTTGTTCACCAGGCTTGCATCGACTTTCCGACAGCCATCACCCTCGCCGCGTCCTGGGACCCGCAATCGGTCGAGGCGATGAACGACGTGGTTCGAGCCCAAATGCGAGCACTTGGCATCCACCAGGCATGTTCACCGAATCTGGACATCACTCGTGACGCCCGATGGGGTCGGGTCCAGGAGACCTACGGCGAGGACCCCTACCTGGCCTCGGCGATCGGTGTCGCCTTTATCCGCGGCCTGCAGGGCGAGGACAGGCGCAATGGGGTGCTGGCCACGGCAAAGCATTTCCTCGGTTACGGCATGGCGGACGGTGGGCGGAACATCGGTGCCGTCAACCTCGGCGAGCGCGAACTGCTCGAGGTGTATGCCCGGCCTTCGGCGCCGCGATCGACGAGGCGGGACTCGAATCAGTCATGTGTTCTTACTCCGACGTCAACGGTGAGCCCGCTGCGGCGTCCCGCAGGCTGTTGACGGGCATGCTCCGTGGTCTGCTCGGCTTCAAGGGGCTGACCGTCGCCGATTACGGCGCCGTCAACGCCCTTGAGGCGAGGCAACGGACTGCTGCTGACATTGCTGACGCCGGCGTCCAGGCGCTCGAAGCGGGCCTGGACGTGGAGCTGCCGGGTTCTGCCTGCTACGACGCCGGACTGGCCGAGGCCGTACGTGAGAATCGACTGAGCGAGGCGACCCTCGATCGCAGCGTCCGGCTTGTCCTCGAGGCTAAGTTCCGGCTCGGCCTCTTCGAGAATCCTTACGGGGACGCCGAGGCATTTGCCGCAACGAGCACTGAAACAGCACGACGCTCGGCCCGAGCTTCTGGGCCGCCAGATCGCTACCCGCGCCACCGTCCTGCTTGGCGAACCCAAAGGGGATTCTCCCCTGCGGCGAGACCTGGCGAAGATTGCAGTGATCGGGCCCAACGCGCGATCGATCCGCAATCTCTTCGGAGGGTACTCGGCCGCCAATGTGATCGAGATGTTGACGAACGGCGACATGGGGTTTCCCGCACCCGTGCTCGACGGGGAGTCCGTCCTGCCCTCACCCAGCGCCACCGAGGACGATGACGAACAGGCCGAATCGGAAGGCACGGGCAAGGATTTCGGCTTCGTCCGGCGGATCGCCACCCACCCATCCGAGACCTCGATGGCGGCAATCGATGCGGTCTACGCGGAGACCCCCACGGTCCTCGCTGCCATCGAATCGATGGTCGCCGACGGCACCGACGTCGTGTATGCCCTGGGTTGCCATGTCAATGATCCCTCGACAGAAGGAATCCCCGATGCCGTCGACGCCGCAACGGGCTCCGACGTCGCAATCGTCGTCCTCGGCGACAAGACCGGGTTGGTCGGTGACGCCGTGGTCGGAGAGACCCGTGACCGCTCGACGGTCGAACTCGCCGGCGCTCAGCGAGCACTGTTAGATGCCGTCGCTGCGACCGGCGTGCCGGTCGTCGTCGTCCTTCTAGGCTCCCAGCCCGTGCCGGTCCTGGCGCAGGAGGGCGGTGCGGCAGCAGTCGTCCACGCGGGACTGCCGGGTTCGGTGGGCGGGGCGGCGATCGCCGACATTCTCTTCGGGGTCGAGAACCCCTCGGGCAGAATCCCGATCACGATCCCACGAACGGCCGGTCAATGCCCGATCTACCACGGACACCGCCATGGCAGCGAGCCGAGCACCTATACCGACCTGGAGGACAGCGGGCCCGCCTACCCCTTCGGCCACGGACTGAGCTACACGACGTTCGAGTATCAGTCGCTCACGGTGGACAGGGCCGAGGTCGAGGCTGACGGAACGGTCCAGGTGAGCGTCCAGGTGGCGAACTCAGGAGACCGTCCCGGCGAGGAGGTCGTACAGCTCTATGCGCAACTGCAACGGCGAGGCGTCACCCGTCCCGTGCGCGAACTCGTCGGCTTCGACCGCGTGGCGCTGAACGTAGGGGATGTGGCGACTGTCACCTTTCATCTCCGACCGGCGCTTCTCGCTTACTACGACGTCGACATGAATCTCGTCGTGACGCCCGGTGAAGTCGAGCTCATGGCGGGCCCATCCTCGGCAAGGCTCCCGCTTTCGACCGCCTTTACGATTAGCGGCGAAATAGTCATGCTCGCCTCACGGACGGTCCATCTCACTCGGTCGAATATCGTCTACTCCTGACCGGGGGCGTGAAGTTCGGCCGACTCTCCCCGGTCACTTCAGTCCTCCAGGACCTTGCGTTCTACGCCGGCCGATTGGCCGCTTCTCCGGTCTGGTCGCTCGGCAAGTTCGGCGGGGCTGACAGGGATGACGAGGGTCGATGGGAGGCAATCCTCTGCCGACACGGTGACGGTCACATCCCCCACCTGGTGGCCCGAGCGGACGACAGCCAGGGCCCGTCCGTAGTAGGTCGAATGGCGCTCGCTCGAGAAACCCTCCTCGGTGATCGGCTGGGCGCTTCCGAACCCGAGGAGAGTACCTGCGCCGCTTACCCGAACAGTGACCTCTCTGTCGCAAAGGGGGCGGATTGTTCCGGCGTCATCGGTGAGCATGATCGGGATATAGGCCAGGTCAGAGCCGTCAGCAACAAGCGCACCGCACTCGGGCTCTGCCCGGAGCTGGAGCCCGGCGCCGGCGCTCGTGAGAGTGTCCCGCCCGATCTCGCGCCCACCTGCGTCATAGGCGACTGCAGTGAGTTCGCCCGGCCGGTAGGGAACGGAAAACGTCGAGAGATAGCCGCGCACAGCGCCCGCAGGCTCACTCCCGAGCTTGACGCCGTCGAGCAGCAGATCCACCCGGTCGGCGTCGGCGTAGACCTCGACGACTGCCACGCGGCCTTCGTAACCCTCCCAGCTCCAGCTCCGGATCGAGTCGGTGCGCCGCCCTGGCCGCTCGCTCCTCGCCGGCGTGATTCACCGGCTGCACGGCGATGTACGGACCCCGGCGCAGATGCCAGGCGATCTCGTTGTGGTAGGACTGGGTCTGGCGGTGGCCCGTGATGTCGATCACCGGCATGCCAGCAGAAGTGCCGGCCAGGGGACATAGATCTGTCGGCGCCGTTGGTCGTATTGGATGGCGGCGCACCCGGCCTCGCCGATGTAGTCCCATCCGGTCCACGTGAAGTCGCCGATCACGTAGGGCAGTCGCTCGATCTCCTGCCAGATCGCCACCGTCTCGGTGGGATTGGTCTCGCTGCCGACGATGACCCTCCCGGGATGGTGCTTTGCCTCACCCCTGTAGCGGCCGGCCATGTAGTTGTAGCCGGCAACGTCGAGCGCCGCGTAGGCGTCGCGGGTCCGCTTGTCGACCACCGGAAGGCGCACGATGTACTTCAGCGTCTTCTCGAGTACGCCCATCAGATAGTTGAGAACGAGGATGAGATTCTTGTTGGGCGCCTCGCCATTCTCCTGCTTCGCTGCGTCCTTTTTGGCGAGCTTCTCGTCATCCATCGGACTGATCAAGTTCAGGAAGCCGTTGATGCAGTTCGTGACGAGGCGCGTGGAGTCGAGTTCCCGGGTGCGATCGGCAAGCCTGACGGTTCAATTCGATACCCCGAGGCGTGGCCGTCTCGGCGATCTCGTTACCGATCGAATACAGCACGACCGACGGGTGGTTGAAGTCCTTGGCAATCATCGATTCGAGGTCTCGCTCCCACCACTCGGAAAATTCACGCGAGGCGTCGAAGCTAACTTTGGGCCGTCGCCAGGCATCGGTGAGCTCGTCCATGACGAGGACGCCATGCCGGTCACAGGCGCGCAGCGTCGCCCGGGACACCGGGTTGTGTGCACTGCGGATGGCGTTGTAGCCGCTTTCCTTGAGGATGCGGATGCGCCGGTCCTCTGCCGCATCGAGGGTGTGCGCGCCGATCACCCCGTTGTCGTGGTGGATGCAGGCGCCCCGCAGCTTCACGGCGGATCCGTTGATTCGCATGCCGCGGTGGGCATCGACGTCGAGCGTGCGGATGCCGAACTCGTCTGTTGCCTGATCGAGCGTTTCGGCTCCGTCGGTGAGAATGAGTCGCCCCGTGTAGAGGCTCGGCGTGTCCGGTGACCACAGTTCGGCCCCGGGGACCGACACCTGCTGCCTCACGGTCTTGGTCTCACCTGGTCCAATGGACACTCAGTTTCGGCGGATACCGCAATACCCCCGCTCGCATCCACAAGGTGCGTCGTGAGCGTGGCGACGCATGGATCGACGCCGTCGTTGATGACCACGGACTCGACGTCGATGACGGCGTCGCTGCCGTCGATCAGCCTGGTGGAGAACCGCGGGCCGTCGGGTGAGATCCGGACACGACCGCCGATCAGCACGTGTACCGGACGGTAGATGCCGCTGCCCGTGTACCAGCGGCTGTTCGGCATCTGGTCGTTTCTGGCCACCACTTCGACGACGTTGTCCGTGCCGTACTCCAGGAGGTCGTCCAGCTCAACTCGGAAGATCGCGTACCCCGAGGGCCGTCCACCGGCCAAGCGCCCGTTGACGAACACCTCTGATCGCATGTAGACGCCCTCGAATTCGAGAGCGATGCTGCTCCCTCGCCACTCTTCGGGAACCGGGAACGACTTCGAGTAGCGGTAGACCCCGCCTGGGAAAAAGCCGGTGTGGTGGCTGTTCGGCGTTGTCGGGTCGCGCTGCTCGAACAACATCGCGTCGTAGGGCACCGTCACCGGACCGACGCGTAAGTCGCAGCCGCCCTCGACCTCCCTCTCGACGTACCAGTCTTGGTTGAATGGCTCCCTGATCACGAACGATCGGAAAATCCGGCGTCACCCGGGAGGAGCATCTCGCTCTCGGTGAGAGCGATGGCATCCATCATGAAAAGGGCGGAGTGCACGAAGGCAACGTCGCAGCGCAGTTTGAGTCGTCTCGGTACGTCCCTCACGAGCACCTCTCGACCCTTGGGCCCTCGCTCACGCTCCCCCACTTCGCCCTCCCACGTAATTGATCTCGATATCAATTTATATGAAAACCGGGACCGCCCGCGAGCAATCGCTGCTCCTGTCTTCCGGACAGCATTTTACAGTTCTTGGCAAGAGTGTAAAATGGGAAAATGGAGGCCCTACCCGTGCGAACGAGTCCGAAAGCGCAGGTCAGTGGCACCATCGGTCGTTCTGTTCCGTTGAGACCTGCTGTTTGCCGCTGCAAGGGGTCCCTCGAAGTCGGGCGTCCAGAAGGATGACGACTGCATTGGTCTCGACTCCCGAGCGCATCGTTGCCGCTGCTGCCGCCCTTGCGCAGCAACAGCAATGGGAGCGCGTCTCCTATGCGGCGATCGCGGAGAGGGCAGGCATGTCACGACCCACCCTCTACGTGTACTTCCCAACCCGGCAGGACCTCTACGAACGTGTTCTGGCCACGGTGGCAGGTGAGATCACGCATCGGGTGGTCTCGCGGGCCGCAACAGCGAGGACTGGGGCCGACTTCGTCGTGGAGATCACCGCCGCGTGCATCCTTGAATTCCGAGAGAACCCGACGACGTCGGCGATCGGCCTCGTCCGACCTGGCGGTGTACTCGCCCCGAGCTCGCTAGCGGTCACCGCAAGCTTCCTCGGGCCCCTGGTTGAAAGGGAACCGCAACTCGAACCGCAACTCGAGGAGATCGCCGAGACCCTGATCCGGTTCCTGCTCAGTTTCGTGATGTTCGAGTCCGATCGAACGAGCACGCCCCAAGCTCTCCACGAATACCTGCGACGCCGGCTGGTGCCAGCACTCGGACTTGGAGATTCCAGCCACAACAACGGGACCGAGGACACATGACCACTATCGAAGACAGAATCGAGCTGATCAGTGGATTCTTCTGGGGTCGTGATCCCCAAGAGGAACTGGCATGGCTTCGCGCCAATGCCCCCGTGTGGCGAGATCCCCAGAGCGGTGTCTGGGGCGTCGCCACCTACGACCTAGTGAAGTACGTCTCCACCCACCCGGAGCTCTTCAGCAACACGGGCGGGATCCGACCGGAATACGGACCCACTCCCATGATGATCGACATGGACGACCCGGACCACTGGCAACGGCGTCGATTGGTGAACAAGGGCTTTACACCGAAGCGGGTACGGGACAAGGAGGCGATGATCCGGAGCATCGTTGACACGCTCATCGACAATGTCTGTGAACAGGGTGAGTGCGATCTGGTGACGGATATCGCCGCCTGGCTCCCTCTGATCGTGATCGCTGACGCCCTGGGGGTCGATCCCGCCGACCACGCAGACCTCCTTCGATGGAGCGACGACATGTTGAGCTTCTCGGCCAGGGCAACGACCAGTTGATGGTACGAGCCATGGATGCCGCCGCGGCTTACAACGAATACCGCGCAATCGGTTATCGAGTCCCGCCGACGTGAGCCCAAGGACGACCTGATGAACATCTTGGTCCATGCCGAAGTCGATGGGAAGCGTCTCGACGACGCCGAGATCCTGCAGGAATCAATGCTCATCCTCAATGGAGGTGATGAGACCACGCGCCATGTCATCTCCGGGGGGGTCTACGAGTTACTCCGTGATCGCGATCAGTGGAACGCACTGCAGCAGAACAGAGAGCTGCTTCCTACCGCGGTCGAGGAGATGCTCCGGTGGGTGACGCCCATCAAGAACATGGCCCGTCTGGCAACGACCGATGTGGAACTCGGCGGCCAGATGATCTCCGCCGGCGAGAAGGTCATTCTGCTCTATCCGTCAGCTAACCGCGATGAGGCCGTCTTCGAGGATGCATCCCGGTTCGACATCGCCCGCAGCCCAAATGAGCACGTCGCCTTCGGGTTCGGCGCTCACTTCTGCCTGGGTGCGAATCTCGCCCGCGTCGAGCTCCGGGTGGTGCTGGAGAAGCTCCTCGATCGACTTCCCGATCTCTCTCGCGGGGCCAGGCGGCCCGAGAATCGAGCATCGAACTTTGTGAGCGGGTACGAAAGTCTTCCGGTCCGGTTCACTCCGACGGTGCCAGTTGGGAACGGCTGACATGGCCAGGGAGTCGGTCCGCAATCTGCTTCCGGATGTGACGAGCCACTCGTCGTCACGACGAAACTGGAGTTTCCGTACTCCCGAACCCTTGGACCGCTGCTCGGCGCTTTCGCCGCCGGGCTCCGGGACGGGCGATTGCTTGCCAGTCGCACCGTCGACGGAAGGGTCCAACTCCCGCCGCTGGAATACGACCCGCTGACCGGGATGTCGGTGGAGGCCGATCTCGTGGATGTAGGTCCCGGCGGCAGCGTCATGTCCTGGACATGGGTGCCGAATCCGACGGAGCGACAGCCTTACGATCGAGCTTTCGCGTTCGCCCTGATCAAGGTGGACGGCGCGGACACCTCACTGGTCCATGTGCTCACTGCTGAGTCACCCGACGAGATCTCCACGGGCATGCGCGTCCGACCGCGGTGGAGGGCCGAGCGCCTCGGCCGGATCACCGACATCGAAGGATGGGAGGCCGACGCATGAGCGCCGAATCGAAGCAACACCTGGTCATGGACGACTTCATCTCACTGACCTATCAGGAGGAACTGACTCCGACGCTGCAACGGTTCGGTGAGCACCTCCTCGCGGGTCGGATCGTTGGACACCGAAGCCCCTCGGGGAATGTCTATGTCCCAGGCCGAGGCTATGACCCGCTGACACTTGACCTCACGACTGACGACGACGAGGTACAGGTCGCAGACACCGGCACCCTGACGGCCTTTACCGTCATCACGCCCATCCAGTATTACGGGCAGCAGGAAACCCAACCTTTTGTGATGGGTTCGGTCGTATTCGATGGCACGTCGAACGCCATCGCGCAGCAGCGCATCCACATATCCCACGAAGAGGTTCGCTCCGGATTGCGCGTGCGGGTATCTGGAAATCGGTCGGTGACCGAAGCCTCGTCGGCATGAGCAACCGTTGGTGGGGTGGTCTCGAATGCGCCATTGCCGGCTTCGAGCCGACCGGAGAGCCTGACGTCGCAGAAGAATGGGTCAAGGAGCACATGTTCTGATGCCGAGCCCGACCGATATCGCCATTGTGGCAACAGCCCAGACACCCACCATCCGTTCGGTGCCGGAAAATGAGGTACAGCTGCTTGTACCAATCGTGAACGCGGCGCTCGAGCAGGCCGGGATCACACGCAAGGAAGTCGGCTTCACCTGCGCCGGGAGCTGCGACTATCTGACGGGCGGGCCGTTTGCCTTCGTCCGGAACCTGGAGGCGGCCGGCGGGTGGCCACCGATCTCCGAGTCTCACGTGGAGATGGATGGGGCGTGGGCGTTGTACGAAGCCTGGGTTCGCCTCATGCACGGTGACATCGACGTGGCGCTCGTGTTCGCTTCGGGAAAATCCTCGCCGTCGAATCCCGCCGCGCTGTGGCCGCGGCAACTCGACCCCTACTTTCTCTCTCCACTGGGGTTCGATCCGGTGTCGTACGCCGGGATTCAGGTCGGCTGCTGCTCGACTCGGGTAAGGCAACCGAACGCGACTTCGCAACTATCGTCGCTCGCAGCAGAAGGAACGCAGTGAGCAACCCCAACGCCCAACTGCGGGGTGAGTACGATGTCGACTCCCTGCTTGCCGAGCCCTACTTTGCTTCGCCGCTGCGCAAACACGATCTGCCGCCGATAGGCGATGCCGCGGCCGTCGTGGTGCTCGCCCGCGGTGCACGTGCCTCGGAGTTGGCAGAGCGGCCGGCGTGGATCGAAGGCATGGACCACCGACTCGAGCCCCATCAACCGGGGTTTCGAGATTTGACGTCCTCGTCATCGACAATGATGGCAGCGCGCAAGGCTGGCTACGACGGTGGTGCCGTG
>CAVWME010000006.1:0-16888 GCA_963755935.1 uncultured Gammaproteobacteria bacterium
CTTTAAGAAGACGCCGGCGGCGCCAGAAACATGGCCAACGTGCCGGGCGCGGCGGGCACCTGGAAGGATTTGACCGGCAACGTGAACCTGCTCGCCGCCAACTTGACGACGCAGGTGCGCGCCATCGCCGAGGTCGCAACCGCGGTCACCAAGGGCGACCTCACCCGCTCGGTGCAAGTGGAAGCGCGCGGCGAGGTCGCCGAGCTCAAAGACAATATCAACACCATGATCGGCAATCTGCGCCTCACCACCGATCAAAACACCGAGCAGGACTGGCTCAAGACCAATCTCGCGCGCTTCACCAACATGCTCCAGGGCCAGCGCGATCTGGTGACCGTCGGCCGCCTGATGCTCTCCGAGCTCGCGCCGCTGGTCGAGGCACAGCATGGCGTCATCTACCAGGTCGAGGCCGACGATGGGGAGTACGCGCTGAAGCTCCTGTCCGCCTATGCGGACAGCGCCGAAGACGGCCACGCCGATCGTCTCGAGCTCGGTGAGGGTCTCATCGGCCAGTGTGCGCTCGACGCACGGCGCATCCTCATCACTGAGATGCCCTACGACGTGGTGCCGATTACCTCCGGACTGTTCAAGGCGCAGCCGCGGCACGTCATCGTGCTGCCGGTGCAGTTCGAGGGCCAGGTGAAGGCGGTGATCGAGCTCGCCTCCCTGGGAGGATTCACCGACCTGCAGCTCGCCTTCCTCGACCAACTCACGACCTCCATCGGCATCGTCTTGAACTCCATCGAGGCGACCATGCAGACCGAGGGTCTGCTCAAGCAATCGCAACAGCTCGCCACCGAGCTGCAGACTCAGCAGCGCGAGCTCCAGCAAACGAACGAGAAGCTCGAGCAGAAGGCGCAACAGCTCGCCGATCGCAACGTCGAGGTGGAGGCGAAGAACCAGGAAATCGAGCAGGCGCGCCGTGCGGTCGAGGAGAAGGCGACCGAGCTCGCGCTGACCTCGAAGTACAAGTCCGAGTTCCTGGCCAACATGTCGCACGAGCTGCGGACGCCCCTGAACAGCATCCTCATCCTCGGCCAGCAGCTCACCGACAATCCGGACGGCAACTTGACCGGCAAGCAGGTGGAGTTCGCGCGCACCATTCACGGCGCGGGCACCGATCTCTTGAACCTGATCAGCGACATTCTCGACCTGTCGAAGATCGAGTCGGGCACCGTCTCGGTGGACGCCGAGGAGGTGTATTTCAGCAATCTGCTCGAGATGATCGCGCGGCCTTTCCGGCACGAGGCCGAGAACCGCCGCTTGCAGTTCGAGCTCGAGCTGTTGCCGACGCTCGAGCGCACCATCACCACCGACTCGAAGCGCCTGCAGCAGGTGCTCAAGAACCTGCTCTCGAACGCCTTCAAGTTCACGGCCGAGGGCAGCGTCAAGCTCACCGTCTCGCCCGCGCGAGCGGCTGGAATACCGACCATCCGGTGCTGCGCCGTGCGCCGTCGGTCGTTGCGTTCGAGGTGTCGGACACGGGCATCGGCATCCCGCCGGAGAAGCAGCGCATCATCTTCGAGGCCTTCCAGCAGGCCGACGCCGGCACCAGCCGCAAGTACGGCGGCACGGGCCTGGGCCTCGCGATCAGCCGCGAGCTCGCGAACCTGCTCGGCGGCGAGATTCAGCTGCGCTCGACGCCGGGCGTGGGGAGCGTCTTCACGCTATATCTGCCGCTCACCTACCTGGGCAGCGCGTCGAGCCGTCTGCCGCCGGCGGGCGCCGACGGCCAGCAAGCCGCGCCGGCCGCGGGTTTTGCGTCCCGTGCGACCGACCGGCCGCCGGAGCAGATTCCGGACGACCGGGGCGCTATTGCGCCCGGCGACAGCGTGGTGCTCATCGTCGAGGACGACCCGCACTTCGCGCGCCTGATGATCGGGCGCAGCCAAGGACAAGGGCTTCAAGGTGCTGGTCGCGACGCGCGGCACCGAGGCGCTCGCGCTCGCGCGCGCGCATCATCCGACCGCGATCTCGCTCGACATCTTCCTGCCGGACATGCTCGGCTGGACGGTGCTGAGCCAGCTCAAGCAGGACCCGGCGACCCGCCACATTCCCGTGCAGATCGTCACGCTCGACGAGGATCGGCACCACGGGCTCGCGCGCGGCGCCTTCTCGTTCGTGCAGAAGCCCGCCTCCACCGAAGGGCTCGAGGAGGCGTTCGCACGCATCAAGGGATATGCGAGCCCGCGCCGCAAGCGCTTGCTCATCGTCGAGGACGACGAAGTCGAGCGCAACAGCGTCGCCGAGCTCTTGAGCCACGAGGATATCGAGATCGCATCGGCCGCCACCGGCAGCGAAGCGCTCGAGAAGCTGCGCCGCGATCAGATCGATTGCGTCGTGCTCGACCTGAAGCTCCCCGACATGTCCGGATTCGAGGTGCTGGAGACGATTCGCGACGATGCGGAGCTGCGCGACGTGCCGGTGGTGGTATTCACCGGGCGGGAGCTGTCCGCGGATGAGGACGCGACGTTGCACACCATGGCGCGCAGCGTCGTGGTCAAGGGCGTGGAATCCCCGGAACGGCTGCTCGATGAGACGGCGCTTTTCCTGCATCGCGTCGTGGCCGATCTGCCGGCCGCGAAGCAGCACATGCTCGAGCGCCTGCACAGCTCCGACGAGGACCTCATGCACCGCACGGTGCTCCTGGTCGACGACGATGCGCGCAACATCTTCGCGCTGTCGAGCGTGCTCGAGCGCCGCGGCATGGAAGTGCTCACCGCCACGACCGGCAGCGAGGCGATCGGCGTGCTGAACTCGCGCGGCGACGTCGCCATCGTGCTCATGGACATCATGATGCCCGGCATGGACGGCTACGAGACGATTCAGGCCATCCGCTCGAAGGCCGAGTTCCGGCGCCTGCCCATCCTCGCCCTGACGGCGAAGGCGATGAAGGGCGACCGCGAGAAGTGTCTCGAGGCGGGCGCGTCCGATTACCTGGCGAAGCCCGTCAACGTCGAGCAACTGCTGTCGGCGCTGCGGATGTGGCTGCATCGGTGAGCGCCGTAGCCGAAACCAATGACAAGGTGAACATTCTCCTTGTCGACGACAGCAGGCGAAGCTTCTGAGCCACGAGGTCGTGCTCGCCGAGATCGGCGAGACCCTGTTCAAGGCCTCCTCGGCGCGCGAGGCGTTCGAGTATCTGCTGCAAGAACGAGATCGCGCTCATTTTGATCGACGTCTGCATGCCCGATCTCGACGGCTTCGAGCTCGCGGCGATGATCCGCGAGCATCCGCGCTTCCAGCACACCGCCATCATTTTCGTGTCCGCGGTCATGAACGCCTATCCCGATCAGCTGCGCGGCTATCAGCTCGGGCGCGGTCGATTACGTGCCGGTGCCCGTCGTGCCGGAGCTGTTGCGCGCCAAGGTCAAGGTGTTCGTCGATCTGTATCGCAAGACCCGGCAGCTCGAGCGTTTCAATGCCGAGCTCGAGCAGCGGGTGTCCGAGCGCACGCGCGGCGCTGCAGAGCTTCAACGAGGAGCTCGAGCAGCGCATCGAGCAGCGCACGCGCGAGCGCGAGACTGCCCTCGCGCAGCTCTTCGAGGCGCAGAAGATGGACACCATCGGGCGTCTGACCGGCGGCGTTGCGCACGACTTCAACAATCTGCTGATGGCGGTGCTCGGCAGTCTCTCGCTGCTCGAGAAGCGCCTGCCCGACGATGCGCAATGCCGGCGGCTGCTGCAAAATGCCGTGCAAGGCGCGCAGCGCGGCGCGGCGCTCACGCAGCGGCTGCTGGCGTTTTCCCGCCGGCAGGAGCTCAAGCCCGAGTCGGTCAATTTGTCCGACCTCGTGTGCGGCATGGGGGAGCTTCTTGAAGCGCGCCCTCGGGATCGAGGTGGCGCTGCTGTGTCAAATTCCCAAGAGCCTGTCGCCGGTGCTGGTGGATGCGAACCAGCTCGAGCTGGCGCTCCTCAACCTCGCATTGAACGCGCGCGATGCGATGCCCTCCGGTGGAACGCTCACGATCCGGGCGAGCCGACGAAGTCGATCGGCCAAGACTCCGACGAGTCGGCCCTCAAGCCCGGCGAGTATGTGCGCGTCAGCGTCGCCGACACCGGTGTCGGCATGGACGAGGCGACGCTCGCCAAGGCGACGGACCCGTTCTTCACCACCAAGGGACCGGGCAAGGGCACCGGGCTCGGCTTGTCGATGGTGCACGGCCTTGCCGCGCAATCCGGCGGCCAGCTGCGCATCGTCAGCACGCCGGGCGTCGGCACCACGGTCGAGCTGTGGCTGCCGCGTGCCAAGACCGACGCGGTCTCGCTGGTGCGCAGCGCCGAGCGCCCGCCGCCCGCGCCTGCCACCGCTTCCTGGCGCGTGCTCATCGTCGACGATGATCTCTTGGTGCTGACAGGCACCGCCGCGCTGATCGAGGATCTCGGTCACGTCGCCATCGAAGTACCCTCGGCCGCGGAGGCGCTCGCCATGCTCGCTGCCGGCGAAGCAGTCGATGTGATCGTCACCGATCATGCGATGCCCAACATGACGGGATTGCAGCTCGCCCATTGCGTACAGGAAAAATATCCGGGACTGCCCATCGTCCTCGCGACCGGATACGCCGAGCTGCCGGCCGATCCCGCCGAGTTCGGCGTCGTGAAACTCGCCAAGCCCTGCAGCCAGGCCGAGATCGCGACGGCCATTCAGACGGCCATGGGCTTCGCGCGCCGCGACAAGCTGCGCGCCGCCGGAACTTAGGTCGCCGGGCTTTAGCTCGCCGGCACCGGCCGCCGCGAGATCACTTGCGGCTCTGGATCTCTCACTTCGAGCAGCTCCTGAAACAAGGCGCGATAGTGCACAACCGCCTTGCGCAGCTCCTCCGTGGTCGCTTCGCCGCGCTCGTCGCGCAACGCGATGGCGCGGGCCGCACGGTAGTTGGAGACGACAGCCGGGTGGTCGACCGAAATATCGGCCGCGCGGCACTCGAAGTCTCCCATCGGGTAGCCGCGTTTCGCCATGAGGTCGTATACCAAGTGGTCCGCATCGATCACCGAGGTCTTCGGATCATCCACGAAGCGGGCTTGAATCGCGCCCCAGGCGTCGCGGAACTTAGCGGCATCCGCCGCCGGCAGCGCAAGCAGCGTGAGTGCGGCGACCCGCTTCTCGCGCGCGGCGAGCTCGGCTTCCGCTTTGGAGCGGCCGAGCTCGCTCACCAAGCGCAGATATTCGGGGCCGAAGCGCTGCTGCAGGCGCAAGGATTCTTTGCGTCGCCGTTGCGCGGACGCCCAAGCGATCACGGCGAGCAGTGCCACGATCAGAACGGCGGCAAGGATGAGTTCGTATACCTCATGTTGAGTCAGGGACATAGCGCGGCTCTCCAAGACGTTAGGCGCCTGCAGCGGCGTGTGGCTGCAGTGTCTCCGGGGAGGCCCACTTCGGCCATCGGCAGCGGGCTAGCCTGAACGTAGGACGGGGCTCACTGGATGGTGCGTCGCGCATAGTACAATCGGGCCCGCCTATGAGTTTCCCGACGAAATCCCGCAGCGAGGGTGCACCCGGTCACGAGCCGCATCGCGAGGACCCGCGCGAGGCCGATCCCGCCGGGCTCGCCGCGCGTCGGGCCGAGGTGTTCGCCGCCTTGGCCCAAGTGTTGCCCGCCGACGGCATTCTGACGGCCCGCGAGCAAACCCAGCCTTACGAATGCGACGGTCTGACAGCTTTTCGGGCGTTGCCCATGATCGTGGTGCTGCCGACGAACGAGGAGCAGCTGGCGGCCACCTTGCGCACCTGTCACCGTCTGCGCGTCCCGTCGTGGCACGCGGCGCGGGCACGGGGCTTTCGGGCGGCGCGCTTCCGCACCGCTGGGGAGTCACCGTCTCGCTCGCGAAGTTCAACAAAATCCTCTCGCTCGATCCACTGTCCTGTACGGCCACAGTTCAATGCGGGGTGCGGAATCTGGCGATCAGCGAGGCGGCTGCGCCGTTCGGCCTTTATTACGCGCCCGATCCGAGCAGTCAGATCGCCTGCACCATCGGTGGCAACGTTGCGGAGAATTCCGGGGGCGTGCATTGTTTGAAGTACGGCCTGACGTTGCACAACGTGCTGCGCGTGCGCGGTCTCAGCGCCGCGGGGGAGCCCGTCGAGTTCGGCTCGGAGGCGCTCGATGTGCCCGGCCTCGACTTGCTCGCCATCGTCATCGGCAGTGAGGGCATGCTCGCCGTGACCACCGAAGTGACGGTCAAGCTCGTGCCCAAGCCTGAGCTCGCGCGCTGCATGCTGGCGAGCTTTGCGACGGTGGAAGCCGCCGGCGCCGCCGTGGCGAACGTGATCGCCCAGGGCATCATTCCGGCGGGTCTCGAGCTCATGGACCGGCGCATGACGGAGGTGGCGGAGAACTTCGTGCACGCGGGCTACGATCTGTCCGCGGCGGCCATCCTGCTCTGCGAGAGCGACGGCGCTCCCGAGGAGGTCGAGGAGGAGATCTCTGCGATGCGCCGGGTTCTCAGCGAGAGCGGCGCGACGCGCATCGAAGTAAGTTGCGACGAGGCGCAGCGCCTCAAATTCTGGAGCGGCCGGAAGAATGCGTTTCCGGCATCGGGAGGCATCAGTCCGGACTACATGTGCATGGATTCGACCATCCCCCGCCGCAAGCTCGCGGAGATGCTGCTTGCGATCGAAGTCATGGAGGAGAAGTACGGTCTGCGCTGCGTGAACGTGTTTCATGCAGGGGACGGCAATCTGCATCCGCTGATCCTGTTCGATGCAAACGATCCCGATCAATTCAGGCGCTGCGAGCTGTTCGGCGCGGAGATCCTGGAGGCGAGCCTCAAGGTCGGCGGCACTGTCACCGGCGAGCACGGCGTCGGCGTGGAGAAGCTCAATTCCATGTGCGTGCAGTTCTCGCCCGCGGAGCGCGATCGGTTCCTCGCCGTCAAACGCGCCTTCGATCCCGAGGAGCTGCTCAATCCCGGCAAGGTGATTCCCACCCTCCAGCGCTGCGCGGAGTACGGCAAGATGCACGTGCATCGCGGCCTCATGCCCTTCCCCGACCTGCCGAGATTTTGATGTCCGCAGTGCCGGCGGCAGTTGCGCAGCTGATCGACCGCATACGCGCGGCGCGCGCCGCGCGCGCGCCGCTGCAAATCGTGGGCGGCGGCACCAAGGCCTTCTATGGCGAGGCGCCCCGCGGCGAGCCGCTCGCCCTGCGCGAGCTCACCGGCATCACGAGCTACGAGCCGAGCGAGCTGGTCGTCACGGTTCGCGCCGGTACGCCGCTCGCCGAGCTCGAGACGCGCTCGCCGCGA
The DNA here is from genome assembly GCA_963755935.1 of uncultured Gammaproteobacteria bacterium. Classification (GTDB taxonomy): domain Bacteria; phylum Pseudomonadota; class Gammaproteobacteria; order Steroidobacterales; family Steroidobacteraceae; genus Bog-1198. Next base: position 7,246 of record CAVWME010000006.1, read on the forward strand.
AAGGTCAGTGCTTGCCGTTCGAGCCGCCGCGCTTCGCCGCGGGTGGGAGCGTCGGCGGCATGGTGGCTTCCGGCCTCGCGGGACCCTCCGCGGGCGGCCGTCGGGGCGCTGCGCGATTACGTACTGGGGCTGACGTTGCTCGATGGGCGCGGCGAACTCCTGACATTCGGCGGCCAGGTCATGAAGAACGTGGCGGGCTACGATGTGTCGCGGTTGATCGCGGGTTCCTGGGGGGTGCTCGGCGTCATCTGCGAGGTATCTCTCAAAGTGCTGGCCGCCCCGGCCGACAGCATGACGCTCGAATACGAGTGGGGCGAGCCACGGGCTCTCGAGGCGCTCGCGCGCTGGCGTGCGCAACCCCTGCCGCTGCAGGCGAGCGCATGGTGCGAGGGCCGTTTACGCATCCGGCTCGCGGGCTCGCGGGCCGCGGTGCTCGAGGCGCGCGCGCGGCTCGGCGGGGCGGCGATGGATCGAGAGCAGGCGTTCAGCTTTTGGGAGAGCGTCCGCGATCAGCGGCATGAATTCTTCGCAGCGGCTGCCGGCGAGCTGGAGCAAGGCAGCGTCTTGTGGCGAGTGTCGGTGCCGCCGACCGCGAAGCCCTTTGCGCTGGCCGGCCGTCAATTCATCGAATGGGGCGGCGCGCAGCGCTGGTGGCGCACGGCGGACACCGGCGGCGGCAGGTGCGCGCCGCGGCGGCGAGCGCCGGAGGTCACGCGACGTTGGTGCGCGCCGCCGATAAGAGTGCGGGAGCGTTCGCGCCGCTGAGCGGTGAGCTCATGCGCATCCATCGAGCGCTCAAGACCGCCTTCGATCCCGAAGCGGATTCTCAATCCGGGCCGCCTCTATGCGGACCTTTGACGAGCGCCGATGCAAACCAGGCTGAGCGAGGAGTTCAGGGGCACCGCAGACGGCGAGGAGGCCGAGGCGATTCTGCGCAAATGCGTTCATTGCGGCTTCTGCAACGCGACCTGTCCCACCTATCAGCTGTTGGGCGATGAGCTCGACGGGCCGCGCGGCCGCATTTATCTGATCAAGCAGCTGCTCGAAGGCGGGGAAGTCACGCGCAGCACGCAGCGGCACCTCGACCGCTGTCTGACGTGCCGGAATTGCGAGACGACCTGTCCGAGCGGCGTCGAGTATGGTCACCTGGTCGAGATCGGGCGGCGTCTCACGGATGAGCGCGTCGAGCGCCCCGCGGCCGAGCAGGCGACTCGTTGGCTGCTCAAGGAAGGCCTGACCTCACCTCTGTTTGCGCCTGCGCTGAAAGCGGGTCAAATGCTACGGCCTCTGCTGCCGCAGCCGCTCAAGAACAAGGTCCCTGCGCGCGCGTCGCACGAGCCGCGACAGCGCAGGCGCGAGTCCCCGCGTGAGCACTCCCGCAAGGTGCTGCTGCTCGGCGGCTGCGTGCAGCCGGCGATGCGACCGCAGATCAATGCCGCCACGGTGCGCGTATTGGACGCTGCCGGAATCCAGACGCTGTTCGCGGCGGGCGAGGGATGTTGTGGAGCGCTGCGCACGCATCTCAACGACCGCGCCGGCGGCCTTGCCGACATGCGCCGCAATATCGACGCGTGGTGGCCGCGTCTCGACGGCGGCGTCGAGGCGATCGTCGTCAACGCCTCCGCCTGCAGCCAGATGACCAAGGAGTACGGCTACGAATTGCGGCATGACCCGGACTATGCCGACAAGGCACGGCGCGTCTCGGCACTCACCCGGGATCTTTCTGAATTCCTGCCGGACATCCGGCTCGCGCTCAGGGATCGACTGCCGCGCTCCGGTCCGCGCGTGGCCTTTCACGCGCCGTGCACGTTGCAGCACGGGCAGGAGTTGTGCGGCGTCGCTCCCGAGCTCACCGCACTCGGCTTCGACGTCAAAGTGCCGGCCGAAAGTCACCTGTGCTGCGGCTCCGCCGGCACGTATTCCGTCTTGCACCCCGAGATCGCGAACGAGCTGCGCAATCGCAAGCTCGGACACCTGCAGCCGCTGGATGCCGAGTGCATCGTCTCGGCGAACATCGGCTGCATCCAGCATTTGCAAAGCGGCACGACGCTGCCCGTGCGTCACTGGATCGAGGTGATCGATCAGGCGCTGGCGGACCACGGCGCTGTGCGCTAGGGAGCCGCTCCCAAAAATGCGTTGATGACGATGGCCACCGCCGGTGGGTCTTCCCAGAAAGGATTGTGGCCCAGACCCTCGAAGATTTTCACTTGGGCGCCCGGCAACGCATCGCGCAGCGTCTTACGCATCGGCTCCTCCATGATGGGGTCCTTGCTGCCCCAGATGAGGAGGGTGGGTGCCTTGAGGCGCGGCAGCGTGCTTTGCAGGTCGGCGTAGGCGGTGGCGTTTGGCAGCGCCTGATCGAGGACCGCAAGCCAGACCTTGAGCGGAATGGCGGCCGAGTCTTGCCGCTGGCGGCGGATGAAGTCGGGATTGACGGGCGTGGGCGAGTCCCACCAGGCGATCATGAACGGCGAGTCCGGATCGATGGGATCCTTGAGCTTGCGGATCTCGGCGGCAAAATCGAACTGCGGCTGCGCCGAGCCGGGCGGACGGCCGCCGGTGGAGGAGATCAGCACGACGCGATCGGTGCGCTCGGGCCAGTACTCCGCGAACGTCTGGGCGATGATGCTGCCCAAGGAGTGACCGATCAGATCGGCCTGCCGGATGGACAGCGCGTCGAGCAAGAGCTTGATGTCATACGCAAAATCGAGGCGCGTATAGCAGCACTCCGGTTTGCTCGATTTTCCGTGGCCGCGAATGTCCACCAGGATGAGGCGAAAGCGCTTCGACAAATAGGGCAGCACGGGGACCCAGTCGCGCGCGTTGTCCGTGTAGCCGTGAATCAGCACCACAGGAGGTCCGGTCGGATTGCCGGTATCGATGTAGGCGAGCGTCACGCCGTCCGGCAGCAGGACGGACTTCTTCATCGCATCGAAGGCGTCGAGATCGACCTGCAGCGGCGGCGGGGCGTTCGCGACGTGGCCGAGGGCAGGTAAGAGGAGCGCAAACACGCAGAACACGGCGAGCATGGCGCTCCCGTACCCGCGGCGGCGGGTTTCATTTGAAACGATTCTTCCGGCTCCGCTGACTCGCGCCTCGTTCATCAAGGCAGGTTACCCAGGTCTCGTGCCGCTGCGCAACACGAGGTTTGCGGTGGTGTGTTGGATGAGCGCAAATGTAAGGCAAAAGCACCTTGATCATGGGGTTGCCAATCCGCACAAATCGGTTAGAGTCGTATCGAGCACACTCGTCACTCGACGATCTGTCTCATTTCCATCGTAGGTTATCGAGGCCCACCCGGTGGGCCGGTTCTTATGGGAGATGTCATGACCACGAGCAAGAGGACGACCCGCGGCGCTGGCAGTCGACCGGATAACGGTGCCGCAACCCCCAGTGCCCCGCCTCAGAGCGCGACGCCCCTGGGCGCAATGCCTGCGAGCACCTCGGCCCCGAAGGTGCGGGTGCGCCAGCGCAAATCGCCGTCGAGCGCGTCGCCCACCGGCGCATCGGACGCGATTTCATCGCATTCGGCGGCGACGGCACCGCGGCCGCCGGTCGATCGTTATGCATCTATTGCGCAAGCAGCCTACTTCCGATCGCAGCATCGCGGCTTTAAGCCCGGCCACGAGATGGAGGACTGGCTCGCCGCGGAAGCGGAGGTGGATCAGCGATTGCGAGGCGAGGGCCGCAGCTCGGGGGACTCGCCTGGCTAAGAATATTCTCGTGGGCGACGTCGGCGGCACACACGCTCGCTTTGCCATCGTCGACGCCAGCGGTCCACAACCTTGGGCTATCCGGGAGCGGCAGGATCTGCAGGGAAACTTTCCGGCGTTCCTCGATGCCCTGCACACCTACTTCGAGCGGACGGGCGCGCCGCGGCCGCAGATCGCTGCGATCGCCGTGGCCGGTCCGGTGACCGACGGCACCGCGCAGTTCACGAATCGAGGCTGGAACATTTCGGAAGACGATCTCAAGAAATTCGGCTTCGAGCGAGCGGCACTCGTGAACGATTTCGCCGTGCTCGCCTTCGCCGCGGAGGTTCTGACCGAGAAGGACTTGCGCACCATCGGCCCAGCGCTGCCGGGAAAAAACCAGGGAACCATCACCATCCTTGGTCCGGGAACCGGATTCGGTGTTTCCTGTCTGGCGCGCGCTCGCGGACTCTCGGTGCCCATGGCGACCGAGGGGGGCCACATCGGATTCGCGCCGAGCGATGCGCACGAGCTCGCAGCCCTGCAGCTCATGTGGAAGGAACAGGGCCGCGTGTCCGTGGAGCGTATCTTGTCGGGCGGCGGCCTCGAGGCGCTTTACAAGACCCTTGAGCAATTGGCAGGGCGTACGCCGCAAACGCTCACAGCCGCCGACATCACGGCGGGCGCCGGCACGGACGCGGCCTGCCGGGCTGCGCTCTCGATGTTCTGCGCTGTGTTCGGCGCGGTCGCCGGCGATCTCGCGCTCGCTCATGGCGCGCGCGGCGGGGTATACATTGCCGGCGGCATTGCGCAGAAGATCGAGACATTCCTCGCGCAGAGCGCGTTTCGCCAACGCTTCGAGGACAAGGGACGGCTGTCGCCGTTCGTCAAGGCCATTCCGACCCGGCTCATCGTGAATCCCGACGTGGCGATGCTTGGCGCGGCGCGCGCGGGGGCGCGGCTCGCGTCCCCCGAGCCGTCTTGAGTCCGCCGGGAAGCGGCGCGGCGCCGGGCGGTCCCGGTTTGCAGCCGACCTGGAGTACCAGCAATAAGGAGATGGTCGGCTGCTCCGCGGGCCGCTCGCGACTGTGGTTCACCATCGGCGGCGGGATTCTGAACGAGGTCTACTATCCGCGAGTAGACATTCCGCAAATCCGCGACCTCGGCTTCATCGTGGCCGATGGCAAGGGCTTCTGGGTGGAGGTCAAGCGACTCTGGCAGCACACGATAGACGTCTTGGAGCCGGGCATTCCGGCGGTTCACATCGTCCATCGCCACGCTCGCTTCCAGTTGACCCTCACCTTCGTGCCGGGTGCGGAACGCGACGCGATGCTGATCGACGTCGCGCTCAGCGGCGATGCGGAGCTGCGCCCTTATGCGCTGCTCTCGCCGCACCTCGGCGGCTACCGGCCGGGACAACTGCGCCGAGGTCGCCGATCACGGTGGCTGGCGCGTCCTGCAGGCGCAGCAGGGTCCGTACGCACTGGCGCTCGCGGCTGTCGATGGCGCGCAGCGCGACGCCCTCGGGCGGGCGAGCGCCGGCTACGTCGGTGCGAGCGACGGATGGCAGGATTTCGCGCGCAACGGCGCCATGAGCTGGGAATACGGTTCGGCGGGACCCGGCAACGTGGCGCTGCTCGGCGAGCTGCCTCGGGGTTGCACGCTCGCGCTTGCCTTCGGCTCGAGCAGCGAGGCGGCGGCAACGCTCGCGCTCACGGTCTTGTTCGAGCCGTTCGCGGCCACGCGCGACCGCCACCTGCAGGGATGGAGAGAGTGGTACGCGAGATCGCAGCTTCCGCCGGAGTATTTACGGGGTCTGCCGGCCAACTGTTTGCGGCAGTTTCAAATCTCGGCCATGGTGTTGCGCGTCCATCAGGACAAGACCTATCCCGGAGCGATGGTCGCGAGCTTGAGCGTCCCCTGGGGAAACACCAAGGAAGAGCGCGAGGGCTATCACCTCGTGTGGCCACGCGATCTGGTCGAGTGCGCCGGCGCGTTTCTCGCGGTGGGGGCGACGCGCGAGGCCGGCAATACGTTGAGATACCTGCGCGCCTCGCAACTCGCCGACGGACACTGGTATCAAAATCAATATCTCGGCGGCAAGGCGTATTGGCGCGGGGTGCAACTCGACGAGACCGCGCTGCCGGTGGTGCTGGCGGCGCTGCTTGCGGAGCGGGGAGCGCTCGAAGGCACGGAGGTCGCCGACATGGTGCTGCGCGCCCTCTCTTACCTCGTGCGTCACGGGCCGCAGAGCGATCAGGACCGCTGGGAGGAGACCGCCGGCCTCAACACCTTCACACTCGCCGCATGCATTGCCGCCCTGGTCTGCGGCGCCGACTATCTGCCGGCCGATGCGCGCGAGCTCGCACTCGATTTTGCGGATTTCTGGAATTCGCGTCTCGAGGACTGGACTGCCGTACGCGACACCCCGCTCGCCCGACAGTACGGAATCCCGGGGTACTACGTGCGCGTCGCACCGGCGCAGGCGATCGCCGACCGCGGCGCCTTGGACAAGGTCCTGTCGCTCAGGAATCAGGCGTTCGATCCCGGTCTGCCCGCCACTGCACAGTTCGGCGTCGACTTCCTGCAGTTGGTGCGCTTCGGTCTGCGGCGCCCCGACGATCCCTTGATCCTGGGAAGTTTGCGGCTCGCCGATGCACTGCTTAAGGTCGATACACCCAACGGCCCGAGCTGGCGCCGTTATTTTGACGACGGCTACGGCGAGCACGATGACGGCAGCGAATACGACGGGGTCGGCCGCGGCCGACCCTGGCCGCTGCTCACCGGGGAGCGCGCGCACTACGAGATTGCTTGCGGCCGCGATCCGTTGCCGCTCATGGACGCGATGGCGCGCATGGCGTCGCCGGGGGGCATGTTGCCCGAGCAAATCTGGGATGCTCCGTCGATACCCGAACGTGGACTGCAATTCGGGCAAGCGACCGGATCGGCCATGCCCCTAGCCTGGACCCACGCGGAGTTCGTGAAGCTGGTGGCATCGCGGGCGCTGCAGCGACCTTTCGATCGTCCGGAAGCCGTCTGGCGGCGCTATCGCGGCGATCGCGTCGAGGCGCGGCGGGCCATCTGGGCTCCCCACGCGCCGATCGGTGACATCAAGGCGGGGGTCTCGCTCGTTATCGTGCTGCCCGCGCCCGCCAACGTGCACTACGGCTTCGACGGTTGGCAGAACGTGACCGACGCGACGACCACCGCGAACGCCCTCGGCGTCCACGTCCTGCACCTCGACACCTCCAAGCTCAAGCCCGGGCAGCGCCTCGACTTCACCTACTGGGGTGTGCCGGGCGGAGCGCCCGCAGGACAGGATTACCGCATCTCCATCGATGCCTGATGCGGCTTTAGACGGGTGGCGGCGGTAAAGTCAGCGGCCACGGCGAGGTCTCGCTGCCGCGCTCGACCGGCACTTCAATGAGGGCGGGCCGGTCCGCGGCGAGTGCACTCTCGAGCTGATTCTGCAGTTCGGCCGGATTGCGCGCACGCGACCCGCGCACGCCAAAGCTTTCCGCCAGGCGCACGAAATCCGGATTGGTCAGATCCGCCCCTAAGAGCCTGCCGTCGTATTGCTCAAGCTGATCGCGGCGCACGTTGCCGTAACTGCCATTGTTGAAGACGATGGTGACGAGATTGATCGAGTGCTGGACGGCGGTCGCCAACTCCTGGCAGCCGAACAGAAATCCGCCGTCGCCGGTGATCGAGACGACGGCTTTGCGCGGATGCGCGACCTTCACGCCGAGCGCGGTGTTGAAGCCAAAGCCGAGATTGTCCTGGTAACCACCGGTGACGTATTGGCGCGGACCGTAAACGGGAAATCCGAAGCGCGCGGTGAAACCGACTTGCGAGATCTCTTCCACGAAAAAACCGTCGCGGGGCAGCACGCGGCGAATTGCATCGAGGTAACCCATCTGCGGTTGCACACCTTGAATCAGCGCGTCGGCGCGCGCCTTGATCTCCTGCAGCTCCGCCTCGCGCGAGGCGCGTCGGCCGACGAGAGGCTCGAGCGCGGCCACCAAGGCGCGCGTTCCGAGGAGCGCGTCGGTGACGAGGCCGACGTCCGGTTTCAACCGCACCATCTCCGTGGGATCGATGTCGATACGCACGACTTTCACGCCGCGCGGCAGGAAGCGCCAGCGGAAATGCTGCAGCTCCAAACGGCTGCCGATGCCGATAAGCAGGTCCGCATCCTTCCAGTACTCGTGCGCCGCCACCGAGCGCAGGCCATAAGGCGAGTCATCGCTCACGACGCCGCGGCCGCTGCGATGCGCGGTAACCGGAGCTTGCAACAGGCGCGCGAGCGCAAGCACGGCCTCGCCGGCATGGAGCGCGCCGGCGCCCACGCTGATCAGCGGCCTGTTACTGGCGGCGATGAGTCGTGCCGCGGCGGTCACCGTGTCGGGGTCGGCGAACAGGCGGCGCGTACGCGCCGAGCGGCGCCGCCGCCGCCACCTCGGCCTGCATGCCGAACACGTTCCAAGGTGCCTCGACCGCAACTGGGCGCACGCGTCCGGAGCTAAGCTGGCGGAAAGCTTCCGCCATGAGGCGCGGTGCTTCGGTCGGATGATTGATGCGCTCGGCCCATTTGGTGAGTCCGCGCAGTAACGCGAGCTGATCGGGAAGCTCGTGCAGCTGTCCGCGGCCCTGACCGATGAGATGCGACATGATGTTGCCGGTAATGCATAGCACCGGCGCGGTCGCACCGTACGCGGTACAAAGCGCAGCCGCGGAATTCAACAGTCCGGGGCCCGGAACGACGGTGTAGACGCCGGGGCGGCCGGTGGATTTTGCGTAGCCGTAGGCCATGTACCCCGCGCCTTGCTCGTGCCGCGCTGTGATGAAACGCAGCGCCTCGGCCTCGCGCGCCAGCGCATCGTTGAAGTCGTACATGTGGGCGCCGGGAATGCCGAACACGGTGTCCACGCGGTGCGCGATGAGCGACGCGGCGATCGCCTGGCCGGTCGTCATGAGGGTCATGGTGCGGGCGAGCTCCTAGGCCTCGATGACCTTGTGGCGGATGGCGATCAACGTGAGCTCGGACTGGTTCTGGACGCCGAGCTTTTGCTTGATGTTGTAGAGGTGCGTGCCGACCGTGGAGGCGGAGAGTTTCAAATCCTGCGCGATGCGCTGGACCGAGGCGCCGCCTGCGAGCCGCACGAACACCTCGAACTCGCGTTCCGAGAGCCGGTCCACGGGCGAGGTCGAGGCGCCCTCGAATTCGGCGAGCGCGAGCTTCTGGGCGAGCGCGGCATCGAGGTAGCGCCGCCCGGACGCCACGGTGGTGACCGCCTGCACCAACGCCTCCGGGGCGCTGCGCTTCGATAAAAAACCGAGCGCACCTTCGGAAAGACAGCGCCGCGCGTGCATGGGATCGTCGTGCGCGGAGAGCGTCAGCACGCGCACTTGCGGGTGACGCGCGCGCATGCGCCGCAGCGCCTCGAGACCGCCCATGCCGGGCATGGCAATGTCCATGACTACGACGTCGGGCTCGAGCTCGGCATACAGCGTGCAGGCGGCCTCGCCCGATTCCGCCTCGCCGATCACGGTCACCTCACCGTCGATTGCAGCAGCAGCCGAAAACCGGTGCGCACCACGGCATGGTCGTCGACCAGCAGCACACGAATCATGCAGCCGCCCGCAGGGAATGTCCGCCGCGAGGCAAGTGCCACGAGCGCCATCGCTGCCGACCTCGAACCTGCCGCCGAGCTGTGCCACGCGATCGGTGAGTCCGCGAAGTCCGAAATGCCCGGGCCGCGCCAGTCTGCCGGCAGGCCGATGCCGTCATCGCAGACGCTCACGCGGATGCGCTCATCGGTCCGTCGACCACGATTTTGATGCGCGTCGCCTGGGCGTGTCGCAGCGCGTTGATCAAGCCCTCTTGCACCACCCGGTACACGGCGAGCGCCACGCTCGAGCAGTTGCCTTAACCGAACCAGTAGATGTAC
>CAVWME010000007.1:0-355729 GCA_963755935.1 uncultured Gammaproteobacteria bacterium
GGATCGACACCGGAATTGTGCAGATGCACCAGTCGGCGCGATGCGCACGTACCGAGCCTCCGTCGCGCGAATCCTGGCAGGCTACCGTAACACCCTGGTCATCCTGGCGGATCGCCGTCACCCTGCAGTTGTATTCGATGCAGTCACCGACTTCTCGGCTGAATGCTCGCCCAATCATGCCCATGCCGCCGACGGGCTGAAACAAGGCGCTCTGAAAATCATATTCGTGCCCGACTGCGATCGCACTCCACAGTCGGGAGTTCAGCAACTCGCGCATCGCCATCGGCTCAGAGGACACCGGCGGCGGATTGAGGCCGCCACCAGGAGCGACTTCGTAGCCGCGCCGGTCGCTCGTCATGAGGCCCTTACTGTATTCGTAGTTGCTATCGAGCGCACCCCAATCGCGGAGCGCCTCGAGCAAGATGGCACGGTCCTCGACGCTGACCGGTTCGGCGAGCGTGCGCTGCGAAGTGGTCTTGGCAAGCAGCTCGGCAATGTGACCGTTGAAATCCGCCTGGACTTCGCGATAACGACGGGGGCGGCTCCCAAACGCGGTGCTCGAATGCACATAGGCATTGTGGTTGACCTGTGTGAAGGGCTCGAGCGGGACCTTGAGGCGCTTGCAGTAATCGATAACGGCATAATGGTGATGAGGAATGCGCCAGGGGCCCGGGTTCATATACAACCCTTTCTCAAAGCGACAATGTTGCTTGTCGCCCCCGAGCTCGGTAATGACATCACCGCCGTAGATTGACCAGTTCCGACCACCGGCGCGCGCGTTGTACTCGAGCACCCGCACCTTGTATCCAACGCTTTGCAATTCCAGGGCTGCCGACAGACCGGCGAGCCCTGCGCCGAGTATCAGCACCGAGGCGCCCTTGGGATCACCGTCGAGCCTGACGCGCCCCGTGTAACCGGACTCCTGCGCGTACCCCAGCTGGGCCATGACCTGGTACATGGCCCCTGCGCCGGCGACGCGGCCGATCAGACTGAAGAGCTTACGTCGGGTCATCACCCCTGAAGGGTCACTTGCAGTATCAGTTGCCACAGCAGCGCGCGACGGTGTAGCCGGCGAGTCAGCATGATCTTCCTCCCCTCTAACATGCGGAACCGGACTAGCTACGCTTCTCGCTGATCGCCTTGAGCGATTGAAAGCCCCGGAACCCTTCAGCGCCGCCCTCATACCCATATCCACTTTCGTTGAGGCCGCCGATGGGGACGTGGGGCGCAACGCCCGCTAATTGATTGATTCCGACTGAGCCAACCGCCAGAGCGCCGGCAATATGCTGGGCGGCCTCCGTCGCGCCGGTCAGTACATAGGCAGCGAGGCCATAGCGATTGGCATTCGCCATTGCCACGGCGTCATTGATTGCCACGAACGGCAGAACCGGCAAGATGGGACCGAACGGCTCCTCCCGCAAAATCTCGGACGCCGGCGGCACGTCGCGCAGGATCGTCGGTGGCCAAAAATACCCTCGCCGCTCGAGGCGCCTCCCGCCGGTCGTCGCCGTAGCGCCGCGCGTGACGGCATCGGCGGTCAACCGCTGCATCGTCGCGACACCGCGTGAGGTGGTCATGGGACCCATTTGAGTGTCGGGCTCGTATCCTGCTCCAATTCGGATTGACTCGGCGGCACTGGTCAGCTTGTCGACGAATTTCTCGTACACGGTTGCTTGGACGAAAATCCGACTCGGGGCGTTACAGCTCTGGCCCGCGCCTGCGAACTTGTAGGCCGCGATTGCGGGCACCGCCTTATCGAGGTCCGCATCTTCCAGAACAATGACGGGAGCGTGGCCCCCCAACTCCAGAATGCACCGTTGCAGCTGATCAGCGGCGAGGCGCGCGAGTTCCCGCCCGACGCGGGTCGATCCGGTGAAGCTCACCACTCTGACCTTCGGCGAGGCCAGCAGTCGTTTCGATATGGCCGGAGGGTCGCCAAACACCATACTCAGTACGCCTGGGGTACCCCCGCCTCTTGAAGAGACTCGACAATCGCCACGACGGGGGCGGGTGCCTCTTCCGCCGCCTTGAGAATGACAGGACAGCCTGCCGCAAGCGCGGGACCCAGCTTGCGCGCCGAAATCACCGCCGGGTAGTTCCACGGCACGAACGCCGCCACCACACCGGCAGGCTCAGGGATGACCCACCGACCCTCGCTCACGGACACGGAGAGCACAAAGTCTCCGCCTGTTCCCCGTTCCAAATGAGTGTATCCACCGCTCGAAGGAATTCCGTGCGAGCCTCGGCGATTGTTTTCCCTTGTTCTTCCGAGTACCGACGGATACCGCATCGATCTTGGTTCGCAAGATAGCCGCCGCTTGGAGGAGAATGCGCCCGCTGTCGTTTTTCTTTCATTACGGCACTTTTTGCCTCTCAAGGCGTCACATTTTCCTACCCGTGACAATTGCGGAGCAGCATAACTCCTGACCGGCCCCTACAATTGCGACGGCGCCGGCGTGACCCGGGAAATTGGGTCGGCTGTAGTTTTGCGCTATTCTCGATCGTGGAGGGAATTCCTATGGCTGAACTTAAGACGCCGTTGGGGCGCCGCGAGTTGGATGCCCTAACCCTGTCCACCGAAGCGGCGCTCGCGGAATATAAGAAGCAACGGCGGAAGTTGCAGGCAGGTCGAAAGACGCGCGACGAGCGCAAGCCTGCGAATTTGACGCAAACGCAATCGAGCTCGGACGACGAAGTCGTTTAAGGCGCCATCCGTCAATCGATTCGGACACGGCGCCCCGACATGGCAGATCGACTTCAACAGGCTAGCGATAAAGAACTAAGATCGAGTTGAGGTCCATCCATTGATGGCGGGTGTATCGTCGGGGCCATGCCGCCATTTGCTGAAGAAGCCAGTATAGACCCGTCGGCGTTCGGCGTTTAAGCAGTCGCCATTGTCGAGCGGGCGGTTCTACCGTCTCAACACGGGTGTACGCTTCCTGTTTGGCCAACAGCGCTTCCGCCATCCACAGCGCGGCCGCCCGAAGTCCCGGCTCTGGTGTTTTACGTAGGGTCCTGACGGAAAACCCGGAGGCGAACGGTGGCAGGTGACGTGGCATCATCGTGAAGTAGAAGTCGGCGACTATCCTGACGCCGGTGGGCAGGTTTTCCGCCTCTGGCCTAGCACAAAAGCACTCGAAGTTGCTCAATGCCCATTTGGTTACGTCCTGTACGACAATCAGAAACTCCGAGGCGCTTAAGGGTCCCCAGATGCGAGTGTCGGGATCATGACCTCCAAGTGCGCGATCGATTGCCGTCTCCATCCGCTCGACTGCGCGAGTAACGGCGATGACCTTGAGCTTGGTGGCCAGGGCCCGATCCAGGGTAGCCTCAAGGGCTGCCGATTTGCTTCGAAGCCTCTGACATTCGCGGGCACCATTAACCGTGTGCACGCCTTCTGACATGAAACTCAGAGTGGTGCGCAGTAACCGGATGCCATGGATGGCGCAATTGGTTCGCCAAGCCTGGCGCCATTCGAGCCGTAAAAAGGGTTTGCTGCCGGCAAGCACATCCATTTCGAGGCAGCGGATACAGACGTTGCAGTATCGCCGGTCCTGCAATATCCAATCGAGCGGCGCACCCTGCAACTTAGTTAAGGTACGCCGTGGAATCCTGGTCGCCTTGGAGAGCGCGCTCACAAATGGTGCATAGAACGCGCGTTCAAGACAAAATGCCGAGTTGTGTTCCCGCAGAAGGTGATCGAGCAGCCTATCGGCATTTAGCCCGTACTCTTGGGCCACGCGCGTCAGCCAAGAGTGCGCTGCTTCCTCACGCCGTGGCCGTGGACAGGAGGGTAGGGCATATGTTGTGTTATCAGGCCGCATCCGACAATTTGCGCGCATTCATCGAGTCGAGCCGGGCGCAGTCGATGCATTCAGTCCCATCGGCAATCGCTTCAGCGGCCGCCCGGGTGATGAGGCGCGTAGCACGCGCCGTGATGCCGCCGCTGGAGGCAAGCACCAGACGAATCATCTCGCGATCCCCGAATGGGGAGGGCTTGCGCAGTGGTAACTGTTTGCCAAAGGTAACGATAAAGTTGCGGAATGCGTCCGATTCGCTCCATCGAGCGAGATGGAGGGGGTCGAATCGTGAGGCGACCTGCGCGTCGGTCTGGATGGCGTGCAAGGCATCTTCCGTCCCGACCGCGATCACGGGGATCAAGAGTTCGTTGGTCAGGCCTTTGAGTAGGTTCAAAGCGCGGCGCTGCTCCCGGTAGCTTCCCGCCAATAGCTGATGCGCCTCATCGATCACGAGCATTTTCAGTCCGATTTTTCTAAGCAGCCGCATTGCGATGTCCTCGAGTGTCGCAAGCCGCTCAGACGGGGAGAAGGGCGCGTGCAGGGTGGTAAGCATCTTGACGTAAAAACGCCGCTCATCCGGTGTGGTGGGCATCTTTACCATGAACACCGATTGCTTCTGCAGGCCCTCACGGGGGTCATAAGTTGCAGGATGCATCCGCAAGAACTTCTCAATGACCATGGTCTTTCCGATCCCGCTATCTCCATATAGCAATAGACACGGCATGCGGCTGCAAACGGGATGCAAATATCTCCATTCTAATTCGTCGAGTACGCGTTGAACCCGTTCGTGCGATACCCACCGTGCCTCCTGCACTAAGCGGACGCGCACTTCGCTGGATTCGAAGGCCTGAAGCCTTGCTCCTGCGCTTAGATGCGAGAGGTCGAGTGTCATAAACCCGACTGCCAGATTTCGCTTTCAAGTTCTTGCGCAGGAATATCATAATTGATCAGTGGGGCTGGAGGCGCGGGCACCCCTCGGGCTATCTTGGTTGTTTTCGATCTCGCGAGCCGAGTTGCACTCATGGCTTCGGACTCGATCGTACGTTGTTGCAGATGCGCTGCAAAAATCCCGAGCTCGTCGACCTTTCGTTGGTGGGCACGAAGGTGAGCTGCGGCCGCCCGGTGGTCCCAAATGGAGATCGGCGGGTGGCGGACATCGCCATACGGCACCTCGTGATACTGTTTGTCATAGCCTAGGACAAACACTCGCGAAAGGTTGTGCGGGTCATAGCGCACGATCACGGATTCATGAGGTTTCGCGAGCAGCGGCAGCCGTTCCGACCAATAACGGATGTTGAATAGGTGAATGCCGTCCTTCTGCAAAATCCGAGTGGCGAGGGGGAGGAAATTCACCATGAAACTTTGGGCGTCCCACGGTAATGTGGGATAGAGTCCTTTGCTGATCGCGGCTTCCCAAGCCGCGAGGGGCGAGACACCTAGGGAGCGGTGCGTTTTTCTGTGATAACGGCCGGCGATTTCGAGTGCTATCCACGATTCAAGCTCCGCGATCGTCATCGTGGCGCTGTGTTTCGGGTCGTCGTTCCCCCGGGCGGCTATGCTGGACGATGTGGTACCCGGCAGGAGATGAACGCGGCCCATCAGGGTGCCGATCAATCGCTCGATATGGCCACCGAAATGCGGCCTTGCGATCGGTCGGAAGATTTTCTTGATGCCATATTCGTCACACCCTCGCCGCACGGACTGAGAACGAAACTCGCGCGCGTTGTCCATGTGCAGGGCGCCCGGAATCCCCCATTGATCCCACTCAACATCAATCTTTCGGTCAGCAAGCCAACGATTCTTGGGCAAGCAGGCGTGCGTCAAACCAAGGCATACCGAGGTGATGGACGGCGCATCGAACGAAATAAACATTCCCATGACGATCCGACTCGCCACGTCGATCGCGAGCGTTATCCACGGGCGGCCCAAAGGCTTTCGAGTGACCTCACTGACCACAATTGCGTCAACGCGTGTGTGATCGATCTGCATGACCTCAAGCGGAGCACTGACGTCGTAATGGCCGCCTACTGGGCCGAAGGCCGTTCGGGCCGCCTTACTGCCGTGTCTACGAGAGGTCACCAACCGGGGATCCAGAGACGTGATGCGCATATCAATTGCCTTGCGCGATACCGGCCTCAGGCCCGCCGCGCGGCATTGTCTTTCGATTTCCTCGGTAACGAAGGACACCGTGGCTCGGGGTCGGCTGAGAAAGCGCTGTTCAATACAGCGCATAGCAATGGCCTCACGCGCTGCGGTAAGGCGTCGGGCCGCCGGGGGAGTCCCACGATGTTTCTGAATCAGCGTGGACGTTTGAGCCGCGGCGCGGTAGGTTGCCAGGAGCCGGTAGATACTGCGTCTCGAGAGACCTAAGGCTTTACAAGCAAACTGCACTCGTACTGATGCGTCACCGTCTCCTAAGATGCATCTGTTGAGGACCCGCTCACGACGCCGGGCTTCCTTCCATTCGGCTCGCGTGGAGTCCCGCACTAGCGCCCATCGGTGCTCATCGCTCTTGAGTTGGCCGATCGCCGGAATGCCTCCGAGTTCGTCCACAGGGACGTCATGCTCCTTTCCGGTTGCCACGTCGCGAACACGGGTGGATGAACCGTCAGATGGAGCAACGATGACGACTGTGCGCGCGTTCCACGCGGCCACGACTCCGGGTTTGATCGAGAAAAGAAGCGGCTTCTCGAGCATTCCATTGCTCCGGCGCTGAACTGGCTTCGTGCCACGTTGATAGCATGTTCGCCCGGGTGGCGTCGCGATGACGGCAACACACGGAAGAATGCTACAAAATCAAGGTAGTCGCTTGTAGGCGCTATTGCAAATCTATAATCGTCGAGTAGGCCAGTCGTTCATCGGTCTCTATACCGAAGGTTTTGTGCCGCCATGGAAGGCGAAAAGTGCCAGCATGGAAGAAAAGCGACACTGTTATCCAAGAGGCTCAGAGCGCGGGCCCGACTTTTGGCAGGCGGCGTTTGCTCAACGGCATCACTAACCGTGGTCGAACTGCGAACTGTGGTCTTCTAGCACAACTGCTTTGGTGGAGGTTAGGTCTCTGGGCGCGTGACAGGCGCATCGGAAAGTGCAACCTCCACTTGGCCATCGACTTCCCGGACCGCGTGGACGACGACCGGTCGACTTCCGTCGATTGTTGAGTTTCGGCATCGCCCGGTGCGGAGGTCGAACATACTGCCGTGCAATGGACAGCGTACAGTCCCGTCTTTGATGCGCCCGTGCGCAAGTGCGGCGCCCGCATGAGGGCAAATATTATCGAGTGCGAACAGGAGTCCGTCCGCGCGGAATAGCGCAACGGATCTCCCGTCAATCTGAACTGCGACCCCAGTGCCCTCGGGAATTTGATCGGATCGGGCGATCGGTTCAAAGTGCGTCATTACACGCTGGGTCGACCCTGGAGCGCCGACTTTAGTTGATATCGATTCCGAGCGCGGCGTCATAAATCTCGTGAAATCGCCGGATCATCGACTCATGATAGTTCGCGAGCGTCATGTAGGCGGTGCTCGCTGGCGCTGCCCGAAAGCCGCGCTGAACAGCCGCTAGATTGGTGAGGTCCTGATCGACGAGACGCGCAGCCTGTCCGAGTTCTGGGAAAATCTCATACACACGTCCGCCAAGCGGCACGTGGTACGTCGGCGGCTCTACCGGAAATTCACCCGACGGAGGGATTGGCAGAAGTGTCCGAATTTCCATCTGGCACGCATTGGGGTTGCGGCCCAACGGGGTGAACTTGTGCCATCGAGGGGACGCCTCACCCCAGAAAGGAGAGAAGTTCGGAAACATCGTGTACCGACCCTGGTCGATGAAGTAGCTGGATGGGTGCTGGGAGAAATCTCGGCCACTGCTGGACTCCACTCGCTTGCGCAACATTTCAGCCGCATACCGGCGCGCATCGCCTAAATCATTGCCACGCTCTTCCGGCGGCAAAGGCAGCCTCATCGCGGTGCAGTACATCATGAGGCACTCTCGCGGCAAGACGCGATCCTCAACCCAGGCGTCGGGCGCAACCGCGGGCGTGAACAATCGGCTCACGAGACCCAGACCATCGCTCCAATTATCGATACGGGTGGCGACCGAAGCGTAAATGGGCAAACCATCGGTATGGGTTTCGAGAACGTGGTAACCCTCCATGAAGGCCTCCTGTGCGGCCTTCCAGTTCGCCTCGATCTCGATCAAGATGCGTGAGGCGGTGTAGCGTTGCTCCTGCGGATATCTCTCGTAGTGAGCCGCCATGGGCGCGGTGGCCTGTTCAAGGGGCGCGGGACGGGGCTCCGGGTTGATGAAGACATTCCCACCCCATACGGAAACTTGCACGGGCACCAGCCCCTGATATGCAGTATCGAGATGCGGGAAGTCTTGCTCATAGGGGATCCAGGTCAATTTGCCATCGTAATTGTAAGTCCAACCATGATAAGCACAGCGTAGCGCTTCACCATGACCCTTACTGGTGCACAGTTTTCGGCCACGGTGACGGCACACGTTGTGAAAAGCACTGAACTTGTTCTCCCCGCTGCGGACGATCAGATAGCTATTATCGACGATGTCGTAGTTGAGGTAGTCGCCAACCCTCGGAATATCTTCAACGCGGCAAGCCACTTGCCAGAACTTCCGCCATATATGCTCCACTTCGAGATCGACAAAGCGGTCATCGATATAGCGATCGAAGGGAATCAGTCGAGGAGCAGGATGAATATCCCCCGGATTGTCCAGAATGGAGGGCAGTGGTTCCTTGTCGCACGCGAGAATGTCGAGAGCCGTGCGACCGTCGGGAATCTGGGCGCCGCTCTCGATTCTCCAACTGCTCACGGAGTCCGGAATCTTGGCCTCGCTACTCATGAATTATCCTCGCTGTGTGAGCGCCAGCAATCGCCCGTAGGATCCGCTCGTCGACGGCCCTTCGCGTAGAGCTAGCAAGCGGCCCTTGCAAGGGTGTCACCCAACCGTCGCCAGCGCCTCCGCAGTCTCGCACCGACTCTGGATGTGGTCTTCAGACTCAATGATCCGCTCTCGGTGCCCGCCGCAGAGCAGAATCGACCGATGAATCGGGCGCGTTGTCGGTCATCGTATCCCGAATCACCGGGCCATGAAATCTCGATACAACTCATTGAGTTATAGACGTAATTTCCTCATTGCGCCAATTCCCGAACTTGAGCTGAACGCTTTGGCGCTTTGTTTATCGTCCTCCGCGGCGGGCCATATCGAAGCTGTACGCGATGTGCGATCCAAAGCCTTGAGTGCTCGGAAAGGCGATTTGTCTTTCCGAATCCATGATGGCCGGCAGTTGCTCAGCCACCGCTTCGACAGTCCAGGCGGGACGATATACGCCAGACGTCTCGGCCACGTAGGCCCGTGCGACGCGACCGGCGATCGCGGCCGGCATCTCGCCGGTGAGTGCACAAGATTCGTGGCAGAGGTAGCCCACCACCGGCGCTACCAGCTCGGGTCCCATCGGGGGATACTGCGAAATATCCAAGCCCTCGGCCATGCGCGTGACCGCGCTCGGAAGGATGACATTGCATTTCACGCCTTCTGCTGCGCCTTCGATGGCCGCGATGTTCGAGAGGCCAACAAGCGCCATTTTTGCCATGCCATAGCTCACCACACGGGCGTTGCCATAAAGGCCACCAATCGAACAGGTCAACACGATGCGACCTTAGCCGGCCGCACACATCAGGGGAAACGCAGCACGCACGAGGTGGAAGGCGCCCCCTAAGTGAACGTCCAAGACAGCATCAAAGTCCTCCTGGGAGATCTCCTTTAACGATGCGTAGCGGACGTTACCTGCGTTATGGATCAGAATATCAATCCGGCCATAGTGATCTAGAGCCGTTTGAATGATCGCTTCGCCCCCCGCAGGCGTCGCCACGGTGTCCGTAGATCGCGTCGCCTCGCCACCGGCGGCTCGAATCTCCTCCACCACACGCTGCGCCGGCTCCGGGTCGGTACCTTCACCGCTCATGGCACCGCCGATGTCGTTGACCACGACCTTGGCGCCCCGCGCCGCGAGCAGCAACGCGTACGTACGACCGAGGCCCCTGGCGGCACCTGTCACGACTGCAACGCGATTATCAAACCTGAGCTCGGACATACGGACTCCACTTCTCTTCGTGATGGGTCGAATGTTAATCCAATAATGCGCGCTCACGGGACCAATAGAGCCTTAGGAGCACTATCTTCCGAGGACCAAGCATGACAAGTCGCCTTTATTCCTCCAGTCTTGAGGCATCCCCTGAAACGCATCCCGACCGGCGCATACGACCGGAAGAGGCTCACCTCGAGCAGGCGCCAGGGACTAATCCGGTAAATATTCACTCTTGGCGGACCGGCGAAACATCCGGGAAATGGTTAAAATGAAGGCTACTTGCTACTTGTATCGATGAGGTCGTAATGGCCGGCCTTTATTTTGAAGAATTTGAGATAGGACAGAAATTCGTTCACGACGTTCGTCGAACTGTCCTTGATGTAGATAATCTCCTGTTTTCGGCGCTAACCTATAATCCCGCGGCAGTTCACATTGACCATCATGCGGCAGCCCTGACGGAATTCGGCAAGCCGTTAGTAAACTCCATCTTCACGCTGGGCTTGGTGATCGGCCTTAGCATCTACGATACAACGCTCGGAACGACCGTCGCCAACCTCGGAATGAGCGAAACAGTGTTTCCGAAGCCGGTTTTCGTGGGCGACACTATTCGCGCAGAAACAATCGTCGTGGATGTAAGGGCGTCAAAATCGAGGCCGACTCAGGGGATTGTGGTGCTCGAACACTTTGCCATCAATCAACGCGATGAAATCGTTTGCAGAACACGGCGCTCCGCGCTCATGCTGAGAAAACCTGCGCAATGACGCGTTCGCCTCGAGCACACCAAGTGCATTGAACGTGGTCCGACAAATTCAACGCGGTGGGTTCGGGCGCGGAATGGGCTGCCAAATGGGTGCCCCACGCTCCGCACGTAATGACGGGACGACCTTACCGTCGAGATCTGTAATGCCGTAATCCTGTGCTAATTCCGCAGTGATGAAGGTACCCCCCCCCCGACCGTCGGGCTATATCCGGATCGGTGGCAAGCGCTGCGATTACTCGTCCCGGATACTCGGGACTGCAGCCGGTTACTGGATTGGTAATGGTTACAGCTTTCATCGTGGGATTGCGCTCAAGGTTTCTGTTGGCCCGTTCGGTGAAGGTAAGTCCCTGCCATAGCGAGAGCGAAGTGACGTTGTAGGGTTGCAATTCGATGGCCATGTCCCGCGCCATTCGATCGGCCGCGGATTTGCAGGTTCCGAAAATGACGCCGTAGTTGTAGGCCACACCGGCATAGCCAGAGATGGCGACGATTAGCCCCGGAATTTTGCGGAACCATAATCTGGGCCGCATGCCACGTGGCGACAAAGTTCGAACAGACACGTACATCGACCATCTGCCAATTTGACAGTGGTTTCTGCCAAAACGGCTGCGCCTCAGTAAGATCTTCCGGCAGGGCGAAGGCGTTGTTCACCAAGATGTCTAGCCCGCCATGATCTTGCTTCACTCGATCGAAAAGGGATGCCACATCATCATCGTGCCCGTGGTCAACCCTGACTGCGATGCCCTCCCGCCCCGCCGGTCAACTTCGAAGGCGGTCTCGCCTACGGTGCCCGGAAGCTCATAAGTCCCCGCATTCACGGTTCGACCCGTCACATAGACGGTGGCTCCATGTGACCCGAGAGCAGTAGCGATGCCCTTGCCAATCCCGCGGCTCGCTCCCGTCACAACAGCGACTTTTCCGGACAGCAAACTCATCCTGTCCTCTCTCTAGTTGAGATTACCGGTCTTCCGTCAAACTTGCGCCAGTGATTGTAGAAACCCACCTACTTGGGCGGGTTCATCTTGAAGCTGTAATCCAGATGGTCCATGAAGCCGTTCGGGTACGGCGGGAACACTTTGAAATTCTTCGTGTTTTCTATCTGATGGAACTGCTCAGCGACTTGTTCTATCGTCCAATGCTCGCGAAACACGCCGACAGTCTCGGTCACAAACGCCTTGGCGATGCGCCCAGCCAGCATCACATAGATCTCGCCCGTGGCCTTGCAGTTCTCGTGCACCAGCCAGGCAATCGCAGGCGCGACAGTGTCTGGAGTCATCGTGTCTGGAAATGACGAAGTGTCCCGTCCTTCGGAAAGACGTGTCAGCGCCGACGGAATGATTGCGTTGCACGTGACACCGTACGGCGCCCCTTCATGCGCAATGGTGTGCGACAGGCCGATGAGCGCCGCCTTGGAGGCCGCATAAGCGGCGAGGTTTCGCTGGCTGTAAAGCCCCGCGATCGACGACGTCATCACCATTCGCCCATAGCCCCCATCGCACATGATCGGCATGGCCGCATGCACCAGGTGAAAAGCGCCATGCAGGTGACTCCCAGAGTGGCGGAGAATTGTTCCCATGTCATATCCCGGCATGGCTCGGTTGATACCGGCGCTGTGGATAGATCGAGCCGCCCGTACTGCTTGATTGCGGCATCGATGATCGACTGGGCGCCTTCCGGCGTCGCGATGGAATCTGTGACGGCGACCGCTTGGCCGCCAGCCTGGCAAATCTCATTGACGACTTGATGTGCTGGCTCTGCATGACCACCCTCACCATGTCGGCTGACCCCATTATCGTTTACGACGACCTTAGCCCCGCGTGATGCCAGTAGAAGGGAGTACGCGCGTCCCAAGCCTCTGCCTGCACCGGTGATCACGGCAACTCGATCGTCGAATCTAAGCTCCTTCATTCATTTTCTCCCTATCGTGAGTCCATCGCTTACGAGGTAGGTTAGGGCTCGCACCGACACCGGTCAATCGACCCGTCCGGACCGATACGCGCGCTCAAGCGAAGCGTTGCTCGCGCGATTGATAGCGGGCAAGTTGCTTCCGCGGAATAGCGGGGCGATGATGGACAGCACTAAGTGCGCAACAGCTAAAGTTAAGGGGGGACATACGTGGCCAAGTTGAACATGGATCAGGCGCTTGCCGTTAACGAGGTGCAACAACTGATTAACGACTGGGCCTACGAGTTGGATGTCAATCAGGGGCTCGAGATCGCCAATCTCCTTACCGAGGATTGCATCTACTCGGTGCGCGGTGCTCCCGTCAACGGCCGCGCGGCGGTCGTGCAATTCTACAAAGGGCGCCTCGAAACGCTTTCCGCACAAGCCGCTGGCGTACCGACGCAACGCCACACAATTTCCAACTTGCGCATCGGTTTTCGCAGCGCCGTCGAGGTTTCGATCACCTTCACGCTCTTATTCTTTACTACAGTGGGAAGTGCGAATGGACTTAGTGAAACCGCGCCGGCCGCGGTCGCAGATGTACGCATGGACTGCCAGCGAGGCAGCGACGGCGAGTGGCGAATCGCCAAGTTTGATAGCAACCAGACTTTCCGCCGTGAGCCGCCCCCTAAGAGGCCCGACGATCGCTGAACTGGTCACGATCTGAGTCGAAGAGCTCAGCAAGCGTGTTCGATACGTGCGGAGCCCATGATTGGTTAAAGATGGCGACGATCCTAGTAAAGATTCGCGAGAGGACAGGCCGGTTTTCAGCGTAGGGTCCTGGTCGATATGCGGCACGCAACCGACAGAGAGTGGGCATCCGGCGCGTCCAAGGTACTGACCTCAGAAGTTTCCGGATGCCCCTCACCGAACCCGGCGTGCGCTTTTCGTTACGCACCGGGCTCTCCATCGATGTTCACGCATAGTGAGGACCGGGATCGGCCCCCTGGTGATAGCGCACGACACGGATCGCGGCCAGCGGCACGGGAACCGTGTCACCGTCGCGCCAGCGCAGGGCGCGTTGACGAGGCTTATGCCAACCGTACTGTTTAGCGATCTGATTCATCGGCGTGTCGGGATGCTTCTTGACCAGCCATCGCTGGATGGTCCACCACACGTGGTTGTCGATGCCCGCAAAAACGCGCTTCGCACCCCACGCGTGGCGGTAGAAGTTACCCCAGCCACGCAACAGAGGATTCAGACAGCTTCAGCCGGTTCTCCAAGGTCTCGGTGACCGTGCTCCGATCAAAGATCAGTCCAATACTGCGTCGCAGGCGTTGCGAGCGATCCTTTGGGATCACTAAACGAGGGACAAGCCGCCGATGTCGGGGATGTCGTCGTACTCGCAAGTGATGACCTAAGAAGCGCATCGTGCTGGTCACCGGTGTGACCAGTGTCTTTTCCGGCGACAATGTCAGTCCCATTTGGGTTTCCAACATCGCCGCCAGATCAGACTTTTCCTGTTCCGCGAGCATCCGACATTGATCCGGATCGCGATCAGGTGAGGATACAAGGATGACGAAGTCGTCGGCATATCGCATGGGCATGAAGACGGGAAGGCCACGGCGCTTATCGCTGGCGCGATTAAACGTGGCGCGGCGAGCTATCAGCGTCGGATCGGTCAGTGGCTTGACAGGGCGCCCACGCCGCGAACCGGTGGTTCCTGTGCGCGGGTACACTTGCCGCTCGTACCCATCAGCAGCCCGCACCAGCACCATCGCCGTTCCGGGCTCCTCCACCATGATGATGCGATCCGCGCGCCGATACGCCGCCGCCACTCGCTTTCCCAGCCATCCCGCGCCCTCACGACTGATCTGCGCCGCGCCAATCGTCGCCACCACGGCCGGGGAGGCGAGGCGGCGTCCTAAGCGCATCACGATCAGTGCCTCCTCCACCGCGCCAAGACCGCGCCGAGCGCCTCGCTCACCCCAATCTATATCCTCCAGGCTCGCCCACGTAGGCGCTTCTTCTTGGTGCGAGACATGCAGGCGCGACAGCGGCAGCAACTCCTCCAACGAGTCGCCCATGGTCATGCTCAGCGCCAGCTGCTCGGCACTCGGATGGTAGCGGGTGTGTGTTTCGTTATCCTGGTTCATTCGGACACCACGTCGAACTAAAATACATCGCGGCGCTCCGACGCTCGATCGGAACCTGCGCGTACCGGATCGGTCTGGGTGAGGTCGGCGCGCAATAGATATTGACTCTCACGGCGCAAAACGATCTTAGTGTTTTTTAAAGCGAGCCATGCGCTCCTTATGGTCCGGGGAGTAACCTGGGTATCGGTAATGCTCGTGTGCGAGCCCCTCTGCCAGTGACATGGCGTCGGTTTCTCGCATCAACCGCTTGACAGCAAAATTGGTGTGCCAACTATTCGCCAGTATATCCCTCGCTAAATTTGCAAGCAGATCGTCAAGGCCGCCGGGGGCGCGAGTAGATCAATGAGCGCGAGGCTCGCCGCTTCTGTGGCTTCGACTACTACACCAGTCATCATCAGTCGTTTGGCCGCGGAGTTCCCTATCCGGCGGGGCAGGCGTTGCGACATTCCCCAAGCGCCGACCAGCCCCCACTTGCCATGCGTGTCCGCAAAGCGCGCGGTTTCGTCGGCGATGATGAAATCGCAGGCGAGTGCCAATTCCAGCGCGCCTGTATAACAAACGCCATGCACCGCGGCGATCACTGGCTGCGGCAGACTGCTGAGGCGCTCGATCACGCCGGGCTTAAATGTCGGCGGCACCGGGGCTGCGCCAATGGCGTTGAGGTCTGCCCCAGCGCAAAACCCGCGACCCGCGCCGCGCACCACCACACAGCCTATGTGGCGGGTTTCGCCCTCCAGCGCAGCGAGATGGGCGTCGAGTTCCTCGAACGCTAATGTATCGAGTGCGTTGAGCTTATCCGGTCGATTAAGTGCCAGGGTACAAAGCCCGTTGGCATCATGACGCGTGATGCGTTCGCTCATCGTCGTTCCTTTGGCAGGGCAGTTGCGCCGCTATTGCCATATCCGGAATGGCGCAGGCGGCGACATATTCTACGCGTAACCGATGCACGAGCTCGGCAACGGTCGGGATATCGTGAATGAGCCCCACGCCTTGTCCAGCGCTCCAGATATCACGCCAAGGCTTCTTACCCTCCGGCAGGTGCTCAGTGCTGCGCCCTTGCGGAATGGGCAAATTGTCGGGATCGAGGCCGATCGAGCGCAGCGAGGCCTTGAGCCAGCTTGCCGGCAGGCCGTTGACTCCGCGAGTATAGATGACATCGGTCACGCCGCCCTCGACTATCATGGCCTTATAGGCCTCAGGCGCATTGGCTTCCTGAGTCGCAATGAAGCGCGTCCCGAGATAGGCGAGGTCCGCACCGAGAATTTCCGCGGCGCGGATGATCGCCCCATTGGACACGGCCCCCGCCATCACCAATGTGCCATCGAACATGGCCCGCACCTGCGGGATCAACGCCAGGTGGCTGATGGTGCCGGCATGGCCACCGCCCCCTGAACCGATTGCGACGATGCCGTCGACGCCGGCGGCCGCCGCCTTCTCGGCAAAGCGAATTGTCGTCGCATCATGGAAGTGCAGGATCCCTACATCGTGGATCATCGGAGCGTTCAGAGTCGGATCGCCGACGGAGGTCACGATGATGCGTACACCATAGCGCCGGCATACCTCAAGGTGGGCCCTCATTTCGTCCAAGCCGAAAGTTGGTGAGATGTTAACGGCGACGGGACCGACTATGCACCCGGAATGTTGGTCAGCGGCGCGAGACAGCGCCTCGCGAACTGTCTTGAGCTGCGCCTCCAGTTCGGCAAGATCCTGGCAGTGATTTCGGGTGAGCGATCCGATGATGCCGGCCTTGCAGCATTCAATCGCAAGCTCGACCCCACTGCACAGGAACATGGGCGCGGCAAAGGCGGGGAGGGTGAGGTTTTTTCGAACATCTTGAGCGAGGGGCATCCTGCGTTACTCCATAATCTGAAAACTTATACATCGATACGGTAAACGCGAGCTGCCGTGCCGCTGAAGAGGGCTGCTTTGTCACAGGACGAGGCGCCGCTCGAAATCCGTTTAAAGGTGTTCCAGATGACCGGATAAGGGGCTGTGGCGAAATCGACCGGGAAGTTGCTCTCGAACATGCACCGATCAGGCCCGAAGGCATCAATGCAAGGTTCGATGTAAGGTCGCCACGCGTCCGCCAATTGCTGCGATAAAGGCGCACTTCCGGTGAAAGTATTTTGCAAGCCGCACGTAGGCATCCCAAGTCCTCCGAGTTTCATCACTACATTCGGACAATCCGCCAGCGCATCGATATTCCGCCGCCAAGCCGCAAAACGCTCTTCTCGTCGACCCTCGTAGGGGCCGATACCGAACAGTCCGCCCAGGTGATTGACGATGACCTGCGTGTCTGGAAATGCCCGGGCGAGATCGACCGTTTCATCGAGCTGATATTCCAATTGCCAGGCATCGTAGGACAGACCTAGCGGTGCGAGGTGGCGGAATCCTGCGCGAAAATTGTGCTCGCTCTGCACATGCGCGCAGCCGTTGAATGCGGCGCCGAGTAGGTGCGGATTCTGATCGTGAACGACTTGACTCGCACGTATGCCGCGATAGCGACCTCCGCCCGCTTGAACGTGGGCTATGAGTACGTCGCGCGCGGCATCCCCGATGCGCAGATCCACGCTACCGACAATGCCGGCGCAGAGTGCAATGTCGGTGAGCGCGCCGCTGGCTGCCATGGCGGCCACGCCGTTCGCAAACTCCACCTCGCCGATCGACCGTAGCTCTTGCGGCCCACTTCGCCGGTACATGGAGCCGACTTCCACATAAACCGTGGCGCGAACATTATGTCCCGAACGAAGGTCGCTAAGAGACTCATCAAAGAGGTAGCGAGATTTACTCCGAAACGCCGGAAGCAGCGCTTGCGCCATGAGGTTATTTTGTTGGCCAAGATGCTCGATCACCGCGGGCGCATAAAACCACAGGTGGTGGTGCGGGTCGACGATCGGAAGATCAGGATCAATAATCGCTTCGACTTCGTGCGCGTCGGCCATGGCTTAGGACTAGGCGATTGGGTAATGACGTTTGAGCGCTGGCCGTTGCTTGCACCGCAGATTCTGGAGTTCGCTCACTAAGGGTCCAACGACCTAGCCGAACTTTCGCGGTTTCGGCCCTGATTGAGGCCGCGCCGAAGGCGCGGCCCTCTGCGTTTGCATACGCGCTCGAGGAGTTTTTGGTCGTGCCCGCATTAGATCGGATGGTCCGATTGGGCCCAGCCCTGCTGCATCGGTACCCAATGAAAGAAAGTAGCGGACCTAATCACGAACTTCCAACGGCCATTTAAGCGCCGGAACGTGTCTTCATAGTAACCCGAGCCGATGATGCTTTGTCCGTTTTCAACAAGCCGCACCTCGTTCGAGCATATGCCGGTAGCTTCGTCACCCGATATCACTAGTAAACAGTTATGGATCTGTGGCTTTGGCGGACTGTCCATTGTTGTCATGGTGCCGTAGAGGCTCGACAAAGCCTCGCGGCCGCGCGTTTCTTGTGCCGGTCGCCCTGGAATGCGTACGATGAACACCCCATCATCAGTGTACAAGGTTGAGACGTCCATGCCACGCGCGGTCTGATGGGCGTAACGGCTGAGAAGCTCCCTGATCTCTTCGCGGTCCATAATTTCCTGTATGTTTGGGTCCGGCGTTTTGTGATGAAATGCAGAAAATTCCTGCAGATAGATCGGTCTGCCGGACATAGTAGGTACATTAGAAGTCGCCGGCGCGCTGGCCGTGGCTGTCCGCATTGCTCCAGATCCGCGGAGCAGTTCTATCAATGAGATCCACGCATCACCAAGAAACGAACTTCGAAAAATCCCCTTTGATGTGATCATGTTGTTCCCCAATCAAGTCGGTTACTCTCGCGCCTCGCCTGTTTTCGCGCCCGCGCATCAAGCACCCAGCAACCTAAGTGCCTGCTACGCTCGTGCTTCGCTCTTGAAAAACCCGCCTGCTCTCGTCACACACCACATTGTCTCGCAGCACTTCTTCTGTCACGCCAGTATCACGCGACCCGAAGGCCAAATCAGCTCGCGGCGGTGTGCCGGTGATCGACATGGGAAGCATATTTCTCTGTCTATCTACCCATTGAAGAGATGACGTTGCGATGGAAGTTCTGAGTGCCGATTTCCTGGCGCCCGACGGGGAACCGGGTTTCCGGGGGTAACGACGACAGGCCCCGTTGAGCCTCTCCGGTGACCGAGTAGTCCTCGTCCCTTACTGCCGCCATGATCGAGCGGAAGCTCGTCTCGATTTCTGCTTTGTGTTCTGGCGACTTCAACCCATGTGGTGCGTACATGGTCACTTTCATCGTCAACTTATCTACTGCTTGCGGAAAGATCCGATGGATGGACACCAGCGAGCCGCTACGGCTCACCGAGCCGAGCGTAATCACCGTATTGGGGAACAGAAAGTGCTGCGCCGGCAAGGAGTCAATATCCCATTCGGCTTCGGGCTTGTGCATCCACTCGTGAATGGAGCGCTGCGGGAACGTGAAACGCTGATGCGGTCCCCACGTCTCGAGTAGGCATAGATTGTGTGCGAAGACTTTTGCAAACGTATCGCGATGCAGTGACGGCAAGTGATAGTTCTCGAAGTAGGTGTCGAGCGTGTACTTCCAGTTTGCCGGGCTCTGGACCTCATCTGAAAGGATCAGGCTTGCCTGGTTCAGCCCGAGCGCTTGCAGTTGGGGTCCGAAGTCACCCAGGTGCGCATCCAGATCCATGCTGGTGTTGGGCGCCGCCTGCACGAAAACCAGACCATGGCGTTCTTCCGAAGGACACGGAATCAGGTGTTTGCGGTCGGCGATTCCACCACAGAATTGTGCTTCATTCGGCACACCAACGGCTTGCCCTGTAGTGTCAAACGTCCAGCCATGGAAACGGCAGGTGAATCGACCCGCCTTGCCGCTCGCATCGCGAATCACTCGAGCACCGCGGTGCGGACAGACATTCAAGAAGGCGCGAACCTGACCGTCCTTTCCGCGAACGACGACCATCGGGACGCCCACGTCATCGAAAATCTGGTAGCTGCCAGGCTCGCGAATATCGTTCGAGAGACATGCCATCAGCGGCGTTTCGCGAAACAATTTCTTGTGCTCGAGGGCGAAGAGCTCGGGATCCACAAAGAACGATACGTCGACTTCCATCACGCCGGGCGCTTGGTGAGTGGTCTTTTGCTTGGCCATCTCGACCATTGTGCGAGTCAGCTTTCGGCGCAGCTCCCGCAGGACGTTCTCGTGACTGCCCTCAGTCGTGCTAGCGGTCAAATGCGTGGAAGACGCTGTTGACGAAGCGAGATTGAGTTCCCCAGCCATACCGCCTCCGTTGTCGAATACGTATATCCGCCCTTCCCCAATATCACGAGGTGATATACCATGACTCGAGTAGTGATATTGTAGGTCGTGCAAGAATGCCGGTCAAATCGAGCCAGAGTGGGTCGCGCGTCTTAGCGGTCTTTGAGGGGGTCGCTGAGCATCAGCCCATTGGTATCACCGATCTGGCGCAGCGGATGCAGGTGGGCAAGAGTGGTGTGCAGCGTGCACTACTGACCCTCGCGCAGGGCGGCTGGATCCGTGCCTTGCCCGACAAGCCGACGCGGTGGGAGGTGACTCCGCGGATCCACGCGCTGGCCAATGCCGCCCAGGGGAGCCACGATCTGCGGCATCGCGCTCGAGCCGAACTGATGGCCCTGCGCGACCGTACACGGGAAACGGCAACGCTCAACGTGATTGAACGCAGTCAGTTTGTCGTCGCGGATGTCGCCGAAAGCCGCCTGCCGCTACGCGTTGTCCTGGCGGTAGGAACAGTCGTGCCTGCGGTGGACAGCGCAACCGGACGAGCAATCCTTCCTTATCTAAGTCGCGCGCGGCAGATTGAGTTTCTCGGCCGCCCTCCACGCGCGGCGCAGATTGAAGCGTTTGCGGAAGCGGTCCGTCTTGGCTATGCCGTGAGTAGTGAGATCGTGGTTCCCGGATTTACGAACATTGGTGCACCCATCTTTGACGCCGACAGCTGTCCGGTGGGCGCGCTACTGATCACCGGCCCAACTTATCGGCTGCCGCAAAAAGACTATCCGACGATTGGCGAACTGCTATGCTCGGCCGCCCGCAGGTTGTCGTACGCGAAGGCACCACGTGTTCCGAACCTCGCTCCTGGGGCGCCGAAGCCCACCGAAAAACTGAGGCGAAAATCCCAAACACATGGATGACCTGAAATCGGCAGCCAATCTGCGCCGATTGCTTGCCGATGCGGAGGTCATCGTTGCAGCGGATTTAATCCTCGCACTCCGGACGCGATCCACTCGCGTCGGTGCTGACCGCCCTGACAGTAATCGTGGGATCGAAGCTCCTCAGCCTCGATGATCGCGTTCGCAAGGCAGGGGAAAACTCGGTCTGGACAGTATTCCGATGTAAAGCGGGCTCGTGCGGCCCCCAACTCCCACTCACTGCTGTACCGAACTGCAAGTAGAACTTCCGACGTTCAAAGCACGCCGATGGCGAAAAGCTACGATCAGCCGAGCGAGACCATACCGGTCGATGATGCGGCGGCCCGGGGGACAGTGCATCCCGCGTCGATCTCATTTGCCGCAATTGGTGCGATGTAGAACCACTCGTCGGTTATGCGCGCGGCCTTCAGGAGTATTGTTGTCGGCCACTGGATTCTCCTCACCGTACCCTTTCGCCACCAGCCGGTGTGTTGAAATTCCATTGCTGGTCAGATAGTCCACGACCGCCTGTGCGCGCCGCTCCGAGAGACCCTGATTGTATGCCGCTCTCCCCGTCGCGTCGGTGTAACCATCGATCTCACCGTCGACGAAAGGCAGGCGCTTCAGGTTCGTAATCATCTTATCGAGCATTGCCTTGTCCTCATCCGTCAGCACCGCCGAGTCGTGTGCGAAGTGGACTTCCCGCGATACCTCGCACGGACAGCCGTACTGATCGACTACCACACCTGCCGGCGTGTCCGGGCACAGCGACTCAGACGTCGACGGCGGGGGCGGCGGGGGCGGCGGGGGCGGCGGCGGCCTCGGCCGGCGGCGGTGATTCGGCCGGCGGAGTTTCCGCGCGGCGCCCAAAGCTGTAGTGAAAGCCCACCCGGAACATATTCATGGTGAAGCTGTTGTGGATGTTATCCAGCGAAAGATTGGCATAAGTCGTGCAAATTGGCGGTACCTTTCCCTTCTCGGTGGAGCAGGAGAAGTTATCGCTACTCCCATGGCCTAAGTTCACGTAGTTGTATTCCAGGGCGAACGACCACGGTCCTCCGCCAAACTTGTAGTCAAGACCGGCGCCGACATTCCAGCCGCTGGAATCGAAGTCCTTGCCGGCGGTGAGGGTAGTCGCTGGAACCGTTGCAATAAGTGGATTTACCGACGGACCCGACGAAATGGTCGGAGTGTAATTCAGCGACGCCTCATGTGATCCCACTGCAAAGGCCCCACCGACCCGAAAGAAGGGCAGCCAATTATCGAACGCGTAGCCGATCCGCGGACCCAAGAGGATGATACCGTCCGGGTTGATCTTGCTGGAGCCGGTAAAGGTGCCGGACGGGATGGGATATCCAGGTGCAGTTGTGAAAGTGTACGAGCGGCTATGGCTGGAACTACCCTCGACGAAGTCGTAATCGGCCTTGAGTCCCCACACCCACTGGTTGTATTGAAAGTTGTAGCCGAGATCCAGACCGCCGATGAACTTGCCATCGTTGGGGCAATCGCGATCGTAAAATTTGGTGGCCAAGCCGGGATAGCTCCCGCTCGTGATGACGTGGCCAGGCTCCCAGGTGTTACACGTGTTATTCCACGCTCCGCCGATGTTCGCTCCGAGGTAAAACCCGGTCCAATCGGTGGTTGAGGCTGCTGTGGTGATGGCGTCTTGTTGCGCCTGCGCGGCACCGACCGATGCCAACGCAAACAACGCTGCAGAAAAGGTTGTGGGTTTCATGTTTTATGAGTCCCTTCAGAGGATGATTTGGATCTGGTGCCCAGTTGATCTCAATGAGAATCCGTGGGCAGTCTTGTCTCCTCGGGGTCCCTCGCGCAATTGTACGAAGGGGCAGGACCCTGCTTGTGGAGAAAGGAGCGGGTAGGTTGCGGCCGGGCCACTTATCCCCCGTGTGCGAGATTTGCAACGATGGGACCTCCGGTTCCCGCGATGCGCTCCCGTACGAACTCCATACCGACTACGAGTTGGAGTTCATGCTGCAGAGAGACAAGACTCGCGCACTTTTCCGATTCCTATCCGTCAGGGCCAGATGAGGAAATACTTCCAGAGCTGGCCTTTGCTCCAGATGTTCAGGCCGGAAAATTCGTGGAGCGGGAATTTGTGGAACTGCTGCGGGGGCCCCCGCCAAAGGATCTGGCTGTGAAGGCTGGCAAACGGGTCTGCACTTAGGACGGCTTCGAAGAAGCCCGCACGCAAAAAATCTCTACTGGCCGCGGAAGACCTGGAGGATCTTGGATAAAATATGGTGCCACGGTTCGCGTCCTTCTTCTCGATGAGAGCGGATACCCGGAAGTGGGCGGACAAACGGTTGCAAGTGCGACCCCTTGCGTTGGTCCGTTTGCGATATCGGCGATCGCTACGAACTGCGCCGCGGAGAGCGGGGGAAACCCAATACCTCGATGTTCCAATCACACCTGCAGTGCTCGGCGCCCTTAAGCCAAAGAAGCGACAATATTTGTCCGAAAGGATCGAGCGACTGGGCCGGGTAAGCGAGCCACCTTGGAACGCGCCGCTTATCGCTGAGAGATTTTTAACTGCGAAGACAATGGCGATTTGGCATCGCCAGATGTGCACCATATCACTCGATTGGGTGACGCCGGATCGGAACATACGGACAATACCGTAGCACTGTGTCCTGCTTGCCATGCGCGCGTGCACAGAGCCGCGACAGTCGTCAGAACGCGCACGGAGGCGGCGGTGGAACGGATCCGAAATCAGCGCTTCAACTCGAGTCGATGAGCCGCGTCTTTATGCTAAATCCGAGCACGACAGAGATAGCGCAACGCTGGCAACTGTTGCTAGCACGAGTCATGCGGCGGCGCCGAGCGTAACTGACATTCCAGGGACGCCCACCGGCATCACGAGCGACGTCAAGACCATTATCTCTTTTAGAAATCCGCGAACTACTGCAACCTCGCGCTGGAAGTGCCTCTTCGATTAATGGCTTGCCCCGCGCTTGTTATATTGGTTAGCGATGCCCCCAGTGAAATGGCTGCGAGGCTCGCATCTGCGACGCGCAACCCCGTCGGCATGGCAGAATCTTAGTGCGGGAACCTCGTCGATAGAAGCCTTTATCAATCCACTCGCCACGGCAATTTCTTGGCGAGTGCAGTACGACAAGCATACGGCCGCCTTCCTGGATTATGTAAAAAGCACTACTGACGCGCGTGCCCACGAAACGGCAGCTTCCGAGGAGGCCACGTTTCCCCGCTGAACTACCGGTGTTGGCAAGGGCAAAGTCGCGAATAAGATTTCTGGAAGGGCATCGCGCGGCCGCTGCACGAAACATAGGCATAAGTTATGGTCACGCTACCATGGCCATGGCGGCTGGAGTTGGCTCCCGGTGTCGCGGGACGATATACAGACCAGGGCGGCTCCGACTGCAAGTGGCCTTATCAAACGAAGAGTTATTGGACCGTATAGCTCACAGTCTGCCCAGCCCGACTTCCCGCATTATTGATAGCCTCGACGTGGAAGGTGTGCGTTCCTGTTGTTGCGGTTGGAACCTTTGTCCCAATTGCCTTCGTTCCGGAACATGAGGCCACGCCGGAGAATGCATCGGCACACGAATACGACGCCAACACGGAGCTTTTGAGCGCGTACGTCGCACCGTTCCCCGGCGCCGTGATCGTCACCGCCGGTTTAACCGTGTCCACCATGACCATGACTGATTCCATGGCCATGCCCAGACTGTTAGTAGCCGTGCACGTGTACGTCGTCCCTGTTGTGTTGGGTGCTGACACCGAACCGCAACCGCTGGTAACCGGTTCGGCGTTGCCTGTAACCTGCCACGTAATTTTCGGCCTGGTCACATACCAGTTATTGGTGCCTTGAGTGCCGGTAATGGTCGGCGTTACGGTAGGCTGCGCGAAGGTTTGGCCCGACCGCACGGCGAGAACCGTAGTGGCACCGTTCCAATATTCGTACATGTAGACCGTTGCGAAGAACCAGTAAGTCGTAGCGGGGCAAGCGCCGGAGCCCGTCTGAACACACGGCGAACTGGACCAGTAGCCAGCACCATAATTCAACGAAGTGAAAGGTACGAAGTGTGGCGAATAGGGATTATCATCGCCGCTGCCCCCGGGTAAATTTCCCAGCTCAGTGATGAATAGGTGCCCCAACTGATTAGCCGGCTTGCTCGTCGGTGTGCCACACCCTTCTCCGTCGTAGA
Organism: uncultured Gammaproteobacteria bacterium; assembly: GCA_963755935.1. Classification (GTDB taxonomy): domain Bacteria; phylum Pseudomonadota; class Gammaproteobacteria; order Steroidobacterales; family Steroidobacteraceae; genus Bog-1198. The sequence goes on from CAVWME010000007.1 coordinate 25,034, forward strand.
AAAAGCCGTCGGGTACACAGTTGCCGGCAAGCGTTGTATCGCTTCCATCGCCTGTCGGCAGAGCCCAGTCTGTGTAACCACCGTACCCGATGGTCTCATCAGCATTTACCAGCATGTTGAGGTTGTCGACCCACGCTTGCGCAGAGGATAGGGAAACAGTGTTGTTCGGAGGAGCTACATCCGCCCACGTGACGTTTAACGCTGAGTCACTGACCATCGGATTACCATGAACGACGACGGCGTGCAACGCGGATGCGGCGTTCGCGGCGATCGATGCCATCGTCAGAACCGCAAGTCCCGATAACATCTTAAAGCCTTTCTTCATTTTCATGGTACGGCCCCTCTCCTTGGTTTTCTTTTTGTAATGGATAGAGTGCATGTCAATGTCACTCTCGCGCACGACACTACCACAGTAATGTATGGCCCATGCGCTATTCGGGACAACACAACTAATCGGCCGTAGCTAACGTAACGACACAAGCCGCCGGTGGCAAACGACGTTGGGCTAACATATTGATCACTCGCCAATCGCGTACGTACTTGCACATCGACCGTGGTCGGTGAGTGCCTGCTTCATTGTGGGATTGTCGTCTCGAAGGAACGGAGTTGGGCCGCATGCAGCGTCCCGCGCACCATCCCGCCTCTGTTAAAGATCTACATCTACGCCTATTTGAACCGGGTTCAGTCGAACCGGCGCCTGGAGCGCGAGACGCAGCGTAATGTCGAGCTGATTTGGCTTACCGACCGACTTGGACTTCCCAGCCGACTACGTGCCGACCCGAATGGCAGGATAGTCGACAGAGTTACCGACGAGGGACCGCGACAAAGGAGAACACACCACCGATTGCTCAGGCGATCAACCGGTGACGGTAAACAGGTTAGACCGTGGTTGGCTAAACCCAGAATGTCGACGGCACCCCGAGTGCGAGTTAGCTATAGGGAGCCAATCAGCAAACCCAATCAGGGACAGCGGCGCACCGATATTCGGCGAAGAGAAGCCAGGACCGTCCCGAGCGAGCAATGGTGACCGACCGCTCTCAGATATCTCGATAGAGGTATGGACATGGTCACCACCTCCCAAGCGGAGTCATATTGTTAAATCTCTGCGTCGAGCACTCTGCTGCACAGATCTATTGGTCATTGCAAACAGATGGTACCGAGCGCAACATCGAGTCAAGAGCAAAAACGATAAATTGAGGGGTGTAACGTGAAGCAGCATCTACTCATCCTTCTCGCGGCGATTGCAGCACCGGTAATCGTGAATGCGGCGATACCGGCCACTGAAATCACCGTATATGCCGAGGGTACGAACGCGCCCACGGAGATCAACGTGTACGGCAGCCTTTCCAATTCCGGTTTCAATGGCGGATCAGAGGGCGGCAGTGAAAGCAGCTTCGCTTCTGCAGCTCCCGGTCTTACCGTTTCCGCGAGCGGATCGACGAGCGGCGGGGTGTCGGTGGCAAACGCGTCGGCCCAGGGCATCATCACTGTCTACTATGAAGTTACCGGCCCGGCGGACATCCCGGTTCCGCTGATCATTTCCGGCAGCGGATCGACTTCGGCGTCGGGCCCGAATGCCACTGCCGAAGCGTATATCTATTACGCTGACGGCTCTCTCTACACTTGCTCGTCCACGATTGTTGGGCCGTGCGGCTCGGAGCCCGCCTCGGGAAGCCTCGATGCCGTAGAATTCACCAATACGACGGCGAATGCTCTTAACGATCTGGAGGTCATTGCGACCGGCGATTCGACCGGGGGGAGCGGCAGTTTCAGCGCTTATATTTCTTGCGTTTCCCTTACCATCGATCCGACTTGGCTTGAGAGTAATCCTGGGTACAGGCTCAAGTTTGGCGCCAATGCCGAGGCCACCCTCTGCCCTCCGACCGTCACCGCCCATGTAACGGGAACGCTGGGCGCGAACGGCTGGTATGTCAGCAAGACCACGACGCTAAAATGGACGGTGACCGGCAAACCTGCGCCCACGAAGAGCGGCTGCGGTATGGTCGCCGTACCCGATACGACCGGGACAACGTATACCTGCTCGGCGACAAATTCTGCAGGCAACGCCAGTGGTTCGGTCATCATCAAGAAGGATTCGGTCAAGCCGGCCGTGACGATCACCACACCGGTCAATGGCGCGACTTACAGACTCAAGAGCACGGTGTACGCTTCGTATGCCTGCTCCGACGCCACGTCGGGCGTCGACACATGCTCAGGAACCGTAGCCGACGGCGCTGCGATCAAGACAGCTTCGGCGGGCACCAAGAGGTTCACCGTGACCTCCACGGACAGTGCGGGTAACAAGACAATCCAGTCCGTCAGTTACACCGTGAACTAGAACCAGGAGTTCGCCGTTAGCCGACTGCAGATAGTTCGAAATCGGGGCGCGATTTTTCTGGATAACCCGCGAAATCGTTGTACAGCGCAAGCCTTAGCCTCGCGACCATGACAGCCACTGGGAAGGTTGGCGTTTGCGCGTCATTAACTGGCAAGCGAACGCCGCTGCCGAGCCAATCCCTAGCAAGGTGCAAAGTCCCCATCGTCATCGCGTGGAATCGGCAAACGACGACCGCTCCCGAGAGGTTGGTTCGTTTGTTTCAACGGGCGCTGTTGGCGGGTTACCGCCGGATGCAGACAGGAATTGCATCGAGAGGCGCGTCGCGCCCCTCGGCGGAGAGAGCTGGACCCACTCTTTGAGACAACGGGATAAGTGGCAACTCCGTTCATTACAGGCGAGGATATCGCTTGAAAGGAAGGAGAGCCATGACGAAGAGATCCCGCCGCAATCATTCTGCGGCATTTAAAGCCAAAGTGGCGCTGGCTGCGATCAAGGGCGAAGAGACCCTGGCGCAGTTGGCCACGCGGTTCGATGTTCATCCGAATCAGATCGTTCAATGGAAGAACCAGTTGCTGGAGCGAGCGGCGGATGCCTTTAACGGTTCGGGACAGGCAGCAGAGGCCGGCCCTGACATCAAAACTCTGCATGCGAAAATCGGACAACTCGCGCTTGAGAACGATTTTTTAGTCGGCGCGCTCGGACGGTCACCCGGATCGAGCGCCAAGCGATGATCAACCCGACCATGGATTGAGCCTCACGCGTCAGGCGGAGCTCTTGCAACTCTCGCGTGCGTCGATTTACTACGAACCTGTAGGGACGAGCCAAGCAGATTTGAAGCTCATGCGCCGCATCGATGAGCTGCACCTGCAGTGGCCGTTCCTGGGCAGCCGGATGCTGCGCAATATGCTTCGCCTCGAAGGCATCGCGATCGGGCGCAAACACGTTGCGACACTGATGCGAAAGATGGGCATCGAGGCGATTTACCGGCGCGCCAACACGAGCCGACGGCATCCGCGACATGCGATTTATCCGTATCTGCTGAGAAACCTGACATCGATCGACCCAATCAAGTCTGGTCGACCGACGTGACGTACATCCCGATGGCGCGCGGCTTTGTGTATTTAGTTGCGGTGATCGATTGGTTCAGCCGCAGGGTCTTGAGCTGGCGGGTCTCCAACAGCATGACGGCGGACTTCTGCGTCGAAGCGCTGGAGGAAGCTATCAGCCGCTATGGTGCGCCGGAGATCTTCAACACGGACCAGGGCTCGCAATTTACCGCAGCAAGCTTCATCGATGTGCTGCAGAGAAACCAAATCCGCATCAGCATGGATGGACGCGGTGCGTGGCGCGACAACGTGTTCGTCGAGCGGTTGTGGAAGTCGGTTAAGTACGAAGAGGTCTATCTGCATGCGTACGACTCCGTCGCGGCGGCCAAGGCAGGCATTGAACGCTATTTTTCCTTCTACAACAGCCGGCGTCCGCACACATCACTTGACCGAAAGACGCCCGATCACGTTTACTTCGACTCTCAGCCGCTCGCGGCGGCTGCATAACCCGCGGAGTTCCACTTATCCCGACCGCGAAATCTGCCTAAATTTGTGGGACCACCTCTGATCATCGTCACCGGCCGGTTTGCGGAAGCCTAATTCAATCAGCCTCGAATTGGTGCAAGTACGGCGTCCAACGCTGTTCCAGATCGTTCCCTTGGGCGACTCCTTGCTTTGGGATTTCCGGCGCCCGTGTCGCAATTGTCGCATCCGATAAGGCCATTCTTCTCTGCGTTTTTCGATGGCTGCCACACGCCCTCGGGAAGACACGTTTGGCGAATTTATCGCGACTCGCACGAGAGCGGCTCGCGAGGCGCAACCTTTCGATAGTGTGAATTATCCTGTGAATTCGGTTCCTGCTCGCCGAGGTCGATGAGGGCTGTCGGGAGAGCGGCTCAAACGCCGAATATCTGAAGTTCGCCTGCCGCTCACCAGTTGCCGTGCCGATTTGTCATGTCAGCTTCTCTCGACAATGTGAATAAGTTAAGTCGTCGGAGTCATCTGATTGCTTCGCGCCCGAAGTCTGCTCTGCGGCATTCATTTCCGATCACTGACCGGCACCTTTGGCCCGGGAAGCGCCTGACGCACTTGCCGGAAGCAGCTAGTTGGCCTTCCGCTCGGGACGGCGGTATTGTTTGGTGCTTTCGGGATTGATACCCCAGGTTATCCAGCATATCTCGGAAATAAATTGAAGGCCGCGGCAAGGATGCCGCCAGGGAACACGGCGAGATTTTGCAGGTGGTATCGATCCGCGATGCGCGGGCGGCCACGCTTGCCGTGCGCAAGCACATAGAATCGGGTTGGTCGCTGCTCAAGCCTACTTGAGCGCGATTGCTGCCGCTCCAGCGTCCATCGCCAACATGCGCTCGTTGACACTCGCTCGTATACGAGCGTAGGTTTCGGGTTAATCTGATTCCAACGGTGAAGACCAACGAAGCGCACCGTGAACAGACCCATTCCTGCCTGATTACTTCAAACCTTTGGGGAACTATGATGAAGAAGAATTGTTTCGCAAGAAAACGTAAGAGTCTCTTGGAGGCGGCCATAGCGTGCACGCTGATGACGGGCGGCGCCGTGGCGGCGCCGCCGACGATCGTCGGCAAACCGGATGCGGTAAGCCAGATGAGCTTCGAGGTTGCGTTGCCGCTGCGCAATGTCGACCAGCTTCAAGATCTTCTGACGGCCCTGCACGATCCGGCCAGTCCGCAATACCATCACTGGCTGACGCCGGCTCAGTTCGGTGCACGTTTCGGTGCCGATTCGGCAACGATCAGCCGGGTCGCCAAGGCGTTGAGTGCGCGCGGATTCTCGGTCCAAACCCACACACGCAGCCTACATGTCAGCGGGCCGGTGGCGCTGGTGGAGAGCACGCTCGGCACACATTTGCAGCTGGCCCTCACCGATACCAACGCGAGCCACACCCGCGTCATTTCGGACACCGCGCTGAGTTTGCCGCCTGAGCTGCAGGCGGCCGGCGCTACGGTGATGAGTTTCGGGCCCATGGAAGCCCATGTGATGTCGCAGCAGGTGACGCCGGCACACGCTGGGCCCTTGAACCGATACAGTCAAGACGGCGGTTATTGGTTCGATGACCTCAAGCAGGCGTATGAATATCCGTCGTGGGAAACCATGGTGACGGTGAATGGCAAAACGCAGCGGCTGGACGGCACGGGGGCCACGATCGGCGTGCTGATGTCGAGCGACTATCTGCCGAGCGATGTCGCGGCGGTGTTCGACAACGAGAACTGGTCGGAGATCACCGGTCAGCCGGACCCGAGCCTCTACGCAGATGTCACGATCAATGGCGGCGGGGGACTGTACGGCGGGGCTTTTGCGGAGGTCTCCATCGACACGCAGTCGGAGATCACCGGCGCGCCGGGCGCCCATGTGATCCTATACGACATCCCCGACCTATCGGACGGCAATATTTTTGCCGGTTATGTAACGGCCATCGAGTCGAACGAGGTCGATGTGCTGAGCGCATCGTTCGGCGGATGCGAACTCCAGTACTTCCCGAGCTACAACGACGGGGTGGATTACCGCGGCATCTTACGCGCCTACGACGAGCTGTTCATGCAGGGTAATGCGCAGGGAATCACGTTCCTCGCCAGTTCCGGCGACAGCGCTGGCAAAGGGTGTCCCACCCCAGCTTATTTCACCGGTGCGCCGGGCGTGTTCGTCGCGGGGGTCGAGGACCCAGCAGACGATCCGAATGTGACAGCGGTGGGCGGCACCAACCTGGTGACGACCTACATCGCGGGGTCGCTCGATTCGCAATATGCGACGGAAAATGCGTGGTCGGATCCGGAAATACCGTATGACCCGTATGGCATTGGCGCCAACGTTTCCGGTGGTGTGTGGGGCGCCGGCGGCGGTGTGAGCAAGATGTGGCCGGCCCCCAGCTATCAATCGCTGGTGACCACCACGTATACCGGACGCGCAGTGCCGGATATAGGGATGCAGGTTGGCGGCTGCCCGGGCGGCATTTCCAAGCTCAACAAGAAGACTGGATATTGCGATGGCGGCGATAATCCGAACGATGGCAACGGCAATACGGACCGCAGCTACGGCATTTTTGCAATCGCGGTCGGAAACGGTGGCGGTTTCTATGGATACATAGGGACAAGTCTCTCGTCGCCGGAGTTTGCCAGCGCGCTCGCATTGTTGGTCGAACAGAATGGCCGCATGGGCAACGTGAACACGTATCTGTACCGACTCGCCGCCCAACAGGCAAAGGATGGGAAGCCGGCGCAATTCCTGCACACTCAGATCCCCGGGTTCAATGGACTCATTCAGTCCAATGTCAGCCCAACCTACAGTGTGTCGACCGGCATCGGAACGCCGATTGTGAAGACGTTGGTGGGAGCCGCGTCGGCATCGCCGGCGGGCACGCCCCAAACCCTGTCCAATCCGTGAGGATGCGGGGGTTAACGTAGATCGTTGATCTCGCCTCGTGACCCCGGATGCGCCCATCGGCATCCGGGGATCGCGGGGTCTCGTTGCCCCGAACCGGCATCCGTTCTTGCCGGTGAATTTGCCGACTCGCTGCGTCGCATCGGGTGCATGCCCCTCATTTTTGAACATCTCTGGGCTGTGCGCTCACGAAGTCGCGCTTGATGACCCCGTATCCCGGCTTGCTTCATAAGGCCTGTAGCACGTCGGCATAAGCTCTAACGATGGTCGGCTTTTTCCGGTTAGCTCGTCATCACTCATTCGACGAAGGTGGCTGCAAGCCCCGTGGCCGATGAAGAAACGCGGCTGGGAGACAAGGGGATCCACATCCGCTGCTTACTCCCTGCGGGAATCGTGCCACCGCTGCCAATTAAATCAGTGACTTACGCTTGAGGCAAACGCTAACCGTTTCTTCTTCGGGGCGTCATGCAAGCGCTGCGTAACCTAAATTTCGTATAACGCGGCGGTTGCGAGTCGGGAATTCGGTCTCGGCGCTCGACGCTTTTCCACGCACATAATCACGACACGAGGACACTGCGGCTGGCGAACTCACCTTCGGCAGTTGCGAAAACAAGGGCAATCGTTGGCTTGCTGACGACCATCTGATTTCGAAGGTCGGAGCGCCAAACGGGGCTCGCTACTCGGAGCTGCGGAGGGCAAATGTCATGGCTAGCCAGGGAAAGATGCTTGTCATGGCTTCTGGATTGGTTGCGGGGAAGGGCATGCATAGAAGCGCGGCCATCAGACCAAAGCCCAGGAGTCTAAGGGCGCTTTTCATTGTGCGTCACTAGCTCCGTGCCGACGCTGGCTGCCAGCCTGTTGCAAATGGATGGGTCGACAAGATGCCAAGGCTTCTCCCTGACGCGACGACCCCTCGCTGGAATTGGCTGTAACACGCTGCTTTGTCACGCACTTTGCTAGCCTCAATGTCGTTGGCTAGTGCGCGTGGTAAGGAACAATTCGTTGCGGCGGTCTCACCGTATAGCGAGTGGCAGTGCGGTTTTCCCAATAGCCCTTTCGGGCTCGCCAGCGGACCCACACATGAGGTCCCTTCACCAATACTTCGTTGTCATCAGGTCGGTCGATACCTTAGTGCAATAGCGTCGGGCGGTCGCAGCCGGCCCAATTACAATGTGTCTGGTTACTCTGAGGCGCGTGGCGAACGCAGGTTATGATGAACGACATCAACGATGAGCTAATTCTTGCGGCCCGTCTTCTTCTCGCGACACTATTTCTGATTTTCGGGTGGAGAAAGCTGAGGGACTACTCGGGTACCGTGGATCAAATGGCGCAGCTTGGCGTTCCGATGCCGGTGCTGGCTGCTGCGGTGGCGACCTTCATGGAGCTTGTGGTTGCATCCGCCGTCGCTGCTGGCGCGTTCGCTCGTCTTGCGGCGTTACTCTTGGTTTTATACACACTGGGAACCGCGCTTATTGGGCACCGCTATTGGACGATAACAGGTGCGGATCGAATCGACAGCATGGATGGTTTCTACAAAAATGTAAGTATTATTGGAGGGTTCTTGCTGTTGTACATTACTGGTGCGGGAAAATATTCGATCGATGCATTGTGCAGTACTGCCGCGCCATAACTTGTGAGTTATTTGGCCGCGATGGCGACGCGGGCCGGCCAATTTATGCTTAGCGTGGACCGCGCGGAAGTCGCGTTCCGCCCGGCGAGCTACCTCGCGAATTGCCACCGCCCCCTGATCTGCCAAGAGCCTTGAATAGCGTCCGGCGTTTGGGCGCCTGCGTCTTCCAATGAAGATTGTTTTTTCCCGCGTAGTGCCGCTGATGCACGTCGCTGGGCGCCGAACAAGAGAAGCCACGCGCCGATAGTGACGGTGTTTATTTTATTTCTCTTCGGTTGTTCGGCGTCCCAACATATCAGGTGCCTCAATCTCGTCCAGAGGCGCCTGTGAGCTCCTTTGCCAGCCCAACAGAGTAACCCCGAGCGCAATGGACATGGTGCAGGCGCGCGCACCGGTTCATCAATACCATCGTGCAATACGATCAGCGAGATCGTTGTGGCGGAATAGATTGCGAGAATTCCCAACCAGCGAGGCTGAACATGAAGAGTCTATGGATCGTGCTTGCCATGCTGGGGATGGCTCTGGTACCGCTGGCGGAAGCCGGCGTGAAGAATGTAGTCGTGGTGCACGGTGCGTTCGCCGATGGTTCCGGCTGGAGGCCGATTGCCACCATTCTCGAACACGACGGCTACACGGTGTACGTTGTTCAAGAGCCGCTGACGTCCTGGGATGCTGACCTTGCGGCCACGCGCAGCGTGCTCGACCGCGCGGGTCCGTGCGTACTGGTGGCCCACAGCTGGGGCGGAATGATCATCACCGAAGTGGGCGACCGGCCGTCGGTCCGCAGTCTCGTGTACGTGGCCGCGTTTGAGCCGGATGTAGGCGAGACTGCCGGCGCGTTGCAGGGGAGGAATCCGCCCGCTGGAGGACAGAGCGTCGTTCCCGCCGGTGGTGGATTCCTTTACGTAAACCAGTCGGAATTCGCCAAGGATTTCGCCGCCGGTGTACCGAAGGCGACGGCCCACTTTATGGCGATCTCCCAGGTGCAGATTGCCGCCGACGCCTTTGCCGCCAAAGTGACGGTCACCGCGTGGTCGAAAAAGCCGAGCTTTGCGGTGATTCCGCAGCAGGATCGCCAGATCAATCCAGACCTCGAGCGATTCATGGCGCGCAGAGCCAAGTCCGAGACGCTCGAGCTGCCTGGAAGCCACGTAATATTTCTCCTCCACCCAAAGAGGATCGCGGCGCTTATCGAAAAGGCGGCCCAGGCGGCGAAATGATGGGTCGCTCCCGCCATCGGGCACATGCCGCTACTCGGCGTGCTGCGCCGAGCAGCGTATTCACCCGACAAGCTGAGACGCTCTTGTAACGAAGCAAGGAGCTGAGTGGATGAATCCGAATCAACTGACTGTCGAGAGCTCGGCGTTGATCCAATCAGCCACCATCCGGCGGTCACACGTGTGCGACGTCGCTCCATCAGGAGCGTTCATCAACAATTCGGCAGGCTCATAAAAGTGGCAAGACTTTTGCGCGTACGACGAGGCTGGCGACGGTGATTCGAGGATCGTATCGGTCTTTCAACTCATCGACCGATACTTTTGGCCAATGGCGCGGGTGAACCACAGTTGCTTAAATTCTAAATGTGCAAATAGGGACGCTACCTGACAAACGAGGTGCCAACGGTGAAGTCCAGAAGCAAGTTGACGATTGCGACTTTCGCGGGAGCCCTGGTCGTAGTGGGCGGAATAGCCTGGTCCGCACAGGACAAGTATGGCCTGCATTTGCCTAATGGGCTCGCTTTCTCTGAATTCAGGGGGTACGAAAACTGGCAGGTGGTGTCCGTCAGTCAGACCCCGGAGCTGCTCAAGGTCGAGGTGGCTAACCCCACCATGATCGACGCCTATCGGGCCGGCATTCCCGGCAACGGCATGCCGTTCCCCGACGGCTCCAAGATCGCGAAGATCGAATGGAGACCGAAGAAGATGGTGGAGGCACCCTTTGCCGTGAACGTGCCGGATACCTTGCAGGACGTTTTTCTCATTGAGAAGGATAGCAAGCGATTCCCGGACACCAAGGGATGGGGCTACGCAGTGTTCGACTATCATCCGGCGTCCGACACGTTCACGCCTGATCCTACCGGCACCGTCAATTGCGGCTTCGCGTGCCATACAATTGTGAAGGGCAGGGATTACATCTTTCACTCTTACCAGAAACGGTGACCGGTCATGTCCGTCACCTCGTAACTCAAGGTGCTGGCCGGCGGCAGAGAGTTCGAGATTCGAGATTACGTTGTCGCCGGCCGGGGAGGCGGTGGCAGCCCGCGGCTATGCAGAAACCCGCCCGCTATTGGGAGACAGAGTACGACTGGCGCAATTTCGAGGCGAGACTAAAGATGCCGAGCGGTACCGGGGGTGACACCAAAGCGCCTCGCGTGTTTCGCGCCGATTCCCACAGCAAGAGGTAAGGTAGCTAATTGGAGTCGCCTAATCGACATCTTAGTGCAATGGCAACGGTTGGGCGCTCCTGGTCGAATGGCCGCCGTGGGCTGAAGCGCCTAACGCTGGGCCTTGGTGAGGTCTCTCCCGACAATGGTCCAGGTCCACTCTGGGCAGATTCGGTCGTCAATGAGCGCTGCATTCTAAAAGGAATTCCTATGTTGAGACAGAAAAAGGCCACGGTATCATTTGTCATGATTGCCCTCGTGCTCATGTTGGAAGGTACGAGAGATGCGAACGCACGCTCTAAACTACCGGATCCCGTCGGCGCCGGCGTTGCCGAAAAGCTTTATAGATTGGATTGTGGTCACTCGCTCGCAAACGACGAGTCGGTATGGACACCGGGTGAAAACGTCGGACGCGATATCGAATTCTCGTCTACCTGCTGGCTTATAAAGCATAAAAGCGAGTGGCTCCTATGGGATACGGGTGTTCCGGAGGCGTCTCTCAACGATCCTCAAGGATGGTCCACCTTACCTAAATTGATTGTCTATCATCTCGACAAGTCGCTGACAGATCAATTGGCCGAGATCGGCCTAAAGCCCGGCGACATCGGTCGTGTAGCAATATCGCACACGCATGGAGACCACATAGGTAACGTCGGGCTCTTCACTAACTCCACAATATTGATGCAGCGAGCGGAGTACAGCTGGATACATTCCCCCAACGGACCTAACGAAAACGTAAATCAGTTGATGGCGCTGGCGCGTAAGCTCTTGGGCACGCCCAAAAAGCTCGAACTCGACGACGGCGATACCGATGTATTCGGCGACGGAAGCGTCACTCTCGTTTCCACGCCAGGGCACACCCCTGGTCACCAATCGCTGCTGGTCCATCTTAGGAATTCTGGCTTCATCATATTGTCCGGCGACGTCGCGCATTTGGAAGAGAACTTTGAGAAGAACATCGTTCCGTCGCTCAATACCGATAAGGCGGAATCAATCGCGTCAATGGAAAGAGTCAGGCGCTTGATTGCAACGTACCAGGCAAAGTTCTTCATCAATCATGACAAAACGCAAACAGACAGCCTTAGGCTGCTGCCTGCATTCTACGATTGAAGTTTGGGTGCCGACCAATACCTTAGTGCAGTAGATGTGCGGCCGTCCACGTGGTCTGATGATTTAGTGGCAATGGACCTTAGCGGGCGTCCTCGATTATCTGCAATCCCGCGAGCGAATCGTCGGGCGACAGAACATTCAGATTACCCGGAGCCTCCAGCGGAGTAAGAAGCACTTCGTAGTGTATCGAATCATAGGGAGCGGCGACTTGTGGGTCACTGAGCTATTTCCTAACATACGATGGCCAACCCTATTACACGGTCAGCATTATGGAATTCCGCGGGGTAAAGGTTGCACACGGGACGCGATATTTCGCGGATCCCTTTGAGGCCGGCGGATTGCGTAAGAAATGGGCCGTAAGTATGGACATCCCAAAGGATCAAGGAAGACCCGAAGCGGCAATCGCGAGCGCGAGGCGCTCCGGAGCGCTGTAATCATGCATGTATTCCTCATACAAGGCGCGCAGGCTCCGAATATAGCGCTGATACTGAATCGCGTAGCACTCGGGGTGTTCTTCGCAATCAGCGGTTACCACAAGTTATTCAGCGCTCCGAGACACGGGACACTGACGCGTACGCTGCAGGATGACGGCGTGCACGCTGTGCCGATCATGCAATGGCTGCTGCCTAGCGCGGAGTTCGCCGGCGGATGCGCACTGATCGCCGGTTTATTGTCCGTGCTCGCGGCGCTCGGGCTGTTCGTGATTTGTGCCGGCGCCGTTGCACTCGACGCAGTTAAACGGATACGCGCATGGCGGCCACTTGATCGCGCCGATTGGCTCGGCGATCTCCTCTACGTACCCGAAACGCTTTACTGCATTGGGCTGACCGTCGTGGTGCTGGCGGGGCCCGGACCGTGGAGTCTCGATGCAAAAGTCGCGGCGTTCCTCGGCGGAAGATGCCTATGACCGAGGACCGCATTGGCGAAAATTTCTCTTAGAAGGAACGCGGAATTTAGCTCCGCGCGCGTGATCTAATGAGGCGTGGCGCTTGGAGATCCGGTTCAGTGCGCGATCAGCCGTGAGGCGCTCGATGATCACTTTGGCACTGAAGGTCTCGACGATGCTGGCGCGTTGAGGCGTTTCAAAGGAATCGCTCCAAGATAGAGCGCTTGGTACGGGCGAAATATCTCTCTTCGCCAGTGGAGGAGCCGGAGTTCGTAATGGTGAAAACGATGGCCGTCGAGCGGTATTCGAATTGAAGCCAGCGCAGATGAAGACAGCCAAGCCGCCAACGAAATCTCGGCTTGCTCGTGAGCTGTCCCAGGGGCGAAACAGTCTGCGGGTGCCATTTTCGCGCTAACGCGTCAACCGCGCCGATCGCCGCGACGGCGTTATGTTACGAGCTACGCTACCAGACGCAAAAAGGCGGCTGAAATCTCGTGATCGCATCGGCGCATCCGCGCGTCCGATATCCAGTTCTTTGACGAGCCGCCTCATCACAGGGCAGACTAAAGCCAATGAAAGCCGACACAGGCGTTCCACGGATGCACGCGCCCAATATGAGTCGGCATAGCCGTCCATCCCTCACAATGCGTCGACGCCTGGTTTGGGTGCTTTCCCTGATGGTCTGGTTTACGAGTGCACCAGCCCTCGCCGGCGGCGCGAAGTGCAGACTGGGAGAGATGCTCAAGATTCCAATAACAATGTATGACTTGCGGCCCATGGTACGCGCCAAGATCAATGGGGCCGACGTGACGTTCAGTCTGGACAGCGGTGCGTTCTACAGCATGATCAGTCCTGCAAGTGCGGCGGTGCTCAAGCTGCGGACCTATCCGGCTCCTGCCGGCTTCTATGTGACTGGAATCGGAGGACGAATACATGTCGACCTGACCAAGGCCGACAATTTTGACCTGAGTGGCATTTCGCTGCATGACGTAGAGTTCATCGTAGGCGGCAACGACGAAAGCGGGGAGAGCATCGGTCTCTTGGGCCGCAACTTTCTACAAATTGCCGACATTGAGTTCGACCTCGCCCATGGCATGGTAAGGCTGATGTCTGCGGAAAACTGCGGTGACGGTGTGCTCGCCTACTGGACGCACCCCGGGGATGCGTACTCTGTCATGAACATTGAGGGGCCGCGATACCTGCTGGTCTCCTCGCGTAAGTCCAAGGCCGCCGCGCGCTACCTCGAGCCGATCACCGGGAGCGCTTACGTCAACGGTGTCGAAATCCGCGTAGCATTCGATACGGGTTCACCGACCTCGTACCTCACGGTCCAGGCGGCTGCCAAGGCCGGTATCAAACTCGACTCTCCGGGCGTGGTCCCTGCCGGGTACGGTGGGGGGATCGGCCGCGGTCAAGTCGCGAACTATTTGGCCCGCGTCGCCAGCTTCAAAATCGGCGACGAGGAGGTGCGCAACACCCAAGTGCGCCTCGGGGATACGACTATTGTTGGGGGCGAAGACATGCTGATCGGTGCCGACTTCTTCCTGTCCCACCGCATCTATGTGGCTAACAGTCAGCACAAGCTCTATTTCACCTATAACGGCGGGCCCGTGTTCAATCTCACGACGGTGAGAGCGGTCTCGGCCGCGCCGCCGCCCGCCACCCCTCCGGGTATGCCCGCCGGTGGCGTGGGTGCGGTTGAGAGTCCAGCGGAGCCCGAGACAGGTGGAAACCAAGAGGCGTCGGCTACGCAAGATATCAAGGATGCCGGCGACGCCGGCGACTTTGCACGGCGCGGTGCGGCGTTCGCCGCCCGACGGGAATTCGATCAAGCGCTGCCTGCGTTGACTCGTGCTTGTGAATTGGCGCCGGAAAATCCCGACTACTTCTATCAGCGGGGCTTGGTCTATTGGCAGACCAATCAGCCGAGCAACGGACTGGCGGACTTTGATCGGGCCTTAAAGCTGAAGCCAGATCATGTCCTTACGTTGGTCGCGCGCAGCGACCTGAGGATACAAAAGGGCGATAAAGCGGGCGCCGAAGCGGATCTCGACGCCGCAAATGTCGCCGCTCCCAAGGAGGATGCGGTGCACCTTGCGCTTGGCGCCGGATACGCGCGCCTTGGGCAGTTCTCACGCGCCGTAGAGCAATACGATTTGTGGATTGCGTCTCACCCCTTGGACGCGAAGCTATATGGCGCGCTCAGTTGGCGCTGTCGCGCGCGAGCTCTAGGCGGTATCGATCTGCAGCGTGCGCTTGAGGATTGCAATCAGGCGCTGAAACATGCAACGAAGTCGAGTCCGTTCTACGCCGAGACGGCGGACAATCGGGGCTTGGTGTGGTTGCGGCTGGGCGATTACGATAAGTCGATCGCAGACTACGATGCATCGCTCAAGATCACGCCGCGCGATGCCTGGTCCCTGTACGGGCGAGGAATAGACAAGATGCGAGCAAAAAAGACATCGGAGGGTGAAGCCGACATCGCGCAGGCGAAGACAATCTCAGCCGACATTGGCGATAGCTTCGGTAAGTACGGAATCCTGCCCTGAACCCGGTACATAGGAAACATTCAAATGGACGGAGTCCGAAGAAAATCGGCAACCCGCTTCTTGCTGTTCGCCGCGCCTCGTTTCCATTGAAGCCGACCCCAATTCAGCGGTCCAAGATACCGCTCATTGTTCAAAATGCAGTAACCGCGCTGCACCAGGGCTCGGGATGTTTTCACGGTTGAGGCGGGCGTTCTGCCGTGGCGCGCGAGGAGATGCCGCCCGCATACAATTCGAAAGCCCGGCGAACTACTGCCCCTTCGATCTCGATTATTTCAATCTGACCGGTCGTTGATTGTGAGGCCGGCCGGTAATCCTGCGCCCGCTGCCGATTCCCCTGGTAGATCAGTAGGTTAGATCCGAGAAGGACCGCGCCGCTAGCGGTCATACCTCCGCGCGCCTTGGAATGCAGCCTGTCAAAATTACCCCTGTCCCTGGCACTCGGGGCTACTGCAGCTCACGGACTATCATGCGGCGTGGCGAAGCAGTACCTTTTATCACCTGGTCCATGGTCTTGGCCCTAGCATGCTACGCAACTCCACCAACTGTGACTCGCCGACCGGCCTCCGGCGTCGATGGAACGTCGAGCTCGGCGCTCGAGCCCGTCGAGGCTTCGCCTTAACGGTGACCGGTACGACCCTTCTCACCGGGCTTTTCTTCATTGCCTACTTTTATGTGCAACGGTATCCGGCGCACATGCCGACCATCATGCCGAGGACCAAGCTTGATCTCATGATTCCGTTCCAACCCCAGGCACTGCCTGCCTACGTCTCGCTGTGGATCTACATCGGGTTCGGGCCAGGGCTACAGCGAACGTATGCCGCGCTCTCGGTGTACGTTCTCTGGATGGTCGGACTCTGTTTCAGTGGACTCGTGATCTTTTACTTCTGGCCGACCCAGGTGCCACCAATGACTCTCGATGCAACCGGCTACAGCGGATTCGTCGTGCTCCATCGGATTGACGAAGCTAGCAATGCGTGCCCGTCGATGCATGTGGCCGTCGCGATCTTCACGGCCGTGCGGGTAGACGAGGTGCTTCATTCGACCGGAGCGCCGCGCTTATTGCGACTGCTCAACGCAGCGTGGTTTATTCTCATTGCATACTCGACGCTGGCCATCAAGCAGCACGTTACGCTGGACGTAGCCGCAGGCGCGCTACTGGGTATGGTATTCGTGATTCCGTCGCTGCGTTGGCGACCGCGGGCGGTGGCGAGTCAAGTGGTCGAGCCGGAGCGCGACATCGGTTTCGCCGAAACGTGAGCACCGGGGATACGACAATCCCTCCGTACTCCATCGGGAGTACGGAGGGTGGAAAAGCTCAGTGGGCGGTAACGCGCTTTGCAGTTATCGTTCCGCTAAAGGTCATCAAGGGAGTACCGCTCTCGTTGAACTCGGTTCCATTGTCCGGTGAACCCGCGTAAATGGTGACCGAGTAGGGCCCGGTATAACTGTCCGCATCACCATCGACGGTCACCGTCGCACGAATGATCCCAGCTCCGACGAAGGTGCCGGTCGCCACGGGGGGAGTAAGACCCAGGGCGATGTGATGGAGCTTGAACTCGTGCCGCCCAACCTGCCGCCAAACTCCCATGCAGACATCCCCGGCGCTCGGGGGTCGGCCGGCGGAGAATTGGATCTCTGTCCCGTCGTCGTGCCAGGTGGCGAGACCCCAGTCGAACAAGGCTTTGTCAGGTAGGCCGTTTTGCGCGCCGTTCAAGTGTACTTCGAATTCCCAGAGTCCGACGATAGCGCTGCTTTCAGACCATTCTTCCGACACGTTCATGAGAGCTGCTGAGCCGGACGCGGGATGATAGACGGCGGGGGCGAACCGCGCCGAGGCGTGATCCTTAGCTGGTGCCATGCCGTCGCTGCATCCGGCGTACGCCTCACCGGCGGTCAATGCCAGAAGACCAAATGTGACGACAAACGTCCGCTGCCTTGATATCAAATTGCTTCATGTTTTAGCTCCTTAAGTTAAGTTGTAGTGCGCTCGACGCGCGATCTGCCAGTCGCGGCGAGTTCAGGAGCTTCGTTTGGACCGTATGAAAAGGCTTTAAAGTCGCATTAATCGTCATGAACGCAGCGATTCGCGCGATTGAGGTATATTGAAAAACAAAACTCGATATTCGTGCGGCCGTGCCGTATCGCAGCGAATACCAGCGGATCTTCGGTAATGGATCAAACCAGCACACCAAATTACGAGTTCGAGGGGTTTCGCCTTGATACCGTTCTTCAGGTGCTCTCTTCGCCGACGGGTGAGCCCATTCCGCTGCCTTCCCGGGCCTTCGAAACGCTGCGATACCTCGTCGAGCGGTCCGGCGAACTCGCGGAGAAATCCGCTCTGATGAGGGCGGTCTGGCCCCACGCCGTAGTCGAAGAGAACAATCTCAACCAATGTATCTTCACCCTGCGCAAGGTGTTCGGTGAAGCAGCGGGCGAGCGGCGGTTTATCCTTACCGTTCCGGGGCGTGGCTTCAAATTCGTCGCGCCCGTAAGCGTGATTCCAAATCCCAGTTATGCGCGCCCAATCGCCGACCCCTCGGTACGACATGCCGACCCCACACCTGCGGAGCTCAGTGCGGCAGCTCCTGCGGCCGCTCCCGCTCACAAGCGGCTGAAACAGGGAGGGCTCGTGCTTGCAGTGGTCTGCGGGGCGGTCTTGGCGATCGGCACTGTGAGATTCCTTGGCAGTTGGCACTCGCCTGCCGTCACGTCATCGGCCGAGTACGAAGCGTTAACCGACATGGCCGATTCCGCCACGGCGCCCGTCCTCTCGGGCGACGGTCGCCTCCTGGCTTTCATCTCGGGGGGCGACCCGTTTTTGAGCTCAGGCCAGATTTGGCTGAGATTGCTGCCCGACGGCGAACCTCTGCAATTGACGCACACTACTGGACTGATCTTTGCGCCGACATTTACACCCGACGGCACACATGTGGCCTTCTCACTTGCCGGCAAGGAACCGGGCGGCACCTGGGATACGTGGGTGGTTCCTATCACAGGCGGCGAGGCGGTGAGGATGCTGCCCAACGCCTCCGGTCTAAGCTTCATCGGGCCGCACTCGGTGATGTACTCCGAATTCAAGACCGGCCTGCACCTGGGCATCGTGTCTTCGCTGGACGATCGTTCCCAACATCGCGAAATCTATTTTCCCAGTCACGAACGCGGCATGGCGCACTATTCCTATCTATCTCCCGATCGAAAAACCGTATTGATTGTGGAGATGGACAGAACGGCCAATTGGCGTTGTCGCGTAGTGCCCTTCGATGGCGGCTCGCCGGGCAGTGCCGTCGGGCCCGCCGGTGCATGCCTATCCGCGGCATGGTCGCCGAGCGGAGACTGGATGTATTTCTCCGTTAAGACGGCAGGTCATCAGCATCTATGGCGCCAGCAGTTTCCCGACGGTCGGCCACAGCAGATTACGTTCGGACCCACAGATGAGGAAACTGTCGCCTGCGCGCCCGACGGCCGCTCTTTACTGACCTCACTGGGCCGGGAACAGAGCACGATTTGGCTTCATGCCGCGGGCGGCGAGCGCGTCCTCACCACCGAGAGCTATGCATTCTCGCCCTGGCTCTCCCCTGACGCGGGGCGCGTATATTTCCTGTCCGCGCGCAGCTCCACCGAGCCCTCGCAGTTATGGCGCCTGGACGTCGCTTCAGGCCGTAAACAGTCCTTGCTCTCAGGATTTACCGTCACCGGTTACGATATATCGCCCAATGAGCAGCAGGTGATTTTTACGACGGTGCGAGAAGGGTTGTCACAAATCTGGATCGCTCCCCTGGATCGACATGCGGCGCCGAGTTTATTGGTTCGCGGCGGCGATGAAGTGGCGTTCGACGGGGCGGGGGATATCTTCTTCAGAAGTCTGGGTGAGCATGCCAACTTCTTGCACCGCATGAAGTCCGACGGCACTTCAAATGTTCGTGTATTGGAGAGTCCGATCGTGGAGTTCCATGCCGTGGCGCCGGACGGCAGATGGGTGAGCGTTGATTTGCCCATCGAGGGTAGGATTGCGGGCGGGTTTCTGGCGCCGGTGGGCGCCGGGTACGCCAACCTTGATGCGCGAAGGTTGGTGGCCTTCGCAGTGGTCGCGAGACGGCAAGACACTGTACGTCGAAGTGGGCACCGGCGAGAATTTTCAACGTCACGGCCGCACCGCTGCACTGCCCATCGGCGCCAACGGTTTGCCAACCGAGTCCGCGGTGTCGGTTCCCGAGCCGCTGCTGATACCACATCCCGAGTTGAACCTATCAATGGGTTCCGATCCCTCGGTGTATGCTTTCGTGAAGTGGGAGACTCATCGGAACATTTATCGCATCCCGCTCCACTGATGAGCGCGATGTTAGGATCGACCCACCGCTTGTAAGCACCTGACCTAGGCCTTCGCGTGCCGGTCCCGCGTCCTCGCGCTTGGTCAAGACCTCGAGGCGCTGTGCTGCGACGCTGGGCGGCTAATAAGCCGCCGTTCGCCGTTCATTGCTGCGGCAGCGTCTCGTGCCATAAAGCAAAGCTATCCAATTGTGAGCGATCGCTATTTTGGATAAGGCTTGGGATCGACTCAAACGGCGATGCTTCCGAACTTGGAGAATCATTGTGACTAAGACCTTGCGTCGGCGCGTGACGCTTGTCTTGAGCGGACAGCGTGCGTGTCAGGTGCAGATCGGTGCCAAGCGAATCAATGTTCGATCAGATTGATCATAAGGAGATTAAAGTGCTCAGACCGGGACATGCAATGATGGTCGGCCTCGTGCTCGCAGCAAATCTAGTGGGGTGCGTTGCGCAGCCGAAATGTGGATCGAGTGAATGCGTAAGCGATGCCAAGATCACGACCAACGTGGAGGCGCAACTCAATCGGTATCCGGAGCTGGGGCCGCCGAATCTCATCAGTGTCGAGACGCGGGACCGCGTGGTTTATCTATCAGGTTCTGTCAGCGCTGGGGAGCAAAGACGGACGGCGGAGTCGGTGGTGGCCGCTTTGAGAATATTGATGGTGTCGGCAATTCGGTCGCGCTCGCCCTGGTGGCGAGCGCCGCTGAAATTCGACGCGGGACGGTTTCGGTCTAACAGTGCCGAAGCGGACTCATCATCAAGCGCTTGAAATTGTCGGTAGACCGATTCACCCGGTCGAGCGTCAGACCTCGCGCTGAAGGCCCGAAGCGCTCGCCAGCGGGGTCGCCGGCAACGGCCGCTGAAAAAAGCGCACCGCGAAATAATAGACAGGACTTACGACCGCGATTCCGACCATCCAGGAAAGATCGACGCCCCCGAGCGCTCGGGCGAGGGGACCCGTGTAGAAGTCAGCCCCGACGAAGGGAATCTGCACGGCGATACCTACGACGTAGCACACGAGAGCCGTGATGTTGTAGTTCCCATAGATGCCGCCGTCGCTCGAGAAGAAGGAGGGGATATCGTAATGGCCGAAGCGGATGAGGTAATAGTCGACCAGATTGACGGCGGTCCAGGGTACGAGCAGATACAGCAGCAACTCGTTGAAGTGACTATAGAGCGTCAGAAAATGACTGGCGCTTGCCATGCTGATGAGAAGCGCGGTAACGAAGATGGTCGAGGCGATAAGGATGCGGGCGCGCGATGTGGCGCGCCAGCGCGGCAACAACGTGTGAGCGAGCGTGATCATCGCGAGTGCGCCGCCGTAGAGACAGATGGCGCCCGCCACCGCGACGCCGGGAGCGAGCAGCAGGATGATCAGCAGGCTCACCCGTCCCGTGAGGTGCGCTATGGCGAGCACGACGTCGCCGTCGATGACCGCGGGTCCAATCATGGCGCCGAGGATCATCGGTAGAACGGCCCCCAGAGTGGTGCCCCAGTAGCAGGACCAGAAAGCCTGCCGGGGTCCCGAGTCAGGCGGCAGATAGCGCGAGTAGTCGGACACGTATGGGGCGTATCCAAGCTGCCAGAGTGCACCCATGGACACCATGGCGAAGAAGCCGATGGCCGAGAATGACCCTTGAGTCAGATACTCTCTCGGTATCGGCGTGACGAAAAGCACCCAGATGTAGCAAAGCACGAGCGCGCTGCCCGAGATATAAGTCATCATGCGCGTGCAGAAATGGATGAGATCGTGGCCGTAGATGGCGCCCGCCAGACTGATTGCACCGATCGCGACGATCGCCGCGCGCTCGCTCAATCCCGGGATGATGAAGTGCAGCGATTGCCCGCCCGTCACGAACGCCGTACCGGCATACCCCACGTACATGAACGCGACGAGAGCCACCACGAAGCCGGCGCCCTTCGCGCCGAACTGCCCGCGGCTCTGAACCATCTGCGGTACGCCGAGCTTCGGGCCCTGCGCAGCATGAAGCGCCATGAAAATGGTGCCGGCCAGGTTTCCCACAAGGATCGCAAGCACGCCCGAAGCGAAGGATTGGTGGAAGATCGTCGTCGCAAGCGCCCCGGTGACGATGGTGAGCACGTTAAGGTTGGCGCCGAACCAGAGCGTAAACAACTGGTGTGCCTTGCCGTGCCGCTCATCGAGCGGAATCTGGTAGATCGTATGTCGTTCGATGCGCGACTTGTTATCGCTGGATTGCAATGGGTACTCACACAGGTCATTCCGCCCCGGATACAGGGCGAATTACTTTAACATACGTTAAAGTGTCACTTGCGTGCGCACATGAGTGCAGAGGCGGATCACAGGTGGCCAAGCGAGATATCACGACGGCGTTCCCGGATTTCGGCCTGACGGAGGCGCAGCGGCACGAGGCCGTGTTCGGTCATCGCTACGAGCGCTCCGGCATGGGCGGCGATCGCGGGGAGATCTGGGGCTACACGGATTCGCTCTCCTACCCGCCGGGTGCGACGGTGCGGTTGTGCGTGAACTCGACGGCCGAGCGGTACCGTTTTGCGGTTCTGCGCGACGGCGCCGTCGCGCGCACGCTCCTCGAGCAGGAGGTGCGCGGCGCGCGCTGGCAGGAGACGCCCGATCAGTGCTCGGTGCTCGGTTGCGGCTGGCAGCCGTCCGTGGAATTTCGGATCGGCAATGACTGGCCATCGGGCGCGTACCGGATCACGCTAGCCGCGGAGGGGCGCGACGGCAGCGAGCTTCTCACTCATCATCTCTTCATCGTGCGGCCGACCGCGGGCGCGAAGCCGGATCGCATTCTGCAGGTCGCGGCGACGGGCTCCTGGACAGCGTACAACACCTGGGGAGGCTCGAATCACTACCAGGGCATCACGGGGCAGAAACGCAATCAGTACGCAACGACTGTGAGTCTTGAGCGTCCGTGGTGCCGTGGTTTCGTGGTTTTGCCCGAAAGCGCGCCGCGGGTGCCGCTTGAGATCGCTCTCCCGCCCGGCGCGGCGCCGCGCTACCCCCACATGGAGTGGGCCTATGCGAATGGCTACTCCAACAAATACGCTTCGGCCGGCTGGGCGAGCTACGACCGGCATTTCTTTCACTGGGCCGAACGCTCGGGCTACGCGGTGGATCTCGCAAGCCAACACGAGCTGCAGTTCGATCCGGACATCCTCGATGGCTACGCCTGCGTCGTGTTCGTGGGACACGACGAATACTGGACCTGGGAGATGCGCGATGCAGTCGATCGCTACGTCGAACGCGGCGGCCACGCCGCGCGGTTCGCGGGAAACTTCATGTGGCAAACACGCCTCGAGCGCGACGGCAAAGCACAGGTCTGCTACAAATACCGCGCCCGTGCCGAGGATCCCGTGCAGGAATCCGCCGATCCATCGCGCACCACGGGGTCATGGGAAGAGAGCGAGATCGGTCGTCCGGGCGCGCTGACCTTCGGTCTCAATGCGACGAATGGGCTTTACGCCGGCTGGGGTTTGTGCGCACCACGCGGCGTCCGCGGCTTTCCCGTATATCGACCCGAGCACTGGGCCTTCGCCGAGACCGGGCTCTGTTACGGAGACCTGCTGGGTGCGGAGGGTCACGCCTTCGGCTATGAGGTGGATGGCCTCGACCACGTCATTCGCGGCGGTCTGCCCGAACCCACGGCGGCGAGCGGCGCACCCCCGGGTCTGCAGATTCTCGCGCTGGGCCTCTCCTCTCTGCAAGAGGAGCCGATGAATGTTCCGCTCGACGATCGATTCCTGTCCGACGATGACGCGAAATTCGTGGCGCAGATTCGCTGCGGCGATGCAGGCGAGGCCGCCGTCAATGAGGTCAAGCGGGGCGCGGGCATGATCGTCAACTTCACGCGCGGCAAAGGTGAGGTGTTCCACGCCGGCAGCTGCGAATGGGTCGCGGGTCTCCTGCGGCGCGACTCTATGGTCGAGCGTGTGACCCGGAATGTGCTCGATCATTATCTGAAACGGCGCTGAGTAGATTACTCACGGTCTGTTTGGGGGGATTCACGATGGAATGGTTGCATAACATCTCCTATTTCTTTGGCGGCTGTTTTCTCAGCAACGCAGTGCCACACTTCGTGAGCGGGACGATGGGCCGTCCTTTTCAAAGTCCCTTCGCGAAGCCACCAGGTCAGGGGCTGTCCTCTTCGACCGTGAACGTGCTCTGGGGATTTTTCAATCTCGCGGTCGCCTATGCGCTCATCTGCCGCGTTGGAGAGTTCAGCCTGCGTTCCACGACTCATGTGGCGGTCTTGGGAGTCGGGTTTCTTCTTATGGGCCTGCAGGCTGCGCGCCACTTCGGACGCTTCCATGGTGGCCACTCCGCCGGTCTACCAGAATAGCGCGCTGCGCCAGTCCTTTGGCGCAGCAGCGCCGTGTCCTACATGAAGAATTGCTCCGAAGCGATTTTGCCGTCCTTGACCTCATAAACGCAGACTTCCTCAAGCTTCATCCGGCCGCGCCCCTTCATGGTGACGTCCATCGACAGAGCCATGGCAATGGCGTTGCCGGCGACCAGAGGCTTCGATGCTAAGCATTCATGCACCTTCTCGAGCGATGACGCCCAATGATGGCCTTTCTGGATGATAGCCTGTAGCCCTTTGGTTTCTTTGGGAAAGCCGCCTCCTTCGTGCTGCTCGATGCTGATGGCATCGTCGGCAAACAGTTCTTTCTGTGCGGCCTCGAATTCACCCTTATTGCAAAGCTCCGCGAGACGGGATGCGATCTGCTGTGTGGACATTTGCTACTCCTTCGCGCCGCAGCGCATGGAAAAGCCCTGTTGGCATGATTCGACGTCATGCTGCTTGAGGATAGCAGAATCATGTTGCTGGCAGGTTTCTAGCACAGAGCGCACGCGCAGCTCGCCTCAGCCCCAGAATCTTCCGCTCGCAATGGCCGGGCCTTGGGCGAGCGCCTCGAGTTTGCCCCATATCACTTCAGGGTCGACACCGCTCGTACCCACGTGAATGCTGAACCCGCAATCTACCGCGGCCATGACGTTCTTTAGCTGTTGCCGCTGCGCCGAAACCCCTGAACCGATCCTTGACGTAAGTGGCGTAGCTCGGCTTTGGCATCTCGCCGTCGTTAATGATGTCGAGGCCGGCCTTCAACTGCCGGCTGACGCCGAGCTCTACGACATGCGCCACCTGGCCATTGAGGGCGGACGGGTCAAACGGCAGCCCGTCCTCACGCGCGAACATGAGAAGGACGTAGGGACCCCCTAGGTCGCGCCGTCCACAATCTCGTACAATCAGGCCGCTACCACAGTGAACAGCCAAATTCGCGAGGCACCCAATCCTTGAAGCAGGACGCCGATATCGTTAAGTTGTTGACCGAACGCGGCATCGAGCACGTAAAGATCGGTGTTTTCGACACCGACGGGATCATGCGCGGAAAATATTTGAGCCGCGATAAGTTCCTGGCGGGTCTCGAGAAGAATCTCGGATTTTGCGATGTGATTCTGGGCTGGGATTCGAACGATCAGCTCTACGACAACACGAAATTTACCGGCTGGCATACCGCCTATCCGGATGCCACGGTGCGGATCCTTCCGTCGACTCAGCGCGACATTCCGTTCGAGCCGAAAACCGTGCTTTTTCTGGGCGAATTTGCGGGGCGCGCGGAATCAGTCTGTCCACGAGGGGTGCTGCGGCGTGTGCTGGAAAGGGCCGCGAAGGCGGGGTACGCCGTCAGCGCCGCCGCGGAATTCGAATTCTTCGTTTTCGACGAAACGCCGCAGTCAATTCGCGACAAGGGTTACCGGCAATTGAAGACCATGACGCCCGGTGACTTCGGTTACTCGGTGTTGCGAAGCTCGGTGCATTCGGATCTGTATCACGAGCTTCTCGATCTCAGCACAGACCATGCGATTTCCGATCGAGGGACTGCACACCGAGACCGGGCCCGGAGTTCTCGAAGCTGCGCTCACGTATTGCGACGCGCTCGAGGCCGCCGACCGCGCGGCGCTCTTCAAGACGTTCACCAAAGTTCTGGCGCAGCGACACGGACTGATGGCGACGTTCATGGCGAAGTGGTCCAACAGCGTTCCGGGTCAAAGCGGTCATCTGCACATCTCGCTGCGGACTACCCAGGGCGAGAGCGTCTTTCACGATCCGTCGAAGCCGCATGAGATGTCGGATGCCATGCGTTGGTTCCTCGGCGGCCAGCAGGCGCTGATGCCTGAGTTGCTGGCGATGGTGGCCGGCACGGTGAACAGCTATTCGCGCCTCATTCCGGGCTACTGGGCGCCCACCGCCGCAGCTTGGGGCGTCGAGAACCGCACGACGGCGCTGCGCGTGATTCGCGGCGGTCCGTCGAGCCATCGCATCGAGTACCGCATCGCGGCTGCGGATATCAATCCTTACATCGCGCTGGCTGCCGCGATCGGATCCGGCTTGTGGGGCATCGAGAACCGCATCGAGCCAGATGCACCGATCGAGGGCAACGCCTACGATCGCGAGCATCCGCCGCATCGGCGCCTGCCGGCGACTCTGTTCGAGGCGGCCGAACGCCTGCTCGCGTCAAACCTGCGCGAGCCCTTTTTGGCGATGAGTTCGTCGAGCATTACGCGGCGACCCGGCAGTGGGAAGAGCGGGAATTCCGCAAGGCGATCACCGATTGGGAACTCGCCCGATACTTTGAAATCATTTGAGTACATGCATGACTGAGACATTGAAGACCATCAGCCCGGTGGACGGCCGATCTACGTCGAACGCCCCTTGGAAACGGCCGCCGGCATCGATCGGGCGCTTGATTCCGCGCAACGCGCCCAGGCTCCGTGGGCGGCTTTGCCGCTCGCCGCGCGCTGCGAGATTCTGACGAAAGCCGTGGATGCCTTCGTCGCCAAGACGAATGATATCGCCGCGGAGATCACGCTGGCAGATGGGACGGCCCATCCGTTACGCGCCGGGCGAAGTGCGCGGTTTCGAGGAGCGCGCGCGCTATATGCTGACTGCGGCGCCCGAGGCGCTCGCGGCGATTCAACCCGGCGAAAAGACCGGTTTTAGGCGGCAAATCAAGCGAGTTCCGCTCGGGGTGATAGCCGTCGTCGCTCCCTGGAATTACCCCTACCTGACGGCGGTCAATGCCGTCATACCGGCGCTGATCGCCGGCAACACGGTGGTACTCAAACATTCGCACCAAACGCCCCTGTGTGCCGAGCGCTTTCTACGAAGCCTTCCGCGAGCGCCGGCGTTCCGGCCGGCGTGTTCCAGTACTTGCATTTGTCGCATGCCGACACCGCGCGCCTCATGGGCGATCCTCGGGTGGCCAGCGTCTGTTTCACCGGCTCGGTGTCGGGGGGACGTGCGGTGGTCGAGGCGACGGCGGCGGGCTTTGCGACGGCGGGTCTCGAACTCGGCGGCAAGGATCCCGCCTATGTGCGGGCCGATGCCAACCTGGCGCATGCGATCGAGACCTTGACGGATGGCGCGTTCTTCAATTCCGGCCAATCCTGCTGCGGCATCAAACGGATCTACGTGGCGGCATCGCGATATCAGGAATTCGTCGACGGCGTGGTCGATCTTACCCGGAAGTATCGCTTGGGGTCGCCGCTCGATCCGGAAACGACCATCGGACCGGTGGTGCGCGCCGCCGCCGCCGATGCCGTCCGCTCGCAGGTGCGGGAGGCCGTGGCGCGCGGTGCGCGGCAGTTGATCGACGAGAAAGTGTTTGCGTCGAGCTCCGTCGGAACACCTTATCTCGCGCCGCAAGTGCTCGTCGACGTCGACCACATCGATGGCGATCATGCGCGAGGAGACATTCGGACCGGCGGTCGGCATCATGAGTGTGGGCTCGGACGAGGAGGCGGTGCGGCTCATGAACGACAGCGAGTTCGGATTGACCGCCGCGATCTTCTCGGCGGACGCCGCGCGCGCCGAAACGCCTCGGCGACGCGCTCGAGACGGGCACGGTATTCCTCAATCGGTGCGACTATCTCGATCCGGCGCTTGCCTGGACCGGCGTGAAAAATTCGGGGCGCGGCTGCACCTTGTCGCGCGTGGGCTTCGAGCAGCTGACGCGGCCGAAGTCCTATCACTTCAGGATGATGACATGAGCAACATGCTGCGCGGCAATTGGAATTATCCGACGACGATTTGGGCCGGTCCCGGCCGTATCGCCGAGCTCGCGGAAGCCTGCTCCCGAGCCGGCATCAAACGGCCGCTGATCGTTACCGATGAAGGCTTGGTGAAGACCCCGATGATCGAGCGTGCGGTCGCATCTTTGAAGGATGCCGTGCTGTTCGGCGGCGTCAGGGGCAATCCGGCCAGCAGCCACGTCGAAGCGGGCCTGCGCGCTTACCGCGCCGGCGGCCACGATGGCGTCGTCGCGTTCGGCGGCGGATCGGCGCTCGATGCCGGCAAGGCCGTGGCATTCATGTCGGGACAAACCCGCCCGCTGTGGGATTTCGAAGACGTCGGCGATTGGTGGACGCGGGCCGTTCCCGCCGGCATAGCGCCGGTGGTCGCTGTGCCGACGACCGCGGGCACGGGCTCTGAAGTGGGCCGGGCGAGCGTCATTCTCAACGAGGAAACCCATCAAAAAAAGATCATCTTCCATCCGCTGATGATGCCGCGCATCGTCATTTTGGACGCCGAGCTGACCGTTGGATTGCCGCGCGCGGTGACCGCGGCCACCGGTATCGATGCCTTCGTCCACTGCTTCGAGGCATTTTGTGCGCCCGGCTTTCATCCCCTGGCGGATGGCGTCGCTCTCGAGGGCATGCGGCTCATTCACCAGTTATCTGCCGCGCGCCTGTGCCGACGGCAAGGATATCGAGGCGCGCGCGCAGATGCTGGCTGCCGCCTCGATGGGCGCAACGGCGTTTCAGAAGGGTCTCGGCGGCGTGCATGCCATAGCGCACCCCGTGGGCTCATGGTTCAACACGCATCATGGCCTGACGAATGCCATCATTCTTCCCTACGTCATGACCTACAACCGCCACGTCATCGCCGAGAAGGCGAAGATCATCTCCCGGGTCTTGAATCTACCCGAACGAGGCTTCGACGGTTTCTTTGCGTGGGTGCTGCAAATGCGCCGCGAACTGGGGATACCGCATTCTCTGGCCGAAATAGGCGTGAGCACCGACAACGCTGCGGTCATCGGCAGCGAGGCGTCGCTCGATCCATCGGCGGGAGGCAATCCAATACCGGTCAACGCAGCGCAACTGGAGCATATTTTTCGCGCCGCGGTGGACGGGCGGATCGAGGCGGTGGTCAGCGCCACGTGACTGTCGCGCGCATCCTGGTCATCGACGGCAATGTAGCGGAGGTCCGCGCGCGCCAAGTCGCGGCCCTTGGATACGATTCCGGGGTCGGCTATTCGCGAGTATTGCATCGCATAGACGCGTCACTGCAGATCGACATCGTGCTCGCGGCGGATGGCGCCGTGAAGTTTCCGCAGGGCGTCGGCCTCGATGACTATGACGGCGTCACCATGACCGGGTCGGCCCTGAATATCTACAACGGCGGTCCGCCGGTGACGCGTCAGATCGATCTCGCCAAGGCCGTGTTTGCAGTCGGGATACCGTTCTTTGGAAGCTGCTGGGGACTGCAGGTTGCGGTCACCGCCGCCGGCGGGGAGGTGCACGCCAATCCGCGGGGCCGTGAGTTTGGGTTCGCCCGGCGGATTCTGCTCACCGACGCCGGCCGGCAACACGCTCTGTTCGCCGGCAAGCCGGCCGTGTTCGAAGCGCCGACCGTTCACCGCGACGGAATCGCCGCGCTGCCGAGCGGTGCGGCGATCCTGGCGCGCAATGATTTCGGGGTGCAGGCGGCAGCGTTTACCTTCGGCCGCGGTGCTTTCTGGGGAGTGCAATACCATCCGGAATACGACTACGTCGATGTGGCGGCCACGGCCGAGCGCTACGGCGACACCCTCGTCTCTGAGGGTATGTTTCGCGACCGTCCGGCGCTTAACGCCTTCGCCTCCGAGCTGCGCACGCTCCAGGCGAACCCGTCGGACCCAACATTGCTCTGGAGACACGCGCTGGGTCCGGCGGTGCAAAACGAGGCGCTGCGTCTCGTCGAGATCCGCAATTGGCTGCAGGCGGAGGTACTGCCGCGAAGCAGCCGGCGTGACTGACGATCCTCGGCGCAATTTGACCGCCCGCATCGCGTCCCGGCGTCGCTGCAGCTAGAATGTTCGCTTTAGACGTATCGCGAACTCCAAGGGCGGATTCCAGGCATGCAGGTAGCAATCGTCACGGGCGCGAGCAGCGGCATTGGATTTGGTTGCGCCATCAAACTTGCGCAGATGGGGATGGCGGTGCTGGGTACGGGAAGAGACGAGAGCAAACTCGCCGAGCTCCAGAAGGCCGTTGACGATCCCTCGCGAATTGTCACGCTGGCCGTCGATCTGACCCACGACGATGCACCGAAGCGTATCGTCGACTTGGCGGTCTCCCGATGGGGTCACATTGATTTCCTGATCAATAATGCGGGTGTCGGTAGCCCCAAGCCGCTCCATGAAACGGACGATGAGGCGCTCGACTACTTCATTGGGCTCATGCTGCGAGCGCCGTTCCGTCTGGCGCGCGATGTGCTGCCACATATGAAACCTGGCTCGGCAATCATCAACATCTCGTCGACGTTTGCAGTCGTCGGCGGCATGCGGGGCGGCGCTTATTCTGCCGCGAAGGGCGGATTGACGGCGTTAACGACTCATATTGCCTGCCAGTACGGCGCACAAGGTATCCGCTGCAACGCGGTTGCCCCGGGCGTTACCATCACACCGATGGTAGAGCATCGCTTGCAAGACGAGCGATTCCGCAAGATCAATGTCGAGATGACGCCCTTTCCACGGCTAGGCAGCATCGAGGACATTGCCAGCACGGTGGCTTTCCTGTGCTCTCCGGGCGGCAGCTTCATCAATGGCCAGACGATCGTGGTCGACGGCGGCTGGAGCTCCACAAAGTATCTGTCGGATTTTGCTCTCTCGTCGGAATGGAAGCCTCGGTGACGGAGCAAGGCTCGCAACAGCGATCAGCCACACACAACCCGAAAGCTCGCTTCGGTATGACGTTGCAGGAAGCCACCGCGGCTCCCAGCTTTGCGATCGCCGACGCGCCGCCATTGCCGCCTGTGAATTTTGCCGCGGTCGGGAAGTCAGCTCCGGCGCTGCCGGCGACGCCGGTGGGAGAACTGCCAAAGGCATCGGCGGTGGTTATCACCTGGGCTGAGGCGGAATGGGCGGCGATACAGCATGTCTTCTGTGCAGCGGGCAGCAATATGCCCTACAGCGATCGGTTGCTCGGGACTTGGCCGGGTTGGCAAAAGTATTCGTCCCATATGCCGGAGGGCGCCCCGGCAGGGTGGACGTACTGGGGTTATTACCGGCTGGTGGAGATCGGCGGCAGCGACGTGCTGCTTTTCAAATCGAACACCCACCTGGATTTTCCCGGAGCAGAGTACCTCGAGACCCTGATCGCTCTCTTGATCCAACGGGTGTCACCGAGCGTCATCCTGTCGACCGGCACGGCGGGGGGCGCGAAGCCAGAGGACCACCTCGGCACCGTGCGGGCGGTGAGCGCCGGGACCCTGTATGAGCCGGGACAGCCGCAAGGCAATTGGCCGCTCTACGAGAATGCCTGGCAAGGCGGCGACACCCTGCTGACGAACGAGAACTTCAACCAGCTGTTGTATCCGGCACCGACACGGGCCGGCGATCTCGAAACACTCTGCGCGCAATTCAATCGGCAATACGGATCGAGCTACACGCTGTCGCAACTGGATCCGGACGGATTGAATTTAGGCGACGCGCGTCCGCAAATCGACAACCAGACCGGCGGCGGCGCATCGCTCCTCACGGCCTCGACTTTTCTGGTCGGAAACACGGCCGGCACTTATCAATCGTATGCGTGCATCGAGATGGACGACGCCGTGATCGGCGAAGCCTGCACGGCGAGCCGGACGCCGTACGGATTCGTGAGGAATCTGTCGGACCCCGTGCAGAACTCGGCGTTGCCCGCGAAGGCGCAAGGCAATTGGGGCTCCGCCATTTATGACGCTTACGGCTTCTACACGAGCTACAACAGCGCGGTGGCGGCCTGGGCGATGTTGGCCGGATAGAAAATGCCCGATGGCAATCAGTGGAAGGCTTGTCCCTTGGCAAGCATCGCAATGATGCCTTTCATGCGCCTCTCGCGCGTTTCAGGTTTCGCTGCCGTTTGCAGGCGCCAGGCGATCGCATACGTGTTCGCCTTGTTCAAAGTTTTGAAGAACAACTGCGCCTTCTTGTTCTTCATCAGCCCTCGCAAGAAGTCCGGCGGTACTGTCATTTTGCTCGGCGAATCATAAGCCTTGGCCCATCGGCCGTCCGCCTTTGCTGCCGCTATCTCCCTGCGTCCCGCCGGCTTCATTTTGCCGGCTGCCGCCAGTTGCTCGACCAGCTCGCAGTTGCGTTTTGACCAAATGCTTTTTGGGCGGCGCGGGGTGAATTTGCGAAGCCATGACTCCGCGTCGTGCTTTTTCAGCTGACCATCGATCCAGCCGTGGCAGAGTGCGACCGCCAAAGCCTCAGCGTGGCTTACGGACGGGATTCCGCAGGTCTTCTTGAAGAATCGCAGCCACACGCCCGTTGAAGCAGTGTGATTCTTGGACAGCCACCGCGCCCAGTCTCTTGCGCACGGAAATGCAATGAAATCCGCGTCCTTGGATGCCTTTTGCTGGCCATTCATTCGATCTGTGTCCGCAGAGATTCCAGCAAGCGATGACCCTCGTTCCATTCGCCCAGGCCGCTGGCCGCATTGACGTGGCCGCCTCTGCCGATATTGACCAGTCGGCTCCCCCAGGATTGCGCACACTGCTGGACAAAGTGCAAGTCACCGTAGGGATCGTCGGTGCTGGCGACTACGATGCTCGGGCACCGGAGCCGATCGTGCGAGACTGGCGCAAATCCGCGGGCTTGAGGCGGAAAAGAGGGTGCCTTCGGATTGGGCACGGCAACCAGCAGCGCGCCGCCGATCCTGATCTTCGTTCTTGCCAGCCAGTGTGTCACGAGCAAAGTTCCAAGGCTATGCGCGGCAATGAGGACGTCTGCCGCTGCCTCGCGGACTGCACGTTCCAAGGACTCCATCCACTCTGAGCGGAGGGGATAGTTCCAGTCCCGCTGTTGCACGCGAACATATCCATCACGCGCCTCCCAGAGACTTTGCCAATGCTCCGGCCCGGAGTCACCGAGGCCAGGGACGATGAGCACGCGGGATTTTCCTGACGATACGGCCATGTCGTCGGATTTTAGTCTTCTTTGGCAACGCCAATGGCATAGTAAGCCGGCGCAGGAGCCGACGTACACCGCTGATCGGTGGAAATGAGCGCGTACTTTTGCAAAACTGCGCGTCGAATGCCATACCGCTGAGGTCGATGCGATGACAGATTCTATTGACCGCGTGCCCATCGAACCCCAAAGCATTGTCACGCCCCTGTCGAAAGCGGCTGTGTTTCTAGTTCTCAAAGTCGATCCCGCGGCGCAAGCGCTGACTCGTGCGCTCGAGGTCATCAGCGATATCGGAAGCCTTATCCGGGCGGTCGGCTTCCGCGATTTGCACGGCCGCCTGTCGTGCAACGTCGGTGTCGGGAGCGATGCCTGGGATCGACTCCGCCGGCCGCAACGCCCAGCCCAGTTGCGCCCCTTTGCCGAGATACGCGGACCTGTGCATACCGCGCCGGCTACTGGCGGGGACCTCCTGTTTCACATTCGCGCGGATCGGCCCGATATGTGCTTCGATCTCGAACGCATGATCTTGCAGGCGCTCGGCGACTGCGTGACCGTTGAAGACGAAGTGCAGGGTTTTCGCTACTTTGACTCCCGCGACCTGTTGGGGTTTGTCGATGGAACCGAGAATCCGACGGGTAGCGCGATCGGCCAAGCGTCGCTGATTCAGTCCGAAGATGCCCCCTTCGAGGGGGGTAGTTACGTCGTCGTGCAAAAATATCTGCATCGACTCGATCGATGGCAAGCACTGGATACGGAGTCACAAGAAGCGATTATCGGTCGATCGAAACTCGAGAACATGGAGCTGGAGGACGCGCCCGGTCGGGCGTCCCACAAGACTCTAACGACCATCGTGGACGAGCAGGGCGTGGAACACGATATCCTGCGAGACAACATGCCATTCGGGCGCCCCGGGCACGGAGAGTACGGCACTTATTTTATCGGGTATTCCAGGAATCTTTGGGTGATCGAACAGATGCTGCACAACATGTTCATCGGCGCGAAGAGCGGACTTCAGGACCGCATCCTCGATTTCTCGACCGCGATCACGGGCGCGACGTTCTTCGCGCCGTCCAATTCGCTGCTGATGAGCTTGGCGGGGTAATCTGCGCCAGCGCCTCAATCTCGGCGGGTCAGGTTGAGCGGCAGCTCGCGAATCGTGCGCGTCGCCACAGTCGGGAGATACTGGATCTCCTGGACCGGCACGGCGAGCTTGATGTTGTCGATGCGGCGCGCGATTTCTCGCGCCGCCACCTTGATCTCCATGCGCGACAGCGACGCGCCGATGCAGCGGTGCACGCCGACGCCGAAGGCGACGTGCTTGCTGAGGTTGCTGCGGTTCAGATCGAAGCGCCGCGGACACTCGAACACAGCCTCGTCATCGTTTCCCGAGGCATAGAGAACCAGGAGGTGTGCCCGCTCGGGGAGCAGCCTGCCACCGAGCTGCACCTCGCGCGTTGTCATCTTGGCCAGCCCCCGTACGGGGGGCTCGACCCGCAACAACTCCTCCACAAAGCGACTGAGAAACCGGTCGTCGTGGACCGAATCTCGCAACATCCTGGCCAGCTCGGGCTGGGTCGCGAGGACGAAAAGCAGATTGCCGATGGCCGTCGCGGTCGTTTCGTTGCCGGCAATGATCAGTGCACGGATGAGCGACACCCCCTCCTTGAAGGTGAGCGTGCCGCCATCGTCGAGCCGTGCATGCACTATGTCCGAGATCATATCCTCGCGCGGCTCGTGTTCCCGCGCCTTCATCTCCGCGATGATGAAGTTCTGCAGTTCGCAAATCTGTTCGGCGTTCTCGAGCATTTGCCGGCGATCTTGCATTTGGGAGATCTGGGCCGTGATGGCCTGCGACCATCGTTGGATCTTCTGCGCGTTGACCTGGCTAATCCCCAATTGCTCGCAGATGACCGCGATGGTCAGCGGCACGGCGAAGTCGTTGACACCGTCGACGAGCCCGCCGGTAGCCGCCTTGTCGAGGAGCTTCTCGATCAGGTTTACGACGATCGTGGTGATGCCCGGCTCGAGCGTCGCCACGCGGTGGGCCGTGAAGGCGTTCTCCATCAGGCGGCGTACGCGGGTGTGCGCAGGCGGATCGTCCTTGATCGCGTCCGGGAAGAAGCCACCGCCGTCGCGCTCGAGGATCTGCTTGAACTCCTCGAAGTAGCCGCTCGCGTACAACGCTTCGTAGCCGAGCTTATCCGAGAAGGTAATTGGATCACGCAAGACTGCGACGACGTCATCGTAGCGGGAGACAAGGTACATGCGGATCTTTTCGTCATAGTAGACCGGATCCTCTTTGCGCATGGAGCGGTAGAATTCGCTCGGATGGGCGACGATGAGAGGGTCCGTCAGAGATGCGCCACCGAGGGGCGATCGGGCACCCTTGCCGCTGGGGCAGGCACCCGCCCCGAGATCGTCAGCCTTACTCACGTCCACGCCTTTCTCCCCAGCCCTCTCCACGACCCGCGGATACGTTAGGTCTCACGCCTTGGACGATGCAAGTTGAAACATATGTTTTATTCTTCGATCTGGCAAGATGACCTTGGGCATAGACGGACGATCCATGGAAGCAGAAGTCATTTCACCCCAAACAGGCTCTCTCATCGCGAGTCTGCGCGACCTCGGCGACCTGATCGAAAGGAGCGCGGACGCCAACGAGGAGGCAACCCAACTCTCCGATGAAGTGATCGATGCCCTCGAACGAGCCGAGCTTTTCAAGCTGATCGCGCCCCGCGCCGTAGGCGGTATGGAAGCACATCCACTCCATGTGATCGAAGCCCTTCGCATGCTGTCCTATTTCGATGGGTCCACCGGCTGGTACTGCCAGGCAGCCGTCACAGGCCCTGCCGTCGCCGGGGCTTTTCTCGGGGAGCGTGCCGTCGATGAAATCTTTTTCTCGGGGACCAGGGCCACCTGCGCGGGTCAGGCGGCGCCCCAAGGTAGAGCCGAGAGGGTCGGCGATGGCTACCGGATCTCAGGCTCCTTCAGCTTCGGCAGCGGCACTCCCAATGCCTCCTGGATTGTGGGCGGTTACATCCTCCACGAAAACGGTGTGCCGGTTTTGCGGGAAACGGGTCAGCCCATCATGCTGATTGCCATGGCGCCGCGCTCCAAGGTTGAATTCCTTGGCAATTGGAACGTGCTCGGTCTACGGGGAACCGGCAGCTTTGATTTTCGAGTGCTGGATCAAGTCATTCATCGCGACTTCGCGTTCGACGCCGCCAATCCGGAGCAGCGACGGGGCGGCCCGCTCTATCGAATGGGGTTCATGGCACTCCCGTCGCTTTGTCACTCCTCATTCGCGCTCGGCTGTACGCGTCGCGCAATGGATGAATGGGCAAGTTTTGCAAGAACAAAAAAGCGCGTGCCGAGCGGTACCCTGAGCGAGATGGAGACATTTCAAAAAGAATTGGCGCTATCGCACGCGCGTCTGCGGTCCGCCGAAGCGTATGTGCGCAGCACTTTCGACAACCTGTTTTTATCCGCCGGGCGCGGGCGCATTCTGGAGGATCTCAAGCTAGACCTCAGGCTCTGCGCGTCCAATGCGTTGAGCGTTGGATCCCAAATCACGCAAT
The DNA here is from genome assembly GCA_963755935.1 of uncultured Gammaproteobacteria bacterium. Lineage (GTDB taxonomy): Bacteria > Pseudomonadota > Gammaproteobacteria > Steroidobacterales > Steroidobacteraceae > Bog-1198. Next base: position 61,506 of record CAVWME010000007.1, read on the forward strand.
TGGCGCTTACCTCGTGTGCAACAACGGCTTTACGCAACGGCAGCAAAGTTCAGCGTTGCTTTCGGGATATGCAGGCCGGTAATGCGCATGTGATGACCGGGGAACAGTCCTTCATCACCGCGGGCCGCTATCTTGCGGGAATTGATCAAACAGCATTTCCCGGTTCTTAAGCGCGCTGGCCGAAGCGCCTCATCGACTGATCGTGCCCGGCACCCGGCTGCTAGAATCCCCAACTTGCGGCGCGAGGACGGGGTCGACGCGCCGCCTTGCCGATCGGCTAATTAATTCAGATGTATCATATGGTTAACTGGGAAGACTCAGGTGCTTTAGGAGGTATCCTTGGATGGCGTACGAGGAGAGTCTCCCGTTGAGCGGCGAGCCTAGAAATCCCGACCGTGCGTCAAATCCCGGCCATGTGTCGCGATTAATTTTCAATATTTCTCGTTTAAATTCAAAAAATTACGAGAACTATCTCGAGCCCATGGTGGACTAACCTACCACGCTCCTCGCGAATGTCATTAAGAAGGATTTGCGTTAAATGAATCAAAAAGCTGCCCCGCCTGGGGGCGAGCAGGTCCTCACTCCGAGGTATCAGCCGAAAGACACTGGCCAGGAGCAGCGTGTGGCCTCGTTGATACCGGAATCCGATTTGCGCGCGACGCGCGACATGGTTACCGCAAATTCGACTTGGATACGCCCGCTGCGGGAAGAGATGGGGCGCGTCATCGTCGGACAGAAGCAGCTTGTCGATCGGCTGTTGATCGCACTGCTCACCAACGGTCACGTGCTCCTCGAGGGCGTTCCCGGCCTCGCGAAGACCTTGGCCCTGAAGACTCTGGCCAGTTGCATCTCCGTGCGTTTCAAACGCCTGCAATTTACCCCGGACATGCTGCCCGCCGACATCGTCGGAACCATGATCTATAACCCGCAAGACGGCGCTTTCCGTACCAAGCAGGGGCCGATCTTCAGCAATCTGATCCTTGCTGACGAGATCAATCGAGCGCCGGCAAAGGTTCAAAGTGCGCTTCTCGAGGCCATGCAGGAGCGCCAGGTCACCATCGGCGATGAGACCTATCCACTGCCGTCTCCGTTTCTGGTTCTCGCGACGCAGAACCCTCTGGAACAAGAAGGTACCTACCCCCTTCCGGAGGCCCAGATCGATCGGTTCATGATGAAGGTGATCGTCGACTATCCGTCGCGTATTGAGGAGCGGTCGATTCTCGATGCGATGGCGACCACCGAGCCGATGATCGTGCCGCGCACGGTGGTTAGCGCCTCGCAAATCGTCGAAGCCCGTCACGTGGTGAACTTGTTGTTCATAGACGATAAGGTGCGCGATTACATCGTCGATATCGTGCTCGCGACGCGCCCGCCCATTGCGGCTGCGTTGAACTTGAACGGCTATGTTCAAAACGGTGCATCGCCGCGCGCGACCATCGCGCTCACGCTCGCCGCACGAGCCATGGCGTTTCTCAACGGCCGGCACTTCGTCACTCCGCAGGACGTGAAGACAGTTGCAATGGATGTGCTGCGCCACCGGGTGTCGGTGACGTACGAGGCCGAGGCGGAGAACGTCACCTCCGAGAACGTCATCGAGAAGATCTTGAACACGCTGCCGGTGCCCTGAGCGCAGAGTCTGCGGATGGCGGAAGCGAAGAAACCGGCCAAGACGATGCGCAGCGGCATGCGAGAGCTCGAGATCCGCACTCGCCGCATGGTCGATGACACCATGGCGGGCGCCTATCACTCGGTCTTCAAAGGCCGGGGAATGGATTTCGACGAGGTACGCGAATACAGCCCGGGTGACGAGGTTCGAACCATCGACTGGAACGTGACCGCTCGGGCGGGCCGGCCCTTCGTCAAGAAGTTCACCGAGGAGCGAGAGCTCACGATTTTTCTGGTGGTCGACATCAGTGCCTCGGGAAATTTCGGATCCGGCACCATGGCCAAGCGCGACCTCGCCGCCGAAGTCGCCAGCGTCCTGGCCTTTTCCGCGATCCGCAACAGCGACAAGGTCGGGTTGATTTTGTACACGGATCGCATCGAACGCTACCTGCCGCCCAAGAAAGGGCGCCGGCACGTGCTGCGCGTCGTGCGAGACATTCTCTACCATGAGCCGCAGGGCACCGGTACCGATACCGTGAAGATGCTCGATACGGTAAATCACGTGCTACATCGGCGCGCGGTGGTGTTCCTGATTTCGGATTTCGAGATGAGCGGCGATCCGGACATCACCCGCGCGAGCTTGCGCCGCGCGGCCCGCCAGACCAATCGGCGACACGACTTGATCGCGCTCCATGTCGAGGATCCGCGTGAGAAAGAGCTGCCCAACGTCGGCATCATTGCGCTGGAAGACGCGGAAACCGGCGAGATCGTCGAACTCGACACGGCGCGCGCAGCAGTCCGGAAGCGTTTCAACGAGCTTTCATTGGAGCGTTCAGCGCGTCTGCGGAGCGATCTGCGCGCCGAGGGAGTCGACACCGTGCAATTGCGCACGGATGCGCCCTACATTCCTCCGCTGCAGCGATTCTTCAAATCGCGCAGCCGTCCACGCGTATGAAGACGATTGCCCGCGCTCGGTGCGCCGCGAGTGGTTGGGCCTGGCTCGCCTTGCTGTCGGCACCCGCTCTGGCGGAATCCGCCGAGGATATCCGCGACATTCGTGGGCCCAAGGCCATGCCGGGGTCCTGGATAATACCTGCGGCGCTCGCGGGCGCGCTCGTCGTGGCGCTTTGTGCCTATGTCGTCTGGCGTCGCCGCCATCGGGTAGGTGTGCGGACGCTGACCTTGTCGGAAAAAACCCTGGAGCGTCTGGATAGTACCCGGCCTCTGATGCGTCCCGCCACGGCGCGGGAATTCGGGATCGCCGCATCCGAGGTGATACGAGACTACATCGAGAAGCGGTTCGACGTCGTCGCAACGCAGAGGACCACCGAGGAGTTCTTGCAGACACTGCTGCAGAGCTCGAACGAGGCTCTCGCGCGCCACCGCTCGCTGCTGGCGGAGTTCTTGCAACAGTGCGACTTCGTCAAATTCGCGGGCGCCTCGCTGGCCGTCGCGGACATGGAGGCGCTTTTTCGAAGCGCTCGCAGCTTCGTGCTGGAGACCGCCGAGCCGACCGTCGCATGATTCACTTTCTGCAGCCCGAGTGGTTCTGGGCGTTGACCGCGCTGCCGCTCGTCATCTTGTGGAGAGGCCGGCGGGGTCCCGTTGCTGCCGTCGAGTATTCCGATGTGAGTCTCCCCCGGGACGTCGCACGTCGCACGCGCAGCCGCGTCGGTGGGATAGTTTGGTTGCTGCCGATCATCGCCGCGGCTCTCATGATCGTCGGCCTGGCGCGCCCGCAGCGCACTCACAGTCAAACCGAAGTCACGGCGAACGGAATCGACATCGTTCTGGGTCTGGACATTTCGGGGTCGATGCAAGCGCTCGACTTCACGGTCGATAATTACCGCGTCAATCGCATCGCGGTCGTCAAGTCGGTCGTCTCGAGGTTCATCGACGAGCGCCCCGATGACCGCATCGGACTCATCGCATTTGCGGCCGCGCCGTATATCGTGAGTCCGCTCACTTTGGACCACGACTGGCTGCAGCAAAATCTCGAGCGAGTGAACGTGGGGCTGGGCGACGACGGTACGGCCATCGGCTCCGCCATCGCCGCAGCCGTGAATCATCTGCGTACGACGACGGCAAAATCCAAGGTCGTCATTCTTCTAACAGACGGCGTCAACAACAGCGGGAAAATATCCCCGCTCGCCGCGGCGGAGGCGGCCCGGGCCTTGGGCGTCAAGGTTTACACCATCGGCGTGGGTGTGCGCGGGAAGGCGCCCATTCCCGTCAGGGACGAAAAAGGCAATATTCATGTGGTCATGGCGAACGTGGATGTCGATGAAAAGACATTGCAGGCGGTGGCCAATGAGACCGGCGGGCAGTTCTATCGGGCGACCGATACCGATTCGCTGCAGAAAATTTATGAGCACATCAATCGCTACGAAAAATCGGCGCAGACCGTGCAGAAATTCGAGCGCGTGGAAGAGCTCTATAGATGGCCGCTGTTCCCGTCGCTGGGCTTGCTGGGAATCGGGGTGCTCTTGCAACAAACGAGATTTCGCAGGTTACCGTGAGGTTCAGCGATCCAAATTGGCTGCTGGCGGGGCTGTTGACGTGCCTTGCGCTCGTCGGGCTGTGGCGTCGTTACGACGTGCGGCAGCAAGCGGCGCTCGCCCAGTTCGTCGCGCCGCATCTGCGACGCAAGCTCACCGGCTCGGTGTCCCGGATCCGCCGCTTCATGCAGCGGGGCCTGTTTTTAGGCTCCGCGCTGCTTCTTTGCGCGGCGCTCGCGGGCCCTTTGATCGGATATCACTGGGAGAAGATCAGCCGCCGCGGCAATGAGGTCGTCTTCGCGATCGACACGTCGCGGAGCATGTTGACGCCCGATGTAAAACCCAACCGATTGACGCGCGCAAAACTGGCGATCGATGACATGGCCAGGCAATTGGACGGCGACGGGATCGGCATCGTGGCATTCGCGGGCAGCGCCTTTCTCGTCTGTCCGCTGACCCTCGATTACGGTGCGTTTCACCAGTCGCTGGATGCCGTCGACGTCCACACGATTCCGCGAGGTGGGACCAATATCGCGAGCGCCATACTGGCGGCGCGTGCAGCACTTCGCCGCCATCCTGGAAGCGACAAAATCCTGATATTGGTGACGGATGGCGAGAACCTTGAAGGGGACGCCCTGACCGCAGCCGAAGATGCTGCCAAGCAGGAGGGCCTCAAGATCTACACGGTCGGCATCGGTACTGCGGAGGGCGACCTCATCCCCTTACCGTCGGATCAGGGGGGCGGGTTCGTCCAGGACGAGAAGGGAGCGCTGGTAAAGTCGCATCTCGACGAGGACGGCTTGAAAGCCATCGCCGCCGCCACGGGAGGCGCCTACGTGCACTTGGGCGGACAGGGCGAGGACTTCGAAGCGTTTTTGCGCACGGTATTCGGCGCAGTGTCGAAGCATGATCTGATTTATCGGCAGCAGAAGATTTACAACGAGCGCTATCAATGGCCGCTGGCGGCGTCCTTGGTGATGTTGTTGGCTAGCATGGTGGTGGGCACCCGCCGCTGCGGCGCCGGACGGCGCGAAGCGACGGCGGTGTCGCGCGCGGCGCCGTGTCGGTCTTGATGGGCGTGCTGGTCGTTCCGTTGCGTTCCGAGAGTGCCGATCAGGCCGATTCCTCGAGCGGCAAGGTCAATGCCAAGGGGCGCCGGTCGTGGAATACAACGCAGGTACTTCCGCGTATCGAGCGGGACAGTTTCCCCAGGCGACGCAGGCGTTCCAAAAATCGATCAAGGCCGCACCGGCGAGCGACGCCAAGCGCTTGGCCGACCAGGAGGATGCTTACTACAACCTCGGCAATGCGCTTTATCGCGCGGGCCAGCAATTCGAGAAGTCCGCGCCGCAAGAGGCCCTCCAGAAGTGGACTGATGCGGTCAAGGCGTACGATACGGCGTTGCAGTTGCGCGGCGATGATGCCGATAGCAAATACAATCGCGACTTCGTCAAGCGCAAGATCGATGCGCTGCGCCAGCCGCCCAATCAGGGGGGTGGTGGAGGCGGAGGAGGCGGAGGAGGAGGAGGGCAAGGTCAGGGTCAGGGGCAACCACCCCCGCAGGGGCAGCCGCCGCAAGGCCGACCGCCGCAGGGGCAACCTCCGCAGGGGCAACCCCCGCAGGGGCAGCCCCCGCAGAGTCAGCCACCGCAAGGGCAGCCACCGCAAGGGCAGCCACCGCGGGGACAGCCGCCGCGGGGACAGCCGCCGCAGGGGCAACCGCCCCCGAACGCTCCTTCGCCCGCGCAGGATCAAGCCGGTGCGGGGCAGGCGATGGCAGAGAATCAACGAGAGGCCGGGCAAATGAGCGCAGAGGAAGCGCGCGAGCTGCTGGACTCTGCCAAATCGGACGAGCACCACTCGCTCGCCGTGCCCTCGGGCCCGCGCGATCCAAACAATCCGGATAACGTCGTCAAGAATTGGTGATGCGGGCCTGGACCATGCAACGGAGCAGGGCGATTGTCGCGATCTTGGTTCTTCTTGCGCCGTCCGGGTACACCGTGGCGCAGGATGCGCTCGCCTATGAAACCATTCAGCCCTCGAGCATCAGACTCGGCGAATCGGCGACACTCCGGGTGACAAGCTTGTCGGGCGAATTGAAAAGCGTGCCTTTACCGACCGTCTCCGGACTGTCATTCGAGGAGATAGGGCGTTCGCAGGGCCTCGAGTTCATCAACGGAACATCACTTCCGTCGAGCTCCATCCTGATCCGCGTTACGCCACAGATGGCGGGGATATTCACCATTCCCGGGCTCACGCCGAAATCGGAACCGGTCGTCCTCGAGGTGGTCAGCGGCGATGATCCCAATCCTTCCATTTTGAGCGGTCGCAAACCTACACCCACACCCACACGTCCGCTGGTGACGACGGCTCCGCTGCCAAAGGGCGTTGAGCTGAAGGCGGGCGGCGCCGCATTCGTTCACCTGGTCATCCCGAGGCACGAGGTCTATGTGGGCGAGAGCGTGCCGGTCGATATCGAATTGGGCGTTCGCCCGGGCATCGTCACGTCGCTGAATGGCCTGCCGACGCTCAATGGCGGTGACTTCACGCTCAACAATCTCTCAAGGCAACCCGAGCGCCGCGACAAGGTGATCGATGGCAGCCCATTTCTGGTCATGACCTGGCACAGCGTGCTCGCGGCGGTGAAACCCGGCGATTTCTCTTTGTCGGTGGATACGCCGCTCACCGTGAAAATCAATGCGCGCTCGGCGGAGGATATGGCGTTCGCGGCGCGGCTGGGCGGCCCGTTCTTGCAAAGTATGTACAACGGTATCGCCCCAAAGGAAATCACGATCGAGAGTCCTGCGTCCGAGCTGAAGGTCTTGCCGCTGCCCACGGAGGGACGACCTAAAGACTTTAGCGGAGCTGTCGGCGACTTCCAGGTATCGAGCGACATCTCGCCGACTCGCGTAGCGGCGGGTGATCCGATCACTCTGCGCTTGCATGTCAGTGGTGCCGGGAACTTCGACCGCGTCGATCCAACGATGTTCGATCATCTCGATCACTGGAAAACCTACCCGGCGAAATCCTCGTTTACTGCGAGCGACTCAGTCGGCTACAAGGGTGAGAAAGTGTTCGAGCAGCCGCTCATCGCAGCCGAACCCGGCGAGCAATCGATTCCCGGACTTGAGTTCAGTTACTTCAATCCCAGCACGCGTCATTACGAGCGCGCGCGCACATCTCCAATCAAAGTGACGATCGCCGCCTCGCTGGCGGATAGCTCGCTCAGCGCACCCGCCGAGGCTCAGAGTCAGAACGGCGCCGCAGCGAACCAATTTGCTCGGGGGCTGCGCCCCGATCATCCGCAGCCGAGAAGCGCCGTAAGCGAGTTGAGACCGCTCTACTTCCAGATGCGGTTTCTGGCTGTTCCGGCAACCCTTGCCTTGATTCTCGCCGGCAGCTGGTTCGCCGTGCGTCCCAACCCCACTCGCTCCAGCTCGAAAGCGGCCGCGCGCACGCTCGCGCAATTGGATGCGGCGGCGCGACGCGGTGATTCCTCCTCATTCTTCGAGATGGCGCGAAGCACCCTGCTACAAACCTTCGCCGTGCGCTGGCAGGTGTCGCCCAGCCAAATCACCTTCGCTGAGCTTAAGTCACGGCTGGGCACGCCTGGCGAGGATATCGGAGAGCTGTTTGCGTTGGCGGACGAGGCGAAGTATTCGGATTACGAGCCTGGCGGCACGGATTTTCAGCATTGGCTCGGCCTGATTCGCAGCCAGCTGACGGGCGGGAGTAAATAAGTGCGCGCGTTGCCGATAGTGGTGCTGCTCGGAATTGTCGCTTTGTGCGGCGGCCACGCGCTCGCGCAGCCCCCTCAGCCGCAATACTCCGCCGCTGGGCTTTACAACTTGGCTAACTCATACGCGCGCGCCGGCAAACCGGGATTGGCTGTGCTCAACTACGAGCGCGCCGCACTGCTGGCGCCGGGCGATCCGGATATCACTGCAAATCTGCAGTACGTGCGCGCCTCCGCACATGTGGCGGAGGAGCCGCGAAGCCGTTATGAACGCGTTGCTCTATCCGCGGACCCCACTTTGGCGGCCTGGGCGGGGGTGTTGGGAATAACTCTCGTCGGGCTGGGGATGCTGGCGGGAACACTTGCGCGGCGATTTCAATGGGTGCGGATCGTCGGCATCTTGATCGGAGCGGCGTTGATTGCTCTGACCACGTGCAATGCGATGCTGCTGTGGCCGCGGGTTCACGAGGCGGTCGTCCTCGTCAACCAGACGCCCGTGCGCGTATCGCCGGTGCCCATGGGTGACACGGCCTTTGTATTGCCGGAAGCAGAGACCGTCACAATAACGGCGGAGCACGAGGATTTCGCACTCATTCGCACCCGGCGCGGACGCTCGGGATGGGTCGCGCGTGCAAATCTCGGCGCAGTCGTGCCGCGAGCCGGCGGCTGACCCGCGGATTCAGAAACGCTTAACGGTCGTTAAGAAGGCTTTGGCCGGGCGTTGCCCCGGGCGTGTATCTTTGTGGGGTGACGAGCCAGAAACCACGCTTGCCGAAAACCAACGAGGTCGCCATGAGTACGAATTCAGATCATGCCAGGGCCAGCGTGCATGGCTCCGTGTACTACGCAGCTCGCGAAGACCATCGGCGGCTGTTCCACTACGCCTACGCACCCCACGGGACTGAGGAAACCAATGTCGAGTTCGTCGAGCATGTCGTCGAGATAGCAAACACGCGCCAGTTACTGCGGCCGCTTCGGCTCGATGTTGAAGGCGCGAGCGTGCTGCGCCATCGGAGCGAGGTGCGGCGCTTCTACGACGAGAAAGAGCTACGTCGCGTAGGCTATCCAGAAACGGCCGAGATGGTGCGCTCCGTGACCGGGGCGACGGATGTCGTCGTGTTCGACCACAACATCCGCGGCCGCGCGGACCGGGCGAGGGCGCCGACCGCGGGTGAGGTCAGGCCGCCCGTGTTCCATATTCATACTGACTTCACCGGCAAGTCTGCAGAGGCCCGCGCAGCCGGTGTGTTGGGCGCCACGCCCGCAGCCCGTCAACGAATGGCGGCTATCAACGTTTGGCGACCAATCGCCGAGCCTCTGCGAGACTGTCCGCTTGCTATATGCGATGCGTCTTCAGTCGAGAAGCGCGACCTTCTTCCCGCAGATTTGCTGTACCCCGATCGGACGGGACAGATTTACTACGTGGCGTTCAATCCTGCGCATCGCTGGTACTACGCTTCGGACATGCAAACCGACGAGGTTTGGATATTCAAAAACTATGATTCCGCCCGGGACGGACGCGCCCGGTCGACTCCACACACCGCTTTTGTCGATCCGACCTATCAGCCGGTGCTAGCAGCGCGCGAGAGCGTGGAGTTTCGGGCCTTCGCGTTCTTCGACGAGGCCTCCTAGGGTCGCCGGGCCGACCCGCGGGCCGGTGAAATGTGCGTCGCAGCCCAGGCTATCGATAATTCACACACGGAATCGGCCGCAAGCCGATAAGCTACTGCCCGTGGGCTCTGTCTTCCCGAGAATGCTTCCCTGGTGTTCCCCACGTTCACCTGGATGTATCACAGGGGATTCGGAGCCCTTAGAAAGCACCGATGCGGCGACGCACAATACCTAGCTCATATTATGTCAAGCTGTGGGTCGCGCGCCGCTAGTTGACGACTGACCGTCAGTCAGTCACAGTCGCAGCATGACCGCGGTCGCCAGCCGCAATATTCTTAGCCACCCGCCGTTCGCTTGGTTCTTCGCGGCCCGCGTGCTGTCCGAGCTCTCGGCGCAGATCGCCGCAGTTGCCGTCGGCTGGCAGATCTACACCATGACCAATAGCGCGGCTTATCTGGGCCTCGCCGGTCTCGCGCAGTTTGTGCCGACCGCTCTCTTCACCTTCCTCGCGGGTGGCATTGCCGATCGATTCGACCGCAAACGGGTCGCACAGCTCTGCCAGGCAGCAAACGCGCTGACGGGCGCCTACTTGGCTGTCGGCACGTACCACGGCTGGCTGAGCGTGCCGGAGATGTTTCTTGCCGTGACGATTTTCGGTGTGACTACCGCGTTCGAGAGCCCGGCGGTTGCGGCGCTTCTGCCCGCCGCTGCGCCGCGGGGCGAGCTGCAACGGGCAAACGCGCTCGGCACGGGCGCGTTTCACGTTGCCATCGTCAGCGGCCCGGCATTGGGCGGCATCGCCTATTCCGCTTCGCCCGTTGCGCCCTGGCTGCTGTTGCTCGCCACCTCGGCCGCTGCGGCGCTTTGCAGCGGCGCAATCGGCATCCGCGCGCAAAACGATGCGCTGGGCCGCCCCACATTCACCGAGTTGTTCGCGGGCGTGAGCTTCGTCCGCCGTAACCCTGCGATACTGGGCAGCATTTCTCTCGATCTATTCGCCGTGCTGCTTGGTGGCGCGACCGCACTGATGCCGATTTACGCGCGCGACATCTTGCACACCGGTCCTTGGGGTCTCGGCATCCTGCGGGGCGCGCCCGCGGTCGGCGCACTACTCATGACCGCCTGGCTCGCGCACCGCCCGCTCAAGTCCAAAGTCGGTCTGAGGCTGTTTCAGGCGGTGATGGTCTTCGGATTCGCCAGCGTGGCGTTCGGCCTTTCCACGGTGCTCTGGGTATCGCTCGCAGCCTTGGCGGTGATGGGCGCTGCGGATACCGTGAGCATGGTGCTGAGGATCTCCCTCGTACAGCTGGCCACCCCCGATCGCATGCGCGGGCGGGTGGGTGCAGTGAATTTCTTGTTCGTGAACGCATCGAGTCAGCTCGGAGAATTCGAAAGCGGTATGACCGCCGCCCTGGTCGGCGCAATGCCTTCCGTCGTGCTGGGTGGATTGGGTACCATCTTGGTTGCCCTCCTGTGGATGAAAATATTTCCCACGCTGCGGGACATGGAAGACCTCGGATGAAGTCTAATGCCCGGAAAACCGCAGGAGCGCCGCTGCGCCCGAGAACCAAACCTGCCGGCGTGCGTCGCGACGAACTGATGGATGCTGCCGCTGGCCTTTTCATCAAGAATGGAGTTGCCGCGACCAGCATTGACGACATCGTTGCCGCGGCGGATGTCGCCAAGGGTACTTTCTACCTGCACTTTGCCTCGAAGGATCGTCTCCTGGCCGCTTTGCAACAGCGATTCGTGGCTCGCGTGCACGAAAGTCTGGTAGGCGCGATGAGCCGTCGCCGCGAGAACGATTTTGTCGGCCGCCTCGATGCCTGGGTGGAGAGCAGCATCGACGGCTATATCGACCATGCCGATCTGCATCAGGTGGTGTTTCACGAGTTCGCCTTGGATCCCAAAGAGCCGGCGCACGACAACCGGGTGGTCGAGGAGCTCGCACGACTGCTCGATGCCGGCGGACAGGCGGGCGTATTCAAGATCGAGGACGCCCTCATCACCGCCACCATGCTTTTTCACGCGTTGCACGGACTCGTCCACGATTCGGCGATGGGGAGGGGACCCAATCGCCAACGACTGATCCTACGCGCCAGAGATTTTTTTCGACGCGCGGTCGCGGCCTGAACGCCGCTCGCCACGCGATGTCGGAGCGCTCATCAGGACCTGCGTTTGGATTTTTTGGGCGCCGTCGGGGCCCGCTCGTCCGCGGCGGCCAGCCGCTTCGGGTCGGACACGTCATGGATGTTGGCGCCGACCACGTCCGCGAGCAAGGCCTGGAGCCACTTCTGATCGAGTCGGCGCTGTGCATCGAGATGATCGAGAAGATGTAGTCCGCCGCTCGACAGGAGCGGCGCAAGCTGGCCGCGAACTTCCCGCACTTTGACGAGGGCGTCGGCCTGCAGCTTGATTCTTGCTGCCAATAAATCGGCTACGAGCCGCAGGTCCGCCAGATGCAGGAACAGCATGGCGCCATACAGCGTCTCGGACACGGCTCCCGGCGCTGCGAAGCATTCATGCAGCAGTTCCTGAAACCGCTCTTTTCCCTTCGGGGTGATCGCATAAACAGTGCGCATCCCGCCGCGCGCTACGCGCTCGCGCGACACTGCCGTGATGAGACGTGCCTTGGCGAGCTGTCGAATCGCGTAGTAGAGCGTGCCGACGTCGACATCCGTATAGCACTGCACCATGGCGTTGAGCAGACGGCGTTTGATCTCATAAGGATGAAAATTGCCGCGGTGCAGTACCCCGAGAATGACTAGCTCAGCCTTCATAGTTTAATTATACTATTGAAAACAAACCAATGGAGATGGTCATGAAACGTGCTGTTGTCGGCTTCATCGTCGGCCTCCTTGCTTGGGGCGTCGTCGTCTCTTTGATCGATCGGCTATTACGCTTGTGGCTCGCAGGATACGCTGCAGCCGAGCCGCAGTTGGCGTTCACGCTGGGGATGATGTGGGCGCGTCTGATCATGGCGGCCGCGGCATCGCTGATTGCCGGTGCGGCGCTCGGCGCCATTGCACCCGCCGGCAAGCGCACCCCCTGGGTCGTCGGTCTGGTGTTGCTGGCCATGTTCATTCCGGTACATGTCCGCCTCTGGCACGCTTTCCCTGTCTGGTATCACTTGACGTTCCTCGTTCCGCTCGCGCCGCTGGTTGCCGCCGGAGCCTGGTTGAAGAGGCGGGCGTCGACGGCGGCCGGCCGATGCAAGCGGCGGCAAATACATGAGGCTCGCTCGAGCTCGCCGATCCTGCGGCGCTGAACTCTGCAGGTGTGAAGTCAATCTACAAAGTTTACCTTTGTAGTTTGACTTCAGATCTAGTATACTGGCGCGGTGAGTAAAGCCTCAGATCGAGCGTCGCTCATGGCGGCCGAGCTCCGGGTTGTCCTGGGTCAGCTGAAGCGCCGGCTGCGCGCGCAGGCCAACAAGGGCGACTTGTCGCTCTCGCAACTCGCGGTGCTCGGCACCCTCGATCGCGAGGGTCCTGCCACCGTCACTACGCTCGCGCGCGCCGAAGGCGTTCGGCCGCAATCGATGGGCGCCACGGTGGCTGCGCTGCAAGAGGCCGGCCTGGTGGACGGAGCGCCGGATCCCGCCGACGGCAGGCAGGTCGTGCTGTCGCTCACCGAAGCCGCACGCACCTGGCTCAGGGCCAGCCGGGCGGCCCGCGAAGACTGGCTATCTCAGGCGATCCGCTCGCATCTTAGCTCGGCCGAGCAACAGGAGCTTGCCTCGGCGGTGCGCCTGCTCCGGCGCATTGTCGAGTGACGCCTTCCGAATATCGCACCGATCAAGGACAGCTATCATGGCCATCGCGCCTCTAGATGCAAACACCGCCCTGGTCATCATCGACCTGCAGAAGGGCCTCGCAGCCTATCCTACCGTTCACCCCATCGACGATGTGGCGAGACGCGCCGCTGATTTGGCTGCGGCTTTCAGGCGCCATCATTTGCCCGTCGTGCTCGTCAACGCCGACGGTGGCGCGCCCGGCCGCACGCAAATGCCGGGGCGTGCCACCGAGCGTCCGGCGGATTGGCTCGAGTTCATGGCGGCGCTCGACCGGCAGCCCCTCGACCATGTGGTGACAAAAAAGACATGGGGAGCGTTCACCAATACAAACCTCGAGGCACATCTGAAACGCCTGGGCGTCACTCAAATCGTGCTCGCCGGTGTGGCGACGAGCATCGGGGTCGAGTCGACGGCCCGGCATGCGCACGAGCTCGGCTTTCACGTTGCGCTGGCCGTGGACGCGATGACCGATCTCAGCCTCGATGCCCACGATAATTCCGTGACGCGCATTTTCCCGCGGCTCGGCGAGAACGCGACGACCCACGAGATTCTCGAGCTGCTGAAAAAGCGGCTGGAATAGCGTGTCGACCGCCTTTCGCTCGCTACGCAATTACAATTATCGCCTGTGGGCTGCGGGGGCGCTGGTGTCGAACGTAGGCACCTGGATGCAACGCACGGCGCAGGACTGGCTGGTGCTCGCCGAGCTCACGCACAAGAGCGCCACGGCGCTCGGCATCGTCATGGCACTGCAATTCGGTCCGCTGGCGCTGATGTTGCCATTCTCCGGGTTTGCGGCCGATCACTTCGATCGTCGCAAGCTCTTGATCGCGACACAGGCCACGCTGGGCCTGCTGGCTCTCGGCTTGAGCATCTTGACGCTCTCGGGTCTCGTCCGGTTGTGGCATGTGTATGTGTTTGCATTTCTTTTGGGTTGCGTCAGCGCGTTCGATTCGGCGGCGCGTCAAACGTTCGTCGCGGAGCTGGTGGGGGAGGAGGACCTCTCGAACGCAGTGGGCCTGAACTCAACCTCATTCAACGCTGCCCGCATGATCGGTCCCGCCGTTGCCGGTTTCATGATCGCCGCGGTGGGAACGGGCTGGGTGTTCCTCATCAATGCCCTGTCGTTCGTAGGCGTCCTGATCTCTCTGTTCGCTCTGCGAGTCGATCGTCTGCACCGTCAAGCCCGCGCCGGCGCCGGCGGGGCCGGCAGCCTGCTCGAGGGTTGGCGCTACGTTTGGAGTCGGCCCGATATCAAAGCGAGCCTGTTGATGCTGTTTCTTATCGGTACCTTTGGCATCAACTTCCCGATTTTCATCTCGACCATGTCGGTCGGTGTGTTCCACACGGGCGCAGGGGAATTCGGTTTGCTGTCCTCGATGCTGGCGATAGGATCGGTGGCCGGTGCGCTGCTCTCTGCGCGGCGGAAAAAACCCGGAATGCAGGTGATGACCGCCGCCGCCGGTATGTTCGGCGTGGGCTTCTCCCTCGCGGCCGCCATGCCAAATTACGGACTCTTCGGCTGCGCGCTCATCATCATCGGTCTGTCGGCGCAGACCTTCACGACCACGTGCAACGTGAGCCTACAACTCTCCACCGACCCGAATATGCGTGGGCGGGTCATCGCCCTGTTCCTCGCCATTGCGGTGGGCGCGACTCCCATTGGCGCGCCGCTCGTTGGATGGGTGGCGGACACGTTGGGTCCGCGCTGGGCGCTCATGGTAGGCGCTGCATCGGGGTTCGCTGCGGTCGCCGTCGCGCTTCGTTACCTGGCGAAGTATCGCGGTCTAAAGGTGCGAGTGCATCATGGCCGATTGAACTTTAGCTTCGATTCGACAGGATGAGAGGCGCCGCGGCCTCTTGGGCCGCGGCGCCTTCATCTAACGCGTCAGACTGACTAATCCTTGAATACATGGCGCGCGGAACGTATCGCCGCATCGATGTGCCCGAGGGCGCGACCCCGCAGACCGTTCGCGAATCCGTTGTCTTCCTCGCTCGCGATATCGGCGCGTGCTTTGTTGAGGAACTGCAAGGCTTGGTGGATGCGTCCGCGATTGTCGGGATGCTCGTCGACGGGAGGACGCGCGTTGGGATTCTTGCCATCATCGAACGCCGCTCGCTTGAGCTCGGCGAGGGCCGCGTCGATCTGTTGAATCGATTCCTGTTCATCGCTCGTCTGCACCCAATCGCCCGGGCGATGCTCGATCAGCCAGCGCGCAGCGCGCAGGTCCGATAGCGCGTGCAAGTAAGCCGGATGCTGAGGCGGCGCGACCACGTGGGGCGGGGGAGGCGGCGGTGGCGGCGGTGCGGTGGCGCAACCCGCGAGCATCGCGACTCCGGTCATGAGGCCGCAAACGACCTGTAGTCTGATCCCATTCGACATAAATTTCTCCCGTAATAGATGGCTCACGAACCGGTACAACGGGGCACTTGGAATTTCGGCGGGGCAGATGAAGCAAACGTAATTACGGACAACTACCGGTCGGGATGCGCGGTCGCATCCGGTTCAAAAAGTGTGACGGCCGTCGGCGCGCGGAACCGAGTTATCTCTTGCCGTGGAACTGACGCGCTCTTTAGTAGTGGGGCGGGCGCTCGTCTTCGAGCGTAGGGAGTGTGGCATCGGATTCGCGCAACGCCTGAATTCGTGCTGCGAGCGCCGCAATCTGATCGCGTAGCGCAGCGATATCGCGTTGCTGGCGAGTCACCACATCGCTAAGGTCTGCGTTTGCATGCTCGAGAAAGGCTATTTTGATCTCGACCTGCTCCAGCGCGTCGGTGTTCATGGTACGGCGTCCTTCATCGCGGCATGCTATATTTAGGCATCCTACCGGACCCGCACACAACGCGCGCGTTCTCCCCATTTGCCAAGTACGCGGGCCCGCAAGACCGCTCTCACGGGATGCGATGAAGATTCCCAAAGGCCTGCAGCCCCTGATCGAGGACGGTATAGTCGATGAGGTCGTACGCTCGCTGAAAAGCGGCAAGGAGGCGAATGTCTACATCGTGCGATCGGGCGCGCAATTGCGCTGCGCCAAGGTCTACCGCGACCTCGCACAACGCAGCTTCCAGCGGCGCTCGCAGTATCAGGAGGGGCGCAAAGTACGCGGCAGCCGCGAGACCCGCGCGATGGCCAAGAGCACACGCTTCGGCCGCAAGGAACAGGAGCACGAATGGAAGAACGCCGAAGTCGATGCGCTATATCGTCTCGTCGAAGCCGGTTTGCGGGTGCCGAAGCCGTTCGGATACTTCAACGGCGTGTTGCTCATGGAACTCGTGACGGACGCCCAGGGTGATCCGGCACCGCGACTCGGGGAAGTCGAGCTTTCCGCGGATGCCGCTCGCGAGCATCACGGCATATTGGTACAGCAAATCGTCGGCATGCTGAGCCTGGGTCTCATTCACGGTGATTTGTCCGAATTCAACGTGCTGCTGGCGTCCCATGGTCCTGTGATCATCGACCTGCCGCAAGCGGTCAATGCCGCCGGTAACAACGCCGCCTTCGCCATGCTCGAGCGCGATACCAACAATATCAGGTCTGCCCTCGGACGGTTCGCGCCGGAACTGCTCGAGACCGAGTTCGCGGGCGAGATGTGGGAGCTCTACGAGCAGGGTGGGCTGCGCGCGCAAAGCAAGCTGACCGGTATCTTCCGTCGTGACGCCGCGCCGGCCGACGCCGCCGCTGTTATGCAGGCGATTGACGATGCACGGGAAGAGGCGATCCGCCGGACCCTCGCCCGCGAAGAACCACTCGGATAGCGGCGAGGCGCTAAGACGCGCCCTATGGGGCATGGCACCCTTTGCCAATCGGACAAACACGCGTTATCGTGAGTTTCTGCTCACATTCTATCGACCACAGCCACCATGCGCCATCAAGACCATCCGCTACATAAGTTTTCGCCGCGGCGCATGCCTTGCCAGAAGCGCTCGCGCCTGCTCTTCGACAAGATCATCGCAACCGCGAAGACGCTGTACGAGCAGGAAGGCTACGCCTATGTGACCACCAATCGGATCGCCGAGGAGGCGAACATCAGCATCGGCTCGCTGTATCAATATTTCAAGAACTCGGAATCGATCGCGCTCGCCGTATACGAGGACGCCTGCGCCAGAGCCGCCTTGACCGTGAAACGCCTGGTCATGCAGAACTTGGGCATACCCGTGGAAAAGAAGGTCCGCATACACGTGGAGCGGCTCTTCGATATTTTCGAGAAGGACCACTATGCGTTGCTGCGCCTCATCTACGAGATCCCCGAGCTTCGCAGCGCCGCGCGTCCGCTGTCATTCACAAATCTCATAAGCCACACCACTCAGATGGGGCTGCAGCAGCACTTCACCGGTGTCGATCGGGCCACCATCGCCCGAAAATCCTATGTTATCGATCGATGCGTGCTCGGGATGATCAGCCGGTTTCTGGATGAGAAGCCGGACTTTTTCAGTCGCGAGGAAGCGATCGACGAGGTCAGTGAGCTTGTGCGCCAGTATCTCGCGACACTGAGCGGTTATGACATTTCGGCGATCGCCGCCAATGGATAATGACTCGCCTTAACTCGCGTTGCACTTCGCCAGCTTGTCTGCATCAAATGAGCTGTCAGGCACGCCGTACGTGCTCAGCGCGCCCATTTTTTGCTTCAACGCATGGCAGGCGCCCACGGAACTGGGGTTTTTAGGTTCGGAAACCAGCGTGCACGTAGAACCCGCGCAATACCAAAGATTATCGCTGGCAACGATCTCCTTGCTGCCGGTCAGCGGCTGTACCAAGGTGGCGGTGTAATGGACCTTTTGTGCGACGGCGGCGGTGCTCGCCAAAACCAAAGACGCGGTGATTAGCCTGACAATGTTCACGAGTGCTCCCTTTATTTGGAATAGGGAGATTTTAAACTGAGCATTAGCTCACATTAAACTCGCGATTTTGCGGGCGAGGGCCAAATCCTCTCAGCCGCTCAAAGTAGTCCGAATACCGCGACTCCCATGGGCGTTCCGACGAACACCTTGCCGTTGGCAACACTGGGAGTGATGAATTTGTTGCCCGCACCGAAATTGTCGCGGCCATTGGCTGCCTGATTGCTGTCGTACAGCAAGGTCGCGAGATTGCCCGCGGCAAATGCATACAGCACGGCGGGCTGAGAGTTCTGTACGGCCCAAACAATGCCGTTGCTCGATCCGTTGGCCGACACTGCGGGCGCCGTGCCGGGGTAACCGAAGCTCATGCTCGTTTGCGAGGTCGGCGTTTTTCCCAGCAGCGCCTGTTGAATACCGAATGCCTTCAACGTGCCGCCAACATCGCCGTAATAGACGGTTCCCTGGAAGAATGCCGGGGTCGCCCAGATGCCGCCGGGTAGAGCTCCGGGCATGTCCTCCCAAATCGCGTTGTTCGACATGGAGAACTTACCGAGGTTGCTGCGGTTGACTACGTACAGGTGCCCATCTTTGCCGGCACCCACCGCCAATTGTCGGACCGCTCCTGTCGAGTCCGTCTGGTCGGGCAACAGCATCGGTCCGCCGGAGCCGAGATCCACATCGCCATTGGATTCGGCGACGGTGTTGTCCATGTCGAAGTAATCCGTTACCTGCAGCGAGCCCGCGCTCGACAGCTTGATGAACGCGTTGCCGTAGTCGCCTTGCACCGGAAAGCCCGCCGCGTCGAGCGTCGTATCGAAGGTGCCATTCGCGACCAGTGCGTAAATATTTCCTGCGCTGTCGGCCGCCATACCTCCGCCGGACTGCCAGATGGCCCCATCGGAGCCGTTCGGGGTGACATTCAGCACCTCAGACTGCGCCAAGGTCGTCGCATCGTAGCCGATGATCCAACCGTTGTACGGGGCTTGGTCGCAGTGTGAGGTCCATGCGGTGTAGACCGTCCCATTCAAAAGCAAGAGACCTGCGCGCTCCTCGTATTGGCCGGGCTCGAACGAGGTCGTGCCCACGCTGTTATTCGCCGTGCCTGGGTAAGTTGCCTGAACCGCCACGGGACTATTCGGCCGCTCGGCCAGGGTCACGAGGTCCAGCGCATGCAGCCGCTGCAAGTAATCGCCGGCCGCATTTTTCGACATGGCCACGACGTAGATGGTGCCATTCGGCCCGGCACTGCGGTCGATTACCGGTGTGGCAGTGATGCCGATCTGCGGTGTCACCTGACCGCATCCATGGGCATCGCTCGGCGTTTCCCCCGACCCGAGCACGCTGACGTGCACCAAGGCCGCACCGGTATCCGCATCGTACGAGTAGACGGAGTCGTTCTCGGTGACCACATAGACAACGTTGCGCGACGCGCCGCTCACGCTCAAGTTGGACGCTATCAGCGGCTGCCCGTCGACCAGCCCGTCGGCGGGCAGTACGCGCAACAATCCGAACTGCGTGGCGTTGACATTGGCGGGCGCGAGAATGGTTTCTACGAGATTTTGACCCGAGCGCGAGTTGTCATTGTGGTACGTGAGCACATCCACACCCGCCGCTGCCGTCGCGGAGACCGTTAGCGTCGCCGCCGTGCTCGTGATCGTACCGATCGAATTTGTGACCGTCACTTTGAAGACCGCGCCGTCGTCGGTGAGCGCGGTCGCCGCTGTGGTATAGCTGCTCGCCGTCGCGCCCGCGATGGCTGTTCCGTTCTTTTGCCACTGATAGGACAGCGGTGTCGTGCCCGCGGCGACCACGCTGAAAGTTGCGGTGTGGCCGACGGTCACGTTCTGCGAGCCAGGCTCCGTGGAAATCGTGGGTGCCGCCATTGTCGGCGGCGGTGTGGTGCCGCCGGTCGTGGAATTGCCGGACGAGCCGCCGCCGCAAGCTGCCATGAGCAACGCAATGAGGACGAGCGAAGTCCGAATCCGCATTGATAAAACTCCATTCCCGGAGGTAGCTGCAGCCTCCACTTTCCGCCGGCGGATGGCAAGTCGTCGGCTTTGTAAGACTTACGCTGCCGCTTGAAAGGAGCGGTACACTCGCGCCAGGCTCGGAGTATGGGTATGAAATATCTTTCGGTCGCAGAAGCAAGAAAACTGCCTGGTGTACGCTTGGTCCTCACTGCGAACATGCCGGGGCCCTGGGGCGAAGCTGCCAAGGCCGTGCTGTCCGCACGCCAGGTGAACTATCTCCCGGTGGCGCAGGTGGTCATGGAGTCCAACGATGAACTGCATGCCTGGACCGGCGTACGCAATGCACCCGTTGCCGTGCTCGACGAGGAGCCGCCGCTGACCACGTGGCTCGACATTCTCCTTTTGGCCGAACGCGCAGGCTCCGGGCCTTCTCTGCTGCCGAGCGATCCGCTGGACCGCGCTCTGGTGCTCGGTCTATCCACGGAGATTTGCGGATCGGACGGTTTCGGCTGGTCGCGGCGCCTCGAATTGATGGGACGACCTTCCACGCGGAGTCCACCCACTGCCGGTTCTTTCGACATGGCGAGGATGATCCGCTCCTATGGGGTTCGGCCCGAAGCTATTGCCCGGGCACCCGTACGGATGGTTGCCATCATGAACGGCTTGACTGCGCAGCTTCGCCGCCAACAGGCCACGGGCTCCGACTATCTGGTGGGCGACCGTCTCTCGGCCTGTGACCTCTATTGGGCTACGTTCTCGCTGTTCGTCTCGCCTCTCAAGGAGGTCGATTGCCCAATGCCGGACTTCATGCGTGCCAACTATTCGCACCTGACGCCTGAGCTCGAGGCGGCGCTGGATCCGTCGCTGATCCGCCACCGCGATCTAATCTTCCGAGAACACATCGCTTTGCCGTTGGATTTCTGAGGGCGCCAGTGCCGACCGGCTCGTGGTCGATGTCCTCAATCGCAACTGCCTGAGCTCATTGGCCATGGCGGCCATCTCTCCGCGCTTCATATGGGGGTCCAGCTTGCTCTCTCCGCAGAGCCAAGATCTGATCTCTTCAAGGCGTGTATCCGACAGCTTCATCGTAGTCCTCGATCGTTGGATAGAAACGCTCAGCGGCGTGCTCGAATCAGCTCGAGGACCGCATTGGCCGCCGGCTCCGAGGAGGCCGGGTTCTGACCGAATACCAGGGAGCCATCGGTGACCACATGGGGTTGCCAGTTCGGCTGCTTCGTGTAGTGGCCACCGGATTTCACCAGCATGTCTTCCACTAAGAATGGGACGACGTTCGTCAGATGCACCGCTTCTTCCTCGGCATTGCTGAAACTCGTGACTTTCTTGCCGAACACCAACGGTCGATCGTCGGCGCCCTTGACATGACGCAATACGCCGGGCGCGTGACATACCACGGCGACCGGCTTATTTGCGGCGGCCGTCGCCTTGATCAAGGCAATCGAATGAGCGTCTTCCGCCAAGTCCCATAGAGGCCCGTGGCCGCCCGGATAAAAGACCGCGTCGAAATCTGCGGGATCGACCTCCGAGAGCTTGCGGGTGTTCGCAAGCGCCCGCTGCGCCGGGTCGTCCTGTTTGAACCGACGCGTCGCGGCCGACTGCGCCTCGGGGTCGTCGCTCTTGGGGTCCATGGGGGGCTGTCCACCGGCGGGCGAGGCCAGCGTGATGGATGCTCCCGCATCTTTGAAGACGTAGTAAGGAGCCGCGAGCTCCTCAAGCCAAAATCCGGTCTTGGCGCCGGTGGTGCCAAGCCGGTCGTGCGATGTCAGCACCATTAAGATTTTCATGGGCCTTACCTCGATGCCTTTAGGAAGCTTGGCAGATTTCGCCGATCTATGCCCCAAATTGGTGCTCCGCGCCACAGCAGGGGACTTCCGGGCGGGTCGAAGGGCTGATCCGATGGCCCGGTCTTGCGGCTGAAACAATGCAGGGCTAACATTTCGCCCCACTTTGTTGGACCCATTTGATCTAGCCTCTGACTACTTGACAATAACCCACTGATTCTGAACACATTAGGATCTCTGTTCAGGTATCATGCGGCTCCGTTTTTAGCGATCAGTTAGCAAGGAGAAGTGGATGATCGGGCATAAGAACGTCACGACGAACCGGCTGTGGCTACGCGATGATCTGGACGATGCGCTCGACCGCCTGGACGAGACACTGAAGCTCACGGAGTTTTTCGATTCCACGCCGAATGGCTCGGCGATCGAGCAGTATCTCAAGGGCGATCGCAGTCCCAAGCGGCACGAGCCGGATTACGGTTTCTTCTATGATCACGCCACTCAGAAAGCGGATTACCTGGCCGTTTGGGCCGGAACGGAAAAGTACCCGACCGTGATTCGCCACACGGTGGCCAATGTGACGCCGGATGAGGCGAAGACCATCGATGAGCTGACCGCGAGCACCTCGCGCTGCAGCCCGGCGCAGTTCGGTTGGGCTGTCGCGGAGATGGAAATCGCGCGGCACGCTGTCTCGGCCGAGTAATCTCCTAGGTTTGATCCATCGCCACGAGCGCGGAGGGCGCAACGCGTCCCTTCGCGACTCGTACCCCCTCCGCCCGCAAGCGGCGCGCCTGCTCGCGGTGCGCGCGCGATGTCGTTGGAAAAACGATTCGACCGCCGGCCCCGACCACTCGATGCCATGGCAGGTGCAGCCCGGCAGGGGCGGTCTTCAGCGCAAAGCCGACGAGCCGCGCACGGCCCGGTAGTCCCGCAGCGCGCGCGACACTCCCGTAAGTGCTGACGCCGCCGTAAGGGATGATCGACACCACGTCCCAGATCAACTGCAACGCGGGATCGGGTGCCTGCCGCGGTCGGCCCGACCGCTTTTCGCCTTGAAATAGATCTCCATCTCGCACACGTGTCGCTCGGGCCATCGTCGTTAGCCTGACACGAAGGCCGGGCGGAGTCATCGCCGGGCTGGGACGAATTCGTCAGTGCCAGGGACGAGTCCGGCCGTACCGCCGGCGCACGCGAGTGGAGGGCGCTGTTACGGTCGATGGCGTGAAACTCGCCGATCGAATCGCGCAGTGTCGCGCGCCCTTTGTCGTCGCCTGCCGCGCGAGCGGTCGCACGCGTACGCTGAACAACGCCGCAGAATGCGCGCACGAAGTGAAGCGAGTCCCGATCCGCTTCGTGCTGAGCGACGATTTGACACGCCTGTGCACGGCCCTTGCTTATTCGAAGGGGGCGAGGACGCTCGCCTGCGCCGATCTGATACGCGTTCCCGCGGAGTCGGTATGGATCGAATGGCCCTGCCGACCCTGGCAGCACGAGCTCTCCTTGCACGCAATCTCGGTCGCTGACCCCGCGTACTCGCCAGGGGCTCGCCGCGGCGCGCTGCTGCAAAGCTCCAAAGATGGTCGTCGCGGCACGCTGCGGACGTTCTGGTCGGGTGACGTCGAGGGGGACGTCCTCGCGAGCTGCATCGAGGCCTATTTCGACCTCGACACGCCAGCGGGCGAGGAGCCTGTGGCGCCGGCGGGCTGGGGTGTTTCCACCCATCGGCTGTTCGATCCCGTACACCGATCCGCGGACGTGCTGAGCCGCTGCTTTCGCTTTCGCTATGAGCCATCGTGGCGACAGTACTACGGCGAAGCCGGCCTCAATCCCGAGCAGCACGCCGCGCTCTGGCATCATGCATTGGGCACGATCGCGCTCGATATCCCGGTATTGTGCGCGTTTTTCTTGTTGCTCGGCACACGAGCCGGCTTACCGCAGTCGCCGCAGTCTTTCGAGCGGTTGAACCGCTCGCGGCTGAAGGCGGGCAAGGCACCGCTCCTTGCCCATGTCGATGTTCGGGCGCCGCTCCTGCCGGATGGATGCGGGCGCGAGCGCGAGGACGAGAGCGCCGGCAGCGGACGGCGTGGTCCGAGACTTCACCATGTGCGAGGGCATCTCGTTCGGCGCGGGGCCGAGCTCTTCTGGCGCGTTCCGCACTTGCGCGGCTGCGCCCGATTCGGCGCCGTTCGCACGCGCACGGTGACTTGGACGTTTGGCGCGAACACCCATTAGAAAGAGCTGCCGTCCTTGCGGGTGAACCCCTCCGGTGAAAAGCGCATGTCGATGTCCGGATAATCGCCGGCGTCCTCGGTCTTGCGCGATCCGACCTCGAGGAGCACGACGTCGGTCTGCGAGCGGTTTTGCAGGTGGTGCCCATCCTCGACGCCCGCCTTGAACCCGGCACAGTCTCCTGGCCGCAGAGTCTCCTCGCCTGCATCGGTCACGAGCACCACCTCTCCCTCGAGGACGTACACGAACTCATCCTCCGCCGTGTGCCAGTGACGCTGGCTGGACCACGACCCCGGCGGCAAGCGCAGCAGATTGACGCCGAAATCCGTGAGACCGGCTGCATCGCCGAGTCGGTTGCGCACGCGGGCGGCGCAGGGCGCTCCGTACGGCGAAGGGTATCTCGATCCCACCGACGCCGGAGTTGCTTTCGGATCGATGCGCTTTCCCATGTGGCCTCGCATGCTGGGCCGCAACCGGCCGCGATTCGCGCTACGCTAGCAGCAGCGCTGCGCAATGAAAAGTGGGGACACGCATGGGATATGTAGACAGTAACCTGTTGCCGAACGAGCACGTCACTTATCGCGCGAGGCTGCACCGGATCGTTTATCTACTTCCTGTTTGCGTGCTCATGGTCGCAATCGTCGTGGCGGTCATCGGCGGAGGCTGGATCGCGCTCGGCGTGGGAATCATCGGCCTCATCATGCTGGTGCCGCCGTGGATCCGCTCGATCAGCTCGGAGTTTGCGGTCACCAACAAGCGAGTGCTCGTCAAGGTCGGGCTGGTCCGCCGCCATTCGCTCGAGCTCTTGTTGCAGAAAGTCGAGGGGATCGGCGTCGATCAGGGGATCCTCGGGCGCATTCTCGGTTACGGAACGATCACTGTGTCGGGCACCGGCGGCACTCGCGAGGCCTTCCGAATGATTGCACGTCCCCTGGAATTTCGGCGCCAGGTGCAGGCCAGTCTCACCGCGTGAGGTATGGCGTAGTAAAAGGGGCGTCGGCCCTTGGCGCGACGCCCCTCAAAATGCCGCGTCAGCGAACCGCGGGCAAGGTGCTCGCGATCGTCCTCGCCGCCGCGCTGCAGAACGCATGTCCCCAGCCGCTCGTGCTCACGCCGAGCTCGAGCCCGGGAGCGGGCGTAATGTCATAGACGATATTGTCGGGCCGCAACGCGTCACCGCTCACCCCCGCCGGCACGAAATCGAGCCCGAGGGTATGGCGTGTCCGCCAAGAGATGTTGTGGTCGGCACAGGAAGAATCGCCGCTCACGCCGATACCGCCGATGAGCTCGTGATTGGCGTTGTACAGGGCGAGGCCGCCGCCGAAGACGTTCACCCCCCCGACCTTGCCGCCCGTCATCGGGTCATCGGGCTGACCGTAATTCTTGGATTCGCCACGATACGCGACGTGCGTGTCTACTGGGTTGCTCGCCTGCAATCCGAACAGACTCCCACCTGGCTGCACGGCGCTGTAAAGATTGGCGGTGGAAAGCGCGAGCTGCGGCAGGCTGAACGCATTGGCGGTGTTCGCCTTCTGCGCGGAGATCACGCGGCTGCCCGGCCACTGCGAGCCTCGGTTGGCGCCTGTGAAGGCGACCGCGCACACAACGCCGTCGCGGTTTACCACCGTGCCCCACATGTCGAGATTGAATCCGCCGTTCATCTGATCGCGTGCCGAGGTCAAGGCGGCGTGCAGTTGAGCGTGACTGGGCAGACCGGCGCATCCCCCCATCTCATCGCCTTGCGACTCCTGCGCGCCGGCGCTCCTGATCCCGAGACAGGTCGCTGCGCTGATCGTCAGCGCGGCGACCGCTATACGCATCACTTTCTTCATGACTGCTCCTTGTTTGCCGAGTGATTGTCGAAAGCAAAATTGACTGCACCCAGACCTGCGCATATGCGCAAGTGCGGAATGTGTTCCATCGGATCTTGCCCCGCCTTCTTCTCGTTCTAACTGAGTGCAGCGTTTGGAAGTCTAGTGCACGTCGGCGGCGAGCGTCACGCTGCGGTACCGCATGCGCGCACCGGGTGCCGCGTGTGCCACGCGGTCGCGGACTCGTATACAAGGGCGAGCGCCAGAACGCGGCGCTCCTGCCAGGGACCTGCAGCGAATTGCAACCCGATCGGCAAGCCCTCATCGGTTCGTCCGCAAGGAACAGTGACGGTGGGAATACCGAAGCCGTTGAACGGTCGCGTGTTGCGCAACAGGGTGGCAGCTTCCCAAGCGAGTACTTCGTCGAAGGTCTGCGGATAGTCGAGGAGCCGCGGTGCGGGCACGGGCACCGTGGGCGTCGCGAGCACATCGATCCGTGTGAACAGCTCGGCGATCTCACGACGTTGCTGCGCGAGATCGAGGCGCGCGCGCATGTAGGCAGGCGCATCCACCGCCGCGCCGCGACGGAGCTTGGCGAGCGTCTCCGGAAGATAGCGCTCCGCTCTCTCGGCCATGAGCTCGACGTGCGAGGCATGGGCTTCGGCCTGGAACACCCTGCGGTCGGTGCTCACCTCGAGCGGGACTTCCTCGATGCGTGCGCCGAGGTCGGACAACGTCCCGAGCGCGGCCTCGACGGCGCGGTGCACGGCTGGATGCAAACCCTCGTAGAAGAAGGCGCGCGGCACACCGATGCGCACGCGGACCGCAGAGCCCGGCCAGGGGCGCAGTCTCAGGGAGCGGCGCTCGCTCGAGACATCGCGCTGCTCATACCCCGCAATCGCCTCGAGCACGGTCGCACAGTCCTCGACGTTGCGCGTCAAAGGGCCGACGTGATCGAGCGAGGGCGCGAGCGGCAGCACGCCGAGATTGCTCACGCGGCCGTAAGTGGGCTTCAGCCCGACGACGCCGCAGAGTGCGGCGGGCTGGCGCACAGAGCCGCCCGTGTCAGTGCCCAAGGCGGCGAAGCACAGACCGGCGGCCACCGCAGCAGCCGAGCCTCCCGATGATCCACCAGCGATTCGGCTCGTATCGCAAGGATTTCGCACCGGACCGAAATGACTGGGCACCGAGCTTCCGCCGATGGCGAACTCCTGCATGTTGAGCTTGCCGAGCAGAATCGCACCCGCGCGCTTGAGTCGCGAGACCACGGCGGCATCCGTACTGGGAATCCGATCGAGATACACGGCGGAAGCCCCCGTGGTGCGCACGCCTGCGGTGTCGATCATGTCCTTGAGCGCGACCGGTATGCCGTGCAGCGGCCCGCGCCACTCGCCGCGCCGCATCTCAGCCTCTGCGGCATGCGCCTCCTCAAGGGCGGACTCGGCGGTCACGGTGATGAAAGCGTTGAGCATGGGATTCTGCGACTCGATGCGCCCGAGGCAGGCACGCACCAGCTCGACCGGCGAGACTCGCCCTGCTCGCAGCAATGCGGCCGCATCGGTCAGGCTCGAGAATGCGAGCTCGTCCGCTGCCGCCGCATCCGCGACAGTCATCTGCCCACTTGCGTCGGGTACGGGCGCGTGTTCAATCGGTGCATGAGGGCTGCGGACTCGGAACCGGTTCTCGACATTAGCAAAAGGGCCGCGAGCCTGCACGCGCCGGAAACGTGAGCGATGTCGTCGATCGCGTCGGGCTCGAGGTTAGAATGGCTCGATGGGACGCTTACAGCATATTCTCGAGTCGGGGCAGTTCGCGCTCACCGCGGAAGTCACGCCGCCCGCCTCGAGCGATCTCGCCGAATTACTCGCCAAGGCCGCACCGCTCAAAGGGCTTGCCGACGCGGTCAACGTGACCGACGGCGCGGGTGCTCGCGCGCACCTCGAATCGACGGTCGCCGCGAGCGTGCTTCTGCAGAACGGTATCGAGCCCATCCTGCAGCTCACGTGCCGCGATCGAAATCGCATCGCCCTGCAAAGCCAGTTGCTCGCAGCCGCGGCGCTAGGCATCACCAACCTGCTGGTGCTCAAGGGAGATGACCCGAGCAAGGGCGATCAGCCGGAGGCCAAGGCGGTCTTCGATCTGGATTCGGCGGGTCTGGCGGCAACCGCGGTTGCGATGCGTGATCACGGCCGCTTACCGCACGGCCGCGCGGTCGGGGGTACGGCCGCATTCTTCGTCGGCGTCGCGGATGCGCCCATCGATCCGCCGCGCGGCTGGGCGCCTGCGAGCTTGATCAAGAAGGTGGAGGCCGGCGCACAGTTCGCACAGACCCAGTTTTGTATGGACGCGGATATTCTGCGACGCTACGTGGCGCGTCTCAAGGACTCGGGACTCGGCAGTAAACTACCTCTTCTGGTCGGCGTCTCGCCGCTTGCCTCGGCCAAGTCGGCGCGCTGGATCAAGACTCATCTGTTTGGCTCCATCATCCCGGACTGGATCGTCGATCGATTGGATCGCGCGGGCGATTCCAAGGCGGAAGGACGCGCGATCTGTATCGACTTGCTCAAGGAGTTTCGCGAGATCGCAGGCATCGGCGGCGCTCACATCATGGCCCCGTTCAACGAGACCGCGATAGTCGATGTGATCGAGGCCGTGCGCGCGCTCTAAAGTAGCCGTTCGAGCAGGCGCGCTGCGTGCACGGCTTCGCGGCCCAGCCCGTCGCGGATCTGATGCCGGCAGCTCGTGCCATCGGCGACCACGATGGCCTCGGGCGCGGCGCGCAGCGCCGGAAAGAGTTTGAGCTCGGCCATTCTCACCGACATCTCGTGATGCTCGGCCTCATAGCCGAAGCTGCCTGCCATGCCGCAGCAGGAGGAGTCGATGAGCCGCGGCTGCGAGCCGGGAATGAGGCGCAACACCTCGAGGATCACATTCACCGCGCCGAACGCTTTTTGATGGCAGTGGCCGTGGAGCAAGATGGACGCACTCGCGGGGCGCAGGGTCAGGCACATCCGTCCGGCGCGCGCTTCGCGCGCGAGGAATTCCTCGAACAGCCAGACGTTCGCGGCGATGCGCTCGGCACGCTCGCCGAGATGCATCACCAACCATTCGTCGCGCAAGGTCAGCAGGCACGAAGGCTCCAACCCGACGATCGGCACGCCCCGCTGCGCAAACGGCTCGAGGGCATGCAGGAGCTCCGTCGCCTTGTCGCGGGCGCGCTCGATCATACCGACGCTCAAATAGGTCCGTCCGCAGCAATAGGGGCGGCCGCGCTTCACGAGCGGATGCACGACATAGCCGGCTGCATGCAGCACGCGTGCCGCCGCAATCAAGTTCTCCGGCTCGAACGTGCCGTTGAAGGTATCGATCAGAAGCACTACGGCCTTGCCGCCCCCGGCCGCTGCCTCGAGCACCCGATCGCGGCTTGCCCACGTGACCGCGCGGCGCGTGCGCCAGAACGTATCCGATCGCCAACGCGGCAGTGCGCGTGAGGCGGATAAGCCGAGAAGCCGCTCGCTGAGGCGCCGGCCGCCGGGCAGCCGGTCCCGCAAATTGGCCAATGCGGGGATCCGGCTCAAGCCCGGGCCGTAGTCGGGCAGGCAGGCGAACAGGCGGTCGCGCACAGAATGACCGCGGCGCGCCTTATAGTGCGCGAGGAACTCGATTTTCATTCTCGCCATGTCGACACCGGTCGGACATTCGCGCTTGCATCCCTTGCAGCCGACACACAGATCGAGCGCGGCGCGCACCGCGGAACCGGTCAAGGCATCGTCGCCGAGCTGACCGGAGAGGGCCAGTCGCAAGGTGTTGGCCCGACCGCGCGTCACATGCTCCTCGTCGCGGGTGGCCCGGAAGCTCGGACACATCGTGCCCGCATCGAACTGGCGGCACTGGCCGTTGTTGTTGCACATCTCGACGGCCTTGGCAAAGCCGCCGGTGTTGTCGCCGCCGCTGCCGGGCGCCGAGAGCCGCCCGCTCAGCGGATCGTTCTGCACGTTCCAGGCCGACCAGTCGAGGACGGGCTTGAGCGCATGCGTCCGGTAAGGATGCGGCGCCGACGGCGGGGCGAAGCGCAACAGCGCCACGTCGTCCATTTTCGGCGGATCGATGATCTTGTCCGGATTGAACAGGCCGATCGGGTCGAGCTCGTGCTTGATGGCACGAAATGCCTGGTAGATCTCCGCGCCGAATTGCCATTCGATCCATTCACCGCGGCACAGCCCATCGCCGTGTTCGCCGCTGTAGGCGCCGCGGTAGTGCCGCACGAGCGCAGCGGCCTCTTCGGCGATGACGCGCATGGTGCCCGCTCCGCCCGCAGGTCCGTCGCGGCGCATGTCGAGAATCGGCCGCACGTGCAACGTTCCCACCGAGGCGTGCGCGTACCACGTGCCGTGCGTTCCATGCCTCGCGAATATTTCCGTGAGCGCGTCCGTATAGTCGGCGAGATGCACGAGCGGCACCGCGCAATCCTCGATGAAACTCACCGGCTTACCATCGCCCTTCAGGCTCATCATGATGTTGAGGCCCGCCTTGCGCACCTCCCACACACCGCTTTGCGACGGCGCATCGATCATCTCGACCACGCTTCCTGGCGCGCCGATATCGCCCATGATCTCGGCGAGGCGACGCAGCTTCGCCTGCAACGGCGCGAGCTCATCGCCGCTGAACTCCACCAGCAGGATCGCCGCGGGACGCCCGATCAAGGCGCGCTCGAGGAGCGGGCGGTAGCTCGGATTATCAAGTCCCAGATCGATCATGATGCGATCGATCAGCTCGATGGCGCTCGGTCCCAGTCCAACGAGGTGCTGGGGCGCAAGCATTGCGGCTCGAAAGGTGGAGAAATTGACGACGCCGAGCACGCGATGCGCCGGCTTGGGAGCGAGCTTGAGCCGCAGGCTGCGAGTGAGCCCCAGCGTGCCCTCGGAGCCGACGAGCAAGTGGGAGAGATTGACCTCGCCATCGGTGGTGTAGGGCCGCTCGCTCTGGTTGTCGAAAATATCGAGGTTATAGCCGCCCACGCGGCGCATCACCTTGGGCCAGCGAGCGGCGATGCTGTCGCGATGGCGCGCGGCAAGGTCGCGCACGAAGGTGGCGATCCGTGCGGCCCGACCCTCGAGCGAGCGCACCGGGCCGAGCTCGACGCGCGTGCCGTCCGACAGCCACACGTCGAGACCCAGCACGTTGTGCACCATGTTGCCGTAGGCGATCGAGCGCGAGCCACACGAGTTGTTGCCCGCCATTCCGCCGAGTGTCGCTTGTGCGCCGGTCGAGACGTCCACGGGAAACCACAGTCCGTGCGGGCTCAAGGCGGCATTGAGGTCATCGAGAACGAGGCCCGGCTCGACCAGGGCGACGGCGCCGGCGGGATCCACCTCGAGAATACGCCGCAGGTGCTTGCTCAAGTCGATGATAAGCGCCGCACCGACCGTTTGTCCGCACTGGCTGGTGCCGCCGCCGCGTGCGAGAACGGGTACGCGCAAATCGCGCGCGATGTCGATGGCAGTCGACACATCGCGCGCGTCGAGCGGGACGAAGACCCCGACGGGCGAGATCTGATAGATCGACGCATCGGTCGCGTAGCGCCCGCGGGCCGCGGGATCGAACAGCACCTCGCCGCGGGTCTCGCGGCGCAGGCGCCTCTCGAGCCGGTGGCAGACGTCGGCCGGCGGCGGCTGTGTGCCGCCGGCCGGCGACGCCCGCGCATTCACGGGATCATCCAGGCAAAAACGTATTGCTGCAGAACCACCAGCACGCCCAGCAGAATGGTCAGGATGACGCTGTGAATGAACGTGCGCGCCAGCACCCGGCCTTCCTGGCCTTGCAAGTGCGTGACCGATGCGCCGGTCGCGATATTTTGAGGCGAGATCATTTTGCCCATCACGCCGCCCGAGGAATTCGTGGCCGCGATGAGCACGGGGTTGAGACCGAGTTGCTTGGCGGCGACCACTTGCAAGTTACCAAACAGGGCATTGCCGGACGTGTCGCTGCCGGACAAAAACACCGCGATCCACCCGAGGAATGCCGAGAGCATGGGAAAGAAGAGTCCCGCGGATGCGACGCCGAGCCCCAGCGTATAGTTCATCCCCGAATAGTTCATGAGGTAGGCGAGACCGACGATAAGCGCGACCGTGAGGATGGCGAAACGGCTCTGGCGCCAGGTGCTTGCGACGGCGCCCAAAAATCGCGCCGGCCCGACGCCGACACACGCCGCGGTGATGATCGCCGCCACCAGAATGGCCGTGCCGGTGCCGAGGGGCTGAAACACCCAGTTGGCTGCATAGGCTTTCTTGTACAGCGTGATGAACACCTGATTGTGCAGGGCCGGCCAGTGGAAGGTTTGCTGACAGAAGGTCGCGATCTTGAGGTGAGTCCAGGCGATCACGACCACCGATACGACGATCCAAGGCAACCACCCCTGCCACGCCGGCACGGCGGCACCCGGGCTCGCGGTGGCGGCGCCGGGTGCGGGCGCAGGCGCAGGCGTGCTCTTATCGATGGCATAGGCCGCGTCGGCGGAGGGCGACCACAGCTTCAGGAACCCCAACGTCACGATCAGCGAAGTGAGCGCCGCCAGCACGTCGGTCAGCGAGTAATCGAGATAGTTCGAGGACACGAACTGGGCCGCCGCGAAGCTGCCTCCGGCCACGAGCAGCATCGGCCAGAGGGCGCGGATCGATTTGGCTCCGCCGTAGATTCCCATGACGTAGAACGGCAGGAGCAGCGCGATGAAAGGCAGCTGACGTCCGATCATCGCGCCGAGCTTGACCGCCGGCAGATCGGTCACTTGGCCGAGCACGGTGATGGGTGTGCCGAGCGCGCCGAACGCGACGGGTGCGGTATTGAAAATGAGCGTGAAGGTGAGCGCCTCCAGCGCCGGCATGCCGATCATGATGAGCAACGCGCTGGTGATGGCGACCGGTGTGCCGAAGCCGGCAATCCCCTCGAGCAGGCACCCGAAACAAAAGCCGATCACCACCAGCACCACGCGGCGATCGTTTGGCAAGTTGGCGAGCAGCCATGCGCGAAAGGCATCGAACCGTCCGGATATCACCGCGATGTTGTAGAGGAGCAGCGCGGTAAATACGATCCACATCACCGGCCATAGCGCGAACACCATGCCGGCGGCGATGCTGTCGAAGGCGAGGCCAACCGGCAGCTTCCATACGCCGATCGCGATGATGAGCCCGACGAGCAGGCCCGCGAGAGAGGACTGCCAGGCGGGGCGGCGCAGGACGCCGAGCGATACCAGCACGACCGCGATCGGCAGGGCTGCCACCAAGAAAGAGAGAATCAGGCTGTCCCCGACCGGGGTCAATAATTGCTCGAACATTCTTGTTATCCCCCGAAATTGCTCGCCTGCGATATCCTACCGCGGATAAACAACGGAAGAGTACTTCATGCGGATGACTTTGATGACGATTGCCTGTGGCGCGGGCTTGTTTGCCGTGGGCGTGGCGGACGCGTCGAAACGCGCTCTGGAGACAGGCGACTTCGATCGGCTGCTGTCGGTCGAGAGTGTGGCCTGCTCGGCGGATGGGAACTGGGTCGCCTACACGGTCGAGGGCTCGGACCTCGAATCGGACGAGCGCAAGAGCGCCGTATGGATGACCGATTTCCAAGGCACGGCGGACCTCAAGCTGACGGCGGGGGAGGAGTCGGCCTCGGATCCGCAGTTCAGCCCCGACGGCCGTTACCTGGCATTTCTGTCGGCGCGCAAGGCTGACGACAAGTCAAAGCTGTATCTGCTCGATCGCCGCGGCGGCGAGGCGCAGCTCCTTGAAGGCATCACCGGCGATGTCGCTGAGTACGCCTGGTCGCCGGACGGCACCCAGCTGGTGATATCCATGAGTGCCGGCGCGGCCGATGCGAAAACCCCGCCGCCGATAGTGATCGATCGGCTGCATTTCAAGGAGGACGTCGAGGGCTATCTGACCGCGGCCGACCGTAAGCAGCTCTACCTCTTCGACCTGGCGACCAAAACCCTGACCCCTCTCGTCGCCGATCCGCAGGCGGACGCCATGGCGCCGGTCTACTCTCCCGACGGCCGCCACATCGCCTTTTTCAGCGATCGCACCAGCGACCAAACCGGCAAGCTCGATCTCGCCGTGATCGACGCGCGGGCGGGCGCGACTTCGCACAGGCTCACGGAGTTCTTTGCGCCGAACAAGCCCGCGCTCCACTGGACGCCCGACGGCACCCGCCTCATCTATACGACGGGCCTCGAGCCGCGGCTCAACGCTTATATCCAGGATCGTATCAGCATATTTACGCTCGCCGAAGGGAAGTCCAGGCTCCTCACCGAGCGTCTCGACCGCGCGCTCATTCGCATCTCGGCCGCAAGCGATGAATCCATCGCGGCGCTCATCGAGGATGACGGGGTGGAGTTGCCGGTGTCCGTGCGCCTGGACACCGGCGAAGCGCAGCGTCTTGTGACGGGAAAGTGGTCCGCGAGCAGCATCTGCGGGGTGGGGGAGCACGTCGCGGTGGTCGCCTCCAACGACAGCTCGGTCCCCGAAGTGTATGCAGTCGAGCCTAAAGGACTGCGCAAACTCAGCCACCACAACGATACCGAGATGGCGGAGCTCGAGTTCGGCGCGGTCGAGGACCTCTCCTTTCCGAGCCGCGACGGCACGATCATTCACGGCATGATGGTCAAGCCAGCCGATTATCACGCCGGCCAAGCCTATCCCACGATCCTGTGGATTCACGGCGGACCGAACGGACAGGATTCGCACGGCATGAGCGCCGATACCTATCCGCTGGAGCTCGAGCGGCAATGGTTCGCAGCCCACGGCTACGTGGTTCTGGCGATAAACTATCGCGGCAGCAGCGGGCGGGGCGCCTCGTTCGCGCAGGCGATCGCCGCGGATTGGGGGCACAAGGAGGTGGCGGATCTCCTCGGTGCGGTCGATTATGTCGTGCGCGAGAAGATCGCCGACCCGCACCGGCTCGGCGTGGGCGGCTGGAGCTATGGCGGCATCCTCACCGACTACGTCATCGCCTCGGACACCCGCTTCAGGGCCGCCATCAGCGGCGCCGGCAGCGGCAATCAGCTCTCGATGTACGGCTCGGATGAGTACATTCTGCAGTACAACGCGGAATTGCAACCGCCCTGGGCCGCGACACCGCTTTGGCTCAAGGTGTCTTATCCTTTCTTTCACGCCGATCGAATCAAGACACCGATCCTGTTCCTCGGCGGGGACAAGGATTTCAACGTGCCGGTCGTGGGCGGCGAGCAAATGTATGCAGCGTTGCGCACGCTCGGCGTGCCCACTCAGCTGATCGTATATCCCGGTCAGCATCACTTGTTGACTCGCCCCAGCTATATCAAGGACCGCCTGCAGCGCTATCTTGCCTGGTTTGACCACTATCTCGGAGCGCCCGGCCGCTGAGGGGCCGGGGTGAGGGCCTGCCGGGAAGGGCGCAATGCGGCCGCTGCGAATTGGCTCACAGATCGCGCGTTATGACCAAAGGGCGGCCGCGTTCTGTCGCACTGCAAAGCGAGAAATGTGATTCAGAGCCTCTCAGTTTTGTCCCTTATCCCTGACGCTACAACATGTTGCAGGCGCCTCTCGCGGGAGGACCTTGTACATATTCATGGTGTCAACGATAACAGGGAGCGGTCTTGCCTCACGCAGCACGAAAGCAGGCGGCTGCAACGAACTCCGCACGGCTTTGCTTGGTGGTGCACGATGACCTCGAGCTGCGATTGCGACTGGCCGGCTTGGTCCGGCGTGCCGCCGCTTCGCTCGACGCCGACGCGTTGTCGGGCGCGGGCCTTGAGAATCTGTCCGCGGAGCAGCTGCGCTCCTATGTCGCGGTCATGGTGGTGGTCGAGTTCATGCATCGCGGCTCTGAGGGCGATCCGCTCGGAGTCGTGACGCGGTTGCGCGCACGCGCGCCGCTCCTACCTATTTTTGTATTCGCGCGTCAGGGCGACGAGCGCTGTGCGGCGCGCGCCATGAAAGCAGGTGCCGCCGACTACTGGCCCATCCACGCCGTCGACCTCAATGAGCTCGCGGCCGCCCTGCGACCCTTGCTGGAGCAG
This sequence comes from uncultured Gammaproteobacteria bacterium, assembly GCA_963755935.1. GTDB lineage: Bacteria > Pseudomonadota > Gammaproteobacteria > Steroidobacterales > Steroidobacteraceae > Bog-1198. The sequence goes on from CAVWME010000007.1 coordinate 97,439, forward strand.
CCCGGCGACCCGCTTTCGGCTCCGGCCAAGGCCGCGCCTGCAGTGATCGACGACGCGTCGGCCTACCCGACCGTCGCCGGATATCGGCTGCTGAAGAAAATCGCGCACTCCTCATCGGCCAGCGTCTATCTCGCCCGCAACAGCGATCTGGCGCAGATGGTGGCGCTCAAGGTGCAGCCCATCCAGGGGCTCGCGAGCGTATCGGAAGAGGATCGGCAAAGATTCGCGCGTGAATGCGAGATTCTCTCGAGTCTGAACCACCGTTCGGTCGCCGATGTCATCGACTTCGGCATCACACCGAACTATCTGTATCTCGCGCTCGAGTACTTTCCCTGCGGCAGTATGCGCGATCGGTTGAAAAATCCCGTGAGCGAGCGGGATGCGCTCAACTACGCGCGGCAGATTGCATCCGCCTTGCAGGTCGTGCACGCGGCCGGGATCGTGCACCGTGACCTGAAGCCTTCGAATCTCATGCTGACGACGGACAATCGCGTCGTGCTGATCGATTTCGGTTCGGCCCGTGCGCAGCTGGTCGGGCTCGAGCTGTCGCGTTCCGACCTCATGACCGGAACACCTTATTACGTTTGTCCGGAACAAATCGACGGCCGCGATCCCGACCAACGCGGCGACCTCTACAGCCTCGGCATCATCCTGTACGAAATGCTGGCCGGTCACTTGCCTTTTCTCGGCAACAATCTCGCGGAGATCTTCCAAGGACACCGCGAGGGCCCGATACCGGCGCTGCCAGCGGCGCAATCCCGCTATCAACCGTTGATCAACCGGCTGCTTGCGAAGAATCCGGATGAGCGTTTTGCCTCCGCCTCGCAACTACTCGATGCCTTGAGCTCCGTCCCAGCCGCGGAGTGAGGATCGCCATGACCAACGCCACCGCCAAACAGAACTCGACTTCGCCATCCGCCGGCGAGGAATCGAGCCCGCCAGCCAAGAGGCGCAAATTCGATGCGTATCTGGTGACGCTCGACGATGAGCTCTGGCCGCAGGTCGGCGGTCATCTCACGCAGCGGCTCAATCACCGGCAGATCGACTCGATCGAAGAGCTCGTCAGCGCGACCAGCCCCGGCGAGGCGGCGATCGTGCTCTGGGATGCTCGCGGGGCCGCGGATCAGTCCGACGTCCTTGCCCGCTTGGCGGCGCACTCGCCGCGCTTCGCCGTGGTCGCGCTCGACGTTGCAGAGAGCGCGCCAGGATGGGCGCCGGAAGTCGATCGCGGGCAAATCGTCGCGCATGTGGCGGTGCCGCTCGATGCGGAGCGCCTCGCGAGTGCGCTCGCCGGCGCCTACGACGAGGCGAGTGCACGGCTGGCGCTCCTCGGGGAGGTGACTGCGCGTGAAGGACACCGGGCTCACCGTGAGGGCCGCAGTGCCGGTGGCGGCGCCCCGCAAATCGCCGTGTTCGACAACGAGGTTGCCGAACCCGGGCAACCGGAAGACCGATCCGGTGATGCCGCCAGGACGGTTGCCGGTGCCCGCAAGGGCGCGCGTTTTCCCGTGCTGGCAATGGCGGGCGTGCTCGGAATTGTGCTCGTCGCTGTTGCGGCCTACGTGATCCTGCGGCGCCCGGACGCGGTGCCGACGCTACCCCCTGCCGCGAGCGCGGATCGGGCCGTAAAGCCTGCCGCGCCTGTCGCGCCTGCCATACCGACCGCACCGAGCGTGGCGGAATCGACGCAGCCAGCGGCGGATTCGACGCCTGCGGCTGCAGTCGAGGAGAAAATCGACGCGCTGATCAGCGGCGCGCAGATTGCGATGCGCGATCGGCACTTCATCGAGCCCGCGGACGGCAGCGCTCTGTCGCTCTATCGCAGCGCACTCCTGCTGGCCCCCGGCAACGGCGAAGCGCAGCAAGGATTGAAGCGTCTCTCGGAAATCCTGGTGGGTCGCGTGCAATCGTCCCTGGATGAGAAGCAATTCGACGCGGCGCTGCAGGCGCTCGAGACCGTGCGGAGCATCGATCCGAACGACCCGCGACTGCCGGCACTCGATGACCGCATTGCCAAGATGCGCGATGAGCTGGGCCCGGCGGAGATCGAAGCCGCCATCAATGCGCAGAATTTCGATCGCGCGACGCAGCTGCTGGATCAGGCCGCACGCGCCAAGTCGATGAGCGAATCGAAAATCGCCCAGCTGCGCGAGAACTTGCGGCGCCACCTCGCAGACTCCGACGTTTCGCGCCTCTTGGCTGTTCTCGATGCGCGTCTCGATCAGGATCAGCTCATCGATCCGGCGAACGACAGTGCGGTCAGCTACTTCGCTCAGGCCCGCAAGGCCGGAGCGATGTCGAGCGACTTGCAAACACGGGGCCGCGAGCTCGTGCGGCGGCTCATCCAGGACGTTCACAAGGCCGTCGATGAGCGGCGCGTAGCCGATGCGGACCGCATCACCGCCGCACTGCGCGGCCTCGGGACACCGCCTGCAACAATAGCGGGACTGCAGCGCGACATCGGCGCCATACGCGCGCAGCAAGTGCAAAAGCAATCGGACCAATCCCGCCTGGTCGATCTCGTCAAGTCGCGCCTGGCGCTCGGTAACGTCACCGGTCCCGAGAACGACAGCGCACTCTATTACCTCGCCCAGCTTCGCGGCACCGATCCGCAAAATCCCGCGCTGGCGGAGCTAACCAGGACAGCCGCGTCGCAGATCCTCGCGTTGGCCGCCAACGCGATGGATGCCGCCGACCTGGCCCAAGCCGACGCCCTGTTGCAGCAGGTGAGCAGCCTCGGCAGCTCGCCCGAGGCGGATGCCCTCGCGCAACGGTTGCGATCGGCGAAGGCGGCCGCGAGCGGCGCGCTGCCGGAAGTCGCGGAGAATTCCTTGACGCGCCTACGGGCGCTCGATGTCGAGTATCCGAGCTCTGCACTGCAAAGGAAGATCCAGGGAACCGTCGAGATCGGTTACGTCGTCACCGCGAAGGGGGCAGTGTCCGATGTTAAGGTTCTCGATGCCAACCCCTCGGGCGTATTCGAGTCGGCTGCCACGAAGGCCATCTCGCGATTGCGCTACAAGCCCAGCGTCGACGCCCGCGGCAAACCGACCGCCGTGAGCACGAAGATGCTCGTCATTTTCCGACCGTCGACTTGATGGAGTGCCGATGAATTCGCGTGTTTCGTTCCTGTCGAAGCTCTCTCCGGACCGTCTCATGGTTCTGGTGGTCCTGTTGGGCGTGAGCTTCGTGGCGATCGTGCTCCTCCCGGGCCTCAAGCTAGCCGGCGACCTGGTGAACTCTTCGGCCGCGCTCAAGTGGGTCGCCGACCAGGAACGCTATCCGACCATCATTCGCGCCTCGCTCGAGACCATGCGTGATCGCCTCACCAATCGCGGCTATCTCCAAGAATCGGTCGAGCAGCTGACGGACGCGACCAAGAGATTCGGCGACGCCGTGCAGATCATGACGACGCCGCGGCCCGGCGGGTGGCTCGGCGTCGGGATGCCCGGCTCGGTGGGCGACTCCATCGCCGGCGCCCAGGCCGCCGCGTTGCGTGACGCCTGGGAGAAGGAGCTCGGCGCGGTACAGCCCGTACTCGCCTTCAACGGCGTTCCCTATGCCGACAGCGAGTCGGAGGGCACGGTGCTCAACGCGACCGGGCGGCAGCTCGAGCACGACTTGACCACCGCCATTCGCATCAGCCGCCACTCGCTGCCGGAACTGGAATCCGAGCTGACCGCAGTGGGCGCTCAGCTGCAAGCCGGCAGTGCGCGTGCCGCGAGGCAGCTGCAAATCGTCATGCTCGTCGGCCTGCTGATCGCCGCGGGGCTGGTGCTGCTCATCGTGCTGCTGCTCAATGCACGAGCCAAACAGGAGGCCAAGCTCAGGGAAGCACGCCAACAGACGGCGGACATTCTACGCACGGTAAAGGATGGCCTGTTCCTGCTCGACGAGCATCTCGTCATCGGCACGGCGCATTCCAGCGCGCTCGCCGCGCTGTTCCAGCGGAAAGATCTTGCGGGCCTGGGATTCGAGGACCTGTTGAAGGGTATCGTCTCGGAGAAGACGCTGGCGACTGCGCTCAAGTTCGTGAAAGTGCTTTGGGCGGAGCGTACCAACGAGAAGCTGGTGAAGTCCATCAATCCGCTGGGCGAAGTCGAAGTGCATCTCGCCTTGGGCGCAGGCAAGTTCGACACTCGCTACCTGGACTTCGAATTCCACCGCGTGCGCGTCGACGGCAAGATCACTCACGTCCTGGTGTCGGTGTCCGACGTGAGCTCGCGGGTCGAGCTCGCGCGTGAGCTGCAGAACTCTCAAAAGCAGGCGCAAGCGCAGGTCGATACGCTGCTCGGAATTCTGCACATCGATCCCGCGCATCTCGCCTCGTTCCTCAGCGACTCGAATGCGGCCATGAAGATGATCAACGCCGTGCTCCGCGAGCCGGCGCGCGAGGAGGGTGCTTTCCGCAAGAAACTGGACACACTCTTCCGGCAGGCTCATTCGGTCAAGGGCGAGGCCGCGGCCCTCGGCCTGTCATCGATCGAAAGCCGCGCCCACTCTTTCGAGGACGACCTCAAGGCGCTGCGCGAGAAGTCGGACCTGTCGGGCAACGATTTCCTGCCCCTCGTGATCAAGCTCGACGACCTGCTGACGCATTTGCAGTCGGTGAGCGAGCTGGTGTCCCGGCTGTCGAAGTTCCAGCTGTTCCGTAGCGAGGCTCCGGCAGCCCCCACCGATACGCAGGTCGTTGACGAGTCCGCGCAAGTCACGGGTCCTCTGGAAACCGACTCCGGACTGGGTTCGACCCTGCAGCAGCTCGCCGATCGGGTCGCCGCGGAATACGGCAAGGAGGCGCAGGTTCGCTGCAACGGACTCGATCTCGTGCCTCTGGAGTATCGCCGCATCGTCAAGGACATCGCCATCCAGGGCGTGCGCAACGCGGTCGTGCACGGCATCGAGCCCGCTGCCGTACGCGTCGCCGCGGGAAAATCGCCGCAGGGTACGGTGCGTCTCGATTTCAGGAACGTCGGCGAGGGCTTCAAGTTCAGCGTCGAGGACGACGGCCAGGGGCTCGTGACCGATCGGATCAAAGAGGTCGCGCTGCAGAAGGGCTTCCTTACCGCCGAGCAGGCTGACAACCTCGATGCCAAAAAAGTGCTGTCGCTATTGTTTCAGCCGGGGTTCTCGACGGTCGAGACCGCGACCAGGGACGCGGGGCGCGGCGTCGGCATGAATTTGATGGCCGATCTGATGCGCCAGATCGGCGGTCGAGTAGGGGTCGCGACTGCGCCGGGCAGGTATACGCGAGTAACAGTGACATTGCCGGTGCCGCCCAAGCCGGTCGACGATACGGTGGCCGCATGATGGATACGAGTGCCCAGCAAAGTAAGAAGCTCATGATCGTGGACGATTCGAACATCATCCGGCGGCGCATCGAACGCTCGCAGCAGATCGATCGCCTGGAGGTGGTGGGTGCCGCGGCCAATGGGCGCGATGCCGTCGAGCTGTTCCGGCGCACGCAGCCCGATGTCGTCACCATGGACCTGACCATGCCGGAGATGGACGGCATCGAGTGCGTGGAGAAGTTGGTCGCCATCAATCCGAACGTATTGATCCTGGTCGTCTCCGCGTTGGCCGACAAGGCAACCGCCGTCGAGGCGATCGAGAAAGGCGCGAACGGCTTTCTTTGCAAGCCGTTCACGGATCGTCAGCTGAACGATGCGCTGGAAGAGTTATTGCGGGACGCCTGATGCTGAAGGAAGCCGAAATCCGCACCTTCGTCGACGGGACGACCAACTACTTCGAGGTATCCGGCCGGCAGCCGGCCACGGTCGGGTCTCCCTACCTCGTGACCGACGGCAAGCCGGGCACCTACGAGTACACGGGAGTGATCGGAATTTCCGGCGCCCGCAAGGGCATCGTGTATTTCACCGCGCCGCGCGGGATGTTGACGGTGTTGCTCATGCGCATGCAGGAGACCGACTGTAGCGAGGAGACGATTCTCGATCTCGTCGGGGAGGTCGCCAATACCATTTCCGGAAACGCGCGGCGAGATTTCGGCAAGAGTTTCGTGATCTCGGTGCCGACGGTGGTCGCCCACAATCCGGAAAAGGTGACCCCGCCGCACGCGCGCTGCTACGTGATTCCCATCAACTGGCGCGCGCATTCCGCGAAACTGGTGGTTTGCCTGGAGTAGGCTGCTCGGCCCGGCAGGGCATGGCAATCGGTCAGTTCGGCGGCGACTCCGAGGAGAGCTCCACCGCTTTGGCGTTCGCATCGACGGTATTGAGGAGCACGGGCCGTCGCCAGACGCGCTTGATGTACTCGAGCACCTTCGCGCCTCGCTCGGCGTCGAGACCGCGGCCATCGAGCTGGCTGTCGTGCGCGAGCACCAGCGTGCCGTCATTGCGCACTTCGGTCACGGCCACCCGCGGCGCACCAAAGTTGTACTTGCCGGTCAGCAGGTTCTCGTGCAGCTCCTCGATGTCGGCTGCGACCACTTTGATCTGGCCGTGTTGCTGGCGTTGATAGCGGAAAAGTCCCATCTCTTCGGCGATCTCACGGGTGAGATAGTTGCGCAGGAAGCTGCAATCATCGTCCTCGCGCATGACGCGCCGCGCCGTGTCGATGCCCGACTTCTTGACGATGTCCTCCCACAGCGTAAATCCCAGATGATAAGGATTGATCGATAGGGCGACCTGCTCGCCGGTTGCCACCGGCCGCACCACGTCGGAGTGGCACTTGATGGCGTCGAGGTAGGTCTCCTCGGGGATGAAGTCAGCTTCGCGCAGCAACCGCGCGTGCCAGTACGACGCCCAGCCCTCGTTCATGATCTGGGTGGCGAACACCGGATAAAAGTAAAAGGACTCATCGCGCACCGCGAGAAAGATGTCCCGCTCCCAGCTCTCCATCTCGGGTGCATAAGTGGCTATGAACCAGAGCAGGTCTCTCTCCGGATGCGGCGGCAGGGGAGATCGGACCTTGCGCATCTGCGGCGCAAACTCGGGGGTCGCGTCGAGCGTCGCAAAGCGCGCGCGAAACGGATCGTCTCGCGGCTCCGCCGGAGTCGGTGCATATTCGGGGTAGCGCTCGCGCCGCAACGACTGATCCAGGTCGACGTATTGCTCGAGGGACAGGGCGGCGTCGAGGACTTGCTCGACCGCATTGAAGCCGTAGGACTCGATGTGCCGCTCGATCTGGCGGGCGTGGCTTGCCGCATGCTCGATGATGTGCGCGCTGCCTTGGTCCTGACAGCGGCGGAACAGCATGTTGTTCTTCGAGAAATCGGCGTGACCGAGCACGTGCGCGGTGACCAGGACGTTATCCGCAAGCCCGTTGCTGGCGGCGAGATACGCGTGGCCGGGATCGCCGGGAAACACGACCTCGAACAGCCTCGAGTAGCCCATATGTCGCTGCAGCAGCTGGTAGATATAGCGCGCGCCGAAGGACCAGTGGGGCATGCGCACCGGCAGTCCGTACACGGCGATTTCGGTCATGAAGCTGTCGGGCACGGCCTCGAAGATGACCTGGGACCAGTCGAGTCCGAGCTTGCGCGCGAGACCCTCGAGCCGAGGGACGTGACTGCGCCAGTCCGCGCTCATAGAGTGGGTCCGGCGGTGTCGGCGTTGCCGCTCGTGTTCGCTTCGGCAGTGAAGAAATGCCGCACCGCGCCCGCGATGTCGTCCGGGCTGCCAACGGAAAACCGCCCGCACGGCCGGCCCGCTTCGGCGGCGGCCTCGAATAAGCCCATGGTCTCGCTTTGCGAGCTGCGGACTCCGGCGGAGATCTCGACATAGCCGGCGTAGCGCGCCGCTTTGCCGATGGTCTCGAGCTCGCCGGCCGCGGCACTGCGGTCATCGGAGGCGTTGTCGCCGTCCGAAGCATAAAACAGGTATACGTTGCAGCTGCCGGGATCGAAGCGCTCGAGCATGATCTCGCGTACCTTAGCCAAGCCGACCGAGGCCACGGTGCCGCCGCTGCCTGCGACCTTGAAGAAATCCGCTTCGCTGAATTCCCAGGCGTCCGTGGTATGGGCCACGAACACGATGTCGAGCGCCTTGTATTGGCGTCGCAGACCCGCCGCCACCCAGAAGAAAAACGTCTTCGCTAGTTGCCGGTCGCGGTCCGACATGCTGCCCGACACGTCGATCAGAAAGAACACCGCCGCGCGCAGCGCCGGCTGACGGCGCCGCGTGAGCTGGCGGTAGCGCAGGTCCTCGTCGGTGAATGCGGGCGAGTCCTCGTCGAGGGCGCGGCGCTTCACCGATTCCTTCAGTGAGCGCCGCCGATCGAGACGCGAGCGTGCGCCACGACGGTCCCAGCCCTCGCGCTTCCATTCGGAATCCTCGGTCGCACCCGCGCGGGGCTGCAAGTTCGGCAGCTTCATGTCTTCCCAGAGCCAGTCGATCACATCGTCGACCTTGAATTCGAGCATGAGCTCGATGCCGCCCTGATCCTTGCCGCCGGCACCCTTTTGTCCCGGGCCGCTTTGCGGGTTGGCCGGTCCGAGAACGTCGCCGGGCTTCGCCTTGCCTTGTCCGACGCCTTGCGCCTCGCCGGTTTGCAGCAGCCGAAAGCGATAATGCTCGAGCATCTGCACGGGAACCCGCACGGTGCGCGAGCCGTCGCTGATGATGTCGGAGCCGGAGACGATCCGCGGCAGATGGGCGCGCACGGCTTCGCGGATCTTCTCATTGTGACGCAGCCAATCTCTGGAGCCGCGCGAGAACAGCTCGTACCAGCCGTTGAGAGTCTGCGGCGGGGTTCCTGCCGAGTCGCCGCTCACGCAAACCCCGCTTGGCCTTTCAGCGTCATGCATGCACCTACTCTTGCGACAGCAGCGTGGTGACGTAGTTCAGCGCCTCCTGCGCGCTGTGCTCGTCATAACCATACTCCTTCACGAGGCGTTCTTGCACTACCGAGATCTTCTTGCGGGCTTCATCGTCGGGCCGCGCAGTGGACGTGACGAGGCGCAGCACGTCGCGCCGCTCCTCGAAAAGATACTGCTCGATAGCCTCGCGAACTCGTGCGTGGCTGGCCAGCCGGAACTTCTCGCCGGCCTTGAACGCGACCATGGCCTTGCGGATAACCTCCTGGCGGAACGATTGCTTCCCGGATTCCGAGACCTTGATCTTCTCCTCCACCGAGCGCATGAAGCGCTCGTCGGGCGCACGGTTTTCACCCGTCATGGGATCTGTGACCTTGCGCTGGTCGAGCGAGGCTTCGATCTCATCCAGGTACTTCTCGAGCAGTTGCTGCGCCTCGTCCTGGAAGGACGCGAACAGGGCTCGATGCACGTCCTCCTTGACCCAGCGATTATAAAACTCCTTGCGCGCCGTCACGAGGTGGTCGAACCACATCTTTTTTTGCTTGGCATCGATGCGCGCGTCGCTCTCGATCGCATCCTTGAGCGCGAGCAGCAGCTCCATGCTGGTGAGGCTGCGCGCATTGCCCCGCGTGATGGCGGTCGAGAGCGCGTTGATCACGAAGCGCGGACTTACGCCGGAAAGACCTTCGTCCGGGGCTTCGCTGCGTAAGCGCGCAGCTTCTTGATCCGAGAATCCCTCCACCGCCTCGCCGGCAAAGATGCGCACCTTCTTGGGCAGATCGAGGCCTTCACGCTCGGGCTTGGTGTGCCGGGTCAGTATCGCGAACACGGCTGCCAGGTGCAACACGTGCGGATCGAGATGGGTGTTGCGAAACGCCGGTGCGCCGTACACCAGCTTCTTGTAGATGCGCGCCTCGTCCTTGTACGACAGGGCGTAGGGCACCTTGATGATGACCATACGGTCGAGCAGCGCCTCGTTTTCCTTTTCCTGCAGGAAGCGATTGAACTCGGCGAGGTTCGTGTGAGCGAGGATGGTCTCGTCGAGGTAGATGAGCGGGAAGCGTGCGACCTTGACATTCTTCTCCTGGGTGAGGGTCAGGAGGAGATAGAGAAATTCGCGCTTGACCTTCAGGATCTCGATCATTTCGAGCACGCCGCGGCTTGCGGCATACACCGCGCCGGACCAGGACCAGGCGCGAGGATCGCCCTCATCGCCCACCCGCGCGACCTTCGATAAGTCGACGGAACCGACGAGATCTGCAATATCGGCGGTCGACGGATCGTGGGGGGCATAGGTGCCGATGCCGCAGCGCGCAGCCTCCGAGAGGAAGATGCGCTCGACCGGCACGCGCAGGTAGTCGCCTTCGCACTCGCGGTCGAGATAGTCCCGGGCCCAGGGACTCAATTCTCCCGAAATGCTGACCCCGTAGGTCTCTCTGAACTCGGCGCGCAGGCTCGTCGGGATCAGATTCAAGGGCGATTCGCGCAGCGGCGACCCCTTGATGGCGTACAGCGCGCCCTCATCGGTGCGGCTGTACTCTTCGAGTCCGCGCTTCAGGAGAATGGCGAGCGTCGATTTGCCTCCCGACGGCGGTCCGAGGAGCAGCAGCAGGCGTCGTCCGACATCCGAGCCGGCGGCCGCTGCCTTGAAGTAATCCACCACGCGTCCGAGCGGCTCGTCGACGCCGAACAGCTCGCGCTTGAAGAGCTCGCGGGCCTTCTCGGTGTCGCTGCCCTCGCTCGCACGGCCGTGCCACAGCAGCATGTCCCAGATATATTCGTGGCTGGTGCGAATGTAAGTCGCAGGGCTCTTCGGCAAGATGTCTTTCAGGAAATCGCTAAGGGTCCCTTCCCAGCGCTGCGCGCGATGCTCCTTGCTGAAGCGAAGCAAAGAATCCACAAAATCTGGAGGGCTGGACCCCTCTTTTAGCTGTGATACTCCCATCGTCAAACCTCCGCTCGAGAAATTTGGACTGAAGGCCACTAGCAGACATTTTCGACGCGCTCGATTGCAGTAAAAAACAAGTCGTGCGAGTCGAACGTGATCGCTTTAACTCTCTAAGGAATGTTTTATGTTAGATCGGTCACAGCTTCAAGTTGTTTCATAGAATCAGATTTTCTTTCCTTCAGTGCCGGTTGAGCGCCTCGCCTCCGGCGATGCGCACGCGCACTTGACCACACGCGCAGCTGATGCGCAAAACCTTGATTGCAAGCCTCGGGCTGCGGTGATTGCGCGGCGTCGGCGCGCGTCTGCCGCGCTCGGGGAATGTCGCAACGCGCGTGTGGCTTGCCACCATGCACTATAATCGCACAGCAACAAATGCGTCGCGGGCACGGAAGGTGCGCGCGCGGGCATGCAAAGCACGCGTTGCGCGCAACACACACGCCGAGTTCTGGGGACAGGCGCTTGCTGGCTTCGTTTTAGGCGCTGATGCCTGCAGCGGCGGGTGTCGGGGAACCCGCGGGCGGTTTTTTCGCGCCGAGCTTGAGCCCCTCGGCATCGTCCTCGAGATGTAGCACGCGCTTGAATAAACTATCCTGCGCCACGGCGCGACCGATGTAAAGAATGCCCGTTTCCGCGAGGTCCTTTTCCAACAACTCGATGACCTTCGGCCGTTGCTCGTCCTCGAGTGCTTCGAGCGCCTCGTCCATGATGAGCCAGCGGGGCGCGTGCAAGAGCACGCTCGCGAAGGCGAGGCTGTGCTGCTCGCCCTCCGTCAGCGTGAGATCCCAGCGCCCGGGCGCGTCGAGCATCGGGCCTAAGCGTTCGAGCCCGAGCCGCTCGAGCGCATGCAGGCACGCCGCGTCGGTGAAATCATTCACGCTCGTGGGATAAGCGAGCACTTCGCGCAGCGTGCCCGGTGGAAAATATTGGCTTCGCGGCATGAACAGCATCGATTCCCCGTCCGGCCGCGTCACGCGTCCTGCGCCCCACGGCCACAATCCTGCGAGGGCGCGGAACAGCAGGGTCTTGCCGGTCCCCGATTGCCCGACCACGAGCACACGCTCGCGGGCCTGTATCTCGACATGAGGCTCTTGGAGCGTGACCCCGCCGGCGGGCGAGGCGATCGCAATGTTGTCGAGGGCGAGGACTCCCGGCTTACCCTCGATGAACTCGATGCGCCCGGCCGTATCGTGCAGCACGTCGCTCGTGATTACGGCGTGACGGAAGTTTGCGACCCGCAGCAGCGTTGCCCGCCAATCGGCGAGGGTGCTGAAGTTATCCACGAACCAACGCAGGGAGGACTGCACCTGCATGAAGGCGCCCGATGCCATCATGAGGCCGCCGAACGTCATGGTGCCTTGGAAATACAAGGGCGCCGCCACGAGGATCGGGGCCACCAAGGTGAACCAGCCGTAACCCGCCGTCACCCACGTCAGCCGGGTATTGCCGGTCACCAGCAAGCGCATGGCCTTGAGCACGCTGCTCAAGTCGTGGTCGATGCGCCGCTGCTCATCCGGCTCGGCGCGCGCGAGCGCGATGGAATCGATGTGCTCGTTCACCCGCACGAGGGAGAAGCGCAGATCCGCCTCCCGAGCGTAGCGGTTGGCGTTGTTGCGTATCAGGCTCCGGCCCACCCAGTAGGAGAGGAGCGAGGCCGATCCCGAGTACAGGACCGCCGCCCACACCATATAGCCCGGTATGACGATGGAGCGGCCCGCCGTATGGAACGCGAAATTGCTGGACAGGCCCCAGAGCACGCTGATGAAGGATGCGAGCAGAATCGAGGCCTGCAGCAAACCGACCCCCAGGTCCCCCGACAACTCCGTCAGATGGCGCGCATCCTCGTGCATGCGTTGGTCGGGATTGACGCCCATCGCGCCGGCGTGGGCGAGCCGAAAAGCGCGTCCCGGCACCAGCCAGCCTTGCACGAGGTCGTGCATGAGCCCTTCGCGGAGCTTGAGCTTCAATGTCTCGACCAACCAGCGCTGCCCCACGTTGAGCACAAGCAGCGCGCCCGCTATTACGCCGAATACGCCGAGCTGTCTCCAGAACTCATGGAGATTCTTATGCGACAACGCGTCATAGAACGGCTGATTCCAAGTGTTCAGCTTGATCTGGCCATAGGCGGTCGCCGCAACGACGAGGAAGGTCGCGACCACCAGAGCGATAAGCGCGCCGCGCACGGGAGAGGCCCATGACGCTCGCAGCATCATGACGACCTGGGGCACCAGAGCCCGGACTCGGCGGTCCCATCGAAATCGGATGACCCCTCGGGGTCGGGGGCGGTCGGCCCGTGGCCGGCAGGCGCCCCTTGCGCAGGCGTATTTACATCGTCGGGCCGTTTTATGATCATGCGGGTCACTTGAGGAGCCAAACAATTTCGTCATTATCCGCCACGCCGGGCTCGCCCTGGGGCATTCGCTCGACAAAAACCCGTGGCACGCGCCGCGTGTCCTGCCGATGACTCAAGCCGCCACGAATCGTATCGACCGGCTCATCCGGGAAATGTCGTCTGGCCGAAAAGCTTGGACAGCTCACCATGACCACGGCCGGCTATACCGTGACCGGGCCGACCCTGGCCGGCGACTCGACCGACTCGATCCGCGCGGGCACGGTGGGGAGCCTACTCAATCTCGTCGGCGCCGAGCACGTGCGCGAGATGCAACGCTTGGCGGTCGAGGAATCGCGTCTCGGCATTCCGCTGTTGTTCGGTTTCGATGTGGTGCACGGCTACCGCACCATTTTTCCCATTCCGCTCGGCGAAACAGCTGCGTTCGAGCCCGATCTGTGGGCGCTCACGGCGCGCGAGGCGGCCAAGGAGGCCACCGCCGCCGGTCTTGCCATGACGTTCGCGCCCATGCTCGACATCTCGCGCGATCCGCGCTGGGGCCGAAGCGCCGAGGGTCCGGGCGAGGATCCGTGGGTGGGAATGCGCGTGGCGGATGCGAAAGTGCGCGGGTTTCAGGGCGACGATCTCGCCGCGCCGATAGCGCTGGCTGCGGTGGCCAAACATTACTGCGCCTATGGCGCGGCGACCGCCGGCCGCGATTATGCTTCCGCTGATATCTCGGATCGAACGCTGCGCGAGGTGTATCTGCCGCCGTTTGCCGCGGCCGTGACGGCCGGAGTGGCCGCCGTCATGCCCGCGTTCAACGATCTCGCGGGCATTCCCATGACGGCGAATGCGGCGCTCATCAAGGGATGGCTGCGCCGTCGTCTCGGATTCAACGGCGTCATCGTCAGCGATTACAACGCCGTGGCCGAGCTGATTCGCCACGGTATCGCGGCCGACCTCGCCCAAGCCTCGGCGCTCGCGCTCAACGCCGGGAGTCGACATCGACATGATGGGCGGGGCGTATCGTCAGGGCCTGCCGATCGCGCTCGACCGCGGTTGGGTGGCCGCTGCGGACATCGATGAGGCGGTGCGCCGCGTGCTCACGCTCAAATGGAAGCTCGGGCTGTTCGACGATCCCTACCGCCGCGGCGCCGAGCCCGAGAGCAACGAGGCGCTCGGGGTCAGGCGGCGCCTCGCGCGCGCGGCCGCCGCCCGCTCGTTGGTGCTGCTCAAGAACGACGGGAACGCGCTGCCGTTGCCGAGCGGTGCCCGCGTCGCCTTGATCGGCCCTCTGGCCGATGCGCCTCGCGACATGCGCGGACCTTGGTCGGCGGCCGCCGAGTCCGACGCCGATGTGACCGTGCTCGCGGGACTCAAGGCGGCGCTCGGCGAAGGCGCAAGTACTGCACGCGCCCGGCGTCGACATCGCGGGCGACAATGTCGCCGGCGTCGCGCAGGCGGTGGAGCTGTGCGGCCAGGCGCATGCAATCGTACTGTGCGTGGGCGAGGGGCAGGCGATGAGCGGGGAGGCCGCGAGCCGCGCCCACCCGCATCTGCCGGGCCGACAGCGACACCTCGCCGAGAGCGTGTTCGAGCGCGCGCGCGTCTTGGGCAAGCCGGTCATCGTCGTTCTTTTCTCCGGCCGCCCGCTCATCGTGCCTTGGCTCATCGAGCGCGCCGATGCGGCGATCGCCGCGTGGTTTCCGGGAAGCGAGGCGGGCAACGGGATCGCCGACGTGCTGACGGGCCGGGTGAGCCCGAGCGGACGCACGCCCGTGACCTGGGCCCGTAACCTGGGGCAGGTGCCGCTGTTCTACGCGGCGCGGCCGACGGGGCGGCCCGCCGATCCGAATGATCATTACACCAGCAAGTACCTGGACTCTCCCAACGATCCGCTGTTTCCCTTCGGTCACGGACTGACGTACGGCCGGTTCGTCCTCTCGAATCTGCGCTTGAGCAAGGAGACGTTGCTCGAGAGCGAGACGCTGACGGTGCGGGTGGACGTGGCAAATCAAGGACCGAGGATGGCCGAGGAGACCGTGTTTCTGTTCACGCACGATAAGCTCGCGAGCGTGGCGAGGCCGGCGCTCGAGCTCAAGGCTTTCGGCAAGATCAGGCTGCATCCGGGCCAATCGGGTACGGTGACGCTGCCGTTGAGCGGCGGGGACTTGCGATTTCTCGGGCTCGATCTCGAGCCCGTGTTCGAGCCGGGTGAGGTCGAGATCCTGGTCGGGCCGTGCGCCGACCGCTCCAAGCTACTCGCGACGACCGTTCATCTGGCGCCGGCGGCCCGGCCCTGATCGCAGGCCCAGGAGAAATTCGTTTCCTCGCGCGTACCCGGCACGATGGGGCTCCAAGGGGTGCGCTTTCGGATCCGCCTCCTCGGTTTCCTCGGTGCCCTGGATGTTGTTGGCCGAGTAGTAGATGGCCAGGAGATTGCGGGTCTGCTGCTTCTTGCAGTCGTACTCCTGCTTCTCGACGGCGCTCATGTACGGGGTGACCTTCGCCCGTCTGCGGCTCGGCGTACTCATAGCGTATCCAGCCGGTGACGATCTGACTCTTACGCTGCAACTGGTGCGTGCTGGTGAAGATCGCCCAGGAGCCATCGGTTGCGACGCTGCGGAATTCCCAGCCCCCGCTGGTCATGGGATCGAGCGTGCGCACCCAGGCCATGGGGTTGGCTTTGCGGGCGGCGCGCTCGCGCGCGAGTTGCTCGGCCCGAGCCTGCGCGGCCTGGTTGCTACGCTCGCGTTCCTCGGCCCATTGCTTCTGCTGTTCCGGCGTCTGGCTGCCGGCATTCTCAGCACCGGCGAGGAGCACGGCCCCGCATGCGGCCGTCGCGGCCCACCGAATCAATTTGTCCATGGCTGAAATCTTATCGCTTTACCGCGCCGCGTGTGAGATCTCGGAAGGGGGGCGCGGGCATCGGGCTTTCGGAGCGCGGCGACGGGGCCGGAATTGACAAGAGCAAGTCATGCATGATCTGCGGCATGGCGCCGATCACCCGCGGTACTTCGGCCTCGGCGACCGGGGGCGAGATCAGATAACCCTGCAGATAGATCGCAGGGTTCGCGGCCAGGCAGCTGAACTGGGTGTTGCGCTCCACACCCTCCGCCGTCACTTCGATACCGAGATCCTCGCACAACAGGATCAGCGCCATCGCAATCGCGGCGGAGCGCGGCTGTGTATCGATGCCGGCGATCAACGCGCGGTCGAGCTTGATGCGCGACAAGGGGAGCTGCTCGAGAGAGGCGAACGAGGAGTAGCCCGTGCCGAAGTCATCCAGTGCGATCGCGATGTCCAGGGAGCGCAACTGCCGGAGCGATTCGATGGTGGCGGCGCCCGTTTGCAGCACCGACTCGGTGAGCTCGAGCTCGATGCAGCGTGCCGGCAGCTCGAATTCGTGCAGGAGCCTCTGCACGCGATCCACGAAGCTTCCGCTCAGCAGTTGCCGTGGCGAGACATTGATCGCGACTTTGACCTCGGGCCAGGCCGTGCGTTGCCAGTTCGCGGCGGTCTCGATCGCCCGACGCAGCACCCAATCGCCAAGCTCGAGGATGAGGCCGGACTCCTCGGTCACCGCCAGGAACTCGCCGGGCTCGCGAGCCGGCCGTCGGGCATTCGCCAGCGGACCAGCGCCTCGACCAAACCCACCCGCAGGCTGTCCAAGCGTACTTCCGGCTGGAACAGCAGCTCGAACTCCTCGTGCTCGAGCGCGCGCCGGATTCCCTGCTCGGTGGTGAACTTGCGGGTGGCGGCCTCGTGGAGCTCGCGCGTGAACAGCGCCGCCTGGTTGCGGCCGAGCGCCTTGGCGCGAAACAGCGCCGCATCGGCCGCGCTCAACAGGTCTTCGGCGGTGTGCTCGTGGTCCGGGTAGAAGCTCGTTCCGACGCTGACGCTCACGGTGATGCTGCGCCCCTCGACGTTGAGCGGCCGCTCGAAAGCACTGACGATGCGATGTCCGGCCAAGAGCGCCGCTTCCGGGGAATCGACCTGCTCGTGCACGATCGTGAATTCGTCGCCCCCCAGGCGTGCGGCGAAACCGAAACTCTTGGCGGTCTCCTCGAGGCGCTGCGCGACGCTGATGAGCACGCGGTCGCCGAAGGCGTGGCCCATGCTGTCGTTGAGATTCTTGAAGTTGTCGAGATCGATGAAGAATACGGCGACGCCGCCGCTGCGTGGGCGCGCCCGCTCGATCGAGCGGTTAAGCAGGATGAAGAACTGGCGGCGGTTCGCAAGCAGCGTGAGCGGGTCGTGCTCCGCCAAGTGCTGCAGCAGGCGGGTGCGCTGCTCGACCTGAGTCTCGAGCGTGCGCCGGTAACCTTGCGTGATTTCGCGCGCCGTGCGCAGTTGGGATGCCATGCGGTTGAAGGCGATGGACAGGGCGTTCAATTCTTTCAGGCCCGCCGCGCGGAGCGCGCACATCTTCACCGCGCGCGAGCTTGCGGGTCGCCTCGATCAGCCGGCCCACCGGAATCAGGATGCTGCGCATCGTCCAGACCGAGATCGCGAGCCAGATCAAAAGGACCGCCGCCGTGATCCAGGCGACCATCATCCGCCGATGGTGGTCCGGCACGGTGGTGGTGGTCGTGGTCGTGGTGGTGACGGCGTCGACGATGGGCGAGGCCATCGCGGGCGGCAGGGCGGGGGGACTGTGCGCAGGCTCGGGCGTGGTCCGGCGCTCGAACACGGTGAGGGACTCGGACAAGATCTCGGGCACCGAGGCGAGGAGCCGGTCGCGCGCTGCCGCGAATTTCGCAGTCTCCTCGCGCAGGGTATTGCCGGTCTCGATCCCCGCGGCGCGCAGCGTCGCGAGCTGCGGAAAGATCCTGGTGCATCGCGCGCACCCAGTCGGCGCCGTCCGAGCGCGAGAAGCTCGCCTCGTCGGCCCGGAACGCTTTGTGTCAAGCGCGTCCTCGCTGTCGGCCAGCGCCGCGAGAGCGTCCGGATCGGCAACGCTCGCGGCGGCGACGTCGGTGAAACGCCGCTGCAGCTCATCGACGCTCTCATGCAGACGCAGCAGCGATTGCCGCGCGAATACGCGCCCGAACAGCTTGAGCGCGCGGCTCATCGAGGCCGTGATGCGCTTGTCCATCGCATCGAGGCGATCCTGGTATTGCTGCAGCACCGAGCGCCGCTGATCGGCCGATTGCACGAAATCGGCTGCGGCGAGCTCGTAGCTCGCGAGCTGCGCTTGCACCGCGCGCTCCCGCGCCTGCTCTTTCGCCACCGCCCGGCGGCGAGATCGAGGTCGCGCTGCGCGGCGCGGCGGTCATCTTCTGCGGCGCTCGTGTCCATGGCGACGCGCGCCTCGATGGCGCGCTGATAGTGCTCGAGCGCCGCCTGGAAGCGGTCGATCTCGGCCGGCACGACGTCTGAATGCAGCGTCTCGCGGGAAGCGCGTCGCAGGCGGCGCGGCGCCCGGCGCCGCCGGCGCGCGGACATCCGGCGCAGGTGAATATTGTCCGCGGTCGACGCGCGTGGTCTGCACCACGGCGATTTCGCGCTCGATCATGACGTTGGCGGCGATGGCGAGCGCGGCGACCGCAGCGAAGGAGGTGGCCAGGCGTCCGGCGATGCCGATCGAGAAACCGCGACGGAATCGCGGCTCTGATGCGCAGCCATTTGCGACCGAGAGCCGCCCCGAGGTGTGCCAACCCAGGCCCCATGGAATACATGTCCCCGACAATGAAGACTCATTGTCGCACCGCAACTGGCGCCCCTGGGCGGGGGATGCGGGAACTGTGGAGTAAATCCCGCAAACCCTTGCCGAACCGAGGGTTTGTCGGAATTTATTCTACAAAATCAATATGTAACACCTACACGCCGCTTCGTGGAGCGGATATGCTGCGTCGCAACAAATGCCGAGCTTGGGCCCTAGGGCTTGATGCCGGCGGATTTTCCGCGCGTGCCTGCAAAGCGTATCGGGATCGTCGTCGTTCGTATCCAAGCCGTCGTCGTACAGAGTGTCTTCTTCGCCGTCGAGGCGCAGCTCCGTATCGGGATTGCGGCGCTTCTCATACGCGTCATGATCCGCCGCGTTCTTGTTCTCTGCTCCTTCGAGCCCCGTGCCTCGCAGCCGTCGTTCTGCGGCGGTGGCCGGGTCCTTCTTGAATCCTTCGGCGTTTCAGGGTTTCCCATCACGAGCTCCTCACGCGATATGGCGACATCACTACTTTAGCACCGCGGCGCGCGCGCGAGGCATGTGCCTTCGGATAGCGCGCGTAGGAATACACTGACTGGGCGGACCGCTGACGGCGAACGTGACCATGCAGGGGTGGCATACAGCTTTTTGCGCGGCGGATTACTGGGTGGACGATGGAATCGTCCCTCTTGTAGCGTTTCGCGCATGGTGAGGCAGCGGCAGCGTCACGATCCTCTCGAGTCCACAGCCGAGCCGCGTTGGATATGTCGTGCGCAGCATGCACGGATCCATCATCGAGTCTCGGCAATTGCCCGCCGGGGTCGACCTGAAGCGTGCGTTTCTGGTCGCGATGCTCGAGTGGCTCGACGCCGGCTGGACGCTCACCGAGTTCTCGTCCGCCTCGGCGGCGTTCTTCTGCGTCCGCAATCCCGAGCGCCGCATGATCAGCATCGATCCGACGAATCCGCACGACGTGCCGATGTACGGTGGCGCGCACCTCGGCGGCGGGGCCGGATCATCCGGGTGATTTCGATACGCTCGCGTAGGCTGGATGGTCCGGCATCGCGGCCGCATGCGGTTCCGCCACAGCGCTGGGCGGCTCCTCGCTCAGCGCCATCGTCAGCACGACACGCAGGCCGGGACCTCGATCGGAGAGCTCAAGAGAGCTGCCGTGCAGCTTGGCCACGGCTTGCGCGAGACTCAAGCCGAGGCCGACGCCCGGGGTGCCGCGGCTCGCGTCGCCGCGATAGAAGCGCTCGACGACTTTGGCCTTTTCCGCGTCGGCGATGCCCGGGCCGTTGTCGGTCACGGCGATCTCAGCCCGGCCGCCCGCGCGCCGTTGCAAAGTGACGTCGATCACCCCGTTCTCGGGCGTGTATTTGAGCGCATTGTCGATCAGATTGCTGAGCGCCTGCGCGAGCAGTACGGGATCGCCCGAGACCCGCAGCGAGCCGTCTGCGTGCGATTGCAGCCGGATGTTCTTGAGCTCCGCCGCGGGCGCGTAGAACTCCACCGCGGTGCCGGCGAGATCGACGAGATCGAAGCTGACGAAGCCCGAGCGGCGCAGGCCCGCATCGATTTCGGCAAGGCGCAGCAAGGCGTCGAAAATGCGTATCACCCGGTCGACGTCGGCCACCGCGCCGTCGATCTCCGCGAACGTCGTCTCCGGCGCGGGCCGGATCAGCGCGAGCTCCTCGAGGCGGGAGCGCAGCTCGGCGAGCGGCGTGCGCAGGTCGTGCGCGATGGAGTTCGAGACGTTGCGCACGCCGTGAACGAGCTGCTCGATCTGATCGAGCATGCCGTTGATGGTGCTCGAGAGCGTGCTGAGCTCGTCCTCGCTCCGATCCGTCGGCAGGCGGTGCTTGAGATCGCCATGGATGATGGCCGACACGGTTTGGCGAATGCTGTGCACGCGAGCCATCAAGACGCGTCGCGTGATAAGGCCGATCAGCAGGCCGGCGATGGATATCACCGCGATGGCGGCGATGAGACCGTACCAGAAGCGGCGCTCGAGCGGTGCGAACAGCTTGTTGTCGCGACCCACGAGGAGCACATAATCGCCGAGGCTCGTCACATGCACGAGCGAGGTCTGAATGCCGTGTTCGCCCATGTCCACCTTGATCCGGTAGTTACCCGCAACAGCCGGCAATCCGCGGGGCCATGCCGCGAGGTTCCCGCGAGAGGCTTGAGGGACGTATCGGTGAGCAGCAGGATGCGATCGCCCGCGATTTGCATGTTGATGCGCGCGTCGATGAAATTTTTGAGGCCCGGGCCGCCCTCGCGGCGGTATACGTCGGTCAACCGCGTGGCATCGGCCTGCAGGATCTCGCTGCGGCCGTCCTGGATGGTGACCTGCCATGCGTAATAGAGCGGGGCGGCGAACAGCACCAGCGCCGCGATCCCCAAGGCGACGTAGCCGAGCGCGAGGGAGAGCGCGGAGGAGCGCATCATGCTAGTCACCCGCGGTGACCATATAGCCTGCATTGCGCACCGTGCGCAGCAGCGGCCGCTCGAATTCCGCGTCTATTTTTTGTCGCAGCTTGCTGATGTGCACGTCCACCACGTTGGTCTGCGGGTCGAAGTGATAGTCCCACACGTTCTCGAGGAGCATGGTGCGCGTGACCACTTGATCGGCATGGCGCATGAGGTATTCCAGCAATTTGAATTCCCGAGGCTGCAGCGAGATGGGCCGATCGCCGCGAGTCACCTTGCGCGTCATGGGATCCATATGCAAGTCGCCGACGGCCAGGGGGATCTCGCGATTCACGCCCTGGGCGCGGCGATGCAGTGCATCCAGGCGGGCGAGCAGCTCGCCGAAGGCGAACGGCTTGGTCAAGTAGTCATCGCCGCCGCTGCGCAGGCCGCGAATGCGGTCATCGACCTCGCTCAAGGCGCTCAAGATGAGGATCGGGGTGCGCTTGCCGGTCTTGCGCAGCACCTCGATGATGGCGAGACCATCGATATCGCCGGGCAGCATGCGGTCCATGATGATCACATCGTAGGGCTCGCTTGCCGCGAGAAACATGCCGTCGCGTCCGTTGGCGGCGTGGTCGGTGGTGTGTCCGGCTTCTTGCAGCCCCTTCACCACGAACTGACTGACTCGCTCGTTGTCCTCGACCAGAAGAATCTTCACGGGGTCTCTCCCACGGGGACCGGCGCGGCGGATGCGCCGGCGCGTCGGCTTCTCCTGCGTCGGCGGCCATTCAGCCACAACTGGAACCGATCGAGATATAGATACACCACCGGCGTACTGAACAGCGTAAGAGCTTGGCTCACGATCAGGCCGCCCACCATCGTGTAGCCGAGAGGCCGGCGCAGCTCGGAGCCCGTGCCGTGGCCGAGCGCGAGCGGCAGCGCGCCCAGCAGCGCCGCCATCGTCGTCATCATGATCGGCCGAAAGCGCAGCAAGCAGGCTTGCCGGATGGCATCGTGCGGCGTCAGATGCTGTTCGCGTTCTGCTTGGATCGCGAAGTCCACCATCATGATGCCGTTTTTCTTGACGATGCCGATCAGCAGAATGATGCCGATCAGGCCCATCACGTTGAGATCCATGTGAAAGAGCAGCAAGATCAGCAGTGCACCGACGCCGGCCGACGGCAACGTCGACAGAATCGTCAGCGGATGAATGTAACTCTCATAAAGCATGCCGAGAATGATATACACCGCCACCAGCGCCGCCAGGATCAAATACGGCTGGGTCTTGAGCGAGCTCTGAAAGGCCTGGGCCGTTCCCTGGAAGGTTGCCGGTAATGGTCGCCGGCAGGCGCATCTCCGCCGAGATGCGCGTGATCGCATCCACGGCATCGCCCAGGGCGGCCCCCGGCGCCAGATTGAATGACAGCGTCACCGCGGGAAACTGGCCCTGGTGATTGATCGATAAGTAGGTGACGTGCCGGGTGTCGTATTGCGTCATGGTCGAGAGCGGCACCATCTGCCCGGTGAGCGGCGATTTCAAGTAGAGCTTGCGCAGCGACTCGGGGTCTCTCTGCAGCGAGGGGGTGATCTCGAGAATCACGTGATAGCTGTTCTGCTGGGTGAAAAATTGCGCGGCCTGCCGCTGGCCGAACGCATCGTAGAGCGCCTGATCGATGGCCGCCGGCTGGATTCCATAGCGCGCCGCTGCGTCGCGGTCGATGCTGAGCGCGACCATGCCGCTGGTGGTCTGCTGGTCCGACGCCACGTCGCGCAGGATCGGCAGCTTTTGCAGGCGCTCGAGGAGCTTCGGAGCCCAGTCGTTCAGCTCATCGATATCCGCGTCCTCAGTGTGTATTGATATTGAGTGCGGGTGGTGCGGCCCCCGATGTTGAGATCCTGGGCCGCCTGCATGAACAGCGTGGCGCCGGGAACCTGCGCGAGTTGCGGACGCAGCCGGTTGATGATGTCGTCGGCGCTCGCCTTGCGCTCGCCGCGCGGCTTTAAGCCGAGGACGACGAAGTCATTGTTGACGGGCCGGTTGCCGCCGATCACCGTGCCGAAGCTCGCGACGTCCGGGTCGCGTGCCACGACGTCCAACAGCCGGTGATTCCTGCGCACCATTTCCTCGAACGAGATGTCCTGCGGGGCATCGGTGAGGCCGACGATGATTCCCGTGTCCTGCTGCGGAAAGAAACCCTTCGGAATGACGATGTACAGGAGCACCGTCGTGGCGACGGTCAACCCGAACACCAGCAGCGTCGCGCGTTGCCGTTCGAGCACGAAATCGAGGCCGCGCGTGTACCAGGCGAGCAGCTTGTCGAAGGCGCGCTCGATGGCCATGTAGAAGCGCCCGTGCTTCGCATGCTTTTCGTCGCGCAGGAACTGAGCGCACATCATGGGCGAGAGCGTGAGCGCGACAAACGCCGACACGGCGATGGTGAGCGTCATGGTGATGGCGAATTCGCGGAACAGCCGGCCGATGATCCCGCCCATCAGCAAGAGCGGAATGAATACCGCGACCAGCGAGATGCTGATGGACATGATGGTAAAGCCGATCTCGCCGGCGCCCTTGAGCGTGGCGTCCAAGGGCGAGAGGCCGTCTTCGATGTGCCGGTAGATGTTCTCCAGCATCACGATCGCATCGTCCACCACGAAACCCACCGCGATGGTCAACGCCATGAGCGACAGATTGTCGAGACTGTAGTGCAGCACGTACATCATCGCCGCGGTGCCGAGGAGCGCGAGCGGGACCGTCACGCCTGGAATGATGGTCGCCCAGGCGGTACGCAGGAACAGGAAGATGACCATCACCACCAGCGCGATCGTGAGCATGAGCGTGAACTCGACGTCCTCGACCGCCGCCTTGATGGTGGTGGTGCGGTTGGCCACAGTGGTGACCTTGATCGAGGGCGGCACCGAAGCGAGCGCGTGCGGCAGCAGCGCCTGAACGCGCCGCTCCGCCTCGATCACATTGGCGCCGGGCTGCTTGAAGACCAGCAGCAGGATACCGTCGTGCCCGTTTTGCCAGCCGCTGAGGAGAGTATTTTCCGGTCCGTCCACGGCGATACCGATGTCGCGAATGCGCACGGGCGCGCCGTTCTTGTAGGCGACCACCACGTCATTCCAGGGTGCGGCCTTGAGCAGCTGGTCGTTGTCGTAAATCGTCATCGAGCGCTGCGGGCCGTTGATGGCTCCCTTGGGAGCATCGACGGTTGCCACGTTGATGACGCTGGCGACGTCCTCCATTTGCAACCCGAGCGCCGCGAGCTTCACGGGATCGATTTGCACCCGCACCGCCGGCTTTTGCTGGCCGCCGACGGACACCTGCGCGACCCCGGGGATCTGCGATATCTGCTGCGCCAGTATGTTTTCCGCATAATCGTCCACCGTCGTGACGGGCAGCACCGGCGAGCTCATCGACAGGATCAAGATGGGCGAATCGGCCGGATTCACCTTGCGATAGGTCGGCGGGGTGGGCAGATTCTTCGGCAGCTGGCCGCCCGCCGCGTCGATCCCGGTCTGCACATCCTGCGCCGCGGCGTCGATGTTGCGATCGAGATCGAATTGCAGCGTGATGAGACTCGTGCCGTTCAAATTGCTCGAGGTCATCTGCGTCAATCCGGAGATTTCCGCGAACTGATACTCGAGCGGCGTCGCCACCGTGGCGGCCATGGTTTCGGGGCTTGCGCCCGGCAACGACGCGCTCACCTGGATGGTCGGAAAGTCCACCTGCGGCAGGGGAGCCACCGGCAGCAGCGGATACACCACGCAACCCACCAGAAAGATGCCGCCCATGAGGAGCGACGTCGCGATCGGGCGTCGAACGAACGGCTCGGAGATGCTCATGACGCTGCACGGGCCGCGGCAGCCGTGGCGCGCGCACATGCGAGCCGGGCTGCAGCCGATACTGGTTGCTGGTCACCACGCGTTCCCCCTGCGTGAGGCCGGCGGTGACGATCGTCATGCCGTTGGCGCTTTCGCCGACATGCAACGGGCGCACCTCGACGGTCGAATCGCGTTTGACTACGTAAGTGAAGGGGCCGGCGGGCCCGAGTTGCACGGCGCTATCCGGGATGGTGAGCGCGTCGCGCTCCGTGCGCACCAGCACGCGCGCATCAACGTATTGCCCGGGCCACAACGTATTGTGCGCATTGTCGAAGGTCGCCTTGAGCCGCACGCTCCCGGTCGTCTGATCGATCTGATTGTCGATGAGGCTCAAAGTGCCCTCATCGAGCACCGCGCCGCCCTCGCGGGCGACGGTGGCGACCTTGACGGGTCCGCCGGCGAGCGCCCGCTGCACGGCGGCCAGTTGCTCTTCCGGCAGCGTGAAGACGACGCTGATGGGCTGTATCTGGGTGACCACCACGATGCCGGTGGTCGCCGCGGCATGCACGATGTTGCCCGGATCGATCAAGCGGATGCCGGTGCGGCCGTCGATCGGCGACACGATTCGCGTGTAGTCGAGTTGCGTGCGCGCATTGTCGATGACAGCCTGGTCGACTTTGATCTGGGCGGCGATCTGCTCGACCAGCGCGTGCTGCGTGTCGACCGTCTGCTTGCTGGCTAAATCTTGCGGCTGAAGCTGCGTGTAGCGCTCGAAATCGAGCTTGGCATTCTTGAGCAGCGCCTCGTCCTTCACCTTGGTCGCCACGGCTTGCTCGTAGGCCGCTTGATTCGGACGCGGATCGATCTGCGCGAGCAGATCGCCCTTGTGCACGGTTTGCCCCTCGGTGAACGCGACCCGCTGCAGCTCCCCGTCGACGCGCGCCGTCACCGTCACGGTGTAGAAGGCCTGCACCGTGCCGAGACCCTGCAAATAAATCGGCACTTCCGCGCGGTGCGCCGGGGCGGTGTCGACGGCAATGGGCTGGATCGGCTTTTTATCGGCCGCGGCGGCCGGAGTGTGCAGCCGCCACGCGAGCAGGCAGAGCGCCGCGATCGCAACGCCTGCGTAAGTTTTCCAGCCGCGCTTGGCATGCGACCACAGAGTCATCCGCTTTTCCCCTCCTGCCAGCCGCCGCCGAGGGCGGTGTATAGATCCACGAGAGCCTGCAGGCGTGAATACTGCACCTCGACCAACGTGTCGCGAGCGCTGAACAGCGCGTTTTCCGTATTCAGCACGGTCAGCACATTGATGGTGCCTGCCGACATCTGCGTCTGCGCGAATTCGTAGGCCCGGCGAGCCTTTGCCACGGCCTCGGTTTGCCGCTCCTGCTGTAGGGCGGTCTGGCGCGCCGCGACCAGGGCGCCCTCGACATTGTCGAGAGCCGTGAGGACGGTCTTGTGGTAGTCGCTCAGCAATTCGGTATAGCGCGCCTTGCGAGTAGGCGAGCTGGCCGCGCAGCGCACCGCCGTGAAAGATCGGTTGTGTGAGCCCGGCGGAAACCGCGTAAATGCGATTGACCGGGTTGACGAGCGAGGAGAGAACGTCGCTCTCGTATCCGCCGGAGGCGGTGAGCGTGATGGATGGGAACAGCGCCGCGCGCGCGACCGTGATGTCCGCGTTCGCGGCAACCAGCTGTTGCTCGGCCTCGGCGACGTCGGGTCGGCGCGTCGAGGAGCTCCGAGGGCAGTCCGGCGACCACCTGCGGCACCTTCAGATCGTTCAACGTGCCGTCGCTGACGTCGAGCGACTCCGGCGTCTTGCCGACCAGCACCGCCAGCGCATAGACCGTCTGCCGAAATTGCTGTTCCAGCGGCGGCAGCGCGGCGTCGAGCAGCGCCACGGCCGTTTCCTGCTGCGCGACATCGAGGCCGGTCGCCGTGCCGACTTGCTGTTGGAAGGCGAGGCCGCGCAGGATCTTGCGGCCGTTCTCCAAGTTCTGGCGTGCGACCTCGATGCGCTCGCGCAGCTCGAGTGCCTGCAAATAGGTCGTTGCCACGCTCGAGATGACCGTGAGGGCGACTGTTTGCCGATCGTATCGGCTCGCGACCGCCAGGGCGTGGGCAGCGTCGCGCGCGGCGCGGTTTTTGCCCCAGAAGTCGAGCTCATAGCTCGCCGTCAACACCGGACTGAAGACGTTGTAGACGCCCATACCGCCGCCCGAAATCTCGGTTCGCTCGCGCGTGGCCGATGCGCCGAGGTCGACCGTCGGCAGCAGCGGGGCACCCGCAATGCGCAATTGGGCGTCCGCTTCCTGGACTCGAGCCATGGCTGCCGCCAGATCGTCATTGGTGCGTCGCGCTTGATCGATCAGATCGTCGAGCTGCGAGGAGCCGAAACGATGCCACCAATCGCTCGCGGGCCACGCGATTGTTCGCGTCCCGCCGAGGTCGCGTTCCAGGCATTCGGCAGTGGAATCTGGGGCTTGTCGATAAGGCGTACCCACGCTGCAGGCTGCAAGCAGCACGCAGGTAAATCCGCCGAGAAAGCCCCAGGAACGCATGGCGGCCACCGTGAGCCCAGCGCGGTTAAACGCGTGTGATCGAATTGTTAAAACCGATTAATGTGCGACCGCGGTCTCGCTAGCCGGCATCGAGGGTGCTGCGGATCTTGGCTGCCAGCTGCTCGACGGTAAAAGGTTTGGGCAGCATGGCTCCTCCGGATTCCGCGATGACGTCGTAAAGAGGCGCGCCCCGCGTGTAACCGGTCGTGAACAGCACTTTCACTTCCGGCTGCCTGTGCTTGATCCGCTCAGCCAGCGCACGCCCGTCCATACCCGGCATCACGATGTCCGTGAAAAGCAGATTGGCGCGTAACCCGTCGTTGAAAAGATCGAGTGCGTGCTCCGGGCCTGTCGCGGCGATCACCGTGTAGCCGAGACTCTGGAGTGCCTCGACGGTCATCCTTGCGCACCCCGTCCTCGTCCTCGACCACGAGCACGGTTTCCCGATTAGGCCGCAATGCTTGCATCTCGCGCGGCGCGGCGCTGTGCACCGGCGTCTCGCTTACCCAAGTAGCGGGGCAGATAAATCCGCACCGCAGTTCCTCGTCCGGGCTGCGAGTCGATCCTGACGTGCCCCTCCGATTGCTTGACGAAGCCATAGACTTGCGAGAGCCCGAGGCCCGTCCCTTTGCCGGGCGTCTTCGTGGTGAAGAATGGGTCGAACGCACGGGCCAGCACGTCGGGCTCCATACCGCTGCCGCTATCGCTCACGCAGATGCATACATAGTCGCCGTGCCGCGCGTCCAGGGCAGCGGGTATTCGCGGCATCGAGAGGGGTGTTTCGGGTGTCGACGACCAGCTCGCCGCCATCCGGCATGGCGTCGCGGCTGTTGACGCAGAGATTGATGAGCGCGCTCTCCAACTGCGAGGCGTCGGCAAACGTGCGCCAGAGCTCGGCAGCGAGCACGGTCTTCAGTGCAATGCCGGAGCCGATCGAGCGGACGAGCAGATCGGACATGTCGCGCACCAGGCCATTGACGTCGAGTGGGCGCGGGTCGAGCGACTGCTGGCGGGAGAAGGCGAGCAGGCGCGAGGTAAGCTGCGCACCGCGCCGCGCACCCTCCATCGCGTTGCCAATGAAACGCTCGGCTTTCTGCGGATCGGTCGTCAGAGAGCGCTTCGCGATATCGAGCGAGCCGACCACGATGGCGAGCATGTTGTTGAAGTCGTGCGCGATGCCGCCCGTGAGTTGTCCCACCGCTTCCATCTTTTGCAGTTGCCGGATCTGAGCCTCCGCCGCGGCGCGCGAGGCAGCCTCGTCGAGCAGGCTGCGATTCGCCGTCTCGAGCGCCTCGGTGCGCTCGCGCACCCGCTTTTCCAGCTCGGCGTTCAGGCGTTTGCGGTGCTCCGCGCTGGCTGCGAGGTGCTCGAAGGCCGCGTGCATGCTGCCGACCGCTATGAGGATGATCGTCACGGCAAAGACGTACATCGAATAGCCGAGCCAGAGGGACACCGGACCGGAGCTCGGGCCGGCGGCGGGCAGCGGCGCGAAAAAGTACAGGCGAGCCAGGGCGCCGAGCACGGCGGCCAGCGCTCCGGCCCGCCACCCGCAGAAAAAGCTGGTGAGAAGAATCGCCGGAATGAACGTGAGGAAGGGGAAACCCGCGAGCTGACCGGCGAGCAAAAAGCGTGCGAGCAGCGCGAGCGCCACGGTCGCCAGCGCGACGGCATAACCCGCCGAGTGGCTTTTGCGCAGCGTGCCGGTACGCTCGTACAGCTCTCTCGCGTGCCTGATCAACATGTGAATCGAGCGGACCTCATGGCAAGACGGCGGCGTCGGGCGCCTGCACCGGCGGCAGCAGAGTGGACAGCCGGGGAGGCTCGGCATCACGCATCACCGCGAAGGCCACGATGTGCTCGAGGACGTGCTGTACATAGGCGCGCGTCTCGGCGTACGGAATGTTCTCGATCCACGCATCGGCAGCGACCGGCTGCGCCGGCAACCAACGTGCCACGGAAACCGGGCCCGCATTGTAGGCTGCGAGACTCAAATCCAACTGGTGGCCATAACGGTCCAGCAACTCATGTACGTAGGCCGCACCCAACGCGATCGCCACCCCGGGATCGAACAGGCTGTCGCGGCCCGGGAGGGGAAGATGCCAGCGTTTGGCCACCGCGCTGGCGGTCGCGGGCTGCATCTGCATCAGGCCGCGGGCATCGGCGCGCGATACGGCATCCTTTCGATACAAGCTCTCCTGGCGAATGATGGCCAGTATCCAATCCGGCGGAACCTGCGTAAGCAGGCTCGCCTGCGCGATGATCGCCCCGAAGGGGCGCGGATAGCGCAGCGCCACATCGTCCCAGCTGTCGGCCTGCGCCAGCGTGGTGATGGTCACGCCGTACCAACCCCAGCGCGAGGCGAGGCGCGCCGCTTGGATCCTTACCGCCGGGCCCATCGACACGAGCGCCACATTCCATTCCGTCGTGGCCTCGTCCGTCATATCGCAATCGAAGAGCGCATGCGCGCGGATCAGCCCCGGATCGGCCGCGAGCGTGTTTTGCAGCGAGGCATCGTCCGGCACGGGGTGGATGTTGAGGTCATAGGGCTGCCGCAGCCGGTCCGCGGCAAGATAGCCGTAGTAGTCGCGCAGTCCTGCAATCTGCGCGAACAATGGAGCTGCCGCCTCGGCGCCGGACGTGGCCGCAACGGCGCGTGCGTGCCAGTAGCGCCAGCGGGGCTGAGTCGAGAGCGTCGCCGGCATGCGCTCACTCCATTCGAGCACTTTGCCGTAGTTGCCCGCCCACAGGGCCGCGCGCACCCGCCATTCCTGCACCGGCGTATCGACGTTTTCGGCCGGTACGGCGTCGAATGCGGCGACGGCGCCCGGTTGACGCGCATAGGCTTCGCCGAGCGCAAACGCGCGCAGCAATCGGCCGTGCACGGCCGGTGTGTCGTCGGGTCGCGACAGCAACAGCGGCAGGAGCGTCGCCGCGGCCGGGGCATCGGTGTTGGAGAGCCGCGTGAAACCCGCGAGGAGCGCGTCCGTCTCGACCGGCGCCTCCGGCGTCATGGCGAGCGCCGTCAGGCTGGATTTGGGCGCTTCGAGCAATTGCAGCCACAGGTGTAGAGCCGCGGCGCGCTCGGCAGGAACCTCCGCGATGAATTCTCGCGCGAGCGTCGGACTGTCCGCGGCGAGCGCCGCGCGCGCGCGCGCCTCGAGCAATGCGGGAGTCAGCAGTCCCTTGAGGCGCAGCCAAGCTACGACCGGCACACATTCGATGGGCTCTTTCTGCGGCAGGCTCCAGCGCGCGAGTGCGTCGGCGGCCAAATGATCGGTCTCGCCGGTGGCGAGGCGTCCGGCGAGCCGATCGCAGACGAGCGCGGGATCGGTCACATCGGCGGCGCGCGGCAGAAACCAATCCCATCGCCCACGCTGCGCAAGACTCGCGAGCCACTGATGCTTGAGGCTGTGTCCGACCGGCGCGCCTTCGCGCGCACGCAGAAAGGCATCGATGGTCGCGTCGAGCGCCTCGCTCGGCGTGAGTCCCAGATCGCGGCGCAGCCGGGCGGCCACCAGATAGTCATAGATCGGGTATGCCTTGAGCGCGGCCGAGTCCGGCGGCTCCGGCAGGCTCATGCGCACTCGCTGCATGGCGGCCATGAATTCCGTGGCCGCGGGAGAGGGGAGTGCCCGGCTCTCGACCGCCTGCGCGGGAGTCGCCGCCGACTCGGGAGCTCCGTTGGGAACTGCGCGCGCGCTTAAGACTGCGCTCGCAAGGGCGGCCATGAGCATGCGCCGCATGCTAGGCGGGGTTATCGGAGGCGCCCTCGGTCTGCTGTGGGCCGATTTCCGAGAACTTCAATTCGTCGCGGCTGCCTGTCCGCGACCAGTCGCAGCGCAAGCGGTAACCATCGGCCGCGTAAATCTCGTACCAACCGCGATAGCCGGAGGGGTCGGTCGATTGGCGCCGAGGCGATCCCGGACCTCCGTGTCGGCTCATGAAGTCTTGGATCCGGTCCTGGCTGTCGGGCGATACGTCGCCCGGGGGCGGGTCCTCGGGCGCTTCGCCGAATTTGTCTTGTTGCACGAGTGCCTCTCGATATAATGAGTCGGGTAAGTGGAATCGCGTCGGCGTTGCCGCGCGAGGTTGACGTCGGCCATTTCCTGCAATCAGGCAAGGCGCAGTCCCCGAGCTTTCGCTAACCCAGCCATCATACGCTGCTGCCACGATGCCCATCTACGAATGCGATCCCTGGCGCGAGCAGTATTTCACCGACATCTACTGCCCAGCCGACGTGCATATTCCTACCGACGATATGGATGGCTACAAGTTCAATCCGCGCCACCGTTGGATTTACAACCGCCTCCGGGTCGCGCAGTCGCAAGGTCTCGAATGCGGCTTGAACGATTCTGCGCCGTCGCGCTATCCGGTCTTCTGCAAGCCGGTCACCAACTTGAAAGGGATGGGAGTCGGAACGAGCATTCTGGAGACGGAGCGCGGGTTTCTCGAGAACTGCCGCCCGGGCGATTTTTGGATGAAGCTCCTCACGGGCGATCACATCAGCAGCGATTGGGCGGTGGTGCGGGGCGAGACGGCGTGGTGCCGGCACACGCGCGGCATCCCGGGAGCGCGGGGCACGTTCGATTACTGGATCATCGAGGCACGCCTGCGCCGCCGTCTCGAGCGCTATTGCCGCGCCTGGATTCGCAGCAACCTTCCCGATTACACCGGCATGGTGAACATCGAGACCATCGGCGGGCGCATCATCGAAGCACACCTGCGCTTCGCAGATCAGTGGCCGGATCTATATGGGCGGCAATGGCTGGAAGCCGTCGTGCGCCTGTACAGCCAAGGCCGCTGGGAATTTGAAGATGGGCGGCGCACCGAGGGTTACAGTGTCGTGCTGTTCGGTCCCCACGGACGGCCTTATGCCTATCCGCGCCAGGAACAGCTCGACTCTTATCGCGCAGCGCCCGAGGTGAACAGCGTGCAGATCACCTTCTTCCCCGACCGGCCGCCGCGCGCTCACGTCATGCCGCCGGGCGGATTTCGATTGGCGGTGATCAACAGCGCGTGCCTCGAGGCGGCGCTGCGCCTGCGCGCGAGAATGGCCCGGGACTTCGGTCTTCAGGATGCCGGGATCTTCGCGGCCAGCCGATCTGCGAGCGAGCTTAGATCGTTGCTGAACGCGCGGGCTACGGCGGCGTAATCTTCGCCCGCCACCGGCGACTCGAAAGTTTCCGCGCCGACTTCGTCGGTATTGCGGCGCGCATCGACCACGCGCCAGTGCGCCTCCAGCGTCGCCTGGCCGCCGGCGCGCACGCTCATGCGTACGATATCGACCCGGATCTTCACCGGCATGAGACTCGGCTGATCGAAACCGCGATCCGCGACCAGCACGTCGGCACGCCGTCGCTCCAAGTCGCGCGCGAGCGTCTGTAGGACCAGATCGGAGAGAGGTGCGCCCCAACGCTCGTGCTCGAGCACGAGCAACTGGTCGGCTGAAGTGGCGATCACCATTTGGCGCCGGTCGACCAGGGGCGGCAGCGAGATCGAGAGCATCACGTGCGTCGTAAAGGCCGCCGACGCCGCGGCTGCATTCTCGGGCAAGGTCGTCAGGGTGTAGAAATGATCCCGCGGTCCCGCGCAGCCTGCGAGCATCGCCGCGGCCGCCGCGCAAGCTGGCCAGCGATGCCACGCGCAACGAGCCGGGGCGCTCATTTGGGGTCCGCCGGTTTACCCCGGATCAGCGCTTCAGGGTGGCGCTCGAGATAGTCCGCGAGCGCGCTCACCGAACGCGCCGCATGCGACAGCTCGAGGAGCGTCGAGCCAAGATCGTTCTGTAGCGGCGCCTCCGAGGAGAGCGCCTCTTTGGCATTCTTCATGGCGTCCTCTGCCTCCTTCAACGTGGCGGTGACTTGCGGAGCGATGCTGCCGTTGACCTGATGCATCACTTGATCAGTGCTCTTCAGTGTGTCCTGGAGGGCCGCCAGGGTAGCCATCAGCCGCGCCGACAATTGGTCGAAGGGCACCTTGTCGAGTTTTTTGGCGATGCTGCCGACCGAGTCCTGAATCTCGTCCAGTCCTCCCGCGGCAGTGGGAAAAATCGGCGGGTGCTCGTTCCAATCGACTCGATCGGGCGCGGGCCGTTTCTCCACTTCCACGGAGACGAATTTTTGGCCTGTGAGGAGGCTTCCCGTCTTGAGCTCGGCACGCATGCCGTGCGCGACCATGCTGTCAATCATGGCATGGCCGCCGATATCGGAATCGTCGGCTCTGCCCGCCCCGCGATCGGTGCGGGGGCGGCCGCGTATGCGCTGCGGGAAGATGTCCACTTCCACCGGAAAACGCAGCAGGCCCGCGTCTCGGTCGTACTCGACGGACAGGTGCTTGACCTCGCCAATATTGATGCCGCTCAAGTCGACCGGCGCGCCGACGGTGAGTCCGCGCAGCGAGCCTTGAAAATACATCACGAAGGTTTGCGCCACGGTATCCGGCTCGCGCATGGCGCGCTCCTTGTCCGAATACAGCGTGAAGCTCGAGTCCTCGGACGACTGCGGCGATGGTGGCGCGGCCTTAATCGGTTGGAAGGCGACACCGCCCTGCAGAATCGAGGCGAGCGATTCGGTGTGCAGCTTGACTCCCTCCGAGTCGACGCTCATGTCGATGCCGCTCGCCTGCCAGAAACGGGTTTCGTAGGTGACGAATTGGTCATAGGGCGAGTTGATGAAGACCTTGATGGTCACGCTGTCGCCGTTCGGATCCAGCGAATAAGCCACCACTTGGCCCGCTGCCAGGTGCCGGTAGAACACGGTGGAGCCGATGCTCAGGGAGCCGATATCCTTCGCATGCAGCACGTACTCGCGCCCCGGCAGTCCCGAGGTCACGATCGGCGGCACTTCGAGGCCGGTGAAATTGCGCGCCGGCACGGATGAATGCCCCACATCGACGCTGATGTAAGCGCCCGATACGAGGGTGCCCAAGCCCGAGATGTCGGCTCCGGTGACGCGTGGACGGACTACCCAAAAACGCGTGTCCTGCACCAGATAGTCGCGGGCGTCGCGGTGAATGCGGGCCTCGACGATGACGTCCTTGCGGTCTTTGGAGACCCGGATTCCCTTGACCTGGCCGATCTCCACCGCCTTATAGCTGATCTTGGTTTTGTTCGGCTCCAGATCGTCGGCAGTGTGGAACGTGATCTCGATGGGGACACCTTCGGCCAACTTCTCGTGCACGACCACGAATGCGCCGGCGACGATCACGATGGCGGGCAGGATCCACACAAAGGGCAGGCGCACGCGGTGCTGCCGATCCGGCAACGCCTCGGGCAGCTCGTCCACGCCGGGAGGTGAACGCGGGTCAGCCATGTGTTTCAGCATCCCATAGCAACCGCTCGTCGAAGGACTGCGCGGCCAGCATGGTGAGCACCACCACCGCCGCAAACGCAAATGCGCCCGGCCGAACCTGCACGATGGCAAGGGATTGAATCTGCACGAGGCTCGCGAGGAGCGACAGCGCGAACACATCGAGCATGGACCATCGCCCGACGAACTCTACGAGGCGGAATAGCCGGCTGCGCTGCCTGGGGTTGCGTACGCGGCCGCGCCAGATGGCGAACAGGATATCGCCGAGCGCGACCAGCTTGAGCAACGGCACGACGATGCTCGCGAAAAAAACCAGCAGTGCGATGGGCCACGATCCCTGATGCGCGAGCGAAATGACGCCGCTCAAGATGGTGTCGTCGTCGTCGCTCAAGATCTCATGCGTGCGCATCACGGGTAGCAAGTTGGCCGGAATGTACAATACCGCGGCGCTGATCACCAAGGCGGCGGTGGTGCTGAGACTGTGCGGACGGCGTACGAACAGCCGTGCCTGACAGCGTGGACATAGCGATTGCCTCTCGCCGATCGCGCGCACGGTCGCCCGGCAGCGTGTGCATACGAGCAGACCGAGACTCCGTCCCGTGGCGAGCCGCTTGACGCCGGGCGTCGTCACGCCGGGTTCCCCGGCTCCCGCTGCGCCTTGACCCAGCGCCAGTACTGCTCGCTCGGCGTCGCGCTGGTGAGCGCCGCGATCGACAGCATGAGGAGTCCATAGGCGATCAGCGAGATTCGCGGCGAGACCTCGGCTTGGGCCGAGAGCTTCACGAGGGCGACCACGGCCCCCAGCATGAACACTTCGGTCAGACCCCAGGGGCGCAGCGCGGTCAGCATGCGAAACACCAGGTTCTGTCCCCGGACCATGCGGCCGAGCCGCAGGGGAACGAGCACGTATAGAAGGGTCAGAACCTGTATCAGGGGAACGATAACCGCGGTGAACGCGACCAACACCGCGAGGGCGCCATAGCCTTGCTCGTAGAATGCCTGGGCCGCCCCGATCAAGGTCGTCATCTGCGTGCTGCCGTTCACCGTCATGGCGACCAAGGGATAGACGTTTGCCAGGACAAAGAGCGCGAGCGCGGTCGCAGCGAGCGCAATTGCGGTGTCGGGGCTCCGGTCGTTGGTACGATAGAGCTCCGCCCGGCAGCGAACGCAGCGCACGCGGGCGTAGCCTGCGAGAGAATCCAGGCGATGCGCGAGGTCGCAGGCATGACAAACGATGACGGAGGACACGCGGGAGATGGTCACCTTATGAATATGGTCCAAAACGCTAGCACTTGCGCGCCCTTGAACGCTCTAAGACTATCGTCCGTTTTGGCGTAGGACTCGACTCTACCGCAGCCGCCCCCTCATGCGCTTTACGTTTCCGAGAATTTGCGGTCTCATGGCCCTGCTGGCGGCTCTCGCCGCGCCGGCATGGGCGGCGGATCCGGTCTCGTACAAGGTCGATCACTTCTCGACGGGTGACGGTACGATGGACGCCACGTTGCGCGCGACCTCGGATCTCGTCGCGCTGCGCACCTCGGCGCCGGTGAGCCCTTACGCGTTGATCGCGCGAGCGCGCTCCGACGGCGAGCGGCTGAAGACCGTGGTCGAGAGCTACGGGTACTACGAGTCGAAGATCACCATCAAGATCGACGGCATGGCGTTGAACGATCCAGGCCTCGCGGAGCACCTCAACGCCTTGCCGAAGAAGCAAGACGCCCACGTGCAAATCACATTCAAGCTCGGAGCGCTGTACCACCTGCGCAATATTACAATCGACGGTGAATTGCCGATATCGGCCCAGAGTGCATTCACGCTGAAGACCGGCGAGGCGGCGGTGGCCGACACGGTGCTCGCGGCCGGAGCTCACTTGCTGGCGGCGCTCGAGGAGCAAGGTTATGCCTTCGCGAAAGTCGATCCCCCGGTGGCTTACGAGGACAAGACGCAGCCGCTGCTGGATGTGACTTTTCATGTCGACGCCGGTCCGCGCGTCAACATCGGCGAGATTCACTTCACCGGCCTGAAGCGGGTGCACGAGAGTCTTTTGCGCCGCCGCCTGCTGCTGCACACCGGCGAGCTGTTCCGCGCGAGTGCCGTGGAGCGGGCGCGAGCGGATCTGTTGAGCCCTTCCATCGGTGTGTTCGCTGCGGTCAGCGTCAAAGTCGGCACTGCGGTCGACGCGACCGGCGGGGTGCCCATTACTTTCGAAATGCGCGAACGGCTGCGTCAGACCTTCGGCGTGTCAGGAGCTTATTCGACCGATCTCGGCGGCAGCACCACCTTAAGCTGGGGCAATCGCGACGTGTTCGGCAACGCCGAGCAGTTCAGCGTGAGCGCCTCGATCACGGGCCTCGGCGGCAGCGCGACGAACGGACTCGGCTACGACCTGCCGATCAAGTACATCCTGCCGGATTTCGGGCATCGGGATCAGTCTCTGCAATTCGCCGTGGAAGCGCTCAAGCAGGACTTGATCGCCTACGATCAGACCGCAATCAAGACCGGTGTGACGCTGACCCGCAAGCTCAATGGCTACTGGACGGTGAGCGCAGGCGTGGCGGCGAGCGAGGAGCACATCAATCAGATCGTCAGCGTGACCCAGACCGCCACACTGGACACTACCACCGACACGACCGTCATCACCGATACGGCCGATCGGATGACCTTCGATTACACTCTGCTCGGTCTGCCGCTGGTCATCAGCTACAATTCCACCAATCTCGCCTCGCCATTGGACGATCCGACGCACGGCGTGAATGACTCGGTGACCGTGGTGCCGACGCATGCGCTGGGGCACTCCCATGCCACTTTCCTCATCACCACGATCAAGGCGGCAACGTATTTCGATCTCGATCACCTGCTGCCGACCGTTCCGGGCCGAAGCGTCCTCGCCCTCCGTGGCTTGATCGGCTCGGCCGAGGGCGCGAGCGTCGACGGCTTGCCGCCGGATCAGCGTTTCTACGGCGGCGGCAGCGCGAGCATTCGCGGCTACCCGTATCAATCGGTCGGACCCTATTTCCCCATCCTCTCTTGTCTGCCGACCCCGACGAAAGGGATGCCGCCGTGTAGTCCGCCCGTGCCGGGGTCCACTCCGACCGTCACGGGTTTCACCACGTATCCCATCGGCTCGACCACCATCAGCGCGGGGACGATCGAGTATCGTCAACGCATCGCCCAGAATTTGGGCGCCGCCTTCTTCGTCGACGGCGGAAACGTCGGCCCCAGCCTCACGTTCTCGCCGACCAATCTGTTCGTCGGCGTCGGCACGGGCGTGCGTTATTACACGCCGATCGGACCGATACGGCTGGACTTCGCCGTGCCTTTGAAGCGCTACGACAGCGATCCGCAGGCGTTCCAAATCTATGTCGGACTGGGGCAGGCCTTCTGATGCGCCGCTGGTTACGCATTTCGGCCTGGATCGCCGGCTCGCTCGCTCTGCTGATGGCGCTCTTGATCGTTGCCGTGCTGGTGGCCGGCAACACCGCGGCCGGGCGCGCGATGATCGAGCGGCTCACCTATCGGCTCACCGACGGCACCGTGAAGCTCACCGGGCTCGGCGGCAGCTTTCCGTCCGACCTCACGCTGGATCGGCTCGAGCTCATCGATCGAGGCGGGGTCTGGCTTACCGCCGAGCACATCGCGCTGCGCTGGTCGCCGTCCGCACTCCTGCAGCGGCGCATACAAGCGAGGAGCCTCAACGTAGCGCGCGTCGACATGGAACGCACGCCCTTGCCTTCGGCCACGCCCAGCACGGGCAAGCCAACCGTTCCGCACATCGATATCGATCGCTTCTCGATCGACGTGGTGCAACTCGGCGCAGCGCTCGCCGGCCGGCCGGCGACCTTGTCGATCGCGGGCAGCGGGCGGATGATCTCGCTCGAGGATGCTCATGTCGACGTGCAGGCGCATCGCATCGACCGCGACGGCAGCGGCGATTACACGCTCAACTTGCGCTTCGATCCCAAGCGCATGGACGGCACGCTGACCGCGCATGAACCGGCGAGCGGTCCTCTCGAAAACATTCTACAAGTCCCCGGCCTTGGCGCGCTGTCTGCCAATGTCAGCATCGCCGGACCGCACAATGCCGAGCAGATCGATCTCGAGCTCAGCGCCGGCGAGCTGAAAGCGCAAGTGCGGGGCAGCGTCGATTTGAGCGCCGGATCGATGGTGCTCGACTATTCTGTCAGCGCGCCCCAGGTGAGCCCGCGGCCGGACCTGAAGTGGCAGAAGTTGGCGCTCGATGGACATTGGAAGGGCGCGTACACGGACCCGACGGCGGATGCTCGTCTGGACGTCGAGCGGCTCGTCCTGCCGGCCGGGAGCGCAATCGCGAGTCTGCATGCCGAGCTCAATGCGGCAGGCGGCGACGTTGCGCTCAAGGGAGTGGTGCAGGGATTGCGCATTCCCGGCTCAGAACCCGCGCTCCTCGAGAAAGACCCGCTGAAGGTCGATGCCTCCATGCGGATCAAGGATCCGACGCGCCCGCTTAACCTTACAGCCAGCCATCGGCTGTTCTCGCTGAATGCGAACGCGGTCACCGCGGGCCAGCAGAATGTTGCTTTCGTGCTCAAGCTGCCGACTATCGCGCCATTCGCGGCGCTGGCGGGCGAAGCGCTGAACGGCGATGCGACGCTGAAGGGTCGGATCGAGCGGCGCGAATCGGACATAGGCTTCAATCTCGACGCGGACGCAGCGCTCGCCGGCGGTGGGCCCAGTTGGACGGCCATGGTGGGTAATCGCGTAGCTCTCGGGATATCGGGCGCTCTGTCCGATACCACTTTCAGCGTCGAGCGTTTGAAGCTGGCCGGAAATAAGTGGAGCTTGAGCGCGAGCGGCAACGCGGAGCGTCCGGCTACCGTTCAGCCGGCGCCGAATGCACCCGCTACAGGCCTGGCCGCCGTGGTCAAATCGCTCGATGCCCACTTCAGCCTCGATGTCGCTGACCTCGGCATCGTCGCGAGCTCGCTCGGGGGCAGCTTACAGGCGTCCGGCCGGCTGAGCGGACCCGCCGCGGCACTCTCAACCGATGCCACACTGAAGAGCACGCTGTCGGTGCGCGGCTCCGCGCCGGGCGCGGTGACGGCGGAGCTGCATGCACGGGGATTGCCGAATGCGCCGAGTGCGAGCATTACGGCCAGCGGCACTCTCGATGGCTCGCCGCTCGATATCGCCGCCACGCTCGCGCGGGCAGGACGCGGCGGGTTGCGTGCCAAGATCGAGCGCGGCGCATGGAAGAGCGCCAAGGTCGACGGCGAATGGTCCATGGAATCGACGTTCGCTGACAGCCGCGGACAAGTCAACGTGCACGTCGAGGAGCTCGGCGACCTCGATCATCTCCTCGGCCGCGAGATTCGCGGCAAGCTCGAGGGCAGCGCGCAGTTCACGCCGCAGGGCGGCAGCACGCACGCCAGGTTCGAGCTCGACGCCGAAAATCTGGCGTTGAGCGGGTTCGCCGGCACGGTGCACGTCTCGGGTGAGGGTTCGACCGATGCGGTGGCCGCGAAGCTCGACATCAAGGCGCCGGACATCAACGGCTTCCCCGCGACGCTGGCCGCCGACGCCGCCGTCGATCTTGCGGGTGACAATGTGCGCGTGCTGCATGCGGTCGTCGATTATCGCGGCCAGCAATTCAAGCTGCTTGCGCCCGCGAAAATGACCTACGCGCCGGTACTGCGCATCGATGAGCTGCGTCTCGGCGCACAGAGCGCCGTTCTCGAGATTCAAGGCGAGCTCGCGCCCGACCTCGATCTGCGCGCTTCGCTCAGCCAGGTCGACCCGAAGCTCATCAACGCATTTTTTCCGGACGCCGTCTCGGAGGGAACCATCGAAGCAAGAGCGCGTCTGCGCGGTACGCTGTCGGCGCCCACCGGACGCGTGCGGCTGGTGGCGCGCGGTATTCGCTCCGCGGCCGACCAGGCAGTCGGGCTTCCCGCCCTCGATCTCAATGCCGGCGCCGAGCTCAAAGGCAATTCGGCTGCCATCGACATCAAACTCGATGCCGGCAACCATCCGCTGCTCAGTGTCATAGGCGATGTGCCGCTCGAACCGGCGGGTGTTTACGATCTCAAGGCCGAAGGCAAAATGGACGTCGCCAACGCGAATGCGCTCCTCGAGGCGCGCGGACTGCATGCGACCGGCGAGCTTGCGATCGACGCGAACGTCGGCGGTACGC
This sequence comes from uncultured Gammaproteobacteria bacterium, assembly GCA_963755935.1. Taxonomy (GTDB): domain Bacteria; phylum Pseudomonadota; class Gammaproteobacteria; order Steroidobacterales; family Steroidobacteraceae; genus Bog-1198. Next base: position 138,410 of record CAVWME010000007.1, read on the forward strand.
TGGCCGACCCGCGCATCCACGGCTCCGTCACGCTGGCCAACGGGAGTTTCCGCGATTACGTGCGCGGCGTGAACTTGACCAACATCGCCGCCGACGTCGCCGGCAACCAGGGCACGCTGCAGATCAAAAGCTTCAAGGCGAGTGCTGCGTCGGGCACCGTCAGTATGGGCGGCAGCGTCGGGATCTTGCAGCCCGGAATCCCGGTTGACCTCACGCTGACAGCCGCCAATGCCCAGCCTATCGCCAGCAACATTCTCACCGCGAATTTGAATGCGGACATTCATATCAGCGGTAAGGCGCGCGAGCGCTTGGCCGTGGCCGGCAAAATTCACGTGAACCGGGCGGTGATCGGCATTCCGGACTCCTTGCCGCCGAACGTGGCCGTGCTCGACGTACGCCGCCGCGGGCAGGTGGTGCAGGCCGCGGACAAACAACTGGTGATCGACCTCGATATTTCCATCAGCGCACAGCGCGAAGTGCTGGTCCAAGGCCGCGGTCTCGATGCGGAACTCGGCGGAGACGGTTTGCACATCGGCGGTACCGCAGACACGCCGGTGGTTTCCGGTCGTCTGGGCCTGCTGCGCGGCACCTTCAGCATTGGCAGCACACAGCTCACGTTCGACAACAAGACCTCGAATGTGAGTTTTGACGGCACCGGTCTGAAAAAAGGCATCGATCCCACCTTGGATTTCACGGCAACCACCTACTTGCAGAGCTCGGCGGCGGGCGTTCCGGCCGGCTCCTCGGTGACGCTGCACATCACCGGATACGCGGATTCCCCTAGAATCGAGCTGAGCAGCAATACCGGCCAGAGTCAGGATGAGCTCATGGCACTGCTTCTCTTCGGTGTGCCTGCCTCACAGCTCACGGCCCTGCAGCTCGCGCAGGTGAGCTATGCGCTCGCGACGCTGGCCGGCATCGGTGGAAGCAGCAGCTCCAATCCCCTTGTGCGGCTGCAGAAGACCCTGGGACTGGATCGGTTGTCGGTGGCGCAAGGCACAACCACAACCGCAACGGGCGCCACCGAGAACACGGGTGCCGCCGTGCAGGCGGGCCGCTACGTGACCAAGCGCATCTATGTCGAAGGCAAGCAGAGCACGACGGGCCAAAGCCAGGTGGAAGTGGATGTGGACCTCACCAAGCATTTAAAGCTCCAGACCCGCCTCGGCAACGGCACGGCGGTGCAGGGGACGACGCCACAGAACGATCCGGGCAGCAGTGTGGGGTTGTCCTACCAGTTCGAGTATTAGCTCTGCTTTTGCTTGATGGCGTCGAGAATGGCGTGCGGATCGGCCGGTTTGGTCATCTCTTCCATTTGCTCCCGCGGCGCTTCCGCGGGTGCGCCACGGATGTTTTCAATCTCGCGGGCAACGCCATCGACCAGCTCCAGAACCTTGGTGACTTTTTGCTCCGTCAATAGGTTGATCTGCAAATCGAGGTGTGAGCGATGCTCGGCAATCTGCGCCATGCGATTTTGCCGGATGAGCACCGCGATGGTGAGCAGCAGCGCGTTGGAGCTCACCAGGCCCTGCAGCAGGGGGAATGGCGGCTCATCGACATGACGCCATCCCGAGTGCGTTCCCCAGGTGTTGAGCGCTATCCAGGCGACAATGAAGACGATGCTGAAAAGAAAATAGGACGGACTGCCGAAGAACGCGCTGATGCGCTCGATCGCGCGCTGCAGCCGCGAGGCCTCCGACTGGCGCTCGTCGAATTTCTCCAGGAGCTCGAGATTTTCCTTCGCCGATGCCGGCAGCTCCACATCCAATTGCCCCTCTTCTTCAGTCATGCCGATGTTGTGACATCGCGGCTGATGGGGGTCAAGAGGCGGGAGGCGCGACTTCGGGAATTACCGCGTAGCGGTCGGCAAGTGTCTGATACAGCGGCTTCGACACCATCTTGGAGACGGCGGTCGCGAGCGCGGCGGTCAGCATGAGAGGCAGCACCATGGCGTGCTGCGCGGTCATTTCCATCACGATGACGAACGAGGTGACCGGCGCTTGGGTCACGCCGGCGAGGAATCCGCACATCCCCAAAATGGCGAAGGGCACCACCGACGGTTGTCCCAGTTGATCCGCAAGCACCTGTCCGATGCCCGCACCCACGGACAGCGAGGGCGCCAGCAGGCCCGCAGGGATGCCGCTCAAATAGGAGAGGAGCGTCGCGAGCGCCCGGGCCGGTCCGTAACCCCAGGGCAGGTGCGTATGGTTCTCGAGGATCAAACGCGCCTCGTCGTAGCCGGTGCCGTAGGTCAGCGACCCGGACAAGGCGCCGAGAGCTGCGACCAACAGTCCGCAGAATCCGGCGAACAGGGCCGGGCGCTCACTGCGCAAGCGCTGCAGGCCCAGCGGTAGCCACTGCGTGCTCTTCAGGGTGAGCAGGCTGAAGAGTCCACCGCCCAGACCGCATGCCGCCGCCACCACCAGAACCTCGGGCGTGACCTTGTAGGCGAGCGCGGTCACTTGCGGCTGGCCGAAATAGGTGTAGTCCCCCACAAACGCGATAGCGACCACGCCTGCGAGGATCACGGTGGTGAGCGTGGTTCCGCTCGCGCGCTCCTCGAACGATCGTGACAGCTCCTCGATGGCGAACACGATGCCCGCGAGCGGTGTATTGAATGCGGCTGCGACACCCGCCGCGCCGCCCGCGAGGACGAGAGCGTGGCGCTGGCCCGGGAACCGCCTGCCCGGCATGAATCGGCCCACGCTGTTCACGATCACGGCGCCGACGTGCACCGTCGGACCCTCCCTGCCGATCGAGCCGCCGCAGAACAAGGCGGCGCCCGCGAGCAGCACGCGGCCGATGACTACACGGGGCCGCAAGAACATCTGACCGAGCTCGCCCGAGTCCGGACGAATGGCGAAGATGGTTTGGGGAATCCCGCTCCCCTCGGCGCCGCGGAAATAGCGGCGCGTGAGCCAGGCGATGACGAAAAAACCTACGGGCGCGAGCACCCAGGGTGTCCAGGGCGCGATCCCGAGGATGCGCTTCAGGCCCCACTGAGCAACGTCCGCAATCTTGGCGAAAGCGACCGCGGCCGCGCCGACCGCGCCGGCGGCGCCCCACATCAGCAGGCGCGCCTGCCAATGCCGATAAGACAAAAGATGGGCGACCCGCATCCGCAGCAATATACCAGGGCTACCGTCACGATCGCGTCCGGCGACCTCGGAAGGACAATTGCCGTTCCCAAAGCGCCTCGACTTGCCAGAGCCACTCCTGCACCGGCTCCAAGGCAATCGGGCGGACGCTGTAAATGCGTACTCGGGCGTCTTCGTCCAGCCCTTGCTCGGCGACCAGCCCGAGCTTGCGCAGCACGCGCAAATGCCGGCTGAGCGCCTGTGGACTCACAGCGACGTACCGGGCCAGCTCGCCGGCGCGCCTCGGCTTCTGCAGCAGCGAGCGGATGATGTCCCGGCGGGTCCCATCCGCGAGCGCGGCGAAACAGGCGTCCAGATCCCAGGTGCCCAAGCGGTTCATTAGCGCACCCGCTGCGCAATCCACCAGACGTGCCCCTCCGGATCGAGCGCGCCGTAGCTTCGGTCCGCCCAGTGGTCCGCGCCGTAGTCGTGGGTCGTGGGCTCCTCGACGATGCGAGCGCCGCGCGAGCGGGCATGGGCGCAGTGTCCGTCCGCATCGTCCACGTAGATCATGAGGCTTTGAGTGTTCGCGCCCTCGAGCGAGCGCGGGCTGCGCAGAGATCGCTTCCAAGAGCGCGCAGCATCGGGAGACTCCTGCGCGATCATCACCAACCCGTCGCCATACTCGAGCTCGCAATGCTCGATCCGGCCGTCTTCGCCTTGGACCTTGATGCGGATCTCGAAACCGAAAGCATCGCAAAGCCAGTCGATGGCTGCAGCGGCATCGTGATAGACGATTGCACTCGAGAAGCGGGGCCAGCCCGCCGGTGTCGGCTTCATGGGGGTCTCCTTTATTTTCTGGGGGGTGAGCGAGAACGTTAACCGCAGACAATAATGTTAACGCGGTCGTTAAATAATGCAACGCTCCCCTTTGCTCGCTACTCTTCCCCCGGGGCCTGCTCGGCCCCTGGCGGCAGGATCAGCGCTTGCAAACGTCTTTCGTCGACGCATTGATCGAGAAGCGCTCGATCGACTACATCCCGCTTGCCGAGCGTCATGGCAAAGTTTGGCACTTGTGGCCCGTATGGTTCGCGGGCGGGGCGCATCTGGCGACGGTGGCGACGGGTGTCGTGGGCATCGCACTCGGCGGCAAGCTTGTTTGGATGGCGATCGCCGTGGTGCTGGGTGCCGCCTTGGGCACCTTCTTCATGGCGTTGCATTCGACGCAGGGACCGCAGCTCGGGTTACCGCAGATGATCCAATCGCGCCCGCAATTCGGCTTCGTCGGGGCACTCCTGGTGTGGTGCGTGGCGCTGCTCGCGTACATCGGCTACAACGCCTTCAACCAGGTGCTCGCGGAGCAGACGCTGCATTCCCTCTATGGCGCGCCGCCGGTGCCCACGCTGCTGGCGTTCGCGCTCGCATCGGTCGTCCTGGCGGTCGTCGGTTACGATCTCATCCACATTGCGCAGCGTTGGATCGCCTATGTGCTCATCGTCGCGCTGCTGGTGTTCAGCCTCGCGTTGCTCGTGCGCGGTCATCTGCCGGCGGCGCAAATATCCTTGCGGGATTTTCGTGCGGTGCCGTTTCTCGCGCAGTTTTTCGCCGCCGCCGCGTATCAGGTTTCCTGGTCGATCTACGTTTCGGATTACTCGCGCTACTTGCCGCGCGCGGTGGGCGTGAGCGCCTGCTTCTGGTGGACGTACTTCGGGGCGTTCGTCGGCGGTGCCTGGACCATGCTGGTCGGCACGGTCGCCGCCGCTCTCTATCCGCAGCTGGAAGTGGCCGACTCTCTGCGCGCGGCCGCCGATGCCGTCATACCGGGATTCGGCAAGCCACTGTTGCTGTGCTGCCTGCTCGGCCTGCTCACCATTACAACACTCAATTTCTACGGCGCCTCGCTCACCTTACTGAGCGTCATGGACTCGCTGAAGCTGGGTCGCCCGAGCCGCGCGCGGCGCGTGCTGACCCTCGCCGTCACCGCCGTCACGGCGTGCGCCCTGGCACTCGGCTCGACAGATAACACCGTCGAGAAATTCGGCGAGTTCCTCGCGCTGCTCCTGTACCTCTTCACGCCGTGGACGGCCATCAACCTGGTGGATTTTTACTGGGTACGCAAGTGTCACTACTCGGTGCGCGAGATCTTCAATCCGAACGGCATGTATGGGCGCTGGAACTGGCGCGGCTTGCTCGCCTACGGCGGCGGATTCGCGGCCATGATTCCTTTTTTCAGCGTTCCCGGATTCTACGTGGGTCCGGTCGCCCGCGCCCTCGGCGGCGCGGACATCGCGATGCTCGTGGGGTTGCCGGCCGCGACGCTCATCTATTTGTGGGCGTGCCGCTCGTTCGACGCCGAGGACGATCGGCGCCGCGCGGACGCAGCGGATGCCGGACTCGAAGCCGGCGGGGCGGCTTAGTTTTTCAGGCGGTAGCCCGTCTTGAATATCCAGCCGATCACCGCGACACAGGCGACGAAGAAGCCTGCCGTCATGCCGAAGCTCAGATAGATGTTCACATCGGCCGTGCCGTAAAAGCACCAGCGAAAGCCGCTGATGAGATAGACGACAGGGTTGAACATGCTGAATGCGCGCCACGCCGGCGGCAGCATGGCGATCGAGTAGAACGCGCCTCCGAGGAAAGTGAGCGGCGTGACCACGAGGGTCGGTATGAGCTGCAGCTGCTCCCATCCCTTGGCCCAAAGGCCAAGCACGAAGCCGAACAGGCTGAAATTGACGGCCGTGAATACCAAAAAGCCCGCCATCAGCACCGGATGTGCGATCCTGATCGGCACGAACAGCGAGGCCGTCACCAGGATGACGATGCCGAGCGCGACGGATTTGGACGCGGCGGCGCCGACGTAAGCAATCACGATCTCGATGTAGGAAATGGGCGCGGAGAGCACCTCGTAGATCGTGCCGGTGAACTTCGGAAAGAATATCCCGAAGGAGGCGTTCGACAGGCTCTCGGTGAACAGCGCGAGCATGATCAGGCCGGGCACGATGAACGCGCCGTAGCTCACGCCGCTCACCGCGGTCATGCGCGAGCCGATCGCCGCACCGAACACCACGAAATAGAGCGAGGTCGTGATGACCGGAGTCACCAGGCTTTGCACCAGGGTGCGCAGTGCGCGGGCGATCTCGAACTTATAGATGGCCCAGACGCCGTGACGATTGAACTCAAATCGCGCCAGGCTCATGCGCGCACGCTTGGCGCCCGCTCGCTCACCAGGCTGACGAAGATGTCCTCGAGGGAGCTTTGATGGGTTTCGAGATCCTTGATCGCCAGCGACAGCTCGCTCATCTTGTGCAGCAGCAGCGGGACACCGGCATCGCTGCCGCCGTCGAAGGTGCACTCGAGCGCCAGACCCCCGTCCCTGAGCTCCAGGCGCCACGGCGCGAGCTCGGCGGGTATCTGCGCGAGCGGAGTTTGCAGATGCAAGGTGAGCTGCTTTTTGCCGAACTTGCGCATCAGCGCCGCCTTCTCCTCGACCAGCACCAGCGCGCCCTTGTTGATCACCCCGACCCGGTCAGCCATTTCCTCGGCTTCCTCGATATAGTGAGTGGTCAAAATGATGGTCACGCCGCGCTCGCGCAAGCCGCGGACGAGATTCCACATATCGCGCCGCAGCTCGACGTCCACGCCGGCCGTCGGCTCGTCGAGGAACAGAATGTCGGGCTCGTGCGATAGGGCCTTGGCGATCATCACGCGGCGTTTCATACCGCCGGACAGATCCATGATGCGGCTGTCGCGCTTCGCGCTCAAGGACAGATCGCGCAGCAACCCCGTCAGATAGGGGGGATTGGGTGCGCGGCCGAACAGCCCGCGGCTGAAGCTCACCGTCGCCCAGACGGTCTCGAAGGAGTCGGTGGTCAGCTCCTGCGGCACGAGTCCGATCTTGGTTCGAGCGGCGCGGTAATCGCGCACGATGTCGTGCCCGTCCGCAGTGACGCGCCCACTCGTCGCGGTGACGATGCCGCAGATGATGTTGATCAGCGTGGTCTTGCCCGCACCGTTCGGGCCGAGCAGGGCAAAGATCTCGCCTTTGCGTATCTCGAGGTCGATCGGCTCGAGCGCGCGCACGCCTGAGGCGTAGCGACTTACTGACGTTCTGGATCGAGATTATCGGCGGCATGCGCGAGGGACGAGGCGCGACTGCGTCGCTCAGGCATGCGCGATGCGCTCGAGCAACGCCGCGGTGAACTGCGCCGTCGTCGCATTGCCGCCGAGGTCGCCCGTGCGCACGCCGTCGGCGTTCAGCGTCTGGTTGATGGACGTGCGCAGCCGCTCCGCCATCCTCGGCAATTTGCAATGATCGAGCATCATCGCCGCGGCGAGCAGCAACGCAGTCGGATTGGCCAAGCCCTTGCCGGCGATATCCGGGGCCGAGCCGTGGACTGCCTCGAAGATGGCGGCGTCCGCGCCGATGTTCGCCCCCGGCGTCATACCGAGACCGCCCACCAAGCCGGCAACCAGGTCGGAGAGGATGTCGCCGAACAGGTTCGTGGTCACCAGCACATCGAACTGCCAGGGATTGAGCACGAGCTTCATGGCGCAGGCATCGATGATGACCGTGTCCAGGGTGAACCGGCCCTTGTACTTTTGCTCGTAGAGCTCCTGTCCGGTCTCGAGGAAGATCCCGGTGAGCGCCTTCATGATGTTCGCCTTGTGCACGATCGTCACTTTCTTGCGTCCGGCGGCGATCGCGTGCTCGAAGGCGAACTCGAGCAAGCGGCGGCTGCCCTGGCGCGTGTTCACGCCGCTCGCGATCGCGACCGCATGCGGATCGTCGCCGATCTGAATGTAATGCTCGTGCCCGATGTACAGCCCCTCGAGATTCTCGCGCACCACCACCAGGTCGATGTTGTCGAAACGTCCGCCGGGGATGAGCGTGCGCGCCGGGCGCAGATTCGCGTACAGCTTGAACTCCTCGCGCAGCCGCACGTTCGAGGAGCGGTAGCCGCCGCCCGAGGGCGTCTCCAAGGGGCCCTTCAGCGCGAGGTGAGTGCGACGAATGCTCGCGATGGTGCGCGCAGGCAGCGGATCTCCTTCCGTTTTCACGCCCGCAAGGCCGGCGATTTGCCGATCCCACTCGAACGGCGCACCGAGCGCGTCGAGCGCGGCCAACACGCAATCGACGATCTCGGGTCCGATACCGTCTCCAGGAATGAGGGTGGCGGGAATCTTCTGTGTCATCGCGGGGAGTTTCTGCGGCGGCCGGGTAGGCGAGATAGCATACCCGATCAGCGCAGCGCCTTGCTCATCGGCACGAAATCGATATGTTCGCCGTTGCCGATATCGTAGCTCACACGCTGCGTGCCAACGTAGCCGCGCGCGGCGTAAAGCCTGACCCCCGGAAGGGTGGCCATCAGTTCGACGCGCGAGAATCCGCGTGCGCGCGCCTCGGTCTCGCAGCGTTCGAGCAGCAAAGATCCCACGCCGCGCCGCGCATGCGTGGGCTCCACGAAAAACGCGCGAATCTTTGCGGCATGGGTGCGCGGGTCGAGCATCGAGGCGTCGCGGTCGGTACGGGAATCGCTACCGAAGAGCGTGGCGCGAAAGCTCCAGCCGCCGCAGCCGGCGACGACGGCGCCTTCCTCCGCGACGAAATAAGTCCCGTCGTCCACGAGTTGCGTGTCGACGCCGAACGCGCCGCGCAATGCACCCGCCACCTGCGCCTGGGTGTAGTCCGCGGCGCTCAAGCCATGCGCGGAACGCTCGATCAGAGCGGTGAGCACAGCGATGTCGGCACGCGCGGCAGGGCGCAAAATGATGCTCATGGGGTTGACCTGGCCGGTACGGGAATCGGGGAGCTCTGCCTTGCGGAGCGCATCATGGCGAAGGAGGCGTACAGGATCACGAGTATCACCAGCCAGCGCAGCCATTCGAGCGGCAGCGACTTGACGATGAAGGCGGCTATCAACACGCCCACTATGCCGCCGAACGTGAGCCCGAGCGATGCGCCCCAGGCGAACTTGCCGGTCTGAAAGAAGCGCAAGCTGGCCACGGGTTGCAGCAAGGCGCAGGCCCCCATCATGATCGGAAATGCGGCGATCGGATGCATGCCGAGGAGCGCGAGGGTGATCATGCAGGGCGCATACAGGCCGATGCCCGCGCTCATGAGTGCACCGAGGATAAAGTTGATGCCCACTGCGAACGGGAACTTCCAGCCCACCAGGCTCATGGCAGTGCCGCCCCCCGGCAGGGCATGCAAATTGATGGCGGTGAACACGCCGCCCGCAATCAGCAGCGCGATTCCCATGGTGACCTGGATCGCGCGCCGCGACAGCCGCGCCACCACGTCGGCGCCGAGCCAAGAGCCCACCGTCGCGCTCAGGATCATGCTGATGAGCAGGTGTGGCTCGACCTCGATGGCTCCCACGAAGATCACCGCTTCGGTGATGGCCGCGGCCGCGAGGCCGACGTTGAGGGTGCCGGGAATGCGCTCATCCGGAACCATGCGCCGTAATTTAAAAATGGCCGTGGTGGGCGCGAAGGATCCGATCCCCAACGTATCGAAGAAGGCGGTGACGAATCCCACGACGATCTCCGCAGGCCGCGGCCAGCGCCGGTCCGGCGTCCGTGGCGCAGCGCGCACCCAGCTCACGATGAAGGCTACAGATGCCGCGGCGAGGGCGGCATAGAAGAAAATCTGCGAAGCATTCATGCCCGGAATATACCTCTTCGCGACGCTGAGTATTCAGCCAGCCGCCGTTGACGTACACTCTGCCGTGCGGGTCGGCGCGCGCCGGCCCACGAAAAACCCGAGGGGATGAATGACATGAGCACGTTACGGGCGTTGCCCGTCCTGATGTGTGCGGTACTCACCGCGAGCGCGGCAACGGCCGCCGCGGCTTCGGCCGCCTCCTTTCCCAACCCGCTGCCGCCGGATCCCACGCTCAAGGTCGAGAAGCTTCCCGCCAAGTATCCTAGTGGGTGGGCCTTCTTGAACTATGCGGGCGATCGTATCGAGTTGCGCAACGTCGGCAGCGACAGCCGCGAGGTCAAGGCTCAGTTGCAGGCGCGCGATTCGACGACCCTCCTGATTTCCGACAAGCGTCCGGAGATCTACACCGCAGACACCGTATGGTCGCGCGGAGTCCGCGGGACGCGTACCGACTTCATCACGATTTACGACTCGCAGACCATGGACGTGACGGGCGAGATCGTGTTGCCGGGCGCCAAACGTGCGCTGATCACAGCAATGGAAGGCATGTTTGCATTCACCGACGATCAGCGCCTCGCTCTGGTATTCAATTTCACGCCCGCGGCCTCGGTCACGGTGGTGGATCTCGTCAAGCGCCAGCCGCTCGGCGAGATCGAGATCCCGGGATGCATGCTCGTCTATCCGTCCGGGCAGCGAGGATTTTCGACGCTGTGCTCGAGTGGCACCGTGCTCAACATCCGGCTCGATGCCGGCGGCGCGGTCGCCGGCCGCAGTGAGTCGAAGCCCTTCAATCAGCTCGACTCGGACCCTCTGTTCACGGCGAGCGCGGGGCTCGGCGGTGTGCGCTATTTTCCGAGCTTGCACGGTCGAATCCAGCCGATCGACATGAAGAGCGACGCTGTGCAAGTGCTGCCGGATTGGTCGCTGGTGAGCGCCGACGAGAAGGCCGCCAACTGGCGGCCGAGCGGTTGGCAGCTCATCGCGAGCGATGACAAAAAGCTTCTCTACGTGCTCATGCAGGCCGACGCGCAGGAAGGCACGCACAAGGATCCGGCGATCGAAGTGTGGGTTTTCAATCCGGCCACCAAGACGCGGGTGCGGCGCATGCGCCTCGTGCGGCCGGGGTCTTCCATCGCCCTCACGCATGGCGCCGACCAATTGATGCTGGTTCACTCGGGCGGCCGGCTCGATGTGTACGACCCGCAGGGTGGGGCGCTACTGCGCAGTATCGGCCTGCCGGGATTTCACACCCGGATGCAGATGGAGCCGGTGCATTGAGCGCCGTCCACGAGGTCGCAGGAGTGCTGCTCGCACAAGTCGCGGCATTCCTCGCGGTGCTGCTGGTCGCTTCCGCGGCCCACAAGGCGTTGAACTGGGGGCGCACGTGGACGGTCGTGCAGAATTTTGCCGGCGTGCCGCGCTCCGCGGCTGCCGTCGCCGCGGTTGCGGTGTGCGCGATCGAGGCATTGGCCGGTCTGCTGCTCATCCTGCCTGATTACGCGCGCCCCGGCGCGGCGCTCGCGACCGCACTCCTCGGCCTCTACCTGGCGCTGATCGTGCGCGCCGTGGCGCAACGCCGCGGCGCCGTCGATTGCGGCTGCAGCTTCGGCGCGGGCTCACGACGGCTCGGGACGTTCGAGATTGCGCGCAACGCCGTGCTGCTCGCAGCCGCGCTGTTCCTGCTCGTGTTCGCGGGTGCGGTCGCCCCCTTGGTGCCCTCGCAGCTGTTGGCCGCGTGCGCGCTGCTCGCGCTTTACGGTGCGGTCGACCAATTGATGGCGTTACAACCGCTGCGCCAGGGTACCGTGCTATGAGCTTCCTGATCGCCTCGCAGATAGCGCTCTGGGTCGCGGTGCTTGCCCTCGGGGTCGTGTGCATGGCGCTGGCGCGACAGATCGGTGTGTTGCACCAGCGTATCGCGCCAGCCGGCGCGCTCGCGCTGCGCCAGCCGCTTGCCGTGGGCGAGCCGGTTCCGGAGATGAGTTTGAGCGCACTCGATGGCGCGGCCGTACGCATCGGCGGTGCGCGTGGCGGGCGCAGCCAGCTGGTGCTGTTCGTCTCCCCGGATTGCGCCATATGCGAGTCGCTGTTGCCGGCGGTGCGCTCGGCGCAGGGCGCGGAGCGCGCCTGGCTCGATATCGTGCTCGCCAGCGATGGCGATGCGGAGCGACAGCTGCAGTTCGTCAAAGACAAGGGACTGGGCAGATTTCCCTATGTGCTGTCCGAGCAGCTGGGACGCAGCTTCGGCGTTGCGAAGCTCCCCTACGCCGTGTTGATCGACGAGGCCGGCAAGCTGGCGGCGACCGGCCTCGTGAATACGCGGGAGCATCTGGAGAGCTTGTTCGTCGCGAAAGAACGCGGCGTTGCCAGCATTCAGCAATTTCTGGGACAGCGCGACAAGCAACGCGCTTCTCTAGGAGAATGACGTGGACCAACTCGATCGATTGACGGAAAAGATGTTGCGCGGCATCGCGAGCCGCACTTCCAGGCGCAGCGTCTTCAGCATTCTCGGCGGGTTTCTGGCCGGCGCCGCGACGCTGCCGTTATTGCCCGTAGCCAAGGGCGCCGACGGGGATGGCGCCAATCCCAACGATCCGAATTCGGGCGAAGAGGCTCCGCAGGTCTCGGGCAACCCGCAGGATCCCGGGGATCGGACCAAGTGCGATTACTGGCGTTATTGCGCGATCGACGGATCACTGTGCTCCTGCTACGGGGGCAGCCTCACGGCCTGTCCCCCCGGCACGGAAATGTCGCCCATCACCTGGATCGGCACGTGCCGAAATCCGGCGGATCAACGCAATTACATCATCTCGTACAATGATTGCTGCGGTGGTGTTGCGTGGGGACGGTGCGCCTGCCAGAACAGCCAGGGCGACCGGCCGATCGTGCGGCCGCAGACGAACAACGAGGTGACGTGGTGCTTCGGCACAAAGAGTCAGTCGTACACCTGCACCGTCGCGCTCATTCTGGGCGTCGCGCTCGACCAGAAGAAATAGCGCAGCGGGTCGATCATTGTGTCGGGCTCATGGCTCCGCAAAGCGCGGCTCGGGGCGACGGCGTCGGCGGTGCTTATTTGCGCCGCGGGCCAAGCGCCGCTCGCCCAGCCTGCGCAAGACCCCGGCGCCGGCGCGGCGCCTGCGCCCCCGGCTCCGGCAGGCGTCGAGAACGCTCAGCGCGCCTGGCAGAATTGGACCTTGAATTGCCAGGGTTGTCACCGTCTCGACGGCTCGGGGTCGGATGCCACGGCTCCGGGGATTGCGGGCACGGTCGCGAAATTTCTTCTCGTGCCGGGTGGGCGCGAATATCTCATCCGGGTTCCCGGGGTTGCGACCTCGCCGCTGTCGGATACGAATCTGGCGGAGGTGATGAACTGGATGCTGTGGCGTTTCGACAAGGAACACTTGCCGGCGAGCTTTCAACCCTACACCGCGGCCGAGATCGCGCCCTTGCGCGCTCGGCCGTTGCGGCTCGAGGCCTCGCAGATGCGCAGCTCCTTGTTGAAGGAGGCGGAAGCCGCCGCGGCGGCAACCGCCGCGGCCAAATGACGTTGCCGGTGGCGCATCAATTGATTACCGTAACTGCATGAACGAGCGCCACGAGATCGACGGTCTCGAGCTCCTCGCCAGCCTGTCGCACGAGCTGCGCAATCCGCTGAACGCAATCCTCGGCTGGGCAACCATTCTCACCCGGCGCGGCGACTTACCCGAGCCGGTGGCGCAGGCCCTGCAGGCGATCGAGCGCAACTCGCGCTTACAGGCGAAGATGATCGCGGATGCGCTCGACTACGCGGCCGTAAGCGCAGGTCGGGCGCACCTCGCGATCGAGATCATCGATCCGTATTCCGTGGTTCGCGCCGCCATAGAAGGAGTCGCCGCGGCGGCACGCGATGCCGGGGTGAGCGTCGAGGCTGCGTTCGACCCAGGGTCGCTGCGCGTCGAGGCGGATCCTGGCCGGCTGCAGCAGATCATCGGCAATCTGTTGAGCAACGCCGTCAAGTTCTCGCACCGCGGGGAGGCAGTGCGGGTCGCTGCTGAGCGGAGCGGGGATCGCTTCCGATTGGTCGTGAGGGACCAGGGCAAGGGCATCGATCCGGAGTTTTTGCCACGCATCTTCGACCGGTTCGAACGCCGGGGCGCGACCGCGCCTCGCACCCACGGCGGTCTCGGGCTCGGGCTGCCGATAGCCAAGCTGCTCACCGTGCTGCAATCGGGCACCGTCCGAGCCGACAGCGCCGGGAAGGGTCTGGGGGCGACGTTCACCCTCGAGCTCCCATTGTGCATCGCAGCAAGTCAGTAGGGAGTTCCCCTAATGAGCGATAGTCGAACGGCTCAGCGATTTCGTGTAGTATGCGTGCCGGCTCGTGAATTACTACTTAGGTCCGTTTCTGGTCACTGCCGCCGCGGCGCGGTGTCATCTTGACCACAATCAATCAAAGCAGCTTTCTTCGATCCAGGTGGTCCTTGCGCCCGCTCATGGCGGATGCTTGGCCGTTTGTCTCTCTTTTAGTTAGGTGTTTCTAAATGACGAAAATGTATGTTGGCAATCTCCCGTTCTCAATGGACGAGTCCGCGGTGCGTGCTTTGTTCGAAAAGCACGGTCCGGTCCAGTCGGTTGCGTTGATCAATGATCGCGACACCGGTCGGCCCCGTGGGTTCGGCTTCGTTGAAATGGCGAGCGCGGATGCGGCTCGTGCCATGCAGGCCTTGAATGGCCACGATGTCGAGGGGCGAGTGCTGAAGGTGAACGAGGCGCAGGAGCGCACCGGCGGCGGCGGTGGTGGCGGCGGCGGCGGCGGCGGCGGTTCCCGCGGCCCGAAGCGCTGGTAACAGCGCCTTCTAAAGTGCGCTAAGACTGGGGCCGCAGCGATGCGGCCCCAGTCGTCGATATGGGTTTACGCTAAAGGGCGATGCGCCTATAATCGCCGCCCTCGACAGGGGATGCCGGCAAGCTAAGAACCAGAAGCGGGCGGATCCTTTCGGGGACGTTCGTACGAACGCTTGAATGGCCCCTCGGAGGGGCTTTTTCGTTGGAGAGGATAGGGGGCCGATGGTCCCCTTTTTTGTTTGGAGGGCCGCGTCGTGGGCGAAGCGACTGGGGACCCAAGGGTCGAAAGATGCGTGACGCCTTGATGCGCTTGCTGGAGCCGCCGATCGAGGCCTTGGGCTTCGAGTTGCTCGACCTCGAGCTCGCGCAGGCGGGGCGCGGCGGGGTGTTGCGGATCTTCATCGACAGCCTCACGCCGGATGTGAGCGTGACCGTCGAGGATTGCGCTGCGGTGAGTCACGCGGTGAGCGAAGTGCTCGAGGTCGAGGATCCGATCAAGGGCAATTACACGCTGGAAGTCTCTTCGCCCGGATTCGATCGGATATTGCGCAAGCGTGCGCATTTCGAGCGGTTCGTGGGCGAGCGGATCTCCGCGGAGTTGAAGCTGCCGCTCGATGGGCGGCGCCGCTTCGTCGGAACGTTGAAATCGATCGGGCACGACTCGATCTTGGTGGAAGTGGACGGGCGGCCGTATGAGCTGCCTTTAGAGCGAATTCAGAAGGCAAGATTGCGGCCGGAGTGAGCCAGGAGCCCAAGGACATGAACAAAGAAATTTTGATGGCGGTGGACGCCGTTTCCAACGAGAAGGGTGTCGATAAGGAAATCATTTTCGATGCGCTCGAGGCGGCACTGGCGTCCGCGACCCGCAAGAAGCACGGTGAGGAGCTTGACGTGCGCGTTGCGATCAATCGCAAGACCGGCGGCTATGACACGTTTCGCCGCTGGAAGGTGTTTGCCGACGACTCGAGCGAGCTCGAGGTGCCGGAGCGCGAGCTGCGCATGGACGATGCGCGCGAGATCGATAAGGACGTCGAAGTGGGCGGCTTTGTCGAGGAGCCGATGGAATCGGTCCCCTTCGGGCGCATCCTCGCGCAGACTGCGAAGCAGGTCATCGTGCAGAAGGTGCGCGAAGCCGAGCGCGCGCAGGTGGTGGATGCTTACAAGGACCGCGCCGGCACGCTGGTGAGCGGCATCGTCAAGCGCGTCGACCGCAACGGCATCTACGTCGATCTCGGCGCGAACGCCGAGGGGTTCATCGCGCGCGAGGAAATGATTCCGCGCGAGCCCGTGAGGTCGCAGGACCGCATCAAGGCGTACCTCAAGGAGGTGCGCTCGGAGCCGCGTGGCCCGCAGCTGTTCCTGTCGCGCACCGCACCCGAATTCCTCATCGAGCTGTTCAAACTCGAGGTTCCGGAGGTCGGGCAAGGCCTGATCAACATCCTGGCGGCGGCTCGCGATGCGGGTGTGCGGGCGAAGATCGCCGTGCGCTCGAACGACCCGCGCGTCGATCCCGTGGGTGCGTGCGTCGGCATGCGCGGCTCGCGCGTGCAGGCGGTGTCGAACGAGATCGCCGGCGAGCGCGTCGACATCATTCCGTTCGACGAGAACAGTGCGCAGTTCGTCATCAACGCGATGGCGCCCGCCGAGGTCACCTCGATCGTGGTCGACGAGGACTCGCATTCGATGGACATCGCGGTATCCGAGGATAAGCTGTCGCAGGCCATCGGCCGCGGTGGCCAGAACATCCGCCTGGCGAGCGAGCTCACCGGCTGGGAGTTGAACGTCATGAGCGAGTCGCAGGCGGAGGCGAAGAGCGAGAGCGAGTCGCTGGCGCTGCGCGAGACGTTCATGCAGCAGCTTGACGTCGATGCGGACGTCGCCAGCATCCTGGTGCAGGAAGGTTTCTCCACCATCGAGGAGATTGCCTACGTGCCGGCAAGCGAGCTGAACGCCATCGAGGAATTCGACGAAGAGATCGTGAAGGAGCTGCGCACTCGTGCGCGCGACGTGCTGTTGACGCAGGCCATCGCCAGCGAGGAATCGATGGATGGCGCGGAGCCTCAGGCGGATCTGGTGGAACTTACAGGTGACGATCTCGCCAAGGCGCTGGCCCGCAAGGGCGTGCGCACGCGCGAGGATCTGGCGGATCTGGCGGTCGACGAGTTGGTCGAGATGGGCGGGGTCGATGAGAAGAAGGCCGCCGAATTGATCATGGACGCGCGCAAGCATTGGTTCGCTGAAGAGGAAAAGGCTTAGGAGCAAGCGGTATGGCAGATGTAACAGTTCAGCAGTTCGCGGAAGTGCTGAAGGTGCCGGTCGACCGGCTCTTGCAGCAACTCGATCAGGCGGGGATCAAGGTCGAAGGCGCTGAGGACATGATCAGCGAGGACGCGAAGCACGAGTTGCTTACTCATTTGCGGCGCAGTCACGGCCGCGACGACGGGCAGGCCGATGCCGCGCCGCGCAAAATCACGCTGCGCCGCAAGTCGCAGTCGGAGCTGAAGCTCGCGAGCCCCCAGGGGCGGGCGCGCACCGTGAATGTCGAAGTGCGCAGCAAGCGCACCTACGTCAAGCGCGAAGTGCTCGAGGATCAGGCACGCCATCAGCAAGAGGAGCTTGATCGCCAGCGCGAGACCGAGGAGCAGGCGAAGGCTGCGCTCGAGCGCGCCGAGCACGAGCGCCAGGAAAAAGAGCGTCTCGATCGCGAGCGGCTCGAGGAGGAGAACCGGCGGCGCAGCGATGAAGAGAATCGCAAGCGCAGCGCCGAGGAAGAGGCGCGGCGCCAGGCCGAGGTGCAAGCCCGCGAGCAGAGCGAGCGCGAGCGCAAGGCGGTGACAGCGGCCGCCGCGAAGCCCGCCAAGGCGACGCGCGATCCGGTCGACGACAAGGCAACGCGCTATGGGCGCCAGGAGCTGCACATCGTCGGCGACGTGAGCTCGCGCCACAAGAAGAAGAAATCGCGCGACGGCCGCCGCCGGGCGGTGGGCGCCGATACGGACGCGAAGCATGGCTTCGAGATGCCGACGGCGCGCGTCGTGCGCGAAGTGGCGATCACCGAGGCCATGACCGTGGGCGAGCTCGCGCAGAAGATGGCCGTCAAGGCGACCGAGGTCATCAAGACATTGATGAACATGGGCGTCATGGCGACGATCAATCAGACGATCGAGCAGGACACGGCCTTGCTGGTGGTGGAGGAAATGGGCCACACCGCGGTGCTGCGCAAGGAAAACGTCATCGAGGAAAGCCTGCAGGGCGAGACCGACACGACGCTCGAGGTGCTGCCGCGGCCGCCGGTGGTCACGGTCATGGGACACGTCGATCACGGCAAGACCTCGCTCCTCGACTACATCCGCCGTACCAAGGTGGCGGCCGGCGAGGCGGGCGGCATCACGCAGCACATCGGCGCGTATCACGTGGAAACCGCCAAGGGCATGGTGACGTTCCTCGACACGCCGGGCCATGCGGCGTTCACTTCCATGCGTGCCCGCGGCGCGCAGGTCACCGACATCGTCATTCTGGTGGTCGGCGCGGACGACGGCGTCATGCCGCAGACCATCGAGGCAATCCAGCACGCGCAGGCAGCCCAAGTGCCCATCGTCGTGGCGCTCAACAAGGTCGACAAGCCGGAGGCCGACCCGGAGAAGGTCAAGCAGGAGCTCACCAAGTACGGCGTCATTCCCGAGGAGTGGGGTGGCGAGAATATTTTCGTGAACGTCTCGGCGCGAACCGGACAGGGCGTTGACCAACTGCTCGATGCCGTGCTGCTGCAGGCCGAGGTACTCGAGCTCAAGGCGCCGGTTGACGGGCTGGCGGCGGGTTATGTGATCGAGTCGAGCCTCGAGAAGGGACGCGGCGCCGTGGCCACCGTGCTGGTGCTGCGCGGCACCTTGAAGCTCGGCGATGCGTTGCTGATCGGACAGGAGTTCGGCCGAGTACGCGCGCTGTTCGATGAGGCCGGCAAGGCCGTCGACAACGCCGGCCCCTCGATTCCCGTCGTGGTGCTGGGCTTGTCCGGCTCGCCGAACGCCGGGGATGAGCTGTTGGTCGTCGAAAGCGAGCGCAAGGCACGCGAGGTGGCGATGCACCGGCAGGCGCGCTCCCGCGACGTCAAGCTCGCGCAGAAGAGCGCGAACATGCAGGACGTGTTCTCCACCATGGGCGAGACCAAGCCCAACTTGGTGCAGCTGCTCGTCAAGGCGGACGTGCAGGGAAGCGTGGAGGCGTTGCGAGATGCGCTGAATGCCCTCTCCACCGGAGAAGTGGCCGTCAACGTAGTCTCCTCCGGCGTGGGCGGACTGACCGAGTCCGACGTCACTCTGGCGGCGGCGTCGAAGGCGCGAATCATCGCGTTCAACGTGCGCGGCGACGCTGCCGCGCGCACCGCGATCAAGGAGCACGGCGTCGACGTGCGTTACTACAGCATCATCTACGAGGCCATCGACGATATCCGCGCGGTGCTGACCGGTATGCTCGCGCCCGAGGTCAAAGAACAGATCGTGGGCCTCGCCGAGGTGCGCAATGTCTTCCGCTCGAGCAAGTTCGGCACGGTGGCGGGCTGCATGGTGATCGACGGTTACGTGCGCCGCAATTTCCCCATCCGCGTGCTGCGCGACAACGTGGTGATCTTCGAGGGTGCGCTCGAATCCTTGAAGCGCTTCAAGGACGACGTCAACGAAGTGCGCGCCGGAACCGAGTGCGGCATCGGCGTGAAGAACTACAACGACGTGCGTGAGGGCGATCAGATCGAGTGCTATTCACGGGTGGAGGTGGCGCGCACGCTGTAGCGTGTGCGCGATCGCAAGGACGCCGCAGCATGGCGAAGGACAATCCGCGAGCGCGGCGCCTCGGCGAGCAGATTCAGCGCGAGCTGACGGAGCTCCTGCGGCGCGAGGTCAAGGACGAGCGCATCGGTAACGTCACCATCACTGCGGTGGACGTTACCGGTGACCTGCGCACAGCGCGTGTTCACTACCTGGTGTTCGGCAAGGAAGGCCCGGACCCGCAAGTGCAGGCCGGACTCACGAGCGCGGCCGGTTTTCTGCGCAATGCATTGTCGAAGGCCTTGATGATTCGCCACACGCCCACCTTAAGCTTCGCGCTCGACACCTCGATCGCGCACGGCGTACGCCTGACGCAGCTGATCGATTCGGTGAGCAAACCCGGCAAGCCTGAATGAGCACGCAGGACGTGCATGGCATCCTGCTGCTCGACAAGCCGCTCGGCCTTTCCTCCGCCGCGGCGGTTGCGCGCATCAAGCGCCTGTTTGCGGCACGCAAGGCGGGCCACACGGGCTCGCTCGATCCGCTGGCTTCGGGGATGCTCCCCATCTGTCTCGGCGAGGCCACCAAGTTCGGCGCGCTGATGCTCGAGGCGGACAAGAGCTACCGGTTGACCTTGCGCCTCGGTGAGCGCACGCCGAGCGCGGATCTGGAATCGGCCGTGATCGAGCGGCGCGAGCTGCCGCCGCTCACCGCCGCGGATCTGCAGCGGGCGCTCGCCGAGTTTCCGCGCCGCTATGAGCAAGTGCCGCCGATGCACTCGGCCATCAAGCAAGACGGCAAGCCGCTCTATGTCTACGCGCGAGCGGGAGAGACCCGGGAGCGGGCCGCGCGCCCCATCGTCATTCACGATATGCAGCTGAACGCATGGGTATCGCCCGACGCCACTTTCGATGTGCGCTGCACGAAAGGCGCCTACATGCGGGTGCTGGCGGAAGATCTGGCGTTGCGCCTGGGGACCATCGGCCACCTGGTGGGGCTGCGCCGTCTCGGCGTTGCCCCGTTCACGCACGCGCCGCAGTGGACCTTCGAGGCTCTGGAGGCTCTTGCGCCGGCCGACCGCGTGCAAGTGCTGCTGCCGGTCGATGCAGCTCTGGGTGATTGGCGGCGGCTGGATGTGCCGGCGGAAGGTATCGAGGCGGTTCGCCAAGGGCGCACCGTCACGGTAGCCGGGGAATGCACTGGAAACGTGCGGATTTATGCTCCTGGGCTCGGTTTCGTGGGGTTGGGCGCGATCGAGGCGCCCGGACGGCTCAAGCCTTTGAGGCTCATTTCCACGGCCACGAATCGAGCTTGAGAGCGGCGCGCGCGACGCGTACAATGCGCGCCTCCTAAAAGGTCATAAGTTATTGATTGAGGTTTGATTTCCATGCCACTTACTCGTGAAGAAAAGAGCGTGTGTGTCGGAAAGTTCCAGCGCAGCGCTGAGGACACCGGCTCCCCCGAGGTTCAAATTGCTTTGTTGTCCGAGCGCATCAACGGCTTGAGTCAACATTTCACCGCTCACAAGGCCGACCACGCGTCGCGCCGCGGTTTGCTGAAGATGGTGAATCAGCGTCGCAAGCTGCTCGACTATCTGAAGAGCCGCACACCCGACAAGTACTCGCAACTCGTCGAACGTCTCGGCCTACGCCGTTAACTCGCAGCGCCTTTAAGGCGGCCGCGTCTCAATTACTTCCGATAGAAGGGGCCTCCGTGAGCCATTCGAAGAAAAGCTTTCAATTTGGTGAACACGCCGTAACGCTCGAAACGGGCGAACTCGCGCGTCAAGCCGACGGCGCCGTCCTCGTCAGCATGGGCGAGACCGTCGTGCTCGTCACCGCAGTCGGCCTCAAGAAGTCGACCCCCGGCCGCGACTTCTTTCCCCTCACGGTCAACTATCAAGAGAAGACCTACGCCGCGGGCCGCATTCCCGGCGGCTTCTTCAAGCGCGAGGGCCGTCCCACCGAGAAGGAGACGCTCACCTCGCGTCTGATCGATCGTCCCATCCGGCCGTTGTTTCCGGAAGGATTCATCAACGACGTGCAGGTCGTCGCTTCGGTGCTCTCCGTCAATTCCGAGATCGACTCCGATATCCCCGCGCTTCTCGGCGCTTCCGCGGCGCTCGCGATTTCCGGCATGCCGTTCTTGGGCCCGATCGGCGCTGCGCGCGTCGGCTACAAAGACGGCAAGTACCTGTTGAACCCCACGGCGACACAGCTCACCGAGTCGAAGCTCGATCTCGTGGTGGCGGGCACGGCCGAAGGCGTGCTCATGGTCGAGTCCGAGGCGAAGGGTCTCGATGAGGAGACCATGCTGGGTGCCGTCGTCTTTGGGCACGAGCAGATGCAAGTCGCCATTAAGGCAATCAACGAGCTCGTGGCCGAGGCCGGCAAGCCGAAGTGGTCCTGGACCGCCCCGGAGGCGAACACGGAGTTGAAGAACGCGGTCGCCGGGGTCGCGGAGAAGCAACTGGTCGCAGCCTATGCGATCACCGAGAAGCAGCAGCGCTACGCGAAGATCGCGGAGATCAAGACGGCGGTTGTTGCGGCACTCGCTTCGGGCGAAAAGCCGAAATTCACACAGGACCAGGTGGGCGGCGAGTTCTTCAACCTCGAATACCGGCTGGTGCGCGAGCGAATCCTCGAGGGACATCCCCGCATCGACGGACGCGACACGAAGACGGTGCGCCCGATCAACGTCCGCACGGGCGTGCTGGCGCGCACCCACGGCTCCGCGCTCTTCACCCGCGGCGAAACGCAGGCACTGGTTGTCACGACCTTGGGCACGGGGCGCGATGCGCAGATCATCGACGGCCTGACCGGCGAGCGCAAAGAGGCGTTCATGCTGCATTACAACTTCCCGCCCTTCAGCGTGGGCGAGACCGGCATGATGGGATCGCCGAAGCGGCGCGAGATCGGTCATGGAAACCTGGCGAAGCGCGGCGTGAAGGCCGTCATGCCGGGCCTCGAGAAATTTCCCTACGTCATTCGCGTGGTATCCGAGATTCTCGAGTCGAACGGCTCGAGCTCCATGGCTTCCGTTTGCGGCACGAGCCTCGCGCTCATGGACGCGGGCGTGCCGATCACCGCGCCGGTCGCGGGTGTCGCGATGGGTCTCGTCAAGGAGGGATCGCGCTTCCAAGTGCTCACCGACATCTTGGGCGACGAAGATCATCTCGGCGACATGGATTTCAAGGTCGCGGGAACCAGCAACGGCATCACCGCGCTGCAGATGGACATCAAGATCACGAGCATCACGCGCGAAATCATGAAGGTCGCGCTCGAGCAGGCGCGCGCGGGCCGTCTGCACATTCTCGGCGAGATGAACAAGGTCCTCGCCAAACCGCGCGAGAACATGTCCGAGTGGGCGCCGACCATCATCACCTTGAAGATCGATCCGGAGAAGATCCGCGACGTCATCGGCAAGGGTGGTGCGGTCATCCGTCAAATCACCGAGGAGACCGGCACGTCGATCGACATCGAGAACGACGGCACGGTGAAGATCGCCTCCGTGCAGGGTGCCGCGGGGCGCGAGGCGCAGCGGCGCATCGAGTTGATCACCGCCGACGTCGAAGTCGGACGCATCTACGAGGGCCGTGTGGCGCGCCTCATGGATTTCGGCGCATTCGTCACCATCCTGCCGGGCCGCGACGGCCTGGTGCACATTTCGCAAATTTCCGAAGAGCGCGTCGAGCGCGTGGGCGACAAGCTCAAGGAAGGCGACGTGGTTCGCGTGAAAGTGCTCGAGGTGGACCGCCAGGGCCGGGTCCGACTCTCGATGCGCAATGTCGACGCCGCCTGACGGCGGACCGCTCCCTTATTGCGTTTCAGTCACGCGGCGGCTGCGATTCTCGCGGCCGCCGCCTCTCAACGTTGGGATGCCCGAATCTGCGTTGACCACGGGAGCCCATCCGCCGGCGGAAGATCGCACCAACGGCTCGCTCGCGAATACCCCGGACGTTCAGGCGACCTTCGGCCTCTTAGCCCAAAGTCCCATGGTCAAAGCTCACCGTTGCGTCATTTGGTGAGATTCGACTCGTCGCGCTCTTTCTCGCCGTCGCGCAGCCGCACCGGAGTCAACACCTTGTAGCCGGCATCGGAACCGCCGAAGGATTTCGGCCGATCTCGCACCGGATGATTCTGACTCAGGAATTGCTTCAAGGATTGTTCCAAGTGGCCGCTCACGGCGTTTTGAGCATTGCTTCCATAAGAGCGGATCACATTGACCATGAAGTCCTGGGTCAGGATCGGCTCGGGCAAATGCTCCTGTTCCGCAATCACTTGCAACAAGATGCTGCGCGTAATATCCGCATTGTTTTTCTTGTCTACCACGACGAAGTCGATCTTCTCGACCACTAATCGCCTCACGTCCGCCAGGGTGATGTACCGGCTTTCGACGGTATCGTAGAGGCGACGGTTGGGGTATTTCTTAATCACTCGCGGATCGCTCATAGGGCTCCTCGCTCGTGTTGGCCGACGCGCTGCCGGAGTATGCCGGTTCGTGCCTAAACCAATGGACCAGTCATTGGATACTGTGCAATCGAAGGATAGCGCAATGCAGCGTTAAGGCAAGCGACCTTTTCCGACGCCGCTGTAGGAGAGTACCGGCGTATCCGCGGGCGCTAGCGGGCCGCCAGCGTGAGTGAGGGTCGCCGGGCGAGCCGGCGCAGGTCCCAGTGCTCGTCGGCCCAATTCCAGGCGCTGGCGAGCGGGGCGCCGGCGAGCGAGGGTGGGGGGACAAGTCCCAGTAGCTCAAACACATACAGAAGCTGTCGCAGCGCCGCCTGCGGCTCGAGCGGCACGCTGCGCGCCGATTTGGAGAGCTTGCTGCCGTCGGGCTCGACCAGGGCGGGCACGTGCGCATAGTCGGGCGAGGGGACCCCGAGCTGCTTTTGGAGGTATATCTGCGCGGCCGTGTGATCGAGCAAATCGGCGCCACGAACTATTTTGGTGATGCCTTGATAGGCGTCATCGACCACGACTGCAAGCAGATAGGCGAACCATCCGTCGCGGCGCTTGAGAATGAGGTCGCCCGCAGCGAGCGATACATCTTGCCGAAAGGCACCCTGGATACCGTCTGTGAACTGCAGGTGGCCGGAGTCGACTCGCAGACGGATCGCCAAGTCGGCGTCCGGGTTACGGGGACCATCCCGGCAGTAACCCGGATATCGAGGCTCGGGGGCAATATCGAGCCGACTGCAAGAGCACGCAAAGGTGAGGCCACGGCTGCGCAGCGCCTCGAGCGCTGCGTTGTAGGCAGGCTCGCGGTCCGACTGCCACAGCACCTCGCCATGCCATTCGAACCCGAACGCCTCGAGCGTCGCCAAGATGCGATCCGCAGAGCCCGCAACCACGCGGGGCCGGTCCACATCCTCCATCCGCACGAGCCAGCGCCCGCGATGCGCGCGCGCATCGAGAAAACTTGCAGCCGCGGTGTACAGCGACCCTAAGTGCAAATCGCCGGTAGGCGAGGGAGCGAACCGGCCGACGTAGCCCAGGTCGCTAGCGGTACCGGTCGTCGCGGTCGCCGTACTGCTTTTCGCGGCGCTCCCGCCGCTCCTGCGCTTCCACCGACAGTGTCGCGACCGGCCGCGCCTCGAGACGCTTGATGCCGATTTCCTCGCCGGTTTCGAGGCAATAGCCGTACGAGCCGTCCTCGATGCGCTTCAATGCCTCGTCGATCTTGCGGATCAATTTGCGCTCGCGGTCGCGCGTGCGCAGCTCGAGGCTGAACTCTTCTTCTTGCGTGGCGCGGTCGTTCGGGTCCGGGAAATTGGCTGCCTCATCCTTCATGTGCAGCACCGTGCGGTCGACCTCCACCATGAGATCGCGCTTCCAGTTCTGCAGGATGCGTGCGAAATGCTCGAGCTGCTCCTTGCTCATGTACTGCTCGCCGCGGCGGGCGATGTACGGCTTGACGTTGCGCGGTCCCGCCAGCAGGCTCGCTGATCCGGACGATTCCTCGCCGTCGTCGTCGGCGGGCAGCGTACGCGTCGGCATGACCAAGGGCCGCGAGTCGAATTTCACGGTGGGTGCGGCCCTTTCCGCAACTACGGCCGGCCCATTGGGCGTGGCGGATGCGGGCTTTGCAGTCGCCGCGCCCAGCGGTTTGGGACGTGCCTGGTGGCTCGGCGCGTCCTGTTTAGATTCGTGTTTCAGGTCGTGTTTGACCGGGATCGATTTAGGGGTCGGTTTATGCGGTTTCACTGTTACCTTCGATGTATGGCCGGGTGACGCTCGCGCTGCCTTTTTGGCAACCGCTGTCTTGCGGACAGCTGCTTTCTTCGGGATCGCCTTTCCTGGCTTCTTCGCCGCTTTATTGGCTTTTTTCGAGGGCATTCGGTGTCTCCGCCTCCAAAGAGAGAGCGCGCGATTATACCGACGCAATTCGGTGTGTACAGCGCAGCGAGGCCATGGCTTTTCGACGCCGCAATATATTGATAAATAATGATATTTTAAGGCACGTCGGCGAGGCGCGAGGGGGTCCGCACCGGGCGGGAGTAAGATCCGGGCACTTTTCGGGTGGGCGCAGCGCCTACGGAGGCAGGCAGACGGGGGGGGCGGGGGTCCATCCCGGGCGGCGATGCTCGGCAACCACCGTCGTGTAGATGCCGCCCCGCACATTGAATTCTGCGCTGAGACGCATGAATCGCGGCGCGGTCGCTGCCACCAACGTGGTGAGGATCTCGTTCGTCACGGCCTCGTGAAAGGTGCCGCGCGAGCGAAACGACCAGACGTAAAGCTTCAACGATTTCAACTCGACGCACCGCTCATCGGCGACGTATTCGAGCTTCAACGTCGCGAAATCCGGCTGGCCGGTTTTCGGACAGAGGCAAGTGAACTCCGGAATGGTCATCCGGATGGTGTAGTCGCGCTCGGGCGCGGGATTTGCGAAGACTTCGAGTGCGGTGCTCATCGGGACAAGGGGTTTACGTATGTGTCGATTACTTTACACTACGCGCCACATCGACGGCACGCGCGCATCGTCAGCGGCCGTCGCTCATTTCGCCCCGCCAACTTAAGGGTTGATCACGACTGATGCGACTCACCAAACTCAAGATTGCCGGCTTCAAGTCATTCGTCGATCCCACCACAGTCACCTTTCCCTCGAGCCTCACCGGCGTCGTGGGCCCGAACGGTTGCGGTAAATCGAACATCATCGACGCGGTGCGCTGGGTGATGGGCGAGATTTCCGCCAAGCATTTGCGTGGCGAGTCCATGGCCGACGTCATTTTCAACGGATCCGCGGCGCGCAAGCCCTTGGGCAGCTGCTCGGTCGAGCTCGTTTTCGATAATTCGGAGGGAAAGATCGGCGGCCCTTATGCAAGCTACAACGAGGTGGCGCTGCGCCGCTCGGTGAGCCGCGACGGCACGTCGGATTACTTCATCAACGGCACCAAGGTTCGCCGCAAGGACATCACCCAGCTGTTCCTTGGCACGGGACTCGGCACGCGCAGCTACGCCATCATCGAGCAGGGCATGATTTCGCGCATCATCGAGGCGCGCCCGGATGATCTGCGCGCGTTCCTCGAGGAGGCGGCGGGCATCTCGCGCTACAAGGAGCGCCGCCGCGAGACCGAGAGCCGCATCGCCCAGACGCGCGAGAACCTCGATCGCTTGAACGATTTGCGCGAGGAAGTGGAGAAGCAGATCCGCCATCTGCAGCGCCAGGCGGCAACCGCGCGACGCTATCAGACGCTCAAGGAAGAGGAGCGCAAATTGCAGGCGGAGCTGTTTGCGCTGCGCCTGCAAAGTCTGGACGCGGAGGCGGGGGTGCGCGATGCGGCCAGCGTGCACTGCGATACATCCATGCAGGCGGCCGTGGCGGATTTACGCGAAGCCGAGGCGCGCATCGAGAAGATCCGTGTCGAACAGTCGGCCAAATCCGATGCGCTGCGCGCCATTCAGGAGCGCTTCTACTCGGCCGGCAGCGAGGTTACGCGGGTCGAGCAAAGCATCGAGCACGCGCGCGAAATGCGAGAGCGTCAGCGCGCGGACCTGGAACAGGCCGAGGCTCAGGTCAGCGAGCTCGCGAGCGTCATCGAACGCGACCGCAGTCAGCTCGCGGCGCTGGCGCAAGAACTGGCGACGGCGGTACCCGGCCTGGACGCCGCGCACGATGAGGAGCGTGCCGCGGCGCTCGAACTCGAGCGCTGCGAGCAAGCGCTCACGAGCTGGCAGCAGACCTCCGATGCGCACGCGCAGTCGGCTGCTTCGGGTCAGCGCGAGACGCAAGTCGAGCGCGCCCGCATCGAGCAGCTGGAAAATCAGCAGCACCGGCTGCTGCAACAGCGCGAACGGCACGAGACCGAGCGCGCCGCCCTGGCGCAGCTCGAGCCGACCCTGGCGCTTGGGAGTCTGGCAGAGCAGGCGGATCACGCGCGCGACGCCGGTCAGAAAGCCTCCGCCGATCTCGCCCAGCTGCTCCACGAGCTCACCTCCGCCCGCGACCAGGAGCGCGAGCAGAGCGAGGCCGTGAAGGCGCTGCATGCCCGCTGGCAACAGTCGCTAGGGCTGAAGGTTTCCACCGAGGCCTTGCAGCAGGCCGCTCTCGGCAAGGCTTCCGGAAAAATCACCGAGTGGCTGAAGTCGAAATCGCTCGATCAGAATCCGCGGGTCGCACAACAACTGCGCGTGGAGCACGGCTGGGAGCGCGCCGTCGAGACCGTGCTCGGCTCTTATCTCGAGGCCGTCTGCGTCGACGGTCTGGATTCGGTCACGGACCTTCTCGGCGGCTTCGACGGCGGTCATCTCGTGGTCGTCAGCGCCGGCGCCGACGCAGCGGTGGATCCCGCGAGCCTGAAAGCTAAAGTGTCTGGCGCGCCGTATCTGAGCTCGGTGCTCGGCTCGGTATTCATTGCCGAGACGCTGCCCGAAGCATTGCGAATACGCCGCAACCTAGGCGAGGGACGCTCGGTGGTCACGCGCGAAGGGGTTTGGCTCGGCGCGGACTGGCTGCGCCTGTCGCGCGATCCCGAACCGCACACCGGTGTCATCGAGCGGGAGGAGACTCTGCGCGCGCTGCGCGTGGAAGTGAGCCGGCTCGAGACGGAAGTAAAGAACGGAGAGCAAGAGCTCGAGCGCCGCCACGAGCGCGTGCGCGAATACGAGGATCGGCGCGAGCGCCTGCAAACCGAGGTGAACCGCTTGCATCGCGAGCACGTCGACCGGCGCGCCGAGCACGATTCGGCGCAAGCCCGCAGGGCCGATGCCGAGCGGCGGCTGAGCCAGCTCGAGACGGGTCTGGCTGATGTGAGCGCTGAGCTCGATCGTACCGAGACCGATTTGCGCGCCGCACGCGGCCGCATGGAAACCGCCATCGATGCGCTCGCCGCCTTAGAGCCGCAGCGCATCGAGCTGGAGAGCGAACGCGAGCGGCTGCGCGCGGAACAGACTACGGCGCGTGCGACCGCGCAGTCGACCCGCCAGCGTGCGCGGGAGCTGGCGTTGCAGGTGGAGTCGCGCCGCACTTCGCATGCTTCGCTTGCGACCACGCTCGCCCGTCTCGACAAGCAGCATGAGGATTTGATGCAGCGGCGGGACGAGTTGCTACGCAAGCTGGCCGCCGACGAGGCGCCCCTCGCGGCGCTGGCCGCCGAGCTGGAGCGTGCGCTGCAGGCGCGTACGCAAGTAGACGGCGAGCTGCATGCGGCCCGCGTCGCAAGCGAGGACCTCGATGCGCTGTTGCGCGAGCGCGAGAGCGAGAAGGCCTCCCTCGACGAGCGCGTTGAGGCGGCGCGGTCTGCCCTGGACGATGCGCGTCTTGCCGCCCAACAGGTGCGCATACGGCGCGAGAGCATCGCCGAGCAGCTCGCGGCCACCTCGTTCGATCTGCCCACGCTCCTCGCCGGGCTCGCACCCGAGGCGACTGCGGAGACTTGGGAAGCCGATTTGCAGGAGACCAAGGGAAAGATCGAGCGTCTGGGGCAGGTGAATCTCGCGGCCATCGGCGAGTTCAAGGAGCAATCCGAGCGCAAGGAATACCTCGACCGTCAATGCAAGGACCTCACCGATGCGCTCGAGACGCTCGAGTCGGCGATGCGCAAGATCGATCGCGAGACGCGAGCGCGCTTTCAAGAGACCTTCGACAAGGTTAATGCCGGTCTCAAGGAGAAATTTCCACGTCTGTTCGGAGGCGGACACGCGTATCTCGAGATCGAGGGCGAGGAATCCGAGAATTCGGGCGTCTCCGTGATGGCGCGCCCGCCGGGAAAGCGCAACAGCACCATCAGTCAGTTGTCGGGCGGCGAGAAGGCGCTCACCGCGGTCGCGTTGGTGTTCGCGATCTTCGATCTGAATCCGGCGCCGTTCTGCCTGCTCGATGAGGTCGATGCGCCGCTCGACGACAACAACATCGGCCGCTTCTGCGACATCGTGCGGGAAATGTCGCGGAGCGTGCAGTTCATCTTCATCACCCACAATAAGACGACCATGGAAATGGCAGCGCAGCTCGTCGGCGTGACGCAGAATGAGCCCGGCGTGTCACGTCTGGTCGCGGTCGATGTCGATGAGGCTGTGCGCATGGCTGCGATGTAGGAGTCTTCGCGACACAGCAGAGGTTTGCGCAAGTTGGACGAGCTGCGTTGGATACTGTTGGCTTTGGGCATCCTGGCGATCGGGGCGATCTGGTTGTGGTCAGCCCGCGGCTCCCGTCAGGCGCCCGGCAACGCGGAGCTGCGCGAGCCCACGGTGACGCACCCGCATGGCCCGAGCGTGGCGACGCCCGAGCCGGCTCCCATCGAGGCACGCGCCTCGCCCGTAGAAAGGCGCGAATGGGGCGTGCCGCCCCTCGAGCCTCTCAGCATTCGCACGGCAGATTTCGCGGAAGTGCCCGCCCTCGATCAGCCCATGCTCACGCACGCCGATCCGATCGATTTCAGTTTGGATTCGAGCCGCGCGACGGGCCAGGCGCGCTTTGCACGATCGGCGACCGCAGTGCGCTCAACGTCGGCGCCGCCGGGCGTCGCCGCGCCGGAGATCGCCACGCCGGCGCCCGTCATCGAGTTCGAGCCTGTGCCGCTCGACGACGACCCATCCGACGACCTGCGGGGCGATGCCACCATCGAGCTCGACTTTGTCGGACAGTCAGGCGAGGAACTGCGGACCGAAGCTGAGGTGGCGGCCGAGGACGAGGCGCGCGCTGAGGAGCAAGCGCGAGCTGAAGAACAGGCACGAGCTGAAGAACAGGCGCGGGCCGCCAGCGCCCGGCGCGGCCCCGAGCACAGCGATCGGCAGGCCGGCGTAACACCTCCACCGGCCAACAGAAGCGAGCAGCAAAAGATCGTTACCGTGCGGGTCTGCGCGGTGGGCGAAGTACGCTGGGCGGGCGCCGACCTGATGGACGCGCTCGAGGCGCTGGGTCTCGCCTATGGCCGCTATCAGGTGTATCACCGCAAGCACAATGACGGCCGCAGCATCTTTTGCGTGGCGAGCCTCGTAGAGCCCGGGATATTCGATCTGTCGACCATGCCCGACGAGCAGTTTCGCGGCGTCAGCTTGTTTGCCGTATTGCCCGGGCCGCTCGAGCCCGTGCAGACGGTGGAGACGCTGCTCGCCACGGCGCGCGAGCTCGCCCGGGCGCTTGCCGGGACCATGCAGGATGCCAAGGGGATTCCGTTCTCCCCGCTGCGCACCGAGGCGTTGCTGCAGGACGTCGCCCGCTTCCAGGCACTTCTGGCCTGATATCGTCGATGGCGCGCAGCGAAGCGGATGGAGCAAAGCGCGCTGCCGAAAAGCGTGTCACGGCGCTGCGCGAGCTCCTCGACGGATACAATTATCGCTATCACGCACTCGACGATCCGGAAGTCCCCGATGCGGAGTACGATCGACTGTTAGTCGAGCTGCGCGACATCGAGACGCGCTACCCGGATCTGACGACGCCGGAATCTCCCACGCAACGCGTCGGCGCGGCGCCACTCGCGGCCTTCGGCACGGTCCGGCACCGCATCGCCATGCTGTCGCTCGACAACGCGTTCAGCGAGGAGGAGGTGCGCGACTTCGACCGACGCGTGCGTGAGCGCGCCTCAACGCAGAGTGTGGTGCGTTACTCGGCCGAGCCCAAGCTCGACGGGCTCGCGATCAGCGCGCGCTACGAGTTGGGCATATTCGCCCAAGGGGCGACGCGCGGCGACGGCGAGACCGGCGAAGACATCACGCAGAACCTGCGCACCATCAAGGCGCTGCCGCTGAAGCTACGCGGTCCGAACCTGCCGCGGGTATTGGAGGTGCGCGGCGAAGTATTCATGCCGCTCGCGGGATTCGAGCGCTTCAATCGCGAGGCGCTGGCGCGCGGCGAGAAAACTCTCGTCAATCCGCGCAATGCGGCGGCCGGGAGTCTGCGGCAGCTCGACCCGCGAATGACGGCAGCGCGCCCCCTGGATTTGTTCATCTACGGCGTTGGTTACGTGGAGGCCGGGGAGATGCCCGGCCATCACAGCGAGATGCTCAAGATGCTGCGCGGCTTCGGATTCAAGGTCTGTCCTCAGACGCGAGTCGTCGAGTCCGTAGAGGGGTGTCTCGCGTACTTTCGTGACATCGGCGTGGCGCGCGCGGCGCTGCCTTACCAAATCGACGGCGTGGTCTACAAAGTCGACGACATCGAGCTGCAGCGCCAGCTCGGCTTTGTCTCGCGCGCGCCGCGCTGGGCGATTGCGCACAAGTTCCCCGCGCAAGAGGCGCTCACCACAGTGCTCGGCATCGAGTTTCAAGTGGGTAGAACCGGCGCGCTCACCCCCGTCGCCCGCCTCGCGCCGACGTTCGTGGGCGGCGTCACGGTGAGCAACGCCACCTTGCACAATATCGATGAAATGGGCCGCAAGGACGTGCGGCTCGGCGACACCGTGGTCATCCGGCGCGCCGGGGACGTCATTCCCGAAGTGGCCCGCGTGCTACTCGAGCGTCGCGTCGCGGGTGCCCGATCGGTGGAGCTGCCCACGCACTGCCCGGTCTGCGGGTCCCCCGTGGTGCGCGAGTCCGATCAGGCGGTCGCGCGCTGCAGCGGGGGTCGCACCTGTGCGGCGCAACGCAAAGAGGAGATCAAGCACTTTGCCTCGCGGCGCGCGCTCGATATCCAGGGATTGGGCGATAAGCTGGTCGAGCAGCTGGTGGATCGCGATTGGGTCAAGACCCCCGCCGATCTGTTCGAGCTCGAGGCCGCGCAGCTCGAGACGCTCGAGCGGATGGGTGAGAAATCGGCGCAGAAAATTCACGCGGCCGTGCAAGCAGCCAAGCGCACCACGTTGCCACGCTTCCTCTATGCGCTCGGGATCCGCGACGTCGGCGAGGCGACCGCGCTCGCGCTCGCGCAGCACTTCGGCGACGCGCGCGCGCTAGCACAGGCTCCGGTCGAGGAAATCCAACGGGTACAGGACGTGGGACCGATCGTCGCCGGCAGCATCCGCAGCTATTTCGACAACGCCGAGAATCGCCGCCTGCTCGAGCGGCTGCTCGCGAGCGGTATCGAATGGCCGCCGGTAGAGCGGCCGCAGAGTGTGGGAAATGTCGCGGGCAAGACTTTCGTGATCACGGGTACGCTCGAGCAGATGAGCCGCGATGCGGCGCGCGACGCGATCTTAGAGCGCGGTGGCAAGGTGACCGGCAGCGTTTCGAAAAAGACCGACTACCTCATCGCGGGAGCCGACCCTGGCTCGAAACTCGACAAAGCGGGTCAGTTGGGCATCGAGGTGCTTGACGAGGCCGCGTTCCTCACGCTCCTGAAAAGCTAGCGGGCCCTTTCGGGCCCGCTGCTCACCACGATCAAGACTATCCGCTAGTGACTCGCACTCGCCGGAGGCGGCGAGCCGGCAGGCGCCGGGGTGGCGCCTGCGGGCGGGCCCGACATCGCGGGACCCGTCGGTGCGACCGGCGCGACGGCGGGCAGCGCATCCGGCTTCTTCTCGATCTTCGCCTGCTTCTTCAAGTCCTCGACGTACGCTTGCAGCTTCTTCCGCATGACTGCATCGGTGAGCTGTGGCTTCACTTGGTCGAAGGGGGGCGGCGACGCATCGCGGGTATCCTCGAGCTGAATGACGTGCCAGCCATACTGCGTCTGCACCGGCTGCGAGAGCTCGCCTTTCTTCAGGGTCTTCACGGCGTCGGAGAAGGGCTTGACCATGCGCGAGGTGGTGAACCAGCCGAGATCGCCGCCATTGTTCTTGGAGCCGGTGTCGGTGGACTGCGCTTTGGCCACATCCTCGAATTTCGCACCGCTCTTGAGCTTCTTGATGACTTGTTCCGCCTGATCCTTGCTGGCGACCAAAATGTGCCGGGCGTGATACTCATTCTTGTCCATCTGCGAAATGGCGGTGTCGTATTCGGCGTGCAGATCGGCATCCGAGGGCGTTTGCGACTTCACGAACTTCTGCGACTCCGCATCGGCGAGGACGCGCATGTGCAGGAGCGCGAGTTGCGCCTTGGTCTCCGGATCGCTCTCGAGGCCGTCCTTCTGGCCTTGCGCTGCCATGATCTGCATGGTGATCAAGTCATCGAGCACTTGATTTTGCTGCTCCGGAGTCAGGCTCTGCACCTTTGCGTTGCGCAGCAAGTTCTTCTCGTAGATGTCGAACTCGGGGCGTGTCAGCGAGACGCCGTTGACCGTGGCCACCACGGGCGCCGTCGAAGCATCGGGCGTCGCGGGAGTCGCTGTCTCGGGGGCCTTGTTACAGGCCGCGAGCAGCGCAACGGCTGCAACCAGGGACGGCGCTAAAAAATGTGCTCTCATGAGGTTCCTTATGGCAAAACGAGCGACTCGGCCAGCGTGGCCGCGCACCCAGGGGGCGGCAGTTTAAGATAAATCGCGGGAATTGGCGAAAAATCCGCTCATCGCGAGGGCGGCAGCGCCTCGAGCGCCAGTGCGTGGATCTCGCCCGGTATCAGGTCGGCGACGGCGGCATACACCAGGCGATGCCGGGCGACCGGCGCAAGTCCCGCGAACGCTTCGGCGACGATGCGCACGCGGAAGTGACTCCCGCCGCCCGCGGCACCGGCATGTCCGGCATGCAAGTGGCTCTCGTCCTCGATGACGAGCTCGAGCGGCGCGAACTCCCGCGCCAGCCGTTCGCGCAAGCGCCGGGCTCGATCGGTCACGGCGGCGCGGTCTCTGATTCCACCCGCCGTAGCTTGCTGTTCAGCCAAAGCACCTGCGGAATCATGAACACCACCATGGCGGCGCTGATGCCGAAAACCTTGAATTTTACCCACACATCGTCGTCGAAGTTTCGCGCGACATACAGGTTTGCCGCCGCGAGTAGCGCGAACCAGCCCACCCACAGAAAATTGATCACCTGCCAGGCACGCGGCGCGACCTCGAGAGGCTCGTCGAAGACACCCTCGAGCATGCGTCTCGCCAGCGGCCGCTTGCCGATCACCGTGCTACCGAGGAAGACCGCGGCGGTCAGCGCGAGCAACACGGTGGGCTTCATCTGGATGAAGCGTTTGTCATGCAGGATGAGGGTGGCTGAACCCAGCACCAGGAGAATGGCCACTGTGATGACGTGCATCGGCTTGAAGCTTCCTGCTCGAAAGCGGTGCACGAGCATGACCGCAGTGCAAACCACCATGAGCGAGCCCGTGGCCCAGTAGATGCCCGCCAGTTTGAAGATCACGAAAAATACGATGAGCGGCGATAATTCGAGGAGCTGATTCATGCGCGTATCATAGCCTCGAACCCATGAGTATCTATCTGCAACTGCATCCGGTATCCCCTCAACGCCGGTTCATTCGTCAAGCCGTCGAGTGCCTGCGCGCGGGCGGCGTCATCGTCTACCCTACGGACTCGTGCTACGCGCTCGGCTGCCACATCGGCGACAAGTCCGCGCTCGAGCGGATCCGCAGCATCCGCGAGACCGACCGCCATCACCATTTCACCCTGGTGTGCCGCGACCTCGCCGACGTCGGCAAGTACGCAGTCGTGGAGAACTGGCAATACCGGCTGCTGCGCAGTCACACCCCTGGACCGTACACTTTTCTTCTGAAGGCGTCGCGCGAGACACCGCGCCGACTGAAACACGAGCGCCGCGGCACCATCGGGCTGCGAGTTCCCGATCATCCGGTCAGCCAGATGCTGCTGACGGAGCTCGGTGAGCCGGTGATGAGCTCGACCTTGCTGCTGCCCGGAGAGGAGCTGCCGCGAACGGATGCCAAGGACATCTACGAACTGCTCGAGACAAAGGTGGACATGGTGCTTGACGGCGGCCATTGCGGGCTGGTGCCGACCTCGGTCATCGACCTGTCCGCGGGGCACGCCGAAGTGGTCCGCGTAGGGCGCGGCGACGTCACCCCTTTCGCGAGCGCGGTGCCCGTATAATGAGCGGCAAAGCGAGCAGGCCAGCTCGTGTTTTCATATAGATAACGAGTGCAAGCATTGGATTTATCTGTCTTTCTATACAAACTCTCCTATTGGACAATTCCGGTACTTTTTGCGATCACGTTGCATGAAGTTGCACACGGGTGGATGGCGCGATACTTCGGCGACCGAACTGCCGAGATGCTCGGGCGCCTGAGTCTCAACCCGTTGCGGCACATCGATCCGGTAGGCACCGTGCTCGTGCCCGGCATCCTGCTGGCCACGAGCGGCGTGCTGTTCGGCTGGGCGAAACCCGTGCCGGTGGCCACCAAAGCCTTGCGCAATCCGCGTCTGGCCGGGATTGTTGTTGCGCTCGCCGGCCCTTTTGCGAATTTCGCCATGGCGGGCCTATGGTGCGCCGTGCTCGCGGGCATTGTGCGCGTGCGTGGCAACGAAACAGTGATTGGCTGGATTGCCTCCATGGCTCAGGCCGGCATACTGATCAACGTTTTTCTTGCCTTGTTCAACCTGCTGCCCATTCCGCCCCTCGACGGCGGCCGCGTGCTCACCGGCCTGCTGCCTTCGCAATGGGGTGCGCGCATGGAGAAATTCGAGCCCATCGGTTTGTTCTTGGTGGTGGGCCTCTCCCTGCTCGGTCTGCTCGGCTGGCTGTTCGATCCCGCCATGCACACCATGGGCCGCGTGATCAGCGATGTGATGGGTCCGGGCGCATGACCGGTCCCATCCAGAATCGCCGGGTCCTTTCCGGTATGCGGCCGAGCGGCATGCTGCATCTCGGCAATTACCACGGCGCGCTCAAGAATTGGATCGAGCTGCAATATCAGTACGAATGCTATTTCTTCATCGCGGACTGGCATGCCCTCACCACCGGCTATGAGGACACCTCCTCGATGGAGGAGTACGTATGGACCATGGCCATCGACTGGCTTGCCGCGGGCTTGAACCCGGGCGTCGCAACGTTATTCATCCAGTCGAAAGTACCCGAGCATGCCGAGCTGCACTTGCTGCTGTCCATGATCACCCCTCTCGGTTGGCTCGAGCGCGTTCCCTCTTACAAGGACCAGCAGACCCAGCTGGCGGAGAAGGATCTCGCCACTTACGGGTTTCTCGGCTATCCGTTGCTGCAGTCGGCCGACATCTTGTTGTACCGGGCTCAGTATGTGCCGGTAGGCGAGGATCAAGTGGCGCATGTAGAGATCACGCGCGAGATAGCGCGCCGCTTCAATCACATTTACGGACGCGAGCCGCAGTTCGAGCAGAAGGCCGAGAAAGCCATCAAGAGCCTCGGAGCGCGCAACTCCTCCATGTACCGCTCGCTGCGCAAGGCCTATCAGGAGAAGGGCGAGGGCGAGGCGCTCGCCAAAGCTCGCGCGCTCGTCGAATCGAACGCCCGCTTGACCGTTGCAGACCGCGACCGCCTGTTCGGCTATCTTGAGGGTACCGGCATTGCCATCTTGCCGGAGCCCGAGGCGTTGCTCACGGCCACGCCGAAGGTCCCGGGCCTCGACGGGCGCAAGATGTCGAAGTCCTACAACAACACCATCGGGCTGCGCGAGCCCCCCGATTCGATCGTGAAAAAGCTCAAGGCCATGCAGACCGATCCGGCGCGCGTGCGCCGCACCGATCCGGGCGATCCCGAAAAGTGTCCGGTGTGGGATCTGCACAAGGTGTATTCAAATGCCGACACTCAAGCCTGGGTGCAAACGGGTTGCCGCTCCGCGGGGATAGGATGCCTCGAGTGCAAAGCGCCGCTCATCGACAAGATCGTCGAGGAGATCGGTGCGATCTCAAAGCGCGCTCAGGAATTCGAGGAGAATCCCGAGCTCGTCCGCGGTATCATCGCGGAAGGTTGTGAACGCGCCCGCGCCGCGGCACGCGATACCATGGATGCGGTTCGTCAGGCGATGGGACTGAACTACCGTTGAGTTCCCGCGGAGATTCGATGAAACCCGACCTCACGCTCGTGCCGAAAGCGCCGGCGGCTCCACAGGCAGCCGCGGCGCCGATGCACAACACGCAGACGGAAATGCCCTTCGCGGTGGTCGAGGGGCAACCCGTCACGGAGCTGCCGCGCGACCTGTACATCCCGCCGCAGGCTCTCGAGGTATTTCTGGAGGCCTTCGAGGGGCCGCTCGATTTGCTGCTCTATCTGATTCGGCGCCAGAACCTCGACATTCTGGACATTCCGATCGCCGAGATCACGCGTCAATACACGCGCTACATCGAGCTCATGCAGGTGCTGCAGCTGGAGCTGGCCGGCGAGTACCTGCTCATGGCGGCGACGCTCGCCGAAGTGAAATCGCGCATGTTGCTGCCGCGCCCCAAGGCGGAGGCGGGCGAGGACGCCGATCCGCGGGCGGAGCTCGTGCGGCGTTTGCAGGAGTACGAGCGCTTCAAGCGCGCCGCCGAAGGCATCGACCGGATTGCGCGCCTCGAGCGCGACACCTGGGTTGCCACCGCCGAGCTCGTCGATCGCAAGGTGACGCGCGTCGCACCGCAGGTGACCTTGCAGGAGATGCTCCTCGCCTTCCAAGAGGTGCTCGCGCGCAGCGACATGTTCGCGCATCATCACGTGCAGCGCGAGCCGTTGTCGGTGCGCCAGCGCATGAGCGATGTCATGTCCGCCTTGAGCGCAAGCTCCTTCCTGGACTTCGTGCGCCTGTTCCGCGCCGATGAGGGACGCCGCGGCGTCACGGTCACTTTCGTGGCCATCCTCGAACTGTTACGCGAGGGATTGATCGAGATCGTTCAATCCGAAGCCTATGGACCCTTGCACGTGCGTCTCGGCAATCCGGCTCGACATTTGAAGCTGGTGGCCGACGACGACGCCGGCACCGCTGCCGCGGCCAACGACGACCTGGCGAGAAACCAATGAACGACCAATATGTACGCAACGTGATCGAGGCGGCGCTGCTTGCCGCCGGCCGCCCGCTGGCCGCCGACGAGTTGGTTGGCTTGTTCGACGAGCGCGATGGCTCGGCCGCTGACGAGGTGCGCGCCGCCATTGCCGTGCTGCAGTCAGACTACGAGGCTCGCGGCATCGAGCTGGTGGAAGTCGCCAGCGGCTATCGCATTCAAATCCGCTCGGCCGTCGCTCAGCCGGTGTCGCGCCTGTGGCAGGAGCGGCCCACCAAGTACTCGCGCGCATTGCTCGAGACCCTCGCGCTGGTGGCCTATCGTCAGCCGATCACGCGCGGAGAGATCGAGCAGATTCGCGGCGTCACCGTGAACCCCAACATCATCAAGACGCTGCTCGAGCGCAGTTGGATACGGGTCATCGGACATCGCGACGTCCCGGGGCGCCCCGAGCTGCTCGGCACCACCCGCGATTTCCTCGATTACTTCGGTCTGCAGAGACTCGACGACCTGCCGACACTTGCACAGCTCAAGGAGCTCGAGGATCTGCGCGTGCAGCTCTCGCTCCCCGGCGCCGAGCCTGCCGTCGAATCGACGGAGCCCGCCGCAGGCGAAACCGAATCGAGCGACGCTCGCGGCGGCGCAGATGCGACGGATGCGGGGGAGCAGTCCGACGAGGATGAGCTCGAGGCCGCCCAGTCCGATGAGCCGCGGCCGCAAGGCCTCGTCGCCCGGCCGGCCGGCGACGACGTGGATTGATGCCGCCTCGCCCGCCACGCACGGCGCCCGCGGGCAGGCGAGGGGCGGCCCGCAAGGGCCGCGCTCGCGACGCCACCAAGCGTGGCCAATCCTCACCCGAGCCTGCCCGGGTGCAGAAGCTCCTGTCCGCCGCCGGCATCGGCTCGCGGCGCGAAGTCGAGCGCTGGATTCGCGAGGGGCGCTTGCGCATCAACGGCGAGCTGCCCGCCCTCGGCGCACGCTTGGGTGACCGCGACCGCGTGACGCTCGACGGACGTGCCGTCCGCTTACACGGAGCCGCCGCCGGCGGCGAAGGGCACGTGCTTCTTTATCATCGCGCACCGGGCACCCCGCTCGATCTGCAAGAAGCCACGTCGCGCGCCGCAGAACAGCTCGGTGTGACGCGCGCGCTTGGCCGCTGGCTCGCGGTTCAAGGGTTGCCGCCGGTGGATGGCGGGCTCGAGTTGCTGACCGACGACGGCTCGCTTGCGCATAGGATCTCGCGGGGACTCCATGCGCTCACCACCGACTATGTCCTGCGCGTGCGCGGCGCGCTGAGCAATGAGTTGGTGGAGGAATTCCGTGCCGCGGTCGAGTGCGAAGGGGAAGCCATCAGCATCGTCGCGGCCGAGGCGCAGCAGGGGGCGGGTCAGAATCACTGGCTCAACGTCACCGCACGGGCGACGCGTGCGGCCCAAGTGCGTCACTGGTGGGGAGCGCGCGGTTTCATCGTGAGCCGGCTCATGCGCGTACGCTTAGGTCCCGTGCACCTGCCGCGCGATCTGGCTCGCGGCCGCTCGCGGCCGCTGCCGCCCGGCGAGCGGCGAGCGCTGCTCGAGGAAATCGAGGCGGCCGGCCCAGGCGCTGCCGGCCCAGGCGCGACCGCTGCCGGCACGAGCGCTCCGGCGCAGCCAACCGACGCCTAGCCTAGCCCTCCCCTTTCGGCTGAGTCGCAGCGAGCAGCTCGCCTAGATACTGCTGCCACACCGCGGGCCAGTTGTGCGTGCCATGCCCATGCGTTTGGTCGGAGGCGGGCAACAAGATGAAGCGCGCGTTCTTGATCTTTTTGACTTCGGGCTCCGCAATGCCGAGATCCGGTGGATTGATGAAATCGTCGGCCGAATTGATCCACGTGAGGCGCGCTTGGATCTTCTCGAGCCCGACGGAGGCGTCGTAGTCGCGCGAGGCGCCGATCTGATAGAGCAGATCGTTCGCGTCGAGCTCAGGGATCTCCCGATCGAGGTATACCTTCAAGAACTCATCGGCGGCATCGCGCGTCGGCAGCGCGGCTTGCATCTGGATGGGAGCGCTGCCGGCGATCAGCAAAAAGCCGGCAGCGGCGTGCAGTGCCTGCATGGGCTCGCTGCGATATTCGCCGTCGAGCCACTCCGGGTCTGTGCGGATCGAGTCCATCACGAGATCGCGCCATACCCGATCGCGGCCGGCGATCGGCACGGGCAGGCAGGCGAGCGGCATCGCGGCGTCCATGAAACCCGGATAGTGTTCCGTCCAGAGAAAGGTGTGCATGCAGCCCATCGAGGTGCCCAAGATCAGGCGCAGATGATCGACGCTCAAACTCTGGGTCAGCAAGGCATACTGCGCGCTCACCATGTCCTCGTAGTTGTACTGAGGAAAGTGTGCGTGCAGGCCGTCGCTCGGCTTGCTCGACGCGCCGTGCCCAATGGCGTCCGGGATGATGATGTAATAGCGCGTCGCATCGAGGAGCTGTCCCTTGCCGAACAGCACGCCGGCGAATCGTGGCGCGAGAAAACTGCGCCCTGAGCTGCCGATGCCGTGCAACAGCAGCACGGCATTCGTGACCCGGCCGTGCTCATCGCGACGGGCTTTGCCGAGGGTCGTGAAATGCAAGCGCAGCTCCGGCAATGCCTCGCCCGAGGCAAAGCGGAAATTGGGTATTACATAGTCCCCCTCGAGCGATCGCAGCCCGGCGGGGAGCGGCGATTGCAGGGGTTGAGCCTGGGGCGGTGCCTGCAGCGGCTGAGCCTGGGCCGGCTGTGCAGCGGCGGGCGCGGTAGCGCCAGTCGCGAGCAACAGGAGGAGCGCGGCGCCGGGCAGCCCGCGCCCGAGGATCGAGCCGGCCCTCTGCCGCGTGTTGTGATCGACAGTCCTCATCATGCGTAGCCCCTCATTGCCCGTCGGCCCCTCTTTGCGCGTCGAAATACCGGCCATCGATGCCGCGGCCCTCGGCACTCAGCAAATACAGAAAGACCCCCGTCAGCGCGCCGGGCGCCGGCAAGCTGTTCGGATCTTCGGCGGGATAGGCCGCCGCGCGCATGGCGGTCCGCATGCGACCGGGATTGATGCTGTTGAAGCGGATGGTCTCTTTACCCTCGAGCTCCTGGGAGAGCATTTCCCGCAGCGCCTCGAGTCCCGCCTTTGATACGGCATACGCGCCCCAGTAGGCACGCGGTTTGCGCGCAACGCTCGAGCTCACGAAGATCACGGAGGCGTCGCGGGCCTTGCGCAGATTGGGCAGCAGGACCTGTGTCAGGATAAAAGGCGCTGTCAGATTGACGTGCAGCACCCGGCACCAGGTCGGTACGTCGTATTGCTCGAGCGGCGTGCGATCGCCGAGCAGCGCGGCGGCGTGCACCAGTC
Source organism: uncultured Gammaproteobacteria bacterium (assembly GCA_963755935.1). Classification (GTDB taxonomy): domain Bacteria; phylum Pseudomonadota; class Gammaproteobacteria; order Steroidobacterales; family Steroidobacteraceae; genus Bog-1198. Next base: position 180,250 of record CAVWME010000007.1, read on the forward strand.
CGTCGAGCTTGCCGAATTCCCGGTCGATCGTATCCGACAACCGGTCGTAATCCTGCGCAGTGGCGCTCGCGAGATCGAGCTGCACGATGGCCGGCTGCGGCGCGCCGAGTGCGACGATCTCATCGTACAGCCGGTCGAGCTTGGCGCCGTTGCGGCCGGCGAGCACGACGCTCGCGCCCGCACGCGCGCAGTCGATCGCGAGCGCCCGGCCGAAGTCGCCGCTCGCTCCGGTGACGAGAATCGTCCGCCCCGAGAGATCGACGGGCTCAAGCTTTGCCGGTAATTCTTTCGCCGTTGGTTTCGCCAGTGATTCCATCGATGCTCCGCTCATTGCCGGCGTACAGCGCGGCGCGCCGTGCTCCAGGCGAGATACAGCTCGCGCAAAGGCAGCAAGCCGTCGTTCCACCGGCCATGCGCCTGGCGCGCGCCGAGCGCCGCGAGCACGAGCAGGTGCCGCATCGGCTCGCGCTCGGAACGCGGCAACACCGCGCTTGCCTGCGAGCAATATTGGACCGCGCGACGGCGCAGCTCCTCCAGATACGATTGTAGATGATGGGGCGGCTCCGCGGCGCCGAGATCCGAATCTTCGACGTTCGCCGCAAGCAATTCATCGACCGGAAAGGCGACGCGGCCGAAGTGCGCGGCGCGCCGATAGCCCGCGATCGCGTCGTTGAGATATTCCGCGGCGGCCAGCGCCGCTTCGGCGCGATGTACGGCCTCGGCGAGGGCGGGTGCCGGCGCGGTGACGCCCGGCCGGGCGGCGAACCGCTCACCCGCGAGGCACGCTGCCGTTGCGAGGGGCTCTGCCCACAGGGCGGCCGCGTGCGCTTCGAGCTCGGCGCCACGCTCGAGCGGTGCGCCGTCGATCTGGCGCGCAAGCGCCTCGAGGGTTTTTTCGAGGGATGTGAAATCGACTTCGCCGGCGCGCGGCAGCGAGCCGATATAGCGGCTTATGGGATGCACGGGCGCGCCGCGGTTCAGGCGATCGATCTCCTCGCGCCACCAGGCGAGCTTCAGGTGCCCCGCGGTCAGCTCGACGCCGGGATCGACGAGATTGCGCCATTCGGCGAGCAGGGCATAGATGCCGAGAAGCGGGTCGCGCATGGGCGGGGCGGCGAACAGCCAGCTGAAATAGCGCGGCGACCCCGCCGGCACCGCGCGCGCGCGGTAGGATTCCTCAAGCCTCCTCGGATGATCCGGCATCGGCGCGCGTTTCATTGGGGCCGGCAACGCGCGGCACGCGCGTCAAGGTCTCGACCGGCTCGATCAGCTCGAGCTCGCGATTGACGCGCAGACCGAGTCCCGGGAAGCGCCGCGCCGCGGGCATCACCTGCTGCTCGAGCGAGCCCACGGCCTTGTTGAATGAATCGACGCTTACGCCCAGCGCCCTGCCGAGCTTGGTGAGGTGGTCGCCGAACACACCCAATCGTTTGTACATGTCCTCGCCCAGTTTGCGGATCTCAGCCGCATTCTCGGCGAGCGCCGCCTGTTTCCAGCCAAGCGCGACCGTCTTCAACAGCGCGACCAGGCTGGTCGGCGTGGCGAGCATGACGTTTTGGCGGAGCGATTCATCGATGAGATCGGGATTTTCTTGCAACGCCGCGGAGAGGAACTGATCTCCGGGCAGGAACAGCACGACGAAATCCGGACTGTGCTCGAATTGCGCCCAGTACTGCTTTCCGGCGAGCTCACGCACGCGCGCGCTCACCACCTGCGCGTGTCGCCTCAGCTCGCGCCCGCGATCGTCCTCCGTCTGCGCCTCCACCGCGGCGAGATAGGCGTCGAGCGGCGTCTTCACGTCGACCACGATGTCGCGCCGCTCCGGCATGTGCACGATCATGTCCGGGCGTATCGCCCCCGACTCGGTCACGTGATGGTGCTGCTCGGTGAAGTCGGCGTGCGCGCTCATGCCCGAGAGCTCGACCAGGCGTTTGAGCGTCATCTCGCCCCAGCGGCCGCGCACATCGGGCCGGCGCAACGCGGTCACGAGATTGCGCGTCTCGCGGGACAGAACGTGCTGCCCGGTCGTCAGCAATTCCATCTGGTTCCTGATGCCCGCGAATGCGTCGATGCGCTCGCGCTCGATGCTCTGGATCTGCGACTCGGTGCGGCCGATGGCCTCCCGGATCGGCTGGATGAGCGATTCGATCGCGGTCTCGCGCTCCTTGAGCGTTGCCGCGGCATCCTGCTTGTCGCGGTCGAGTCGTTCACGAGCGAGCTGCAGGAACATCTCGTTGTTGCTCTGCAAGCTCGTGCGGGCGAGCTCGCCGAATACGGCTTGCAGCTGCTCGCGCATCCGGGCGATGGCGCCGTCGCGCTCGGCCGCCGCGCCCTCATCGGACTTGAGCCGCGCGCGCAGCAGCTCGAGCTCGATCCGCGCGGCCTGTTCCCGCTTCGCGCGCCAGAGAAGCGCCAGCAGAAATCCTAGGGCGCAGCCGCCAATCCCCGTGACGAGCACAGTCCAGAGCGTCATCTCGTCCCCGAGCTCAAGCGCTTTGCTCGCGATCGAGCCAGTCGAGCAGATCCGCGGGCTGCTCGATGGAGCCGTCGCCGCCCCAGGCCGCCGAGTCCTCATCTGCCCGCAGATAGCCATATGCGGCGACGAGTGCTCGCATACCGGCCGCGTGCGCCGCCTGCACGTCGCGTTCCGCATCGCCCACGTAGACGCAGGCCTCGGGCGCCGCGCCGGCAAGCCGCGCGGCGTGCAGCATGGGCAGCGGATGCGGCTTGCGCTCGTTCAGCGTGTCGCCGCTCACGACGCAAGCGAAGCGCGCGCGCAACCCGAGCTCTTCGAGCAAGGCGTCGGTGAGGCGAGCGGGTTTGTTGGTCACGATCCCGGCGCCGAGACCCCGTCGGGACAGCTCGATGAGCACGCGGTCCATGCCTTCGAACAGTCGTGTTTCTGCGGCGAGACGGGCGCCGTAGGCCTCGAGGAAGCGGCGCTGCAACAGTGCAAAACGCGGAGCGTCGACGCCGGGAAAGCCGATCTGCACCAGCCGCGCAGAACCGTGGCTCACTTCGGCGCGCACCTGCTGATACGGCAAGGGCGCAAGGCCGTGATCGAGGCGCAGCGAATTCAATGTACCCACCATGTCGGGAGCGGTATCGAGCAAGGTGCCGTCGAGATCGAACAGGACCGCCTTGACCGTCAATCAAGCCTCCCGCCGGAAACGCGCGAGATAATTCACCGTCGCATCTGCGGACAGACGAAAGGAACGCGTGAGCGGGTTGTAGGAGATCCCGGTGACATCCTCGAGGCCAAGGCCCGCCGCGCGTCCCCAGCGCGCGAGCTCCGCAGGGCGAATGAACTTCAAATAGTCGTGGGTCCCGCGAGGCAGCACGCGGGCGAGGTATTCCGCGCCGATGATCGCCACGGCGAACGCCCGGGGATGGCGATTCAAGGTCGATACGATGACCTCGCCCCCCGGCCTAACCAGGGCGGCGAGTGCCGCGAGCATGGCGGCGGGATCGGGCACGTGCTCGAGCAGCTCCATGCAAGTGACCGCGTCGAAGTGCGCGGGCTGCTCTCCCGCCAGGGTCTCCACCGACACGGCCCGGTAATGCAGCTCGATCCGCGCCTCGAGCGCATGCAGGCGTGCGACGTCGAGACAAGCCTGCGAGAGATCGATGCCGAGCACGCGCGCGCCGGCGCGGGCCATGGCCTCGGACAGAATCCCGCCGCCGCAGCCTGCGTCGACGACGAGTTTTCCGGCGAGCGAGACGGCGCGATCGATGTACTGCAAGCGCAGCGGGTTCAGATCGTGCAACGGTTTGGACGGCCCCTGCGGGTCCCACCAGCGTTGCGCCATGGCGTCGAATTTGGCGACCTCCGCCGTATCGACGTTGGAAGAGGAGGGGGAACTCATGTCGGCGCCATCCTCGCGCGAGCCTGCAGCGCTTTCAAGCGTGCGGCGAGCTCCGGCCAGTCGAGGCGCGTGAACTGACCTTCGCTGAGCAGCTGCCTGCCGGCGATCCAGACATCGCTCACGAGATCGCGCCCGCCGGCGAGCAGCACTTGCGACAGCGGCTCGAGCGCCGGCTGCGTGGCAGGTCCGCCGAGATCGAGACAGCATACATCCGCCCACTTGCCCGCCTCGAGGGTGCCAGTCTCGGCATCGAGCCCGAGGGCCGCGGCGCCGCCGCGCGCCGCCGTCTCGAGGACTTCGCGCGCGTGGAGCACCGGGTGCTCGGCGCCGATGCCGCCGTGCAGCGCGAGCAGCTTGATGTCATTCCACAGATCTTGCGCGGCGCCGGCGCTGCCCAAGCAGAGGCGCACGCCCGCGGTGCGCGCGGCGGCGAGCGGCGCAATGGGCGGCAAGCCCTCGCCGCGGACGAGACCGGCGGCGAGGCATAGCGCAACGCCCGCTCCGGCGCGTCGGATGAGCTCGAGCTCCGCCTCCTCGAGGCTCACGGCATGGACGGCCAGCAGTGCCGGCGTGACAAGCCCCAGGGACTCGAGGCGCGCCAGCGGCCGCATGCCGTGACGGCTCACGCACTCATCGATGTCGCGCCGCGAGCGATTGACCGCGACGACAATGCCGGCATCGAGCTCGGCCGCGAGCGTGCTGACACGCGCGAGCGTCGCGTTCTCGAGGGTGTGGCTGTCGAGGGGAGCGAATGCGGTGGAAATGGAGGGATGACCCTTGTACTCGTCGCGCAGTTTCAGCGCGCGGGTCAGGTACTCCGCGGGGCCGTGGGCCCAGGCGCTTGGGCAAGCCGCCACCGGCAACCCGATGACCGCGCGCATACCCTGTGCGACGGCCGTGTCGGCAACTTCGCCGGGAAAATAACCGACGTCGCAAAACGCCGTCACCCCCTCCTTGAGCATGTTGGCGATGCCGAGCGCGGCCAGGTCCGGCGAGAACACCGGCGCGCCGCCCGCGCCGGGGAGAGTGCCTATGCTCGTATGGGCATTGACCAGTCCGGGCATGAGCAGGTGGTTCGGCCGCTCGAGCGAGACTCGCGGCGCATAGTGCCGTTCGGCCGCATCCGCAGGCGCGATTTCGAGGATACGGCCATCCCGCACCACCAGCGTGTGCTTCTCCAACAGCTCGCGCTCGCCGGCCATGGGCAGTATCCAGCGCGGGGTGATGTGCAGATCGCAGGGCACTCTCGGCATGGCGGCGAGTATATCGGCTAATCCCGGCCGAGGCTGAAGACGCAGGGGATCTATGCTAGAATTCGCGCATGTTGAGACCCCGTCTCGCCTCCAATAAACCCGCTTAATTTGTAGCCACAGGAATCTCCGGACTCGCGCATATGGCCGAGATCGCACGCGAAATATTGCCCGTAAATCTCGAAGAGGAGATGCGCAAATCCTACCTGGATTACGCCATGAGCGTGATCGTGGGCCGCGCGCTGCCCGACGTGCGGGACGGTTTGAAGCCGGTCCACCGGCGCGTGCTGTACGCCATGCGCGAGCTCGGCAACGACTGGAATCGGGCCTATAAGAAGTCGGCGCGCGTGGTGGGCGATGTCATCGGTAAGTATCACCCGCACGGCGATCAGTCCGTCTACGACGCCATCGTACGCATGGCGCAGCCGTTCTCCATGCGCTACCTGCTGGTCGACGGTCAAGGCAATTTCGGCTCGGTCGACGGCGATCCGCCGGCGGCGATGCGCTACACGGAAGTGCGCATGTCGAAGCTCGCCGGCGAGCTGCTTGCCGATATCGACAAGGAAACCGTCGATTTCGTGCCGAACTACGACGAGTCGGAGTCCGAGCCGGCGGTCCTGCCGGCGCGAGTCCCCAATTTATTGATCAACGGCTCGTCGGGAATCGCGGTCGGCATGGCGACCAACATTCCACCGCACAATCTGCACGAGATCGTGTCCGCGTGCATCGCGCTCATCGAGCAATCCGAGCATCACGCTCGCGGAGCTCATGCAGATCGTTCCGGGGCCGGACTTCCCGACGGCCGGGTTCATCAATGGCGCGCAGGAAATCGTTCTTGCCTACAAGACCGGCCGTGGGCGGCTGCACGTACGCGCGCGCACGCATTTCGAGAACGTCGGCAAGGGCGATCGTCAGGCGATCATCATCACCGAGCTTCCCTACCAGGTTAACAAGGCGAAGCTCATCGAGCGCATCGCGGATCTGGTGCGCGACAAGCTGATCGAGGGCATCGCCTCGGACGGGCTGCGCGACGAGTCCGACAAAGACGGCATGCGTGTCGTGATCGAGCTCAAGCGCGGTGAGGTTCCTGAGATCCTGCTCAACAACCTGTTTGCGCAGACGCAGATGGAACAGGTGTTCGGCATCAACATGGTGGCGCTGGTCGACGGACAGCCGCGGCTTTTGTCATTGAAGGACATGCTCGATGCATTTCTGCGTCACCGGCGCGAGGTTGTCACCCGACGCACGGTTTACGACCTGCGCAAGGCGCGCGAGCGCGGCCACGTGCTCGAGGGACTCGCGATTGCGCTCGCAAACATCGACGACATCATCGCCGCCATCAAGGCTTCGCCCTCGCCCGCGGAGGCCCGGGCGGCGCTCGTCTCGCGGGCGTGGGCCTCGGGCGCCGTTCCGCAAATGCTTGCGCGCGCCGGCGGCATCAGCACGCGCCCCGAGGGGGAATCGCCGCCGCTCGGCATCGTCGCGGGCGGCTATCGGCTGACGGAAGTGCAGGCGCAGGCCATCCTCGACATGCGCTTGCACCGCCTCACCGGGCTCGAGCAAGAGAAGGTCATCGCGGAATATCGAGGAGCTGCTGACGCTGATCCGCGACCTCTCCGACATCCTGGCACGCCCCGAGCGCCTGCTCGAGGTGATCCGCAACGAGCTGGAGGCGATCCGCGACGGCTTCTCCGACAAGCGCCGCACCGAGATCATCTCGACGCACGAGGATCTCACCATCGAGGATCTGATTTCCCCCGAGGAAGTCGTGGTGACCTTGTCGCACGGCGGCTATGCCAAGGCTCAGCCGGTATCGGACTATCAGGCGCAGCGGCGCGGCGGCCGCGGCAAGGCCGCGACCATCGTCAAGGACGAGGACTTCATCGACCGCTTGTTCGTGGCGAACACCCACGACACGCTGTTGTGCTTTTCGGACCGCGGCAAGCTGTACTGGCTCAAGGTTTATCAGCTGCCGCAGGCAAGTCGCGGCTCGCGCGGCAAGCCCATCGTGAATCTGCTGCCGCTGCAGGAAGGCGAGCGCATCAGCGCCATGCTGCCGATCAAGGAGTTCGAGGAGAGCAAGTTCGTGTTCATGGCGACGAGCCTCGGCACCGTGAAGAAAACTTCGCTCGCGCTGTTCTCGCGGCCGCGCGCGAGCGGCATCATCGCCGTGGCGCTCGATTCCGGCGACAAGCTGGTGGGGGTGGCCATCACGGACGGCAGCAAGGACATCCTGCTGTTCACCACCGGCGGCAAGGCCATCCGTTTCGTCGAGGACGAGGTGCGGCCGATGGGGCGCGAGGCGGCGGGCGTGCGCGGCATCAAGCTCGCCGAGGAACAGCGCGTCAATGCGCTGATCGTGGCCGAGCCGGGCTACATCCTGACCGCCTCCGAGAACGGCTTCGGCAAGCTCACGCCGCTCGAGGAGTTCCCGACGCACGGCCGCGGCGGCCAGGGTGTGATCGCACTGCAGATCACCGATCGCAACGGTCGCATGGTGGGTGCGCTGCAGGTGAGCATGGACGATGAGGTCATGCTCATGAGCCAGAGCGGGGTGCTGGTGCGCACTCCGGTCAAGGAAATTTCCGTCGTGGGGCGCAACACCCAGGGCGTGCGTCTGATCCGGCTCGAGGAGGGCGATCAGCTCTCCGGTCTCGACCGCATCGCCGGCGAGCCGGGCGGCGGTGACGCCGCGGCGGAGGGCGGCGACGGCGAGACGGACGATTCGGGCACGAGCTCCGGCGAGCCGACCAGCTAGCCGGACTCGCCGCGATGCGCTCCTACAACTTTTCGCCCGGCCCGGCGGCGCTGCCCACCGAGGTGCTGGAGGAGGCGCGCGATCAACTGCTCGACTGGCAGCAATCCGGCATGTCGGTCATGGAAGTGAGTCACCGCGGCAAGGCGTTCATGCAAGTCGCGGAGGAGGCGGAGGCGGATCTGCGCGAGCTGCTGGGCATACCGCGCAGTTACAAGGTGCTGTTCATGCAGGGCGGTGCCTCCGCGCAGTTCTCCCTCGTGCCGCTCAACTTGAGCCGCACCGATGGGGTGGTCGATTACATCAACACGGGACACTGGTCGAAGAAGGCGATCGCCGAGGCGCGCCGCTACGGTGCCGTGAACGTCGCCGCGGACGCCGGTGGCGAGTATCTGCGCGTGCCGCCGCAGCGCGAGTTCAAGCTGAGCAGCGAGCCCGCCTATCTGCACTACACGCCGAACGAGACCATCAGCGGCGTGGAGTTCCACTACGTGCCCGCCGGCCGCGGCGTGCCGCTCGTGGCCGACATGTCTTCGACGATTTTATCGAGGCCCATCGACGTCTCGAAATTCGGACTCATTTACGCCGGAGCGCAAAAGAACATCGGTCCGTCGGGGCTGACGATCGTCATCGCGCGCGGGGATCTTCTCGGCCATGCGCGTCCCGAGACGCCCGCGGTGTTCAACTATCAGCTCATTGCCGACGAGGGGTCGCTACTCAACACGCCGCCGACGTTCGCCTGGTACGTGGCGGGGTTGGTCTTCAAATGGTTGAAGAAACAGGGCGGTCTCGCCTCGATGGGTGAGCGCAACCGGGCCAAGGCCCAGGCGCTGTATGCCGCGATCGACGGCTCCGCGTTCTACCGCAATCGCGTCGCGAAGGACGCGCGCTCCTGGATGAACGTGACCTTCTCGCTCGCTCAGACCTCGCTCGAGACCGAGTTCCTGGAGCAGGCCGGCGCCGCCGGGCTCCACAACCTCAAGGGCCACCGCATTCTCGGCGGCATGCGCGCGAGCCTGTACAACGCCGTGCCCATGGCAGCCGTCGAGGCGCTGGTCGGTTTCATGCGCGAGTTCGAGCGCAAACACGGATGAAGCGAAAATCCATCAAACGGCGTAGCCGCTCCACGGCGGCCGCCTCCGCAGCGCCGGCTCCCGCGGCGGGTGCGCGCGTCGGCGCGGTGCCCCACGAAGGCGGTGCGCCGCGCCTCGATCTCGACAGCATCCGCACGCAGATCGACGCCATCGACGCGCGCATCCACGAGCTGTTGAACGAGCGCGCCCGCTTCGCCCAGCAGGTCGGCGTCTCGAAGACCGCGAGCGGCAAGGCGGTCGATTTCTACCGTCCCGAGCGCGAGGCGCAGGTGCTGCGCAAGGCGCTCGAGCGCAATCGCGGACCGCTGCGCAACGAGGAAATCGCGCGCTTGTTTCGCGAGATCATGTCGGCGTGTCTCGCTCAGCAGGAGCCGCTCAAGGTGGCTTTTCTCGGCCCCGAGGGCACGTTCACCCAGGCCGCCGTGCTCAAGCACTTCGGATCCTCGGTGCGCGCGTTGCCCCTGCCGGCGATCGACGAGGTGTTTCGCGAAGTGGAGGGCGGGATCGCGGACTTCGGCGTGGTGCCGATCGAGAATTCGAGCGAGGGCACGGTAAGCCACACGCTCGACATGTTCCTGGGCTCCGCGCTCAAGATCTGCGGCGAGGTGGAGCTGCGAGTCCAGCATCATCTCATGGGGCGGATGAGCGCGCTCGCCGACGTCAAGCGAGTGTGCGCGCATGCCAGGCGCTCGCGCAGTGCCGCGGCTGGCTGGACGAGCACTTGCCCGAGCCCGAGCGCGTCCCCGTCTCGAGCAACGCGGAGGGTGCGCGCCGCGCCCGCGACGAGCGGGGCACGGCGGCGATCGCGAGCCGCGCCGCGGCCGAGATTTACGGGCTCAATCTCCTCGCCGAGGAGATCGAGGACCATTCCGACAACACCACCCGGTTCCTCGTCATCGGCCGCAAACTGTTTACGCCGAGCGGCGCCGACCGCACGACTCTGCTGGTGTCGGCGAGCGGCACCGACGATCCCGGCGCGCTGTTCCGGCTGCTGGAGCCGTTCGCGGAGCACGGCATCAACATGACGCGCATCGAATCGCGACCCTCGCGCAAGCGCAAATGGGACTATGTGTTCTTCATCGACGTCGAGGGTCACGTGAGCGATCCGCCGCTCGCGAAGGCCCTGGCCTCGCTCGAGGCGCGGGCTTCGTTGTTCAAGGTGCTCGGCTCCTATCCGCGGGCGGTGCTGTGACGGCGCCCGCTTCGCTGCCGGCGCGCCCGGGCGCGGTCAAATGCATCGAGGCGCGGCCGGTGCGGCGCGTTCTCGGCCGTGTGACGCTGCCGGGCGACAAGTCCATCTCCCACCGCTCCATCCTTGTGTCGGCGCTCGCCTCCGGCGAGAGCGAGGTGCGCGGCTTTTTGGCCAGCGAGGATTGTCTCGCGAGCCTCAAGGCGATGCAGGCGCTCGGAGTGCGCATCGAGCAGCCGGAGCCCGCGCGCGTGCGCGTGCGCGGCGTCGGATTGCACGGGCTCAAGGCCGCCGCACACGCACTCGACATGGGCAACGCCGGCACGGCCATGCGATTGTTCGCGGGGTTGCTCGCCGCGCAATCCTTCGCCTCGACACTGATCGGCGATGAGTCGCTCATGCAGCGGCCCATGGAGCGCGTGGCGAGGCCGCTGCGCGAGATGGGCGCCGACGTGCGCACGCACGACGGCAAGCCGCCGCTCGAGATCGGCGGCGGACGGCGCCTACATGGCATCGAGTACCGCATGCCGGTCGCGAGCGCGCAGGTGAAATCCGCGCTGCTGCTCGCAGGTTTGTACGCCGACGGTCCGACCACCGTGAGCTCGCCGGCGGTTTGCCGCGATCACAGCGAGCGCATGCTCGCGAGCGCGGGCGTGCGTATCGACACGAGCGGACTCGTCACGACGCTCCATCCGCCCGCGAGGCTCGAGAGCCAGTCGCTCGAAGTTCCTGGCGATTTCTCCTCCGCGGCGTTCTTCATCGTGGCGGGATTGCTCGGCGCAGCCCGCGAAGGAATGCTCCTCGAGAACGTCGGACTCAATCCCACGCGCACGGGCCTGCTCGACATCCTGCGCAGCATGGGCGGGCGCATCGAGGTCGAGAATCTGCGCTCGAGCGGGGCGGAGCCCGTGGCGGATTTGCGCGTGCACGCCTCCGCCCTGCAAGGAATCGACGTGCCCCCGTCCGCCGTGGCACTGGCCATCGATGAGTTTCCGGTGCTGTTCATCGCGGCGGCTTGCGCCCGGGGGCAGACGCGGGTCACGGGCGCAGAGGAATTGCGGGTCAAGGAAAGCGATCGGATCGCCGCCATGGCGGCGGGGTTCGAGGCCATGGGCGTCGCGCACGAGGCCACCCCCGACGGTATGCGGATCGAGGGCAAGCCGGACGGAGCCGCTTTTCGCGGCGGTGAGATCGACAGCCGCGGCGATCATCGCATCGCGATGGCTTTCAGCGTCGCCAGCCTGCGCGCGGCGCGGCCGATCGCGGTGCGGGATACGGCCAATGTCGCCACCTCCTTCCCCGGGTTCGTAGCGCTCGCTCGTGCGGTGGGCCTCGACCTCGCCGAAACCTCGGTCGGCGGCGCATGACCCGGGCCGAGCCTGCGGCCGCCGTGCCGGTCATCGCCATCGATGGTCCCTCCGGATCGGGCAAGGGGACGATCAGCCGAGCGGTGGCGAATGCCTTGAAATGGCATCTGCTCGACAGCGGGGCCCTGTATCGGTTGGTCGCGCTGGCGGCGCGCCGCGCCGGGACCGGGCTCGATGATGCGTCGGCGCTTGCGCCCTTGGCCCTCGGCCTCGACATCCGCTTCGGATCGGGACCGCAGGGGGAGGAGAGGGTCTGGCTGGGCGGCGCGGATGTCACGCGAGACATCCGCACCGAGGCGGCGGGCGGGGATGCCTCGCGGGTGGCCGCAATCCCGGCCGTGAGGGCCGCGCTATTGGCGCGTCAGCGGGCTTTCGCCGTACCCCCGGGACTGGTAGCGGATGGGCGCGATATGGGCACCGTGGTATTCCCCGGGGCCGAGGTGAAGATATTCCTCACGGCGAGCCCCGAGGAGCGAGCGCTGAGGCGCCATAACCAGTTGAAAGAAAAGGGGGTTGCTGCTACCCTTGCCGCCCTTTCGCTGGAGATAGCCGAGCGCGACAGGCGCGATATTTCGCGCTCCGCCTCGCCTCTTGTCGCGAGTGCCGACGCAGTCGTGCTGGACACGACGGGGATGCCCGTCAATGCGGTGGTGAGCCGGGTTCTGGAAATTGCCCGCATCCGACGGGGCTCTTGATGGGACGGGGCTTGCGAGATTTGGTTGCGGCGGATCAAGGATAGATCCCCGTCATTATGGTCAACCCCCGGTGCACATGGAAATGAGCCGGGGCAACGTTCGATAGAGAGCACATGACAGAAAGTTTTGCGGAACTGTTTGAACAGAGCATCGCGAGCCAGCGGATTCGTCCCGGCACCATACTCAACGGCCTCATCGTCGAGGTCGGCCAAGATTACGTCATCGTCAATGTCGGTCTGAAGTCCGAGGCCGTCATACCCTCGGATCAATTCAAGAACGAGAAGGGCGAAATCGAAGTGCAAGTCGGCGAGACCGTCGAGGTCGCGCTCGACAGCGTCGAGGACGGCTCGGGCGAGACCCGGCTGTCGCGCGAGAAGGCCAAGCGGGCGCGCACTTGGACGCGTCTCGAGACGGCTTTCGAGAAGCAGGAAGTGGTCACCGGCGTCATCACCGGCCGGGTCAAGGGCGGTTTCACCGTCGAGATCGACAACGTGCGCGCGTTTCTGCCCGGCTCGCTGGTCGACGTACGGCCGGTGCGCGATCCCTCGTACCTCGAGAACAAGCCGCTCGAATTCAAAGTCATCAAGCTCGACCAGAAGCGCAACAACGTCGTGGTATCGCGGCGCGCCGTGGTGGAGCAGGAATACAGCGCGGAGCGTTCGGCGCTTCTCGACAATCTGCAGGAAGGCGCAGCCGTCAAGGGCGTGGTCAAGAATCTCACCGATTACGGCGCGTTCGTGGATCTCGGCGGCATCGACGGCTTGCTGCACATCACCGACATGGCCTGGAAGCGCGTCAAGCATCCGTCCGAGGTGGTGAAGGTCGGCGAAGAGATCGACGTGCGCATCCTGAAATTCGATCGCGAGCGGCAGCGCGTCTCGCTCGGCCTGAAGCAGCTCGGCGCCGATCCGTGGCAGAACATCGCGCGCCGCTATCCGGCGAACACGCGCCTGTTCGGCAAAGTCACGAACATCGCCGATTACGGCTGCTTCGTGGAGATCGAAGAGGGCGTCGAAGGCCTGGTGCACGTCTCGGAGATGGATTGGACCAACAAGAACGTCAATCCCGCCAAGGTCGTTCACGTCGGCCAGGAAGTCGAGGTCATGGTGCTCGACATCGACGAGGAGCGCCGCCGCATCAGCTTGGGCATCAAGCAGTGCAAGACCAACCCCTGGAAGGAGTTCGCCGAGAACTACAACCGCGGCGACAAGGTCAGCGGTCAGATCAAGTCGATCACCGATTTCGGCATCTTCATCGGTCTCGCCGGCGGCATCGACGGCCTCGTGCATCTGTCGGACATCTCCTGGGATCTGCCCGGCGAGGAAGCCGTGCGCAGCTACCAGAAAGGCCAGCAGGTCGATGCGATGGTGCTGTCGATCGACCCGGAGCGCGAGCGCATCAGCTTGGGGGTCAAGCAGCTCGCCAAGGATCCTTTCTCCGCGTACATCGCGGATCATCCGAAGGGCAGCATCGTGCGCGGTACGGTGCGCGAGGTCGACGCCAAGGGCGCGATCATCGATCTCGGCAACGGGGTGGACGGCCAGCTGCGCGCATCGGAGCTGTCGCGCGATCGCGTCGAGGACGCGCGTCTGCTGCTCAAGGTGGGCGAGGAGGTCGAAGCCAAATTCACCAACGTCGATCGCAAGGGCCGCAGCATCTCGCTGTCGATCAAGGCGAAGGATATTCACGAGGAACAAGAGGCGATGCAGAACTACCGCACCGATTCGCCGACGGGAACCAGCCTGGGAGATCTACTGAAAGAACAAATCTCGGGCCAGGATTAAGCGAATCCACCGGGCTCGGCGGCCCACGAGGGCCGCCGCGTTCACCCCTATGCCTCTCTAGGGACGCCACGGATCGATAATGACGAAATCGGAACTCATCGAGATCATTTCGGCCAAGCAGAAGCACTTACCGGCGAAGGACGTCGAGCTCGCCGTGAAGCAGCTTCTGGAAATCATGAGCGACGCGCTGGCGACCGGCGAGCGCATCGAGATCCGCGGCTTCGGCAGCTTCTCGCTGCACTTTCGTCCTCCGCGCCAAGGGCGCAACCCCAAGACCGGCGAGGCCGTCGCCCTCGCGGGCAAGCACGTGCCGCACTTCAAGCCGGGGAAGGACTTGCGCGAGCGCGTCAACGACGGCGCGGATCAACCGATCCGCGACTAAAGCCCCGCGGGGCCCATGCCCGATCTCCCGTTACTCGCCTGGTTGCTGATACTGTCGGCGCTGGTGCTCGGCATTCTGGCCGGCCATTTCGGCTGGGGCAGGCGCTGGACACGGGGCGTCGGCGCCCGTAGCTTCGGCAAGCTCCATCCCGACTATCTCACCGGGCTCGATTATCTCGTCACCGAGCAGCCCGACCGCGCGCTCGACATGTTCTTGAAGCTTCTGGATGCGAGCGCGGACACCATCGAGACGCATTTCGCGCTCGGCGCGCTCTATCGCCGGCGCGGCGAGGTCGAGCGCGCCATCCGCATCCATCAGAACCTGCTGGCGCGGGACGAGCTCGCGCCCGAGCACCGCGAGCAGGCGCTGCTCGCGCTCGCGCAGGATTATCTGCGGGCGGGAGTTCTCGATCGCGCGGAGGGACTGTTCCAGAAGGTCGCCGAGGCGCCGCGGCTGCGCGCGAGCGCGCTCGCCGCGCTGCGCGGCGTGTACGAGCGCCAGCACGAGTGGCAGCAGGCGCTCGACACCTATCGTCAGCTCGCGCGCATCAAAGCGGCGCCGCCGCGGCTGGTCGCCGCGCATTATCTCTGCGAGCTGGCGGCGCTCGAGATCGAGCGCGGCGCCGTCGACGCCGCGCGCACGCTGCTGCGCCAGGCACGCCGCGAGACCTCACCGTTTCCCCGCGCCGCGTTGCTGCGCGCGCAAATCGCCGAGCGGCAGAGCGATCGCGAGCTCGCCATCCGGCTGTTGCGGACCGCGCTGCAACGAGTGCCCCGAGCTCCTTGCCGAGGAGCTGCCGCATCTGCTCGCGCTGGCCGGCGCCGCGAGACGCGATGCGCTGCTCGTCCGAACTCGTCGCACAGGCGCGGGAGCGCGGCGCCGGGGACTTGAAGCGTCTGGTGTTCGCGGCGATCGCCGCGGATCTGTCCGCAGCCGCGCCGCTGCGCGCTGCGCTCGAGACGGTGTTCACGCAAGACGCGACGCTCAATGCGCGTCTGGCAGGACGGACGCGGCAATGAGGAGCGCGTCGCTCGCGAAGATCGGCGCGCTGCTCAATCACGCCGAGCGGTATCGGTGCACCGAGTGCGGGTTCGCGGCACGCAGCTTCTATTGGCACTGTCCCGCGTGTCAGTCCTGGCAGACGTTCGAGTCCTACGCGCTCGTCAAACTGCGCTGAAAATCCGCTATGATTTGCCGATGCCAACTCATCAATCGGTAAAAACCTGCGTATTTCCGGTCGCCGGGCGCGGCACGAGATTCTTGCCCGTGACCAAGGCGAGCCCCAAGGAGATGCTGCCGATCGTCGACAAGCCGCTCATCCAGTATGCGGTGGACGAAGCGTTGTCAGCGGGCGCCGACACGCTGGTTTTCATCACCGGAAGCTCGAAGCGCGCCATCGAGGATCATTTCGACAGCAATCCGGAGCTCGAGAGCGTCCTGCAGCAGCAGGGCAAACAGGAGTTGCTGGACGCCCTGAACGGCATCCTGCCGAGCTGGGCTTCCTGCGTGTACATCCGTCAGTCGGCGCCGCTCGGTCTCGGTCACGCCGTGCTGTGCGCGCGGCCGGTGGTCGGCAACGCGCCTTTCATGGTGCATCTCGCCGACGATTTGATCGATGCGCGCGTGCCGTGCCTGAAACAGATGGCGCAGGTGCACGAGAAATGCGGCGGCAGCGTGCTCGGCGTGCAGAACGTGCCGCAAGAGCGATACCGACAAGTACGGCATCGTGACGCTGGAGAAGCCCATGGTCGAGCGCGTCGGCAAGATGATCCCACATCGTCGAGAAGCCGAAGCCCGACAAGGCGCCGTCCACGCTCGCCGTGGTCGGGCGCTATTTACTGTCGGGGTCGTTGTTCGAGGACCTCGCGAAAATCGGCAAGGGCGCAGGCGGCGAGATCCAGCTCACCGACGGCATCGCGCGGCTCATGCAGCGCGAGCCGGTATACGCGTTCGAGTTCGAGGGCAAGCGCTACGATTGCGGCAGCAAGCTCGGCTACCTGCAGGCGACCGTGGAGTTCGGCCTCAAGCATCCGAGCCTCGGCCGGAGTTCGCGGCCTACTTGAAGGACCTCGCGCCCCGCGCTACTAGGAGCGGCGCGCCGCGCGTCAGCGGCTGCCTTGCCTGAAGCCCCGACCCTGACCCTGACGTCCGGCATCCCGCTGGCGCGAGCCCTGCGAATGCCGCGCGCCCGAGTGGCGGTTTGCCGCCGTGCGGCCGCGAATCGCGCCGCTCGCCGCTGCGCTGACCGCGAGGACTCGTGACGGGGCGTCGTGGTGGGCTGGCGCGGCTCCGCCGAGATCTCGAATTCCGGCGTCGCGACCACGGGCACGCTGCGCCTCAGCAGCCGCTCGATGTCCTTGAGCAGGCCCTGCTCGTCGGCCGAGACCAGCGAGATCGCCTGTCCCGAAGATCCCGCCCGGCCGGTTCGGCCGATGCGATGCACGTAGTCCTCGGGAACGTTGGGCAGCTCGTAGTTCACCACGTGCGGCAGCTCCTTGATGTCGAGGCCGCGCGCCGCGACCTCGGTGGCAACGAGCGCGGTGATCTCGCCGCGCTTGAACATGTCGAGCGCCCGCACGCGCGCCGCTTGGCTCTTGTTGCCGTGGATCGCCGCGGCTTGAATGCCGGCGCCCTCGAGCTGCTGAGTCAGGCGATTCGCGCCGTGCTTGGTGCGCGTGAAAACGAGCACCTGCGCCCAGCTGCCCTCGCGGATCAAGTGCGCGAGCAGATGGCGCTTGTGGTCTTTCTGCACGCGATAGGCGCGCTGTTCCACGAGCTCGATGGGCGCGTTGCGCGGCGCGACCTGGATCGACAAGGGATCGGCGAGCAGCCGTTCCGCGAGGCCGCGGATGTCGTCGGAATAGGTGGCGGAGAACAGCAGATTCTGCCGTCGCTGCGGCAGCAGCTTGATGATGCGCTTGATGTCGTGGATGAAGCCCATGTCGAGCATGCGGTCGGCCTCGTCGAGCACCAGCACCTCGACTTGCGACAGGTCCGCCGCACGCTGTTGCGCGAGATCGAGCAGCCGTCCGGGCGTCGCCACGAGGATGTCGCAGCCGCTGCGCAGTCCGCTGATCTGCGGGTTGATGCCCACGCCGCCGAACACCTGCAGCACGCGCAGCGGCAGATACTTGCCGTAGTCGCGTACGCTCTGCGCGACTTGCGCCGCGAGCTCGCGGGTGGGCGCGAGGACGAGCGCGCGCGGTGCGCGATGGCGCGTGCGCGACGTCGGCGGCGAGCCGCTGCAGAATGGGCAGCACGAAACCCGCGGTCTTGCCCGTGCCGGTCTGCGCGCCGGCGAGCACGTCGCGGCCGGCGAGCACGGCCGGGATGGCCTGCAGCTGGATGGGGGAGGGCGTGTCGTAGCCTTTATCGGCAACAGCACGCAGCAATTCGGGCGTCAGCCCGAGATCTGAAAATGACATCTAATATCCTCAAGTTTGACTCGCACGGCGGAGTGATGAGCATCCGGAGCGGTCAGCAGCGAGGAGAGAATCAGGTACGAGTGCGTCGAAGACGGACCGCGAGCCGAGGGCGGTACTGACCGTACACCGACCTTGAATTGGCTGCGCGCATGGTACAGGGCGGGCGGCCTCGCCGTCCAGCGCCCGGAGTGTGACGTGGATCGAGCCGCTGCTGCGCGTCAGGGGACGTTCGCGAGGAATGACTGGCGGACGATGCCCGCGGTGAGAAGGCCGGTCAGCTGCTCCGCCGGAACCGGCGGCGCGAAGTAGAAGCCCTGTCCTTCCGGGCAATGCCGGGCCTTCAGGAACTGCAGCTGATCGCGCGTCTGGATACCCTCGGCGACGACGCGCATGTTCAAGCTGCGGCCCATGTCGATGACGGCGCTCACGATGCTCGCATCGTCGGAATCGCTGGTCATGTCGCGCACGAAGGATTGGTCGATCTTCAGCGCATCGATCGGAAAGCGCTTCATGTAGCTCAAGCTCGAATAGCCCGTGCCGAAATCATCGAGCGCGATGCGCACGCCGAGGCCCTTGAGGGCGCGCAGGATCTCGGCGGTCGATTTCCAGTCCTGCATCATGAAAGTCTCGGTGAGCTCGAGCTCGAGGAAGCGCGGCTCGAGCCGGTACTGCTCGAGGATCTGCCGCACGTTGCGTCAGAAAGTCCTTTGCCCGCAGCTCCACCGCGGAGACATTGATGGCGATCGAGACCGGCGCGAGGCCGTCGTCCTGCCACGCGCGCGCCTGCCGGCAGGCGGTGTCGAGAGCCCAGCGGCCGATCGGCAGAATGAGTCCGGACTCCTCGGCCACCGGAATGAAGCGCGCCGGCAGGCACCATGCCGTGCCGCGGGCGATGCCAGCGGATGAGCGCCTCGACGCCGACGACGGCGCCGGTCTCGAGGTCGATCTTCGGCTGATAGTTGAGGACGAACTCGTGCCGCGCGACCGCCTGGCGCAGGTCGGTCTCGACGGACTGGCGCTCGATGGCATTGGCGTTCATCTCGGGCCGGAAGAACTGATAGTTATTGCGCCCGGTGTATTTCGCCTGATACATGGCGAAGTCGGCGTTGCGCAGCAGGGTCTCGGCATCCGCCGCATCGCCGGGAAAGGTGGCGATGCCGATGCTCGCGCGTGATGCGCAGATCGTGTCCGGCGATGCGCAGCGGCGCGTCGAGCGCGACGATGATCTTCTCGGCGCAAAGCGCCGCATCGTGCGGATGAACCACATCCGCGAGCAGCATCAGGAACTCATCGCCGCCCTGGCGGCTCACCGTATCCGAGCTGCGCACGCACGTCTGCAGCCGCTCGCGCCACCGATTTCAGCAGCTCATCGCCGATGGCGTGGCCCAGTGAATCGTTGATGTGCTTGAAGCGGTCGAGATCGATGTAGAGCACCGCGACGGAGCTGCCGGCGCGGTGCGCGCGCATCATCGCCTGATCGAGCCGGTCGTTCAGCAGCGTGCGGTTCGGCACATCCGTCAGGCTGTCGTGCAGCGCGAGGCGAGCGAGCTTGTGCGACAGTTCGCGTGCGGTCGTGACATCGTGCGTGACCATCACCGCGCCGATGACGCCGCCTTGCCGATCGTGGATCGGCGCGGCGGAGGTCTCGATGGCGAGCTCGGCGCCGTCGCAGCGAATCAGCATGCAGTCCTCGGCGAGTCCCACGGTCCGATTCTCGATGATGGCGCGCGCGGTGGGGGTCGCGATCGGGTTGCGGGTCGTCACGTCGATGAGGCGAAACACATCGTCGACCGCGCGCCCCGAGGCTTGCGCCTGCGTCCAGCCGGTCATGCGCTCCGCGACGTTGTTCAGGTAGGTGACGCGGCCCCAGAAATTCGTGCTCACCACGGCATCGCCGATGGAGTTGAGCGTCACCTGCGCGCGCTCCTTCTCCTCGAACAGTGCGTCGGCGTTCTCGGCGCGCGACTCCTCGCTCGACTGCAGCGCCCGCTCCGCGGCGCGGCGGCCGGTGACGTCGCGAAATACGATGACCGCGCCTGCGGATTGGCCGTTGCGCATCGCGGATCGGCGAGGCGCTGCCTTCGATCGGGAGCGCACGCCGCCCGGGTCTGAGAAGTGCGGTATCGCCGACGAGATCGATCTTGTCGCCGGTTCGCCGCACGGCCTCGAGCAGGCTTCGGTCTCGAGCCGTTGGCTCGGCGTCGCAATGCGCAGCACGCTGGAGAGCGGCTTGCCCGAGCGTGTCGCGCCATGGAGCGGCCGATGAGTGCGCTCGGCGGCGGGATTGAGGTAAGTCACCGCGTATTGGAAGTCGACGACGATCACGGCGTCGGCGACGCCTGCGAGCGCTACCTCGTAGGGATGGTCTCGCGGCCGCTGGCAGTTCCGCGACAGGAGGAGTCGACACCGTTAGCTGTCCCGGCGCATAACCTGCTCAGATCCTACTCGCGCAAAAGCGCGTGGCGCCTTAGGAGAGGAAGGCCTAATCGGACGTAGGATGATACCGTATAGGCGGTGCGCTTCAGCCTTTCCCTGCGGCGGCGCGAGAGTATTCCCTCGGTGTAGCCGTTGGGCTGCTCGCGGCCCTCGAAAACCAGGTCGCAGGCGGCCTGAAACGCGATGCTTCCCTGCCAGGTCGGCGGCTCATGGGGCGATAGCTCCGGGTCGTGCGGCGTTTTGCGCGATCGACCACGGCCGCCATCCGCTCGAGGCCGCGCGGACCTGCACCGCGCGAGCAGATGCCGTGCAGCAGCCAGTTCGCGACGTGCTGGCTCGAGATGCGCAGCGTCGCGCGATCCTCCATCAGCGCGACGTTGTAGAAGTCCGGCACCTTGGAGCAGCCGACTCCGAAATCGATCCAGCGCACCACGTAGCCGAGAATGCTCTGCGCGTTGTTGTTGAGCTCCTCCTCGATTTCCGCCGCGTGTCCATTCGGGATGCGCTGACGAGCAGGGCGGCGTGAGCACAGCCTCGAGCGAGGCTGCGGGCGGCTGCGAGAGCAGCTGACACTGAACCTGGTCGACGTCGACCTGGTGATAATGCAAAGCATGCAGAGTGGCTGCCGTGGGCGAGGGCACCCACGCCGTATTGGCCCCGGCGAGCGGATGCGCGATCTTGCTGCGCACCATCTCCGCCATCCGATCGGGCATCGCCCACATTCCCTTGCCGATCTGCGCGCGCCCGTGCAGGCCGCACGCGAGCCCGACCTCGACGTTGCGCCGCTCGTACGCATCGAGCCAGGCGGCCTTTTTGATGTCGGCTTTGCGCGGTACCGGTGCGGCGACCATCGAGGTGTGAATCTCATCGCCAGTGCGATCCAGAAATCCGGTGTTGATGAACACCACTCGATCACGCACCGCATGGATGCAGGCGGCGAGATTCACACTGGTGCGCCGCTCCTCGTCCATGATGCCGATCTTGAGCGTGTTCGCAGGCAGCCCGAGCAGTGCCTCGACCTCGGCAAACAGCTCTGCGGCGAAGGCGGCTTCCTCCGGGCCATGCATCTTGGGCTTGACGATGTACACCGAGCCGGTGCGTGAGTTGTGCCGAGCTCCGGGTCCTCGCAAGTCGTGCAGGGCGATGAGCGAGGTGATGGCCGCGTCGATAAACGTCTCGGGGACGGGTGCTCCGTCCAGAGTGACGGCATCGCTCAGCATATGGTGCCCGACATTGCGTACGAGCATGAGGCTTCGGCCCGGCAATGCGAGCTCGGCTCCGCTCACGGCGTGCGATAGCGCCGGTCGGGATTGAGCCGGCGCGTGAGCGCCGTTGCACCCTTCTCGAAGGTTGCCTGCAGCGTTCCTCGCATGAGCCCGAGCCAGTTGCGATAGCCGAGCAATTTCTCCTCCACGGTGACCGTGGACACCGAGTCCTCGAAGTCCTGGATGGTGGTGATGGCAGACTCGACCACGACGTCGCTCACACCGGCGGGATCGTCGCGACCGATGTGATGTGTCCGGTCGATGTGCAACTCGACGTGCAAGTCGTGATGCCGCAACAGCACGAGAGACGGAGACTCGGCGCTGCCCTGATAACCGATCAGCGCGGCGCCATCCTTGAGAGTGCTCTCGCCCTGAGCGAGTCCGACCCGCAGACCCTGTGCACCAATGCGCAGGCCGGTCGCCTGGGTGTAGCTGCCCTCACGCAACGTGAAATGATCATCCAGGAAATCGCGCACGAAGCCGATCACGCGTGCGCCGCGCTCGGCATCATAGCCGCCGGCGCGGCGCGCTCCCTCGATCATGTCCGTCCCGTACAGCGCATCGTAAAGGCTCCCCCAGCGCGCATTGGCGGCGTTCAGGGCATAGCGCGCGTTGGTCACCGGAACCACCAATTGCGGACCCGCGATGCGCGCGATTTCCGCATCCACGTCCGCGGTGCCGATGGAAAAGGCGCCTTGATCCGGCAGCAGGTAACCGATCTCGGACAGGAACGCGCGGTAGCTCGCCGGGTCGAACAGCGCCCCCGGGTGTTGCCGGTGCCAGTCATCGATCTGTGCTTGCAGCGAGTCGCGGCGCGCGAGCAGCGCCGCGTTGCGCGGCGCCAAACGGCGCACGAGCGCGCCGAAGTCGCGCCAGAACGCCGCCGGATCGACGCCCGTGCCCGGTGCGGCCTCTTGGCGCACGAAATCATGCAAGCGGAAATCGATCTCGATAGCGCCTGCGCGCACACGCTCGGACATTTGCATCCCCTCTCACGGCGCGCCGCGCCCATCGCGAACGATATCAGTGCCGGGCTCGATTGTAGCGGAGCCCATCCCTTGCCGAGATTGGTGTTGGGTACATTGCTCGGCGACGCGGTCGCGGATGATGTCCGCGAGGCGTCGTGCCCCTGGTCCCGCGTAGTCGCGGTCGGCGAACACGAGATAAAGGTCGGCCCAGCGCTCGCCGCCTTCGCGCAGCGGCAGCGGCGCGAGTTTACCGCTCGCGAGCTCGCTGCGTATGGTGTCTTCTGGGAACCAGGCGAAGCCCAGGCCGAGGGTGGCCGCGTGGATGGACGTGGCCTTCTGGCTCACCGTCCAGATTTGCTCGGCGCCGAGCCAGGTGCCGCCGCGCCGCTGACTGCCGCTGTCGCGGATGACCAGATGTCGATGCTTGCGTAGATCCTGGAGCGTCAGCTCGCGGCGCAGACGATGCAAGGGGTGATCGGGGTGAGCGGCCGCAATGAAACGCACCGGCATCAAGCGATCGCCCGCGAAACCGGCCGGCACGGTCGAGCCGATGGCGAAATCGACGCGACGTTCGAGAAGTGATTCCTCGGTGCCGCCGAGCACCGTCTCGTACAGCTCGATGCGGGTGTCGGGCCGCTCTCGCGCGAAGCGACCAAAGGCTTCGAGCAGCAGCCAGGTCGGGAAGACGATCTCGACGGCGACCTTGAGCTCCGGCTCCCACCCGGCCGCCAAGCTCCCCGCAGCGCCTTCGAGCGCCCCGGCCTCTTCGAGGAGAGCTTTTGCACGCCGGTAGAGCACTTGGCCGGTGGCGGTGAGGTGGGCCTTGCGACCGATGACCTCGAAAATTTTCACGCCCAGCAGAGACTCCATCTTTTGCACGGCATAGGTCACGGCGGATTGGCTCTTGTGCAGGACGGCCGCCGCCTGGGCGTAGCCCCCCGAGTCGACCACCGCGAGCAGCGAGCGCCATTGCTCCAAGGAAATGCGTGGATTTTGCGACATATATCTATTCACTTATAGGTACACGCTAATTATTCTACTTTTATATCTACTTAATCAATATATAACAGAGATCGAGCACTTACCAGGAGGATCCCATGACCACATTGCTGCAAATCAAGGCGAGCATCAGCCACGACCAGGGGCTGTCGAGCCAACTGGCGAACAACTTCGTCGCGGCGTACCGCAGAGGCCATCCCGAGGCCAAAGTATTGGTGCGCGAGGTGGCCTCGGCCGAGCCTGTGCCGCATTTGAACGGGGAGCGCTTCGGCGCGTTCATCACCAAGTCCGAGGAGCGCACCGACGCGCAGCATGCGGTCGTGGCGTACTCCGATGCATTGATCGAGGAGCTAAAGCGGGCCGACATCGTGGTCATCGGCTTGCCGATGTACAACTTCGGCGTACCGTCGCAGCTCAAGGCGTACTTCGACCACATTGCCCGCGCGGGGGTAACATTCACGTACACAGCGACCGGGCCGGTGGGTCTGCTCACGGGCAAGAAGGTCTATGTTTTCGCGGCACGGGGCGGCCTATATGCGGGCACGACGCTCGACACGCAGACCGGCTACGTGCGCGACTTCCTCGGGTTTCTCGGCATGACAGGACGTGCAGTTCGTCTATGCCGAAGGCTTGGCGGTGAGCCCGCAGAGCCGCGAGGCGGGTCTCGCCAAAGCGGCCGCGGAGATTGCAGCGCTCGCGGCCTGAATGCACACAGCATCGCACTGGAGAAATAAATGAGCGACTCGTACTTTGCTACACGTCATCGAGTCGCTGCCGACTTCGGACGGCGCCGGCGTGAAGCTGCGCCGCAGCCTCGGCAGCCAGCGCGGCCTGCACGTCGATCCGTTCCTCATGCTCGATGAGTTCTATTCCGACAACCCGAACGATTACATCGCCGGATTTCCGGCGCATCCGCATCGCGGGTTCGAGACGGTGACCTACATGCTCGACGGGCACATGCGCCACGAGGACCATCTGGGCAATCGCGGCGACTTGGGACCCGGCGACGTGCAGTGGATGACCGCGGCCCGCGGCATCATTCATTCGGAGATGCCGCAGCAGACGCGAAGGGCGGTATGCGCGGATTTCAGCTGTGGCTCAATCTGCCCTCGAGCGAGAAAATGAAGCCCGCGCATTATCGGGACATTCCGGCCGAGCGAGATCCCCACGGTGGCGCTGGCGCAGGGCGGTCGAGCTTCGTTTGATCGCCGGCACGCTGGCTATCGACGGGGCGCGCGCTGAGCGCGGCCATCAATGGCGCGGGCGCGAAAATCAGCGACCGATCCGCTGTTCGTCGACGTGCACTTGCCGGCACGGCACGGAGTTCACGCTGCCGACGAGGCGGGCTACAACGCATTTCTGTACACCTACGAGGGCAGCGCCGAGGTCGGTCCCGCGGGGGACGCGAAGCCACTCAAGCATCGTGCCGCAGGTGTGCTTTCCGCCGGCGATCGCGTGCGTGTGCGGGCGGGCGGCGAGGGCGCGCGATTCCTGCTTCTTGCGGCGAGGCCGCTGCGCGAGCCGGTGGTGCAATATGGGCCGTTCGTCATGAACACGCGCGAGGAGATCGAGCAGGCGCTCGCCGATTATCGCGACGGACGGCTCGCGGCCGCTGAGCGGCGGCGTGCGCGCCGCCACGCGAATCAGGTGAGACCGGGGAAGGTGTTCAATAGGAGCGCGTGCACGCCGTTCCAGCAGATCTGCACGCCGATGCAGAGCAGGATGAAGGCGGTCAGGCGCACCACGACGCCGGTGCCCGTCGGCCCGAGCTTGCGCAAGATGACATCGGCATAGCGGTAGCAAAGATAGACGCCGAGCGCGACCAGCAGGATGCCGATCGTGTGGGCCAAAGCGGTGACGAGCAAGCGGCCGAAATCCCGCCGGCGGGTTGGCGCCCAGGGTCAACGCCACCGAGATCGATCCGGGTCCCACGGTGAGCGGCATGGTCATCGGATAAAACGCCTGCTGACTCAGATCATCCGTGCTCGGGGCCGGCGCCAGCTGCGGTCGACCGCGGGCTGGGTGTTGGGACTGTTGAGGAGCGGCCAGCCGACGAGGCACACCACGATGCCGCCTGCCACCTGCACGGCGGGTATCGACAAGCCGAAGAAATCGAGCACATAGGCGCCCGCGAGCGTCGAGGCAATCAGCAGCAGGAAGCTGTTGATCGCGACCGGCTTCGCCATCCGCGTTCGCTGGTCGCTGGTGAGGCCGGCCGTCATGGCCAGATAGATCGGCGCCCCGCCCAACGGATCGACGATGGGCAAGAGCGCTCCGAGCGCCAGCCCGATGATCGAGCCGAAGTGCAGAAGCGCTTGAAAGATCGACGAGGTGTACATGACCTGAGAATTCCGCGGGAAGTGCGAGACAATGCAGAGGGCACGAGGATCTAGCGTCGTTAGGTGGAGCATTGATTTAGCCGCAATGTTCAAGGCCGTCGATACGCGCCCCCAGTGCCCGATCCGGACTAGTATTCGCAGCCGGTCTGATCAAGGCCGGCGCGATTGAGCAGGAAGATCACTGATGAACACACGCGAGCATCATCGCGCCACCATGGCGCGCCAGATCAGTGGTACCTGCACGGCTCGACGAGGGGGGAAGCCGCTTGCCTCGCAGGCGGCGAGCCATCCGCCCGGCGGGGACCCCGAAGGGCGGCAGCCCTCGAAGCAGGAGCGCGGCGGCGGGACTAGACGGTGCGCCGCCCAAAGCCGGGCGGGCGGATCAACCGGCCGGAGGCGGTTGACGGGGCGTGGACGGCATTCTCGCGTCGATCCACGCCCAAGTGGGCGCCGATTCGGTCCAGATCGTGACGGACGGGCGTGCGAGCCCGGATCATCCAGGGTTCCTGCCCGCACAATCGTCAGATGAGGACGCGCCTCCGAGGCGCTCGTGACGGCGTCCCGCAATGCTCGCAAAATCGACGGTGCATCCGATTACCGCTGTCGGACATGCTCGCGTAGTCGCGCAGGGTCCGCTCAGCGAGATCGCCGAAGTGAGAAACACGAGGTTTACCGTGGCATTGCCGGCTGCGAAGTACTGACAATCCCGGCACCAACAAACCCGGCAGGCGATCGGTTCCTCTTTGGCGGTGTAACGCACAGCCCCACACAAACATCCGCCGGTGATTGGCATCTCTTGCAACCTCATTGCGTCCGCGACATCGCCCGACGCCGATTCTGAAGTAGATATCGCACAAAAATGATCAGAGCGATGATCGTCGTGACAACCGCGGCCACAAGCAGCATGGGGGCGAGCCAATGCGCCCAGACGAACAGCGGCAGCAGATACAGCGCATCGTCACCTGAAATCCCCACCCGCCCTCGAAGACGCGCTCGCCGGTTCCGAGAGAAGTCTCATAGGTCTCCGCGAGGATGCAGCAGGCGAGCATGGCTACGCAGGTGGCCACGCCCGCGAGGATTGCCCAATGACCGAGCCAGCCATAGCGAAGATTGATTCCCGCGGCGAGGAAAAAGCCCGAGTTCAAAGACACGTCCGTATAGTAATCGTACTGATGTCCGCGGCGGCTCTGCATCTTGCCGATGCGCGCCAGCTCGCCGTCAGCCCGGTCAAGGAACGCTGAGATCAACCAAAGCACGCCCGACCACAATTCCGCCGTGCCGCCACCTCGCGCCAATAACAGGCATGCCAAGACGCCCGTCGCCAATCGTACCGATGTGATGTGGTTGGGCCTAACCCACGTTCCGACGAGCGGGCGCACCAATGTGCGGGCTGCGGCGTGACTCCAGGTATTGTTCATGGCAGCTTCCCTAGCGACTTTAGGGAATTCTACGTCAAGCGCAGGAGAAGCGGCTCAATTCCCCCTAGAATTCCGCCTATCGCGCCGCCAAGCGATGTGTATCCTCCCATCCGCCGCCGAGGGCGCGGACGAGATCGACGCTCGCGCGCAATTGCAGCGTATCGAGATTCAGAGCCTGGAGCTGTGCTTGGAGCAGAGCGGTCTGCGAGGTCACGACCGTCAGGTAATCGGCGGCGCCTTGCTTGTAGAGCGCCATGGAGAGATCCAGCGTGCGCTGCGCGGCATCGACGGCGGCTTTTTCCTCTTTGGCGGCATCATAGTAGTGATTGAGGCTCGCAAGGCTGTCCTCGACCTGCTGGAACGCGGCGACGACCACGCCGCGATAGTCCGCCGCGGAGGCGTCGAATTCGGCACGCGCCTGCGCGACCTGCGCGCGGCGCAGTCCGCCGTCGAAGACCGATGAACAACGCGTTGGGCCCGATCGCCCAGAAAGTGCTCGGTGCGCTGAGCCAGTTCGAGAACGCGGTGCTTTGAAAGCCGCCTTGCGCGCCCAGCGTGAGCGAGGGGAAATACGCGGCGCGCGCGACGCCGATGTTGGCATTGGCGGCGATCATGCGGCGCTGCGCAGCGGCGATGTCCGGGCGGCGCTCGAGCAGGGTGGTCGGAACGCCGGCGGGGATTTGCGGCAGCTTGATGTCCACGAGGGCGGGCGCGATGGAGAAAGTCGAGGCCGAGACTCCGAGGAGAGCGGCAATCGCGTGCTCCATCAGAGCGCGTTGCGCGAGGACCTGCGCCGCCTCCGCGCGAGCGGCGTCGAGTTGGGTTTGCGCCTGGGCTACGTCGAGGCCCGCGGCGATGCCCGCGCCGTGGCGTTGCTCGGTGAGAGTGAGCGCATGGTCGTAGGCCTTGACCGTATCGTCGAGGATGGCATTCTCGCGGTCGAGACTTCGCAGCTGCACGTAGTCGTCGACGAGCTGGGCGAGCAGCGACAGGCGTGCGTTCTCCAGATCTGCGGCGGAGGCCTGCGCATTGGCTTCGCCTGCGGCGACCTGGTTGCGGATTTGTCCCCAAAGGTCGAGCTCATAGCTCACGCTGCCGCCGAGGACGTTGTTGTCGTAATAGCGCGGCGTCGTCGGCCCGATCAGCGGCGCGTTGGCGGACTCGCGGGCGCGCGACACTCCGGCATTCAGGCCGAGGGTGGGGAAGAGACCTGCGCGCGCTTGATCAGCGAGCGCTTTGGCTTGGGCGTAGTTGGCGAGCGCGGCGGCCAGGCTCGGATTTCCGGCGATGAGTCGCTTCTGGAGATCGTCGATCTCAGCCGTGTCGTACAACATCCACCAGCTGTCGCGAGGCAGACGATCGGCGGGTTGCGCCGGTGTCCAGGGCCCGAGCTCTTTGTAGGCATCCCCGGCCGGCACGTCCGGTGTTTTCATGGGCGGCGCGAGCGAGCACCCGCCGAGGATCAGAGCCAGCGCGGCGGCCCAGTGAAAGGATCTAGCCATGGTCGCTCTTGTTCTTGCGCTTTGCGCCCGCGACGGCTGTACGCGGTGCGACCACGTGCACGGCATCGCCGTTGGCGACCCCGTCCGGGGGATTCTGGATGACGCGATCGTTCGTGCCGAGACCCGAGGCGATCTCGATCACGGCCCCCAAGTCGCGGCCGATGGTCACCGGCTTCAGGAGAACGCGATCGTTGTCGCCGACTGTGGCGATCGACAGGCCCTTGGCATCGAAGATGACGGCGCTCGAGGGTACGCTGAGCACGTTCGGCGGCGGCGGCCGCTTGGAGTCGGATGCTGGCATAGTCGCCCGGCATCAGCTCGCCCGAGGGGTTTTCCACGATGATCTGCATCAACGTCGTGCCCGAGCTCGGATCCACCGACTGTGCGGATGACTCCACGGTTCCCGTGTAGGTCTTGCCGGGATGCTCGGGAACTTGAATCGTCGCCTTGGTGCCGGCAGGCACGCTGGGCACATAGTTCTGCGGCACATTCACATAGATGCGCAGCTTTTCCGTCTCGGAGACGACGAACATTTCCGCGCCCCCGGTAGAGCCCACGTTGATCAGCTGGCCGATATCTGTCTCGCGCGCCGTGACAATGCCGTCGAAGGGCGCGACCAGGCGCTTGAAGCCGGTTTCGGCGACCAGCCGATCGACATTGGCCTGTGCCGCCTTCACCTGCGCCATGTTGGCGTCATAGGTAAATGTGCGTTGATCGACATCCTGTTTGGCGACCGCATCGGTGCCGGAGAGCGACTGCCAGCGCTTGGCCGTGATTTCCGAGAGCTTTGCATTGGCTCGAGCCACGTTGAGGTCCGCGCGCGCCTGCATCAGCTGCTGGTCGAGATCGGGCGTGTCGATCTCGGCAAGCAGCTCGCCCGCCTTGACCTTGCTGCCGATGTCGTGCTTCCAGCTCTTCAGGTAACCGGGCACACGCGCGTAGATGGGGGCTCGGATGAAAGCCTCCAGATCGGCCTGGGAGCTCCAGGCCGCTGCTATTTGCAACGCCTGAGGGGGCGACGACCGCGACGTTCGGTACGGCCTCTGCCTCGGTGAGGTCATGCAGCCGGGAATTCTGCGCCGCCCGGGAGACCACCCCGTAGACGAAGACCGCCAGGATCAGAACCAAGAACGAAATCCCGGCCGCGCGCAGTTTTCGTAGATCCGGGTGACCCGGGTTTTGATCAGGCGGTGACATGCGCTTCTCCCAAGCTCGCTTCCGGCCCCGGAAGGGGGCGGTAGTTGCGGTGAATGATGCTGAACACGACGGGCACGAAAAACAGCGTCGAGACTGTTGCGAAAATGAGGCCGCCGATCACGGCGCGGCCCAGAGGGGCGTTCTGTTCGCCGCCTTCGCCCAGGCCGAGCGCCATGGGCAGCATGCCGATGACCATCGCAAGGGCAGTCATGAGGACCGGTCGCAAGCGCACGAAGCCCGCCTCGAGCGCAGCCTGGGTCGCATCGCCCAGCTCCGTGAGCTTCTCGCGCGCGAAACTGATGACGAGGACGCTGTTGGCGGTTGCCACGCCCATGCACATGATGGCGCCCGTCAAGGCAGGAACCGATAGGGTCGTATGGGTCGTGAACAGCATCCAGATGATACCGGCGAGCGCCGCGGGCAAGGCGGTGATGATGACGAAGGGGTCCGTCCACGATTGGAAATTGATCACGATGAGAAAATAGATCAGCACCACGGCGCCGAGCAGACCGAACAAGAGTCCCGTATAGGCGCTGTACATGGTGGACGTCTGGCCGACCAGGGCGATGATCGAGCCCTTCGGCTTGTCCTTGTCGTTGCGAGCCATGATCCCGCGAATGTCAGAGGAGACAGAGCCGAGATCGCGGTCCTGGACAGTCGCGAAAATGTCCACCATGGACGAGATGTCGTACTGCGAAACCACGGCATTGCCATGGGTGCGCCGAATGTTGGCGATCCCGCCGAGCACGGTGGTTGGCGCGCCCGAGGCGTTAATGGGGAGGTTCTGCAGCGCCGGGAGAGTGTCGAGCTTGTACTGCGGCGTCTGCAGAGCGATCGGATAGGTCACTCCGTTTTTCTCGTTCAGCCAATACGTCGGCGCGACCTGACTGGAGCTCGCGAGGTTGACGACCAAGCTGTTGGTCACATCGGCGGCCGTCACGCCGGTGTATTGCGCGCGGGTCCGATCGATGTCGACGT
Source organism: uncultured Gammaproteobacteria bacterium (assembly GCA_963755935.1). Lineage (GTDB taxonomy): Bacteria > Pseudomonadota > Gammaproteobacteria > Steroidobacterales > Steroidobacteraceae > Bog-1198. Next base: position 211,159 of record CAVWME010000007.1, read on the forward strand.
CGAGCCTCGGCAGCCGGCTCGATTGCTGAATCCGCGCGTCGGCGACGCCGGTCACATGCCGAATCTGCGCCAGCAGCTTGTTCGCGTAGGCGAAGTCCGCGTCGAGATCGTTGCCGCGAACCTGCAGATCGATGGGCGCCGGCGCGCCGAAATTCAGGATCTGGCTGACGATGTCCGCCGGCAAGAACGAGAAGGTAAGACCCGGGAAGCGCTTCGGCAGCTCCTGCCGCAGCCGATTCACGTACGTGGGGGTCGGGGCGTGCCCCTCGGTGAGGGAGATTGCAATGTCGCCATCGGAATTGTTGATCGTGCCGGTATTGTTATAGATCGTATTGATCGACGACAGATAGGTGCCTATGTTGTCGACGATTGCGCCGGTCTCTTTCGGAGGAATGATGCTGCGGATGACCTTCTCCACGTCGCCGAAGCGCGCGGCGGTTTCCTCGATGCGCATGCCCACGGGCGCTCGCACGTGCATCAAGATCTGCCCTCCGTCGACCTGCGGAAAGAAATTGCGTCCGAGAAACGGCGCCAACAGGAAGGAAATCAGCACGAAGCCGAGGAAACCCGGGATGAACATTCCGCGGTGTCGGATGGCCAGGGCGAGGAGATCATGATAACCAGTGCGCAGTCGCATGAAGCGCGCTTCGAACCCGCGTTGCAAGCGCACGAGCGGATTGCGGGACGGCGGCTCGTGACCGGCGCCGTGTGCCACGTGCATCCGCAGTAGATACTTCGCCATGGTCGGCACGAGCGTTCGCGACAGCAAGAACGAGAAGACCATGGCGAACATGACGCTCTCGGCCATGGGGACGAACAGGAATCGCGCCACGCCTTGCAGGAAGAACATCGGCACGAACACGATGCAGATGCAGAGCAGGGACACGAAGGCCGGCACGACGATCTGGGATGCACCGTCCATGATCGCCTGCTCGACGCCCTTGCCCTGCTCGAGGTGGTAGTTGATGCTCTCGATGGTCACCGTCGCCTCATCGACCAGGATACCCACCGCGAGCGCGAGGCCGCCCAAGGTCATGATGTTGAGCGTCTCGCCGAGCGCCCAGAGCGTGCCGATGGCGCCCAGCACGGACAAGGGAATGGAGGTGGTCACGATCAGGGTCGAGCGCCAACTGCCGAGGAACAAGAGAATCATGAGACTGGTGAGCGCCGCGGCGATCACGCCTTCCCGGACCACCCCCTGGATGGAGGCGCGCACGAACAAGGACTGATCGCCGATCGGCTTGATTTCGAGCTCGTCCGGCAGGGAGGGCTTGATGACGGTCAGCATTTTCTTGATGCCGCTGACGATGTCGAGCGTCGAGGTCGAGCCGTTCTTGAAGACACTCAGCAGAACCGAGCGATTGCCATCGACGTGAACGACGTTGGTCTGCACGGCGCTGCCGTTGTGCACGTGCGCCACATCGTGCATATACACCATGGCTCCGCGCACGCTCTTGATCGGAAGATCCGCGAGATCCGAAATCTTCGATGGAGCATTGTTGAGATTGATGGTGTACTCATAGTCCCCGATCTTCTCGGTGCCGGCCGGAGTCAGAAGGTTCTGGGCGGCGAGCGCGCCGGCGACGTCCTGTCCGGTAAGCCCAAGCGACTGCATGGCACCGGTATCGAGGTCGTACATGACTTGCGGCGACTTGCCGCCGAAGGGAAACGGAATGCCGGCGCCCTGTACCGTGACGAGCCGGGTGCGCACGAAATTGAGGCCCAGATCCGCCAGACTCTGCTCTGTGAGTCCGTTGCCCGAGAGCGCGAGCTGGATGATGGGCACGGTCGAGGCGCTGTAGTTCAAGATCAGGGGCGGCGTCTCGCCGGGCGGCAGTTGCTTGAGGAGCGTCTGCGCGATCGCCGTCACCTGCGCATTGGCGGTGGCAATGTTGGCCCCCGAGTGAAAGAAGATCTTCACGATGCCGAACGTGGTGTACGAGTTCGCTTCGATGTGCTCGATATCGTTCACCGTGGTGGTGAGCGCTCGCTCGAACGGCGTGATGACCCGCCCCGCCATCTGGTCGGGAGGCAATCCCGTGTACTGAAAGGCGACCCCGATAATGGGGATGTTGATGCTCGGAAAAATATCGACCGGCATGCGCAGCGCCGCGAGCGTGCCGAGGATGAATATCAGCAAGGCGGCAACGACGAACGTGTAGGGGCGGGCGAGCGCGATCCTGACTATGGCAAGCATGCGAAGCAATGTAGTGGAGCCGCCAATCGAGACCATTGCGGCTTTGTTTCAATTGAAATGCACGGCGGTTGGGCTGACATACCCGCGCCACTGCGGGGCCAGACCATGGCCACATGGAGGCGGCCCTGAACATCGTCATCTACGAAGAGGACTTCCTGACCCGCAAGTTGCTCGAAGAGTGGCTGGGGGAGGCGGGTTATGGCGTGCGGGTTGGCAATCGGTGCAACCCTGGCGCCGACGCTCCGTGCGACCTCGTGATCTTGAGCGTCTATATGCCGAAGCAGGGAGGTGCGCAGTGCGTGCGTGGAATCCAGGAGGCTCACCCGCATACGCCCGTCATCGCCATCTCGGGACAGTTTCGCCCCGGGCTGTCGGCTGAGGGCGCGACGGCCCAGAAACTCTGTGTCCGGCAGGTCGTCGCCAAGCCCTTGTCGCGTCAGGAACTACTGGAATCCGTGCGAGGTATAATAAGGGCCTAGCCTCACTCGCTTAACACCCGCCACCCCCGCATGTCCTCAGCAAACTCTCCTGCCCCGCCCACCGGCGGTGCGATTCGATTCAATCGGCTGCAGCTCGGCGTCGTCGTGGTGGGAGTGCTCCTGATGTGCGCCTTCGCGGGCTCGTCCGCTTACGATGCGTGGCGCTCGTACCGCTACTCGGTCGCAGCCATCGAGCGCGAGCTCAGGAACCTGGCGAATGCGCTCGCGGAGCAGACGGCCTGGAGCTTACAGGCCGTGGATCTGTTGCTCGCGGATACTGCTCGTTGGTATAGCACCGAGAGCCAGGGCATTCCGGAAGACGGACGCGATGCCGCGCTCGCCGCCCGTGCCGCCGGCGTGCAACCCGTGCGCCAGATCACCATCATGGATGCGCAGGGGAATCAGCTCTATCGGTCGCGCGGCTTTTCCATACCGAACCACAACGTCGCCGATCGCTCTTATTTCATCGCGCAAAGGGACGATCCCAACCGCGGGATGTTCATGAGCGAGCCGCTGACGACGCGTTCGGAAGGTCGCACCGCGGTCGTGGTATCGCGCCGCCTCGACGACGCCAAAGGACATTTTGCCGGCGTCGTGACGGCCACCATGGATCTCCAAGATCTCTACGAATTCTACCGAGCCGTGCACGTCGGACCCGAGAGTCACATTGCGCTGTTGCGCGAGGACGGCACACTTCTGGTGCGCGATCCCCGCGTGCCGAACATCGAAGGCCGCATGTTCCCCGCATTGACGGCGGCACCCACCGACAGCCGGCTGGTGAATCCGATCGATGGTCGTGTGGATTTCATCGCAGTCGCCCCCGTGAGGAACGCGCCTCTGCGACTCGCCGTGACCCGCGACGCGGAGGTCGCGCTCAGGCTCTGGCGGGACGAGACGATCCGCGTTGCAATCAGGACGCTCATCGTGATGCTGCTCGGTGCGGTGCTGCTGGCTCTGCTGCTGCGGCAGATCAAACGAGTCGCCAGCAGCCAGCGCGCGCTGCGCGACAGCGAGGAGCGCTACGCGCTCGCCATGGAAGGCGCGAATGAGGGCCATTGGGACTGGGACGTGCCGGCTGACCGGCTATTTTTGTCCCCTCGAATGAAGGTTCTCGACGGTGAGAGTGCGGACAGCGCAGTCGTCTCGGGGAGCGAATGGATGAGCCGCATCGCGATGCACGAGGAGGATAGACCGCGCGTCGAGTCCGCGATGCAGGAGCATCTGGCCGGCCGGATGCCGCGTTTTGAAGTCGAGTATCGAGTGCGCTACCCCAGCGGCGAGTGGCACTGGCTGGTGGCGCGCGGCCGTTGCTCGTTCGACGCGGCCGGCAAGCCCTCGAGGTTCGTGGGATCGGCCATCGATATCACTGAGCAGAAGCAGGCGCAGCTCGAGAAGGAGCGTCTGGAGGCGCAGCTGCGGCAGTCGCAAAAAATGGAGGCAGTGGGCACGTTGGCCGGGGGTATCGCTCACGACTTCAACAACGTGCTCGGAGCCATCCTCGGCTACGGGGAACTCGCCGTGCAGCACTCGGCGGGCAACAGCGCCCTGCGCCGCTATCTCGACAATGTCATGCATGCGGCCGAACGCGCCAAGTTGCTGGTCGAGCGCATCCTCGGCTTCAGCCGCAGCGGCCTGGGCGATCTGGTGCTGGTCAACGTTCAGTGGGTGGTCAACGAGACGCTCGAGCTGCTGGCCGGCTCGCTGCCCACGGGCATACGGCTGGAGAGGCGGCTCGAGGCCGGGGATGCCGCGGTGATCGGCGATCCGACCTATCTGCATCAAGTGACGATGAATCTCTGTACCAACGCGGTGCAGGCGATGGAGCGAGGCGGTGTGCTCGGCGTCACGTTGCAACGGCTGCAGGTGACGGAACTGCGAGCGCTCGCACGGGGCTCCCTCGTCCCGGGCGACTATGTGCGGCTTGCCGTCGCGGATACCGGTGCGGGCATTCCTGCAGAGGTCATGGAGCGGATCTTCGATCCCTTCTTCACGACCAAGAGCGTCGGCGAAGGCACGGGATTGGGGCTTTCACTCGTGCACGGCATCGTTGCAGATCTCGGAGGCGCCATCGATGTAAGCTCGACGATGGGTGAGGGAACGCGATTCGAGATCTGGCTGCCCGTGGCGGGGGAGGCGTCCGGGGCGAACACCGAACCTGCAGGCGATCTGCCGTACGGCAGCGGGGAAACGGTGATGATCGTGGACGACGAGCCACAACTCGTGGCGCTTGCGGAGGAAGTGGTGGCGCGGCTTGGCTACGAGCCGGTAGGATTCGCATCGAGCACGGCAGCGCTGCAAGCGTTTCGCGCCGAGCCCCAACGATTCGATGTGGTTATCACGGATCAGATGATGCCCGATCTGCTGGGAACGGAGCTCGCGCGGCAAGTCCGTGCCGTGCGGCCGTCGATTCCGATCCTCTTGATGAGCGGGCGCGCCGTGCAATCCGTGGTCGACCGCGCGGCGGAGGTCGGTGTCAATGAAGTGCTGCGCAAGCCGCTGCACAGCCAGGAGATCGCGGACTCGCTCGCCCGCGTTCTCAGCGGCGAATGAGCAACTGGGGATAGCCGAATGCCCGAGACCATGAGCGCGCACATTCTGGTCGTCGACGACGACCCGCAGATCCGCGATCTCTTGAATGAGTACCTCACCGAAAACGGGATGCGCGTGAGCGTGGCTGCGACCGGACGGGACATGATGCAGGTCCTGGACGAAGAGACGATCGATCTCGTGATTCTCGATCTGCGCCTCAAGGACGAGGACGGCATGTCCCTTGCCCGGTCGCTGCGCGAGCGTCTCGCGATATCGGTCATCATGCTCACGGGTGTCCGCGACGAAGCCGATCGGGTGATGGGACTCGAGCTGGGCGCCGATGATTACGTTACCAAGCCGTTCAGTCCGCGGGAACTGTTGGCGCGCATTCGAACGGTGCTGCGGCGCGCGAAGAGCGCTCCTCCCGATACCGTTCCGCGACGCGAGATCCGCGCATACCGATTCGGTGAGTTCGAGCTCAACTTACGGACCCGCCGGTTGAAGCGGCAGGACGGCCGAGCCGTCAATCTCACCAATGGAGAGGTCAACTTACTCGCGGCATTGCTGGCGGCACCGGAGCGAATTCTCACGCGAGATCAACTGCTGGAGGCGAGCCGCGTGTACGACAACGAAGTCTATGATCGCGCGGTCGACATCCAGATACTGCGGCTGCGTCGTAAAATCGAGGAAGACCCGGCGAATCCTCGCTACATCGTCACGGAGCGGGGCGTCGGCTATGTCTTCAGGGCGCCGGTCGAAGTGCTGTATTGAAGGAGCGAGCGATGAATCAGAGGAGAGAAGTGGTGCGCACACTGCTCGCCGGCGGCGCCGTTTGGGCTCTGGGTGCGGGCGGAAGCAGTTCGGCGGCATCGGGCAGCAGCGACTGCCCGGCTCTGCCCGAGGAGACGTCGGGACCCTTTCCGGCCGACGGATCGGATGCACGGCGGCAGGGGCCGGAGCGACATCCACGTGTACCCGACATCTTGGCGGCACCCGGCATCGTGCGGCAGGACATTCGCGCGAGTTTCGATGCCTCCTCGACCGTCGCGGCGGGAGTGCCGCTGCGGCTGCAGCTCACATTGCGGGATATCAATCGAGACTGCCAACCGCTCGCCGATTCCGCGGTTTATCTATGGAGCTGCAACCGTGACGGCGACTATTCCTTGTACGGTCGTGGAATCGAGCATGAGAATTACCTGCGCGGAGTGCAGTTCACCGATCCGGAGGGTCGTGTGGAGTTCCTGACCGTTTTCCCCGCCTGCTATTCAGGCCGCTATCCGCATTTGCACCTGGAGATATTCAAAGAAGGCGCACGCGCGCGCGGCGCGACCACGCGAGTTTTGACCACGCAACTGACTGCTCCGCGCGGAATTTGCTCTCGAGTATACGAAGAAGCTCCGGGTTACTCTCGAAGCGCCGCGCAGTTCAAGGGGCTGTTGCCCGGTGACGACATAGTGTTCGCAGCGAGCTCGGCTGCTGAGCTCGCGGTGCAGACCTTGGCCATTGGCGGCGACTTGGGAGCCGGTCTCACCGGACGCACCACTCTTGGGATTCACGCTTGAGGGGCCGGGCCTCGACGGCGAAGTCGTTGCGGTAACGTTCCGGGCAGGGGAGAATTGGCGGCGTCTGGGCCGATGGGTCTGAAGCTTCCGGAACGCTTTATGCCGTTGGTGAGAATCGATCTGCGCGAGGGAAAGCCGCCGGAGTACCGAGGCGTGATCGGCGAAGTCATTTACGACGCCCTGCTGAGCATCGGCGTTCCTGTGAACGATCGATTTCAGATCATTACGGAGCATCCGCCGGACTGCTTGGTTTTCGATCCGGCGTATCTCGGGATCGAGCGATCCGATGCGCTCATCATGATTCAAATCACCATGAATGAGGGGCGATCGCTCGAGCTCAAAAAGCGCCTGTACAAGGCGATTGCCGATCGGCTCAATAGTCGGCTGTCGGTTCGTCGGCAGGACGTATTCATCAATCTCGTGGAAGTGAAGAAGGAGAACTGGTCCTTCGGCAACGGCGAGGCGCAGTACGTCACGTAGGCCAGGGCGCGGTAGCCTGTCCGCGCGGCATTATTCCCGCCGCCATCCCTTGAGCACTGCCACTCCGCACAACAGTAAAGTCAGCGCCGCGATCGCGCTGGCCGGGTGGAATTCCGGCGCGGTATTGACGATCGGCGGATGCGCGGCAGAGCTGATCGGCAGCGGGTCGTGGCCGCGAGTGGCGTGCGTCTGTGCTTGCGCTGCCGAGCCAGCCAGTAAAGCGATGGCTGCGATCGCGAGGAAGCGAGTCATTTTGGATCCCCTTTGTTTGCGGCCAGTGTAAAGCGAATACAAGAGGTAGCGTGTAGGACTTCCGGCAAAGATGAGCCCGGTCGAACCACGTGCGATCTTGTCTACAGCTAATAACGCGGTATCGCAAGAAAGGTGCACACGGATCTCTCCATGCGCGCGGTGAGCCGCTGATGGAGATTAAATTATGTTAAACGGCAGTCAGCTCACCCTTCGCCGCCGTGGCAATGGGCAGTGTGAAGTGCAACGCGGCTCCGCGGTCGACGCCGTTGGTTGCCCAGAGCTGTCCCTTATGCGCCGCAATGATGGAGTGGCAGACCGCGAGTCCGAGGCCCAAGCCGCCTTTTTTGGTCGTGAAAAACGGCTCGAAGATACGCTCGAGCTCCGCCTGGCCGATGCCTTTGCCACAATCGAGAACCGAGGTACGAACGCGGCCATTCAGCTGGTCGAGTACCGCCACGATCTTAATCCGTCGATCCTCTGCGGCATTTGCATTCATCGCCTCACAGGCGTTCAGAATGAGGTTCAACAATAACTGCTGAACTTCGACGCGGTCTGCCCATAGGGCCGGAATGCCGTTGTCGATGTGGGTGTCGAGTTGCACGCTGTGCTTGGTCAATGTACTTCGTGCGAGAGTCAAGACTTCGCGCAGCAGTCCCCTGAGGTCAAGACGTTCCAGGTGCATTTCCCCGCGAATCAGATGCGAACGCAGATGGTGAATCACCTCTCCGGCATGTCTGTTGTCGCGAATAATTTCGCGAAATATCTCGCGCAATTCTTCCGCGTTTAGATGTTCCTGTGCGGCCAGCAACTGTCCCGCTTCCGCGTTGCACAAGATTGCTGTCAATGGTTGCTGTAATTCGTGCGCCAGCGCGCCCGATAGTTCCCCCATCATGGCGACTCGCGACAAGTGCACGATTTGTCGCCGCCGCTCGAAGGATTCCGCTTCTGCGCGTTTTCGCTGGGTATCATCGACTACATAACCAATCACCCTCACCAGCATGCCGTCTGAGTCCCGATACGCCGATGCCTTCGCAGTTACCCAACGAATCGCGTGCCGCCGGCTTACGACGCGCAATTCCATTTCCACCGTATCGGTTTGACTCGTCGTTCGGCCGATCGCGCGCACCACTGCCGCGCGATCAACCGGATGAATCGCGGCAAGCAATGTGTCGCGTGTCAGCGTGCCTCTCGCAGCAAGTCCAAGAATGCGGCGCGTGTGTCCGCTGGCCCACACCACGTCCGTTGTCCTATCCCAAGTCCAAAATCCCAAGCTTTTAATGGACCCCAGGAGGGCGAGTCGCTCGCGCGCTCTGGCAAAGCCCCGTTTGTACCTTCGAGCACGCCGCCCGCTCGCGATAGATCGAGCGATCGGATCGACTTCGCACGGCTCTTCAGTTCGCAAAGATTCCAAGATGGTCCTTTCCCTTATTTTGGTCAACGCCACGGCTTTGTGGACTACACCGCAGAGAGTTCCCATTGTTGGCCGGTCTTGCGGCCTGAGGCTTGGTTGGAGCGCGCATGGGGGGCTCGCAGCGATGCCGAAGCGGATGAGCCGATGCGCAAATCGAGTCCGACTGCGACGCCAATGCGCGCTGCAAGAGGCACAAGCTCTGCGACTGAACGCACGCCCATCTTTTGCAGAAGACGCGCGCGGTGCACCTTTACCGTTTTTTCTCCGATTCCAAGCTCTGCGGCGATCACTTTATTGAGCCGGCCACGAGTCATCTGATCCATCACCTGCCTTTCGCGCAGTGTCAACTTGTCAAATCGACGTTGGATGGTGCTACGAATCGCAAATTCCAGGCGACGCTCCGCGTCCCATCGGAGTGCCTTATCGATTGCCTCGACGAGTCGCTTGCCGTCGATCGGTTTGGTGAGGAAGTCGACCGCGCCTGCCTTCATTGCACTCACGCTGGTTTGAATATCACCAGTGCCGGTCAAGAAGACGATTGGGCGGGGGCAGGGGGAGCTCAAGAGAGAGCGTTGCAACTGCATTCCATCTAAGCCGGGCAAGCAGACATCCAACAGCAAGCAACCCGGAGCCTCGGAGTCCCGGTCGGCTAAAAAGCTCTCCGCCGATTCGAATGCGCGCACTCCGTAGCCCGCAGTAATCAGCAGCCTCGATAGCGCTCTGCAAACGGCGGGATCGTCATCGATGACAAATACCGTCGGTGTTTCGTTATCCATACCCCGTCCCCTCGCCCCGCACCTCGAACCGTGGGGACACTTTGTTTATGACCATGTGAACTGGCACGCTGCTATGGTGGCCAATTACCGATTGACAGTCTCCTTTTTGGATTAGCGGCCCCTCGCTTACAGTCCTTCCGCGGGGGAGATATTGTGGATGGCGGTGAGCAGCGCCGAGCTTGGGAACGGTTTGGCCATGTAGGCCACCGCGCCGCGCCGCGCCGCTTCTTGACGAGTCGACGGCGAGTCAAAGGCGGTGATGATAATGACCGGTGTCTGACAACCCCGCCGGCGCAGCTCGACAAGCAGATCGAGTCCGGACATGACAGGGAGATTCAGATCGCTGACGACGCAAAGAGGGGGCTCGATCGCGTTCTCAGCAAGCATGGCCTCCGCGGACGCAAAGAGTAACGTGCGATAGCCCGACAGGCTAAGCAAGGTGTCGATTGCATCGCGCATACTGTCGTCGTCCTCGACCACCAGTACCGTGCTGGACTCCGCCTCTTTGATCAACTTCGATCCCCTGACAGGTTCCGCATTGAGCGATCCGATTGATATTGGGCCTTGTTGTCGGATCCTTACATGGGGTTCATGAGCATATAAGTGGCACTAGGTGCACTCGGGTTGCACCAAGGTGCATGACCTGCGGCGCTCCCGTGCCGCTCGTGAAATCAGTCGTTCGGCGGAGGGTTTCCCAGCCCGGCGAGCCGACCGAGCTCGGCAGCGGAGGTCACACCGAGCTTGATCATCAGCTGCGCCCGATATGCTTTCACTGTTCGCAACGCCACGCCAAGCTCATCGGCAATCTGCTTATTGAGCTTACCCTGGACGATGCGTTCGAATACCTCGCGCTCTCGCACGGTGAGCAATTCCAAGCGCGCGCTTCGGCGTCGTGCGTCCTCAGCCGCGGCTCGCTGTTGCGCGTCGTGCTCGAGTGCGCGGCGTATTGCGTGGAGCAGAGTGTCCCGGGCAACCGGCTTTTCAAGGAAGTCGACCGCGCCAGCCTTCATCGCTCGCACACTGGTGGAGACATCCGCGTAACCGGTCAAAAATATCACGGGGAGGGCGATCCCATGGCGTCCCATCGCGGCTTGTAACTCGAGACCCGACGGCCCGGGCAGGCGCACATCCAGCAACAGGCAGCCCGGCTCGTCAGCAGGAGGCTCGAGTAAGAACTCTCCCGTCGAGGCGTAGCCACGCGCCCTATACCCTGCGGCGTTGAGCAATTCGATCGTGGCGGCTCGCAGCGATGCGTCATCATCGACCACGTGGATTATGGGAGGATTCGTCATCGTGCGCCCGACTGCGGTGGCTCGGAGGCGGCGGCAGTGGGAAGCTCGACGAAGAAAGCAGCTCCGTCGACCTCGCGATTTTGAGCCCAAATTCGCCCACCGTGGGTCTCTACTATCGAGCGGGCAATCGATAAGCCAATTCCCATTCCACGCTGTTTGGTGGTAAAAAAAGAGTCGAATAACTTGGGCAGGTTCTCGGGCAAAATGCCATGACCGCGATCTCGCACGGTCATCAAGACGTTGGAAGTGCGGCCTTCGATTGAGACCTCGACGTGGCGCCGGGTCTCGGGGAGATCCGTGACGGCATCCATGGCATTAAGCACCAGATTGATAAGAACCTGCTGAATTTGTGTCTGATCGCCGTCGACATACAGTGCGCCGGAGGCCGCTCGGGTCTCGAGGGAGATCTTCCGCCGCTCGGCTTCCGGGCGCAACATCATTGCCACATCGGTCATCGCAGCGCCGGCCTCGAATGGATTGCGTTCGGGTTTCTGCTTGGCGAGCAGGTTGCGCAGCCGTCGTATGACATCGCTCGCGCGCATCGTGTCACTCCGTATACGGGTGACGATACGAATCAGATCCGCGTGACGATCTACCCCCGACTGGAGAATCAAATCAGCCGCATCTGCGCTCGTTTGCACCGCGCCAAGCGGCTGATTGATCTCATGCGCAATTGCGGCGGTCAATTCACCGGCGACCGCCAGGCGCGACGCATGCGCGAGTTGCGCGTTCAATCTTTGCGTGGTCAATTCGGCTGCGGACCGGCGCCGACGCTCGAGGACCAGCGTCGCGATGAGTGCCGTCTGAAGAAGAAAGGCCGCCAAGGCTATCAACGCACCTGTCCGGTACATCTCCCAAAACGTGGGTTGCTTATAGTGTATGACAGTCCCGGCAGGGAGCATTTGCTCATTGATTCCCCACCGTTGCGCCTGGCGCCAATCAATATGCAGGGTCATCCGGGTCGCCTGCGGCAATGGCAGCGTACCGGGTGCAGCACCGGCGAGGATCGCTCTAACCGTCTCCCCCGCTCGACTCCCCATCTCTTCGAAGCTAGGCATACTGCCACCGACGATGCCCGTGCCGAGGAACGTGTCGAAAGGGCCGTATACCGGCGCCGCAGATGCACGCGCTATCAGAGCGGCGGCATCTCGGGGGTTGAAAGATTTGCCATCACCATCCTGCCAAAAGCCGGGCGTGAACACTATCGTGTCGGGGCGCAGGCCAGCCAATCGACTCTGCAGCACCGCGAGCGGGAGACCCGACCAAAACTCGGTCGCTACCTCACCCACGATCGCGGGCGCCTCGCGCCGCACTCGATCCTCGGACGCGTGGTCCTGGGGTGATGCACCGGTAATCACCACCAGGCGCCGAGCGCTCGGCTGCCATCGCAGCGCTTGGCTGATCGTGCCGGAGAAATCGTAGTCGTTTGGAACGCCGACGACATCGGCCGGGATCGAGGAGAGACTGCGCAGCGTCTCCGTCGAAGCAACAGCATAAACTATCGGGGCGCCAGGAAAGAGTTGTGCGCGATGGCGAACGACAAAGCTAAGCGCGTCATTGGATACGGTGACAATCGCGTCAGGAGGCGATGTGGCATATTTGCCGTGTAGATACGCAACCTCCAGATTTTCATAGGCGTCGCCGCTGAACTCAGGGCGATCGAGAAACTCGGAGTAGGTTCGAACGGATCGATCGCCATCGCGCATCAGCGCATCGCTCAGGCCGCGGTCGACGGCGACATTGCCCGGGACCAGCCGGTTGTTTGAGTAGAGCACGAGAACGTGCTTCGTTGGAACGGCGAGCGTGGATCGAGCCCCAAGCAAAAGCGCTAGCGCCACGAAGAGCAGAGCTCGATATCCACATGCCCTTTGCGTCAGCTTTGCCAGGTTGACCACTATAGAGATCCCTTGATTGCCATGACGTGGCCGGATAGCCCCGCTGGCAGTACGCCATGTCCTTCCCCCCCAAGCGCTGAAGTATTCCGGTAGCGAGGCCCAAATGGCAACAGTAACCTCGCGAATCCCGCAGGTGAGGGCGCTTTTCGAATGTGTTACATTCATCCTGCGGTTGCCACGGTGGTCCGATCGCAGGACGGCCCACGAAAAATTAGTCGCGCTTGCAGATACGAAACGGCGCCCTTCAGAAAAGCGAGCGCAGCTGGCTCGCTGGCTGCGGAAGACGAGCGATCGCGCCCACTCCAATCAACTTCATATCACGCAAGAATTCATGTCTTATATGTTGGGCGTACGGCGTGCAGGTGTGACCCCGGCGGCGGGCTGCAAGCGGTGGCCTACAGCTGTTATGCAGCCGCCAAGAAGACTTATGCCAGTATCATGGGGTAGTGTCACCCGGGACCGGAGACCATAGTGGGACAGGGCTTCGCGCGGCAGGTACTCAGAATCCTATTTGCCAGCGTTTTAGGCGCGCATGCCTTCGCTGCGAAGGCCCAATCACCCGTAGCGGCCGATCCGGTCGTCGAGGCGGTGCGAGAGCGGGTGGAGGCACTCTCTGCGGACGGCAGGCTCAGCGTCGAGGGCGCGCCTTTAAGCGCAACGCGATCGTTGGCGACGCTCTATGAGCTGCATGGTTTTCAGCCGTTTTGGGATTCCCCGCGCCTCGCGCAGCTCCTTGACACCGTGCGTGCCAGCGCTGCGGACGGATTGACGCCCGCGGACTACCATCTGGCAACTCTGGAACGATTGTCGGGGCGGGCGGAGCGCACGCCGCTGGATGTGGCTCAGCTCGAGCTTCTGGCTACGGATGCCTACGCCGAGCTTCTCTATCACCTGTACTTCGGCAAGGTCGATCCGGTGTCGATCGACAGTCGCTGGAACTTCGAGCGGCGCGAGATGAAGCAAGGCGACGCGGTTCACTTTGTGCTCGATGGAATGACGGGCGCGAACGTCGCGAGCGCAGTTGCGGGAGTTCGCCCGGATCATTGGATGTATCGGAACATGCTTGAGGCGCTCACCGCCTATCGGCGCATTGAGACCGCCGGCGGCTGGCCGATCATCCTGGATGGCCCCACGTTGCGCCGCGGGGTTTCGGATCCCCGTGTCGCCGCATTACGCGCCCGCCTGTCGGCGAGCGGCGATGATCCGGCGGGAGCCACCGCGGACCTCCAGTTCGACGAGCCCCTCGAAGCCGCTTTGAGGCGCTTTCAGGTGCGGCACTATCTCGCGCCGGATGGCGCAGTCGGACCTGCAACGCGGCGCGAATTGAACGTCAGCGTTGCCCAGCGCATCGATCAGATACGAGTCAACCTCGAGCGCGCGCGTTGGGTGCTTCATCAGAGCGCCGATGGTGAGTTCGTCATCGTCGATGTTGCCGGATTCGAAGTGCGATACGTGCGCGATCGTGCCGTCATCTGGAGAGGCCGCGCCCAAGTCGGCCAGCCCTACCGCCAGACGCCCATTTTCAGATCCGCCATCGAGGAGGTCGTTCTCAACCCGACCTGGACCGTGCCGCCCGGCATACTCGGCAAAGACATCCTGCCGGCCGTGCGCCGCGACCCTGCGTACTTGGAAAAGCGTGGTTTACGCGCGATCGATCGCAATGGCCGGCCGGTCGACCAGGCCGGCATCGATTTCACCAACTACACGGCTGCCACTTTCCCATTCATGATTCGGCAGGACCCTGGCCCGACAAATGCGCTGGGTCGGGTCAAGATCATGTTTCCCAATCCCTACTTGGTGTACTTGCACGATACGCCGAGCCAGGCGCTGTTCGAACGTGAACAGCGGGCGTTCAGTTCCGGCTGCATTCGCACCGAGCGGCCGCTGGAACTCGCGGAGCTGTTGCTCGCAAATCCGACCAAGTGGAGCCGCGCGATGATCGACACGGCAGTGGCTTCCGGCACTACACGCACGATCCGCTTGCCGAAACCCGTACCTGTGCTGCTTCTCTACTGGACCGTCGACCGCGACGATCAGGGGGCGATCGTGTTCAAGCCGGACCCGTACGGTCGTGATCCCAAGTTGCTGAAAGCGCTGGACCGCCCCTATTCGCGCTCCCAGTAGGCGCGCTATCGCTGCTTTTCGGCGGGAGTCCAGCTCGAGTCAGGGTCGTAGGCAGCAAGACTCTGGGCGAGCTTCTCCGTGTCGTCGCCTAGATCCTTTTGATAGACAACTCCGTCTTGTCCAACGATGAAAGTCATTACGCCGCTTGCACGATACTGTGCCGGCCACGCCACCGCGGCGAAACCCCCGGTCAGCGCTCCATCAGCGAGATAGCTCTTCGCCCCGCCGGGCGCGCTAGGGCCTTGCGCCATCAACAAGTGGTAATAATAGCCATGGTACGGAGCCCCGGTGCCGACGATATGCCCTTCCTCGGCCGCGCGCGCGAGGAACGGGCCTGCAGGACTCGTAGGCTCGCCCGGTTGCGCTTCCCAGTACAGGCCGTTGCGGCGACCGGGATCGCTCATGAGTTTGGCAGCGTAGGTCCTAGCCGCCTGAGCTCCCGAGGTCATGGACGCGTAATCGTTCTCGGCGTCGACGATGCCTTTGCATACAGCGATCGCATCGAGCTCGTTGCGGCCAATGCGGCGATCGATGAGTTCCTCCGCGCCGGCCGCGCCGTCGAACTCCCACCGTCCGTCGCGTCGAACGAGGGGCGTCGGCAGCTGAAACCCGCGCGCTCCGACAGCGAGCATCTTGCGATCCGCTCCGTCGTCGAGCAGAACGTGCCTGGCACGATAGGCCTTGACGAAACTCGCACGATCTCTTTTGTCGGCGACGGGGTCTCCGGACTCGACCAGTTCATCGGAGCCGGGTCCGAAGATCGCCTGCAGACGGGCGGTGTCGTTGCTTCGCGCGGCCGCGACCAGGGCGCGGACCGCGTGCATAGCGCTATCAAAATTCTCATGCGCGGTCGTCACGGTCTGCGCCTGAACGGTCGCACTGCCGAGCATCGCGATGGAGGCGAGCAGGGCGCTCAGCCGTTGCGGCATCGAGCGCCGCGAAGTCCATGACAACGTCGGGGTCATTTTCGGGGTCCTCGCTGTCCGGCACTCGGCGTTGATCGCGTCCCGCCTTTGCCCACGCTCGCCTGGCCTCGATTCGCCGCCGCGCGATCTTGTTGGGCACCGCCGCCGCGTGAAGACGAGCCCGCGAAAGCCGTCTCACGGCCGGCCCCGCTCTGCGGATTCGCCGGACGGGCCGCACGGTTTGCGGAGCCCGACGGCGGAGTAGATGGCCGCGCGGCAGCGGCTCCGCCGCGGCTCGGTTGCGCCGGGGCTGATGCGTTACCGAAACCACGATCAGTTCCGGGCCGTCCATTGCCGGTGCCGGGTCGTGCCGCCGGTTTCGCGGCGCCTGCCGGCGTTTTTGTCGGTCCTGACGGCGCGGCGGGTCGGGCGGAGCCAGGACGCGCGCCTTGGTATTGCTGCTGCCCCTTCCATGCGGGCTGGGCGGTGCCGGCGCCGGGCGCGGTAGCCGAGGGGCGGCTGGTTCCGGCGGCTCCGGTGTTTTTTCCTGGCTGCTTGCCATTGTTGAAATTGTTGTTGACCGTTATGTTGCCGCTATTGCTGTTATTGCCACGGCCGACGCTGGTGTTGTTGCCGGAGTTGGTCGGTCGGTAGGCTCCTGGACGGTTGCTGATATTGTTGCCGACGAGTGGTGGTGGGGTGTTGCCCGGGCGCAGGTTCTGATTGCCATTGAAGCGGTTGTAGTAGTTGCTGCTGTTGTATGCGGGCAGCGTGGTCGCACGATTCCATCTATTCGGATAGTTCGCGGGGGGGCGATAGCCATATCCTGGCCGGTATCCCGGCGGATAACCGCGGTTGTAATTCGGCGCGTAGACGTAAACATTGCGGCGGTAGGGATTGCCGCCATACCAGACACCGCCGTATCCCCAATTGGGGTACGGGTAGTAGTTATTGTTGTTGAACATGCTGCCGACGATCACACCGGCCGTAAATCCGATCAGTCCTGCGGCAATCACATCGCCAGAGGTCGGCCCGACTACCGGCGCCGGGGGAGCAGGAGTCACGTACACGACCTGCGGATTGTAGGTCGGAACATAAATGACCTTGGGGTCGGCGGGCTGGATCACGATGACCTGTTGCTTTTCCACAGTCCGAGTCTCGACCGTTTGCTGTGGATTCGACTTAAGGTTGCCGACCGACGCCGCCTGCGCACGGAGCCGCTGCACCGATGCCATCACGGCCGCCTGATCCGTATTGAAGGCCGAGCCCAACTGCTTCGTCCAGTCGAAGTTCTGGCACATCATGTCGACGACCGTAGGAAACATCACCAGCGCCTGCATCGGGGGACCGAAGCCCGCCTGCTTGGCCGCATCCTGCAGCGCCTGTCCCTGGAGGTTGGTGTTCTGGAGTAGCCAGTTGCCGCCATCCATGACCTCTTGAGGGTTGGCCGCGGCGGCGAGGACTTGTGCGAGCAGTGCGTCCGGATACAGTGCGACGGGAGCGAGTAGCTCATCCAAGGCCGCAGGCGCCATCGCGTCGCTGGACGCTGCCGGGGCGGCTTGAGGTGTCTGTTGCTGCACTGGCGCCGTCGCCGACTCTGTCGGAGGAAGCGGCTGCGCGGGCTCGAGGCCGCTCTGGGGCTGGTTGGCGGCGGCGATATTGGTCCCTTTCGAACCGCATGCGGTCATACCGATCGCCAACGCGAACAGCAGATAGGGTAGCAATAACCGAAACCATCCTGTCGGTATGGCGTTCCGATTGTTGGCGCAGCGCATCTTTCTTTCCGCCTCGGTGCGGCTACGACGTAGTGCCGATCCAGCCCTGTTCCTGGAATCGCTTCTGGAGCGCGTCGCCGATTTCTTTGGAGATCTGTTTGGCTCTGCCCTCAACCGTACTGCTGCCGCTCTTTTCCCCGTACACCTTCATTCCAGTGCTGACGATGAGGCCGGCGGGGTTGTGGGTGGCAACCAGCACCGCAAGCCCTACGGCGGAGCCCGGTGTTTTGTTACCGGTTGCGCCCACGTCGGCAGATCCCAGTTTGCGCAATCCGGTCGGCGTCATTTGAAAGCCTTCGACGGCCACTTTCATCTCGGATTGGCCGGCCGAAAATCCGATGGCGACCCGCTCGGCGGCGCTTCCCTGCTGGACGGAGAGGAGGGAGCCTTCGATGACGAGATCGTTGAGCTGGGGTCGGGTTGCCGCAGAGCCGGTAGCGGCCGATAGTCCCATGCCGTTGATCTGCTGGACCAGGTTCGCCGTTATTTGCGACGCCAATTTCCGTCCCTCGGCAATCTGCTCGGCGGTTTGGGGCGCCGTGTCTGCAGGGACCTGGCCGGCAAGGGAGGATTCCGGAGAAACATCGGCCGGAGTTGCGGCGAAGTCGTACACCCAGATTTGAGCGGGCCGGGGAAGGTACCCGGTCGCTAGTTGCTGGCGGTTGCTGACCGTGGTCGAGGCACATCCCGCGGTGATTGCCAGCGCGATCAGACATGCAACGAGCTTGTGCGCGCCAGAGTGTCTCGTCTTGAATCTCATAGCCAACAATCCTTTCGCTCAATAGCTGAGTGCACTGGGGTCGGCAATCACCTCGCCGGTTGACATGTCGATGGAAACGCTGCGTACGGAGCCCCGTTCGTCCAGCAGCACGGTGTAGGCTTGCACATCGCTATCCGCATTGCCGACACTTCGCGCCAGACCGGCCGCCGCCGCGGGTGCCCCTTTGCGGAATTGCTGGGCGGTTCGTATGGCGGTTGATAGCGAGACGGTCGCCGCCTTGGCATAGTGGACATCGGCCTTACCGCGCCAACCCAGCATCCAGACGGGTGTGCTCGCTGCATCGAGCTCTATGACATTCTTCGAGAGCTCCGCGAGTTGAAAGAAGTGGATTTGCCCGGCCTTGAGGATGACCGCGTGGTAAGCCGGCACGCCCTTCGCATTCGAGAAACGGATGTCCAGCACCTTTCCGCCGGTTGATTGCTCGATGGCTTGAATCGCATTCACCAGTGTATTCTGATCACCATGAAATGCGGCAATGTCGCCATTGATCGAACCCGATTGCGCAATTGTTTGCGCAGAGGCGATGGGGACCAATGCATAAAGGCATAAGCCCATTAACAACGAGATAATCCGCTTCACTTCACACCTCCTATAATCGATCCGCGATACCTGCCTCAATCAAGCCGATTTGCGCAGGAGCACATGGTGGGTCGCGACCATACTCCGCTATCGGGTGCGGCGCTGTTGGACCATGGGCCACCCGGTCGACGAGACGGAGAATCGTGGGCGTATAGGTCGGACCCTCATGTCCCCGCCAGTTGTGCCTTGTCGTATGCCGCAACGATGCGCACGTTCTGATAGCGTTGCGCCACTTCCGCGGATGCATCCTTCGGGGCGTACATGTCGCCCACCGAAGAAACTTTGTAGAACTCGTGCGGCGTGTTCACCAAGTACTGGCTGATAGTCGGCAGCGGAGACTGGGAGCGCTCCATGCTGAGCTTGCGATTCACTGCCGCCGGTCCCACCGCCGAGGCGCTCCCGACTGAAACCATGATCACCTCGCGGCCCGCGCTCTCGCGAGAGATATAGTCTAGAAATCGGATCAGGCGCTGCTGCTGCTCCTGGTTGAGCTGCGCAGAGCCCTCGGCGAAGAAAAGAGTGATCTGACCGGAGCCTTGCTGATCGGAGAGTTGCTCGAGCTTCGTGAGCGCTGCTTGGGAGTTCTGCAACTCCTGGTTCTGTGTGGCCTGCATCCGAACCATGTCGCCGCCGAGCTTGTCGAACTGCTGCATTGCGTTGGAATTACCGTTGGCGACCATCTGCGCCAGCGCATTGGCGTCGCCGACGGAGGCGGCCCCGGTCATCGTTCCCTTGGGCATCGTCACCGACTGGCCGCTGTTCATCGTATAGGTCTGGGGCTCACCCGCACATGCGGCGAGGAGCAGCATCGATGCGGCGACTACAATAAAACTCCAACGAAAACTCATGGGATCTCCTTGATCCAGAGGACGGTGGGTGCGAGTACATTTGAAATTTTGACAACGGCGCCCCAGCGCTGGAATTGGACTAAAGTCCTCCTGGGCGGAACGCCTGCGCGGGCTGGCTCGCTAGATCACTTCGGAAACAGAAGTTGCAGCTCCATCTCCAGCGTCCAGGGAGCGGTATCGGCGGGGGCGGCCACATTATAGTAGGCCGTCGCCTGCAGGTTGATCGTCTGCGAGCCAAGTTTCACGAGTTGACCGATGCCCAAAGACACCGGCACCGTCCAGCGCTCATTGCCAGTCGCCTGCCAGTTCGCCGTGATGGTGGGCGAGAAGGTGAGGTAGCCGTTCGGATTGTGTTTGAAGCTGTAGTTGATCTCCGGCTGCAACTGCATCTGGTCCACCGCCGGGCGGTTGGCGTCGCCGGCAAACGACCAGACGTTGTTGAACAACGCGCCAAAGGTCCACTGCGTGCCGGACCATTGCAATCCTGCGATCGGTCCCACACCCCATTTACCCTGACCCAGCGCATCGTTGCTGGCGGTCGGCAGCTGCAGCACCGGCCCGATTCCCCAAACCAGGCTCCCGGTCCGCGTAGGGGATAGAAAGACCGAGAATTGGGTGTCGCCCAGTCCGGTTCCGGGCTGAGCGATGAACGGCAGAATGGTGCGCGTAATGATGCTCCAGGTCGGGCTCACGTTGAATGGAATGAGCGGCTGGAAGGTCAGCACCTGGGAGGTCTGATCCCGCGGACCTGTCCCCACGCTTGCATCGTAGAGAAATTGCAAGTTGGTGAGATCGGCGAACGGATTCTTGGCCTGCTGCACGAGCGACGTCGCATCCTGGGCAAGCGAGGTCGACGACAGAATGGAAAAAAGAGCCGCGCTCACGCAGCGGAGCAAGGTGAACCTCAGCGCTTAATCATCCTCCACAATCGCTGTCTGCCCGTACATTCACTGTATCGCCGTCGTTCAGTCCGGCTTTATCGTTATGCCCGCACTGGCGCATATCGTGATCGATGGTCATCGCGGTCCATGACAAGTGCCCCCTTCCCGATCCGTCGGGTGAAATTGACACCGATATCGAGGCGTTCCCGTAAATCGCGGTGGTGGAAAGCACCCGTTGCGCGGGACTCATATTTTGGTCGTAAACAGTCACCAGAAGATTGTCGGACGTGTTGTTGTTGATAGTGATCGTCAGGACGTCATCGCCGCCGGATGCTGAGGAGCAGATCAGCCACGATGAAAGACAACACAATGCAATGGTGGACCGATTCACAACACTCATGGAGTATCTCCAACAAGAATCGCGGCGCCTTCCTATCTGGTAAGGAGCCCTGCGCAGGTGATGATGCACCGGCCGGTCACGCGATGAAGTGGGACCAAAGTCGTATTACCACTGTACGGGTCGGAAGTCCACGATGAAGTTTGTCCCTGCAAAGCTGCCGTCCCGCGTCACAAAGCCGCGGGTTGGCGTCAAGGCGCGCCGGCGAAGGAGGCCGCCTCGCGCTATTTGCCCGGAATCCTGGGGCGCTCGGGGGGGAGGGTGGTCAGTACCTCCACCAGGACTTCCGCCGGAAAAGGCTTGAGCAGAAAGGCGATGCAACCGATTTCCATCGCCTGCCTCTTGAGCGCTTGATCGCTGTTCCCGGTCATGAATATGATGGGAACGGTGAATCCGGTCTTGGCGAGGTGCCGGGCAAGGTTAAGACCGCAGCTGTCACCCAGATGGATATCGACCATGAGGCAAATCGCCTCACTCGTCATCGCAGCGTCGAGAAACTCTTTCGCCGAGGCATAGAGTTCGGTGTGGTACCCAACTCCCGATAGCAATCGGCTCAGGGCACCGAGGAGACGAACGTTATCGTCGATGATCGCAATAACTTTACGCTTGACGGACATGATCTTTGATTCGAAAAGGGGAGTCGTCTGGCCGCGGCGCAGAGGCGCCGCAGCCGGCCCGAGCGTTGCTCGAGTTACGGTTCAGTAGGCGGATTTATACGTGCGAATGCCCGTGAGGTCTTGTTATCTCGTGCCAAAGGTTGTTGCCGCAGGCCAACCGGGTCGTGAGGGTGTATAGACGGTGAATCGACGCGATACCACCCGCTTTGGCACTCTCCCCACGGCAACCGGGGGCATCGCGCGGCTCGCGTGGTCGCGCGCGCGCCGCGCCGGGCTGGAGCCAAAGCCGCTCTTGCAGAAGGCACGAGTGACCAGTCAGCAGATCAATGACCGCGCTGCCCGACTCACCGTTCAACAACAGATCCTGTTCTTGAACGTCGTGGCGGAATCGTTGGGCGATGAGCTCTTGGGCTTCCACCTCGCGCAGTTACCGGATCTCAGAGAGCTCGGGTTGCTCTTCTATGTGGCGGCGTCCTCAGCGACGCTGGGGGAAGCGTTGCAGCGAGCTGCGCGTTACAGCTCGATCGTCAATGAGGGATTATCGGTCAACTGCCTGCAAGGGGACGATATACGGATCGTGTTCGAATATGTGGGGGTCGTCCGTCATTCGGATCGGCATCAGATCGAGTTCCTCATGACCGCGCTGATCAGGTTATGCCGTCAGCTGACGGGACTGCGCCTCGTGCCGAGCCGAGTGCGGATCACACATCGCCGCAGCCGCGAGAGCATCTCTGAGCTGGCTGGGTTCTTTGGGGACGACATAACTTTTGGAGCAAAAGCCGACGAGGTCACGTTCGATGGGGCAGTCAAGACACTCAAAGTCATCAGCGCGGATCCGTATCTTAACGAGCTTTTGGTGACGAATTGCGAGCGAGCGCTCTCTCATCGGCCAACCAAGCGCGGCGCATTTCGCGTGGCGGTGGAGAATGCCATTGTTCCGTTGTTACCGCATGGGAAAGTTCGTGCGTCGCAGATTGCCGCCCGCCTCGGCTTAAGTCAGCGGACCTCCGCGCGCCGTCTCGCGTCGGAGGGGCTGACGTTTTCGCAGGTTCTTGCGGACTTGAGACGCAAGCTGGCGGACCGGTATCTATCGGATCCGGATTTGTCGATCTCGCGTATTGCATGGCTGCTCGGCTATCAGGAAGTCAGCGCGTTCACTCATGCGTTCAAGCATTGGACCGGCAAGACGCCCCGGGAAGCCCGCGCAGGGGCGAGGGTGCCTGAGACTCCGCGCCTTTTCCCTGCACTGAGAATGGCCTGAGAGGTTTGCGGACGTTTGTTTCTGTGAAGTCCCTTTAACTCCTTGATTTGCCGTTCAGCGCGGCGCTGGAGAGATAATCCTGCACGGCCGTTCAATAGCGCTAGCTAATCTAGTAGACTCCACCCTCGAATAACGCGTCGAAGCAACTCGAGACAACCCGCGATCGAGCTGACATCGATCCCGCTGAACGCTTCACCTTGGACTATCCGGTCTAACGAGAGGATGGTGCGATGAGCAACTTTTTGCGGCGTTCGGCCTGCTGCAACAAGGCGCCGCGATGAGCGCGCCGCACGGCTTGCGCATTCTCGTCGTGGATGATGACCCGCGTGTTTTGCGATCGCTCCGTAGGGTCCTTGAAGCCGACAATCATGAGGTGACGGTCGCCGACGGTGGGCGTGCCGGTATCAACGCCTTCGTGGCCGCCAGTCGCCGAGGCGAGAAGTTCGCTGTCGTTCTGTTGGACTTGGGGATGCCGGACACCGGTGGTCGCGAGGTTGCGGCCGCGATCAAGGCGGCGTCACCCGGCACCCCGATCGTGCTGGTTACAGGCTGGAGCGATAGTATTCTGGATGAGAATCACGTCCCGCCACACGTGGAGCGCGTGCTGAGTAAACCACCCGATGTGGAGGATCTGCGCCGCGTGATCGTCGAACTAACGGTCCCCCGCGAGGCCAACTACAGCCACATGGGACGTTGATCTTCGATTGTCTGTGGCTTCGCGGCTTGCGGCGCCCGAGTCTCATCGGCTGCAGGAACGGAGCGGCATGCGGGGATGGTTAGGTAGAATATCGCACCGCCGAACGCACCATTCTCCGACCACAATCGCCCGCCGTGCGCTTGCATGATAGTGCGACTCAACGATAGGCCCAATCCCAAGCCGTGGGGCTTGGTCGTGTAGTACGGCTGGAATATCTGCTCTTCCGCACCCGACTGAACGCCCGTGCCCGTGTCTGCGACGGAGATCTGAATGATATTCTGCTCCGCCCCCTCTGCGCGGAGTGTGATGGTTCGGCTGTTCTCGGCGTGTTGCGACATGGCGTCGATCGCGTTCAGGATTAAATTGATCAATACCTGTTGAAGCTGTATTCGATCGCCGCGAATCGGCGGCAGAGTGGCGGCCAACTCGGTGACCATTCGCACTTTGTGAGCCATCAAATCGTAATGCATCAATTTGACCACTTCTTGGATCAGCTCGTTCGCCTGCAGCGTTGCCGGATTGAACTCTCCCTTTTTCATCAGCGTGCGCATGCGAGAGATCACTTCGCTCGCGCGCTTGTCGTCTTGTACGATGTCTTCGAGGATGTCCCGGATGTTCTTCAACTCGACGGTGCCGCGTGCGATCAGCAGCTGGGCGGCCTGAGCATTGCTCAAGATGGCGGAGAGCGGCTGGTATAACTCATGGGCCAACGCGGACGAAAGCTCACCGAGGCTCGCTGCCCGCAACAGGTGGGTGACCTCATTCCGATGCGCGGCAGCTTGCAGATCCGTCTGCCTTTCGTCGGCCATATTCATAGAAACGCCGAGCAAGCGCAGCGGCTGACCGCTGCCGTCAAATTCGACCGAGCCTTGGCAGACGAGCCAATGTTGTTGTCCGTCGGGCAGCACGACACGATGTTCCACTCGGTATTTGCCGTCGCCTTGTGCCGCCTGGGCGAGCATCCGCTGCGCCACGTCGCGGTCATCCGGGTGTAGTCGTTGAATAAAATCCTCGAGCCGCAGCCGCTCAGATTTCGTGAAGCCGAACAGCGTTCGCATTTGATCGGTCGCCCAGACCTCGTTACGGGCGTAGCGGAGAATCCAAAAGCCCAGTCGGGCTGCTTGGGCGGCATGTGATATCTGTTGTTCGCTCGCTTGCAGGGCGAGGGCCAGTTGCCTCGCCCGCAACGCCTCGCCGCCCAACTCATAGGCCATGGCGGCAATGATGCAGAGGTAAAACAAGCTCGGCGTGAGCGGCCACTCGACAACTCCCCAAAACACGAGGGTCGTCTGCAAAGTTGCCGCCAACAGGAAAAATACGATGCTGCCGCCCATTAGCGCAGCGATGCGCCGCTCGCCTCGACGCCAAACAGTCAGCGCGGCGTCCGTAACGAAAGCGACCAGCGCAAGTAGGCTCAGATGCCCGACTATCATCCACGGATTCGGCGCGCCCACGGGGATTGCCAAGGATTGGCCCAACAACAATATGTGATCGAGGCCTGTTATTTTTCTAAAGTTCAGATTTTCGCCGGTGAAGAAGTCGAGAAACAGCGACAGCGTGCGCAGGGCACAGAAGGTCCAGAGGAGCCAGGGCCGGCCGGCCCGGAATTGCAGCCGGACGAATACGGCCAGAGGTATAAGGGACGCCCACAGCGCCAGATGGGCATGGCGGACCGCCGCACCATACTCGGCCGGCGAGGGGGCGAGTTGCGCGGCCAAGTCGCACGCTGTAAAGGCTGCGGTGCCAACCGCGGCCAACGCGAACAGCAGGTTGGGCCACACGTCCCGTTGTCGCCACCAAATCAATGCGTGTATGAGCCCTAACGTCAGACATGCCGCGGCGGACATCGAATATACGACTGTAGCCCACATCATTTTATCGGCAATCCGTTGCGCCCAGGTGCGGCGCCAGTGAGCGGATGGCTGAATCACCCCAATGCTTCCGTTCCTGCTTGCATACTCGCCGTAGCAAGTTGCAGCGTCAAGAATTCGCTAAATGTGGGGGGCGGGTCGGGGTTGCTGGGGAATGTGGTACGCTAAAATGTTTACAGCCGGGCGGGGAGCACGCAGGCGAGACCGGGAGGAGCGAACTGTGCCCCTCCCGGCTGCGCCATTTCAGGCCACGGCTATGCGGTTACTTCGATACCGATTTCTTGAACATGCGATCGATCTTTTCGTTGATCTGCTCGATCGCCTGTGAATTCTGCTGAGCCGTCGACAGAGCCTGATTCGCCGTGCTTTGTGCACCTGCGGCCGCCGATGCTGCCCCCTGCGCCGCGCTCATCGCAGCCTGCGCGTCGTGATCGGCTTTCGCAACGTCGGTCTGCAGTTTCGCGACCTGGGACTTAAGGTCGTCGATCTGAGATTGAATCGGCTTCAGATCGGTGCATCCTGCGAAGGCAATTACGCAAGCCGCGGCGATGGACGCTTTTAGAGTCGTGGAATATTTCATTTGAGTTTCCTAAGGTTGCTGATTCGTTCGTTTCTGATTGCTCGGAGTGTTCGCGCACACAAGACCGCTTACCCAGTCGCCGCCGCAACGGCCACTCGCGTGAATACTAGCCAACGCGGTGCACATCGTTCATTGGACTTGGGACCAATATGTGGCGATCCTGGGGTTAGGGATAATTGCCTCGCTAGCGGCTGATCTGGCCGAGCGAATCTCGCAACGGCGCGTCGGAGATACGCATCAACCCCCCGTAGGGCTGACTCATTGCCAGAATGAGGAATACCGCCCCCGCCACAGACGCGGCGCCCACGAAGACCGCTGCGACGACGGTCGCATTCAAGCGCGCGAACAGACCGAAGCTGAAAAACAGGACCGTCAGCCACGACACAAGAATGATCAGAAAGGGTTCGGATACCGCGTTCTGTGCTTGCTCGACCATGAGGCGACGCGTTTCGCCGATAGACGCCAGAAGTTGGATTGCGCGGGTCTGACCGAATCGTTGTAGATCCGTCTTGGCTGTCAGAGTGGCAATGCCTTCAAAAAGCCTCTCAGACTCCTTTTGGATCGACACCAGAGAGAAGCGCGTGGCACCGGCGCCGTCACCTGCCCAAGTCCGTTGCATGTCTGCTGTAACGATTTGGCGAAGTAGCTCACGCGTCTCAAGCGCCTCCGGACCAAAGTGCTCCAGAATGCGGTCGACTTGGTAAATATGCACACTGAGTTGCTCGAGCTCCGCTTCCTGCGCCTCATACGCTGAATGCGCTGAAGAGATCTGCAGCCCGAGCACCAGTGCGGTGATGGTCGCTATCAGGCCCATGACGAGCTTTATGAGCTCCCTGGAGTCGCCCTCGATATGGTGTTGGGGCAACCTGGACCTAATGTAAATCGCAGCGAGCGAAGCGCTGAAGGTGCATCCGCACGCCACTATGGCAATCGTCACGGAATTCAAAGTGGCGGTGTCCTGCTATTTTGTTGCCCCGCAGTTAAACCATGTCGGCCATTTCCTAACAATGCACCTAAAGGTAAACGGCCGTCACCCGACCGCCCTGACCGAGGTTTGCCCTCAGGGGTCCGCCGATTAGGTGTCGGCGACGCCTGCGGTGACTTTGTGATTGCCTCCAATGTACGATAGCGGACATAAGCGGGCCCCGGGTGGGGCAGGTTGGTCAACGGGATTGACTTGCATGGGACTTTCCTGCGTTATCCAGCGGAACAACTTGCTGGCTGCGCTGCCGCAGGCGGAGCGTGACCGCCTGCTTCCGCACCTCAAGCTCGTTCAAATGCCGCTCGGCATGGTCTTATACGAGCCCGGGGATGTTCTGCGCTATGTGTATTTCCCCACCGACTCGATCGTCTCGCTTCTGTACGTGATGAAAGACGGGGCTTCGGCCGAGATCTCGGTAGTCGGCAATGACGGCGTCGTTGGCGTCGCTCTGCTGCTGGGCGGCGAGACAACCCCCAGCCGAGCAGTTGTGCAGAGCGCCGGCAGCGCCTACCGGCTGCGGTCAAAGCGGCTCAAGGACGAGTTTTATCGCCACGGCAAGGCGCAATTGCTCTTGCTGCGCTACACCCAGGCGTTGCTTACCCAGATGGCCCAAACCGCGGTGTGCAATCGACACCATCCAGTGGAGCAGCAACTTTGCCGCTGGCTGTTACTGTCTTTGGACCGGCTGCCATCGAACCACCTGAACATGACGCAGGAGCTGATCGCCAACATGTTGGGCGTGCGCCGCGAAGGCGTCACCGCTGCCGCCGCCAAGTTGCAGAAGCTTGGCGTCATCCGCTACAGCCGCGGCAAGGTGACCATACTCGACCGACCGATGCTGGAACAACTGTGCTGCGAGTGCTACGGCGTGGTCAAGCGCGAGACCGATCGGCTACTGCCTCAGGCTGAAGTGTAGCGGTCACAAGGTGCCCCGCGACTCCACCGCGGGGGGCTGATGGACGTCTTAGCCTTTACTCGGGGGAGAGTCATGCTAAGCCGTCCATCAGCAAGAGCGGATTGGGCATCCGCAACCCGATACGCTAGAACAGGTAATTAATGCCGACCCGAAATATGTTGGCGGTGAAGGAGTTGTGGATGTTATCAAGGGAAAGATTGCTAAACTCTGTGCACGTCGCGGCGCTACCCGTGCAACTCGTCGTGCTGTTGTGTCCCTTGCCCAGATTTACGTACGTGTACTCCGCTCTGACCGACCAATTCTGCGCAACCTGGTCTTCCACGCCGAAGCCCGCGCCGAAGCCGCTGGAGTTATAGTTTTTGCCTCCCGAGAAGGTCGCGGTTCCTGAAGCGTCGGTGAAGCTCGACGTAAAGTTGTGCGATCCGCTCGTGAAAACACCTCCCAGCCGAAAGTACGGCAGCCAGGTATCGACCGAGTAGCCAACCCTCGGCCCGAGGAGCAGGAAGCCGTTGGGGCTGCCTTTGCCGGAGAACGTGTACACCCCGTTTGGCGGCGGAGTCGGTCCGCTGTAGCTATACACATACGTGCGGTCCTTGGCGCTATACGCCTCGTAATCGAGGCCAAAGCCCCAGACCCACTGCTCCCATTGAAAGTTATAGCCAATTTGAGCACCGCCGACGAACGTTCCATTGCTGGGGCAATCGCGATTGTAGAAGGCATTAGCAAGCACTGGAGTGCCGGTAATGGTGCTGCCCGGTTCCCAGCTGCTGCAGGTGTGATTCCACAATCCGCCGATGTTTCCGCCGATATAGAATCCCTTCCAGGGGGTATTCTGCGTCGCAATTATGTCCTGCGCGTAGGCCGCGCTCGCTAGTGTTGTCAGCGCCAGAAGCGCTGCCACACGGCTCGTTAGTTTCATCACTGATGCTCCTTGTATAAATTCGAATCGCCTGCCGCAGCGGCGGAAGTGGCGCCCATCTATTGGCTAAGCGGGGGAAGTAACGCCCACTTCTGCGCCGTCGAGCCGGGCAATTCCTGGGCATCCGTTCGGTTCTGGGACACCCACAGCGTCAGGACGTCGCCGACCTGCATGTCGTGGAACTTGCGAAACTGGCCATTCACGTGCACGCCTTGATTCGGACCCGGCTTGAAGCTGAAGGTCGTCACCGTCGCGCCCGAGGCGTCAAGCATCTGCACCGTCATGAATTCCGGGCTGGAGATGTACACCTTGGCCGTAAACTTCGCATAGTTGACGCCCTTGTAGGTACGCCCATCGATACAGGCCTGCGGGGCCTTCGGATATTTCGCCAGGAAAGCGGCGCTGAATTTGATGTCGGCGCACGCTACCTGAGGCAACTTATCCGGATTGACTGCGGCGTGTGCCGCGGTAATGGATAGTGGCAGCCCGAGCGCGGTAAGAAGCAGCCATTTGGCTCTCGTCATGTCAAACCCTCCTAAATTTTTTCGATGCGCCCGTTCCGTATGTCACGAGCACAAATTATTGCGCGCGGCTGTGAGCCCTTGGCGCAGTGCCTATACCCTCAACATTCCCATGTCGTCTTCAGCGATCAACGGTAAGAGAGGCTAATCAGGTTGAGCTCTGGGATCTATGTGACCAAAGACCCATTCATATTGAGAAGCGGGTTCGGCACCTTAACGCTTTGACGACACAGACAAGGGACATGTCCGCCGGGTCCGATCAATTAAACATGCCGATCGAGCGGCACGGCGTCCAATTCGTTCCGTTTCGACCCAAGAGTGACTGCGCACGTACGAACGCCCGAGAGTGCTCAATGATCATGAATGAGCGAGCGCGCATCATACGGTGCCTTTGCTACGCACCAGTCGTCGCCGCGCTGCCGCACTAGCCATGCAACCTGCTCTCGGAGATCTGATTGATTGGGCGTTGATCGCGCTCGCCGCCATGTCTCTTCAGTTCGTGCTCATACTCTACGCGTTCAGGCAGCGGCGCCAGCGACACGAAGCAGAGATCCAGAACGCCGAGAATCAAGAGCGATTGGACCTCATCGCGTCGATGAGCGGCTTCGGCTTCTGGAGTTGGGACGCATCGACGGACCAGGTGTGGGCCAGCGCGCACGCGCGCGCGGTGTTAGGCATCGATCCCGACGCCGGCCTGGTCAGCGAGACGGTGCTGGCGGCGATACACCCGGAAGATCGTAGCGACGTTTTGGATGCGATCGGCTCGACCGTCCGTGGCGAAGACGCGATGGAGAGGGAGTTGCGCGTAGTGCACCAAGACGAGATTCGGTGGATTACAGTCAAGGCACGCAGGTATCGGGATGCAAGAGGCGTCACCAGAAGAGTGACAGGGTATGTGGTAGACGACAGTCAGCGAAAACGAACCGCTGCGGAGTTGCGCAAGCTGCAACTAAAATTGACCCACCTGTCCCGGGTCGCATTGCTGGGTGAACTCTCCGGTGCGCTCGCACATGAGTTGCAGCAACCGCTTACCGCAATTTTGTGCAATGTCCAGGCGGCGCAGATTCTGGCTGCGAAAGATCCACCGCAATTCGACGAGTTGAACGAAATCCTCGAGGAGATAGCGAGCGAAGACAAGCACGCGGGCGAGCTCATTCAGCGTCTCCGTGCGCTGTTGCTGCGCGGGGAGGCGCACCTGCAACGTATCGGGATGGATGATCTTCTGGGCGACGTGCTGACGCTGGTGCGCGGGACCGTCAAAGAGCGCAACGTGCAAATCCGGACGCGCATCGATGAGTTCATTCCCTCTATACAAGGTGATCGAGTGGAATTGCAGCAGGTCTTCTTGAATCTGATATTGAATGCCTGCGACGCGATGAGCACCAATCCGGCGCGCGACCGTCGGATAGAAATTGTAGCCGAGCTCGATGCAGATCACGGCGTGGTTCAGACATCGGTTCTCGATTGCGGCAGAGGCATCGATCCCGACAAGCTTCGGCAAGTTTTCGAGCCCTTCTTTACGACGAAGGAGCAGGGGTTGGGTCTGGGCCTCTCCATCTGTCAGTCCATCATCGCGGCCCACGGCGGGCGACTTTGGGCCACGAACCGATCCGACCGGGGAGCCGCATTTCACTTCACGTTGCCCGTCCTGGTGCCCGGAAAGCGGGCGCCCGAGGCGGAGCCGGGCACGACCGATGCTTGATTCGATTGCCTGAATGTTCCTCAGGCCGAAGCCGGACGATGGATCAAGGTCCAATGCGAGGGACGCGCCGCTGCACGAGAATTGAGCGCACCTAAGGCTGGCACCGGACGGTTGATTGCGCCATGTTGGACGACACGAGAATTCGAATTCGATTGGGCCTTGCCGGCGCGCTTGTAATCGCGTTCGCCGCCGCCGGGCGTGTCGCGATCGCCCAATCTCCACAATTGCGGGTGCAGGACCGTATCGCGGCCCTCGACTCCTTGCTGACCGATAGTCAAGCGGCGCTGAGGCACTATGAATGGATCGAGACAACTATTATAACGCTGCATGGACAGGTGCAGTCACGCAGACAGGAGCGCTGTCACTACGGCCCGGATGGAATTCTCAAGAAAGACGCCGTGTATTCGTCGGAACTCCCAGGGGCGGAGCCGCGTGAAGCCGCGCGGGCCATCAGGAAGCCGACGGCTTTGGCGGAGGCGACGCAAAACGTGCTGAGTCTTGCGCGGTCGTACTTACCGCTGAACCCGACCGACATGCAAGCAGCGAGGCGCGCCGCCAGGGTCCGTGTGGTCGTGTTGCAACCCGGCAAGCGTGCCCGCGTGACAGTAACGGACTATTACAAAGTAGGCGATGAGGTCGAAATAGAGGTCGATCTTGCCGAGAATCGGATCTTGCGTGTGAACGTGGCAACTTATCTGGACAGCATCATGGACGTTGTCTCGGTAAACGCGACAATGGGCCAATTGGTCGGTGGCGCGGCCTACCCCGCGACCATCATGCTCGAGGAGCGCACGAGAGCTCTCAACGTGGCGGTGCAAGACACCAGTTATCGCATACCGTATTGAACATCGACGATCAGCAGCGAATTACGCTGTTGCATCGTTGATGTGACCTCCATCGGTTGGACCATAGTCCAATGATTCGGCCGCCGAATTCGGAGGATCGTTGTACGGCAGGGCTCTTCCTGATCGCAACGTTTGCATCATACAGGACGTCAAAATGCTGAAATTCCGGGTCGCAGCTTTCATGGCGACACTCGCGCTTGCATCGACGAAGGTCTCGGCGGAGGACGTTATCGCCGTTGCTGACGGCGTCAACATGTGGGATGGCCAATGGCACGTCGACGCAACGGTCTACGGCTGGGTGCCGTGGATCTATACCACGGCGGATCTGCCGCCGATTGCCGGCGGCGGCAGCCAGACCATCACGACCGAGCCGCATCAATACCTGAAGTACCTGGAGGGCGGCGTGCTGGCGGACGGTACCGTACGCAAAGGTGACTTCAGTCTGTGGACGGATTTGGTCTTTTTGAACTTAAAAGCGACTCCCACCAATACCAGGGAGATTGGACTGCCCGGCGGCGACCCTCTACTGTCGGTGAACCGCAGCATCGACTCGTCCGTCCGGATGGCGATCTGGACGCTCGCTCCGGGATATACGGTCATGAACAACGAGATTGGCACGGTCGACGTTCTGGTTGGCCTGCGCTACACGAGCCTTAGAGTGTCGCTCGCCTACGAGTTCACCGCACCGCCCACCGCTCTGATGAGGGGCGGCGGTTTCTGGCCGACCACGGACTCGACCGACGGCCTGGTCGGAGTGAAGGGGTCATTCCGACTCAGCGGGAACGGCAAATGGTTTGTGCCGTATGAGGCGGACGTTGCCGACGGCAACAAAAACTGGCAGGACAACGAATTCCTCGGCGTCGGGTACCACTTTCGCTGGGGCGACGTAGGCCTTGGGGCCCGCAACCTTACCTATCGAGTATCCGACCGGCCGATTGTACAAAAAGTGCGGTTCACGGGTCCGGTGTTCGGTGCAACGTTTCGTTGGTAACGGGACCGCTCGTTGGTTTTGATGCTACTGCTTAGCCGGCGGTGCTTCCCATGATATTGCGAGCGACAAGACCGCTATTTCTACTCGGCATCGCCGGGGTGATCGTCCTGGTTCTGAGCTCGATGTGCCTCGCGGTCGCGGCGTTGTTCCGCGATCTGCGCCGACGCCAATAGCGCTTTTCTTGCGCCGCGATACCTGATAAATCGAATGTCCATGGAAGCCTTCTTGGTATCTACCGGCGTCGTCGCACTTGCCGAACTAGGCGACAAATCGCAACTGCTCGTCCTCGGCCTGGCGGCCAGATTCCGTAAGCCCGTGCCGATTATCCTGGGGATATTCCTTGCGACCGTGTTGAATCACGCGCTCGCCGGCGTGGTCGGCACCGCGCTTGGCGCCAGGATCGGGCCCGAGTCGCTGCGCTGGCTCCTCGGCTTGTCATTCCTCGGAGTGGCTGTGTGGATGCTGCTTTCGAATGGGCGGGACAAGGCGCTACCCCAATTGCCCAGATTCGGAGTGTTCGGCACCACGCTCGCGACCTTCTTCATGATGGAAATGGGCGACAAAACACAGGTCGTCGCGATGGCACTGTCCGCAAGCTACGGCTCTCTCTACTCCGTGGTGGCGGGGTCGACCGTCGGGATTCTGCTCGCTGACGTACCCGTGGTTATCTTGGGCGCGGTGGCCGCGGAGAAGCTGCCCATGCGACCGTTACGCGCGCTAGCCCCAATCATGTTCCTGTTGTTCGGCGCCATCGTCCTGTTGCGCGTCGGTGTGGCGCGATGAATCCGTGGGACCTTGGTCTTATGGCCGGCGCGGGGGCCTCTGGCTAAAGTCAGCTGGGAATAGATCCCCCACTTATATGGACGGAACCACGCCGTGAGACCACAACTCCGTAAAGTTTTGCCGGCCGCAGCGATGATCATCATGGCCGGCTGCAACACCACGCCGCTGACGACCACCTTGCAGCCGATGGCGCTCGATTACGCCGTCAAGCGGGCTCGATTCGAAATGAATTGTCCGACGGCAACGGCGTCCGTACTCTCGAGTGAGACGGTGCAACCGGTGCTGAACGGACCCCTGATGATGGGCACGCAGCGCGCGCAATTTACCATCGGTGTCCAAGGCTGCGGCCAGCGCCAGACGATGGTCGCAATCTGTGCGCAGGGGGGCGATGGCTGCTTCGCGGCGAATGGCCAATAGCGTCCATTCACTGAGTCCGCGCCACCATGCAAGACTCAGCCGCGACCGCGGACTATCTCCGATGGATCGGCCGCGGGGCGGATGCAATCGAGGCGATTGCGGTCGTGATCATCGTCGGCTACATCTTGGCGGCCACATGCGGTTGGTTGCTGGTGGCGTCGCGGCGGCGCTCGTTCACCCTCGAGCACTATGCGGATTACCGTGCGGCGCTCGGGCGTGCGATGTTGCTCGGGTTGGAAATCTTGATCGCCGCAGACGTCGTGCGGACCGCGGCGCTTGACCCATCGCTAAAGAACATCGCGGCGTTGGGCGCGCTGGTGCTCGTGCGTACCTTTCTCAGCTGGTCGATCATCTTGGAGATCGAGGGGCGGTGGCCTTGGCAGCAGCGGGGCGCTGCGGCGGAGCGTAGATGCGACGAGGAGGCGTTGACATGAGAGGACACGAGATATGAGCGCGGCCCAAGAGCCCACCGGGCGGTTCGAGGTGCGGACCACCTCCGACAGTCACTTCGGATGGATTCGCACGCGCATGGCTCTCGAACGCACCCTGATGGCATGGGTGCGCACGGGCGTCGCGCTCATCGGTTTCGGCTTCACTATCGTTCAATTCTTTCAGCGGCTTCGGGAGACGGAAGGGGTCGCCCCGCCGGCCCGACCGCAGGCGCCCCGGTATCTGGGGCTGGCGCTGATCGCCGCCGGTATACTCGCACTCGTCATTTCGGCCTGGCAATACCGGCGCATCGTTAAGTATCTGTGGACCGACCAGTTCAGGCCGATCGCGGGAATGGAGACGCGGGGAATGTTGCCGGTCATAACCCAGTCGCCGCTGTTGGCTGTGGTCATCGCCGTCATGTTGATCGGTATATTTGCATTCGTCGCTGTCTGGGTGCGCATGGTGTAGCGGTCGGCGCGGCGCGCCGGCAAGCCAAGGCCGCTGATCAGTGCGTGTGGAGCGATGCGGCCAAACTGATGAGATTCTGCGGCTGCACGCGAATAATGCCGCTCCTCGGACTGTCGATGTCGGCGATGAGCAAAAAAGACACCGCAACGACGAACGGCAGCACGATAAACAAGGCGCTCTCCGCTTTGGCGTTCTGCGCGCCGTAACCGAGCAATAGGTGCGACGTCAGGGCAATCGCAGCCATTAGAATCCAGGCGCCGACCGGGATGCGATTCCACCACGCCGCCTGCGTGTATCCTTGAGAGTTCAGCACATCGTTCATGCCGGCCACGGCCAAGGCGACAATCGGTGTGGGATGGACGGCCGCCGTGGCACTGACGGCAGCCCACAGGGCCGACTGGGACTCCTCCGTGCGGATGTTGATCTGGCGAAGTTGGGTCTCGTCGTGGACGGAATAAAAAGACACTCGAAGATCGAGATATTGTCTGAGCAATGACCGCACATGGTCGGCAACCTCGGACGGCAACAGATCTGCCCGACTGTACTCCGTGCCGATCGCGTTGGCCTCGGCCTCCTCATAGTTCTTTCGCTGCTCGTAGCGATTTATCGCCATGGAAAAGCTGAAACCGATGATGAGTCCGTTGAGCGTCAATGTCGTGACCAAGATCGTGTTGAAATCCTCCCGAACGTGGGGCGACAGACTGATCTTTCTCTTAAGGAAGGATGCGCCGAGCCGCGTCGCGAGCCAAAGCGTCAAGCCTGATACCCCGAAGAGCACCAGAGGGTAGTTGGATAGATGAATCATGCCTTGACGCCCATATCCGCCGCCGCCAAGACTTGCCCCACGTTCATTCGGATGCCGGTAGGGAATGGGGCTCGCCGGCGCGCGAGACATCGAACACGATCTGGTCGTACTGCCAGAGCCGCTCGAAGAACTGGAGGACGCGAATCGCGCTTTGACTCGGCTCGCAGCGGTCCATAATCTCGCCCAGCGTCCGCTGCCCGTCAATTTGAGCGAGCAGCCGGTCCTCCGCCGAGGTGATGGGCAGGATCAGGTCGCTGTAGCCGCTCGCGGGATTCCACAATACCGCGACACTGCCCGCGGGCACTTGCTCGCGAATGCATCGAGTCCAGGGTAAGCGCAATGGCACATAGTCGAGCCATTGCTCGCCGCCAAAGCGAATCCGCTGATCGAGCGCTACGCTGTCGCTGGCGTACGCGATGAAGCGGTGGCGCGTCATGGTTCCGCGAAACAACTCGGCCGCCGCATGTTGTGCGCGCTCGGGTAGTGCTGCCAGCCGGGCCGCGTGCGACGATCTGGCCACCGATCCGCATTGCGGGAGGTAGGGGGCCTGTTCGATCCAGCGACCAAAATGCAGACCGCAACGCTCGAGCCAGGCGTACATCTCCGGGACCGTATAGGAGCGATCCCGCGGATGGAGCAGCGCATCGGCCATCGAGGCGGGCTGCCGGAAATCCTTGGCACGTCGCAGCACTTCTGCGATCGGATGATCGGGCGGCAAGGATCCCAGGGCGCCGCCGAGCTCGCGCAGATCCCGCTCGGACGTGCCGATTCCGAGTAACCGGCAGTATTCCTGGATCATGTAGATCCCGAGCCTGCCGTAAGTCGCATACACCATGAGCTGCATGGCGCCGTCGGCACGCAGCACCTCACGCAACAGACGCAAGCCCAAATCCGGGTCGGGCAGGTGATGGAGCACGCCGGTGCAGACGATCAGATCGAAATCGCGTCCGAGCTCGTGCACACGCTCGATCGGCAACTGATGCAGCGTCAGATTTGTGAGCTGGTATTTGCGCTGCAGGCGCCGGGTGTGCCGCAGACTCGTCTCGCTAATATCGATGGCAGTGACCCGCGCCGTGGGCTCACCGAGTGCGTAGCGGGCAGCTTGTGAGGTCCCGCAACCGGCGATCAAAACATCCTGCTCGTAGGCGGCTTGGCGGCTCGGCCAGATCCGATGAAACAATACTCGGCGACGTTGCGGATCGCGGCAAAGCTCGCGATGCTCGTCCAAGCTCGTGAGCGGCGCGGGATACGGCATGCGCTCATAAAAATCGCGAACCTGCGCCTCGCGTCGCTCCGTCTGAATTATGCCGCTGTTCATCATCGTGACCGGCAAGCTGCGATCATTCGCGCACTCATGGGGGGCCGACGTTGGCGAAAAGGGCGCGCCCGGCGCGCCCTTTTCCTCTCAATCACACGCAATAACCACTCAGACGTGAGGCTTGGCCACCTTGGCCAGCACCTCGTCCAGATTGAACGATGCCGGCTTCTGACGCGGTGGATACTTGACGAAGTTCGCGATTTGTTGAGCCACCAACGCCTGCACCATATAGAGCTGCGGCACGTGATCGACCATCCAGTCGAAGTAGGTATTCGAGTTAAAATCCGCCCGCTCGAACGGATCCCGGCGCAGATTGAATATGTGCGGCAGACGCAGCTTGATCAAAGGCTCTGCCCAGACGTTCATTTGACTCGCACGCTGCACGGCGAACGCCATTTTCCAGTCGCCCGCGCGCACCGCCATCAGCTCTCCGTCGTCGCTGAAATAGAAGATGGCGTTCCGCGGACTCTCCTTCACCTGGCCTGTCAAATAGGGAACCATGTTGTAGCCGTCGAGGTGGACCTTGTAAGTCTTGCCGCCGACCGTGTAGCCGTTGAGGAGCTTTTCCGTGACGGATGTGTCGCCAGCCACTGCCAGCAGTGTCGGCAACATGTCGACGTGGGAGACGATGCCGTTCAGAACGGTCCCCGCCTTGATCTTCCCGGGCCAGCGGATGAAGCATGGCACGCGCCAACCACCCTCCCAATTGGTATCTTTCTGACTGCGGAACGGCGAGTTCGCACCATCGGGCCAAGTGTCGTTCTCGGGCCCATTGTCGGTCGAATACATCACGATGGTGTTGTCGGCGATGCCGAGCTCATCGAGTTTGTCGAGCA
The DNA here is from genome assembly GCA_963755935.1 of uncultured Gammaproteobacteria bacterium. GTDB lineage: Bacteria > Pseudomonadota > Gammaproteobacteria > Steroidobacterales > Steroidobacteraceae > Bog-1198. Next base: position 249,283 of record CAVWME010000007.1, read on the forward strand.
TCTGGCCGATCTGCTCGTCGTGCACGACCATGCGATCGCTATAAGGGTCTTGACCGCTCTTGCCGAGGTTCTTTTCGGCCACGTGCGTGCGAAAGTGCATCGCGGTCGAGTTGTACCAGAGGAAGAAGGGCTGGTCGGCCTTCGCCTGTTTTTCCATCCACGCGAGGGCGCGGTCGGTGATCTCCTCGTCGATGGTTTCCATGCGCTTCTTGGTCAGTGGGCCGGTATCCTTGATTTCTTGGCCGCCCTTGCCATCGGCGATACAGTGCAGCACACCGCGGGGCCCGAATGCTTTTTTGAACGCCGGGTCCTTGGGGTAGTCGGGAAGCTCGGGCTCCTCTTCCGCATTCAGATGGTAGAGATTGCCGAAGAATTCATCGAAGCCGTGCATGGTCGGCAGAAATTCATCCCGGTCCCCGAGATGGTTTTTGCCGAATTGGCCGGTCGCATAGCCCAGCGGCTTGAGCATTTCGGCGATCGTGGGGTCTTCTTTTTGAAGTCCGATGGTGGCGCCGGGCATGCCGACCTTGGTCAGGCCGGTGCGAATGGGATTCTGGCCGGTGATGAAGCTCGCGCGGCCGGCCGTGCAACTCTGCTGGGCATAATAGTCCGTGAAGCACACCCCCTCGTTCGCCACGCGATCGATGTTCGGCGTGCGGTAGCCCATCTGACCGCGGCTGTTGAAGCTGATATTCCACCAGCCGATATCGTCGCCCCAGAGGATGAGAATGTTGGGTTTCTTTGCAGCCATGATGCGTTCCTTTCAGTGGTTATTTACTTCAAAGCCCATTCGCGTGAGTTGCGCTCGGAGGCGCGATCGGGTCCGTTGTCTCGTAGGTCTTGCGGCTGCCGTGGCAAAAGCGGAATTTCTCGCCGCTGCCGCAAGTGCAGGCGTGATACGGTCCGCGCCGCGCGTCGTCGGTGGCGAACGCCGCCATCATGTCGGCGGGCGGCCGGCCCCGATGGATCAAATCGGCCATCGCCTTGAACGTGGGCCCCGTATGCATGAAGAACCGCTCGAGGCCCGCACAGAGATAGTTGTGCCCCGGCTCCCCGTCGCGCGACAGGGCGAAGCGGTCCTTGGGACACCCGCCATTACACCAGTGCTTGACCTTGCAGCTGCGACATTGCGCGGTCAGGGTTTCGCGCTTGGCATCGCCGAACTCGCGCTGCTCCGGCGAGGCGACCAGCTTCAGCATGTGCGTTTGGTGGATGTTGCCCAACCGAAAGCGGGGTTCGACAAAGTGATCGCAGGAGTAAAGGTCGCCGTTGTACTCGAGGGCCGGGCCGTATCCACAAGTCGGCGCGTGAATGCAGAGCAGATGCCGGCCGAAGAAGGCCTCGAGCGTCACATCGAAGAGCTGGACGTAGACATTCCCCACGTCGTGCCGTACCCATTCCTCGAAGACATCGATGAGAAATCGACCATATTGCTCGGCGCCCACGGTGCGCTCGGTCACGAGGTTGCCGGTCTGTGTATAGAGCAGGCGCTTGCCGCCGGACTGGGCGCTCCAGCCCTGGTTGGCAATTTGCAGCGTCTGCTCGGTGGCGCGCTCGACGATCGGAATGAACTGCACCCACTTCGCGCCCAGCTCGTCGCGGAAGAAGCGGTAGACCCGACGCCCGTGTTGTTCGTTGGCGGCGTTGACCGTGCACAGGATGTTGAATTCCACCCCATAGCGGCGCAGTTGTCGCCAGCCCGCCATGACGCGATCGAAGGTGCCGCGCTTGCGCCGGTCGACCCGGTAGGTGTCGTGGATTTCCCGCGGTCCGTCGACGCTCAATCCCACGAGAAAATTGTGCTCTTTGAAGAAGGCGCACCAGTCATCATCCAAAAGAATCCCGTTGGTCTGGAAGGTGTGCTGCACGACTTGGTCCGGGCGGCGGTACTTCTCGACCAGTTCTACAGAACGCCTGAAGAACTCGAGCTTCATCAGCGTCGGTTCTCCTCCCTGCCAGGCGACGGTAACCTGCGGCGCGCTGTGCGACTCCAACAGTTGGCGAATGTAGGCATCGAGCGTGTCGGCTGACATCCGGTGCTTTTCGTTGGGATACAGCGCGTCCTTCGACAGAAAAAAGCAATAAGTGCAATCGATATTGCAGGTGGACCCACTCGGCTTCGCCAGCAGATGAAAGTGCGGGGGCGCGTGAGCTGGCGGGGAATTGTCGATCCCGTGGATCGGGTTGGACATGCAAGGGGCCCTGGGTGGAACGCGGACTTGGACGAGCCTACTGAGCGAGCTGTCGGGGGCAAATTGGACCTAGGTCCATCGGTGCTGCGGGTCCTAAGAAGGCGCCGATTTTCGTCCCCGCGCTATTTCCCTAAAGGGAACTGGCAAGTGTATGCAGCCAATTCATACTGTGGGTTTTGGAGAAAGCTCATGACCAAGCGTCGTTATTCTTGGGCGGCCGCCATCGCAGTATCCGGCCTGTTGGTTGCGGCAGTCACCGTGGTCCGCCCGCGCGCGGCAGAAGCTCAGCCTCAGTATCCGATCATGGATGGTATTGCCAACAAGATCATCAGCAAATATCAGACGGCGACTTGCGAGCAGCTGTGGGTCAGGAAGGATCAACACGCGCCTCCGAGCGCCGAGGAGCAGCGGGCCATCGGAATCCTACGTAACGATCCGCAGATGCGTGCGGCATTCATCAATCAGATTGCAGCGCCGATCGCCAACAAAATGTTCGACTGCGGAATGATTCCTTGAGCGGCTAGTTCGCGGCGACCCACGGAGTCTGGAATCGCACTCGTCATCGCGACGTGAGGAGGAACCGCGATGCGCAGAGCCTTGATGGCGGCCGGCGCAGTCATGGCGATGAGTCCATTCGGCGTGGCTCACGCTCAGACAATGGAGCCGCTCTCGTACACCAATTCACCCGTGGGTCTCAACTTCCTGATCGCCGGTTACAGCTATCAATCGGGAAGCGTGCTGGCCGATCCCTCCCTGCCCATTCACAATGTCGAGGCGAAGGTCGACAACGCGACGTTCGCCTTCAGTCACATCCTTGATTGCTGGGGTCAGTCCGGCAGCGTCGCGCTGGTGATGCCTTATGCGCGCTTGTCGGCAAGCGGGGAGGTGCTCGAGCAGGAGAGATCCGTAGATCGAGTCGGAGTGGGCGATTTGGCGTTGCGCCTCTCCGTTAACCTTTATGGAGCGCCCGCGCTCTCCCTCCAGGAATTCGCGGGGTATCATCAAGACGTCATCATAGGCGCCTCGGTCGTCGTGGTCGCGCCATCCGGCCAATACATCGCATCGAAGTTGGTAAACATAGGCACCAACCGATGGTCATTCGAGCCCTCGCTCGGCGTCTCCAAGGCCGTCAAGCGATGGACCTTCGAGGCCGCGGTCGGCGTGACATTCTTCACCGCTAACGACGCCTTTCTGGGCGATAACACCCGGAGCCAGGACCCGCTATTTTCCGTGCAAGCACACGCGATTTACAACTTCAATCGCAAGCTCTGGGCGGCGCTCGATGGGACTTATTACACCGGCGGGCGCACTTCGTTAAACGGCGGCGCTCTCGACAATGACCTCGAGCGCAATTCTCGTTGGGGTTCGACTATCGCGTATTCGCTCACACGGCATGACTCCGTGAAGCTGTATTTCAGTTCGGGGTTGACGGCGCAAAGCGGCGCTGATTTCAGAATCTTCGGTGTCGCGTGGCAGTACCGCTTTGGAGCCGGACTGTGATTCTACCGGCATTGAAAATCGCACCGCCCAGAGCCGCGGCCCTGCGAGTACTCTTGGCATGCCTGATGGGGGTGCGGGCATGGGGTCTGGACGCACCGCCTTCGGAGCCGGCGCCTGCGACCGCAACGCAATCTTCGGGAAACGACGCCGGCGAGGCGGCAACGCCCGACTCGACGGAGCAAGGGCAGACGCAACTGACCGACAGTTTCGATCACCGGCCGCTCGCGGCGGTCTTGCGCGAGTCGCGACTCGTCGGACTACGGGACACGACGTTTGACGTGCAACTGCGCTCCTTTTATCTCGATCGCGATAATTTCGACACCTCGCAAAGCGAGGCGTGGACCGTCGGCGGATCGGCCGGATTCAAGACAGGGTACTTCGGCCAATTCGCCGCGCTTGGCGCAACGGTCTTTACCTCGCAGCGTCTCTATGGGCCGGGCGATAAGGACGGCACGCAGCTGCTGCAGACCGGACAAAAGCCCTATACCGCTGTTGGCGAGCTGTACGGACAGTTCCGACTGACCGACCAGATTGTCGTGACGACAGGGCTCCATGAGATCGATACACCCTTCATCAACACGCACGATTCACTCATGACGCCGAACACCTTTCAGTTGTATGCCGTGCAGGGATCGGCGGGCAGCACCGACGACCTGAATCTGCGGTTCGGCGCAGGCTATGTCCAGAAGATCAAGCCGCGCAACTCCGACGATTTTCAGTCCATGTCCACCGCAGCAGGCGCCCCTGTGGGGGTCGATCGCGGTGTCTACGTGACCGGCGGCAACTTCAAGGCCGGCGAGCTCTCGATCGGTGCGATCGACTATTACAGCGCCGACATCATCAATATCTTCTACAGCGAGACGAAATACACTCTGCCGATCGTCGGCCGGCTGAGCATGCGGTTCGGCGCCCAGTACACTGACCAGCGCAGCGTGGGTGACGATTTGCTTACCGGCAAGTCTTTTTCTACGGATCAGTATGGGCTCAAGGTCGAGCTGGCGCTCGGTCCGGCGCTGCTGACGAGCGCGCGCACCATCACGGCGATCGGCACTCTGACGCATAGCGACAACGGTACCGACATTCGCAGCCCCTGGGGCGGATACCCGGGCTATACCGCGGTGCAAATCGAGAATTTTTACCGTGCGGGCGAGGATGCGACGCTGTTGCGTGCCGCTTACAATTTCCCCCGCATGACGGGTCTGAGCGTATACGGATTATGGGTGAAGGGCTCGACACCGCATGTGGCTAATCAGTACGCCGAGACCGAGTATGACCTCAATCTGAAATGGGTTGCGCCCAGCCACGCGCTCAAGGCCTTGACCCTGCTCGCGCGCTATGGGCATGTCTCGCAGGGCGGCCCCAGCGATCAACATGAGAATGAGGCACGGCTGGCCGTTTACTACCAGCTGCGCTGACATTCTGCGTATCCCTTTGGTCCTAGGTCCAACCGGCGAAAGCCGTACTACACTTCGGTCGGCGCGAGGCTTACTTCGATGAGCCATCGTCCAGCCGAGGATTTCCGATGGCAACGAATTCCATAAGTGACCCTGTGGTCGGACCGACAACGGTTACCGGCAAGAAGAGCGGCAAGCCCCTGGTGGGGGCTTCCGTCCCGTCATAGGGTCCCGCGAGATGTTCGCGCTGATCCGCCAGCTCGTCCGCCCCTATAGCGGCTGGCTCATCATCGTCCTCGTCGCGATGCTGATAGAAACAGCCATGAGTCTCGCGGCTCCCTGGCCGCTCAAAGTCGTCATCGACAGCGTGCTGGGCTCCCATCCCATGCCCGATTGGATAAGGGGTCTGTCGGGTCGGTGGGGACAGCAAGATGGGACTTGCGCTCTTGGCGGGCGTCGGTGTGGTTCTGATCGCCCTCATTGGAGCCATCGCGACGTACATCGACAATTATTACACCGAGAGCGTGGGCCAATGGGTGGCGAACGACTTACGTATCCGAATATACGATCACCTGCAGCGTCTGTCGCTTGTCGTACTTCGATAAGCAGCAGACGGGCACGTTGCTATCCACGATCACGAGTGACGTATCCACCATTCAGAATTTCGCCTCGTCGAATACTCTGAGTCTGCTGGTCGACATTCTGACTATCTTCGGCGTACTCGGCCTCATGTTCTGGCTCAATTGGGATTTCGCGTTGATTGCAGTGGCGGTCACTCCGGGTCTGCTGATCTTCGTCAGCCGATTCAAGAAGGCGGTGAAAAAGGCGACGCACGAGGTTCGACTGCATCAGGCCGACATCGTGAGCGTCGTGGAGGAAGGGCTCGAGTCCGTCCGCGTCGTGAAAGCCTTCGGCCGTGAGAGTCTCGAGGATGCGCATCTGAGCGAGGCCAGCCATCAAGCGGTCGATGCCGCGCTCAACGCGCGGCGCGTCAAATCGTTACTATCGCCGATCGTCTCGGTCGTCGTGGCGCTTTGTACGGCGGTGGTTCTCTGGCGCGGCGCGTCGCTCATTCTCAGAGACTTGATGACCGTGGGTGCATTGACCGTGTTTCTGGCGTATCTCAATAAATTCTTCAAACCCGTGCAGGACTCTGGCGAAGAATACCAACGCCATCGCCCAGGCAACGGTCTCGTTGGAGCGTATCAAGCGCATTTTGGATACCGACGATGTCATCAAGGACCGCACAGACGCCCAGACTCTGGAGACGGCCAAAGGCACCATTGCATTTCGAGAACGTTCGCTTTGGCTACGAAGCCGGGCGCGCCGGTCCTCAAGGGCGTCAACTTCGTCATCGAAGCCGGTCAAAAGCTGGGTGTGGTCGGCACGACCGGGGGCGGTAAATCGACCGTCGTCGGCCTGATTCCGCGGTTTTACGACGCCGATGCGGGCCGAGTACTGATCGACGGCGTCGACGTGATGCAGTACACGAAGCAATCGTTGCGCAGCAAATCGGCTTTGTCTTGCAGGATACGGTGCTGTTCCGCGGCACCATCAAATCCAACATCGCCTACGGCCGAACCGGTGCGACCGATGAGGAGATCATCGAGGCGGCGAAGCTCGCCAACGCGCACGATTTCATCTCCGCGATGCCGCATGGCTACGACACGCTGGTCGGCGAGCGCGGGCTGACGGTCTCGGGCGGTCAGCGGCAGCGCATTGGGATTGCGCGCGCAATCATCAGAAATTCGCCGATTTTGATTCTGGACGAGCCGACGGCGGCGCTGGACACCGAGTCGGAACGCTGGTCATGGAAGGGCTGACCAAGCTGATGAAGGGCCGCACCGTGATTACCATCGCGCATCGGCTGAGCACGATCCGTGATGTCGAGCAAGATCATCGTGCTCGACGCGGTGTCGTGGCGGAGCAGGGCACACACGACGAGTTGCTGACGCTGCAGCGGCATATACAGCCGAATTGCATCGAATCCAGTACGAGAGCGCGCGCCCGCCGCCGCTGGCAACCCTAACCCTACACATTCATCTCAGAGGCACCGTGAGCACATTCTCTGATCGTGCTTCCCGAGGATACCGCGCAGCCGATTCTCGACGCCCTATCGACTGCAAAGAAGATCGATTCAGATCCGGATGTTCCTGTTTACCGATCCGGTCTCACCGACGCCGTCATCGCGGCGAGACACCGCGGGGTGAAGGTGCGGGTAATGCTCAATCCCGCGCGGCGCGGCGGCGAAAGTGAGAACGATGAAACAAAGGACAAGCTGGCCACGACGGGAATTGAAGTCAAGGACAGCAACCCGGCATTCCAACTGACTCACCAAAAATCAATGGTGATCGACGAGGAGATTGGGTTCGTCGAGTCCTTCAATTGGGAAACTCGCGATCTGACCGTCACGCGCGACTACGCGGTTGTCACGACCGACAAGACGGAAATCGCGGAAATGGATGCATGCTTCGAGGCGGATTGGGACGCGCGACGAATTCACACCGGAGCGGCATGCGCGGCTCATCTGGTGTCCCAATAACGGGCGCGAGCGAATCGCCGAATTCATCGACTCCGCGAAACACTCGTTATGGCTGCAAAACGAGCGGTACCAGGACACGGTTATCATCGAACGGCTGGTGCGCGCAGCCAGACGCGGGGTTCGTCTGCACATCTTGGCGCGTCCGCCGCATACCCTGAAAAAGGACAAATTGGTGGAAGGCGTGGGGGGATTGCGAATCATGCACGACGTGGGCGCCAAGATTCACACGCTCAAGGGCCTCAAGCTGCACGCGAAAATGATTCTCGGGGACGACAAGCGGGCGATTGTCGGGTCCATCAACCTGTCGCCCGGCAGTTTCGATGGACGACGCGAACTCGCCATCGAGACGGATGCGCATCACGTCGTGAAGCGGCTGAACGAAACGGCGCAAACGGATTGGGCGAAATTCCCACAAGCTCGATCTGACGGACGCGGGACTTCTCCATGATCTGGACAAAAGGTCCGAAACCGCGGACGGGGCGCAGTTGTTGGCGGTCAAACCCGCGGGCGAGGATTCTTAATCCCCAGAGATTCATAAATGGGTGCATTGCGCAGCAACGTCGGCACGAGCATTGCCGCAAAGCAGGCGCCGAGCATTGGCAACAGCATGTGGACGCTGGCGGTCATCTCGACGACCAGCACAATGCCGGTGATGGGGGCTCGCACCACCCCGGTAAAAAAGGCGGCCATGCCGACCACGGCGAACCCTGCGGGCTGTATTTGCAGACTGGGAAAGGTCTGCTGACAGAGGACGCCGAACACAAATCCGAGTTGAGCGCCGAGCACCAGCATTGGGGCAAACAGGCCACCGGGCGTGCGCGCGGCATAAGAAATCGCGCCGAGCGCAAATCGGACCATGAATATCAAGGGAACCACCGCCAACGCGTCCTCGCCGCTGAGCGCGTGCTGGGTCAAAGCGTCGCCGCCCCCGACCCATCCCGGCGCGCACCAGGCCAATAGGCCGACGGCCGCCCCGATTGCCGCCGCGCGAAGCGGCACGGGCCAGCGGGCGAGCCGGTCCGTTGCGGCGATGCTGCCGAGTAGGAGACGGTTGTAAAGGATCGCAGCGAATCCGGCGATTGCTCCGAGAAGGAAATATAGGGGCCGGGTCTGCGCGCTCGCGTAAGCCAGAGCTGCGACATGAAAATCCGGGGCATCGCCCAAGATCATGCGTGCGACGACAATGGCGGTGGCCGACGCACCGAGTGCGGCGATCGCGATCCGCAGCTCGAATCGCTGAACCAACTCCTCGAGAACGAAAATGGCACCGGCAATCGGCGCGTTGAAGGCCGTCGCCAGCCCGGCGCCCGCGCCCGCGGCAAGCAACACTCGACACTCCGTCGGGCTGCGACGGCATATGCGGCCGAAGAGGTCGCCGATGCTGGCGCCCATTTGCACGCTCGGACCTTCCCGACCCAGGGCGAGCCCCGATCCAATGGCGAGCGCTCCGCCGACGAATTTGATCAGGATCAGACGTAACGGGGGGTCCGGCAACCTGGCGGCCAGCACTGCCTCGACATAGGGAATGCCACTCCCCGATGCGGCCGGCGAGAAGCGGCAAACAAGCCACGCCGCGATTGCCGCGGCTGACGTGCAGAGCGCAACAATGAGCAGCAGGCCGAGCACATGGTCGCCGTGCGCCCACGATATCAGCTCATTGCGAAGGTGGTCGAGATGCTCGAGTGCAGTCCGAAACAGCGCCCCGATGAGCCCGGCGCCTGCGCCCACAATGGGCGCGAGCACCGCAAGGGCGACCAGGCCTCGTTGACTTTCGCCTCTGTCGGTGTCGGACCTAAGGTCGATCGGCATCGCCTTGCCGCCGATTGCGCGACGTAGGAGCGACGCTCGTCGGGGCGACATACGGACTGTCGGCAACGGCAGGCCGATGCATCAAGCGACGGGCGATGCGCGTCACCGTTCCACGCAACAGCAAGTAGGGCACGATGGCGAGCACGAAGGCAACGAAGATAGCCGCACGCGGACGCACCGACGATTGAACGATGATCTGGTAAATGACATCGAGCGTGACTGCGAGCAGGAATAATCTCCCCACGCTTTTCCATCCGTTCTTGATTATTTCCATGCGATGACCCGGAGTGAACAGCAGGCTCCAAAAATACGGCGGTGCGCCCGATTTTGCGTCTTTCAATCCGGCCCGGACGGCGAGAAACACTGCCATAATCGGCTGCAGCACGATGCGAAATTTCATCGGGCCGCTGACCCGGTCCGAAACCTGATCTGCGATCAGCGCCCACAAATCGGCCATTGGTAAATCCTCCATTATTGCGTTGCCGCTAGACGCCGGCACGGCATCCTTGGTCAGCGCCACCAATATGGGACGCGCATCTTTAAGCGAAATGAGACCTTGGTCCAACGTACGTTGCAGGACGACGGCAACGAGGAGTGGATGCGAGCGTTGCCCCTTATACCAATATACAGACCATCGGCGCGAGTGTGATATTCGCCGCGGATTGGGCGTGAGACATCAGGATGACCAATACAAAGAAGAAGCTCTTGATCATCGCCGCCGTGCTTGTTGTCACGGGCGGTGTGTTAGGCGCGGGTCTTTACCTGGCCTATCCCGTACAGATGTCCACCGTCGCCGGGCTGTCGCGCAACTTCATCATCACCTTGGGCTCGCCGGCGGGCACGCTGACCGCGGAAACGAACCCTAGGTACCAAAGTCCTGCGCCGATGTCTTCGCTTCCGACCACGGACGCATCACCGAACACAGCGAGTGCGGACTGGCCGAGTTACAACCGGACGGTGATGTCGCAGCGCTATTCGCCGGTAAACCAGATCAACACCGCGAACGTTGGTCGGCTGAAGGTCTTGTGCAGCTATGACCTCCATGAGCTGGCAGCCTTCGAGTCGGGTCTGATCATGGTGGACAACGCGCTCATCGGCACGACCGAGTTCGATATTTTCTCACTGGATCCCGCCACCTGCGCGGTCAATTGGCGCACGCACGAAGATTATCCGCCGAGCCTTCTGCCGAGCAACCGCGGCGCGGCATATATGGACGGCAGGCTGTTTCGCGGAACGCAGGATGGGCGCGTATTGGCCTACGATTTCAAGACCGGTAAGCGGCTGTGGCAGACCACGATCGCCGACACGAAGTTGGGCGAGTCGGTGCCGTCGGCCCCCATAGCGGCGGACGGCCTGGTCTACGTGGGCAACTCCGGTGGAGATTTCAAGGGGGGCAAGGGACACATGTACGCCCTCGACGCGAAATCAGGCGCGGTCGTGTGGGAGTTTTATCTCGTGCCCAAGGCCGAAGGCGATGCTCCGCGCGGGCCGGTGGGTCAGACACCGGCCGGAAATTCGACATGGCAGAACGTTCCCGGCGTTCCCATCAGCGGCGGAGGGACTTGGACCTCGTACACACTCGATCCGAGCACGGGGCAACTGTATGTGCCGGGCGGCAATCCGGCCCCCGACTTCGTGCAGGGTGGCCTCGACGGGCCGAATGCACGCGCCGGACAAAATCTTTACTCCGACTCGATCGTGGTGCTCGATGCCAAGAGCGGGGACTACAAGAGTCACTTCCACCTCGTGCCACACGATTGGCACGATTGGGATGCCTCCAACCCGCCCATCCTGATCCAAACGATGGGCGGTAAGCACGTCATGGCGGTCGCGCCGAAGGATGGCCATCTCTACGGATACGATCTCGCCACGAATAGCCTGCTGTACCGCACGCCGGCGACCCGCGTCGAGAACGCCGACGCACCGTTCATCCCCGGAAAATCCGTGCACTTCTGCCCCGGCCCGGTGGGCGGCGATGAATGGAACAGTCCCGCCTACGTTCCCGAGACGAACCTGATCCTTCTCGGCGAAGTGGATTGGTGCTACTCGGTGACGGTGCAGGACGACAGGCAATTGCGCGGGATGAAACTCGGTGCACCCTGGACCGGTATGGCGGCGTTGAATCCGTTCAACATGTTCGGCGACCCCGCTCGACGTGCGGATGGTGGTTGGGGCGGATGGGTCTATGCCATCGATGCCGACAGTGGCGTGTGGAAGTGGCGTGTGAACTCCAACTACCCGGTTGTCAGCGGTATCACGCCCACGGCCGGTGGTGTCGTGTTCTTCGGCGATGTCGGCGGCAACTTCTACGCGCTCGATGCCGCGACCGGCGAGAAGCTCTTTCATCAAGACCTTGGCGGCGCCATTGGCGGCGGGGTCATTACCTACACCGTGAACGGTGTGCAGAAAGTCGCCGTCGCGGCCGGCTTTACCATGCTCGCCTGGCCGGTGAAGATCGTGACGGCCAAGGTGGTTGTTCTCGGCCTCGACACGGCGGCGAGCCCATGACGACCTATGACTTGAAGTACCCGTTCCAACTGCGGTCGTAGGCGGCGCCAACCATGGAAATAGATCCCTTCATCCTGTCGCGCATTCAATTTGCGTTTGTCATCAGTTTTCACATCATTTTCCCGGCGTTTACGCTCGGGTTGGCGGCATGGCTCGCAACCATCGAGGGCGCGCGCCTGGTCACCGGCAATGCGCTCTACCGCCGTGTATTCGATTTTTGGCTGAAGATCTTTGCGCTCTCGTTCGGTATGGGAGTGGTCACCGGCGTGGTAATGGCATTTCAGTTCGGCACGAACTGGAGTGTATTGGCCGAGAAGACCGGCTCGATACAGGGGCCGTTGCTGGGCTACGAGGCATTCACCGCCTTCATGCTGGAGTCCACGTTCTTCGGCGTCATGCTGCTTGGCCGCGATCGCGTGTCGCCACGCTTCTATTTCCTGGCCTGCTGCATGGTCTCCTTGGGAACCATGTTCTCGTCGTTCTGGATACTCGTCAATAACACGTGGATGCAGGTTCCGACGGGGTATTCGATTGTCGCCGGCAAAATCATTCCCGCGGACTGGTGGGCCATCACGACGGGCCAGGTGATGCTCGTGCGCTGGCCGCACATGTTGTTCGCCGCGTTTCTAACCACGGGGATGTGCGTGGCGGCAACCGGGGCTTGGTACATTCTGCGGGCCATTCATCGTGCCGAAGCGCGCGTCATGCTGCATTGGGGATTGGGACTCGTCGCGGTGATCATTCCCGTGCAGCTGTTTTTCGGCCATCTCACGGGCGAATACGTGCTCAAGCATCAGCCGGCGAAGTTCGCCGCCATCGAGGCGCGCTGGAAAACCGAGCAGCCCGCATCGGAGACTCTGATCGCCATTCCCGACTCGCGCCACGAGCGCAACTTGTTCGCGATTTCCGTGCCGAAGCTCGGCAGTATGATCGCATCCGGGAATTGGGATGCGCGCGAGGTTGGACTCGAGTCGTTCCCGGTTGAGGATCGTCCGCCGGTCGTGATCCCGTTCTTCGGCTTCCGAATCATGGCAGGAATGGGCATCCTCATGTTGGCGGTATCCTGGTTGGGGAATCTGCTGCGCCTCCGAGGCCGGCTCGAAACTGCGCGCTGGTTTCTCTGGATCACGTTTCTGTCGTTCCCGACGGGATTCGTGGCCATACTCACGGGTTGGTTCACCGCGGAAGTGGGAAGGCAGCCGTGGGTCGTCTACGGCCTGCTGCGAACGAAGGATGCGGTAACGCCGTCGCTCGTGACCGGCGATGTGGTGCTCTCGCTCCTCGGCTACGTCGTGGTGTATGTGTTGTTCGTTTCGTTTGGGCTCTACTACATCTATAAGCTGCTGCGCGCCGGACCGACGGTGGCAGCGACACCCATTCGCGGCGCGACGCCCAACCGCCCGCTGGCGTTCGCGGATGACGCCGCCAGTGCCACGGGCAGCCACGCCTCGAACGAGGGCTGAACGATGCAGGCGAGCCATCTCACTGTGTTCTGGGCCGCGGTCATCGCCGCTTCGATCCTCATCTACATCATCCTTGACGGATTCGATCTGGGGGTAGGGATTCTATTCGGCACCACGCGCGAAGAGACCCATCGCCAAGAGATGCTGAATACCATCGCACCCTTCTGGGACGGCAATCAAACCTGGCTGGTAATCATCGGCGCCAGCCTGTTTGCGGCATTTCCGGTGGTTTATGCGGTGTTTCTCAGCGCGTTTTATGTCCCGATCCTATTGCTCCTGTTCGGCCTCATCTTTCGCGGCATTGCCTTCGAGTTTCGCGGCCGCGCGAAGCAGATGCTGTGGCTGTGGGATTGGGGATTTTTCCTGGGCTCGGTGGTCATCGCCTTCGTGCAGGGCGCTGCGGTGGGTGCGCTGATGAGGGGAATTCCCGTCGTCGACGGGCAATATGCCGGTAATACGTTCGACTGGCTGCGTCCCCTGCCGATCTTCACGGGCATCGGCATGGTGCTCGGCTACGCCTTGCTGGGCGCCTGCTGGCTGGTCTTCAAGAGCGAGGGCGTGGTGCGGGATTGGGCATACGCACGAATACCGCGCTTGGCGGCCGCGGTCATCGTGATACTGGGCTTGGCGTTCACCGCGATCCTGTGGCTCGACCCGGGGGCCGTGGCGCAGAGCAACCTGCGGTCCCGCAGCTGGGGACTCGTATTCCCGGTCATCGGCATCGCCGCCTTGCTCGGTCTCGTCGCCGCGGCACGGGCGCGCCGCGACGACCTGCCGGTCATGTTGACGGTCGCATTCTTCGTCGCCGCCTACTTCACGCTGTATGTGATGTTTTGGCCGTACATGATCCCCTACCAAGTAACGGTTGCGAGCGCAGCAGCACCCGATCACTCGCTGCAGTTCTTGTCGTACTGCGGAATCGTGGTCTTACCGGTGATCGTCATCTATACGTTCAGCGTCTACCGGGTTTTTCGCGGCAAGTCGCGCCAGCGGTACAACTGAGCGTCGGCGCCGCGATCTTGCCGCGGCTTGCCGGTGGGGTGCTTCTTAGCACTTCGTCCAATACCACGTTTCGTTGTTGACTGTACGATCCGAGGATTGGAATGTCCTCGTCCTGAGGACATCGCATGCCGCCGCAGCGTGCGCAACTGTCGACTCGCGGTGGGATCACTCGCTCAGGGGAGGGTAGGGCTTGGAGGATCGGGTACTCGTCGAATCGATCGCGTGCCCTGACTGCGATCTGCTGCAACAAGTCCCGCCCCTGACGCCCGGCGGCAAAGCGGCATGCGTGCGCTGCGGCCGCGTGGTTGCGAAGGAACTCGGCGGGGCGCGCGATCGCGCTCTGCCCCTGGCTGTCACCGCCGCAGTAGCGCTGCTTGTCGCGAATACTTACCCGTTGATGGAGCTTCACGTGGTGGGGCGATTTTCGAGCACTACGATTGCGGGCGGCGCCTATGAAATGTGGACGCAGGGCCAACGCCTCACGAGTGTATTGGTTGCGTTTTGCGCGCTGATCGCGCCCGTAGGGTATTTGTCGTTCGTGATAACGCTGCTAGTCACCGCGCGGCGCTCCTCGATGCCACGCTGGAGCGGCGAAATGCTGCGTTGGCTCGGACATCTCGAGGTATGGTCCATGCTCGAGGTCGTGATGCTCGGCATCCTGGTCGCATTGGTCAAGATCGCGCAGCTTGCGACCGTGAATCCCGGAATCGGCATGTACGCATTTGGCGCAACGATTTTGTTGATCCCGGCGATCGCGGTCAATCTCGATCGCCGCGAGATGTGGCGCCGAGTCGAATGGATGGACCCGGAGATACCGGCGCGGCCGCTACCTGATATGGCAGCGCCGGCTAAATGACGAATCCGCGCGGCACGACTCGGAATTCAGGGCTGGTCTCGTGCGAAGTCTGCCGGCTGGTATCGCGGGTCGCGAGCGCTGCGGAGGCCGGTTTCTGCCGGCGCTGCGGAGAGAAGCTCGAAGTGCGCCGTCACGCATCGATCGAGATCACCTGGTCACTGCTGATCGCCGCCGCGATCTGTTACGTCCCGGCGAACCTCTTGCCGGTACTCGACACGACCACGCCGGCTGGATCGGAGGGTGACACCATCATCGGCGGTGTGGTCTTTCTATATACGTCGGGCTCGTGGCCGCTGGCGCTCGTCGTTCTGATCGCAAGCGTCATGATTCCGCTCGGCAAGCTGATTTCCCTTGCGTACTTGCTGATCAGCGTGCAGCGGGGCTCAGCCAAAGGTAACCGCGAGCGGACCCGGCTCTATCGAATGGTCGCGTTCATCGGTCGATGGTCGATGCTCGATGTGTTTGTCGACACTTTTACCGTCGCGCTCGTGCAACTTAGCCCGCTGATGTCCGTAACACCTGGATTCGGCGTCCTGTTCTTCGCGGCCGTCGTGGTGCTTACTATGCTTGCCGCAGAGTCGTTCGACCCACGTCTGATCTGGGATAGTGCCGAGTCCCTCGAGCCGTCGCATGGCTAACGAAAGCGATCTCAGCAATTTGCCGCTCGCCCGGGTCGTGCGCGCGAAGCGTCTGCGCATCTCGATCATCTGGATCATTCCGCTGCTTGCGGCGGTGGTCGCCATCGGTATCGCGATCCAACGCATCCGCCAGGAAGGTCCGACCATCACCATCGTCTTCAAGGCGGCGTCGGGCATCGAAGCCGGCAAGACCTTCATCAAGTACAAGGATGTGACGATCGGCCAGGTGACGACGGTCCAGCTTACCGATGACTATTCCAGCGTGCAGGTCACCGCGGAGATTTCCAAGCATGCGGCCGCGCTGATGGTCGATGATGCGAAATTCTGGATCGTTCAGCCGACCATTTCTCTCAGCGGTGTCTCAGGCCTGAGTACGCTGCTATCCGGACAATACATCGGATTTCAGGCGGGAACTTCGCCGGAAAAGCAGCGACACTACGTCGCGCTCGATTCACCTCCCTTGATCACGGACCAACCGGGCCGCAGATTTACGCTCAACGCCGCGACGCTCGGATCGGTGGGCGTCGGCGCGCCGGTCTACTATCGAAGCCTGCCCGTCGGCGAGGTGGCGACGTATAAGCTGGCGCCCGACGGCAGGTCAATCGAAGTGACCCTATTTGTCAACGCCCCATACGACAAATATGTGACGACGGAGACGCGCTTTTGGAACGCGAGCGGCATTCAGGCTTCGGCGGGAGCGAACGGCCTGGAAATTCAAACGGAGTCGATCGTGTCGGTGCTGGTGGGCGGAATCGCATTCGACGTGCCTGATTTTCTCGTGCCCGGTCCGCCGGCGCCGGCAAACAAAGAATTTACGCTGTTTCGAAATCGCGCGATCGCGATGACTCAGCCGGATCCTGTCGAACGGCACTTCGTGCTCTACTTCGACGAGTCGCTTCGCGGCCTGTCTGTCGGGGCGCCGGTGACGCTTTTCGGATTGACCGTCGGCAATGTTGCGGAGGTCGGTCTCGTATACGACCAAGAGAAACTCGTGGTTCGTCCGCGGGTACTCATTACATTCTCGCCCGAGCGGCTCTCGGAGCGTTTGACGAAGGAGGGGGGGACGTCCTCCAGCGCCGACTACGCGGCAATGTCTCCTGCGATCCGCGCTCGCATGCTGCGCCACCTCGTCGAGGATCTCGGGCTACGCGCGCAGTTGGAAACCGGCAGCCTGATAACCGGTGAGCTGTATGTGGGGTTCGAATATGTCCACAACGAGCCCAAGCCGAAGATCGACTGGAGCCGTGATCCGCTCGAGTTGCCGGTCGTTTCCGGTGGCCTCGCGACCATCGAAGCAAAGCTCAACAGCATTCTCACCAAAGTGGACAAGATTCCACTGGGGGACATGGCCTCGGGGATCAAGGACATGGTTGCGACGCTTAATCAGACTCTGAAACAAGCGGACACACTTTTCACCCGTGTCGATACGGAATTGTTGCCCGAGGGGACCAAGACCATCGCGGCCCTGCATAAGACAATCGCCGATGCCGATCGAGCCCTGCTGAGTAAAGACTCCCCGACGACCCAGGACTTGCACGACCTGATGCAGGAACTCACCGATATGGCGCGCTCCGTGCGCATCTTCGTCAACTATCTGGAGCAGCACCCGTCGATGCTGATCCGGGGCAAGAAGGAGGACCATCCATGAGGCGCGGTATCGCGGTCATCGGCTTGATGTGCGCCATCGCGGTTGGATGCGCGAGTCCGCCTGCAAAGTTCTACACCTTGAGCGCCGGTCCGGCGGATCTCAATGCCAGGACGTCGAAGCTTGCCGTCGTCGTCGGCCCCATATCCATTCCCGCAACCGTCGACATGCCGCAGATCGTCGTGACGAAGGGCCTCAACCAGGTAGCCGCCGACCAGTTCAATCTCTGGGCATCGCCTCTGCGGAGCAATATCGCACAGGTCGTTTGCGCCAATCTCGCCGCGCTGCTGGAAACCTCGAGCGTCTCCGCGATTTCGTCGGTATCGACCATAGATGCCGATTACCGGGTGGCCATTGACGTACAGACCTTCGAATCGGCACCTGGTGAGGCTGCGACATTGAGCGCCCTATGGGTCGTGCGACGCGTGTCCGACGGCAAGAGCACGAGCGGGAGAACAGCGGTGCGCGAGCCGTCCTTGGAAAAAGGCTACGAGGCTCTCGCCGCTGCGCACAGCCGGGCGCTGAAGCGCTTGAGCGTGGATATTGCCGAGGCGATTCGAGCGCTGGACCGTGGGCGCTCTTGACACGGTTGGACCGGGCTCGTGTCGGAGTTGACCCGGGCGAGGCCCTTGGAGGACCCCACGATGCGACCCGGCGCGAGGATAACGAGGCATTTCCAGCTGCTCGGCGCTCTGGTTGCGATGGAGGTGTGCAACCCGCTGATGGCAAAGGCGACGCCCACCGAACGCCTCGTGTCCATCGGCTTGTTCGCTGCGGTGTGCGTCACGGTGTTCCGCGCGCTCTTCAGTACGGCGCGGCGGCGATGGATCGGAACGGGTCTGGCCGGCATCACGATTGCCATCGACCTCACCCGCTTGTTCGCGTCCCACGACATGCAGTTGCAGCTGGACGCTCTCTTGAACGTCACCGCGAGCGCCTTTTACGTGTTCGTTCTCTCCGTGATCATAAATCAGGTGTTCAACGCGCGCCGGCTTCGGCTCGACGATGTCGTGGGCGCCTTTTCGGGATACATACTGATCGCGTTATTCTGGGGCCGTCTGTACGTGCTCGCCTGGATGTTGATCCCCACCTCGTTCAACATCAGCCCGGATATTAACTGGGAGCTCCGAAATTGGAGCACTCTCCACGCGCTATTCGATTACTTCAGCTTCACCACGATCACGAGCATCGGCTACGGGGACATCACCACGATAGGCCCGGTATCGGACGCGCTGGTTTGGCTCGAAGTGATGTGCGGCCAGTTCTACATGGCCGTCGTGGTCGCTACCATCGTCGGCATGAAAGTGGCCGAAGCGCTATCGTCGCCGCAGCGCGGGAACTGAATTTGCGTTTGTTCTGCTATCTAGGGATCGGGATCGTGCTATTGGCATTCGGCGGCTGCTCGACGTTTCGCCATGTGTTCCATATCGACGACAAAGCAAACAAGCGCGCGGCACAGCTGCAGCTGCTGCAGCTCAGCGTCATGCGCTTCGCGGACGAGTATGCCGGCTCCATCACTCCACCGATCAGGAATTTTCAGGGATCGACGGACAATGCCGCGGATCGGTTGCTCGCCCAGAACTGGCTGCTGTCGCAGGCCACGGCTGCGTACACCATCGCGAGTGGCCCAAGCCCCGTCGTCAATACGGTCGATCTCGTCGTGCTGACGACTTTGAGCCGCATGGTGGTCGACGATGCTTGGAGCGGCGAGCGGTTTGGTGAGCGTGCGGCGCCCCTGCGCGAGGCCTATCACCGGCTCGAGCCGCTCGTTCTGGAGCTGGCCAAGGGCGCTCTTTCAGCGGATCAAATCGCGGAGCTGCAGCACGTGATTGTCGTGTGGCGGGACCAAAATCCGCATGTCACGGCGATCTCTTACGTGCACTTTCGTGAGGTCGCAAGCTCTATCCGCGCGAACAAGACCGGCGGCGCCGTCAGGTCGGGCGGCCTGTTCAGCATGTTGGGTCTCGATCCGTTCAGCAGCCTTGATCCGGCCGTGCGCGAAATCTCGCAATCGAGGGAGCTCGCCGAGCGCACGATCTACTATGCGCAGCGCCTGCCAAACCTGCTCGACATGCAAATAGAGCGCCTGACTTTCGAGTTTGCGACCATGCCGGAGGTGACCCGGCTGCTTGCCAACGCGGATCATGTCGCCGGCGCCGCGACCACCACCGCACGCGTCGTCGGCGAGCTACCGACACTTCTGCCGCGGGAGCGTGAGGCCGCCATCCGACAGTTCATGGATGCGGTGACCGTCGAATCTGCGCATACCCGTCAATTGGTGGTCGAGTTGCGCGCCGCGCTCGAAGCGGGGACTGCGACGTCAAATTCGCTGGACGGCACGATCCGCTCTTTCGATCAGTTGGTGGCAAGATTGGAAAAGCCGTCCAAAGTAGACGCGTCTGCGCAAGCCTCGCCAGCGAAGCCGTTCGATATCACCGAGTACACCGCTGCGGCAGCCGAGATAACGCGCAGCGCCGCTCAACTCGAGTCGCTCATCGGCAGTGTCGACCGTGGCAGTCCCGCGCTGGCGCAAGCCTCCGAGCATGCGGCAACGACGCTTCGAGGTGTGGTCGATCATGCCTATTGGCGAGGCGCGCAGCTACTCGGCCTTCTGATCGTGGGAGGGCTGGCCGCGGCACTCGTTTATCGCCTGGCCGCGCGGCGTTGGCTCACATAGGCGCGGGCACCACGCGGTAGTAAATCCCGTTCGCGCCGTACGCAGGATAAAACCACGTGTTGCCGTTGAGGTAGTACGTCTGGCCTTGAACGACCGTCGTCACCGAATTCGCGGGGAGCGTTGCATAGATCGCGCCCGTCGCATATACCGCACTCGCGCCGGCAACGACCCCGGCGTTGTACGCATTGGACGTGGCCTGCGCCGAATTGGCCGAGGCCACGGCGGCGCCGGCAACGACCCCGACTGCGAGGCCCGCGGCCGCGGCGCCCGCCGCGGACCAGCCGCCACAGTTATAGCAACTCGAGCCGTAGTAGTTCACGGTGGTGGGCGGATGATAGGCGGGATAGGCGGTCGTCCCGTAGTAGGTGCTGTGGTAGGCCGTGCCGCCGGTTGTCGCATAGGTCGTGTGCGACGTGCCGTAGTAGGCGCCGTTGCTCGTGCTGCCGGTGTTGGTGTGATAGGCGGTCGTGCTGCCGTTATACGCAACGCCGTTGGTCGTTTTATTGGTCTGCGCCGTCTGGCCGTCGGGCGCGGTATAGGTCGTGTGCTCGGATCCCGAATACGAAGTCGTTCCATTGGGATTGTGGGTGGCCGATCCGGAAGCCGTTTTCGTCACGCTACCACCGTAGGCTCCGGTATGCGTACTCGATGCGGCCCCATAGGTGGTGTTGCCGGAGTGATAGGCCCCTGCCGAGCCGTAGCTGCCCCCGCCGCCGGCGTGCACCCACGCCTGTGCCGGGCCGCCTGCGACCAATATCGTGCTCAAGCCCATCAAACTGTAGAAGCGATGTTTCATCGGGATCATTTATATCTCCTTATTACGGAGTTCCGGCGGGCTGCGCGGCAGGGGGCTTACCGCTGCGAGAAGTATCGACGTCGGGACGCTTGAACGAAATGTGCCCCGCGCCGCTCGCCTTGGCTGAAGAGAAGGCATCCTCTGGGACAGCACCGTTCAACTCCCAATTGGAGAGCTCGAGGACGTGACGCAACCGAGCCGGATCGTTGAGATACACGGCGTATAGACGACGCGGCAGCTTATCCTCTGTTCCGACCCAAATTTGCGCGAATACGTCTTTTGTGGCGAACGCCACCATGTCGGTCTTGATGCCGGCGACGACTTCGGACTGTCCGATGTAGAACGCCGTCGTCAGGTCGCCGGACATATCTTTGTAGGGATCGGAAACGATTACGTCCGTGAAGGGAAAATAGATTGCCGCGCCCTCATAGGCAGCCACCAAGGTCGCGTCGATGGTGGGGGGTGCGTCCGCGACGGCGACTAAATTCTCCTTTGGAGCAAACGCCATCATGACCTTGCCGTCGTAGTAAAACTCCGAAGGCGGTCCATCACCGAGCGTGATGACCTTTAGTTTGTTCGGGCGCCGCAAGGTAACTTGCGACTTCGTGGAATAAATCAGCGGCGGTCCGAGAAGGCTCGGACCCTCGTAAGAGACGATCGCCGTGAAACTCATCGATTGGGCTGCGGCGAGGCGAGCGCTTGCCGTCTTCAGTATTTCTATTGCTCGTGGCTCGAGTCCGGGCTGAAAGGGCGCAACAGGAGGATCTCCCGGCTTGGCCGGGTGTTTCGGAGCTGCGGCACTTGCTCCTCCGGCGAGCAAGGTGACCAGCACCGCGGTAGCCACACATCCGACGATTCCGTTCCGCATACAGCCCTCCCATAGTGGGGTCGAACGAGCAATGCAGAGCCTACCCAGTCTATTGACCAAGGCTTCCAGCCTGGATTCGTCCGATTCGGGTGAAGCGTATCGGTAAAGAGTGCCTGGCGTAGCTGGGACTAAGGTCCCATTCAAAAACGCGCGCTTTTGCTCGCATACTCCATCCATCGACCTATCCCATCGTCACTTCGCAGCGGAGTTCACATGCCCAAGAGCACTCGTTTGTCCACCCTGGTCTTCGCGATGGGTATGGTGATCCTCACCTGCGGTTGCGCTATGCAGGAAAAGAAGGAGGAGCAGAAGGCCGCCGCGATGCCCGTGAATTGCGCCACGGCAGAGGGTGACATTCGGATGCTTCAAAGCGAGAAGAGGAACACCGCCGAAAGGGTCGCTGCCGGTGTGACGATGGTCGTCCCCGTAGGCTTGGTGGTGGGGCTCGTCACCCAGACCGAAGGCACGAAGTACCAGGTGACGACCGGCGAGTACAATACACTGCTCGACAAGAAGATCGCTGAGATCCAGCAGACTTGCCGAGTGACCTGATCGCCCCGCGCAACCGGCTAGGGCACCTGAGCAGGTCGCCCCGCTAATCCTTCGCCGACTTCGGCCGATCGTAAGGAATAGGCTTCCCTGCATGGCGTAGAGCCGTCAGGGCGTGGCGCAACGCCGACCGGCAAGGATGGCGCCGCGCGATGGGGGGGTACTGGCTGTGCGCGCGCTCACAGGTGCCGGCCGGCGTTGCAGCGAACTTAACAAGGCGGAGCCACTCCGCCATTGGACTTCGGTCCAATAGACCGACCACGATCCCAGCTCGATTCACATCGCTCGCAGATCTATGTGTGATACCGCACAGATAGTCCTCGCCGGGAATGGGCATCGTTACGCCTAAGCTGCCAGCGTCTCAGCGCTGACACTGTCACCAATAATGCACAGGATAGTGCTAAGGTTCGCGATCGATCGGGGAAAGCCGGCAGGCGTGCACGAGCGAAATGGGGTCGTAGGGGAAGTGATAGACCGGGTCATCTATCGCCGTCACTAAATTCAGTAGGGAGATTGAGCCATGAATGGCACAACGCAAACAGTATTCATCGTAGATGATGCCCCGGAGGTTCGTAAGTCGCTGGCACGCGTACTCTGCGCAGCGGGATATCAAGTGCGGACGTTCGAGTCGGCGGAGGGGTTCCTGGCCGAACATCACGGGGACGCTCAGGGTTGCTTATTGCTCGACATTTGCATGCCGGGTCTCAGCGGCATCGATTTGCAGCATGCGCTGGTCGCCAGCCCGAATGCGCTGCCGATCGTATTCCTGACCGGAATGGGCGATATTCAAACGAGCGTCGACGCCATGAAAGAAGGCGCCGTCGACTTTCTGACCAAGCCGATCGACAGTGTCCGACTGTTTGCCGCGGTCGAGCAGGCGCTGCGGCGCGACGAGGAGGAGCGCGTCCAGATCGAGATTCGTCGCGTGATCCACGATCGTCTCGCGACGCTAACTCCACGCGAACGGCAAGTAATGGCGCAGGTCATCCGCGGCCGCTTGAATAAGCAGATTGCTGCGGAGCTGGGCACGGGCGAAAAGACGGTCAAAGTTCACCGTGCACGCATGATGTCGAAGATGGTCGCACGCTCGGTCGCGGAGTTGGTGCAACTCGGTGCGCGGGTCGGTGTGGAAATCGAGCCCGCTCTGGGTGTCGGGACGGCGGCCTTGAGCTGGAGGCAGCCCCAATGTCCAATATCCAAAGAGTTCGAATGAGTCCACAAGGTGGTAACTCTATGCAGTGGATGGACCGTGATCGCAGTAGTCGACGACGAGGAATCGGTTCGCAAGGCGGTGGTCCGCGTTTTACAGGCGGCGGGCTTTCCCGCGCGCGCATTCGCCTCGGGGGCTGAATTCCTCGAGTCTTGGCATTTTGATCGACCCGATTGCCTGGTGCTCGACCTGCAGATGCCCGGCTTGTCGGGCACGGAAGTCCAGCAATCGCTGAGGATGGCGGGCGCGAGCTTTCCGATCGTGATCATCACCGCGCACGATTCGCCGAGTCTGCGCGAAGAGTGCATGAACGCGGGTGCCATCGAGTATCTGTGCAAGCCGCTCGACATTCGGGCCCTGGTGAGGGCCGTATCGCAGGTCGTGCCTTCAGTCGGTTAGCCACTGCGCTGCCCCTCTCGCGCGAGCCCCTAAAGGCAACCGCGCACGATTCACCGAAGGTCCAATAGCTCACGCCGAGAGGTTGACGAAATACTCATCGTCGCGTGCAAGGAGCGTCTGATGAGACCTTATGACCTTATCGCAACGTTTGTTCTCACCCTGAGTGCGCTAAGCGTATCCGCTGGCGCCTTCGCGCAGGGGAGCCCTGTGGATAAACCGCCGCCCGACCCGTGGCCGCGCGGGGTGGATCTGGGCGATGCCCAAGTGCTGGTCTATCAGCCGCAGATCAATTCGTGGACCGGCAATCAACTGGATTTCAGGGCGGCGCTCGCGATCAAGCTCAGCGGCGCGAAGGCGGACAGCTTCGGCGTGATCTTCGCCACCACTCGCACCCAGGTCGACAAGGTGCTGCGCACGGTGACATTCGAGAATCTCAAGATCTCCAAGATCGACTTCCCGACACTGCCTAATCGTGGCGCTGCGTACGCTGCGGAGCTGCAAACCCAGTTCGTCGCCTCGATCCGCACCATCTCGCTCGACCGCCTCGACTCCTCGCTCGCTCTCGCCGGGATCAAGCCGCCGACGGTCGCCGTTCAGAACAATCCGCCGCGGGTCATCGTCAGCTATTCGCCGGCGATCCTGGTCCCAATCGACGAAACGCCGGTGCTCAAGGCGGTACCCTCCAATCCGCAATTCCAGCGCGTCATCAACACCCGCGCTCTGATCCTGCAAGGTCCTGGGCAGAACTTCTTCATTCACGTCTATGACGGCTGGCTCACATCGAACTCGATCAGCGGTCCCTGGACGCAGTCGTTCAACCTTCCGCCGGGCATCGACGGCGTCGCGCAAACGCTCGCCGGTTCCGGCGCCGTCGATATGCTCGATGGCGGCGCCAAGGCGAGCCCTAAGCCCTCGCTCGCCAACGGCGTGCCGGCGATTTACACGAGTCGGGTGCCGGCCGAACTGATCGTATTCAAGGGCCAGCCCGATTTTCGGCCGATTGTCGGCACGCAATTGTTATGGGCCGCGAACACGACGAGCGACGTGCTGATCGACATCACCAACAATCACTACTACGTGCTGATCTCGGGCCGCTGGTTCGATTCCGGTGCACTCACGGGCCCCTGGACCTTCGTGCCGAATGACGCGCTGCCCGCCGACTTCGCACGCATTCCGCCGCAGTCGCTCGCCGGTGCGGTGTTGCCGACCGTGGCGGGTACGCCGCAGGCCCATGAAGCGGCGATCTCCAATTCGATTCCGCAGACTGCAACGATACCGCTCGCGAAGGGCCCTACTTTCGCGCCGAATTTCGATGGGCCGCCGCAATACTTGCCGATCGAGGGCACTTCACTCTCGTATGTGGCGAACTCCTCGGAGCCGGTTATTCAGGTCGCGCCGAACGCGTACTTCGCGGTGGTCGCCGGCGTTTGGTTCACCTCCGCGCAGGTCACGGGACCGTGGATAATCGCCACCTCCGTGCCGACGGTGATCTACACGATTCCGCCTGCGTCGCCGATCTATTACGTCACCTACGTGAGGATCTACGAAGCGACGCCGCAATATGTGTACGTCGGCTACACCCCGGGCTATTTCGGAACCGTGATCTCACCGTACGGAACGGTCGTCTACGGCACGGGCTACGCCTACTCGCCCTGGATCGGAACGGTCTGGTATCCACCGCCCTACACCTACGGTGTCGCGGCCGCGCCGATTTACAACCCGTGGGTCGGCTTCACCTTTGGCTTCGCAGTGGGTCTTGCCACCGCGGCGTGGATGGAGCCTTACTGGGGAGGATCGTTTTACTCCCCCGCCTATTGGGGCGCCTATCCGTGCTGCGGGTCGGCAAGTGCGAACGTCTACGGACACTGGGGTGGTGCGGCATATTCGGGCACCCGCAGCTGGTACGCGGGCGGCGGGGTGGCTGGATCGACCTTCTCCGGCTCCTACGCCACGGCGCGCGGAACCACGGGCAACATCAACGCCGGCCGCCAGTACAACGCCTGGACTGGCAACGCCTCGCGGGGGTACGACCGCACCTTCAACACGGCTGCCGGCGGCTCAGGCAACGTCGCCCGGGGGGCGAACTACAACACCTACACCGGTCAACATTCGACCGCCAACGCCGTGTCGGGCACAACGGCCAATGGCAGCACCTACGACCGCGCCGGTGCGACCACGGCTGGGCCGCAAGGCTACGGGCACACCGGCGGCGGTTCAGTCTACAACGCCAACACCGGCAAGACGACCAATTGGGGCGCGGCGAACAGCGGCAACGATCGCTATGCAGACAGCAGCGGCAACACCTTTCAGAGCACAGGCGGAGGCTGGCAGCAACATTCCTCGGGCGGCTGGTCGAACGCGGGGGGCAGTAACTCCTGGGCTGATCAGGAATCGCAGGCGCGCAGCGCCGGCAATGATCGCTCGAGCAGCTTCTCGAACAGTTTCGGTCAGAGTTTTGGCGGCGGCGATCGAAGCGGCGGCGGTGGACTGTTCGGTGGCGGCGGCAGCGATCGCTTCGGGGGCGGTGGCGGCGGGTGGGGAGGCCGGTTCGGGGGCGCGGGTGGAGGCTTCGGCGGGGGTGGATTCAGGCGCTAATGTGCGGATTACAGCGATTGCGCCTCGGTTGTCAGCTTGGCATTACCACAGCACGGTACGGCACCATGATAGACGCTGGTGCTGAAGTGACAGTGACAGGTACAGATGCCGTATCGCGTGAGTTGGCTCAAGAACTTGTAGCGCTCGGAATTCGCGGCGACATTGTTTTGCAAGCGCTGTTTGGCGAGATTCTCCAAATGGGAGATGCTTTTCATCAAATCGTGCAAGTCGTGCATCGCCGTATTCACCGTGTTGACACGAACCATGTCTATGCCACTTCTTGATTTACGACAACGCGCGTTTAAAGAAATGTGGGGCTTATCACGTTGTCGGGACGTGCATATAGACGCAAGTCACTCGGCAAGGCGTAGCGGCCTTGTCCAGATGCCCCGGTGATGGCCACCAACTCGCTTCGCATCGTGCTTTAGCGAGGAGAAGTGCGTCGGTGAAAAGACCATTCCCGGGGTATCAAAAGGATTGGCTTCGCTTCGATGCGGTGGCCGGTCTGACGACCGCGGCCGTGGTCATCCCGAAGTCGATAGCCTATGCGAGCATCGCGGGCTTGCCGGTGCAAGCGGGCCTCTATGTGGCGCTGGTACCCATGTTTGTCTACGCATTGCTCGGGTCCTCGCGTCCGTTAAGCGTGAGTACGACCAGCACCCTGGCAATTCTAACGGCGGCACAATTGACGCTTGCTGCACCGGAGGCAGATGCCGCTCATGTAATGGCCGCGGCTTCCGCTCTGGCATTGCTGATCGGCGGTTTCCTGATCCTGGCCGGCCTACTGCGGCTGGGGTTCCTGGCTAACTTTATATCCGACCCTATCCTGACGGGGTTCAAAGCGGGCGTTGCCGTGGTTATCCTCGTCGGTCAGATGCCAAAACTGCTGGGCGTGCATATCGACAGGGGCGGTTTCTTTCACACAGTGCTGGCGACTCTGGAACATGTGCGGGATACGAGCCTGATTACGTTGGTAGTAGCCGCCAGTAGCCTGGCGGTCCTTCTCGGGTTGGGGCGCTTTCGCCCGCAGGCGCCTGCTCCCCTCGTGGCCGTGGTCATGGGTGTTGCAGCTGCGGGATTCCTAGGACTGAAGGAGAGTGGTGTCGCGCTGACCGGTCCTATTCCGTCGGGGATTCCAGGTCCGGTTCTTCCGGACCTTGCACTATTGAGGGTTCTGTGGCCCGGCGCTCTGGGAATGGCGCTGATGTCCTTCACCGAGTCGATCGCCCTTGGCCGTGCCTTTGCCAGGCACGACGATCCACCGCCCGCGCCAAACAGGGAACTGATCGCGTTGGGCGCCGCCAATCTTGCGGGGAGCTTCTTCCAAAGCTTCCCCGCCGGCGGCGGCGCCTCCCAGACCGCCGTGAACTTTCGGGCGGGAGCGCGTACGCAAGTAGCCGCATTGGTGACGGTGGCGATCGTGGTGGCAACCCTGCTGTTTCTGTCGCCACTGATCAGCTTGCTACCGCAGGCGACACTCGCGGCCGTCGTTGTGGTCACCGCCGTGCCGTTGCTGAGCGTTGCGGAATTTAGATCCATCCTGGCCATCAGGCGAAAAGAATTTCTGTGGGCGTTGGCGACGTGTGCCGGTGTCGTGTTTCTCGGTACGCTCGAGGGTATCCTCGTCGCCATCGGCATTTCAATCCTTACGCTCTTCTATGAGGCGAATCACCCACCGGTTTACATACTGGGCCGCAAGCCGGGCACCGACGTATTTCGCCGGCGATGTGCGGATCACCCCGAGGATGAGAGTTTCCCGGGGCTCTTGATCGTTCGTACGGAAGGCCGTATGACCTTCGCAAGCGTGCCTCGGGCGCGCGAGCGGCTCGCAGCCCTGGTCCATGACGCCAAAGTGCAGGTGATCATCCTGGAATGCAGCGCCATTCCCGACTTCGAATACACGGCGCTACAAGTCTTGGCCAAGGCGGAGGAGAAGCTCCGCGAGCACGGAGTCATACTCTGGCTGACCGCGCTGAATCCGGAGGCTTTCAACGTGATCGCGCGCTCACCCCTGGGGCGGGCTCTGGGGAGAGAGCGCATGTTCTTCAACCTTCCGGATGCAGTGGCCGCCTTTAAGAAACGAGCTTCGACGGTATGAGTACAGCTTTTTGACCGTTGTTGCAAACGATCTTGCCAAGCCTGTTGGTGATGCAGCCATCGGCCAGAGCGTGCGACGAAATCAGCATAAGCGCCGCAGTCAACAGAGCCTTCATTAGCTACTCCGGGGCTTAAGATCCACGGCATGCATCATGCTGCTTGAGTTACTGAGTCGAGGGTGGCCTTTTGAACATGCGGTCGATTTTATCTTCGAGAGAGGCTATCGCATTCGCATTTACCTTGGCAGCGTGCATAGCTTGGGCCGCAGTTTGATCCGCTTTGGCGGAAGCCGCCTGAGTGGCCCCTGTGACCGCGGTCGCTTTCGCGGACTGCATTTCAAGCTTGTCCATCCGTGCCTGTAGATCGTCAAGGCGCGCCTGGAGCGGTGTTAGATCGGTGCAACCAGTCAAACCTACCAGCAGCGCCACGCCTAGACGCATGGATGCGTAGGCCATAAGTGTCGTCTGCACATGATCCTGCATCCTATCATCTGCGCATTTGTCGCCAGGGCGTCGTCGTAGAAGACTCATTCAGTCAGCCCTCAGCGTCCTCGTCGTTCGCCGGCCCGCAGTCCTGACCCGACAAAAGGTCGCCCGGCGCGACAGACGGAGCTCGATACGCGGTCAGGTCGTAGAAATTGGCGCTGCCTGTGGCGGGCGCGATGCAGTCGCCTCGCACGAATATACGCGTCGTCGAATCTGCAGCCGCAGTGTCAACGCCGCTTGCGATCGGCGTACGCACGACAGCCGACAATGGCAAGCCATTGTCGAATTGCTTCGGATTGGCGAAGGCCAGCGACGTTGCCATCGCCATGTGCAGAAAAAAGACCGAAAAAAAGGCGGAATTCTTCAGAAACCGTGCTCCGTATTTTAGGTCTCTCGGTATTCAGACCTACGCTGTCGCCTGACCGGGATTGTTGCGCCGGGGCAGGGCGGCGCCCATTGGACCATGGTCGACTTATTTTCGCTGGATTGTGCCAATAGTCGCGGGCGGCCTCGAGGGCCTGATTCGTGGTTCGCTCTTCTACGCGGCGGGTACCAAGGTCCAATGGTAGGGTCACGCAGTCGCGGCATAATCATCGAGTCCTCGTCGTAATCCGAGAGCAGTCGTTCGGGGTGATTCTTAGCGGGGGCTTAATGAAGAAGAAAGTCTGGGCCATCGTTGGCGGTTTGTTTGTAGCGGGCGTCGCCGTGGCGGGGTTTCTCTACGTTGCCTTCCCCGTGGCCATGACGACCTACGGCGGTATGGGCCTCAACTATCTTAGAAGTATGGGTTCGCCGGCAGGTACGGTGAGCGTCGAAGCGAACCCATCGTATGTCCCCCCGACCGCTGCAACACCCGCTGCTGCGCCGGTCGACGCGGCATGGCCCGACGCGGCGGCGGGAGATTGGCCAAGCTACAACAGAACACCATCGTCGCAGCGCTACTCGCCTCTCAATCAGATCAATACCAAGAATGCCGGTCAGCTGAAAGTCCTGTGCACCTATGACCTGCATGAGTTCACATCCTTTGAGTCGTCCTTGATCATGGTGAACGGCGCGCTGATCGGCACCACCGAGTACGATATCTTTTCGCTCAATCCCGCGACATGCGCCGAGAACTGGCGTACGCACCTGGATTATCCCGGCAGTCTTCTGCCCTCCAACCGTGGCGCCGCCTACATGGATGGAATGCTCTATCGCGGCACGCAGGATGCCCGGATTCTGGCCTTCGATTTCAAGACCGGTAAGCAGATGTGGCAAACCAGAATCGGCGAGCCGAAGCATGGCGAGTCGGTGCCCTCGGCACCGATTGCGTGGGGCGGTCTCGTATACGTTGGCAATTCCGGCGGCGACTACAAGGGCGGAAAGGGGCACATGTTCGCCCTCGATGGAAAGACTGGAAAAATTGTTTGGGAATTCTTTCTCGCCCCGCAAGTGTCGAGCGACGAGGTTCTGGGGCCCGTCAGCAAGTCGCCGGTCGACAGTCAGACATGGAACATGGCCCCGGGTCTGCCCATCAGCGGTGCCGGCACATGGACTTCCTATACGCTGGACTTGAAGAATGGTCTTCTGTACGTCCCCGGAGGTAATCCGGCGCCCGACTTCGCTTCCGGCGCGCGCGAGGGAACCAATCTGTACACCGATTCGGTGGTGGCGCTCGATGCCAAGACCGGGGACTTCAAGGATAACTTCAAGGTCGTGAAGAGGGACTGGCACGACTACGACGTGTCCAATCCACCCATTCTGCTGCAAACCATGGGCGGCAAGCAGCTCATGGTAGTGGCACCGAAGGACGGGCATCTCTATGGCTATGATCTCGGCGACAGCGACAAGCTCCTGTACCGTGTGCCGATCACAACGGTCGAGAACGACGCCGAAGCCTTCGAGATCGGCAAGGATGTGCATTTCTGCCCAGGTCCTGTTGGCGGCGATGAATGGAACACGCCGGGATACGACCCGACCACTAACCTGATCATCAGCGGCGCGGTCGACTGGTGCGATACCGTCACGATCCAGGATGACAAGAGACTTCGCTCGGTGGCGGTCGGGCAGCCTTGGACCGGCATGGCGACGTACAACCCGATCAATATGTTCGGCAAGGAATCCAGAACCGACGGCTATTGGGCAGGATGGGTATACGCGACCGATGCCGACACCGGGGTGTGGAAATGGCGCGTGAAGAGCAACTATCCGATCTTGAGCGCAATCACCCCCACCGCCGGCGGCGTGGTGTTCTTCGGCGATCTGGGCGGCAACATGTACGCCCTCGATTCCACCAACGGCCAAAAGCTCTGGGGACAGAAGCTCGGCGTCGGCGGGGGCATCGGCGGCGGCATCATTACCTATACCGTGGATGGCTCCCAAAAAGTCGCCGTGGCCGATGGCTTCACCATGGTCGCATGGCCCACGAAGCCTGGAACCGCCAGGGTCATTATCCTGGGATTGGATGGTACAGTCGCGCCGCAGTGAGTCTGACATGTCGTTCACCACTGACTTATGGGAAACACCCCCCACGCTGTCGAGAGCGTCTCGATGGACGGCAATGAATGGTTACGTCTATCTCAGCCTCGGCGCTTTATTTGTCATTTGGCCGGGTGCAGTACAGACGTTATTTCGTGATGACGAATTCGCGGGACGCGAGGAGGCGCTGTTTCGGGTGCTTGGCATGACGGTGATGGTCATCGGTTGGCTGTATTTGTTTGGCGGCCGCTCCGGAGGCCGACAAACCGTCGCTGCTTCTGTACTCGATCGATGGATTCTCGTGCCCATCGTGCTGGTTCCGATCGCGATGGCCGGTGTTTTCCCGCATGCGCTCCTGACGTTTGCGTTGCTCGATGCTTTGCTCGCCCTGGGTGCCTGGATACTTCGGCGAAATACGTGAGCTGAACAGATTGAGATAAGGCAGATACGAGTTTTGCCGTGGACAGTTAAGTGGTTTTGAGTCGCTCATGAGATCGATAAATAACATTATAATATAATTGTAATGTATTGAAAAATAACGACTAATGTTATTTAAATAGGCATGGTAACCTTTGAAGTTATTGGGAAAGTAAGCTGCGCTCTATCCCGCTGCTCGATAGTGGAATCGCCTTGATGAGGATATTCACGATCGGATGCTCGTTGACGCTCTAGCCAGAATTCGTCGGGTTGGCGCCGCAACTGATGGGCTTTACTGAGATCTCCTTAGGCTTTACGCTGGCGCCGATCGACGGGGATCGTCTTCGACGATGGGATGATTATAACGATTGTCTGTGAGCGGACCGGCTCACACGGGAGCGGGGAGAATTCCAACTTGAGCGAACGCATGGAGCAGGCGGGGCGCTCGATCGACCCGATTGTTCGGGCGATCGCGGCCCACCGCCCTGGCCACGCCCTCAGCCAGCCGTTCTATTGCGATCCGACGTTCTTCGAATGCGAGCTGCAGCGCCTGCTCAGGCGACACTGGCATTGCGTGGGACACCGCAGCCAAGCACCCGATCCTGGGGACTTTTTCACGGTCGATATCTTTCAGGAATCCCTCATCATCGTCTGTGGTCACGACCATCAGCTGCGCGCGTTGGTGAATGTCTGCCGGCACCGCGGCTCGCGCCTGTGCGCGGAGCGAAGTGGAAAAGCCCACGCGGGCGCGTTCGTTTGCCCCTATCACGCGTGGACCTACAATCTTGACGGTTCCCTACGGGGTGCTAGACACCTGCCGCCGGACTTCGATCGCACGATGTACGGGCTTAAGTCCGTGCATATCCGCGTCATCGATGGCTTGATTTTCATCAGCTTGGCGCGTGAACCACTCGGGCTCGAGGACGTAGAGACGGTGCTGGCTCGCTCGGCGCGCGTCTACGGGTGGGGTGAGGCGAAGGTGGCTCACCGCGAGAGCTACCCGGTCCGCGCGAATTGGAAGCTCGTAGAAGAGAACTACATGGAGTGTTATCACTGTGCACCGGCACATGCCGAGTACTCCCGCTTTCATCTCTACGCGCGTCCCGAAGAGCTCAACCAGCAAGCTGACGCGATGCTCCGCGAGCGAACTCGCAATTTGGGTCTTGAGATCCGCGACGTGGACCACTGGGGCGAGCAGGCACTGCCCGGGCAAGAAGCCGTTGACAGCTTACGCTCTGCGCTGGCCGATGGAGCGGTGAGCGGCAGTGAGGATGGCCGCCCACTTGCCCCGCTCATGGGACAGTTTCCGAGCTTCGATGGCGGCGTGACGTTCTTCGACGTCGGACTGACCAGTCATTTCCTCGCCTATCCCGATCATGGCCTGATCTACCGGTTCGTGCCGCACACGGTCGATCGCACGGACATGGAAGTCATTTGGCTCGTGCGCGGCGATGCGGTGGCGGGCATCGACTATGACGTCGCGCGGCTGACGTGGCTCTGGCGAGTCACGAGCGAGGCCGACAAACGGATCATCGAGCAGAACCAGCAGGGCGTAAATTCGTGTTGGTACGAGCCCGGGCCTTACTCGCAGATGGAACAACATGCGGCTCGGTTTGTTGAGTGGATCCTCGCCGGGTTGAGCGTAAGAACATGAGGTCTGCGCCCACGGCACCGGCACGTGTATGCAGATTGACTGCACAACCTCAAAGCGACGGTTTTACTTATCTCGGGGTCGAATGTGACGAGCCGTCTGGTCCCATTGCGCAACCCCCATTCGCAGCGCACGGAGCGTTGATGCGTGGGGGCATCGATGTTATCTGTAGTCACCCGATCGCGCGCCCGCTGCCTTCGAATAATTCGCCAGGGAGAGCTGCCATGAGAATAAAGATTCCGGCAACGATTATTTTGGCGCTGTTTGCGGCCTCGTCCGGCGCGCAACAGGCGCTGTACGAGAACGCTTACAACCCGTCGGGTGGCAACGCCTGCAACTACAGCGGTGCGTGCTCGTTCCCAGGCACCGTGCAAGACGCGCAGTCGTTCACGTTGACGACTGCTGCGACGGTAAGCTCGATCAGTTTCATCGTCGCCGATCCCTCTGCAGTTCCGGTTGAGAATGCGTATAACTGGTCGATCTACGCGGCCGCCCAGGGCTTACCGACCGGAGCTCCGGGACCCACCCTTGGCGGAAATCCCACCGTGCTGCCGGTGATCTCCGGCGAAGCGTTCAAGAGCAACGTCTCGGGGATCACGTACTCTTACCAAAACATCGCATACAACCCAGCGAATAGCTTCGATGCTGCTTACACGAACGAAGTCACGATCAACGTCGGTACGGCGCTCAGGTCAGGGACGTACTTTTTTGCAATCTCGGGGCTTGGCTCGTCGGTGATCCCGGAGGGATGGGGGCAGGGATCCGACTCGAGCGGCGCAGCGAATTCCAACTATGGGGTCTGGTCGACGCTTCCGCAGAGCTTCGCGATGACGGTCGTTGGAACGGCGGCCCCGGAGATCGATCCGGCATCGGCGATGAGCGTGCTGACAATGTTACTGGGCGGGCTGACGGTTCTTCGCAGCCGGCGCGCCGCGCAAATGCCGGATCGGGGCTAGTCGGAGGGGAACTCTGGATACTGCGGAGCGTCGCCGCCAATGTGATCCCAGGGCGCCTTGGAACTGACGAAGATATGCATGGCGATTTGGATCCCCGGATCTCCGTCGATGCTACCCAGAGCCACTCCATGTACTCTGCCTTCGTGCGTTCCACAGAGCGTGGTTCCACAAGTGCGGCAAAAGCACAGACCCCATCCTGGCGCCGACTCATAACTCGTGAGGTTTTCTCCGCCCCGGGTCCATGTGAAGGAGTCGGGCAAGACGTCGGCATACGCCGATCCGGCGCCGCTGAATGCCTTGCGGCAGCGCGAGCAATGACAACTTCTACCACTACTCAGTGGCGCGCTGATCTGATAACGAACTCGACCGCAAAAGCAACCGCCGATTAGAGCCATGATTCCCTCTCCAACTCGATGTCGTCACGCGACAAATCTTAGTGGCTGCCGGAGTTCTGTTGCAACGGGCCCGCGCGCGCCAAAAGGTAGCTCGCAAAGGTCGGAAATAACAAAATCGACAGCATTGCTGCGCCGATCATCACCGCCGCAATATCGGGAGTTATCGACTTGGCCCTCACTCCAGTTTCGGCAACAACCACGATGATGGTAAGCGACGGCACTGCCGAGGAGAATGCGAAAGGCAGCAGGTGCGCAGTGTCCACACTACCGCGATAAAGCAATGCGGGTATTCCTCGAATGACGAGGAACAGGACAGCGACGACCGGCACGAGAAGCAACCTGGACGGGTCGTGTGCGAGCGCTCCGAGATCGAACTGGATTCCGGCCCCCACGAAAAAAAATGGATAAAACCATCCGAACGAAAGCGTCTCCATTTTCTCCCGCAGCACACCGCCGCGCTCGTTGCGAGTGCTCGCTCCGA
This sequence comes from uncultured Gammaproteobacteria bacterium, assembly GCA_963755935.1. GTDB lineage: Bacteria > Pseudomonadota > Gammaproteobacteria > Steroidobacterales > Steroidobacteraceae > Bog-1198. Next base: position 284,865 of record CAVWME010000007.1, read on the forward strand.
GGATCATTCCCGCCGCAAACGCACCCGTGAAATTCTCAAATCCGAAGGTCTGGCCGAGAACCAACAGTCCGGCCAACATGAACAGCGAGATACGTACGGGCAGTTGCGTCGATTTGTTCATATGCCGACGTAGTATCTCCAGCGCCTTCGGGGGGCGTGCGCCGATGCCGATAGCGAGGGCTGCAGCGATAATGAGCAGAAATAGCAATAGGAACGCGGCCTCCTGCCAGATGCTGTATTGCGCTGACAGCAGCAGCGACATCGCGACAACGGGACCCACTTCTCCGAGCGTACCTGCAGCTAAGACGAATCGACCGAATGCGGTCCCTAAAAGTCCACTGTCGCGAAAACCGGGGGCCACGACACCAAGGCCCGTGGTGCACAACGCGACGGCGATTACCAAAGGCGTGCGCACATGGGGAATTGCATGAAGCAAGGTGACGATCGTGACGCTCAGCAGTACCGACATGCTCCAACCGCCGACGGCGAGAAGAATCGGACGGCCCTTGATATCGGCGAAATCGAGCTCCATGCCTCCTACGAACAAGGAGGCCGCCATACCAAAGTCAAACATCGTTGCCACGAACCCGTCAAAATCGACCAAGTTAAGGACGTGTGGACCGATCACCATCCCGAGTAGAACTTCGAGAACTACGACCGGCGGCTTGAGCGGAGTTGGAATTTCGGCCAACAAGGGCGCAAGCACCGCGACTCCCAATATCCAGAATACGGGATGACCGGTCAGCATCGTCGACTCCGGCTAAGAGAGCGCACCGATTGAATCAAGGGCATGGAAGTTCGCCGCGTCTCCCGGATGCCTGGTTGCCAAGAAGCGCGGGTCGGCACGGCGTCGTGGGCGGAGCATGTTAATACGCTTCGATGCCGACTGTTCCATTGGACGAAGTGCTCATTTACGACCCGATCCGCGACCGCGACAGTCTTGTGGCGTATCGAATCGTGAGGTTGCTGAGCTGTTTTGGCCTAAAGAACCCACTTGGCGCGTCCAAGATCCGCCGCAGGCGGCATGGGCGGCAATAATGTGCTCTGCGCTCCCTCATGAAGCTTGGCGCTGGTGTCGGCTCGGGCCGTCGCAATCCGTACCACAAACTGATGAGGATTGGACGCAACGGGCTCCAGCGTCAGCGTACCGCCCCAATGGTGGCCATCGCGGTCATCGAAGCGCAAGCTCGCTTTGAGGGGACCAGAGGAGGTCACACGGAAACTGCCCGGACCCCACGGGCCATCTTGGGCGTAGGCTTTCTGGAGCGCCGACTCCACTGCGGCGAGGAGTCGATCAGCCGACAGTTGGGTCTTGAACCAATCGGCCGTCTCCCAGCGGTCCCTGTCACCCTTGAGCCTCATATCAACCAACTCAGCGAGGCCAGTGAGATCGAGGTCGGGAATCAGTTGATCGGCCATGGCGCCGCGCACGTAGCCGTTGTTGGGTTGCCAGTTATATTCGAGCATCAGGGCGATGGTCTGGGCAGCGTCGTCGCCATCCAGGACCGCGACCATATGCAGCGCGCCATCGATGCCGGCCGACAAACCGGCTGTCGTTAGGATTTTGCCGTTGTCTACCACGCGTTGGTCGTTGACGACCTTGATCTGCGGGTAGGTGCGCCTCATTCGTAGGATGTTCCCCGCCGTGGTGGTCGCGCTCAAACCATCGAGGAGGCCGGCGTTGGCCAAGGTGAAGGCGCCATTACACACCGACATGGTGTGCTCATCATGGGCATTTTGTTGCTTGATCCAGGCCACCGCCGCGCTGTCGGCGGGGGCTTCGTAGGCGCCGCCGGGGATGACCACGATGTCGGCCTGCGGCGCATCGGCGAAGCTGTATTTTGGCACGACCTCCAGGCCTTCCTCCGAGCGGATCGAGTGCTTGGTCGCCGCGACCGTGTATACGTTGTAACCGGCATGGCTGAATACTTCGTAGGGGCCCGAATAGTCGATCAACGCGACGTCGTTGAAAATCAGGATCGCGACTTTCTTTGGCGAGACAGGGATCTGGTCCGCAAGGCCTGAGCCGGGAGAACCAAGCGCAGCGCAGGCGGTCGCCGACAGCAGAAATGCGCGTAGGTTTGTATGTAAAGACATATTGATTCCTCTCAAAATTAACAATGGACTGCGGCCGTCACGGATCGCCGAGAGCCTGCTACCCGCCTCGGGAATTCAGCGGGTGTACCAGCGCTTTGGTCGGTCCAAACCGGCTGCGGTAGGCGCTTGGGCTGATGCCAAAGTGCCGCTCGAATGTCCGCCGAAACACGTCGTCACTGCGGAAGCCGACGGAAATTGCTACCCGCTCGATGGTGTCATGCTCGCCGCCCAGGCGACGACGCGCTTCCTCGATGCGAAGTGTTTCGACGAACGCGGCGGGAGTTGTGCCGAACGCGCGTTGAAAGCGACGGCTGAAGTGCCGAGGACCCAGGTTGGCCTTGGCGGCCAAACACTCGACCGATAAGTCTTGCCGCAAATTGGCGACGATCCAGCTTACAAGGCTGGCCACCCGATCGGTCGACTGTGTTTGAAACTGTAAGGGCTCAGAATATTGTTCCTGGCCGCCCGAACGCTTGAGATAAACGACCAACTCGCGGGCGACCGTTAGCGCCACGCGGAGGCCGTAGTCCTCCTCGATCAAGGCGAGGGTCAAATCAATCCCGGCTGTGATGCCTGCGGAGGTGTAGAACGGACCGTCCTTCAGAAAGATGGCGCCGGCGTCGACGACGATCGCCGGATAGCGTTGCGCCAGATCTTGCGCGTGGCGCCAATGGGTGGTGACACGACGCTCATCAAGAAGGCCGGTCGCTGCGAGCGCATAAACTCCCGTACAGACCGCGGCGACTCGCCGCGTCTGGCGCAATTGACTGCTGATCCATGCGGCGGCCTTGGCGGCGATCTTCGCCTCGCGCATCGCGTATCCGCCGGGGATCACCAACGTATCGAGTTTGGGCGCCGTAGCGGTGGTGAACTGCGGCGTGAGCAAAAGCCCGCTTTCAGCCCGAACGGCCGTCGACTCGAATCCGATTGTGAGCACCTCGTAACCGGGGCTGCGACGACCCTTCCGATCCGCGAGCGTGACGGCGGCAAACGCATCCATCGGCCCGACCAGGTCGAGGGCTTGCATCGCCGGATAAATCAGAAAGCCAATGCGCTTTGGGGTCATGTGCATCTCCGTGGACGCCAAGAGTGCGCCCAGCCGGCGAAGTCCTCAACGACCAATATCCGACGATTCCGGACATCGGGTGTTACGCGGCCGAAGGTGCCAAGTCGGCGGCGAACTCGGCATCAGCGAAGTTACGGTGAAGGCGCACCGCGGCAGGGCGATGCAAAAGATGCGGGCGAATTCTTTCGCGGACTTGGTGAAAATGACCGCGGTGCTCCGCCTCTTGCCGTGCTGACGGATTGCATGCGGACGAGCACCACCCGAGGCACTTCGCCGTGCGGTAGAGTAATGCTCTAAACTGGGAAGAAAGATTCGTAATATATTGATTTAATTGACTGCCTGGGACGGATTCGAACCGCCAAGCAGGGATCTACACCAGCCCTCTGGATCATCACTCGGATAGCAATGCGGAGATAGTCTCGACAGTGGTTGGCTATAGTCGCGCAAGCCCCTTCCGGTGCGACTGCGAGTTCGGGAGCATATTCATCTTGCCTTAGCGAAGAGGAAGCCACATGAGCACAGAGAATAAATCAGTGGAAGTGTTGATTGCTAAGGAAGCAATCCGCGAATTGGTTCTGCTCTATAGCCGCAGTATCGACCGCAAGGATGTCGCGCTTCTGCGGAGCCTCTATACCAGCGATGCGACCGATACGCATGGCAACACTTTCGACGGGCCTGCTGAGGGCTATTGCGCATTCATCGAGCGTTCATTGCCGCACCTGCTTTATAGCGGTCATCATATTTGCAATCACTTGATATCTGTCAACGGAGATGGGGCGGAGGGGGAGGTATACGCTGTCTGCTACCACGTTTTTCCTGACGGCAAGGGCGGATGGGTCGAGGATCTGCTCTGCGCTCGCTATATCGATCGCTATCGGAAAGAAGCGGGTCGTTGGTGCTTCGCGAAGCGCGTGGTCACTTATGACTATAACAGCCGACGTCCAGCATCGGTGACCGACAGTGCGATTCCCGACCCGGCGGTGGATCCGAGTTACGCAACGCTGTCGCAGCGACTCTTTGCACGCGGTTCCTTTGTACGGAACTGACGGGGTATCAGTTCGATGAGTTGCTAGCCACTTCGCATATACACGCTGAGTCGCTGAATACGTCCTGCCGCATTTAGATAATAAAAATTCGCCGTGCGCCGTACCGTGCCGTCAGGCAGCCGGGCCTCGATTTCCACGGCAATTGAGCTAGTGCCAGTAATGCTCGCGAGTGGGGTGGGAATGACGCCGCCCGCTGCAAAAACGCTCCGATGCATTTCTCGAATTGCATCGATGCCGTTGAACTCACGGCCGTTAGGGAGAGCGAAGCAAGCATCCTCCGCATATAAAGCAACCAGGCCATTTAGGTCGTGTGCTCGGACGCTAGCGAAGTACCGTTCTGCGACATCAGCCGGGGTCATTTTGACGCTCCAGATATCTTTCCGCCATTTTGCCAGCGCATTCACCAGGAAGTCTTGGATTCCAGGCAGAATGGGCCGTTTCAATCAAGTGGCTGGAGCGGATCTATTGAAGCTGAGTCGAGTTTTCTCTGCGCTGGACAACGGAACGAGCCGGTAAGTACGATTGATGGTGAGGATCTTCGCGTATGCCCACTTCAGCTGTCCCCAAGTCACCCTGTTCAGTTCTTTCAAACTCTGTCGTGATCGATCGGTTCCCGAGCGGACGCCGATTGGCGCTCAATCGCGTTGACACGGCGACGCTGACAGCGGTTGTGACCGATTATGTGAGGGATCGAGCGGTTTCCGGTGAGTTGCATTGCGAGAACATGCATTATTTTGACCTCAGTCTGTCTGGACGGCCACAAGGCGCCTGGGGACGGTTTCCGGATACCTTTAGCGAGCTCGAGCGGGTGGGCAAGCTGCTATTCGTTCCTGCAGGTCACCGCTATAACGGTCAAGGCGGCAGTGGTCGGCAGCGGAGCATCCTTGTATTTTTCCGCGCATCTGCACAATTTGAAGATGACCACGTCTTGGGCGAAGAACTCGAGCCCGTCCTCCGTAATTGCCTGCATCTGCAAGGCCGCGCCGTTATCGATCTGATGGTTCGCATTGGGCGTGAGACGCGGGAGCCGGGCATTGCGTCTGAAGTGATCCTGGAGGGGCTCGGGCTAACCTTGCTCGGCGAAACCGCGCGGCTGTTGCAAGGCTTCCGCAGTGAGCGGGCATATAAGGGTGGGCTTGCGAGTTGGCGTCTCAGAATCATCGAGGAACGTGTTCGCCACGAGGGAGGTCAATCGACGATCGCGGAACTTGCGACCCTGTGCGGGATAAGCCGTCGCCATCTGGTCCGGGCGTTTCGACAGCAGACTGGCCAGACGATTGGCTCCTTTGCGCAACAAATCATGATCGAGCGCGCTCGGGGACTGCTCACAGAAAGCAGCGATTCCATCAAGGTCGTGGCGGCCAAACTGGGCTTCTCAAGCTCGGCCGCATTCGCGGCGGCATTTCGCCGGTCTTGCGGGGTCAGCCCGCGCCAGTTTCGTACGCACCGCCTCGCCTGCGCCGCCGCATAGAAGTTCGGGTTTAGCCGAACATCTCGTCGGGGTGGCCCTTAGGCAATGAAATGGCGCTTTAACGTAGGCGGACGCCGTTGTCGCCCGCGACCCCTGTCGATAGCGTTGACAGGGGGTACGCGGAATAATGGCATCGAAAAGAAGATAGGGAATAACCGTGGCATCGATCGCCGCGCCCTGCGTCCCATACCTCGAAGGGCGCTGCCACCGGGCTGAATCGACACGGTCGTTCCAGCCAGAGTCCTTGGCTCAACCGAAAGGCTCAAGCCATGATCAGTCAAAGCGCGGCGCGATGCGGGCGCTCCAAGGTGGCTCGAGACTCGCTGGAGAGTCGCCCGACCCGGATGGTTCAAAATGGAAGGGGAGGAGTTGAACGGATGGCTGCTTACTTGATCGTTTACCGGGAAAGTGCGGTGCGAGACCCGACAGAAATGCAACAGTACCAAGCCAAGGCGCGCCAGGTGGGCGGCGGCTGGAAGCTGACGCCCCGGGTCGTTGAGGGCGCAGTGACGTCGCTCGAGGGCGAGCCACCCAATGGAGTCGTTCTGCTGGAATTTCCAACTGTGGACGATGCCCTGGCTTGGTATCAAAGTCCTGCGTACCAGGCGGCCCTGGCGCACCGCAAGAAAGCCGCGGACTACCGTGTGATCATCGTGCAGGGAATCTGATCTATCGCAAAAGGGGTTGCAGGTGAAGATTGGATTTATTGGTCTTGGTAGCATGGGCGCACCGATCGCCCGTCGGTTGGCCCGCCGCGGTTTTGACGTTCTCGGCTGTGATATCGCCCCGGAAATGCTGCGAGCTTTCGACGAGCCCGGGACCACGCGGAGCTCCGATCCCATAGAGACCGCGCGCTGGGCGGAGCTGCTCGGCATTTGCGTTCGCACCGATGAGCAACTCGAAAATCTGGTCGACGGCGGCAGGCTTTTCGCAGCCCTCGGCGAGGGTGCACTCGTCATCCTCCATTCAACGGTGTCCCCGAACCTCGCGCGTGAGTTGGCCGCGCTCGCGAAGAAATACAAGGTCGGGTTCGTCGATGTCGGAGTCTCCGGCGGCGCGCCGGCAGCGATTGAGGGGCAACTCACGCTGTTCGTCGGCGGTGAAGATGCGGAAGTCGAGCGGGCGAAGCCCTGGCTCGAAGCCATCAGCAAATCGATGGCCCACCTCGGGCCGGTCGGCAGAGGCCAGGAGGCGAAGCTGCTCAATAACCTCATCTCCATCGCCAACTACGGAATGTCAGCGGCGATCGTCGATGTCGCTATGGCCCTGGGCTTTGAGCGCGACAGGTTCATTGAGATACTGATGTCCGGGTCGGCGCAGAGCTTTGCGCTCAAGGTCGCTCCCGGTTTCGTTCGCAAACGCAGTGGTCTAGGCGCGCCCGGCTCGTTCATGGGGCTGCACGACCTGCTCAAGAAGGACGTAGACCATTGCCGGGCACTGCCCCCGTCTGACTCAGCGGCAATGCATGCGCTGTTGGCCTCTTGCGAGGCGATGCTCGCCCGTATCAGGCGGGCAGCAGCGGAAGAAGGGGAAGCGCAGCCACCGATTCAGACTTCCGAGGCCAATTCGAGAAGGGGATCGTGAATGTGCAAGCTCTCCGGAAACACGGGTGAGCCGGCGATGGCCATTGCCGGGCCGCCGAAATGATCCTCGCAGAGGAGGAGCACCGAGGTTGTACCGGGCACTCGAGCCTCGACGAATCGATGAAACAGACCTCAGGCATTGCTGAGAGAAGACGATGATCGGACCGGATCTGCTGGATCTTGGCGGCCAGACTGCGCTAGTTACCGGCGCAGGCCAAGGCGCGGGCCGCGGTATCGCGATGATGCTGGCCCGGCACAACGTCTGGGGCGTCGCCGTTAACGACTACGTGCTGGAGCGTGCCGAGGCGGTGGCCGCCGAGATCGAAGCGATGGGCGTGCGTGCGGTGGCCGTGCAGGCGGACGTGGGCGTCTATGACTCGGTAGCCGCGGCCTTCTCGAAGGCGCGGGCAGCGATGGGCCCCATTACCATTCTGGTCAACAACGCCGGCAATGCAGGGCCCAGCGCCACCATGGGCTACTCGCCCCCGTTCTGGGAAACTACACCCGCCGACTGGCAGCGCTTCTTCAACACCAACCTCTGGGGCGTGATGAATTGCTGTCACGTCGCCCTGCCGGAAATGGCGGCGCAGAAGTACGGCCGCATCGTCACCATCGTCTCCGACGCGGGCCGCATCGGCGAGTCGCGGTTGTCGGCTTATGGTGCGGCCAAGGCCGGCGCGGCTGGCTTCATGCGTTCGATCGCCAAGGAAGCGGGGCGCTTCAATATCACCTGCAACGCCGTCTCGCTCTCTTCCCTGGAGCCGGCAATGGAACCGGAGCAGATGGCAACATTTCTGGCCACTGAACGCACCAAAGCGCAGTTGTCGCACTACATCATCCGTCGCTACGGTAAACCCGACGATGCGGCGTCGTGGATTACCGGCCAGACGTACGCCGTTAACGGCGGCTACAGCTTCGCGATGTAAGGGCACGATATCGTGGAAAATCCCCAAGCGTTGCAGCCACTCGCCGGTATCCGAGTGCTCGACTTCACTGCCTTTCCGCCGGGAGGCGCCTGCACCGTCATGCTCGCCGAACAAGTGTGATCTGATAGTGGAAATCCCGAGATAACATCATGGGCTTGCGAGAGAGGAGTCATGACCATGCAAATGAACGATATGGTGCTCATCAGCGCCGATGACCACATTTGTGAACCGCCGAACATGTTCGACAACCAGCTCTCGGGTGCACTACTCGCTAGCGCCCCCAAGAACAAGACCGATCGCAACGGCAACAACTACTGGGAATACCAGGGCCATATCCGCCCCCTGACCGGCCTGAACGCGGTGGTAGGCCGTCCGTTCGAGGAATACGGCATGGAGCCGAGTGCTTTCAGCCAGCTGCGCAAAGGCTGCTATGACGTTCATGCCCGCATTGATGACATGGACGTCAACGGCATCGCCGCGTCGCTCTGCTTCGGCAACTCCATCGGTTTCGACGGCCAAACTTTCCATAAGGCCCCGGACAAGAAGCTCGCGCTTCGTCATCTGCACGCTTGGAACGACTGGTACTACGAGGAGTGGTGCATGGTGTATCCGGGTCGTTTCATCCCGATGGGCATCCTGCCCACCTGGGATATCGATGCCACGGTGGCGGAGATTCACCGGCTGGCAAAGAAAGGCTTCCGCGCCATCTCGATGAACGAAAATCCAACCGCGCAAGGCTTGCCCAGCATCCACAACGATTATTGGGCACCGTTCTTCAAGGCCTTGAACGACACCGGCCTGGTGACTGCGTTGCACATCGGTAGCGGCAATCCCGCGCCGCATGCTTCGATGGAATCACCCATCGAAGCATGGATTACTACGATGCCGTTATCGGTCGCGCAGGGGCTGGCGGACTGGTCGCAACTAAAGGCACTCCTCGACTATCCCGACCTCCGTATCATCATTTCCGAGGGTAGTATCGGCTGGGTGCCCTACCTGATGGAGCGAGCGGACTTCTCCAACTGGCGCCACAAGGCATGGACCCATTCGCGCTTGCGCGACCTCAAGCCGAGCGACGTCATGAAGCGGCATTTCATGCACTGCTTTATCCACGACCCCTATGGGCTGCAAAACCTCAAGTACCTTGGCGAGGACATGGTGGCTTACGAAGTGGACTATCCCCATTCCGATGCCGTGTGGCCCGATGCGCCCGAGCATCTTTGGCCCAACGTCCAACACCTGACGGACGCGCAGATCGACAAGATCACCCATCTCAATGTGATCCGATTTTTTCGTTTCGACGACCTGTTCCGGCATCACAAGCGTGACGACCTCACCGTCGGAGCCCTGCGTGCAAAGGCCAAGGCCAAGGGTGTGGATACCACGCCGAAGTCCTCTGGCGGTATCCGCCCCAGCGAGCATGGGCGACCGGTGACCTCGGGCGACGTCATCACTATGTCGAAGCAATACGCCGAAGCGCGCCCGGGCGCCAATTGAGTCGCCCGGTCGAGGGATCCAGCGGGAGCCCGGCGCGACGGCGCGGAAACTCGATCTGACGGGCGGCGTTGCGAAAAGGGCATTAGCTCGAGGAGAATTCAATGCTGGAAGGACATCATTACCAAAACGCTTACGTCACTCGCAATGTAGATAAATGGATCGAAGCTTTCCACGAACGGGCGAGGGTCGATCGCGTGATCACTTATGAGGGCTCCACGTCCGTCAAATTGCCGGAAGGAGCGGCCACTCAGACGAACAAGCTGGCATTCATTTGGGTAGGAGACCTGCAATACGAGTTGATCCAACCGGTGTCAGGCTCGGTGAGTATCTACCGTGATGCGTTACCGGCCGACGATGGTCTGCGGTTCCATCACATCTGCATGCGTGTATCCGATTGGGAACCGTTCCGCGCTCGAGTCAACCAACAGCCCTTCCCTGTCGTCCTCGAAGGTGGTAGTGAGTTGCTCCGCTTTCTGTACCTCGATGCGCGGGCGTTCCTCGGTCATTATATCGAATACACCTGGATGACTGAGGAGCGTTGGATTCAAATGGGTGGACCGGCCTCACCCCGTGCCGCTCAATCTTAGGTAATCAGGCCAGTGCGCCTCTTGCAAGTCGAAGAACTCATCGCGAAGGCGCGGCACGCAACCAGCCTTTCCGACCTCGGTGACTCAGCCGTGATGGAAGGCCTCGAATTGCTGGTGGGTTCGTCCAACGCAGAGGCCAATCTCTCGGAACTCGGTGCGCAGCGATGGGAAACCAATATCGTCAGCATCCTGTCGAATCGGCTGCGTATTGTTGACTATCTCAAGCAGCACGCCGAACTGCTCGAAGGCCCGATCGAGCGACCGTTGTTCGTGTTTGGACTTCCGCGCACCGGCACAACGCTGACGATCAATCTACTGAGTGCGGATCCGGCACGCCGTTGCTTGCTGCGCTGGGAAGCCCTCAATCCCGTACCGCCGGCCGCCGCCGGCGCTTTACACGATGACGCGCGTTGCCATGCCGAGCAGCAAAGACTGGCTATGTCGATCAAATACGCGCCGCAGATCGCAGCCGCTCACTACGAGGAGGCGGACGGTCCCTCCGAATGTCAATTTGCAATGCAGCTGTCATTCTGCGCGCAGATTTTTGATTCCACTGTCCGTATCCCGAGCTATGGAGACTGGTTTCTGCACAGAGCCAGCTATTTGCCGGCGTTCACATTTCACAAACAGTTACTGCAATTACTTCAAGCAGAGAATGGCGGCCGCTGGACCCTAAAGAACCCTTGGCATCCGCTTTTCTTAAACGATCTGCTCACCACCTATCCCGATGCCCAATTCGTGATGACTCATCGCGATCCTGCCGAGGTGGTCGGCTCTGCCTGCAGTCTGATCCGACTGGTGCGACCGATGTTCAGCGATGTAGTCGATCTACGTGAGATTGCCGACCAGATGATAAACACGTTCGATCTCATGATCGATCGTCAAAATGCTTTTCGGGCCAAGCACGGCGAGACTTCGATTCTCGACATCCGCTACAAGGATCAGCTGCACGATCCCGTCGGTGAAATCCGCAGAATTTACGCGCACTTTGGCGAGCCGTTCTCGCCCGAAGCGGAAGCGGCGATGCTCAAACGCGTCGCCGACAATCCGCAAGGCCAACATGGCCTGCATCGATATTCGTTGGACGAGTTCGGGCTGACCGCGACCGGTGTTCGCCAGCACTTTCGGGACTACTGCGAGCGATTCGACATACCCATCAAGTGATCCGAAAAGATATTTCTGCAACGCCCGCTAGGATCGGCGAGTCGCGATCGGCGGGACAGGAGAATGATACCGTGCTACAAGCCGACACCGATCGCGAGTCCGCGCCGCCCAACGATCCGCGCGCAGTGCGGATGGGGGCCATCGCATGGTTGTCGCACAATGTCATCATTGGCAGCATCTTCGGTAGCGCTGGGGTATTACTGATCCCGCTGCAGGATCGCCTCCACATATCGCGCGGACTGGCCTCGGTCGGTGTTCCGATGGTCATAGTAACTTCGGCGGTTCTCGCTTCGGTCGCCGGCGTCTTGGCCGCCCGCTATTCGCTGCGCCGACTGATGGCACTCGCGGGCGCTTTAATGTTTCTCGCGTGGCTGATACTTGCTTTCGCCCATTCGTACTGGCTGTTTCTGCTTTCGTATGCGCTGCTCGGCCCCGCAATGGCGATCGGCGGTTCGGTCTTGCCGCCAACGCTCGTGACCCGTTGGTTCAAGCGTCATCGGGGTCTTGCGATCGGAATCGTCCACTTGCCCATTGTGATCACAATCATGCCGCTCGCGGCGAGCATGGTAATCGGCCGATGGGGAGTCACTGCACTGTTAATTGTGCTCGCCGTTTTCGCAGCGATGACCCTGATACCGGGCTCCCTGGCGCTGATCGAATACCCGCCAGGCCACGATCCCCGCCGGTACGCAACCGAGACCACGGCAGCGCGGCGAGCGCGTGGCGCACCGACCGCGGAGCCGATCTTTACAGTACCGCGGCTTCTCCAGAATTCGCGATTCTGGCTTCTTGCTCTGGCTGTGGGGGCGGTCAATACGAGTTCGGTTACGCTCTCCGCACACCTCCCGGCGATGGGTGTCGCGTGGGGCTATGCTCCGACATCCGCTGCAGCGCTTGCATCGGTCATGTCGTTGGTGGGCATGGCCGGTGCAATCATTTTCGGTTTCGTGTCTGACAAGATCGGCGGCGCACCTGCCCTTGCGCTCATCGCCTTCGACGAAATCATTCTCTGGTCTTTGCTTCTGATGGATCTTCCGTATACACCACGGGCAGTCGTGGTCGGGCTCATTGGCATGCACGGCTCAGGGGCGGTCCCGGCGGTCAGCAAAGCAATTGCCTCGGCTTTCGGCGAAGCGAGCTTTAGCCGTGCCTTCGGTCTCGCCTCGACCGCCACGCTGCCGTTGATGATCGCGTCGGTGTTCGGCTTTGGTCTGATCTTTCAATCACAAGGCAGCTACGCCTTTGGGATCGTGGCGATGATCGGGTATCTCGTCATTGTTGTGCCGCTGGCGATGGTCGCCGGGCGTCGGACGCCTAGAACAGACTCAATCGTCGCGGGCTGAAGGATACGAAGAGAAGGGGCTTTTTTGTATCGTGTTCGGCGACGCAGGTACATTCGGATACAGCTAGCTGATACCCCCAAAGATGCCCCCGCCGGGGACTGGCTGTTTCTGGACAGTCCTGTCGCCTCCTGGAAGGTATTGGAGAGTTTGGAGCCTACGGGTCTCTGTCACTGAATGGGATCACACCTTCATCTGCGGCAGGACACAAAGCGATGGCACCCGCGAGAAGTCCCGATCGTAAGTAATCAAGGCATCTGCGTTGATAGCGATTGCACTGGCGGCCTGGATGGCGTCGGGAAGCTGCAAGCGCACCGACGCGCGAAGGCGCGCGGCACGCTCGGCGATATCAACGGTCAGATCAAGTACCCGCCAGGATTCCAAGATTGTCCGAAAGCGCTCCGTCAACGCCTCATTGCCTGATTGCAAGGGGCCCGTCAAAACCTCCGCGATAGATATTGTCGTCACCGCGAACTGAAGTTCGCCGGCAGCGTGCCGCTGAAATAGGGGCCTGAACAGCTTCGCAAGCTTCGGATGAGCTTCGAGGAAATGGACGATAGGCGCCGTATCCATAAGAAGGAGGGCGCCATCGGGAAGGCCTTCAATCGTCAGCGCCTCCATTCGTCGCGCAACTTCTTGAGTGTGGCACGGCTATTTTTCCCCCACAGTCCCGGTGCAGCCCCCTCAAGGGCAAGCATAGATTGTTGACCGCGGTGAGCGCGGTATTGATCCAAGGGTACGAGCGTTGCGACCGGCCGGCCGCGACGAGTAATGATCGTCGCCTTGCCACGCTCGGCTTCCTCGAGAAGGGTCGGCAACTCGTTGCGCGCCTCTTCGGAGCCTTTGTGTGAGATCTTCGTCATGAGAGCCGCCTTTATGGTGCAACCGTACAGTCCGTACAGGTCACTGTCAAGCGCAGGCGACTCACCTGCGCGAGAGGTCATCTGCAACAATCCTGGAATGATGCACAGGGTCGTGCCCTAGCTAAATCGAACCGCGGTCCGGAGTTCGGAATCGAAATGGGGAACCAGGGGTCGGTTGCATGCGCGCGGACGGCGCAGTGAATTAAGACGAAAGAATCTAACTTAATTTAAGGGACGGATTTGAACCGCCGAACAACGGATTAACAGGTCGCCCTCAATCGGCGAGCTCGTACCGCACGCTGCGGCCGGCACCTTGCGTTTGCAATATTCCATGTTCTGCGAGCTCGGCGAGATCGCGCTGCGCCGTGGCGGGGCTGACATGAGTCAGGTGTGCGTATTTTTTGTTGGTCATTCCGCCCACAAAACCGTCAGGGCCTGCGTCGAGCAAAGCATTCAACGCCTTGCGCTGCCGTTCGCTAAGAGCTGCTTGAGCATGACGCACCCAGAAGCGAGCGTTGTGCAGCACTCGATCAACCGTACCGGCACTCTCACCGCAGGCGGCGATCACTTGCTCTAGGAACCATTTCAGCCACTCTGTCGCGTCGAGGTCTCCGCGTGAGAGCGCACCGAGCGCGTCGTAGTACTCGCTGCGAACGGCCATGAAGCGCGCGGAGAGGCTATATAGTCGCGACGATCGATTCTCATCCTGCGCCAGAGCCCGATCGAGAAGGGCGCGACCCACACGTCCGTTGCCGTCTTCGAATGGATGAACCAGTTCGAACCAAGCATGTGCCACGCCCGCGCGCAGCAGTCCATCCACCTGCGGGGGCGGCTTATTGAACCAACCCAGGAAGCGCTTGAGTTCCCGTTCGAGGCCCAGCCGCGGTGGCGCCTCGTAATGGACATGCTGCCGGTCGATCGGACCGGAGACGATCCGCATGGGTGACGCTCCGCGCAACGCGCCGACGCGGATCTTGCTTAGCCCCGAGCGTCCGGTAGGAAAGAGCGCTGCCTGCCAGCCAGCAAGAGTTCTTTGCGTCAGAGGCTTGTCCAGCTTGTAAGTGGCATCGAGTAGTACATCGACGAGCCCCTCGACGGAACGGGGCGGAGCGGGCAGTTTGGCAGTCGGCAACCCCAGCCGGCGAGCCAAGGAACTGCGCAGTGCATTGGGATCGAAGCGTTCGCCTTCGATGGCGCTGGTTGCAACTCCTTCCGAAGTGAGTACCTCCAGCTGAGCGTGCAGGTCGGAATTGGGATCCAGCAGCCGCGCCATGCCGCTGAGCTCCCCCTGTGCCCTGCGGGCAGCGGCGAGGGGTCGCGCGAGGCGCGCCGAATCCCAGTGAAATTCGGGCCACCCGGGGCGTTGCCAGATCCAGGGCTTGAGGTGCTTGGTTGCCATTATCGCCTCAAAATATGAGGTGATTATATCGCCTAATCACCTCACGAGGGCGTGCCCGTATCACCGTAGCGGACGAGCGTTTCGTCTGAGGCACGTGGGTTGCCTAACACGGACGATTTCACGCCGCAATCGGCGAGAAAACGTCGAGAATTCTAGGGTTTTTGGATTTCAGTTCGCTTGGGATATCCCCAAAAACACCGCTTCCAATAGGTGGCTGTTGCCGGACGCTGTCGGATGACAGTACCTGTCGGTCCGCCTGCTTGTCTCATCGCCTTTGAATCGGACGTAGACGCGCGATACGAGTGGGTGTGGTACTAAACTTTTCGAGGTGCGAAAAGTCTGAGTCGGCATGTTCGAGTTCGACCTGGTGGTGTCGGGCGCATGCGGCGATCAAGATGTCAGTAGCCGGTACCGAGATACCGGCGGAACGCGCGCGTCGTGCGAGATCATAGGCGGCGCTCCAAACTGCATTGTCGATGGCGAGTTCCGGCAGCAGCCGTTCGAAATCTCTGAGTACCTTCCTATCACGATCGCCACCGGCGCCATTCCATAACTCCAACCGGATGATGGGGCACCAACAGGCCTCACCCGCATCGAGTGCGCGCGTCACCCGATCTCTGACAGCCTCGTCTCCATTCGGTCGGAGCATGTGAATCCAGGAGGAGGAGTCGACCAGGATCACAGCCTCTTAGCCTTTGCGACGTTGCTTCAAAAGTTCCTCAACGCTCACCAGGTCCTTGCAGGTTCCCGCGTGCTTTGTGAGCTCGGCCATGCGCTTACGGCGGTTGAATTCCTGGATGGCAGTGACGATTGCTTCACGCTTCGTCTTTGCTCTGGTGAATCGAATAGCGTCTTCAAGGTCGCTATCGGGAATATCAACGGTGGTCTTCATGATTCCATTTTATCCATCGGTATATTCCAGGTCAATGACGATAGGAATACTGGTACGCGTGTGCAGTTATAGCCAGAATGCGGCGTCGCAACATCCGGCAGGGTGACGATGATATGAAGATCGCAGCGCCGTTGAAACCGGCGATTGCGCACTCCTTAGGCCTGAAGACTTTCATCCACCGATCTTTTGTCCTGCTCGGGTCGGCACTTGCGATGCGGACAACCTGTCGTATATACGTGTGATGACGTAGGACCAGGAGGTACTACCGGAACGGCCGGGCCTTTGAGGCTTGCCATTGCTACTGGATGCCGACGTCGCCCTCCATCTACGCGACGGGGATAAAGCGGTCACTGCCAAAGTGGCGGCGTTGGAGGGCGCGATTTTGTTGTCGCCCGCTCTAAGACACACGTGCGGGTATCAATCTTCGGTGGGTACGCGTCTAGAGTTGCGGCGAGAGGTTCATGTCGAGCGGCGCCACAGTTGTGGGAGCGCGCAAGGCAAGCGATGCGGGAATGAAACGTGCAGCGCTCCTCGGCAATTGAATCGGGCGGTTACACCGCCGGGATTCGGCGCGACACCATATATCTAAAGACTTGGAGAGACCCGCACACTGCGGCGACGCTGGGCATTCCATTCGAGCGGACGCGGGGTCCCGGCGCCCGGAGATGTGTATCTGGATAAAGCAGGGCCCGCAGGCGCTATACTAACCTGGCGCCGGGGGGAGGCGGGCCTTAAGGGAGCTTCATGAACAACTATCAAACGGGGCGCGTTGCCGCGCTCTGCCTATCGCTCTTGGGCGGGATGTTTGCGCAGATCGCGGGCGCCCAGCAATCGCATTCGGACTCCGCACAGCTCGAGGAGATCGTCGTCACGGCGGAGAAGCGCGAGAGCACGGTCCAGACCACGCCGATCAGCCTCACGGCCGTCTCCGGCCAGGACATTCAGGATCGCGGCCTTGTCGACCTCGCGAACCTGGCGATATCGGTTCCGGGTGTGTCGATTCGCACCAGCGGTCCCGGCATGACCGAGTTCGAGATGCGCGGCATCTCCTCGACGGGTGGCAACTCGCCGACGGTCGGCTTTTATTACGACGATACGTCTCTCACGGCGCCATCGGCGTCGAACGAGGGCAAGATCGTAATCTCTCCGGCGCTCTATGACTTGAACCGGGTCGAGGTGCTGCGTGGGCCGCAGGGCACGTTGTACGGATCGGGATCGATGGGCGGCACTATCAAGGTGGTCCCGAACGCGCCGAACCCCGGGGCCCTCGACGCCTCTGCCGAGACGGTGTTCGCCGACACTGACCATGGCGGCTTCGATCACGGCGAGAATGCCATGGTCAATCTGCCGTTCGGCGGCGGCCTCGCGGCGCTGCGCATCGTCGGATCCTATGCGCATGACGCGGGCTGGATCGATCGCGTGGTCATCGCGCCGGGCGAGTTTCCCCTGCCGAACGGCAACGTGCGCGGTGATGTGCTTGCAGCTCCCGTAGCGGCGACTTATCACGACGTCAACGATGTGGAACGGACCTCGGTTCGCGTGAGCGCTGTCCTCAAGCCCATCGATGGATTGAGCATCACGCCGTCCTTTTTCTATCAGAAGTTGAGCTCGGACGGTCTGCCTTACATCGACAGCGATCCGGGCACCGACGCGCATTACCAACCGTACGACGTGCGAGAGAACTACTCGGATACATTCAAACTCTCCTCGCTCAATATCACCTACACGACGCCGATCCTGGCGCTGACCTCGATCACCTCCTATTGGTCGAGGAATGAGCCGCTGAATCAAGACACCACCGAGTCCTGGACCACCGGACTCGGGCCGATGTACGTCACCGGCTACTATCCTCCAGGGGGAATCGGCGCGTCCTCCGCGATCGAGTACAACCCCACGCATCAGACCACCGAGGAGCTGCGCATCTCCTCGGTCGGGGACTCCCGTCTTAAATGGCTGGTCGGCTACTACTACGAGGATTTCCATTCGGCCTGGAACATCGTATTTCCGTCGCAGAACGGGGCGGCGCTGTTCGGGTCGAATAACCTGTTCAGCTACTTCAGCCCGATGCCGATTTACCAGCAATCCGTGTTCGGTGAAGTGACTTACAACATCACGGATCCCTGGGCAGTCACCATCGGCGCGCGCCGTTATCGCTACGACGCCCCGGTGAGCATTGACCAATACGGTTCGCTCACGAGCGCGGTCATGACCTCTACCTCGGAGAGGGACCAGGGTGTTACGCCCAAGGCCTCGATGTCCTATCAGTTCACCAAGGATCTGATGGTCTATGCGACCGCAGCGAAGGGCTTCCGGCCCGGCGGCGGGACGGGGCCGGTTCCCACCTCCGGCCCACTCACCTGCGAAGCCCAGCTGATGCAGCAGTACGGTACTTCGGCGTTCGTCCCCGGCCCGATCTCGTTCAAGTCGGACAACATATGGAGCTACGAGGTGGGCGAGAAGCTGACCCTCCTCGACAATCGAATGACTGTCAATGGTTCGATCTATTTCGAGAAATGGAGCGATGTGCAGCAGACCAACGCGCTTTCCTCATGCGGCTACGTGTACACGGCCAATACGGGTGACGCGCACGTGCGCGGCGGCGAGCTCGAGATCCAGGCCATCGTGGTGCCCGAGGTCACGGTGTCGGGAAATGTCGGGTATGCGCATGCGGCCATGGTGAGCACCACCCTCATCGACGCGGGGTTCAATCCGGGAACGCCCATTCAGGACGTGCCGCAATGGACCTCGACCGTTTCTGCCGCCTGGCGGCACAGCTTGACGGACCAGCTCGCGCTCACGGCCCGTGCCGACAATACCTACACCGGGAGCCGCACGGACGAGACCTACTCGGTCAATCAGTTGCCCTCGTACGATCTCACCAACATCCGCGCCGGGGTGGATGGGGGGCGCTGGACCGCCGTTCTGTTCGTGAACAACGTCGCGGACAAGCGCGCGCTTCTCAACAACATCACGCAGGATGCCGTGAATCTCCCGACCTACAATCGGGTGGCGGTGAGTCAGCCGCGCACGACAGGCATCGACTTGAATTATCGCTTCGGCGGAAAGTGACCGGGTCAGGCCGTGGCGGATGTCCGCCGCGGCCCGTCCCTCCTAATGTCCGCCAGGCGTGCGCACGGGCAGCGGCACGTTGCAGAGATCGATGGTCCCGGGGTTGTGCTTGAACCACGGCTCCTTCCGGTCGCGCCGCTGCGCAAGCACCGAGCGGAAGGTGGTGCTATCAGTGCGTAGCACCTCGATCGGCGTGCGCTCGGACTCCGGCACGTCCGAGGCGAGACGGATCGAGGTGATCGGCACGGAAGGTTCCGAGGCGACATAGAAGCCCATCTCGCCGCTGCCGCGCGGGAGCGTTGAGAGAAGCTCCATGCCTTTGAGGACGCGCCCGACCAGCGCGACATTGCGGTCGAGCTGGCGGGGTGCGTTGCCGATCACCGCATACATCTCCGCGCCGGTACTCTCCGCCGGGTCGTCGCGGCCCGCGCCGACCATGCCGTAGCAATGCGCCAGCCACACGGTGTGCGTTCGCGGATCGCGCGCCGCGGGAAATCCATCCAGGAATCCGACCTGGGGCGCATACAGATCGTGGTCCGGCAGTGGCTCGAAGCGCGCGGAGGCGTGAGCATCGGCAGTGAACTCGATGGAAGAGCGCACGCCGGCGGGCAGAGGGCGATGGTGGCTCTCATCGTCCCACTGCACCACGTAGTTGTCCTGGACGCGAATGATCGCGAGGCCGTCGAAGTAATGCGCTTTCGCGAGCAATTCGATGTTGGCGGCATGCTGGGGCGCAGCCCGCGTCGCGAGCTCGATCACGACTCGCCCCCGCGGAAGCTCCAGATAAAGAGTGTCGTTGAGGATTCGGCACGCGCCAGTCGGCGGCCGGTGCCCCCGCAAGGAGGTCCGCCACGGTGACCGGCTTCGCGTCGAGTTCGGGCGCCGCACCGAGGCCGAGCAGCATCACGCACACTGTGAGCCCGGCCACCGCCCCGCGGCTCTGACGTACCCTCACGGCGCACTCGCCGGCTTTGCGGCAGGAACAGGCTCGGCCGCGGCGGCTTTCTCCACGCCACGCAGCATCCGATCGAGCGCCGGACGATCGAAGTAACGCCCGGCGAGGACGACACCGCGGATCTGTTGCGGTGTTGGCGATATCCTCGAGCGGATTGGCATCAAGCAGCACGAGATCGGCGAGCTTGCCTTTCTCGACCGTGCCCAAGTCCGCGGTACGGCCCATGAACTTCGCAGGGTTGAGCGTCGCCGTCTGCAGGGCCTGCATCGGCGTGAGTCCCGCGCGCTGGAACAGCACGAGTTCCTGGTGCAGGCTGAACCCCGGAAAGATATGCACGCCCGCCGCCGTGTCCGTGCCGGCCATGAACGGAACTCCGGCACGGAACATGGCGAGCGTCATGTCGAGCTCCATCTGCACGAACTTCTTGCGCACCGGTAGAGGGTCGGTGTCCATGTCCTTCTTGATATCGCTCACGAACATGGGCCAGGTGTGGTCTCTCCACGAGGCGGGCGCATATTTGGTGAGCGGATCGTGGCTCAGGTCGATGTCGTCGACCAGCCACTGGCCGCGCTCCCATACGAGGGTCGGCACCTGCCAGGTCTGATTCTTCGCCATGAGCGCGATCAAGGCTTTGGCGCGGGCCGGGTCGTAGGTCTTGACGTTGAGCCCGAGGCCCTTCGGACCCTTGATCAGCTGATCCTCGATGGTCGAGCACCCCTCGAAGATGCCGGTGAAGTGCTCGATGCTCTTTTGCCCCGCGTTGGACGCTTCCGAGGCACGTACCGCGTCCGGTACGTGCCCCACGAACACGATTCCGAGTTTCTTCGCCTCGTCAGCCGCCGCGAAGTATCCCTCGCGTGGAATCAGCGACTGGATCTTAATGAAATCGACACCGCGTGCCTTGAGATCATCGACCACCTTCCGGGCGTCCGCGGCATTCGCCACCGGCGCCGAGCTCGGAAACCGCGGCACCGGACCATCCAGCATCGGGCCCGCGATGATCATGCGTGGCCCGAGCAGCCGCCCGGCGGCAATCGCCGCCCGCCACTCCTTTAGCACGTCGAGATCGCCACCCATGTCGCGAACGCCCGTGATCCCGTTAGCGACGAACAGCGGCGGCACCACCTTCTCGTCGCGCGGCAGCCAGTCGCCGAACACCTCATGCACGTGCATGTCCCAGAGCCCTGGGATCAGGTATTTGCCCGAGCCGTCCACGGCCTTGGCGTCAGCGGGCGCACGCAGCGCGTCGCTCTTGCCGAGCTCGGCAATGCGCCCGTCCCGGACGATAACGGTCATATCCGGCTGCGCCGGCGCTCCGGTAGCATCGATGACGTTGATGTGCGTGATCGCGAGCGTGTCGGCCGAGGCTTGAGCGCCCAAGAAAGTCGCGAGCGCCAAGCAGGCCGCAGAAAATGGTGTCATGTCTCGATCCTTGGAGTTTTCGAAGTGGCGCCGATTCGCAGAATCAGAATCCTTTGCTTATAGAGTAGTTGTCGATCGTGACTCCACGCAAGGAGAGTTGTCATCGGTCAGCGATGCGGAGGCCGTTAGGACGATTGTATGGGTCGCAAGCCATGAACTTGGCTAGCGCGCCTGCGGATGAAGCGAACCCGTCGCACGACATCCCCGTCATCTTGGTTGTCGACGACGATGTTTCGGTGGATGCTGGCAACAGTAAAATGGTGTTGTCAACAAAAGCAACACATGTCTAACTTACGATCTTTGCTTTGGTCCAGGTTTTCTACGAGCGGCGGGCAGCTGGCCAAAACTTGCCACTTAGCTGCCGCGAATCATGGGAAAATAGCTACCGTTCAGACCGCACGGCTGCGGTACGCCAGCTCGACCCGGCGCAACCACCGAGTCGCGAGTCCCGAGAGACGATGGACGGGGATTGGCTCGGCACGTTCACTGTGCGCCCTGAAGAGCGAAGCCGAGCTACAGAGACGAAATCCCGCCAAGGCCCAATCATTACTGAGGGATGAGATTATGCGTACCTTGCTCCGCCTAGTCGCCTGGTGCGGCGGCTCCCTTGCTTTGCTCGTACCCCCGACCACGAACCAGGCACTTGCCGCGGCCTCGATTCCCACGCCTCGCGACCAGCCGTTTGTGGGCGAGATCCACTTGGACGTCGACGCGAGTGATGTGGATCGGCGCATCGTTCATGTGAAGGAGACCATCCGCGGGCTCGCTCCGGACGCGGTGCTGCTTTATCCGAAGTGGTTGCCCGGGACTCATGCGCCCGAAGGGCCGATCGATCGACTGGCGGGGCTGACGCTGACCGCCCGCGGAACGCCGATCTCATGGACTAGGGACACGGTGAACGTCTATGCTTTTCGGCCGCACCTGCCAGCGGGCACGACCTCGCTCGACCTGAGCTTTGACTATCTATCACCCACGAGCGACAAGGTCGGCACCCGCCAAATGACGCGGGAGATGCTGATACTCGAATGGAATGATGTGATCCTGTATCCCGCGGGTCATTTCGCGCGGCAGATCCCTGTGAGCGCAAGCGCGAAGTTTCCCCAGGGCTGGACCCAGGCGACGGCGCTCGAGGCGCAGGCGCACTCAGGCGATCGGACCTCCTACGAGCGTGTATCCCTCGAGACGCTCATCGACAGCCCGGTGTATGCAGGCCGCTACGCGAGCGTCATCGAGCTCGATCCGGTCACACACGTACGGCTCGATGTGTTTGCCGACCGCCCGGAATTGCTCGAGGCCCGTCCCGAGGTGGTCGCCGCCCATCGCTCCCTCGTCACCCAAGCGTACCGGCTGTTCGGCTCTCACCACTACCAGCATTACGACTTCCTGTTCGGACTCTCCGACCAGATTCCCTTCAGCGGCACCGAGCACCATCAGTCGAGCGAAGACAGCACGATTCCACTTTACTTCGCCGATTGGGACGACACGCCTTACGATCGGGATCTGCTGGCGCATGAATATACTCATTCCTGGAACGGTAAATTCCGGCGGCCGGCGGATCTCTGGACCCCAAGCTACGAGGTTCCCATGCAGGACAGCCTGCTTTGGGTCTATGAGGGGCAGACGGAGTACTGGGGGTTCGTGCTCACGGCACGAGCCGGGTTGTGGAGCAAGACGCAGGCGCTCGATGTCTGGGCCGAGAATGCCGCCTGGCATTCCAGCATCGCGGGACGTGCCTGGCGCCCGCTACAGGACACCACCAACGACGAAATCATCAATCCGCGCAGGCCCATCTCTTGGGAGAGCTGGCAGCGCTTCGAGGACTACTACGATGAGGGTGCCCTGATATGGCTCGATGCCGACACCCTGATCCGCGAGCGTTCCGCCGGCAAGCGCTCGCTCGATGATTTTGCGGCTCATTTTTTCGGGGTGAACGACGGCAGCTTCGTGCCGCTTACCTATACCTTCGAGGACCTGGTCAAGGCCTTGAACGTCGTCGAGCCCTACGACTGGGCGGGCTTTCTGCGCCGGCGCCTCGACGGCGCCGCCCGGCCGGCGCCGCTCGATGGCCTCGCACGCGGCGGCTATCGCCTCATCTACACCGACAGGCAGAACGAGTACGAGAAGGGCCGTGAGACCGAGCGCAAGGTCACCACGCTTCGGTACTCGCTCGGCATCGACATTGATGAGAAAGACGACGCGGGCACTATCATCAACGTGATGTGGGGCAGTCCCGCCTTCGAGGCGGCGATCACCGAGGGCATGCAAATCATCGCGATCAACGGCGAAGCCTACAGCGCAGACTTGCTCAAGCGAACGATCACGGCCGCGGCGACCCGGCCCGGTCCGATCGAGCTGATCCTGAAATTGAACGACCGCTACCGCGTCGCGCATGTGGACTATCACGGCGGGCTGCGCTATCCGCACCTCGAACGCGATGCTATGGCGACGCCGCTGCTCGATGCCATTCTCGCCCCGCGCACCTAGCTCGGCATGAGGCGGACAGTGGCGTTTGTGGGCCTCACTGGCCCGCCCGATTGCTGACGCTCGTGACAGGCGGATACTGGTCGATCTGCCGATGACCGGCTGTGTCGGGATATTCCCGGTATTTCTTGGAAACGCGCCAAGACCTGCAGAGACGACGCGCGCAGGGTGGTAAATCAAGGCACGGCTCTTGGTGGCGCAGCGCTTGACGAATCCCGCACGCACCGCGAATTCGCCGTCTAATCTGTTGTTTGCATCTATTATATCAAGTTTGATATAATTCAGTGTCAGTGACTAGATCTGCGTCCAAACCGGTAACGTTCGTCGGATCTTCCTTGGATGATCTGCGCGCTTTTCCGCAAAGCGCTCGGCGTGAGACGGGCTTTCAATTGGACAAGATACAGAACGGAGAGGAGGCGGATTCGTGGAAGCCGATGCCGACGGTGGGCAGTGGCGTACAAGAGATTCGCGTTCGGGAAGAGTCGGGCGCATACCCGCTGATGTACGTGGCAAAATTTCCCGAAGCAGTCTATGTGCTGCACGCATTTCAAAAGAAGACGCGGGCGACCGCATGCCAGGATCTGGCGTTGGCCAAGGAGCGGTATCAAGAAGTTCTGACGATGAGGAAATCTAAATGAAAACCTTTGCCAGCGTGTGGGACGCTATTGAAGATTCTGAAAGTGCGGCGACCAGTATGAAAGCCCGGGCGCAACTGATGCACGCGCTGCAGAAGGCAGTTACGACCTGGAACGTATCGCAGAAGGTCGCCGCCGACCGACTGCGAGTTACTCAGCCGCGGCTGAACGATCTGTTGCGCGGTAAGAT
The DNA here is from genome assembly GCA_963755935.1 of uncultured Gammaproteobacteria bacterium. Classification (GTDB taxonomy): domain Bacteria; phylum Pseudomonadota; class Gammaproteobacteria; order Steroidobacterales; family Steroidobacteraceae; genus Bog-1198. The sequence goes on from CAVWME010000007.1 coordinate 309,548, forward strand.
CGACAAGTTTAGTTTGGATGCGTTATTTGATCTCGCGGGCCGCGCCGGGCTGAAGGTTTCGATTGCTCTTCGAAGAGCGGCCTAACAGCCACGAGCTAAATGATTCGCGCGACGATGGTTTTATCGCTGCTGTCTGCCAACATGAGATTTCGATGCAGTGGATGCTTGGATCTGAATGACCGGCAACGGGCTGAGCCTCAGGCGCTTCCGGCCAAGACCGGGCGCTCGACTTCGCGCCAACCAGACAAAGGAGGATGCACAAAATGACCGATGCAGACCCGCCACCGCGCATGCCGCCTATTCGTCAGGAGGAATTGAACAATGAAATGACTGCATTTTTGCAAAAATGGACTGGTGGCATTTTCACACAGGCTGGCAGCAACCCGGTGCTACTGACCTTCGCTCACCACCCGACACTGGCGGAGGTGTTCTCTCAGTTCAACATCCATCTACTCAGCACCAATACTCTGCCGATCCGCTTGCGACAGATCGCCATAATGCGCACCGCGTGGATCTGCAAGGCCACTTACATGTGGTCGAGCCACCTCAATACAAGCGTCCGGTGTGGCCTGCCGCCGAGCATATTTCGGCCGATCCAAGTGGGTGCGGATGATCCCTACTTCACGCAATTTGAGCGTGTTGTTATCCGTGCTACGGAAGACCTTATCAGAGACAAGAAGATCAGCGACGCTAACTGGGAGGAGCTGATGCAGGAGTGGAGTAATCAACAAATGCTTGATTTCCTGTTTACGGTGGGTGCGTACGTCACCGTTGCGGGAGTCATGCGCTCCACGGGAGTGCAGCGCAATCCGGATTTGCTAGCGCTTGCCGCCGAATACGGTGCGCCGTGAAGCGGACGGGTGCATAAGGCAAGCGAGGGCTCAATCGCGTACGCGATAATAGCGTAGTAGATTCACAGGAATAGATCGCAAGTTACTGATTATACTGGCTCCCCGGGACGGAACCTCAATCATGTAGAAAACACCGCGAATTCCAGGGTTTTTGAATTCAGTTCGCTTGAGATACCCCCAAAAACACCCCCTTCAACGAGTGGCTGCTGCCGGATGTTATCGGATCTTCGGCGGAAGATTCTCACGAACGCTCCATGTGATACTATAGTACCACTTTATGCGCACAGAACTTGTTACCACCCTGAAGCGAAAAGCGTCGGAATTGCTGGCCGATATTGAGAAGGATGGGGCTCCCATCCTCATCACGCAGCACGGCTTGCCGGCGGCCTACCTCGTCGATGTCGAGGCCTACGATGCTCTACAGCAACGCATTGGCTTGCTCGAGGGTATCGCCCGAGGTGAGAAGGCGGTCGAGGACGGTCGCGTCGTGACCCATGCGCAAGCGAAGCAACGCATGTCACGATGGCTCAAGTAATCTGGGCCGAGCCGGCTTTAAACGACTTAGACGCCATCGCCGATTACATTGCGCTCGATAATCCCGTGGCCGCAAGTGAATTGGTCCAGCGAATCTTCGCGCATGTCGACCAGTTATTAGTTCATCCGGACAGCGGCTCCAAACCGCGCGAACTACGCGGCGGCCGCTACCGTCAAATAGTTGAACCGCCGTGCCGCATATTCTATCGGCGGGAAGGTGAAACGGTTTACGTACTGTATGTAATGCGCGGCGAACGCAAATTGCGACCACGCGCGTTGGCGGCGCGTAGCAAGAAGGCCGCGCCATAGATCCTGTGAGAGCATCCACTTATCCGAAGCCCATTTTCCGGATTTGCCGTTGCGAGATGCGTTCCATTTTGAGTGCATTAGCTTTCTTCAATCTGAATGGCTGCAATAGGGCGCACCATCTGGCGCTTGCCGGCCAGTTCCTGTCGGTGGACACCCTGAAATGATCGCCACTGAGCAGCCGTTCGCGGCTTGCGGTAGGCTAGGGCTGTTCGGCTAATGCCAAACGAGCGCAACAGGGAGTGCACGAGCGTGATCGCAGTATCTGGCGCATTTAATCGACGTTCTGCTACCAAATTACTAGTTGAATAGGATGGTCGCCGGTTCTTGGCTGCGATTCCATTCGTTGCGAATTTTTGGCGCTGCCGTCTACGTCCATCAACCTGTTCTCGTCGCAATGGCGTTGTTGCTCGTGTTGGCACTCAAGAACTGGCTGCTGGCAATCACGTGCCTTATCTCCTATGTGGCGATCATAGTCATTCACGAAGTCGGGCATGCTGTCGTAGCGCGCCATCTCGGGTATGAGGTAAGTGCCATCCGCATCGGACTTTTGCACGGAGGCTGCGAGTATGAGCACCCTAATTCCGCCTGGGACGCCTCATTGGTCAGTTGGGGAGGCATACTTGCGCAACTCTTGATTGCAGCGCTTGTATTTGCAATAGCCGCTGCGCTGCCCGGGAAGCTATCGGATTTTTTTGGCCCAATAGTAATTTTCCTGGGATACATAAATATTGTCATTGCGGCGATGAACTTGACACCGCGCGCCCCCTTCGACGGACACCTCGCTTGGCGCATCTTTCCGGCGATGATCGATAAGTTCAGGGGTGAAACTGTCGTACGGAGAGCAGTTAGGCGCGCCTCAAAGCGCAGGTAATTTAACGGTGAGTCCAATGACCATCAGGCAGATCTTAATTCGGCGATATTGGCTCGTTATGCTCGGCTTGGTAGCTGGGATCGCGGTGGGGCGAGTTTGGCACCCGACTGGGCAGATGCACAATATCCGCTTCGGCGTGGGTATGGTGTTCGCGCTGTCCCTCTTCGTCTACCTCTACTTTGGGTTCCGGTGCCCTCGCTGTCATGCACTGCTGCTGGTCCGGGGCGCGTCGATCTTGGGCGGCCGCCCGATGGGGTGCCCGAAGTGCGGCGTAGGTATGGACGAGCCGATGAATCGTTCACCGAATTGAAGCTCAGTTGGCATGCCCTATAGCAGCCACTCGTCATTGGCAACTCAGGGTCGACGGACTAAACCGCTCGCGCGGTAGGGGTAGCTTCGTTAAGGGGCCGAAGGCGGCTGAGGTCTGAGGTTCTGTTTCGTATGTTGCACGGTGAGGCAATCCGCCTCATCTCGCAACCGGAGCAGAGCCATGAAGGATTCACCCGAGAAGATCTCACCGCTGCGTCGTCGCATGATCGAAGACATGCGGATGCGTAAGCTCTCCACCAAGACTCAAGACACCTACGTTCGTGCCGTGCGGCACTTCGCCGGATACTTGGGCCGCTCACCCGATAAGGCCACGGACGAGGACTTGCGCCGTTACCAGCTTCACTGCGTGGATCGAGGCGTCTCGCCGATCACGCTCAACGCGACGATCACAGGATTGAAGTTTTTCTTCGAGGTGACGCTGAAGCGTCCCGAGTTGATGGGCAAGATGCGCCACGTGCGTGTCGCCCGGACGCTCCCGGTGGTTTTGAGCCGCGAGGAGGCGAGCCGTTTGATCGAGAGCGCCGGTACCCTCAAGCATCGCACGGCCCTCTCGGTGGCGTATGGTGCCGGGCTTCGGGTGAGCGAAGTGTGTGCTTTGAAGGTCGGCGACATCGATAGTGAGCGGATGCTCCTGCGCATCGAGAAGGGTAAGGGGCAAAAGGACCGCTACGCGCTGCTCCCGCCGATCCTGCTCGAGCGGCTGCGCACCTGGTGGCGCTACGCGCGGGCCGAGGGCAAGGTCCTGCCCGGCGGGTATCTCTTCCCGGGCCTTGATCCGATGGACTCGCTTTCCACCCGGCAACTGAACCGCGCGGTGCACGAGGCGGCCGAGCTGCGCACATCGATAAGCGCGTCACGATGCATACGCTGAGGCATTCGTTTGCGACTCACCTGCTCGAGCAGGGAGAGAACATCCGCACCATCCAGGTGCTGCTTGGACACAAGAAGCTCGAGACCACCGCGCTCTATACCCAGGTGGCGACCGAGACCTTGCGCAAGGTCTTAAGTCCTCTGGAGCCGGCCCGACCCGCGTAGGGCACCTCGTGCCACACCTGGAGGTCGCGGATATCTTCCGCGCCCACGGGCCGACGTGGCGATATGAAGCGGGGGCACTTCAGCCTCGGCCAGTTGAAGGTCATGTCGGCCATCGAACAGTGTCGAGAGAGGTGGTCCCACAAATTTAGGCAGATTTCGCGGTCGGGATAAGTGGAACTCCGCGGGTTATGCAGCCGCCGCGAGCGGCTGAGAGTCGAAGTAAACGTGATCGGGCGTCTTTCGGTCAAGTGATGTGTGCGGACGCCGGCTGTTGTAGAAGGAAAAATAGCGTTGAATGCCTGCCTTGGCCGCCGCGACGGAGTCGTACGCATGCAGATAGACCTCTTCGTACTTAACCGACTTCCACAACCGCTCGACGAACACGTTGTCGCGCCACGCACCGCGTCCATCCATGCTGATGCGGATTTGGTTTCTCTGCAGCACATCGATGAAGCTTGCTGCGGTAAATTGCGAGCCTTGGTCCGTGTTGAAGATCTCCGGCGCACCATAGCGGCTGATAGCTTCCTCCAGCGCTTCGACGCAGAAGTCCGCCGTCATGCTGTTGGAGACCCGCCAGCTCAAGACCCTGCGGCTGAACCAATCGATCACCGCAACTAAATACACAAAGCCGCGCGCCATCGGGATGTACGTCACGTCGGTCGACCAGACTTGATTGGGTCGATCGATGGTCAGGTTTCTCAGCAGATACGGATAAATCGCATGTCGCGGATGCCGTCGGCTTGTGTTGGCGCGCCGGTAAATCGCCTCGATGCCCATCTTTCGCATCAGTGTCGCAACGTGTTTGCGCCCGATCGCGATGCCTTCGAGGCGAAGCATATTGCGCAGCATCCGGCTGCCCAGGAACGGCCACTGCAGGTGCAGCTCATCGATGCGGCGCATGAGCTTCAAATCTGCTTGGCTCGTCCCTACAGGTTCGTAGTAAATCGACGCACGCGAGAGTTGCAAGAGCTCCGCCTGACGCGTGAGGCTCAATCCATGGTCGGGGTTGATCATCGCTTGGCGCTCGATCCGGGTGACCGTCCGAGCGCGCCGACTAAAAAATCGTTCTCAAGCGCGAGTTGTCCGATTTTCGCATGCAGAGTTTTGATGTCAGGGCCGGCCTCTGCTGCCTGTCCCGAACCGTTAAAGGCATCCGCCGCTCGCTCCAGCAACTGGTTCTTCCATTGAACGATCTGATTCGGATGAACATCGAACCGCGTGGCCAACTGCGCCAGGGTCTCTTCGCCCTTGATCGCAGCCAGCGCCACTTTGGCTTTAAATGCCGCAGAATGATTGCGGCGGGATCTCTTCGTCATGGCTCTCCTTCCTTTCAAGCGATATCCTCGCCTGTAATGAACGGAGTTGCCACTTATCCCGTTGTCTCAAAGAGTGGGTCCAGCTCTCAGCGCCGCCCTGGGCGGGCACTCGCTGCGCTGCTCGGCGTGCGCGCAGCCGCAGATCGCCTACAACTCCTGCCGCAACCGACACTGCCCGAAGTGCCAGGCGAGCGCCGCCAAGCGCTGGCTCGAGGCGCGCCAGGCAGACCTTTTGCCCGTGGAGTACTACCACGTGGTCTTTACCTTGCCGGCGTCGATCAGCGCCATCGCCTACACCAACAAGGAGCTCATCTATGGATTGCTATTCGACATCGCCGCCGAGACGCTGCGCACGATCGCCGCCGATCCAAAGCACTTGGGTGCTCGGATCGGATGACTTGGTGCTGCACACCTGGGGCTCGGCCATGACCCATCATCCGCACGTGCATGGCATCGTCCCGGGCGGCGGCCTCGCGCCCGATGCTGACCGCTGGGTGCCGTGCAAGCCGGGGTTCTTCCTCTCGGTACGGGTACTGTCGCGGCTCTTTCGGCGTCGCTTCCTCGAAGAACTCCAGAACCTCCATCGTGACGGTGAACTCAAGTTCTTCGGCGAGCACATCGATTTGGCCGACACCGATGCGTTCGCCGACTGGCTCGCCCCGCTCCGCCAGTGCGAGTGGGTGGTCTACGCCAAGCGCCCGTTCTCAGGACCTGAGCAGGTTCTCGCCTACCTCTCGCGCTATACCCATCGAGTGGCGATCTCCAACTCGCGACTCGTGGCACTCGATGACCGGGGAGTTACCTTCCGCTGGAAGGACTACCGCGCCCATGGCCGCACACGCTACAAAACCATGACCTTAGCCACCGAGGAGTTCATGCGCCGCTTCCTGCTGCACGTGCTGCCCTCGGGCTTCCATCGCATCCGCCACTATGGACTGCTCGCCAACGGCAATCGCAAGAACCACATCGCCACCGCTCGAGAACTACTGCATCAACCGCCACCCGAGCCTCCCGCGCGTCCCACCGATCACGACGCCGGCCACGGCTCCGCGCGGCCCACCTTCGTGTGCCGGCATTGCGGGGCACCGATGATCGTCATCGAGACGTTTACCCGTGCGCAGCCTATCCGCGGACCACCATGCTCACTATGACTGCCAACCCTTCATCGCGCACTTCATCGTCGGCACTTCCTCGCAAGGTACCGATGCGAACGCCCATTGCCTTACCGCGACAAACGTACCCGGTCGGCGCGCATCGACGACACCACACAAGCTCGTTCTCTCATCTCCTCCTCCATCACCGAATCGTCGCGCTTAAGCTCGCGCCGCGGCTGTCGTCTCATATGGCGATGCGACCTCTCAAATCCCCATAGCGCACCGCCACCGCTGACCTCATCAGCACGTCCCCGCGGTTTCCTCCCTCGAGGATTGCCCAACCCCTGCCCATCAAGACCTACGGGCTGGATAGTTGCGCGCACGCCGGCAGGAGTCGGACAATCCTTAACGACTCCGGAAGTTGCGTTGACGGTCAGAAAAATCACGAGACCGCGAAGCGAAAACATCGAGCACGCCGTGGCCGCCCGATGGGCGACCGGATCGCATCCGAGAATTGTAAATCGCCACCGGCATCTATTAGCCGCCGAGTGCGTCCACGAGCAGCCGTAATTGTGAAAACAGTTACTTAACGCGACAGTTGGGGACGAGGCGTCGGATTCGAAATGGCAAACGTTTGTAGCGGCTCAATCTATGGATGTAAACTCGCTAAGAATAATATAAGTGATTGATTAATATCGTAATTGGCTCCCCGGGACGGATTCGAACCGCCGACCAACGGATTAACAGTCCGTCGCTCTACCACTGAGCTACCGGGGAATTCAGAGGAGGCGCGGATTGTCGGGAAGGGCGCCGCCCAAGTCAAGGATGTGGGCGAGCGTTATTGGTGGCCTACGACGGCGTGCGGCACATAAGGTGCCTCCAGTTGGGCAACCTCGGAGTCGGTCAGGTCCAGCGTAAGGGCGGCGAGCGCATCGTCGAGGTGCTGCGCCTTGGAAGCGCCCACGATCGGCGCCGTGACGACGCTCTTCTGTAGGACCCAGGCGAGGGCCACCTGCGCACGCGGAACTTCGCGAGCCGTTGCAATGGCGTCGACCTGTTCGATGACCTTGCGATCCGATGCCATCGAGGCCGCGAATAACTTGTCGGCGTAGGTGTCGGCTTGGGTCCGAGGCGTCTCGGTATTGGAGGAACGCGCAAGACGGCCCCGCGCGAGCGGACTCCAGGGTACGACCGCGATGCGCTCATCCGCGCAGAGTGGCAGCATTTCGCGCTCCTCCTCGCGGTAAAGGAGATTGTAGAAATTCTGCATGCTGACGAAGGGTGTCCAGCCGTTCTCGCGCGCGAGGTGCAGCGCCTTGGCGAACTGCCAGGCATACATGGAGGAGGCGCCGAGATAGCGCGCCTTGCCCACCTTGACGACGTCATGCAGCGCCTCGAGCGTCTCCTCGATCGGCGTCGTCGGGTCCCAACGATGAATCTGATAGAGATCGACGTAGTCCGTGCCGAGCCGCCGCAGGCTCGCGTCGATTGCCGTGAATATCGATTTGCGCGACAGACCTCCGCCATTCGGCCCCTTGCTCATGGGGAAGAACACCTTGGTCGCGATCACCACCTCGTCGCGGCGCGTGTAGTCCTTGAGCGCTTGGCCGACAATCTCCTCGGAGGTGCCGTCCGAGTAGGCATTCGCGGTGTCGAAGAAATTGATGCCCATCTCGATCGCTTTGCGAATCAGCGGGCGGCTTTGTTGCTCGGGCAGGGTCCACGGATGATCGCCGCGCTCGGGCGTCCCGAAGGTCATGCAGCCTAAGCAAAGCGGCGAGATCTCGAGCCCAGTATTACCTAAATTTCGGTATTTCATAAACTAATACATTCAATGTCTTACGAATATACTCTCATGTAGAAACTTCAGCGTGACCGCGGGAATGCGACGGCACTTGTGCGACCACGCCGGCAGCGGTGATCGCGCGGCCCCTCCGTGTTACCGCGTCCCCATTTCACAAGCTGCAGCGCGGCGCACCTTGCGGCCGGCTGCCCACCCCGATCAGCCGACGCGCCTCGCCGCCGACGTTACCGCCCGCTCGATGCGTCCCACGGCATCCTCGAGCGTCTTCATGCTGCAAGCGAAAGACAGGCGCATGTGAGCTGGAGCGCCGAAGCCGGAACCGGGGACCACGGCAACGCCCGCTTCGACAAGCAGGTAGTCGGCGAAAGCGTTGTCATCCTTGATTCCGAGCGCGCGCATGGCGCCGGAGACGTCCGCGAACGCATAGAACGTGCCGGCCGCGGGTGGGCACTTGATGCCGGGTATGGCGTTCAGCGCGGGCACCACGAAGTCATGCCGCGCCTTGAACGCCTGGTTCATTTCGGCGACGCACGACTGGTCGCTATTCAAGGCGACGGTCGCCGCGCGTTGCGAGATGCTCGATGCGTTCGAGGTCGACTGGCCTTGCACGGTACCCATCGCGGTGACGATTTCCTTCGGGCCGCCGCAATAGCCGATTCGCCAGCCCGTCATCGCGTACGCCTTCGAGACGCCGTTGATGGTCACGGTGCGGGAATAGAGCTGCGGGTTCGCTTGCGCAAAACTCACGAACGGTTCGGACGCCCAGTAGATGTGCTCGTACATCTCGTCCGCACCGATCACGACCTGCGGATGCTTCTCGAGCACCGCGCCGAGCGCCCGCAATTCTGCGCCGGTGTAGGCGGCACCCGTGGGGTTGCTCGGGCTATTCAAGATGAACAGCTTGGTGCGTGGCGTGATGGCCGCGTCGAGCTGAGCGGCAGTGATCTTGTAGCCGCGATCGGCGCCCCCATTGACGATGACGGGGGTCGCGTCCGCGAGCAGCGCCATATCGGGGTAGGACACCCAATAGGGCGCCGGGATGAGGCATTCATCGCCCGGGTCCAATAGCGCAGCGCACAGATTGAAGCACGTCTGCTTGGCGCCCGAGGAGACCAGAATTTGGTTGCGCTCGTAGGTCAAGCCGTTGTCGCGCTTGAACTTGGCCGCAATCGCGTCCTTGAGCTCGGGGGTGCCGTCGACCGCGGTATAGCGCGTCAGACCCTTGGCGATAGCCTCGATGCCGGCCTCGGCGATGTGCTTGGGCGTGTCGAAATCAGGCTCACCCGCCGACAGGGCAATGATGTCCTTGCCCTCCGATTTGAGCTTGGCGGCTCGGGCCGTCATTGCGAGGGTGGGGGAGGGCTTAACCTTTTGAACACGCTTGGAAAGTGACACGGTCAACGGAGTGGGTCCTGCTATGTCAAAAAGGGGGTCTCGAGTGTACGAAAAACAACGGGGTGACGCCAGCGCGCGCGTGCTCCTTTCCCAGGCAACATGAGAGAATAGGGCGATGCGTTTTGAATTGTTTTCCGATTATCTCCCGGCGGGCGATCAACCCGAGGCGATCGAGAAGCTGATCGATGGCCTGGAGAGCGGCCTCGCTCACCAGACGCTGCTCGGCGTCACCGGCTCGGGCAAGACTTTCACGGTCGCGAATGTAATTCAGAAGCTGCAACGGCCTACGCTCGTGCTCGCGCACAACAAGACCCTCGCCGCGCAGCTCTACGGCGAGTTTAAGTTGTTCTTTCCGAAGAATTCGGTCGAGTACTTCGTTTCCTATTACGACTACTATCAGCCAGAAGCATATGTCCCGGCGTCCGATACTTTCATCGAGAAGGACGCCTCGATCAACGAACACATCGAACAGATGCGCCTGTCCGCCACCAAGGCGTTGCTGGAGCGTCCCGATTCGATCATCGTTGCCACCGTTTCCGCGATTTATGGCCTGGGTGATCCGCAGGCCTACTTGAGCATGGTGCTGCATATGTCGCGCGGCGACATTCTGGATCAGCGCAAGCTCTTGCGGCGTCTCGCGGACATGCAGTACACGCGCAACGAGATCGATTTGCGGCAGGGCACCTACCGGGTGCGCGGCGACGTGATCGACATCTTTCCGGCCGAGTCGGAGCGCGAGGCCGTTCGCGTGGAGCTGTTCGACGATCGGATCGAATCCTTGAGCTTGTTCGACCCGTTGACGGGCGAAGCGTTGCGCCGGGTGCCGCGCCTCACGGTCTATCCCTCTACTCACTACGTCACGCCGCGGGAGCGCATTCACTCGGCGGTGGACGAGATCCGGGATGAATTACGCACTCGCCTGGCCGAGTTGCACGCGGCAGGCAAGCTCCTCGAGGCGCAACGGCTGCAGCAACGAACCCTGTTCGATCTCGAAATGATGCATGAGGTCGGCTACTGCGCGGGCATCGAGAACTACTCACGTTATCTGTCGGGCCGGCAGGCGGGCGAGCCGCCGCCGTGCTTGTTCGATTATCTGCCGAAGAATGCCTTGCTGGTGATCGATGAGAGCCACCAGACCATCCCGCAGCTCGGTGCGATGTACCGGGGCGATCGCTCGCGCAAGGAGACGCTCGTCGAGTACGGCTTTCGCCTGCCGTCAGCGCTCGACAATCGGCCGCTGCGCTTCGAGGAGTTCGAGCGGCTTGCGCCGCAGGCCATTTATATCTCTGCAACTCCGGGCCCTTACGAGAAGCAGATTTCCGGTCAGATCATCGAGCAAGTCGTGCGTCCGACAGGCCTGATCGACCCCGTGGTGGAGGTTCGGCCGGTGCGTGCGCAGGTGGACGATCTGTTGTCCGAGATCCGGCTACGCACGCAGCAAGGCGAGCGCGTGCTGGTGACGACGCTCACCAAGCGCATGGCGGAGGATCTGACCGAATACTTGAACGAGCATGGCGTCAAGGTGCGCTACCTGCATTCGGATATCGAGACCGTGGAGCGCTCGGAGATCATCCGCGATCTGCGCCTCGGTAAGTTCGATGTGATCGTCGGCATCAATCTGCTGCGCGAAGGGTTGGACATGCCGGAGGTGTCTTTGGTCGCCATCCTCGATGCGGACAAGGAGGGTTTCTTGAGATCCGAGGGCTCGCTCATCCAAACCATTGGCCGCGCCGCGCGCAACGTCCGTGGCAAAGCCATCCTGTATGCCGACCGCGAGACAGGCTCCATCCAGCGCGCCATCGCCGAGACCGATCGGCGCCGCAACAAGCAGATCGAATTCAACACCGAGCACGGCATCACGCCGCGCAGCATTGTCAAGGCCGTGGGGGATGTCATGGAGGGCGCGCGCGCCGTGGCGGGAGATGTGCTGCGCGAATCCGATGGCGACGCGTTGGCCCCGGAGCAGGCGGTGAAGCGTATCAAGAAGCTCGAGGCCGAGATGATGAAGCTGGCTCGAAATCTCGAGTTCGAGCAGGCCGCGCGGCTGCGCGATGAGATTCAGCGGCTGCGCCGCACTGCATTTGGCGCCCCGCAGTCACTGGCGGGCTAGGAGGACGACATGGCGTTCGACAAGGGTCAACCCAAAGATATCGATCTCGACAGCACGGACAAGCTGCCCATCCTCGAGGGCATCTCGATCGACGACGACGTCGAGGACGATTCGGTGCGCCTGGAATTCTCGGCGACCATGCCCGGGACCTCGATCGTCGCGACGCCAGCGCCCGACTATCGTCCGAGCGCGCTGGACCTGCCCTCGCTCGCAGACAGCGTGCGCTCGGTGGAAGAGCGCATCGCGCGCCAGAATGCCGACTACGAGGCGCTCAACCGTTTGTACGAGAAGGCGCGCGACGCGCAGCTCGCGGCGGGGACGCGCGCCGACATGCTCGCTGCCGAGCTCGGCACGGCGCACTCCGCGCTCGCGGTCGAGCAACATCGCGTGCGCGAATTGCAGGCCGCGGTAACCGAGACAAATGCCGCCGCCCAGCAGACGCGCGCCCGCGCCGAGGAGGCGATGCGCGAATCGGAGCGCGCGCAGAGCGAGGCGCGCACACTGCGCGAGGCCTTGGTCACGCGCGACTCGAGTCTCGCTCAGGTCATGCATTCGCTCGGCGAGCGCGATGCCCAGCTCTTCGCCCTGCAGCGCGAGCACGCCAAGGTCGTTCCCGACCTCGAATCCCGCTCGCAAGTGAGCGCGCGCCTCGAGCGAGATGTCAGGGAGGCCAACGAGCGCGCGGAAGCGCTCGCGCTCGACTTGGAGAAGAGTCGCCAATCGGTGTCGCAGCTGATGGAGCGCATCGCGCGCGCGGAGTCCGAGGTCAAAGCCAATCGACGCGACCTGGCCGCCGCCAGACTGCAGGCGGAATCCTATCTGGAGATCTTGCGGACGCGCGATTGGCGCGGCGGCTTCAACCAGAACATGTTTCGTGAGTGGGACGACAAAATCGCGGTGGAACAGAGCGGGCGCGGTGCGCTGCAGGCCGAATGCGAGCGCCTGAAGTCGATGACCGCGACCTTGAATAGCAAAATTACCGAGCAGAGCGAGACCATCGAGAAACTGAACGCCACGAAAATGAGCGAGGCGGCGGCGTTCGCCAAGAAGGCGCAAGAGACCCAAGAGATCGAGCGGGCGCGCGCCGAGCTGCTTGCCCAAATCGCAGAGGCAAACGCGGAGCGCAAGCGCATCGAGGCCGAGCTGGCCGGGCGTACGAAAGACGCAGCGGAGCTGCGCTCGCAAATCGGCGCGGAGACACAGCATGCCAAGGACTCGGTTGCCGCCGCCGAGGCGGCCGGCGCCAAACTCACGGCGCGAATCGAGGAGCTGGAGACCGAGTCCAAGACGCACGAAGAAGAGATGACCGTGCTCATGGCTCACCTCAATGAGGCGCGGCGGCCGATCCAAGGCGTGCAGGCGGACTTCAAACGCGTGAGCGATGAACTCGCGCAAAAGATCGTGAGTCTGGAGCAGTTGTCCGAGGAGAATCGCACTCTGCGCACCAATCTGGAGCGTACACGCGGCCAGCTCGAGGAGCGTGACCTGTTGATCCGCCGGCTCGAGCGCAGCGCCAGCAATAACGCCAACGTGCTCGGCCGGCTACAGACGAGTATCGAACGCCTCGGCGGCCCGCCCGCGGCGGCTCCGGCGGGACCACCGGATTACGTGGCGGAGCTCGTGCGCATTGATTGCGAGCAGCCGATTATCTTTGCGCTGGGGCGCCGCACACGCATCGGCCGGGCGCCGGGTTGCGAGCTGCAGATCGATTCGCAGTCCGTGAGCCGTAACCATGCCATGATCTTGAAAAGCGCGCGCGAGCTCATCGTCGAGGACCTGAACAGCACCAACGGGGTGCAGGTGAACGGGCGCAAGGTGACCCGTCACCTCCTCACCGACGGCGACACGCTCACCGTGGGCGAGATCCAATTCCGCTGCGTACTGAAGTTCAAGACCGGCGAGGGAGCGGCGGATCAGGCTCCGGCGGGCGCACAGGCGGGTCCGACTGCGGTCACGAATCTCTCCGATTTGCGGCCCGGCGATGCGCCACCGGGCGAGCCCCACGGCTGAGATTGCATCCCACCCTTTATAGGAACCCCGGAATCCGGTATCTTTCGCGCCCTTCGTGCGCGCTTAGCTCAGCGGTAGAGCATCACCTTGACATGGTGGGGGTCAGTGGTTCGATCCCACTAGCGCGCACCACTTCCTTGAACTGGGGTGCCGGCCCTCGAGATGGCCGGCGGTAGCGGGTTTATGGCGGAAACGACCAGGGTTCTATGCCCGTAATTACACTTCCCGACGGCAGTCAGAAATCGTTCGAGCAGCCCATTACGGTCGCCGAGCTCGCCGCCAGCATTGGCTCAGGGCTGGCCAAGGCGGCGCTCGCCGGCAAGGTGAATGGCCGCTTGGTCGATACCTCGGCGACCATCGAGCATGACGCCGCCGTTAGCATCGTCACGGACAAGGACCCGGACGGCTTGGAGATCATCCGTCACTCCACCGCCCACCTGCTCGCCAATGCGGTGCAAGAGCTCTTCCCGGGCGCGCAGGTGACCATCGGCCCGGTGATCGAGGACGGGTTCTTTTACGATTTCGCCTACAAGACGCCGTTTTCGAGCGACGACCTCGCGGCGATCGAGAAACGCATGGCAGAGATCGCGGGGCGCGACCTCAAAGTGCACCGCCGCGTGCTGCCGCGCGATGCCGCCATCGAGCACTTCAAAAGCATCGGTGAACACTACAAGGCCGAGATCATTGCGGCAATTCCGGCGGGCGAGCAGATCAGTCTGTACGGCCAGGGCGACTGGGAGGATCTTTGTCGGGGTCCGCACGTGCCGAGCACCGGCAAGTTAAAAGCGTTCAAGCTGATGAAAGTCGCCGGCGCTTACTGGCGCGGCGATTCGCGCAACGAGATGCTGCAGCGGATTTACGGCACAGCGTGGGCGAACGATAAGCAGCTCAAGGAGTACTTGACGCGCCTTGAGGAGGCTGAAAAGCGCGATCATCGCCGCATCGGCAAAGAGCTCGATCTCTTCCATCTGCAGGAGGAGGCGCCGGGCGCGGTTTTCTGGCATCCGAAAGGTTGGGCGCTCTTTCAGCAGCTCATCGCCTACATGCGTCAGCGCCAGACCGAGGGCGGTTACGTCGAGGTCAACACCCCGGAGATCATGGATCGCGAGCTGTGGGTGAAGTCCGGCCACGTCGCAAATTTCGGCGAGAACATGTTCATGACCCAGACGCCGGATGAGCGCACCTTCGCCATCAAGCCGATGAACTGTCCGGGCCATATCCAGGTGTTCAAGCATGGCCTGCGCAGCTACCGCGAGTTGCCGTTGCGTCTCGCCGAGTTCGGCAAAGTGCACCGCTACGAGCCCTCGGGCGCTCTGCATGGCTTGATGCGCGTGCGCGCCTTCACCCAGGACGATGCGCATATCTTCTGCACCAACGAGCAGATCACCGCCGAGGCGGTCAAGGTGACCGAGCTCATCTTGAGCATTTATCGAGATTTCGGCTTTAACGAAGTACGCATCAAGTTCTCCGACCGGCCCGCGAAGCGGGTCGGCTCCGACGAAGTCTGGGACATCTATGAGAGTGCGTTGAAGGAGGCGGCGGCCGCGGCCGGCATCGAGACCACCTTGAATCCGGGGGAGGGGGCCTTCTACGGGCCGAAGCTCGAGTTCGTCCTGCGCGACGCCATCGGCCGTGAATGGCAATGTGGGACGCTGCAGGTCGATCCGAACCTGCCCGAGCGGCTGGGTGCCACCTACATCGGCGAGGACAGCCACCGCCATACGCCGGTCATGTTGCACCGGGCCATGTTCGGCTCACTCGAGCGATTTATAGGCATTTTGCTCGAGCATCACGCGGGAAAACTGCCCACGTGGCTGGCCCCGGTGCAGGCCGTGGTGATGGGAATTACCGACCGACAAGACAAATATTGTGCTCAAGTCACGGAAAAGCTTAAAAATCATGGGCTTCGCGTAGAGACCGACTTGAGGTCGGAGAAAGTAAGCTTTAAAATCCGCGAGCATACACTTAAGCGTGTCCCCTACCTCTTGATCGCGGGTGACCGCGAGGTTGAGGGACATACCCTGGCCGTACGCACGCGTAGTGGCAAAGACCTAGGCAGTCATGGGCTCGATGAGCTGACTGCCTTGCTTTGCGACGAAGTCGCGAGCCGCGGCCGTCTTGTTTTGGAGGATCGTTTATCGCAACGTCGAAGCGCGTAAGGCGCAATGAGGAGATCTCCGCACCGTCGGTGCGGGTGATCGCGGCAGATGGAAGCCAGGCAGGAGTCATGACGCGCGCGGAAGCGCTGCAAATGGCAACCTCTCAATCACTGGACCTCGTCGAGGTCTCGCCGATGGCGGAGCCCCCTGTCGTGAGAGTCATGGATTTCGGCAAATTCTTGTTCGAGCAGAACAAGAAGGCGCATGCGGCGAAGCGAAAGCAAAAACAGATTCAGGTCAAGGAAGTGAAGTTTCGTCCCGGAACGGAAGAGGCGGATTACCAGGTCAAGCTGCGTAATATCGTCCGCTTCCTGACCGAGGGTGATAAGGCCAAGGTGACTTTGCGTTACCGTGGCCGTGAGCTCGTGCATCAAGACATCGGCCGGCGCTTGTTGTCGCGGATTTCTGAGGATCTCGCCCCGTATTCGGTGGTCGAGCAGAATCCGCTCATGGAGGGCAAGCAGATGGTCATGGTGTTCGGGCCCAAAAAGAAGTGAGCGGCAGGCCTTAACAGCTTGCCACATCCGCCGGTGAGCGGCGCTCGCGGTGCCTGCAGAGGTGCCCGGGTGCTTGTGAGCCCAGGCTACAATTAGGAGTCGACATGCCCAAGTTGAAAACAAAACGGGCTGCGGCGAAGCGTTTTCGCAAAACAGCGAACGGCTTCAAGCGCGGCCAGTCCCACCGTCGTCATATCCTGACGAAGAAACCGAGTAAGCGTAAGCGCCAGCTACGTCGCGAGATGCACGTGGATGAGACCGATGTAAATCGGATCAAGCAGCTGCTTCCGTACGCCTGATCGAGGGGACACACCATGGCACGAGTTAAACGAGGCGTCATTGCAGGGCGCCGGCACAAGAAAATTCTCAAGAAGGCGAAGGGCTACTACAACGCCCGGCGCAAGGTCTTCCGCGCGGCGAAGCAAGCGGTCATCAAGGCGGGTCAATACGCTTACCGCGGGCGGCGCGAGAAGAAGCGCGAATTCCGCGCACTATGGATCACCCGCATCAATGCCGCGGCACGTCTGTGCGGCATGAGCTACAGCACGCTGATCGACGGCTTGAACAAGGCGGAATTGGCGATCGACCGCAAGGTGCTCGCGGACCTCGCCGTGCATGACATGGCGGCCTTTACCGCCATCGCAGAAAAAGCCAAGGCCAGCCTCACGGCCTGAAGAAACCGGGTAGGGGTCGAGATCGGCTGCTTGCAGCCGATCTCGAGCTTTTGGAGGGGTCATGGCTGAAGATCTCGGTCGCCTCATCGGGCAGGCGCTCACCGATGTGGACGTATCACGCACTCTTTCCGATCTGGACGAGGTGCGTGTGCGGCTGCTTGGCAAGAAAGGCCTGCTGACCGAGCAGCTCAAAGCACTCGGCAAGCTGCCGGCCGAGGAGCGGCCCGTGGCCGGGCAAAAAATCAATGACGCCAAGCTCGTCATTCACGCGGCCATCGAGGCGCGTCGCGAGCGGCTCGATCGTGAATCGCTCGATGCCGAGCTGGCGCGCGGCACTATCGACGTGACCTTGCCGGGGCGCGGCCAAGAGACGGGCAGCATCCATCCGGTGACGCGGGCGCGACTGCGCATCGAGCGTATTTTCATGCAAGCGGGATTCGAGATTGCGACCGGGCCCGAGGTCGAGGACGACTTTCACAACTTCGAGGCGCTCAACATTCCCGCCAATCATCCGGCGCGCGCCATGCATGACACGTTCTACTTTCCCGACGGACGACTGTTGCGCACTCACACCTCGCCGGTACAGATCCGCGCCATGCGCGCGCGCAAGCCGCCGATGGCGCTGATCGCCCCGGGGCGCGTGTATCGCAACGATTCCGACATGACGCACACGCCGATGTTTCACCAGGTGGAGGGCATCGTGGTGGGCGAGAACGTGAGCTTCGCCAACTTGAAGGCGATGCTGCACACCTTTGTCGAGCGTTTCTTCGAGCAGCCGCTCGGCATGCGCCTGCGGCCATCTTATTTCCCGTTCACCGAGCCCTCGGCGGAGGTGGATATCGAGTGCGTCTTCTGTCACGGCGCGGGCTGCCGCGTGTGCAAGCAAACCGGCTGGCTCGAGATCCTGGGTTGCGGAATGATTCACCCGAACGTGCTCGCAGCGGCGGGCATCGACAGTGAGCGGTGGCAGGGCTACGCCTTCGGCATGGGCATCGAGCGGGTCACCATGCTGCGCTATAGCGTGGATGACCTTCGCTTGTTCTTCGAAAACGATGTGCAGTTCCTGAAGCAGTTCCCGTGAAGATCACCTACTCCTGGCTGAATGAATTCGTGCCGCTTAAGCAGACTCCCGCGGCTCTCGCGCAGCGGCTCACGCTCTCCGGGCTCGAAGTTGAGTCGGTCGCACCGGTCGCGCCGCCCTTCCGCGGGGTCGTGGTGGGGGAGGTTCTCGAGTGCGGCCGCCATCCCGATGCGGACAAGTTGTCCCTCTGCCAGGTGACGACCGACGGTAAGGATCGCCTGAGCATTGTCTGCGGTGCGCCGAATGTGCGCGCCGGGCTGAAAGTGGCCGTCGCCAAGCTGGGAGCCGAGCTGCCGGGCGGCCTCACCATTAAGCGCACGAAGATCCGCGGCGTGGAATCGAACGGTATGCTGTGCTCGGCGCGCGAGCTCGGCCTCGGCGAAGAGCACGACGGGATCCTGGAACTGCCCGCATCCCTGCCGCTCGATGTCGACGTGCGCAAGGCGCTCGATCTCGACGACACCGTGCTCGAAGTGAACGCCACTCCGAACCGCGGTGATTGCATGAGTGTCTTCGGGATCGCACGCGATTACGCCGCCGCTCACGAGCACCGCTATCTTCGGGCGCCGGTGAAACCGCTGGTGGCGACGCACGACTCGGTCTTTCCAGTGCGCATCGAGTCCGCGCGCAACTGTCCGGTCTTTTGCTCGCGTGTGATTCGCGGGGTGCGCGCCGCCACGGTGTCGCCGGCATGGCTGCGCGAGCGGCTGCGTCGCGTGGGACTTGCCAGCATTTCGCCCGTCGTCGACGTCACGAACTACGTCATGATGGACTTGGGGAACCCCTTGCACGCGTACGATCTCGCGCGGCTGTCGCAGGGGATCACGGTGCGCCAGGCCCGACCCGGGGAGCCCATTACGCTCCTCAACGACCAGGAATATCGTCTCGACCCCGATTTTCTGATCATTGCCGACGCGAGCGGCCCCATTGGCCTCGCGGGCATCATGGGTGGCAAGAGCACGTCGATCAGTGACGGCACGACCGATGTGCTGATCGAATCCGCGCACTTCACGCCTGCCGCAGTCGCCGGACGAGCGCGGCGCCTGGGTCTTCTGACCGACGGCAGTCAGCGGTTCGAGCGGGGGGTGGACCCGGCGCTTCCGGCCATAGCCCTCGAGCGCGCGACGGCGCTGCTTGTGGAAATCGCCGGCGGCGAAGCGGGCCCCCTGCAGGTAACGCGGGCCGAAGCGGTGGCAGCGGACGAATGGGTGAGCCTGCGTCGCAGCCGTCTCGCGCGGCTGCTGGGTGCCCATGTTCCGGATGCGGAAGTGGGAGAAATCCTGGGGGCGATCAGCGAGCGCGTCGAGACCACGGAGCAGGGCTTTCGCGTACTACGTCCGTCGCATCGCTTCGACGTCCGCATCGAGGAAGATCTGGTCGAAGAAGTCGCACGCTTGCGCGGCTTCGACAGCATCGCCGAGGCGCACGCCGTCGTCCCGCAGATACCTGGCTTCGCCACCGAAACGCGGCTGGCGAATGATCGGGTGCTCACGGCGATGGCCGATCGTGGCTACCGTGAGGCGATCACCTACACCTTCGTCGAGCCGGCCGTGCAGCGCCTTTTGTTCCCCGAGACGCTCGCGCTCGCGTTGTCGAACCCCATCTCGGCCGAGCTTGGCGAAATGCGCGTCTCGCTCTGGAGCAGCCTCATCCCCGCGTGCCGCGACAACATGCGCCGCCAACAAAGCCGGGTACGACTGTTCGAGATCGGCAACAAGTTCGATGTTTCAGGCGGTGCGCTTCGTGAGATCGAGACGCTCGCCGGCGTCGCCACCGGCGCGCGCTGGCCGGAGCAGTGGGGCAGCACGCGTGAGGCGCTGGATTTCTACGATGTGAAAGGCGACGTCGAGAACGTGCTCGCGCTCGCAGGCGATGGCGAGTTGCGTTTCGAGGCCGATACGTTGAGCTGTCTGCGACCGGGGCGCACCGCGCGCATCTGGCGCAACGATGTGGCCGTCGGCTGGATCGGTGAGCTGCATCCGCGCGTGCTGAAGGAGCTGGGTCTTAACAATACCTTGATACTGTTTGAACTAGAAATTGAATTAGCTTTTGCGGCGAAGTCATTGCAATTTAACAAGATTTCAAAGTATCCGAGTGTGCGACGCGATCTGGCCGTGGTGGTCGATGAAAAAGTGCCCCTCGCAGTTTTACGGGAAAATGTTACTGTTAGTGCATCCGGCCTTTTGAGCGACCTTCGCGTGTTCGATGTATATCGAGGACCCGGGGTAGAATTTGGACGAAAAAGTGTCGCTTTAGGCTTGATTTTACAGGACTCCTCCCGCACTCTTACTGACGTTGACGCGGACGCCGTAGTGACCGCAGTAGTCACGCGGTTACGGGATGTTTTGAGCGCCACGATAAGAGATCAATAAGCATGGCAGCCCTGACGAAGGCAGAGATGGCTGAGGCCCTGTTCGATCAATTGGGTCTCAATAAGCGTGAAGCGCGAGAGTTGGTCGATCTGTTCTTCGAGGAAATCCGCGCGGCCCTGTCATCCGGGGAACAAGTGAAATTGTCCGGCTTCGGCAATTTCGACCTGCGCGATAAGAATCGGCGACCCGGCAGAAATCCCAAAACCGGCGAAGAGATTCCCATTAGCGCGCGTCGCGTAGTTACCTTCCGGCCTGGCCAGAAACTGAAGGCGCGCGTCGAGGCGTATGCTGGAACCAAGCAATAACAGCGAGCTGCCCCCGATCCCGGGCAAGCGCTACTTCACTATTGGTGAGGTGAGCGACCTCTGCGGCGTCAAGCCCCACGTACTGCGCTACTGGGAGCAGGAGTTTCCGCAGCTCAAGCCCGTGAAGCGCCGCGGCAATCGCCGCTATTACCAGCGCCAGGACGTGCTCGTGATTCGCCAGATCCGCAGCCTCCTCTACGAGCAGGGCTTTACCATTGGCGGCGCGCGCAATCGCCTCACAGGCGATGATGCCCAAGTGGATCTCAATCAGAGTCAGCAGCTCATCCATCAGATGCGCCTCGAACTCGAGGAACTTATCAAGATTTTGCGCCGTTAGAGCATCGCCTCGTGCGCCGCGAGCGGCGCGGCAAACCGCTCGATCCATATTTCAGCTATGATTCGCATCCGGTCGGGGCGTGGCGCAGCCTGGTAGCGCACTTGCATGGGGTGCAAGGGGTCGGAAGTTCGAATCTTCTCGCCCCGACCAATTACTTACTTTCGCGCACCACAAACGGCGGCTTGTTGCCATCGCTTACTCCACCTCCACCCTGAGGCGGGTTATGCGCGTAGTCTTGATTTGCCAGGCTTTACCCACCCTGACGTAGGTCTCGTGGTAGAAGCCATAGCCAGTTAGACGCGATATGTCGCCGCCGGCGGGAAAGAACATGCGATCGGTAAAGGCCCAGATTCCCGTTGCCGCGTCCGCGCCGGTGATTTCGATGTCCGCCTGATGGCCCTGATGCACGCTGACGATGCCGAAGCGCGCCATTCCGTCAGATACCCACTTGTCACGGCCTCGCAGTGTCACATTCATCGCGGGCAGATGATCCACGCTCGTCTGCGGGTCGACGCAGCAACCATGATAGTCGAGCTCGCAATCTTCGGCGAGAACCGAGCGGACTAGCTCGCCATCGCAAAGGTCGACCCCCCGCCAGTAACGGGCTTTGATTTGTTTGATGGCCTCGATCGCTGCGAGGCGCTCAGTTTCGGTCATTGATGTCTCCCGGTCCTTGTATCTTCAGGGGCTAACCGATTACCGGAAAGCGTTCGTCATCCAGCTCCTTGTGAAGTGTCAGCCCGTCGGTCTGGAAGGCGTCCGCGGGGCCGCCGTTCCAGCAGGCGTCCGCAGGGTTCACGATGACGATGTAAGTCCAGCGAGGATCGTCGGTCACATTCGTTCCGGCGGAGTGGACCGTCATATTGGAATGCACGGTGACGTCACCTGCGGAGTACGTGAGGTTTCCGCTGCTGTCGCATTCGTCGAGCAGCTCCGGATAGCTATCGAGCAAATTCCCTTGGCCATAAGTGGAATAGTGCCCCATGACGCCAAAGCGGTGCGATCCATTGAGGAAAGCCATCGTGCCTTTTTCGGGTGGCATGTCCGTCAGCGCCGTCCAAAATACCATGCCGCCGGATCTGTCCGAGGCTGAGGCCGCGTAGTCCTGATGCCAGTCCGACCCGCCAGCGCCGCCGCGATCCGCCTGTTTCTTCTTCGCGGGCTGTTTAACCGCAAAGAAGTCAGTGAAATACCGAATGCCGACCTGCGCGCGGCGCGCCATCAAGGCACGCGCGCCTCGCCCGCAATGTTCGATGATCGGCCCCATCAGCGGATGCTTGAGACCGCGCAGCGTCAGCGGATTGAAGTAGGTAAAAGCCTCGGGCGGTAGGTCTCTGTCACCATTCTCGCCCATGCGATCCTTCGCCATCGCGAGCAATTCGTCGACCTTTGGGCGCGGAATGAAGTCTTTCAGCTTGACCCAGCCGAATGTCTGATAACTCGCAATTTCCTCAGGTGTGACAGCCCGAAAGCCGGCGTCGATAGACCTTGACTGCGTTGCCATGCCCCCGCCTCCTCCCGCAATATTATTTGTGCATTTATAACCGCAGACAGGGTTTGTAGAACCGCTAGTTGTTTGACCCCTGAAACATCAGCGGTGGGCGTGGACGGAGAACCGATCGAGTAGGCCGTGCAACTCTCCCATGATGCGCTCAAGAGTTAGTCGATCCGTATCCGGGAGCCGATATAGCTCACGGACGAAATGCGATTCTCGCGCAACAGCCGAATGGATCGACTCGACCAGGGCGGCCCCCGCTGGGCTAAGCTCCAGAGTAAAGGCGCGTGCATCGCCCGGCACCGGCGATTTTGTCAGTAAGCCCTTCTCGCCGAGTTTCGCGACACGGGCCGTCAAGGCACCATTCGAGACCTGCAGGGTGACTGCGAGATCCGTCGCCCGAAGTGGCTGTGGACGGTCGATCCGCAACGCCCCCATCAGGTAGAAATCGGCAATGCTCAGACCAAACTGCCGACAAATTCGATCCAAATCATTCGTCAGCATGTGACCGACGCTGAGCGTATGCCATAGCGCAGAGAAGTAACGGACATCCTGACCGATACCAGCGTAGAAGGCCCGCGCTGCGGCCACTTCTTCGATCGGCCGCTGTGCCGGACGTGACGGTGTCTTCATCGGTTTCCTGCTCCGCGTCATCGTATTCGCTGCCACTTGGCGGCTTGCTGGAAGTATGAGCAAGACTGTTGCATCAACGCCAGGCCGGATGGGCTGTGACTCGTTGCAGGCGTAGTTACCTAGGTATGACCGCTTTGACTTCCGTCTTCGGCATCCTTCGCGAGGCGATCAAAATATTCGGGGAAGATGCGCTGTTTCATTTCGGGATGCCAGAGACGGGTCATCGATTTGTAGACTTCAAGTTCCGCCTTCGACGGTACGCGGGGCCTGAAAGGCACGACTTTGCCGTTGCTCACAAGAAGATACCCGCTGCGAATTCTAAAGATTCGGATGGTGCCGTTTGTGCGCCGCACATGGCGCGTCGCGGATCACATTTCCGGTCGCTCGGTGAACGGAGCCCGGTATGGGCCTTAGGTCCCATGGGAATGAGGTCTATGCCGATCTAATGATCTGGCGACCGAAAACCACAAAATGCTCCCAGGAGATAACCGTGGCGAAAACCGGCAGACCAAATATTCTTTTCGTCATGGCCGATGACATTGGTTGGTTCAATCTGAGCGCTTACAACCACGGGATCATGGGTTACCGAACTCCGAACATCGATAAGATCGCCAAAGAGGGCGCCATGTTCACGGACTTCTATGCCCAGCAAAGTTGCACCGCGGGGCGCGCGGCCTTTATCACCGGGCAGACTCCGATTCGTACCGGTCTCACGAAGGTTGGTACGCCGGGTGCGACGCTCGGACTCAGTGTTGAAGATCCGACGGTCGGCCGAATTTCTCAAGGGATTCGGATATGCCACCGGCCAATTCGGCAAGAACCACCTGGGTGATCGTAACGAGCATCTGCCGACCGTGCACGGCTTCGATGAGTTCTTCGGGAACCTCTATCACCTGAACGCTGAGGAGGAGCCGGAGTACCCGAACTATCCCAAAGATCCGGCGTTTCGCGAGAAATTTGGTCCGCGTGGCGTGCTGAAATGCAAGGCCACGGACAAGGACGATACGACCGTGGATGAGCAATTCGGTAAGGTCGGCAAGCAGGCGATCGAGAACACCGGACCGCTGACCCGAAAGCGCATGGAGACCGTCGATGAGGAGTTCATCGGGGCGGCACTCGATTTCATGGAGCGGAAGACAAAAGCGGGGGGGTCCCTGGTTCTGCTATTTCAATCCGACGCGCATGCACGTATTCACCCACCTGAAGCCGGCATCGCACGGGTAAGACGGGCCTCGGCCTGTATCCCGACGGCATGGTCGAACTCGACGGCTACGTGGGACAGCTGCTCGAGAAACTCGACGATCTCGGAGTCGCAGACAACACCATCGTTGTCTTCACCACTGATAACGGCGCCGAAGTTATGTCGTGGCCTGACGGCGGGGCCACGCCCTTCCGGGGTGAAAAGGACACCAATTGGGAAGGCGGCTGGCGTGCTCCATGCGTCATGCGCTGGCCTGGCGTCATCGAGCCCGGACGCATCATCAATGATATCTGCTCGCTGCAGGACTTCATTCCTACCTTTGCCGCCGCAAACGGCGAGCCCGATCTCGTCGAGAAGGTCAAGAAGGGCTACAAGATCGGCAACCAAACCTACAAGGTGCACTTGGACGGCTTCAACCTGTTGCCGTTTCTCTCAGGCAAGGAAAAGGAATGCCCGCGCCAGGGATTTCTTTACTGGAGCGACGACGGCGACTGATGGCCATGCGGATGGGGCGGTTCAAGATCGTCTTTGCCGAGCAGCGCAGCAGCGGCATCGACGTCTGGCGAGAGCCGCTGTCGCCATGCGCTTCCAAAATTCTTCGACCTGCGTGCCGATCCGTTCGAGCGCGGCGAGGAAAGCTTCAAATACAACGACTGGTTGATTGAGAACGTGCCTGCTACAGTACGCTGCACCACCGTTGCTTGCGAAATGGCTGGAAAGCTTCAAGGCATTTCCGCCTCGCGCGCATGCGGCAAGTTTCAGCATCGATCAGGTCGTGGAAAAGCTCATGCCGAAAGCGGGCTAGACCGCTATTCCAAGCTTCGCGAGACCCGTTCGGCATGTTCGGCGCAGATCGTGCGGCGTGAACGCGCCAACGCCATGTTGCGCGAAGGATTTCAGGTTGCGCGCAACCGCGCGCGCGAATGAGACCCGACGCCCTTACGTCCATAGCACCACCCATTAGGGCGAGTTACGAACCGCCGCACTATGTTATGGTCGCTTCTCAGAGGACGCGGGCGAAGCAGATGGAGACTGAGTGATATTTGGTAAATATTTCAAAGCGACCATCCCTCACGGCATTGCTGTCTTCGCTTGTGTTTTGGCGTGTGTCCCGTCGGCCCGGGCACAAACCCCTTCGCCGCTGCAGGAGTGGCAATACTCGAGCGGGATTGCGCTGCAGAGGCTGTTCGAGCCCGACATCCCCGACTGGCAGGTGGTGATGGGCGCCGCCGTCGAGCACAAGCCGCTCTACGATGGCGCCAACCTCGGGCGGACGATCGGCGGCCCAGTGATCAACATTCGTTACAAGGATCTTTGGTTCGCCTCGATCGGCGAGGGCCTTGGCGTCAATCTGTGGAGTGGCGATCATTACCGCGCGGGTTTGGCACTCTCTTACGACTCGGGCGCTACGTTCACGACGATGTGAGCTCATCTGACCGGTCTCGGCGACCTTAAAATAGCGGCGGCGCCCAAAGCATTCATCTCGTACGTGATCTCGAAGTCGTTTCCCCTGGTGGTGCGCGCGGACGTGCGGCAGATCATCGGCGGCGCCGACGGCCTGGTCGCCGACGTCGACGCCTACATGCCGCTGCCGGGAAGCTCGCGGCGCTTCATCATGTTCGCCGGTCCCGTCCTATACCTATGCCGACCATCGCTACATGCAAAGGGAATTCGGGGTGACGACCACGCAGTCGATAGCCTCGGGCTACCCGGTCTACGATGCCCACTCGGGATCGGATGCGATGGGATTCGGATTCAGCTCGACGTTCTTCATCACGCCAAAAATCCTTCTCAATTTCGACACGGCCGTCAACCATCTTCTCGGCAGCGCGGGTGAAAGCCCGATCACGCAACGCGTGACACAGCACGTGTTCGTCCTGTCGATCGCATACTCATGGCAATGAGCTGCGTCGCTCATGCAGCGCGTCCCTCAGAGCCCGCCATTTTTCGCGATGATGCGGCCGATCGCCGACCAATCGATGTCCTCGCCCTCGGCGCCGATCGTCTGTAGGAGGTGGTCCCGCAGAACGTTGAGCACGGGCATCGGCACGCGCAAGGTTTCCGCGGACTGGCCCACCAAACGCATATCCTTGAGACCGAGTGGTGCCGCAAATCCCGCGGGCTTGAAGCGCTCCTCGGCCAACGCCGCGCCGTAATTGCGATACACCGGCGTATCGAACAGCGTGCCGGTCATCACCTCGAGGAACTGCTTTTTGGGCACGCCACCTTTTTGCGCCAGCGTCATAGCTTCGGCGAAGGCCTCGATCGCCGCAAGCAGCGTGAAGTTCCCGCAGAGCTTGACGAGATTTGCGGCGGACGGCTTCTCGCCGACGTAGAACACCTTCTGACTGATGGCCGGGAACAGGGCGCTCGCCGCGTCATAGTCCGATTGCGCGCCGGCGGCCACGACGAACAGCTTCGCTGCGGCGGCGGCTTCAGGGCGCCCGAGCACCGGCGCGCTCAGAAAGCGCAGGCCGTGCGCCGCGTGCGGTCGGCTACGCGATCCGCGGTGGCGACACGCGATCGTGCTCGAGGAGACGTGCAATGCGCCGCGGTGCAATCCCTCGAAAACTCCGTCGTCGCCGTAAGAGCACCTGCTCGAGCGCCGCATCGTCCGCGAGCATGCTCATGAGGATGTCGCGGCCCGCGGCGGCATCACGCGGTGTGCGGGCGAGCACGGCGCCGTCCGCCACCAAGGGCTCGGCCTTCCGTGGCGAGCGGTTCCACACCACCATCTCGTGGCCCGCCCGCAAAAGATTGCCGCCATGCCGGCGCCCATTTGTCCGAGTCCCAAAAAGCCGATTTTCATGACAAACTCCCAGGAAGTGTGGGTATGGACTCTCAACTGCTTCATCTTGAGGTTCAGAGGTGAAGGTAGTAGCCGGTGAGCTCGAGGTAGCCGCGGCCCACGGGATGGCCGGCTTCGTCGGCCCGTACCGCGCCTTCCCAGTAAACGGCGCCCGTGGAGAGGCGCGTGTCGTTCTCTTGATCGTCCATCAAGGGTTTGAGGTCGAGCCCGCGCGTTCCGGCCTGCACGTGCCATTCGACCGGGTAACGCGTACCGGTGCGCGGCGATTGCCAGTTGCGCACCGGCACGAAGCGCACCTGCTCGGGCGCGAACACCTGGACGGCGCCGTCGGCTGTCCGCAGCGTCCCGCCGGCCCAGCGTGGCTCATGGTTCGCGCCGCGAATTTCGAATGCCATGAGCGCCGCACCGTCGTCGAAGTTGATGCCGATCCAATCCCATCCGACTGCGCCGCTCTCGAGATACTCGCTCGACCATTCGTGGTCGAGCCAGGCCTCGCCGTGCACTTCGTCGCTGCGGCCGTCGCGCGCGATGGAGCCCCGCACGGCGAGATGCGGCAAGCTGTAGTAATAGCTCGCGGCTTGCGGTGCGCTGCCTTTGCGGCTCACGCCGTCCTCGCCATTGAGCAGCGGCGGCTGAGTCGGCGCGAGCTCGAGACGCAGCGCGAATTCATCGGCTGCAATGATTGACCGCATACTCATCGCGCGTCGCGCTTGAGTGTCCAGGATTCGATCTGCACGTCGGTGTCGCTCTCTGCCGCTCGCGCGAGCCCCATCCCGGCCCGCCGGATCTTCTGGTCTTGCCATAAACGTCCGCGCGCCGGGTCGCTGAGTGCGCAATGCGCGATCAGCAGCTGATGCGGGGTGAACGCGCTCGGATTGTCCGCATCGATCGCGGGGCGCGTACGGAAGAAGGTCACTTGAAAGCCGAGCAGCTTCGCCGGATTGCGTCGTGAGCCAGCCCGTGGCATACCACCATTCGGTGCGAAAGTCCGGATGGCTGCCGAAGTCGCGTGGAAACTCGATCGCGCGGCCGGGAGTGACGGCCGTGTACGGCAGGTCGGTCACGGCGGCCGCGGCGGACGAGGGCGAGCGACGCGCGGCGCATGCGGCCGCGAGCCACGCAGCGAGTCTGCGCACACGTGCGCGGCGGCACGCGTCCTCACCAATCTTCCCGTACGGCGCGCACCGCGTCCTGGGCTCATGGCGCTGCGCCCGCTCCACACGGCGGTGAAGGCCGCGGCCGCGATGAGCGTGAGCGAGAGCACGCCGAGCTGCCACAGCGGTACGGCGAAGTCGATGCTCCAGTTGAAGGACTGGCGGTTGACGACATACACGAGCACGAGGCTCAAGGCGCCGCCCAGAATCAAGCCGTAGAGGACGCCGAGCGAACTCATGAGCACGCCCTCGCTCGCGAGCATCGCCACCACCTGCCGGCGCAGCATGCCGACGTGGCGCAGCATGCCGAACTCGGCGCGCCGCGCGAGCGCCGTCGAGCTCGCCGCAAAGCTCACGCCCATGAGCCCGATGATGACTGCCACCGCCTCGATCCCGTAGGTGATCGCAAACGCGCGATCGAAGATGCGCAGCGACCGCTCGCGCAGCGCCGTGCTCGTGAGGACGTCGAAGGAGTCCGCAGCGGAGGAGCTCGAGGCCTGCGCGCCGTGCGCCAGTGCCGCGCGGAGCTCTGACTCGACGCGCGCCGGGTCGCTCCCCGGCTTGAGCCACACCGAGCCCTCGTTGGCGTCTGCATCGTGGGTCGCTTCGATATAGGCGGGCCGCGTGATCACCACGGCGCCGAATGCGCGCGCGTAGTCGCGCCAGATGCCCGCAACGATGAAGTGCCGCAGTCGCTCGCCGAGTGGCAGATCGATGCGCGCGCCGGGCGCGAGGCCATAAAGATCGGCGACTGCTTCGGAGATCCACGCCGGAGGGCGCATCGCCAGGTAATGCGCCGTGAAAGCTTTGCAGCAGCGGCAGCTCCTCGCTCACCTGTCGGGCGCTCGAGCCGCGCACGATCAGCGTGACGGGCGGCCGCTGCGCATCGAGCAGCAGGGGTCGCGTGCGGCGAAATTCGGCGCGGGCGACGCCGGCAAGCGCCGCAGCCGCTTGCTGGTCCTGGGGACTCCAGTAGGCGGTGTCGTTGCCGAGCGGCTCGCGCAGCTGCAGATCGGCCGGCAGCAATTTCCCCAGCCAGCCCTCGAACGACACCCGGAACGAATAAACCATGATAGCCATGGCCACCATCAAGCTGAAGCTGACGATGACCGACGCAAGGCTCAAGGTGGACAGGGCGATGTTATCGCGCAACTGCGCGAGGGCGGTGTCGGGCACCACCCGGTGGGCGCGCGGCGCGATGCGCAGCAGCGACACCGTCAGTCGCGGGACCAGCAGCACCGCGCCCAGCAACAGCGCGCCGATGGCGGCATAACCGCAGAAGGGCAGACCGCGGACGGGCGGCAGTCGCGCGAGCACGGCGCCCAAGATGAGTAGCACGATCCCTGCGATCCAGCTCTTGCCGACGACGGCCGCCGGCACCTCATCGCCGCCCTTGAGGGCCCGAGCGGGAGCTTGCCGGGCCGCGACGCGTGCCGGAAACCAGGCGCCGACAGCCGCGATCGTCGTGCCGATCGCGGTGAAGACCAATAAACTCACAGGAGCAGCCCCGAGAGCTCCACCCGCGACGTGCAGCTGGGCGTTGCCGAGATCGCCGTTCAGCAGTCGTAACAGGCCCGCGGCGCACGCCAGTGCGAGCACGATACCCGCTGCCGACCCTGCAAGTCCGAGCAATGCGCCCTCGCCGAGCAGGGCGAGCTCGAGCTCGCGTCGAGTGACCCCGAGGGCGCGCAACAGGCCGAAGGAGCGGCGCCGCCGCAACGCGGACAGCGATTGCGTCGAGAACACGAGGAACGCACCTGTCCACAGTGCCACCAGCGCCAGCATGTTCAGATTCACGCGGTAGGCGCGCGTGACCGTTGCGGCGCGATCGCGCTCGGCTTGCGGTGCGATGGCCAGCGTCCCAACCGGCAGATGCCGATTGAGCACGCTGCGATAGGCCGCAGCGTCGACGCCCGGCCTGAGCGAGAGGTCTATGCGGTTCAAGCGCCCGATCTTGCCGAACAGCCACTGTGCCGACGCAATGTCCATGATGCCGAGCGCCTGGGTATAAGTCCCCTCCGGCAAGACATCGATGACGCGCAGATCTCTCGCGCCATCGCCCACCAGCACTCGCAATCGATTGCCGGCACGCACGTCGAGCTCAGCGGCCGCCCGATTGCTCAACACGATTGCATCCGGCGCGAACAGATCGAGCGCATGACGTTCCACGTCGCCGATGAGCGCCGGCTGCAGGGTCGCCGCGGCGAAGGGATCGAGACCCAAGACTTTGAGCGTGTCGCGCTTCGCCGGCAACGCCACTTCCAGCTCGAGCACGGGGCTGGCGGCGCGCACGGCCGGATCCTGCGCGAGCTCCTCGTACAGGCGCTCCGCGAATGCCGGGCCACGTATCACCACGTCGGCATCGCCCACCAGGCGTTTCGTCGCCAAGCCGAACTCGTTGAGCGCCGCGGCGTTCACGAGATAAACCGCGGCGCCGAGGGCCACACCGAGAGCGATCGACAACACCGTCACCGCGAGGCGTCCCGGCTGTTCGCGCAGCTGGGAGAGCAGCAGCACCCGGCCGAGGGTGAGCGCGCCACGGGTGCGCGATGGGCGCGCAATCATGGGACGCGGCTCAAGGGCGAGAGACCTCCGGCATCGAGTAACAGGATGCGGTCGGCGGTCTCGGCGGCCGCTCGCGAGTGGGTGATGAGTATGCCCGCGCCGGCGTTTGCTTTGATCTGATCGCGCAGCAAGGCGAGGATCTGGCCGGCGGTGCGCGGGTCGAGGTTGCCTGTGGGCTCATCGGCCAGCACCAAGCGCGGGCGGTGCACCAGTGCGCGAGCGATCGCCACTCGCTGCACTTCGCCGCCCGATAGCTCGCGCGCGAATGAGTTCGCCGCGGCCTCGAGCCCGACGGCCCGCAGCATCTGCGCAGTGCGCTGCGCACGCTCGGCTGCGGCGACCTCGAGCAGCTCGAGCGGCAGAGCGACGTTCTGCGCCACCGTGAGATAGGGCAGCACATGAAAGGCCTGGAACACGAATCCCACACCACGCCGCCGTTGTAGCGTGCGTGCATCGTCGCTCAAGGCTCCTAGTTCCTCGCCGTCGAGCCAGATGCGCCCTGCGCTCGCCGCTTCGAGCCCCGCGAGGACGTTGAGGAGGGTGGACTTGCCGACGCCGGATTCGCCCATGATGGCGAGGTACTCACCGGCTGCGAGAGTGAGCTGCAAGTCCTCGAACAGCGGCGCGCGATCGCTGCGATAGCGCTTGCTCAAATTCTCGAGGCGCAGCACGGGACGCTGCGGCGTCCCGCGCTCCAGCGCCGGGTCTTCAAGCGGCATCGACGCCGATGACGGCCTTGACCTCCAGGAAATCGCGCAAGCCAAACTCGCCGTATTCGCGGCCGTTCCCCGACATCTTGAAGCCGCCGAACGGGGTCTGCATGTCGCCCGAGGCGCCGTTGAGTGCGACTTGCCCGGCGCGGATGCGGCTGCCGACGCGCCGCGCGTGCGCGTTGTCCTGCGACCAGACGTAGGCAGCCAATCCATACGGCGTGTCGTTGGCGATCTCGATTGCCTGCTCCTCATTCTCATAGGGCAGGATGCAGAGCACGGGTCCGAAGATCTCCTCGCGAGCGATGGTCATGTCGTTGCGCACGTTCGAGAAGATGGTGGGCTTGACGTAGTACCCCTTCGACAATCCGTCCGGTCGGCCCGCGCCGCCGGTGACGAGCTTCGCGCCTTCCGCAATGCCCTTCTCGATGTAGCGCTCGACCCGGTCGAACTGGGTCTTGGAGACCAGCGGTCCGACGGTGGTGCTCTCGGAGGCGGGATCGCCGACCACGACGCCCGCCGTAATGCGCTGCGCGATGGCTTCGACCTCGGCGAGCTTCGCTGCGGGCACCAGCATGCGGGTCGGCGCATTGCACGACTGGCCCGAGTTCTGAAACACGTGCAACACGCTGCGTTTCACCGCGCGCTCGAAATCGGCGTCCTCGAGTAGCACGTTGGGCGACTTGCCGCCGAGCTCCTGGTGCACCCGTTTGACGGAGGCCGCCGCGTTGCGCGCGACTTCCGTGCCGGCACGCGTCGAACCGGTGAAGGACACCATGTCGATCTCGGGGTGCGAGGAGAGCGGTGCGCCCACGCCCGGCCCATCGCCGTTGACGAGGTTAAAGACGCCTTTGGGAACCCCGGCCTGGGCCATGACCTTCGCCCAAAGAATGGCGCTGAAGGGCGAGTACTCGGAGGGCTTCAGCACCATGGTGCAGCCGGCCGCGAGCGCCGGTACGACCTTCGCGGCCACCTGGTTCATGGGCCAGTTCCAGGGGGTGATGAGGGCACAGACCCCGACCGGCTCTTGCACGAGCCGCGTCGTGCCGCGCAGCTCCTCGAATTTGAAATTCTTGAGCACTTCGATCATGGCGCTGATATGGCCCACGCCGATGCGCGTCTGCGAGCCCTTGGCGAGCGAGATGGGTGCGCCCATCTCGGTGGAGATGGCTTGGGCGATCTCGTCGTAATGGGCGTTGTAAGCGGCGAGAACGCGCTCGAGCAGGGCGAGGCGCTCCGCCGGCGGGGTGCGCGAGTAGCCCTCGAAGGCGCGGCGTGCCGCGGCAACTGCGCGCTCGACGTCCTTGGCGCTCCCCATGGAAATGACCCCCGCGGGGGCCTCGGTGGCGGGATTGATGACCGTGAACTCCTTCGGCTCCGCCGGATCGACCCACGCGCCGTCGATGTAGAACTGCCGATTGTCGTAGGTCATCGAAAATGCCCCTTCAGTTGTCTCGTGCCGCGGTCATTCTACCTGCTGGGAGTCGCCTGCGCCGCCCAGTTGTCGCCATTCGCCGACGCCCCGCCTGGCGACGCACGCCCACGAAACACGCATAGTTTAGGGTCCCAGTTCGCATTTCCGTAAGTCGAAAAGGCCATGCTCACGTTATCAGATTAGCCTTACGGACGATTTGGGCGCGCCGCGCCCCGCGGAGCGCTCCAGCATGAATTGCCTCGCCAAGCCGGGTTCGACCGCCGCTCTCGCATGGGCCGCCTTGGGTTGTGCCCTCATCCTGACCGGCCGCCCATCCTTCGCGCAGTCGGCAGAGTACAACCCCGTGCGCCGCCCGCCGGTGAGCCTCGGACCCGAGGCTCACCGTCTCATCGTCGGGTTCCGTGCGTTCTCCGATGCGGGCCGTACGGTGGTCGCGCGGCGGCAGGGCCGGGCGGTCGTACAAGCGCAGACAGACGCCGCCGATGTCGCCGAGCTCATCACCCGGGTCGGCGTGCCCGTCGCGAAGTCGCGGCAATTCACGCCGAGCATGCATGTGCTGTTTCTCCCCCAGACCCTTTACGGCGCAGACGTCGCTGCCGCGCTCGCCAAGTTGCGCGCCGACCCGGCCGTGAAATTCGCGGATGTGGACCAAATTCGTCACATCGAGGCCATTGTCCCGAACGACCCCCTGTTCGCACCGAACCCGCAGGCAAGCCCACCGGCGAGCGGGCAGTGGTATATGAACACGCCGAGCTCGATGCCGGTCGTTCTCGAAGGCAACACGACCGAGGATGTGTCGGCCACGGACGCGGTTTCTGCCTGGAGCATCACCAACGGCAGCCCGGGCATCGTAATTGCCGACGTCGATACCGGGGTGCGCTTCGATCACCCGGACTTGCTGCGCGCCGGACTCGGCGGGCGGCTCCTCCCGGGATACGACTTCGTCGGCGAAGACCTCAACCCGAGCAACGGGGCTGGCGAGGACACATACCTGATCGCGAACGACGGCGATGGCTGGGATCCCGACCCCTCGGACCCGGGCGATTGGATCAGCACGAGCGACACCGCGAACGCGTTGTTCGCGAGCGACACCGTCGAGAACAGCTCCTGGCACGGCACGCGCGTCGTGGGCGTGTACGGCGCAATCACCAACAATGACGTCGGCATCGCCGGCATGACGTGGGGCTCTTGGGCGCTGCCGGTGCGCGCGCTCGGCAAAGGCGGCGGCTATGACTCGGACATCATCGCCGGCATCGAATGGGCGGCGGGGCTGCCGGTGACGAACCCGCAGGGCCCGCCTGTGCCGAACAACCCGTTTCCCGCGGACATCGTCAACCTGAGCTTGGGCAGCAGCGGCTCGTGTCCGAGCGATTATCAGGACGCCCTCGCGCAAGTCACGGAGATGGGTGTGCTGGTGATCGTCTCCGCCGGCAACGGCGGCGCACCCGGAGCCGCCGCGCCCGTCGATGCGCCCGCGAACTGCAGCTTGCTGGTGCCGGGTGTCATGGGCGTCGTGGGATTGCGCAACGTCGGCACCAAGGTCGGGTACTCGAGCTTCGGCGCCGGCGCGAGCATCGCGGCGCCGGCCGGCAACTGCGTGCAGAGCGCCGGCGACTGCCTGCGCTCGATCGACACCACGACGAATCTCGGGACCACCGTTGCGGGCGACAACACATACACGAACGAATTGACTGAGAATCTCGGCACGAGCTTCTCTGCGCCCATCGTCTCGGGTATCGCCGGTCTCATGCGCTCGGTGAACTACAACCTGACGCCGGCGCAGCTGGCGGCGCGCCTGCAGTCGAGTGCCACCCCGTTTCCATCGGGAGCCCCGGGCGTGCCCACTTGTCCGACCACCGATCCCACGAGCGGCGAGTGCGTGTGCCCTAACGACGGCAGTCAGTGCGGCGCCGGCATGGTGAATGCGTTGAGCGCGGTCAAGGCCGCGCAGCGGCCGATCGGTGTCATCGTAATCCCGAAGAGCATAACTGCAGGCGCTGTGCTCGACGCGAGCGGCAGCGTGGCCGCTTGCAACGGCAGCGCGACGGCGCCCGCGCCGCTCAGCATCGCCTCCTACGCATGGACGGCATCGCCCTCGAGTCTCATCGTGAGCGGCGCGAACAGTGCCCGAGTCAGCGTCAATCCCGCGGCAGGAACCTTGATCCTGACCGTGACCGACTCGGCCGGAAATGTCGACACCGAGACCGTCACGCTCACTGCCGCCACCGCCACCAGCGGGGCCCCAGCTTCTGCTGGGACGAGCGCTACCGCCTGCCCGACCGCCATTACCGTGAAGCCGATCGCGCCGACAGTGAGCGAATCGTTCTCCCCGGCAATCACGGTGAAGAGCTCGGTATCGACGCTCACCATCACGCTTGTGAACACCAACGGCTTTGCGCTCACGCAATCGAGCTTCGCGCTGACGCTGCCCACGAATCTCACCGCGCCCACCACCCCGGCCGCGGCCACGACCTGCGGTGGCGCCGCCATGTCGTTGAAGAGCACGACGACCTCGGTGAGTCTCGCCAATGCGAACATTCCGGCCGACGGCAATTGCACCATCACGCTGCCCGTCGAGACCGCGACGCCCGGGACCTACACTGCCGCGGTGGCCGCGCAGGCACTCATGACGGCACCCGCCGGCGGCAATGGCGCCGCCGCGACGGCGAGCCTCACGATCACCGCGCCGCCTACGGGCGGGGGAGGCGGTGGCGCAGTCGATTGGCTGGACCTGCTGTTCGTCGCGGGCGTGCTGCTTGCCGTGCGGCGGCCGGCGTTCAAGCCGCGGGTAAACCCGGGCAAGCGCACGCGGCGCTGAGCTCCGCTAGAATGGCGCCATGAGCAAGCTCCAGCCAGAGCGCGTGCGCATCGAGCCCGTCAAAAGCCACCGCGATCCCCGCGGCAGCGTGTTCGAGCCGCTCGACGATGCCGAGCTCGCGGCGCAGAAGAACGTGCACGTCGTGCTCACGCAGCCGAACGAAGTGCGCGGCAATCATGTGCACGAGCGTGCGGTCGAGATGACGAGCGTCGTGGGCCCTTGCCTGGTGAGGCTCAAGGAGGCCGGTCAGGTGCGCGATGTCGAGGTTCCGGCGGGCGAGACGTGGCGGTTCACCATTCCGCCCGGCGTGGTGCACGCCTATCGCAACACTGGAGACTCGGTGATGGTGCTGATCTCCTTCAGCACTGAGGTACACGACCCGGCGGCGACGGGCACGAGGCGCGAGCAGATCCTGTGATTGGAGACTGGAGCTGTGTGAGGGCGCAGCCTCACGCCATGCGGCAAGCTTCCTCGAAGAGGAGCCGCGGGCTCCGCCCATAGAGATGCTCGTTGGTGCCGACGCCGAGCGCGCACAGGAAGTTGGACTTGTACGAAGTGCCCGCCAGGAACGCCTCGTCGACCTTGTCATTGCTGAAGCCCGACATGGGACCCGTGTCGAGCCCGAGTGAACGGGCCGCCAGGATCAGATATGCGCCTTGCAGAGTGGCATTGCGCAGCATGGTCATGTGGCCCAATTTCGGATCCCTGAACGCCTCGGCGATCTCGGGCTTGTGCGGGAACAGGTAAGCCACCTTCTCGTAGAATTTCTCGTCCATGGCGATGATTGCGGTAACCGGTGCCTGCTGCACCTTGAGGACGTTGGTCGCGGAGGCGCACTGCGCGAGCTTTTCCCTGCCTTCCTTGCTCGCGACGAATACGAATCGCGCCGGACAGCAATTGGCCGAGGTCGGGCCCATCTTGAGCAAGTCGTAAAGCGCACGCAGTTTGGTCTCGGGAACGGCGTCCGCCGTCCAGCGATTGTAGGAGCGGGCCGCGCGGAACAGAAGATCGAGCCCGCTAGCGTCGAGTGGCTGCTTCATGCGATGACCTTTTCGTTACCGGAGCTGGAGATGTCTGCGTGCGAGAAGGCAAGCTCATAGCCGCGCCTGAAATCGCGAATATGCTTCTCCATCCACGTGCGCGCAAGCTCGCTTTGCTGGCGCTTGACGGCATTCACGATGCGGCTTTGCGCCTCGCCGATGCGCGCTCGGGCCTGCGGCACGCGTTCGATGATCTCCGTGAGCGCCGGAGCGAGCAGGCCGTTGAGCGGCGCCTGCGCCAGGGCGAGCACTTGGTTGCCGCTCGCGGCCGCCACGGCATTGAAGAAATCGAGCACAGCGGCGACGGCGGTCGTGGTGCCGGCGGCGGCGCGCCGAAACTGTGTGCTCGCGCGCGCGACGGCCTGCAATTGCGCGGCCGTGCGCCGCGTGGCGGCGTATTGCGCCGCTGCAGGCTCGATCGCCATCATGGCCTCCCAGAGCTCGAGATAAGTGACATCGTTCATCGCGAGCGCGCGACTCACGCCCTTGCTCACGTGCTTGGCCTGCGGCCGCGTCACGCGCAGGCGCTTCTCGCCCCGGCCGCGGCCGAGGAGTCCGTGAGTCTCCAGCTCGCGGATGGCCTCGCGGACGGTGGAGCGGTTGACGCCGAACTGCCGGGCAAGATCGCTCTCGGAAGGCAGCGCATCGCCGGCGCGCAGCACCCGTGCCACGATGCGTTGCTCGATGAGCTTGGCGATCTGGCGGTAGGCGGGATGATCGTCGAGCGGCTCGAAGAGGTCGCCCTCCACCGGCTCGTTCGACCGCACGTCGTTCACGCGGATTCCCCGAACAGCTCGCGGCCGATGAGCATGCGGCGAATCTCGGAGGTGCCCGCGCCGATCTCGTAGAGTTTGGCATCGCGCAACAGCCGGCCGGTGGGGTAGTCGTTGATGTAGCCGTTGCCGCCGAGCAGTTGAATGGCGTCTAGGCCGGCGCGTGTGGCAGCCTCG
The DNA here is from genome assembly GCA_963755935.1 of uncultured Gammaproteobacteria bacterium. Taxonomy (GTDB): domain Bacteria; phylum Pseudomonadota; class Gammaproteobacteria; order Steroidobacterales; family Steroidobacteraceae; genus Bog-1198. Next base: position 347,442 of record CAVWME010000007.1, read on the forward strand.
GCACAGAACAGAATGCACGCCGCGGCGTCTTTGCGGGTCGAATCGCCGCGATCGCAGGCGGCGGCGACGGTGTAGGCGTAGCTGCGGCAGGCGTTGAAGGAGGCGTACATATCGGCGAGCTTGCCCTGCACGAGCTCGAACGTGCCGATCGGCTGGCCGAATTGCTTGCGCTCGCGCACATACGGCACGGCAACGTCCAGGGCCGCGGCCATGATCCCCAAAGGTCCGCCCGAGAGCACCACGCGCTCGTAGTCGAGACCGCTCATGAGGACGCGCGCTCCCTGGTTTTCCGTGCCGAGCAGATTCTCCGCCGGCACTTCGCATTCATCGAACACGAGCTCGCACGTGCTCGAGCCGCGCATGCCGAGCTTGTCGAGTTTCTGCGCCGGGGTGAATCCGGCAAAGCCGCGCTCGATCAGAAAGGCGCTGATCCCGCGCGACCCGGCTTCCGGGTCGGTTTTCGCGTAGACCACCAGCACGTCCGCGTCCGGACCGTTGGTGATCCACATCTTGCGCCCGTCGAGCACGTAGCGGTCGCCGCGCTTGCGCGCGCGCAATTGCATCGACACCACGTCGGAGCCGGCGCCGGGCTCCGACATGGCGAGCGATCCCACATGCTCGCCGCTCAAGAGCTTCGGCAGGTAACGCCGCTTTTGCGCCTCGTTGCCGTTCAAGGCAATCTGGTTGACGCAGAGATTGGAATGCGCGCCGTAGCTCAAGCCGACAGCGGCCGACGCGCGCGAAATCTCCTCCATCGCGATCGGTGTGCGCGAGGTAGCCCAAGGCCGCACCGCCGTACTCCGTGGGCACCGTCATGCCGAGCAGGCCGAGCTCGCCCATGGCGACCCAGAGATCGCGCGGGAACTCGTTGCTGCGGTCGATTTCCGCGGCGCGCGGCGCGATGCGCTCATAGGCGAAGCGGCGCACCTGATCGCGCACGGCGTCGATCTCTTCGCCGTGACCGAAATTGAACTCGCGATAAGCGGCGGCACCCGTCATGGCTCGACCCCCGTTGTTTTCCGACCTGGAATCGTTGGATAATCGGACTGTCCGACAATTTTGCGCCTCGCGCACCGGAATGACAATGGCCAAGATAGCGTCAAGCATCGATGTGCGCTCGCCCGAGTTCGCCGCCAATCGGGCCGCCATGACAGGCCTGGTGACGGAGTTGCGCGCGTTGCTCGAGCGCAACGCCCGCGGCGGCAGCGAGGCGGCCCGCAATAAGCATCGCGAGGCGGGCAAGCTTCTGGTGCGCGAACGGGTGGACGCGCTGCTCGATCCAGGCTCGCCGTTCCTCGAGTTGTCGGCGCTTGCGGCGCACGCTGTATACGACGATGACTTGCCGGGCGCCGGGCTGGTCACCGGCATCGGCAGAATCTCGGGGCGCCCGTGCATGGTGGTCGCCAACGATCCGACGGTGAAAGGCGGCACTTACTACCCGCTCACCGTCAAGAAGCATCTGCGCGCCCAGGAGATTGCGGGTGAGAACGCGTTGCCATGCGTTTACCTGGTGGAAAGCGGGGGCGCGTTTCTGCCGAAACAGGACGAGGTGTTTCCCGATCGCGAGCATTTCGGGCGCATTTTCTTCAATCAGGCGCGCTTGTCGGCGCAAGGCGTTGCGCAGATCGCCGTGGTGCACGGCTCCTGCACGGCGGGCGGCGCCTATGTGCCCGCCATGTCCGATCACGCCGTCATCGTGCGCAACCAGGGCCGGATATTTCTCGGCGGACCGCCCTTGGTACGCGCCGCAACCGGCGAGGAGATCGATGCGGAGTCGCTCGGCGGCGCCGACGTGCATTGCCGCCGCTCCGGCGTCACCGACTACTACGCGCAGAACGACACGCATGCCCTTAGCCTCGCGCGTCGTGCAGTTGCGCGGCTGCGGCCGCCCGCGCTCGCCTTGCCGCACACGGCCTCGCAGGAGCCCGACTACGACCCCACGGAGATCTACGGGATCATTCCGCCCACCTCGCGCAAGCCCTACGATGTACGCGAGATCATCGCGCGCCTCGTCGATCGCTCCTGGTTCGACGAATTCAAGGCGCTCTACGGCACGACGTTGGTCTGTGGTTTCGCTGACATCCACGGCATGCCGATCGGCATTCTCGGCAACAACGGCATCTTGTTCTCGGAAAGCGCCCAGAAGGGCACGCACTTCATCGAGCTTTGCTGTCGCGAGGGCATACCGCTCTTGTTCCTGCAGAACATTTCGGGGTTCATGGTCGGTCAGGCGGCGGAGGCGGGTGGGATCGCAAAGGACGGCGCCAAGCTCGTCACGGCGGTCGCCTGCGCGGCGGTGCCCAAGTACACCGTCACCATCGGCGGCAGCTTCGGCGCCGGCAACTACGCCATGTGCGGTCGCGCTTATGCGCCGCGGCTGTTGTTCCAGTGGCCGAACGCGCGCACTTCCGTGATGGGCGGCGAGCAGGCGGCGAGCGTGCTCGCCACCATCAAGAGCGATGCGCTGAAACGCACCGGCGGACGATTGAGCGAGGCGGAGGAGGAGCAGATCAAGGCGCCGATCCGCGAACAGTTCGAGCGGCAGGGTCATCCCTATTACGCCTCGGCGCGGCTCTGGGACGACGGCGTGATCGATCCGCTCGACACCCGGCGTGCGCTCGGGCTCGCGCTCGCGCTGAATAGCGAGCAGACGAGCGCCGCGACGCGCTTCGGCATTTTCCGAATGTAAGGCGCCGGGCCCCCATGACCGCAAACACCTCGAAGCGTCTCCTGATCGCCAACCGCGGCGAGATCGTCTGCCGCATCGCGCGCACCGCGCGGCGCCTCGGCTGGACCGTGATTGCGGTCTATTCCGATGCCGACCGCGGCGCCAAGCACGTACGCGAGGCGGACGAGGCCTATCATCTCGGTCCCTCGCCGGCCTCGCAGAGCTACCTCGACCGCAAGCGCATCATCGATCTCGCACGCCGCGTGCGTGCGCATGCGGTGCATCCGGGATACGGCTTTTTGTCCGAGAACGCCGACTTCGCCCAAGGCTGCATCGATGCCGGACTGATCTTTGTCGGGCCGCCACCGCAGGCCATTCGGGCGATGGGCTCGAAGAGCGCCTCGAAGGCCTCCATGGCCGCGGCCGGTGTGCCGGTGGCGCCGGGTTATCACGGCAGCGATCAGTCCCCGGCGCACCTCGCCGCCGAGGCGCAGCGCATCGGATTTCCCCTCATCATCAAGGCGAGCGCCGGCGGTGGTGGCAAAGGCATGCAAGTGGTCCATTCCGCCGCCGAAGTCCCGGCTGCAGTGGAATCGGCGCAGCGCCTGGCGCGCACCGCGTTCGGCGACGACCGGCTGCTGTTGGAGCGCTACTTCCCGGCTGCGCGCCACGTCGAGGTGCAGATCTTTGCCGACGCGCACGGCGCGACCGTTGCGCTGTTCGATCGCGACTGCTCCGTACAGCGGCGCCATCAGAAGATCATCGAGGAAGCCCCCGCGCCCGGTCTGCGTGCCGAGGTGCGCGCAGCCATGGCGCAGGCCGCCATCACCGCCGCGCGCGCGGTCGGCTACGTCGGTGCCGGCACCGTCGAGTTCTTGGTGGATCCCGCGCAGCAGTTCTATTTCATGGAAATGAACACCCGTCTGCAAGTCGAGCATCCGGTCACCGAGCTCATCACCGGCATCGATCTGGTGCAGTGGCAGCTCGAAGTTGCGTGCGGCGAACACTTGCCGAGCGGTGCGGCGGCGATCGCGCCGCAAGGCGCCGCCATCGAGGCGCGTCTCTACGCTGAGGATCCCGCGCACGAGTATCTGCCGAGCGTCGGCCGCATCGCGCACCTGCGCTGGCCGGGCGAGGCAGGCGCAGCGCTGCGCCTCGACGTCGGCGTGGATGCGGGCGATGAGGTGACGCCGTTCTACGATCCCATGCTCGGCAAGCTCATCGCACGCGGCGAGTCGCGCGCGCAGGCGATCGATACGCTGCACCGTGCGCTGGCCGAGCTCGAGATCGCCGGCGTCAAGACCAACCGCGCGCTGCTGCAGAGCGTGCTTGCCGATGCGGAGTTTCGCGCAGGCGGCGTCACCACGAGCTTTCTCGAGACGCGGCGTGCGCACTTATCGTTCGGCGAGCCGCAGGCCGCGGCCGTCGACTACATTTTGGCGGCGCTCTGGTATGCCTCGGCGCGGGATGAGCCGGGCGCACTCTGGGCGGACACTTCCGGCTGGCGCTTAGGCGCCCCCGGCATCACGCGGCGGCGCTTCGGCGAGCACGAGGTCGCCCTTGAGCGCGTGAGCGCGCACGACTATCGCGTGCGCTTCGCCGGCGAGGATTACGAGGTGCGCGTGAGCGCGCGCGCCGAGCGCACGCTCGAGGTCGAGATCCGCGGCAGCCGCGAATTCGCACGCATCGTCGCGTCGGATGCGGGGCTCGAGATCTTCCGCACCGGGCGTCACGTCAGCTTGACGCCGCTCGGCACCGACGATGCGCTGCAGCCTACGACCGAAGCGGATGCGGGATCACTGGTAACCCCGCTCCCCGGCACGGTGGTCGCGGTCCATGTGACGGCGGGTCAAAGCGTCGAGCGTGGCGCGCCGCTCATCACGGTCGAGGCCATGAAAATGGAGCACACCATGGCCGCCCCTTACGCAGGCACCGTGGAGCGGATGCCGTTCGGTGTGGGCGATCGGGTCGCAGCGGGAGCGGTGCTCGCAGAGCTCAAGCCGCGGGATTCATCGCCCTGATTTCGGCGCGCTCGGGGTGTTGTTAGCCGACCAGCTCGAGGGCCGGGGCCGCAGCGGCCAGGGGCGGCAGAGTGACCTTGAAACGGGTTTCGTGGCCGAGGAGGCTCGCGAGCGCCACCTTGCCGCCCGCCTCGTGCACATAGCGGCGCACCAGGGCGAGGCCGGTACCGTGGGCGGGCTCCCCGGGCGAATTCTGAAGCGTCGAGTAGCCGGACTTGAAGATGAGCTTGATGATCTCGCGATCGCGCAGCCGCGCGGCGTTCTCGCCCGTGAGAATTCCACGCGCGATGGCGGTGCAGCGCACATTCTCGGGATCGAGCCCACAGCCATCGTCCTCGAACAGCAGCTCGAAGTTGCCGTTCGCGACGTTCTTGAACTCGAGCCGCATGGTTCCGTCGGGCGCCTTGCCGGCGACGACCCGGGCCGCGGGCGGCTCGATACCGTGCATCACGGCATTGCGGATGAGCTGGATGGCGATGTTCTTGATGGCGGATTGATACGTCGAAGGCACCAGCGAGAGGCCGGCCGCGTGCAAGGTGACGGTCTTGTTGTGCTCTTGGGCCACGTGATCGGTGAGCGCCCGCAATGTGTTCTCGAGGCTCCCCGCGGGCGCCGAGAGCTGCGCTCCGGGCACGGCCCGCGCCGCGCTCGCCGTGAATTTCGGCGACTCGATGACCTGCGTACCGTTCGCCGTCATGCCGCCGCCGGGGGGCGCCGCCTCGACCGCACGCGAGCTGCCGGCGCCGGAACTCAGCGTCTTGAGCAGCGCGAACTGCCCATAGAGATCATCGAGCTTGACCGCCAGCGGCAAAAAGTCGCTGCCGCTCAAGGAGGCGCGACTGCGCAGCTCGTGCAGCGCATCCTCGAACTGGCGCGCCGAGGCTTCCAATGCCGACAGCTGGAACGTGGCGGCATCGCGCCGCACCCGGTCGACTTCCTCGAGCGTCTCCTCGAGCTTATGGCGAAAGGCCTCCTGTTCGCGTGCCGGCTTCTTCAGCACGGTATTGATGGTCTTCATCGAAGCATCGGCCCGGTGCAGCAAGGCGGCAAAGCGCGCCCCGCCGACTTGCAGGACGCTGCGCAGGATCTCGCCCTGCGTCTGCACCTGCACGCGCAAATCCTCGAGCTCGCGCTGGGTTTGCACTTGCTGCGTGATGTCGGAGACGCGCACCAGCCAGGCGCGCTGTTCCTTGACGAGCTCGACGGCGCTGAACTCGAATGCGTAGTGCGCGGAGTCGAACGAGCCGTCGGTGTTGGGCAGGCGGACTTCGATGTTGGTCAACGGATTGACGTGCGCGCTCGGCGCTGCGCTCGGGGCGGAGCTGTCATCCTCGCGCGGCGGCGCGGTACCGAGGAGCTGTGCGATGTAGTTTCTTGCCGCGCTCAGGGTCTTGGCCGTGACCACCGGCGCGAGCAGCTTCTCGAAAGTGAGATTTGCGAAGTCTTCACGCCGAAACAGCCGCGCGAGCGATTGTGAAATCTGCGGCAGCACGCGGTTGCGCGCATCCAGGAAGAACAGTCCCTGGTCGGTGTTTCGCAGGATCGTATCGCTGATGCGATTGCCTGCGCTGAGAAGCTCCTGCTTCTCGCGCTCGTGACGGGTGCGGGTGATGAACATACCGCTGGCAGCGTGCCAAACGGCCGGCCCGCCCGACAGGAGCAGTGTCACAGCTTTCCGCAATGTTTACATATGCGGCGCGGCGACTGGGGCCAGTGTGACGCGCGTCACACCGCGGGGGTCAGGCGACGGCGGCGACGACGGGACCCAGATCGGCCAGCAGCTCGTCCGCCGAGGCATAGCGATGCGAGAGCTCCTTCGCCATCAGGCGATCGACCAGCGCCTGCTGCAAGGCCACATGCGAGGGCAGACGTGGCACCTCGGCAGCGGCATGTTGCTCCATGATCTCCATGGCGCTCTTGCCGATGTAGGGCCGGTGGCCGGTGAGCATCTCGAAGAACATCACGCCGAGACTGTACAGATCGGTGCGCGCATCGACCTTTTGTCCTTGCGATTGCTCGGGGCTAATGTAGTAGGGCGAGCCGAGCACTTGGCCGACGCTCGTCGTACCGGCCTCCACCGAGCGACGGGCGAGGCCGAAGTCGATGAGGACCGGCGAATTGTCTTCGCGCAGCATGACGTTCGCGGGTTTGAGATCGCGATGCAGAATGCCGAACACGTGGATGACGCGCAGCGCCTCGGCGATGCTGCGCAGGTAGTACAGGCTGTCGTCGATGCTCATGGGGTTGCGCAAGCGGTCGCGCAGATCGCCGCACGGGATGTACTCCATGGCGAGATACTGGTGATGCGGCAGCGCTCCGAAGTCGTATATTTCCGCGATGGCGCGGTGCTGGATACTCGAGATGATCTCGTACTCGCGCTGGAAGCGCTCACCGTCGTCGATCTCGCGCTGCGTGCTGCCGCGGCTCATGACCTTGAGCACCACGTTGCGCCGCAAGCGCTCGCTGCGCGCGAGATAAACCGAGGAAAAGTTGCTGGTGGCGATTTCCTTGACGATGCCGTAGCCCGGCACCTTCACGGACGGCGCGTCCTCGGCCGGATTGAGGAGCGCCCCGGTGGCGAGTGCCGCCGCGTTCTGCCGGGCGCAGGCTTCGGTGACCGCCTTGAGGAGCAAGTCGCGGGTGACGCGGGTGAGCGGCAGGTAGTCCTTTGCGCCACATTTGAGCGCTCTCACCGCCGACAGCTCGCTGCCGTGTTCGGCGAGTATGATGCAGTGAACCGTCGGCTGCGCCCGCAGCATCTGTGTCAGGTGACTCAAGCCCATGCTCGCGAGCGCTTCGTTGCTGAAGTCGATCTGCATGATGACCGCGTCGGGGGCCCGTTCCTGGACGAAACGCGTCAGGGAAGCCGCGTCCGTGCCGGGCGCGGTGGTAACCTGGGCGCTCGGCCAATGGCTGGTGACATGATGGTTCAGCCACTGCAGGCGTTTGGCGTCGCCGCCCACCACCAACAGCACCGGACCGGTTGCATCGGGCATACGCGGCGAAAGGGTGTGTTCAAAGAGCTAGAGCCTAGCCGCGGCGCCGGGCTCCGGCCCGTCGATAAGTCACATTTTTTCGGCACCGCGGCCGAAAAAAATGGGAATGGAAGCCCAAAAACCTGGAAAATTGAAACGTCAGCCTCAAGTCGGGGTCAATTACCGAGAGCCCGAGAACACCTTTGAAAGGACATATTGCAATGGGAAGTCTCAGAACCTGGTCGCTCGCACTGGTGGCCGGCATCTTCGTGGTGGTCGTGGCTCACCAGCGCTCGAATGCCAATGCGGGGGACGGGGGCACCGCGCCCGCCTCCACGGCCGCCGCGGCCGTGCCAACCGCTCCGGCCGGACGGGTCACGGGGTTGCCGGACTTCTCGGGCCTGGTGGCTGACAATGGCGCCGCGGTGGTCAATATCAGCGTCGTGGAGAAACCGCAGCAGCGTAGCGGCGGCTCGCCGGGGGGCGAGGAGGGCGGCAACGACGAAGACCCCCTGTCGCAGTTCTTCCATCGTTTCCAGATGCCGAATCCCGAGCATATGCCGCCCGCCCATGGCATTGGCTCCGGGTTCATCGTGAGTGCCGATGGCTACGTGCTCACCAACG